>NZ_JBNQTH010000006.1:0-227386 GCF_050320885.1 Agrobacterium sp. ES01
CACGTTTCTCTTTCTTCCATATTCAATTGTCAAATAACCGACACTCATTCAAAAGCGTCAAACCTTCAATGCCCAAACACATAAAGCCCTGGGCCAAAACCAGCATCGCAGCCAATCTCGAATGAAGTTAACCGAAACAAAGCAGTCCGTCGCCAGAAGCGCCGCCCCTCTCGTTCGGTGAGCGGGTTCTAGAGCTACACCGACATGAAGTCAACAGCAAATGCGTCAAAAAACGGCAACAAATTTCAACCTGTTGAAATTAAATAGTATTCTACGCCCAATGATGCGGCAGACAAGATTCTGCATATGCGTCGTTACGCACATTCTTCGCAAAACCGGATGAACAGCCAACCAAAACAGATCAGCGCCGCGATCGCCATGCGATCCTTCGCAATTGCACGCATTCAGCCAATTGCCAATTGAAAGAGCTCTGCTTCTTGTTAGTGTCTGGCGCACATAACCGGAGTCAATTCATGCTTGTTCTCAATGCCGCCGAGACCGCCCGGGCCCTTGCCTGGCCCGCCCTGATCGATGCCATCGCCGCCATGTTTGCCAGCGACTGCGGCATGCCGGCCCGGCACCATCACGATATCGCCATGCCCGGAGACGAAGCGGCGGCGACATTGCTGCTCATGCCGGCCTGGCTTGCCGATCGCTATATCGGCGTGAAACAGGTGTCGGTCTTTCCCGACAACCACACACGTGGGCTTCCGGCAATCTTTGGCAGTTACCTCCTGTCTTCCGGAAAGACCGGTGAATCTCTTGCCATTATAGAAGGCGGCGAATTGACGGCGAGGCGCACGGCTGCAGCCTCAGCGCTTGCCGCGCGCTATCTGGCCCGCGCAGAGGCCGAACACATGCTGATGGTGGGGACTGGCAGACTGTCCCTTAATCTGATGCAGGCCCATGCCAGCGTGCGGCCCTTGAAACGGATCTCCGTCTGGGGCCGTTCGCCGGACAAGGCTGAAGCGACGGCCAAGGAGGCGCGCGCGCTTGGCTTCAATGCATCAGTTTGCGCTGACCTGGAGGCCGCCGCCCGCACAGCCGATATCATTTCCTGTGCCACGCTTTCGACCACACCGCTTGTTCATGGAGACTGGCTGAAGCCTGGCGTGCATCTTGATCTGATCGGGGCCTTCAAAGCCGGCATGCGCGAAAGCGACGATGAGGCCATGCGGCGGGCCGATCTCTATGTCGATACGATGGAGGGCGCGCTGCATGAAGCCGGTGATGTCATTCAGGCCATGGAGAGCGGTGCCATCACGAAAGACGATATCCAAGGTGACCTGCGTCGACTGGTGACCGGAGACGTCAAGGGACGCACGGATGATCGGCAGATCACCGTGTTCAAATCGGTTGGTGCGGCCTGCGAAGATCTGGCTGGCGCCATCCTCGCCTATGAAACGGTTGCCGGTATTGACGGTCCGTCAAAGCCCTGAGCATGCCCTTTCAGCTTCCCGACCTTCCTGTTACCGCCGTCCTGCCAGACCTTGGTTCGGCACTTGCTGCGGCTAATCGTGCCATTCTGTCGGCCCCACCCGGAGCCGGCAAGACAACGCTCGTGCCGCTTTACCTTCTGCAACAGGATTGGCTGGCCAATGGAAAGATTATTGTCCTGGAGCCACGGCGGCTGGCGGCCCGTGCGGCAGCCGCGCGAATGGCCTTTCTGTTCGGAGAGGCGGTTGGGGAGACCATTGGCTACCGGATGCGTCTCGACAGCAGGATCTCGACCAGAACCCGCATCGAAGTGGTCACCGAGGGTGTGTTTGCGCGGATGATCCTCGACGACCCTGAATTGTCTGGCGTCTCGGCGGTGCTGTTCGACGAGTTCCACGAGCGTTCTCTCGATGCCGACTTCGGTCTTGCACTGGCACTCGATGTCCAATCTGCCCTGCGCCCGGATCTGAGGCTCGTGGTCATGTCGGCTACGCTAGATGTCGCGCGTATAGCCGAGCTGTTGGTGGGTGCTCCGGTGATCGAAAGCCATGGACGCAGCTATCCGGTCGACATTCGGTATCGAGACAGGCCGGGCAGTATGCGGATCGAGGACGCCATGACCGATGCGATCCTCGACATGCATGCGACGGAAGACGGTTCGATCCTGGCTTTCCTGCCCGGGCAGGCGGAAATTCGCCGTGTTGCCGAGCGACTGGAAGGACGCCTGCCCGTCGCTACGCATGTGACGCCTTTATATGGCAATCTGGACCAGAGCGAACAGGATGCGGCCATTCGCCCGGCAGCGCGTGGTACGCGCAAGATCGTTCTTGCCACCTCCATTGCCGAAACGTCGATTACCATTGACGGCGTCCGTATCGTGATCGACAGCGGGCAGCAGCGGCTGCCGGTGTTCGAGCCTGCCACCGGCATTACCCGTCTGGAAACCGTAAAAGCCTCGCGCGCCTCGGCGGATCAGCGGGCCGGTCGTGCCGGACGAACAGAACCCGGCATTGCCCTTCGCCTCTGGCATGCGGGGCAGACTGCGGGTCTGCCGCCTTTCTCTCCGCCAGAAATCCTGGCAAGCGATCTGTCGGGCCTCGTTCTCGATATGGCGCATTGGGGCGTCAGCGACCCGTCATCGCTTGCCTTGATCGACCAACCACCTGCTGCTGCCTTCAAGGAGGCGCGCGCGCTTTTGCAGTCTCTGGGCGCCGTTGATCTCCATGGACGTTTGACCGAGCGTGGAAAGATGATGCGCGGCCTTGGTCTGTCGCCGCGGCTCGCCGCCATGGTGGTGACGTCGGCGGAACGCGGTCTGGCGCGCGAGGCGAGCCTTCTCGCCGTTCTCCTGGGCGAACAGGGATTGGGGGGCAATGACATCGATCTCGATGAGCGATTGCGGCGTTTTCGCCAGGACAACAGTCCGCGGGCGAAATCGGCCCGCACCCTTGCAGCCCGGCTTGCCGCCGATCTCGAACATCTGGCAATGAAACAACCGTCATCGGCCGAGACATTGTCTGCCGGGATTTATCTTATGCACGCCTTTCCGGACAGGATCGCCTTCGCAAGAGCAGCAAAAGGCAGGTTTGTGCTGTCCAATGGTCGAGGTGCCCAGGTTCAGGATACGGATCGACTTGCCAATGCGCGCATGCTGGTGGTTGCCGATATGACAGGCCGTGCCGTGCAGGCACGCATTCTCGCTGCAGCTGAAATCAGCCGCGCAGATGTCGAAGACGAAATGCCCAACCTTTTGCTGCGGCAGGAAGAGGGCTTCTTTGACCCAGAAAGCCGCAAGGTCCGGGCGCGGCGGGTCGTTCGCATTGGCGCGATCATTCTTGAAGAGACACCGCTTCCCGCACCATCCGGCGAGACACTTGCGCAGGCGCTCGCGGACGGGGTGCGCCTGTTGGGCCTGTCGGCGCTTCCCCTTGGAAAGAGCACACGACAGCTGCGCCAAAGAGTGAGCTTCCTTCACCAGAGCATCGGCGAACCATGGCCCGACATGTCGGATCGTGCTCTGATGGATCGCTTGGATGAATGGTTCATTCCATTCCAAGGCACTGCGCGGGACCTGAGCTCGATCTCGGCGAGCAGTCTTCACGATGGATTGATGTCGCTGGTTCCGCACAATCTGCAAAGGGATCTGGCCAAGCTTGTGCCGACACATTTTATTGCACCGACCGGGCAGAGCCACCCGATTGCCTATGATGGAGATGAGCCGGTCGTCTCAATCCGGGTCCAGGAGCTCTATGGTCTCAGGCAACATCCCGCCATCAGAGGTGGCAATCTGCCGCTGCTGATTGAATTGACCTCGCCTGCCCACCGTCCTATCCAGAAAACACGCGACTTGCCCGGTTTCTGGGCGGGATCGTGGAAGGACGTGCGCGCGGATATGCGCGGCCGTTACCCGAAACACGAATGGCCGGAAAATCCCGCCGAGGCGCAGCCGACGACCCGAGCAAAACCGCGGGGAACGTGAGGCCGCGATTGTGGTCCAAATGACGAATGCTGCGGTCATCAACAAGAGGTTCGATCATTCAAGCCGCAGGCTGAGACTTCAAACACTGATGCGCCTCAGATGGCTTGCTGTCGCCGGCCAGACCGCCACGGTGATGCTGGTCAGCTTCTGGCTGGCGTTTCCGCTGCCTCTGGTTGCCTGCGGACTTCTGATCGGCGCGTTGGTGATCGCGAATGTCACCTTGTCGATCCGGTTTCCGCCCACACACAGACTTGAGCCCTTTTCGGCACTTTGTCTGCTCGGGTTCGATCTGGTGCAGCTTGCCGCCCTGCTTTTCATCACCGGCGGAATTGCAAACCCGTTTGCACCTTTGTTGTGCGTCCCGGTGATCATATCCTTTGCGTCGCAAC
Organism: Agrobacterium sp. ES01; assembly: GCF_050320885.1. Classification (NCBI taxonomy): domain Bacteria; kingdom Pseudomonadati; phylum Pseudomonadota; class Alphaproteobacteria; order Hyphomicrobiales; family Rhizobiaceae; genus Agrobacterium; species Agrobacterium sp. ES01. The sequence goes on from NZ_JBNQTH010000006.1 coordinate 4,306, forward strand.
CCTTGCGATATTCCCTGTGGCTCATGGTTCTGGCCATACTTGCGATATCCGCGCTGGTGATCTCTCCTTTTCCGCTGCCATGGTATGAGGGCGAGACGCTGTTGATGCTGCCGGTCATGCAGTTTGCAACCCTGAGCGCGATTATCTCGATGACCGGATTTGCCGCATTCTATGCCTATCGCGTCTCACAGGAGGCATCGTTGTTGGCAGAAGCGCTTGCGGCAACGGAGCTTGTTGTCCAGCGTGAAAAGCATTTATCGCAGCTTGATGGGCTGGCTGCTGCTGCAGCCCACGAACTGGGCACTCCGCTTGCCACCATCAGCGTGGTTGCCAAGGAAATGGAGCGGGAACTTGGCAATGACGAGCGTTTTGGCGAGGATGTGCAACTTCTTCGAAGCCAAAGCGAGCGCTGTCGGGATATTCTGCGGCGCCTGACATCACTGCCGTCGGAACGCGAAGCGCATATGAGCCGATTGCCGCTTTCATCCATGATCGAGGAAGTAGTGGCCCCGCATCGCGAGTTCGGCATTCGCATCGTCCTGGCAGACCGGAATGTGGGCGAAAAGGAGCCGATCTGCATGCGCAATGCCGGCGTCATGTTCGGTCTGGGCAATCTGATCGAAAACGCCGTCGACTTTGCCCGCGAAGAAGTCACACTGACCGTGTCCCACAACAAGGAAAAGATCTCGATCATGATCGAAGACGACGGGCAAGGCTATTCGCAGGACATTTTGGGCCGCATTGGTGAGCCCTATGTTACAACACGGCCGGGAAACGAACGCGCTGGCGGTCTGGGTCTGGGTCTGTTTATTGCCAAGACGCTGCTGGAGCGCTCGGGAGCGGCGCTCCGGTTTGAGAACCGCGACACCAGCAAACACGGAGCACGGGTCACCATCAGCTGGCCGCGGAACCTGATAGAAGCACAGTCAACGAATTAACTTTACCGGCCAATCATTCCTGTCCATAACCGGTCCAACCGAAATGACATGAATGCGCCGTAGGGATGTCAATCATGAATGAAGCAAATCAAGCCGAATCCAATCAGGTTCCTCTACAGAGCCAATCCAACGACGCCCATATTGGCTCAGACCCGAGCCTGTTGATCGTTGACGACGATGGACCGTTCCTGCGCCGCCTGGCGCGTGCCATGGAGACGCGCGGTTTCACCGTCGAGATTGCCGCATCTGTAGCCGAAGGCATTGCCAAGACAAAAGCTGCGCCACCGAAATATGCTGTCGTCGATCTGAGATTGGGGGACGGCAATGGTCTTGATGTGATCGAGGCCATACGGCAGCGCCGGGACGATACAAAAATCGTGGTATTGACCGGATACGGCAACATCGCCACTGCAGTTACGGCAGTCAAGCTCGGTGCGCTCGACTATCTGTCAAAGCCGGCGGATGCGGACGACGTGTTCAACGCCTTGACGCAGCGACCAGGCGAAAAGGCCGAGGTTCCGGAAAATCCGATGTCGGCGGACCGCGTGCGCTGGGAACATATTCAACGCGTTTATGAGATCTGCGAGCGCAATGTCTCTGAGACCGCAAGACGGCTGAACATGCATCGCCGCACCTTGCAGCGCATTCTGGCAAAACGCGCACCCAAATAAAGCGTCTATTCGATCAGCGGCGTCTTGGCTGCCGCCCATTCCGCCAGCATAAGACGCTGGGCCGCCGTGCGGGAAAATTGAAGCGTCACCGATTTTCTGGTCGCGGGAGCCAGCCGGTGGAGTGGCGCTTCGCGCACCATATGGGCCCCGTATCCATCTGACAGTATAAGGCCGCAATCCTGCGGAAAAATCTCGAGCGGCACCTCGCGGTGCGTCGCGAAAAACAGCCGGTCGCAATGCTGACGGTAGTCCGGCCACTTCTTGTCGACGCGAAAATCCTCGATCGATGACTTGATTTCGATGATCCAGATCTCGCCCTTGTCGGAGAGGCTGACCAGATCGGCACGGCGACCGCTGGCCAATTGCAGTTCGGGGAGTACCGCCAGCCGCATGTCATGCAACAGCGTTTGCACGCCGCGACGCACCAGCATCGCGTTTTCAGACTGTCGTCCATCGATTAACGGATTGGCGACCGTAACAGAAAAGATAGTCATTCGTAACATCCGCGCGCATCGCCAGCCATGTTGCAAAAAAGCAATGCGGATTCAATTTGCTCGCAGTCACGGGCTCGCAATGCCACCAGCCCTTGCCAAGACTCACATAATTACAAATAAACCATAATCGATGATGGTTCCAATGACCATCGCATCCCCTCACGAGCAAGAGCCCTCCATGCGTCTTCGCAATGCACTGCCCCTTTTCGGCCTTGTGGCCGCCATCGCGCTTACCGGTTGCACAACCACCTCGCCCGAAGGCGGGAAGGTTGAGACGGCGCAGATTTTCACGGATTCCTACGGCACGGTGACCGACGCCGGCTATACCCTGCCTGCGGTGCCGATCAACCGCGTGGACAAGAAGTTCCACCGCCAGATCGTTTCCTACAGGACAAGCGAGGCACCAGGCACAATCATCGTGAATACGCGCGAGCGCTACCTCTATTACATCATGCCGAATGGTCGCGCGATGCGTTATGGTATCGGCGTTGGCAAAGAAGGTTTTGCCTGGTCCGGGAATGCCTATGTGGCCTGGAAGCAGGAATGGCCGAGCTGGCACCCGCCTAAGGAAATGGCGGTCCGCAAACCTGAGCTGACCAAATATGTCGAAGACGGCATGGGCCCGGGCCTGCGTAACCCGCTGGGCGCGCGCGCGATGTATCTTTTCAATGAAAAAGGTCAGGATACGCTGTTTCGCCTTCACGGCACGCCCGAGTGGCAGTCGATCGGCACAGCCGCTTCGTCCGGCTGCATCCGTCTGATGAATCAGGACGTCATTGACCTCTATAACCGGGTTCGCCCCGGCAAGAACTCCAAGGTCGTGGTTATTCAGTAATCCGCATCCATTCTGTCGAGATCAAAAGAAAACCTCCGGCGCGTGCCGGAGGTTTTTTGTTTGGAGAGGCACTCTGCTTAGCCCGCCAGCTTTGCCTTCAGCTCGCGGCGGCGGCGGTGCAGAACCGGTTCAGTGTAACCGTTCGGCTGCTCGCGTCCCTTCAGCACCAGTTCAAGCGCTGCCTGAAAGGCGACTGAATCATCAAAATTGGCTGCCATGGGGCTATAGGCGGCATCCCCGGCATTTTGCTGGTCAACGACCGCTGCCATGCGCTTCATCGTTTCCACAATCTGTGCTTCGGTCACAACGCCATGATGAAGCCAGTTGGCCATGTGCTGGGCAGATATACGGAGGGTCGCGCGATCTTCCATCAGGCCGACATCGTTGATGTCCGGAACCTTGGAGCATCCGACGCCCTGGTCGATCCAGCGCACGACATAGCCCAGAATACCCTGCGCATTGTTGTCAATTTCGTGCTGGACTTCTTCCGGCGTCCAGTTGGGGCGTGGGGCAACCGGAACAGACAAGATGTCGCCGAGCTTTGCGCGCGGGCGGCTCTTGAGGCTCGCCTGAACATCCGCCACGTTGACGCTGTGGTAATGGGTGGCGTGCAGCGTTGCCGCGGTCGGTGACGGGACCCAGGCAGTGTTGGCGCCTGCTTTCGGATGGCCGATCTTCTGCTCCAGCATGGCTGCCATCAGATCCGGCATGGCCCACATGCCCTTGCCGATCTGCGCGTGACCGGACAGCCCGCATTCCAGACCCACATCGACGTTCCAGTTTTCATAGGCGCTGATCCAGGCCGCCTGTTTCATGTCGCCCTTGCGGATCATCGGGCCGGCTTCCATCGAGGTATGAATCTCGTCTCCGGTACGGTCGAGGAAACCGGTGTTGATGAAGACCACACGATCACGGGCTGCACGGATGCATTCCTTGAGGTTGACCGTGGTGCGGCGCTCCTCATCCATAATGCCCATTTTCATAGTGTTTGGCTTCATACCCACAAGGGCCTCAACGCGCGCGAAGATCTCACAGGCAAAGGCCACCTCTTCCGGGCCATGCATCTTCGGTTTTACCACATACATGGAACCGGCGCGGGAATTCAGATGGCGGCCATTGGGTCCGACATCATGAAGTGCGATCAGCGCTGTGATTGCGGCATCCATGATCCCTTCCGGAACTTCATTGCCGTTCTGGTCCAGAATGGCCGGATTGGTCATCAGATGCCCGACATTGCGGATCAGCATAAGCGAGCGCCCCGGAATGGAAACATCGCTTCCGTCTGATCCTGTGAAGGTGACATCCGGATTGAGCTTGCGGGTGAAAGACTTTGAGTCTTTCGTCACCTCTTCTGTGAGATCACCCTTCATCAGGCCCAGCCAATTGGAATAGACGACAACCTTGTCTTCCGCATCGACCGCGGCGACGGAGTCTTCGCAATCCATGATCGTGGTGATCGCCGATTCGACGACCACATCGGCAATATATGCCTTGTCAGTGCTGCCGATTGGCGCTTCTGCGTCGATACGGACCTCGACATGCAGACCATTGCGGGTCAGAACAAGGGCGGTTGGAGCCGCAGGCTGACCGCGATAGCCGGCAAATTGCGACGGATCGGATAGACCGGTCTTGTTGCCGTTCTCAAGGTTCACAAACAGTGCGCCGTCCTGGACGCGGAAGGAAGTCACATCCTTCCAACTCGCACCCGACAGAGGGGCCGACTGATCGAGGAAATCGCGCGCCCAGGCAATGACCTTTTCGCCGCGCTGCGGATTGTAGCCTTTGCCTTTTTCCGCTCCGTCTGTCTCGGCAATTACATCCGTTCCGTAAAGTGCGTCGTAGAGCGAACCCCAGCGGGCATTGGCCGCATTAAGCGCGTAGCGGGCGTTCATGACCGGAACGACAAGCTGCGGTCCGGCAATCGCCTTGATCTCAGGATCGACATTTTCGGTGGCGACGGAAAAATCACCACCTTCGGGCAACAGATAGCCGATGTCCCGCAGGAAGGTCTCATAGGCCGCAAGATCGGACGGTGCACCGTTGTCGCGGTGCCAATGATCGATCTTCGCCTGCAAGTCATCGCGTTTGGCCAGAAGGGCGCTGTTTTTCGGTGCCAGGTCTGCAAACAGGGTGGCAAGGCCGGAAAAGAACTGCTCCGCCTCGACACCGGTGCCAGGCAGCGCCTTTTCCACGATGAAATCGTGGAGCTGCCGATCTATGCCCAGTCCATATTTTTCGATGCGAGCCATGTTTCTTCTCCTGTAGCGCAGGCTTTAAGATGCGTTGCCGCAGGTAAGGCCTGTTTGTATTTTCTGTCAATTGGTCCACAATTCGAAAGATTTATTCCAATTTGAGAACAATCATCCATTTGTGATCCTTGGTCGGCCGGTGGCAGTCGCGATAATGCGCGCTTCGATCAATTTGCGCGAGCCTTCAACCTCCGGCGCGTCGCTGCTGACCTCGACATTGACGACGGCATCTTCGGCGCCATTTGCCTTTGCCCGGGCCAAAGCCAGTTCGCCTGCACGTCGTCTGGCCTCATCAATCGCCTGTTCCTCGTCAAAGAAGATCATAATTTCGCCAGCGCCCGACAAGACAAAACGTCCTTCCTCGAGCGTGGTAATAAGCAGGTTCACCACCTCCCTGATCTGTCCAACCACTGCCCCCACCGCATTGGCAACATCGGCTGCTGACGGAATGGCGTGTTCCACCGAGAGTATGGACGCGATGGATGGATAATAGACGGGTGCTGAGGCACCGAGGCCGATCAATGGACGGTCGAGGCTGACTGAAAACTGAACTGTTCCTTCGGCCCGGTCCAAGGCGCGTTCGATCAGCACCGACTTGGCAGGATCGATTTCGGGCAAGCCGTCTTCGGCAAGCGCAGAGCCAAGGATGATTTCCGCAGAATGCCGCGTCAGCCGCGCCAGTATCATCTCGGCCATCGCTGTCGCATCTGCAGAAATGGCCCGCCCGGCACCATCGCGCTGGCGCGCCATCAGCCGCAGACCAAGTTCGGCTGCGGTACCGCTCCACTGGTTCTGCCTGCCTAGCACATGCATGGCATCAGACGGCGTGACCGCACAGATATGCACCAGTCCGCGAGCAACAAGGCGATCGAGGATTGCTTTCTGGGGGCCAAAGGTCAAAAGGTCTGCGAGCGGCACCGGCGTGGCGTGTATCCGCGCGTAGAGTTCGGCATCTTTCGGTTCCAGTCCCGCGGCATAACGATCCGGCAGACCGGTGAGCACGGCAAAGCGACCATCGTGGCGGCCGATCTGGCCGCTGCGCAATTGTCGCTCAAGCTCCGCATTGATGCTATCGCCGTGAAGTGTTGCAGCCAGACTGAGCGGCACGGCCCGACGCGGACCAAGATGGACCCTGGCCGCCAGGCCGCGATCATCGATCCGGACTTCCGAGTCACCGCCCAGACCATAGGTTCGCATCGCCACGGCCTCGACCATGGTGCGATAGCCACCGACAACGGCACCGTCGACGTCCAGTCTTGGTCGTCCATTATCCAGCACGGCAATGTCCGTCGTGGTCCCACCGATATCGGAGACGATGGCATTGTCGAGGCCTGTCAGGTGACGCGCGCCGACGAGACTTGCAGCCGGGCCGGAGAGGATGGTCTCGATCGGCCGTTCCCGGGCCTGCGCCGCAGAGATCAGCGCCCCATCGCCGCGCACCACCATCATGGGCGCAGCGATGCCACGGACATGCATAAATCCCTCACAAGCACCGATCAGCCTGTCGATCATCGAGACCAGCCGCGCATTGAGTAGCGTGGTGAGTGCACGGCGCGGTCCGCCCAGCTTGGAAGAAAGTTCATGACTGCAGGTGACTGGAAGACTGGTGTGTTCACGGATGAAATCGCGTACCCGGATTTCGTGAGACGGGTTACGAACGGCAAAATAGCCGGCTACCGAAAATGACGAGACCGTGTCAGAAAGCAGTGGCAATTGGCCTGCCAACAAGGTCAGATCCAGCGGCTTTTCGTTTCCATGAACATCATGGCCGCCGGGCAGAAAGATAACGGGGTCGGAGCCCAGTGCCTCGGCCAGTCCATCGCGCTTCAGATCATCTGGCTCAAAGCCGATCATGATCAATGCGGCGCGGCCGCCCTGCCCTTCCACCAGGGCATTGGTGGCAAGGGTGGTCGACAGCGACACAAGGCCAATGCGGGCAGGCTCGACACCTGACTGGGAAAACACCGAGTCAACGGCACCGGAGATGCCGATTGCCAGGTCATGGCGCGTTGTGAGAGCCTTGGCTTTGGCGATCAAGCCTTGCGTTTCATTGTAGAGGACCGCGTCGGTATAGGTCCCGCCGGTATCTATGCCCAACATTATATCCGACGCCACGCGCACTGCCCCCGACGAGATCATAAGCCTTCGACGCGAGGTTATGGCATGATTTCGGGAGCTTGCACCAGTTAAGCTGCGGCATAATCAGGCGCTTTCGCTCACCAGAAAGCAGTGTGGTTGGGCTTAAAGGAGAGCTTGTAGCTCGTTCAACCGGTTATTAATCAGCCAGCCATAGTAGTTTTCTTCTGGCCAGGTCGTTCCACCGGCGTTCTTGCGCGCCAGTGCCTTCGCACGACCAACCGTGTCACCCAGATTGAAAAGGGTCGCGGTGATGCCCGGGTTATTCGAGATATCCATATCCGCATATTGCTTGTAGTCGTCGATGGATTTTCTGATAACTGCGGCCATATAGGCCAGCGAAATATCAGGCTCCATGATGGCCTTGTAGACGTCTGCAGCCTTGTTCTCATCGAGCTTTGGATAACCGGATTTCTTGTGAACGAGATCCGTCAGCATCAGGGCCGTCAGCGGGTTTATCTGGCCAAGACCAAAGGTTTGGCCAGCATAGAATGGCTGGAAAAAGACCGCACTAAAACGGTTATCGGGATAACTCTTGCCGCCTACTGTCTTACCGCGGAAGGATTTCTCCCAGACGGCTTCGCGGCAGTTCCAGAGCGTGTAGGAATCGGCGCCCGCGTTGCAACTGGAAAATTCCGGTCTTGCAATGAAGTCCTTGATCGCTTCGCCGTCATAGGAGAAATTGAAGCTATCGCCGGCATAGGACGCGGCTTTCACGTAATAGCTCTGCAGCCGGTCATAGGCGTCGACATTATAGGTATGCTCGCCCACCAGCGCGCCGATCATATGAATGGGAGCGATGCCATAGGCGGAAGCTGTCTTCTTGATCTTGGACATAAGGCGCGTGTCGGTCGCCAAAAGGTCGCGCACCTTTTCATATTTGCGATCGAACGTGGTCTTACCGGCCTTGGTTCGGCGAACCGAAGCGCCGGGAATTGGCGGCTGCTCATTATGCCTGTTGCCTGACGGGACCACCTTGATCTGGGCTGCCTCAGCGGGTGCATTCAGCATTTCGGTATAGGTCGACGCCGAAAACACAAGAGTTGCTGCCAGAAGCCAGTGTCGCAGGTTGCGCATGTTTCGATTCTCTCATTGCTCCGCTCAGAGCAGTTCTTTTATCGACAACAATGGCCGAAAAGTGCCGCCGCCGCGGATTTATTCCGCGATCTCCTTATAGAAGCAACGCGTCTGCGTCGACCCGACCCCGCTCAAAATGGCGAGATCGGGCGATGGGCCTGGTTCAGAGGATATAGCGCGACAGATCGGTGTCGGCTGCAATGTCGCCCACATGCTTGCGTACATATTCGGCATCGATCGTCACGTCGCTGCCGCCTCTGTCGGGTGCATTGAAGGAAATCTCGTCGAGAACACGTTCCATGACCGTCTGAAGCCGGCGTGCACCGATATTTTCCACGGATTCATTAAGCTGAACTGCAATCTCGGCGAGCACATCTATGGCGTCCTCGGTGAAGTCGAGGTGCAATTCTTCCGTTTCCATCAATGCCTTGTATTGACGAATGAGGCTGGCCTCCGTTTCCGTGAGGATGCGTCGGAAGTCTTCCTTGCTGAGCGGCTTCAACTCGACACGGATGGGCAGGCGGCCCTGCAATTCGGGCAGAAGGTCGGAGGGCTTCGACACGTGGAAAGCGCCAGAGGCGATGAACAGGATATGGTCGGTCTTGACCGCCCCGTATTTGGTTGACACGGTCGTGCCTTCGACCAGGGGAAGAAGATCGCGCTGAACACCCTCACGCGAGACACCCGCGCCCATGCCGCCATCACGGGCAGCGATCTTGTCGATCTCGTCGAGGAAGACGATACCGTCGTTTTCGACGGATCGAATAGCGTCGCGCTGGATCAGTTCATTATCGATCAGCTTGTCGGACTCATCCCGGATCAGGTCGCTATAGGATGCCTTCACGGTCGTGCGGACCTTCTTGGTGCGACCGCCCATGGCTTTCCCGAACATTTCCGAAAGATTGAGCACACCGATATTGGCGCCGGGCATGCCTGGAATTTCCAGACCCGGCATGCCGGCGGCGGTATCGGCGACTTCGATATCGATTTCCTTGTCGTCCATCTCGCCGGAGCGCAGCTTCTTGCGGAAGCTGTCCCGTGTCGCTGGCGACGCAGTTGCGCCGACAAGCGCATCCAGCACGCGTTCTTCCGCACCGGCATGGGCCTTGGCCTGAACCTCGGCGCGCTTCTTTTCACGCTGCAAGCCGATGCCGATTTCAACGAGATCGCGAATGATCTGTTCGACGTCGCGACCGACATAGCCGACCTCGGTGAACTTTGTGGCTTCGACCTTGATGAACGGCGCGCCGGCAAGTTTGGCCAGACGGCGGGAGATTTCCGTCTTGCCCACACCGGTTGGCCCGATCATCAGGATATTCTTCGGCATGACTTCGTCGCGCAAGCTGTCGTCCAGCTGCTGCCGGCGCCATCTGTTGCGAAGCGCAATCGCCACCGCCCTCTTGGCATCCTGCTGGCCAATGATATGGCGATCGAGTTCCGATACGATCTCTCTGGGAGAAAAATTGGTCATCTTGTCACTCCTGGCGCTCCAGCGTGTTTGCTAACGCTGCGCCACCGTCTTTTGTTGTTTCGTGACGTCAATCGACCCACGAAGGATTGCTGTCCTGATCAATCCTGATCACTCTTCATCAAGGCTTTCCACGACAGTGCTGCCGTTGGTGTAAACGCAGATTTCGCTTGCGATCTCCATCGCGCGACGCGCAATTTCTTCCGCCGACTTGTCGGTGTCCATCAGCGCGCGTGCTGCCGCGAGCGCATAATTGCCACCGGAGCCAATTGCCATGGCACCATGCTCCGGCTCCAGCACATCACCATTTCCGGTGACGGCGAGCGTGATCGTCTTGTCGGCGACCAGCATCATGGCCTCCAGGTTTCGCAGATATTTGTCGGTGCGCCAGTCTTTGGCGAGCTCGACGGATGCCCGCATCAACTGGCCTGGATACTGTTCTAACTTCTTTTCCAGTCGGTCGAGCAGCGTGAAGGCATCTGCGGTTGCGCCGGCAAAGCCCGCGATCACTTCGCCCCCCTTGCCGATACGGCGAACCTTGCGGGCATTACCCTTCATGACGGTCTGACCCAGACTGACCTGACCATCGCCGGCCATGACAACCGAACCACCCTTACGCACTGTAACAATCGTCGTCATAAATCACCTGCTTGCCCAGGATTGGGCGTTTGTTCCTGGCCCGGATGGCCGTTGCCGACTTATGTAAGCGCGCTTTTCGTGATTGCAATCAGATGCAGGTTCTGGAGGGCGAGCAGGCCCCTCCGGCTTGCTGCTCTAACTTCTGGATATTTGTTGCACCGGCTGATAAGGAACGCCCAGATTTTCCAGTGGAGTATTCCCATGGCGGAACGCAAGGCCGAGATTTCCCGCAAAACCAACGAAACCGCGATCTCCGTGGCGGTCAATATTGACGGCACCGGAGCGTCGCGGATCTCAACGGGCGTCGGCTTTTTTGACCATATGCTGGACCAGTTGAGCCGCCATTCGCTCATCGACATGGACATAGAGGCCAAGGGCGATCTGCATATCGACGACCATCACACAGTGGAAGACACCGGGATCGCCATTGGGCAGGCGCTTTCCAAAGCTCTCGGCGATCGAAAAGGCATAACCCGTTATGCTTCTATCGACCTCGCCATGGATGAAACCATGACCAAGGCGGCAGTCGATGTGTCAGGTCGCCCGTTCCTCGTCTGGAATGTGGACTTCAGCGCCCCCAAGATCGGCACCTTCGATACCGAACTGGTGCGGGAATTCTTTCAGGCGCTGACGCAGCATGCCGGCATCACGCTCCATGTGCTGAACCATTACGGCGCCAACAACCATCATATCGCCGAGACATGCTTCAAGGCGGTTGCCCGCGCATTGCGCACGGCCACCGAAATCGATCCCCGACAGGCAAACAGGGTTCCTTCGACCAAGGGTACCCTCGTCTGAACCCGGCAGACTGGAATTAGAATGCGCGTAGCGATTATCGATTATGGATCCGGAAATCTTCGCTCGGCCACAAAGGCCTTCGAGCGTGCAGCCCGCGAAGCCGGCCTCGACGCCACCATTGATCTGACAGACAAGCCGGAAGCGGTCGCCTCTGCCGATCGAGTCGTCCTTCCGGGTGTCGGCGCCTATGCCGATTGCCGGCGGGGATTGAATGCCGTGAGCGGTATGCCACAGGCGCTGCTTGAGGCTGTCGAGACAAAAGGTCGTCCCTTTCTTGGCATCTGCGTCGGCATGCAGATGATGTCCTCTCGCGGACTGGAAAAAACCGTGACCGAGGGTTTTGGCTGGATCAAGGGCGACGTTGTTTTGATGACCCCTGACGATGCCGATCTGAAGATCCCGCAGATCGGGTGGAATACACTCGATTTGAAGCACCCTCACCCGCTATTCGATGGCATCGAGACCGGTCCATCCGGCCTTCACGCCTATTTTGTCCATTCCTATCACTTGGCCGCAGAGCAGGCCGACGACGTTATCGCCACTGCCGATTATGGCGGACCGATTACGGCGGCGGTAGGACGCGACAATATGGTCGGCACGCAGTTTCATCCGGAGAAAAGCCAGAGCCTGGGGCTGAAACTGCTCGCCAATTTTCTTGCCTGGAAGCCCTGAGCTTGCAGCACTCCAACAGCATGGACCCGCAGACATGATCCTTTTTCCCGCCATCGACCTGAAGGACGGCCAGTGCGTGCGGCTGAAGCTTGGCGATATGGACCAGGCGACGGTCTACAACGCCGACCCGGCCGCTCAGGCGAAAGCCTTCGAAGACCAGGGTTTCGAATGGCTGCATGTGGTCGACCTGAATGGGGCCTTTGCCGGCGAAAGCGTCAATGGCTCAGCCGTCGATGACATCCTCAAGGCAACCAGAAACCCGGTTCAACTCGGGGGCGGTATTCGTACGCTGGAGCATATCGAGAACTGGCTGTCGCGCGGCCTGAGCCGCGTAATTCTCGGCACTGTTGCCGTTCGCGATCCCGCCCTCGTGATCGAGGCATGCCGCACCTTCCCCGGCAAGATTGCCGTCGGCATTGATGCCAAGGGTGGAAAGGTTGCGGTAGAAGGCTGGGCGGAGGCATCGGAACTTGGCGTGGTCGAGCTTGCGAAGAAATTCGAGGGCGCGGGTGTTTCGGCCATTATCTATACCGATATTGATCGGGACGGGATCCTGGCCGGGATCAACTGGGCATCGACGCTGGAGCTTGCCGAAGCGGTCTCCATTCCGGTAATCGCATCAGGCGGGCTTGCCTCGCTTGATGACGTGAAACGCATGCTGGAACCCGATGCGACGAAGCTGGAAGGCGCCATTTCGGGTCGTGCGCTCTATGATGGGCGTATCGATCCAGCAGAAGCGCTCGCCCTGATCAAAGCGGCGCAACGCGGCTAACGAAGGATTTTCCCATGACCCTGAAAGCGCGTGTAATCCCCTGTCTCGACGTCAAGGACGGTCGCGTCGTCAAAGGCGTCAATTTCGTCGACCTGATCGATGCCGGAGATCCTGTAGAAGCGGCCAAGGCTTATGATGCAGCTGGCGCCGATGAGCTCTGCTTTCTCGACATCACGGCCTCGTCCGACAATCGCGACACAATCTTCGATGTGGTGGCCAAGACTGCCGATCACTGCTTCATGCCGGTAACGGTTGGTGGCGGTGTTCGAACGACCGCTGATATCCGAAAGCTGCTGTTGTGCGGCGCCGACAAGGTCTCCATCAACTCCGCCGCCGTCAAGAATCCAGATTTCGTTGCAGAGGCTGCGGACAAATTTGGAGATCAATGTATCGTCGTCTCCATCGACGCGAAAAAGGTCTCCATCGATGGCGAGGCTGACCGCTGGGAAATCTTCACCCATGGCGGTCGCCAGCCGACCGGTATCGATGCAATCGCGTTCGCCCGCAAGGTGGTAGACCGCGGTGCTGGCGAGCTTCTCGTCACCTCCATGGATCGTGACGGCACCAAGAGTGGTTACGATATCGCGCTGACGCGAGCGATTGCCGATTCCGTGCCGGTGCCGGTTGTGGCTTCAGGCGGCGTTGGCAATCTCGACGACATGGTGTGCGGAATTCGCGACGGTCATGCGACGGCCGTGCTCGCCGCTTCGATCTTTCACTTCGGTACCTATTCGATCGCCGAAGCCAAAAATTACATGTCCGAGCATGGCATCGCCATGCGGCTGGACTGATTGCCCGCCCAGGGAGGAAACCGATGAGCGAATTCACTCTTGAGCATCTCGAAGAGATTGTCGCCAAGCGCGCCAGTGCGTCCCCGGATGAATCCTGGACGGCAAAACTCGTTGCCAGCGGACAATCCAAGGCAGCCAAGAAGCTGGGCGAAGAGGCCATAGAAACCGTCATGGCGGCGATCACAAACGACCGGGCAAACCTGATCTACGAAAGCGCCGATCTGCTCTTTCATCTTTTGGTCGTATTGAAAATAGCAGATATCCCTTTAGACACTGTGATGGACGAGCTTCATAGGCGCACCGGCCAGTCCGGGCTCAACGAGAAGGCCAGCCGTTAGAAGCCATGACGATAGCTAGCAGGGACATGGAGCAGCTGGAGCCGCTCGATCACTTCCAGGCGAATGACTTTTCGCCCTACCATTTCTTTACGTCGGAGGAGTGGGCTCGTTTCCGTGCGGACACGCCCCTCACATTGACCGGCGATGAAGTGCGGCGGCTGCGGTCGATCGGTGACCCGATCGATCTGGACGAAGTGCGCAAGATCTATCTGTCGCTTTCTCGCCTTCTGTCTGCACATGTGGAATCGTCGCAATTGCTGTTTGAACAGCGCAACCGCTTTTTGAGCCTGTCCGACATCACCAAGACGCCCTTCGTCATCGGGATTGCGGGTTCCGTTGCTGTCGGCAAATCGACGACCGCGCGCGTGCTGAAGGAATTGTTGGCCCGCTGGCCCTCAAGCCCGAAGGTCGATCTCGTCACCACTGACGGATTTCTTTATCCGAACGCCACTCTGGTTGAGCGCAACATTCTCAACCGCAAGGGCTTCCCAGAGAGCTACGATACGGCTGCCCTGCTTCGCTTTTTGTCAGCGATCAAGGCAGGCCGTCCCAATGTCAAAGCGCCGAGCTATTCTCACCTCACCTATGATGTGCTGCCGGATGAATTCAAACTGGTCGACCGTCCCGACATCCTGATCTTCGAGGGCATTAACGTTCTTCAGTCCGGTGACCTGCCGGCCGACGGAAAAATCGTGCCGATGGTGTCCGACTTTTTCGACTTCTCGATCTATATCGACGCTGAGGATGCGCTGATCCATCGCTGGTATGTGACGCGTTTCATGAAGCTCAGAGAGACGGCGTTCCGCGATCCAAATTCCTACTTTCAGCGCTATGCCAATATCAGTGAAAGCGATGCTCTGGGGGTGGCCGAGGATCTTTGGGAGAATATTAACCTGCGGAACTTAAGGGAGAATATCCTTCCCACGCGTCCGCGTGCCGACCTCATTCTACAGAAAGGCGAGAACCATCTCATCGAGAAGGTCGCCTTGAGAAAACTGTAGGCTATGTATCGTAGGCTATGTATTTAAACCAACCCGCCGCAGGGTCAGGTTGATACGCCCACCATTCTTCAAAAGCGTTGAAGTTGAAGGATAGATGCGGTCGACGCCGTGAAAGCGCAGCCGGCTCGCTCCACCTAGGACGACAATATCGCCGCTCTCCAGCCTGAATGACTTCGTCGGGTCTTTTCGTTCGGTTCCCCCGATGCGAAAGAGACACGCGTCCCCGAGCGAAATGGAGACGACCGGCGCGACAAGATTTTGTTCGTCCTTGTCCTGATGCAAGCCCATACGCGCGTCATCATCGTAAAAATTGACGAGGCACGCCTCTGGAAGCTGCTCGTCCCCGGACACGTCCCGCCAGATCCCCAGTAGGCGCTCCGGTATCGGTGGCCATGGTGCTCCGGTGCGCGGATGGGTCTTCTGGTAGCGGTAGCCACCATCCCGATCCGTCACCCAGCCCAATGCGCCGCAATTCGTCATGCGTACAGACATCGGCTTTCCGGTTCTTGGCATTTCAGGCGTGTAGAGGGGCGCAGAGGCAACGACCGAGCGGATTGTTTCGACCAGACGTTCCTGCTCTCTGCGGTCCAGATAGCCTGGAAAGAAACCGAGACCTTCGGGAACAGAGGGAGCCTTGCTCATTGCTTGCCCCTCCGTTCCAACCGCGATCGAGAAGGATCAGTCTTCGAGATCGGGGATACGAAGAACCTGACCGGGATAAATCTTGTCCGGATGGGACAGCATCGGCCGGTTGGCCTCAAAGATGACAGTGTGTTTGGCACCCTTGCCCTTGCCATATTGTTCTTCTGCAATCTTCCAGAGATTGTCGCCCTTCTTCACGGTATAGAAGACCGGATCCTTGGCCGCAACGCCGGCGTCGGAAATCTTGAGCTCACCTGCTTCGACCGATGAGATACCGAGCGTGTTGCCGACAGCGACAATCGCCTTTTCGAAAATCGACTGGTCTTCGACCACGCCTTTCAAGACGACCTTGTCATTCACGACTTCGACTTCGACCTTGTCGGTTCCGAGGTCATGGGACGCCAGTTCCTTCTTGACTGCCTCGACATCCGGAGCATCGTCATCACCACCGATGCCAAGCTTTTTTCCGGCATTCTTGATGAAGCTGAACAAACCCATACTGCAATCTCCCTGTTATCCATTTCTGATGGCAGATGACGGCAGCTTTCTGGAAAAAACAAGGGGAATTCTAAAAAACCAATTGCTGAATTAGTCATTATCGGGGCGAGTGCGCATCTTCTTGATTTCACCGCGACCCGCCTTCTCCTTCAGCCGGCGCTCGATGGATGACCGGCTTGGCCTGGTCTTCCTGCGCGGCGGCGGCGGCGGTTCCGCAGCCTTCAGGATCAATTCCTTCAGGCGTTCGCGCGCATCTTCGCGATTGCGCTCCTGGCTGCGAAAGCGATTGGCCTCGATCATCAACACACCCTCCTTGGAAGCGCGCCGTCCGGCAAGCTTCAGGGCGTTTGCCTTGATGCGATCCGGAAGCGAGGGCGATCCGGTTATACTGAAAAAGAGTTGAACAGCCGTCGAGACCTTATTGACGTTTTGCCCGCCCGGGCCTCCAGCCAGCACGAACTGCTCCGTGAGTTCCCACCCGGCGATCGTGATGCGGTTATTGATATGCAGTGCGTCGCTGGCCATCGATCCTGTCTCCGGGCTTTTCTATTTCACAACAGAGCGCTTCGGGAAACAGGTTCAAGGCCCTGGATGCGAAAAACCCGGCGATCGGATCGCCGGGTTTTCAAATTCAGAATAATTGCAGCGGCTTACTCGGCGGCCAGGCGAATGCTTGGCGCGGCTTCCAGCACCTTGCCATCCACATGACTTTCGAACTTCTCGAAATTGGCAATGAACATGCCGACCAGCTTCTGGGCTTGAGCATCATAGGCTCCACCATCCGCCCAGGTCGAGCGTGGATCGAGGATCTGCGATTCTACGCCGTCAACAGAAACCGGCACAGTGAAACCGAAATTCGCGTCGGTCCGGAATTCCGCACTTTTCAGTTCACCGCTCAAGGCACCGTTCAGAAGCGCACGCGTGACCTTGATTGGCATGCGGTTTCCCGTTCCGTAGGCACCGCCGGTCCAACCGGTGTTGACCAGCCAGCAATCAACCTCATGGTTTGCGATGAGATCCCGCAGCAAACGTCCGTACTCTGCCGGGTGTCGCGGCATGAACGGCGCACCGAAACAGGTCGAGAAGGTTGCTTCCGGCTCGGTCACACCTTTTTCCGTGCCGGCAACCTTGGCGGTGTAGCCGGACAGGAAGTGGTACATGGCCTGCTCGGGTGTCAACCGGGCAATCGGCGGCATGACACCGAAGGCGTCGGCGGTCAGCATGATGATTGTCTTTGGATGCCCCGCAATGCCGGTAGCAGATGCGTTGGGGATGAAATCCAGTGGGTAGGCGCAACGCGTGTTTTCGGTCTTCGAGCCATCGTCGAAGTCGGGAACACGATCTTCGTTCAAGACGACATTTTCCAGAACCGTGCCGAAACGCTTCGTGGTCGCATAGATTTCGGGCTCTGCTTCCGCCGACAGGCGAATGGTCTTGGCGTAGCAGCCGCCTTCGAAATTAAAGATACCGCCTTGGCCCCAACCATGTTCGTCGTCTCCGATGAGAGTGCGGTTTGGATCGGCCGACAGCGTTGTCTTACCAGTGCCGGACAAGCCAAAAAACACGGCCGAATCACCCTCGGCGCTGACATTGGCAGAGCAATGCATGGGCATGACGCCCTTGGCAGGTAAAAGGTAGTTCAAGACGGTGAACACGGACTTCTTCATCTCGCCGGCATAGGACGTGCCGCCAATCAGAACGATGCCATTGGTCAGGTCACAGGCGATCACTGTTTCCGAGCGGCAGCCGTGACGCGCCGGATCAGCCTTGAAGCTGGGCAGGTCGATGATTGTCAGCTTCGGCTGGAAGGTGGTGAGCGCCGCACGTTCAGGCCTGATCAGCAGGTTGCGGATGAACAGCGAATGCCACGCATATTCGGTTACGACCCGCGTCGGCAAGGCATTTTCAGCGTCTGCACCGCCGATCAGATCCTGCACGAAGAGATCTTTGCCGGCAGCATGCGCCAGCATGTCCTGATGCAGAAGCGCAAAATTCTCTGGCGTCATGGGCTTGTTGTTGTCCCACCAGATCGTTGGATCTGTGTTGTTGTCGCGCACGACAAACTTGTCTTTCGGCGAACGACCGGTGTGCTGTCCGGTGTCGGCGCAAATCGCACCGTCGGCTGTCAGCACAGCTTCGCCACGGCGAATGCTTTCTTCATAGAGCTGGCCGGGATTGAAATTGTAATGGACTCGCGCCGCATCACCGAGACCAATCGCCGCTATATCGTTTTCGCGATTTCTAAGACCTAGCTCATCCATCGACAGCATCCTTTACTCCAGGGCCGATAGCCGTTGAATTTTTCGAGAAACTAGAGGGCACAATCAGTCAACGCAAGAGCAAAATTCAAAAACATTCAATAATATCAATTATTTAATCGATTTAAATTCCTTACCTCTGGTTTAAATCGGTTAGAAGAGGGCAATTGGCATAGATCGTTTTGGCGGTGTTTGGCCGCAAATATCGGCAACGGCTCGGGCGGCTCTTTATCTTTGCCACAATTTGTTCCACCTTTATCCTCAATAAGCGCTCCTTGACGCCAAGGGCTGGGCGGGCAAAGCCAGGAGCCGCAAAGATGACGGAGAGCATGACTATGCAGACAATCGCGCTCGTAGACGACGACCGCAATATCCTGACCTCAGTGTCGATTGCGCTTGAGGCTGAGGGTTATAAGGTCGAGACCTACACGGACGGTGTATCTGCGCTTGACGGGCTCGTTGCCCGTCCCCCGCAACTCGCCATTTTTGACATCAAGATGCCGCGGATGGACGGAATGGAGCTTCTGCGCCGATTGCGACAGAAGTCCGATATCCCGGTGATCTTCCTGACCTCCAAGGATGAAGAGATCGATGAGTTGTTCGGTCTCAAGATGGGCGCCGATGACTTCATCACCAAGCCGTTCTCGCAGCGTTTGCTGGTCGAGCGGGTCAAGGCCATTCTTCGTCGCGCGGCGAATCGCGAAGGTGCGGCGACCACGGGCACTGCCAAAACCGCCGGCGAACTGCAGGCACGAACCCTTGAGCGGGGCCAGCTTGTGATGGATCAGGAGCGCCATACCTGCACCTGGAAGAGCGATCCGGTCACGCTCACAGTCACCGAATTTCTGATTCTTCAGTCTTTGGCGCAGCGCCCCGGTGTCGTGAAGAGCCGCGATGCACTGATGGATGCGGCCTATGACGAACAGGTCTATGTTGATGACCGGACGATCGACAGTCACATCAAGCGCCTGCGCAAGAAATTCAAAATGGTTGACGTCGATTTCGACATGATAGAGACGCTCTACGGCGTGGGCTATCGCTTCCGGGAAGCAGCCTGAACGGCTGGCGGCTGGAATAGCCGCCAGACAAATACGGAATGCAGAGCCGTGACAGTGGGCGCGGAAGGTTTGATAGTTGGCGGAAAAGCTTTCGGAATGGGAACTTGATGAGCTCGACAGTGCCGTCGCGCCGCCAAACCTCATGGCCCATCCGTTTACGCTGATCCGTCGTATTTTCGGCAATGCGCTCTTTTCCAGCCTCACGCGCCGCATCGTGTTCTTCAACCTTGCAGCTATCTTCGTGCTGGTAGGTGGCATCATGTATCTCAATCAGTTCCGCGAGGGATTGATTGATGCACGTGTCGAAAGCCTTCTGACCCAGGGCGAAATTATTGCCGGTGCGATCTCTGCGTCTGCGTCGGTTGATACCAATTCGATCACCATCGATCCGCAAAAGCTTCTGGAACTGCAGGCGGGTCAAAGCATAACGCCTGTACCGAACGACGAGGATCTGGAATTCCCGATCAATCCGGAGCGTGTGGCACCGGTGCTTCGCCGCCTGATTTCGCCAACGCGGACGCGTGCTCGCCTCTTCGATGCGGATGCCAACCTGCTTCTTGATTCACGCCACTTGTATTCGCGCGGTCAGGTCTTGCGGTTCGATCTGCCACCTCTCGACAATGACAGCAGCTCCTGGTCGGACAGTTTCTCGCGCCTCTTCAATCGCATCCTGCAACCGGGCAACCTGCCGCAGTACAAGGAAGCGCCTGGGGGAGACGGCTCGATCTATCCTGAGGTCATGAATGCTCTGACCGGTGTTCGCGGCGCGGTGGTGCGGGTGACAAACAAGGGCGAGTTGATTGTCTCAGTGGCCGTTCCCGTTCAGCGTTTCCGTGCAGTTCTGGGTGTTCTGCTGCTATCGACCCAGGCAGGCGACATCGACAAGATCGTCCACGCCGAACGACTGGCGATCCTTCGCGTCTTCGGTGTCGCCACATTGGTGAACGTGGTTCTGTCGCTTCTTCTGTCGTCGACCATCGCCAATCCGCTGCGACGACTTTCTGCGGCAGCCATCCGCGTTCGCCGCGGAGCCAAGGAAAGACAGGAAATTCCGGATTTTTCGGCGCGTCAGGATGAAATTGGCAACCTGTCTGTCGCCATTCGCGAGATGACGACGGCCCTTTACGACCGAATCGATGCAATCGAGAGTTTTGCGGCCGATGTCAGCCACGAGTTGAAAAATCCTCTGACGTCTCTTCGAAGCGCGGTCGAGACGCTGCCGCTCGCGCGCAACGAAACCTCGCAGAAACGGCTTATGGATGTGATCCTGCATGATGTCAGGCGGCTGGACCGATTGATCAGCGACATCTCTGATGCCTCTCGCCTGGATGCGGAACTGGCGCGCTCGGATGCACGTCCGGTCGATCTGGAAAACCTTGTCACCAATCTGGTTGATGTCTCCCGACAGATCCGCTCCAGCAAGAAACCGATCGAGATCGAGCTTTTGATCGACAAGCGACCGGGCGCGAAGGCCGGGTTTGTCGTGAACGGACACGACCTGCGTCTCGGCCAGATCGTTACCAACCTGATCGAGAATGCACGCTCCTTCGTTCCGGAAAAGGGCGGCAGATTGACCGTCAAGCTCTCCCGTTCACGGGGGCGCTGTGTGATCCAGATCGAGGACAATGGCCCGGGCATCCAGGCCGAGAATATCGACCGGATCTTCGAGCGGTTTTATACAGATCGACCGGGAATCGAGAGTTTCGGACAAAATTCCGGCCTGGGCCTTTCCATCAGTCGGCAAATCGCCGAGGCCCATGGCGGCAGTCTGAGGGCAGAAAATGTCATCGACGCTGAGACCGGCGAGATCAAGGGCGCCCGTTTCGTGCTGTCGCTGCCCGTCGAGAACCCTTCATGAAGCTGAGCGGTGCCAATGTCCATGGAACCGCAATCATCGCAGGCACGCGCGGCATTCTGTTTGTCGGTCCGTCCGGACGTGGCAAAACGTCTCTGGCGTTTACCTGTATGGAAGAGGCTCTGGCGGCAGGCAAATTTGCAGCCCTTATCGCAGATGACCGCGTCGACATACGAACATGTGATTCGCACGTTATCGCCTCACGGCCCGAGACAATTCGTGACCTGATGGAATTGCGATATGGCGGTATTGTCTCACGCAAAAGTCAGGCCAAGGCAGTGATCCACTGCGGCGCCCTGATTGTGGATCCCGTTTCAGCAGAAAGGCTTCCGCCTGAGAACGAAACGCTCGTATTCGATGGCGGAGCGGATGTTCCGCTCTTGCGGATACCGTCGCAGACACCTCGCCCTCTTGCCTTCCTGGATGCTCTGATGAGGACGCGAAGTGGAGCGCAGAGACCTACGGGTGAAACATTTTGAACTTGCGCTTGGAATTTACATCGCCAAGATGACCTGCCACCGGTGGACGGCTTGACCGCTTTGCGTTAACTGGCCAAATGTTTGCGTGTGCAAAGGGACGGAAAAAGTATGATCGGACTTGTGCTTGTCACTCATGGCAGGCTGGCTGAAGAGTTTCATCACGCTGTGGAGCATGTTGTTGGTCCGCAGAAGTTTGTCGAAACGGTATCTATCGGCCCCGAAGACGATATGGACCAGCGCCGCCAGGACATCCTCGACGCGGTGCTCAGAGCGGATGACGGTCACGGGGTCATCATTCTCACCGACATGTTCGGAGGCACACCCTCCAACCTTGCCATTTCGGTGATGAACAGCGGTCGAATTGAAGTCATTGCCGGTGTGAACCTGCCGATGCTGATCAAGCTTGCAGGCGTTCGTGGCGAAAACGATATGGAAAAGTCGCTGGCCGAAGCATCCGAAGCGGGGCGAAAATACATCAACGTGGCGAGCCGCGTCTTGAGTGGCAAATAGGACCCTTCGGAAGACGGCTGCATGGATTCGAACTCTCGTGAACTGCTGATCATCAACAAGCGCGGCCTGCATGCGCGGGCATCGGCGAAGTTCGTGCAGCTGGTTGGCAGTTTCGATGCACAGGTTTCCGTCACGAGGGATGGCACCACCGTCGGTGGGACGTCGATCATGGGCCTGATGATGCTGGCCGCCAGTCCCGGCTGCAGCATTCTCGTTTCAGCCGAGGGGCCGCAGGCCACGGAAGCGCTTGCGGCACTTGAGCAATTGATCGCCGACAAGTTCGGCGAAGAAATCTGATAACCACATCACATAAAGACATAAAGACTTCTTTATATCGATATTGTCATTTTCGCTCAACACTGCTAAACGCCTTTGCAGGAAGCCTGTTCTCTGGGGACAGGCGCTTGACGGCGCGTATTCGGCATTCGTGCAATCTTTTGCGATGCGGGCCCTGATTCAAGGCTGGAGATCTTTATGAGCACCACGAATGATTATGTCGTAGCGGACATTTCGCTTGCCGATTACGGTCGCAAGGAACTGGACATCGCCGAAACCGAAATGCCTGGCCTGATGGCCTGCCGCACTGAATTCGGTGAAACAAAGCCGCTGAAAGGCGCACGTATCAGCGGCTCGCTCCACATGACCATCCAGACCGCGGTTCTGATCGAAACCCTGGTTGCCCTTGGTGCCGATGTCCGCTGGGCGTCCTGCAACATCTTCTCCACCCAGGATCATGCGGCGGCTGCAATCGCTGCTTCCGGAATTCCGGTTTATGCGGTCAAGGGGGAGAGCCTTGAGGAATACTGGACCTATACGGACCAGATCTTCCAGTGGGCCGACGGTGGCGCATCCAACATGATCCTCGACGATGGTGGCGACGCTACCATGTACATCCTGCTCGGCGCTCGCTCAGAAGCCGGTGAAGACGTGTTGAGCAACCCGCAGTCGGAAGAAGAAGAAATTCTGTTCGCACAGATCAAGAAGCGCATGGCAGCGTCACCGGGCTGGTTCACCAAGCAGCGCGATTCGATCCAGGGTGTGACCGAAGAAACCACCACTGGCGTGAACCGTCTTTACCAGCTCAGCCAGAAGGGTCTGCTTCCCTTCCCTGCCATCAACGTGAACGACAGCGTCACCAAGTCCAAGTTCGACAACAAGTATGGCTGCAAGGAATCGCTCGTCGACGGCATCCGTCGTGCGACCGACGTCATGATGGCCGGCAAGGTTGCCGTGGTTTGCGGTTACGGCGACGTGGGCAAGGGTTCTGCCGCTTCGTTGAGCGGTGCTGGCGCACGCGTAAAGGTAACAGAAGTTGATCCGATCTGCGCCCTTCAGGCAGCGATGGACGGATTTGAAGTGGTCCAGCTTGAGGACGTTGTCTCCTCAGCCGATATCTTTGTGACCACGACTGGTAACAAGGACGTCATCCGGATCGACCATATGCGGGCGATGAAGGACATGGCGATCGTTGGCAATATCGGCCATTTCGACAACGAGATCCAGGTTTCTGCACTGCGCAATCAGAAGTGGACCAACATCAAGCCTCAGGTCGACATGATCGAGTTTCCGAAGGGCAACCGCATCATTCTGCTGTCCGAAGGTCGCCTTTTGAACCTCGGCAACGCAACCGGTCATCCGTCCTTCGTGATGTCTGCGTCGTTCACCAATCAGGTGCTTGCCCAGATCGAGCTGTTCAGCAAGGGCGATCAATACGAGAACAAGGTCTACATTCTGCCCAAGCATCTCGACGAGAAGGTTGCACGCCTCCATCTGGAGAAGCTTGGTGTGAAATTGTCGGAGCTTTCCGAAGAACAGGCCAGCTATATCGGCGTGTCGCCGACGGGCCCATTCAAGGCGGAACACTATCGCTATTAATCGGCACTGAAATATCCACAACATCTTGTGGCCGCAGCCTTGACAAGGGCTGCGGTCTTTTTTTGGTCAGCGCTCTTTCCGCAGAATCCCTTAAAAGGTATTGTTTTAGCACTTGATTCGTTGCTTCCGCAGGCGGGCGGAAGCGTGAAATCGGATGTCTTGTCGACGATGCGGCACATAGGACGGAGACAGACCGAGTATGTCGGTAGAACAATATGACTTGCCAAAGCGGCAGGTGCGATACGAGGTCGCACACGTCGCCAATCGGGGATTCTGGCAGCCTGGAGCACACGTTTATGCGCGCCATGGCGGAGGAATCTGCGTTGTGGCGCTAAAACGACTCTTTGCAGCAGGTACGGCGCTTGCAACGCTTTCCCAGAGCGCATTTGCGCAATCGGAAACCCTGATTGGCGATACGACACGCCTGTTTTCTTCAGCAGAGACAATCGGCTTTTCTCTCGTCATCGGGCTTTTCTCCGCGACGCTGTTGTCGGCGGTCTGGCTCGTACGGCAGAGGGGAAACATCGAGAGCGAACGACTTGAGCTTCGCTCTGCACTGGCAGATGCGCGACAGGAAATCTCTCGCTACGAAGCGCTTATCGCTGACAAGAACCGCAGGATCGTGGTCTGGGATGGCCGGACAGGCAAGCCCGAATTCCTGGGCCAGCTTCCCGGTGAAACAGGTGCTCCGCAAAATAATTCAGACTTCCTGGCCTTCGGCAGATGGTTGAAGGCACCGTCGGCGATCGAACTGGAACGCTCGATCGAGGGTCTACGCTACGATGCACGCAGCTTTGACGTTGTGGTTGAAACCCAACGCGGTGAAGTGCTTGAAGTCCAGGGGCGATTGTCCGGTGGTCGCGCCTTTGCCCGCTTCGTTGCACTGAACAATCTGCGCGCCGAACTTGCCGAGCTGAAAATAGAAAAGACCCGACTGATGTCGTCGATTTCGACATTCGAGGCGCTTCTGGATTCGATTGAACAACCCGTTTGGCGGCGCGACAATCATGGCCAACTGGTGTGGGTGAACCATGCCTATAGCGAAGCCGTCGAGGCGACGTCTCCCTCCGTTGTCATCCAGGAACAGCGCGAATTGCTGGGATCTGTGGCACGGGAATGCATCAAAGCGAGCGCGACGCTCGAGTCTCCCTATAGCGATACCGTCTCGACCGTCGTTCGCGGCAACAGGGCGTTCCTGGATGTGGTCGATGCGCGAAGTGCGTTTGGCTCGTCCGGCATGGCCATCGATACCAGCCAGGCCGAGGCGCTGCGCGAACAGCTGACCCGGACGCTCAAGAGCCATGCTGAGACGCTCGATCATCTGGCAACTCCCGTCGCCATTTTCGACGGCGAACGCAAGCTTCAGTTCTACAATCAGGCCTTCGTACAGCTCTGGCAGTTGGATTTGCCGTTCCTCGAATCCCATCCGGACAACAGCGAACTGCTTGACCGGCTGCGTTCAGAGGGCAGACTTCCCGAACCGCTCAACTGGAAGAACTGGAAAGAGACCGCGCTCTCCGTCTACCGGGAACCGGATACCAAGACGGATCTTTGGCATCTTCCAAACGGTCAGACCCTTCGCGTCATCGCCTCGGCGCATCCGCAAGGCGGTGCGACATGGGTGTTTGAAAACCTTACCGAACAGGTGGATCTGGAAACGCGCTACAATACTCTGTTGCGTGTCCAGGGTGAGACGATTGACCATCTGTCGGAAGGTGTTGCCGTTTTCGGCCCCGATGGACGCATCCAGCTTTGCAATCCGGCCTTCCGCACACTGTGGAACATTACCGAAGTGCAGGCGACGCCTGGAACGCATATCCAGGCAATCGAAAGCGCTTGCCTGGAATCGTACGACAAGCCGGATGGCTGGAAGAGCTTTGCCCAGCTGATCACCAGCTTCGACGATGAGCGCCCTTCCCGTCAGGGTACACTCGAGCTCTATTCCGGACTGGTGCTGGATTACGCTGTCATCCCGCTTCCCAATGCCCAGACCATGCTCACATTCGTCAACATGACCGACAATGTGCGGGCCGAGCGTGCGCTGAAGGAAAAGAACGAGGCGCTTCGCAAGGCGGACGAACTGAAAAACGAATTCGTCCAGCATGTCTCTTACGAATTGCGCTCGCCTCTCACCAACATCATTGGCTTCACCGATCTTCTGAAGACGCCGACCATCGGGGAATTGAACGATCGTCAGGCAGAGTATCTCGACCATATCTCGACATCCTCGTCCGTGCTTTTGACAATCGTGAATGACATTCTCGACCTTGCGACGGTCGATGCAGGTATCATGCAGCTCAATCTCGAGCCGATCGATCTCGACGACCTTCTGGACGATGTGTCAATGCAGATGACCGATCGTCTGCAGGAAGGCAATGTGACGCTTGAGATTGCCGCGCCGACCCAACTGGGCCAGCTGGTGGCAGATCAGCAGCGGCTGAAGCAAATTCTGATCAAGATCCTCACCAATGCCGTGAATTTCGCTCCGGATGGTTCTTCGGTCGACTTGAAGTGCTGGCGCGAGGACAGTGATTTCGTGTTCTCCGTTACCGATAGTGGCTGTGGGATGTCGAAGGATATGCTGGATAGCGTGTTCAACCGCTTCTCTGCCAGTGGCAAGGGCGGCAAACGCAGCGGCGCAGGTCTCGGTCTTTCCATCGTTGAAAGCTTCGTCAGCCTGCATGGTGGTAAAGTCTCAATCGACAGCAGCCCGGGCAAGGGTACGACGGTCGTGTGCCAAATACCGTCCGCCAGCTTGTCGAGTGCAGTAGCCGCAGAATGAAGGCGTCGGAGCGACGGGCGCTGAGCCTTCTGCTGCCGGGTGAAGCCGAAACGGCCAAACTTGGTGAAGATCTGGCGCTGGCGCTTGGGCGTGGCGACTGTTTGGCCCTTCACGGTGATCTGGGTGCAGGAAAATCCACACTCGCGCGCGCCTTCCTCAGAGCCATGGCCGATGACCAGACCCTTGAGGTGCCAAGCCCGACCTTCACCCTGGTGCAGCAATACGAGCTTCGATATCCGGTCGCGCATTTTGATCTTTATCGCCTGAGCGATCCATCCGAGCTCGACGAACTGGGTTTTGACGAAGTGCTGGAGCATGGGATCGGTCTGGTCGAGTGGCCGGAGCGGGCCGACGGTGCCCTGCCCGATGACCAGATCACCCTTCACATGGCCTTTGACGGAGATGGACGACGGGTCGAGGTTGAAGGTCCTGTTGCCAAACTGGACCGGATTGAGCGTGTTCTGGCAATCCGTGCCTTTCTCTCAGATCATGGTTTCGGCGATGCTCGTCGTCGTTTCCTGACCGGCGACGCCTCATCGCGGGCCTATGAATATATCTATGCCGACGGGCAGCCGCGCCGTATCCTGATGGATGCGCCTCGAAAGCCGAATGGCCCGCCTATCCGGGATGGAAAGCCCTATTCACAGATCGTGAATCTGGCAGAGGACGTTTACCCCTTCATGGCAATCGACGCGATGCTGCGCGACAAGGGTTTTGCTGCGCCTGAGATCATCGAATCGGATGGCGAAGCCGGCATTCTGCTGATCGAGGATCTGGGGACCGAGGGCATCCTTGAACCGGATGGCCAACCGAATGCTGACCGGTACGAGGCGAGCGTTGCCTGCCTCGCCCGGTTGCACGACACGCCGATCGAGCGGGACATTCGATTGCCCGAAGAGCGCGTTCACCGCATTCCTGATTTCGACCGGGTGGCGATGAAGATGGAAGCAGAATTGCTGGTCGACTGGCATCTGCCGTGGTCACGCTCCGGTGAGGTTGCGAGCGACGAGGAGCGCCTAAGCTATCTGGCAATCTGGGATGGTCTGATCGATGACCTTGCAGATGCCGATACCTCCATTGTTTTGCGAGATTTCCACTCCCCCAATATCATCTGGAGAGAAGATGAGACCGGCATCGGCAAAATCGGCCTGATCGACTTTCAGGATGCGATGATCGGACCTTCCGCCTATGATCTGGTGTCGATCGTTCAGGATGCCAGAGTGACAATCGATCAGCCCCTGGCGACACGATTGATGACGCGCTATCTCACCCTCCGCGCCGAGACCCCCGGATTTGACGAGGCGGCTTTCATGAGATCGTGGCACATCATGGCGGCGCAGCGGTCCTGCAAGCTGGCAGGACTGTGGGTGCGGCTCATGCAGCGTGATCAAAAACCGGCCTATATGCGGCATATGCCCCGCACGCTCGATTATCTACAGGCAGCACTTGAACATCCTGCCCTTACCCCCTTGCGGGATTGGTGTGCAAAGGCTCGAATCGGCTCCGTCGAATCAACACGGTAGACACGATGCATATCACCGAAGCCATGGTGCTGGCCGCGGGGCTTGGAACCCGCATGCGACCGATCACCGAAACAATGCCGAAACCGCTGGTGCGGGTAGCAGGCAAACCGCTTGTCGACTATGCGCTTGATCTTCTGGCCGATGCCGGTGTGGAGCGCGCTGTGGTGAATGTGCATCACTTCGCCGAACAGATGATCCCGCATTTGCAGAACTATCCCCGGCTTGAGGTCTTGATCTCTGACGAGACATCCGGGTTGATGAATTCAGGTGGGGGACTGGTCAAAGGTCTCAAGCTGCTAGCCAGAGATCCGGTCTTCGTCATGAACGCCGATCTATTCTGGATCGGTGACGACGATCGCAAAAAGTCCAGCCTCGCGCGTTTGGCGGCGACCTTCGATCCCGACACCATGGACATGGCGCTTTTATGCGTGGACATGGACCACGTTACCGGCCACAACGGGAAGCGCGACTTCAATCTGGGGCATGATGGCCGCTTGAGCCGCTATCAGGAGGGCGACGCCGATCCGGTGGTCTATGCGGGGGCAATTGTCCTCAATCCGGCTCTGTTCGATGACGCCCCCGATGATGCCTTCAATCTCAACCTCTATTTCGACCGCGCAATTGCCAGCAGCAGGCTCTACGGCATGCGATTGAAGGGCGAGTGGATCACCGTGGGCACCCCTGAAGCCATCGGCGAAGCCGAGCGCACAATAGAGCGTCAGAAAGCTGGTTGAAGACCATGGAAAAACGGCGTGATCCACGCATTCTGACCATACCGCCCGGTATTCCGTTCCTCCGGGAACTGGCTCAGTCGCTGCTTGATGGTCGGCTGACGCCCGATTTTCGCTATGAACCCGACGATCCGCTATCACTGTCGCGCGTGACGATTTTCCTGCCGACACGGCGTGCCGTGCGCGTGATGCGTTCAGAATTTGTCGACCTCCTGGGCGGACGATCGGCGATCCTGCCTGTGATCAAACCGCTGGGTGAGACGGAAGAGGACGAAAGCTATTTCGACGCCGATCTGCCGGCACTCTTCGATCTCGCACCACCGATCAGCAATACCGCGCGGCTGATCGAACTGGCGCGGCTTATCCTCGCCTGGCGCAACCAGCTTCCGGATATCGTGCGCAGCATTCACACGGACACACCACTTGTGGCACCGGCAAGTCCGGCGGACGCCGTGTGGTTGGCCCGCGCACTGGTCGAGTTGATCGATGCCGTTGAAACAGAAGAACGTGACTGGGCAGATCTCGCCAAGCTGGATGCCGGCAACTACGCCTCGTGGTGGCAATTGACGCTTGAATTCCTGCGCATTGCCAGCGCCTTCTGGCCCGAACGGCTGAGGGAACTGAACCGCTCGTCTCCCTCACGGCATCGGAATGCCATGTTGCGCGCCGAGGCGCAGAGAATCGCGTTCCTACCCGGCAACGGACCGGTGATTGTTGCCGGCTCGACCGGCTCCATTCCGGCAGCGGCCGACTTCATCAGCGCGGTCGCGAACCTGCCGGAAGGCGTGGTGGTGCTGCCGGGGCTGGATCAGTCGATGCCACCTGAACACTGGCTTTTGGCCGGTGCCGAGGACGGCGACATGCTTTCCAGCGACCCGGCAAGCCGAGGTCATCCCCAATACGGCCTGTTTCATCTGCTCAAGCGTCTTCAATATGTTCGAGCCGATGTCGAAGCACTGGCCACCTCGCCTGACGACCTGAAAGACCGCGCAGAAGTGTTGTCGCGAACGATGGCACCGGCTGCAGCGACGGATGACTGGACAGTGTGGAGACAGGGTTTCTCAGCATCGCGTCTTGAGGCCGCCTTCGCCGATGTCAGTCTGATCGAAGCTGCCAACGAGCGAGAAGAAGCCTGCGCCATCGCCATCGCTCTCAGACTTGCTCTTGAAGAGCCGGGCATATCGGGCGAAAGCCGGGCAGCGCTCATTACGCCGGACCGTGAACTGGCAAAACGGGTGAAGGCGGAACTTGCCCGTTTTGGCATTACCGCTGACGATTCAGCCGGAACCCCACTTTCAGCAAGTCCGCAAGGCACCTTGTTGATGCTGCTGCTCGAAGCGGCACTCAGGCCAGGCGATCCCGTGGTGATCGTTTCGCTGCTCAAGCATCCACTGGTGCGTTTTGGCATGAATGAGCAGGATTGCCAGTCGGCCGCAATGGCGCTTGAACTTATCGCTCTTCGAGGTGGCCTCGGCGTCGTGGACATCGACGGGCTTGAAGCCCTGCTGGAGACACAACTTAAATCTCAGGAGGGTGATCGGCATACGCCGCAGTGGCGGCTTTCATTGCCAGAGGGTGCGGCTGAAAGCGCTCGCAGGCTCGCACAGGCCATCCAGCGCGCGGCAGAGCCTTTGACGACAGCTTTGATGAGGCGCAATGCCGATGGGCGGTTTTCATCGCGGCTTGCCATGCGGGAGTGGGCTGAACGGACCGGTAAGGCGCTGGAGGCGGCATGCGCCGATGCGCGGGGTGATCTTGCCATTCTCTGGTCTGGCGAAGCGGGTGAAGCTCTGGCAGGTCTTTTTGGACAGATCATCGAGACAGATGGCGTGATCGAAGCCGATGGACCGCAATGGGCCGATATCATGAATGCCTTCATGGCCGGCGAGGCGGTGAAGCCTCGGGCCATGCGCCATCCTCGTGTCTATATCTTCGGATCGCTCGAGGCCCGCCTGCAAAGTGTCGACACCATGATTCTGGGTGGTCTCAACGAAGGTTCCTGGCCGAACCAGACGACCAATAATCCGTTTTTGTCGCGGATGATGAAGACCGGTATTGGCCTTGAGCCGCCCGAACGGCGCATCGGCCAGCTGGCGCATGATTTCGAGATGGCGAACGGCACGCGGCGCTTGATCTATTCGCGCGCCATGCGGCAAGGATCAGCCCCGACGGTCGCTTCGCGCTGGCTACAACGATTGATGGCGCTCGGGGGCCCCGACTTTGCCAAAAGCTTGCGCGAACGCGGCGAGATCTACCGACATTATGCCGGGCTGATCGATCTGGGCGAACGGCAGGAACCGGCTCAACGTCCTGCTCCAAAACCGGCGGCGGACCTGCAGCCAAAACGCTATTCCTTCAGCGAAGTGGGGCGGCTGCGACGCGATCCCTATTCGATCTATGCGCGCCGCATTCTCAAGCTCGATCCGCTGGACGACTTCAACAAGGATCCCGGTGCTGCCGAGCGCG
This sequence comes from Agrobacterium sp. ES01, assembly GCF_050320885.1. Taxonomy (NCBI): domain Bacteria; kingdom Pseudomonadati; phylum Pseudomonadota; class Alphaproteobacteria; order Hyphomicrobiales; family Rhizobiaceae; genus Agrobacterium; species Agrobacterium sp. ES01. The sequence goes on from NZ_JBNQTH010000006.1 coordinate 35,862, forward strand.
GCACGCTCTATCACCGGATTGTCGAGCAATTCGTGCGCGAGGGGCATTCGCTTGATCCGCTTGTCGCTGACGCTGCCATGGATGCGATTATCCAGCGTGAATTTGCAGCCGAACATCTGCCGCCGCATATCGAAGTGGTCTGGCTTCAGCGTTTCCGGGACGTGGGCCGTGCCTTTCTCGCATGGGAACGGGGCCGACGAGGGGAAATCCAGCAGAGCTTTACGGAAGTGCCGGCCGGCATGGAAATCGCCGAAGCCGGCATTCGCCTGACCGGTATTGCTGACCGGATAGACCTCAAGGGTGCTGGTCATGCCGACATCATCGATTACAAGACCGGCCTGAACCCCAGCCCGCAGCAGGCCCGCACACTTGTCGACCCGCAGCTTGCACTTGAAGCCGCTGCGCTTGCCGAAGGTGCCTTTAAAAAGGTAGGTGCGCAGAGGACCGATAATCTGGTCTATGTGCGGCTTCGTCCCGGCGATCGCTTCAAGGTGGATCAGGTCAACAATGAATTGACGGGTCGTGGCGACGACACGAAATCCGCTGCCGATCTGGCACATGAATCGATCGGCCAGCTGATCCGATTCGTCAAACTGCTGCAGAGCGGCGAACGCGGCTATGTTTCACGCCTGATGCCGTTCATGGAAAGTGATCTGGGCGGAGAATACGATCATCTGGCGCGGGTCGCTGAATGGTCGACGGCTGAAGCCGAAGAGGGAGCCGGTGATGAGTGAGTTGTCTCCCCTCCCAGAAGGGGTCGATCCGATTGACTGGACGACGGCACGCCAGGCTCTGGCATCGGACCCGGATCGCTCTGCGTGGGTCTCGGCCAATGCCGGCTCCGGGAAAACCCATGTCCTGACCCAGCGCGTTATCCGTCTGCTGCTTGCCGGAACACGGCCCTCGTCCATTCTCTGCCTCACTTATACGAAGGCCGCGGCATCTGAGATGTCCAATCGCGTGTTTTCGCGCCTTGCCGACTGGGCCACACTGGACGATGAGGCACTTGCTGACAGGATTGCCCAGATCGAGGGTATGCGTCCCGACCGCCTGAAGATTGTGGAAGCGCGGCGATTGTTTGCCAAAGCACTGGAAACGCCCGGCGGTTTGAAGATCCAGACCATCCATGCCTTCTGCGAGGCCTTGCTGCATCAGTTTCCGCTGGAGGCGAATGTTGCCGGTCATTTCTCCGTGCTTGACGACCGGACCGCGCTGACGGTGCTCACCGAGGCCAGACGCTCTCTTCTAACGGCGACCTCCGCAGAAGAAAACACCGAACTGGCGGAGGCCTTTTCTCATGTGCTGAGCATTGCCGACGAATTCGGTCTCGATGCCTTGCTGAACGATATCGTCAGCAATCGCCAAGTGATCCGGACGTTCCTGCGCGAAGCCGCACGCGTGGGCGGCACCGATCCGCGGCTGCGACAGATCTTCGGTTTCAGCGAGACTGACAGCGAGGACGTGATTGCACAGGGCATCTGGCCATTGAACGGTATGAGCGGGCCAGCGCTTTCCGCCTATATCGATCTTGCCGAACAAACCGGCGGCGTAACCGCAAAAGCCATTGCCGAGGATCTGCGCAAAGCGGTTGAAGAAACTAAACCCTTCATTCGCATTGGGTATTTCGAGAGCGCGTTGCTGACCAAGCAAGGCATGTCCAAAAGCCCCAAGACGTTGATGACGGCAGCGATGCTGAAGGTTTCCCCGCACTTGCTCGATGGCCTCCTCGAAGCTCAGGAACATGTGTTGCAGTGCCGCGACAGGCTCCGGTTGTTTCGCATGTATGTGGCGACGCGCTCGGCGCTCGTGCTCGCTGAGCGACTGATCGAAGACTATGAGGAGTTGAAGAAGACACGCAGTCAGCTGGACTTCGAGGATCTGATTGCGCGCACCGCCGAGCTTTTGACCAAGAGTGACGCTGGACCGTGGATCCACTACAAGCTCGATCAGGGCATCGACCACATTCTGGTGGACGAAGCACAGGATACAAGCCCTATCCAGTGGTCTGTCATTCGCTCGCTGCGCGATGACTTCTTCTCGGGCCAGAGCGCCCGACAATTGTTGCGCACATTTTTTGCCGTCGGTGACGAGAAACAGTCGATTTACTCGTTCCAGGGCGCGCGTCCGGAACGCTTTGCCGAAGAGAGCCGTCTGACGGAACAAGAGGTCTTACAAAGCGGGGCGCTGTTTGACGCAATCCGCTTGCCGCTGTCCTTCCGCTCGACAATGTCTGTGCTGAGCGCGGTCGATCAGGTCTTCTCCATTCCAGACAACGCGCGTGGACTGGGTGACCAGGCGCAGACGGTTGTCCACATGTCGAGCCGCATCGGCCATCCCGGCAAGGTAGAGCTCTGGGACATGATTGCTCCGGCCGAAAGTGCGAAGGACGACGACTGGACAGCCCCGTTCGATTCGACACCTGAAAGCGCGCCATCCGCCGTTCTGGCGCGGCGCATTGCCGAGCGTATTGGCGCCATGGTGGGTCAGGAGACAATCGTCGATCACGGCGTGGAACGGCCAATCGAGGCGGGCGACATTCTGGTGCTTGTGCGCAAGCGCGACAGCTTTGTCACCTCCCTCACCCGCTCTCTCAAGCGGCGTGGCGATATTCCCGTGGCCGGTGCCGACCGCCTGAAGCTTGCCGGACATATTGCCATTCAGGACCTTCTGGCGCTGGGACGTTTCGTGCTGGTGCCGTCGGACGATCTTTCCCTTGCCGCGCTGTTCAAGAGTCCGCTCTTCGATCTTTCGGAAGATGATCTGTTTGATGCGGCGGCGCACCGGCCTGAAAACACAAGCCTCTGGTCCCATCTTCAGACCGTCAGGGATGCAGGCCCGTGGTCAACCGTCGTGCCTCGGCTGGAAAAACTTGTCGCTCTTGGGCGACACGCCACCGTTTATGAATTCTACGCCAACGTGCTTGGCAGTCTTGGCGGTCGGCGCGCCTTTCTGGCGCGCCTCGGCACCGAGGTCAGCGACATCCTCGACGAATTCCTGAACTTTGCCCTGTCCTCCGAAACGACAGGTCTTCCGGGGTTGCAGAACTTCATATCGACACTGGAACTGGAATCGCCGGTGATCAAACGGGAGCTGGACAAGGCCCGCAACGAAGTGCGGATCATGACAGTGCACGCCTCTAAGGGGCTGGAGGCTCCGGTTGTCTTTCTGGTCGATGGCGGAACACGGCCTTTCAATAGTGCCCACCTGCCCAAATTCCGCATCATGACAGTGGCACAAGGCGATACGCCCGTGCCCGTCTGGATTCCCACGAAGGATCTGGCCAATTCCCTGACGCAGGCCGATTCCGCGCGCGTGGAAGCGCTGGCCGAAGAGGAATACAGGCGTCTGCTATACGTCGCGATGACGCGTGCGGCCGACAGGCTGATTGTCTGTGGCTCCCAAGGCAAGCGTCCGCAAGGTGGCATTTGGCACGAGATGATAGCCCAGTCGCTGCGACTGAAGGACGATCATTGCCGCGAGGTCACCTTTTCCGGCGCCGATGGTGAATGGGGTGGCCTGATCTGGGAACAGCCGGGCCACATCCGCGACTTCCCGCAACAGGTCGCCAATCAAAAAGCCGAACAGACCGAGACTTTACCAGAATCGTTGCTGCGGCCGTTGCCGGAACCCAAACAGTTGCCACGGCCCTTGAGCCCATCAGGCGCAGGCGGATTGATCGAGAGCAACACCGGCGATGCACTGATCGGCTCGCCCTTGTTCGGTGAAACGGAAAGCGCAGGCCTCGCATTGCAAAAAGGCCGGCTTGTTCACCGCATGCTGCAGGTCCTGCCATCCTATCGGCAAGACGAAAGGGAGGAAGCAGCCTGGCGCTATCTGGAGCGGGCCGCTCGTTTCTGGCCCCGGGAGGAACGAGACAAGGTCCATGCGAGCATAGTTGCAGTTCTCGCTCATGAGGGCCTTCAGGCGGTGTTCTCATCCAAGGGACAAGCTGAAGTCTCGATCATGGGCACGCTGGAACTCGACGGTCACCCCCGTGCCGTCAGCGGTCGCATAGACAGGCTTGCCGTGACCGATGATCGCGTCATTCTTCTGGATTACAAGACGAACCGTGTTCCACCCCGTGACATTCAAAGCGTGCCGCTGTCGCATAGCGCCCAGCTTGCAATCTATCGGGAGATCCTGAAGCCGTTGTTCCCCGGCAAGGCGTTTGAGTGCCTTCTCGTCTACACGGAAAATGCATCGTTGATCACATTGGACGACGCCTGTCTTTCGCATGCGCTTGCCGCGCTCAAGACAGTGTGAAATACAGGCCATTGAAAATCAGACCCGGCATGCTCACATTCATGCACAACGTAATACCGGAAAGGATTCCCCCGATGACAACGGTGAAAGTTGATACTGCGAACTTCCAGACGGAAGTCCTCGATTCCGCAGAGCCTGTGGTTGTGGACTTTTGGGCTGAATGGTGCGGCCCCTGCAAGATGATCGCTCCTAGCCTCGAAGAAATCTCCAACGAGATGGCTGGCAAGGTGAAGATTGCAAAGCTGAATATCGATGAAAATCCTGAGCTTGCCGCTCAGTTCGGTGTTCGCTCGATCCCGACACTCGCCGTCTTCAAGGCAGGCGAAGTGGCCGACATCAAGGTTGGCGCAGCGCCCAAGACTGCCCTGACAAGCTGGATTTCCGGCGCCGTCTGATAGACGCAAAACATCTTTATAGAAAAAGAGCCCGGTGAAAGCCGGGCTCCTTTTATTTGGGCGGTGTGCCATTGTCGGCAAGCACATTGCCGACAAGATAGAGCGAACCGCCAATCAAAATGCGCGGCGGCGTATCGTCCGCGTCAATACGGTCGGCTATCGCCTCAAGCGCTTCTCCAACCGTCATTGCCGGCTCTGCGACCAGTCCGGCATCGAAGGCAGAATGCGCGAGAACCACAGGATCGATAGCTACATCCGTTCCGCGGATCGGCACGGTGAACACCTGGATGGCGAGATCGGTGAAGGCACTGAAATAGCCAACGGGATCCTTGGTGTTGATCATGCCGCAGATCAGATAGAGAGGCCTCGATTGCGCCTCCTCAAGACCGGCCATGGCTTCGGCAATCGCCTCGCCGGCACCGGGATTATGACCGCCATCGACCCAGATCTCAGCACCCTTGGGCGCCAGATCGAACAATGCGCCATGGGTGAGCTTCTGCAAGCGGCCGGGCCACTCGACGCTCGCCATGGCCCGCTCCGCGATCTGATCCGTCACCGGAAAACCTGCCGCTTTGACAGCGCGTATCGCAGCTGCGGCATTGGCGTATTGATGACGACCTGGAAGTTTCGGCAATGGCAGGTCTGACAGTGAATCCTCGTCCTGATAGACCAATCGTCCCATTTCCTCATGGGCAGAAAAATCCTGCCCATAGACATAATGCGGGCACCCCAGACGCTCGGCTGTCGAGACAAGGACGTCTCGCGCCGCATCATGCTCCTGGTGGCCGATGACGACCGGAACGCCTTTCTTCATGATGCCTGCTTTTTCGGCGGCAATCAGTTCGACGCGATCGCCCAGATAGGCCTCATGGTCCAGCGAAATGGGCATGATGATCGAAACGGCAGGATTGGGGATGACATTGGTTGCATCAAAGCGTCCGCCCAGCCCGACTTCAATCAGAGCCACATCAGCGGGATGCTCGGAAAACAGGATGAATGTCACCGCCGTCAGAATTTCAAAAACTGTAATCGCTGCACCCGCATTGGCATCGGCCACGCGGCGCAGCGCATCGGCAAACAACGCGTCATCGACGATCTGCCCTTGTCCGCCCCTTACGCCCAGACGGTAGCGCTCGTGCCAATGGACCAGATGCGGCGACGTGTGGACATGCACGCTGAGACCGGAGGCCTCCAGCAGCGCGCGACAAAAGGCCGTGACCGAACCTTTGCCGTTGGTGCCGGCGACATGGATGATTGGCGGAAGCTTGAGATGCGGGTTGCCCAGCGTTTCCAGCAGTCGGCTGATGCGGTCGAGCGACAGATCGAAGCCCTTGGGGTGGAGCCCCATCAGCTTTTCGATCTCTCGCTCCGCCTCGTCGTATACGTTCTTGGTCATGGGTGGCGTTCCCGCATGCCCCAACCCTGAAGGAGCACAGATCGATTGCGTGTCAGGGCATTATGCTCAGGCTGCGTTGCTTTCGGGCACGACCACGGTCTTGCTCTCATTTACTGGCAGCTTCATCATGATTTTCAGAGTGCTGGCAAGGGTCGATGGAATCTCATGGCGGGGAATCACCATGTCCACCATGCCGTGTTCCAGAAGGTATTCCGAGGTCTGGAAACCTTCAGGAAGCTTTTCACGGATCGTCTGTTCGATCACTCGCTTGCCGGCAAAGCAGATCTCTGCGCCCGGTTCGGCAATGTGGAGATCGCCGAGCATGGCGTAGGACGCCGTCACACCACCGGTGGTGGGATTTGTAAGCACCACGATATAGGGAAGACCTGCTTCTTTCAGCATATCCACGGCAACAGTCGTACGCGGAAGCTGCATCAGTGACAGAATGCCTTCCTGCATGCGTGCGCCGCCTGAAGCCGGGAACATGACCAGAGGGCACTTTTCAGCGATTGCACGCTCGAATGCCTTGACGATGGCCTCACCGGCAGCAATGCCCAGCGATCCGCCCATGAAGTTGAATTCGTGGACAACAGCCACCAGCTTGACGCCCTGAACCTTGCCGACGCCGGCGAGCATCGTGTCCTCCTGGTTCGTCTTGGTGCGGCTGTCGCGAAGTCGGTCGGCATATTTCTTGGAATCACGGAATTTCAGCGGATCCTGCGCGACCTTTGGCTGCGGCAGCGCCTCATACTGTCCGCCGTCGAACAGATCGATCAGACGATCCTTCGCCGGCATCTTCATGTGATAGCCAGAGGCGGGAATGACCCACTTGTTGTCTTCCAGATCCTTGTGAAAGACCATTTCCCCGGTTTCCGGGCACTTGATCCAGAGATTTTCCGGGACCTCGCGACGGCCCAGCATGGAATTGATCCGCGGGCGAACGTAGTTGGTGATCCAGTTCACTTGAATTACTCCTGATTGACCTTGGTCATCATATAGGGTGGTTACTCGGCTGCTGCCATACGCGCTTCGCCGACGCCGCTTGCGAGGCCCCGCACGAGGGTTGCAACAGCCTGAACGGTGTCTGCGGTCGCTGCATCATTCTTGTCGAGCGTAAGCGCCACCTGGTTGACGATTGCCGTACCGACAACAACACCGTCGGCACTGCTGCCGATCAACCGTGCATGTTCTGCCGTCTTGACGCCAAAACCGACGCAGATCGGCAAATCGGTATGCTCCTTGATCCGGCCAACGGCGCCAGCAACCTTGCCCGTATCCGGCAATGCCGATCCCGTAATGCCGTTCATCGAGACATAATAGACGAAGCCCGAGGTGTTTTGCAAAACCATCGGCAAACGCTTGGCGTCGGTCGTCGGCGTTGCCAGGCGGATGAAATTGATATCGCGCTTGCGTGCCGGCACACACAGTTCGTCATCCATTTCAGGTGGCAGATCGACGATGATCAGGCCATCGATGCCGCATCTTTCGGCTTCATCGAGGAATCTCTCGACGCCGTAGATGTAGATCGGATTGTAGTAGCCCATCAGAACAATCGGTGTGTCCTGATTGGTCTCACGGAACAGACGTGCCAGCTCCAGGGTCTTCTGAAGCGTCTGGCCGGCTTTCAAAGCGCGCTGACCAGCCATCTGGATCGCAGGTCCATCGGCCATGGGATCCGAGAACGGCATTCCAAGCTCGATTACATCGGAGCCCGCCTCAGGCAGAGCCTTCATGATCTTGAGCGAGGTATCAAAATCGGGATCGCCGCCCATGAAATAGGTCACGAGCGCGGGTCTGTTTGCAGCCTTAAGATCGGCGAAACGTTTATCCATCCGTTTGGTCATGTTCTTAAAGCCCCATGCCGAGAATCTTGCCGACAGTGAAAATGTCCTTGTCGCCGCGGCCACACAGATTCATCAAAATAATCTCGTCCTTGCTCATCGTCGGCGCGCGCTTGATCACTTCGGCCAAGGCGTGAGACGGTTCGAGCGCCGGGATAATGCCTTCGGTGCGGGTCAGCATCTGGAAAGCGGCGAGCGCCTCATCATCCATGATCGGCACATATTCGACGCGGCCCATATCCTTCAGCCACGAATGCTCGGGGCCAATTCCGGGGTAATCGAGACCCGCGGAAATGGAGTGGCCTTCCTTGATCTGACCGTCGCTATCCTGAAGCAGATAGGTGCGGTTGCCATGCAGAACGCCCGGCGAACCCGCCGTCAGAGAGGCACAATGCTCTTCGCCGTCCAGACCCTTGCCGCCGGCTTCAACCCCGATCATCCGCACGGACTCGTCGTCCAGAAACGGGTGAAACAGGCCAATGGCATTCGATCCGCCGCCAACGGCTGCAACCAGCAGGTCGGGCAAGCGACCTTCGGCCGCGACCATCTGCTCGCGTGCCTCACGGCCGATCACAGACTGGAAGTCGCGGACCATTTCCGGATAAGGATGCGGACCGGCTGCAGTACCGATCATGTAGTAGGTGTCGTCGACATTGGTGACCCAGTCGCGAAGGGCCTCGTTCATGGCATCCTTGAGTGTGCCATGGCCGGAGGTGACCGGCTTCACTTCAGCGCCCAGCAGTTTCATCCGGAAGACGTTCGGTGCCTGTCGTTCGACATCGGTGGCACCCATATAGACAACGCAAGGAATTCCGAAACGGGCAGCAACGGTTGCCGAGGCAACGCCATGCTGGCCAGCGCCGGTTTCTGCGATGATCCGGGTCTTGCCCATGCGCTTGGCCAGCAGTATCTGACCGAGGCAATTGTTGATCTTGTGGGAGCCGGTGTGATTGAGCTCGTCGCGCTTGAAGTAGATCTTCGCGCCGCCGAGTTCTTCCGTCAGCCGCTCTGCGTAATAAAGCGGGCTTGGCCGTCCGGTATAATGGGTATTCAGATGAGCGAGCTCTGCCTGAAATTCCGCATCGTTCTTGGCCTTGTCCCATTCGTCCTGCAGTTCGAGGATCAATGGCATCAGGGTCTCGGCGACGAAACGTCCGCCAAAAATACCAAAGCGGCCATCTTCGTCCGGACCTTCGCGGAATGAATTCGGTCTCAGATTCTCGTTCACTTCGCTCTCCCTGCAGGTGCCGGCTGGGACACCACTTTATCGACGGCATCAAAGAACGCGTCGATCATTTGCAAATTCTTCACGCCCGGCGCACTTTCCACTCCAGACGAAATGTCGATACCTCTCGCGCCGGTTTCCGCCAGCGCCTCGGCAATATTGTCCTTGTTCAAGCCACCGGAAAGCATGTAGTCGACCTCCGCGTCAAGTCCACGCAGCAGGCGCCAGTCGAAAGACACGCCATTGCCGCCGGGTAGATCGGATCCTGCAGGCGGTTTTGCATCGAACAAAAAGCGATCGGCAACGCCGATAAACGGGTCTACACGCCTCAGATCGCCCTCTTCGCGCACCGAAAAAGCCTTCATCGCCGGAAGACCGTACATGGCCTTCACATGGAGAAGTCGTTCCGGGCTTTCGGAACCATGGAACTGAACGATGTCTGGTCGGAGAAAAGCAATGATCTCATCCAGCTCTTCGTCATCGGCGTTGACCGTAACGGCGACGATCCTGGCCTTGCCGCGAACTTGATCCGCAAGATCGCCCGCGAGGTCTGGTTCGATGTTGCGCGGGCTTTTGCCGAAGAAGATAAAGCCAATATGGCTCGCGCCGCGATGGACCGCATGTTCCACCGCTTCCGCTGTTTTCAATCCGCAGATTTTGACGTCAGGCTTCATCGCTGCGAAGTCGCACGAAATAGCGCGCGAGTCGAGCCAATTTACGACAAAGGCGGTTCACGAATACGTCTTGATCAGCCGAAGTCGATGGCGTGAAGGGCAGAGCCATTGCGCTTCAGCCATTTCTTGCCATTGTCCATATCCGGACAAAGCGAGCGGCAGAGCGACCAGAAACCGGGTCCGTGGTTCATCTCCCTGAGATGTGCCACTTCATGTGCCGCCAGATAGTCGATCACAAAAGGTGGCGCCATGACAATGCGCCATGAGAAACTCAAGTTGCCTTCCGAGGAACAGGAGCCCCAACGGCTGCGGGTATCCTTGAGGGTAAGACTGTTTGCCGGTCGGCCAACCGCTTTTGTGTGACGCGTAACAAGTGTCTCAAGATCCTTGCGCGCTTCCTTCTTGAGGAAGGTGACAATGCGCCGCCCCATATGCTCTTCAAGCCCGCTGACCTTGAGGACCGGGACACCGTCGATCACCGTCGCCTCGGTCAGGCCGCGCAACCCGCCTGTGTGATGAATGCGGTGAGCTTCGCCTCGCAACAGGATTTCCGCGCCGTCGCCAAGTCCGGGATGGACATCAAGTTTGGCAATGCGTGTGGTCATCCAGCCGCGATAGCGCTCGATGAAGGAACTGACTTCGCGTTCGCCGATGCCCGGCGGTATTGTCATTTTCAGCGCTCTGCCGCCGGGTTCGATGCGAAGGGTTATGCGTGTGGAGCGCGCATTCTCCCGCACCGTCAACGGCACAGATCGTCCCTCCAGATTGAGGACGCGATCAAGGACCGGCGGTTGGCGTCTGGAAGTTCTGTTGAGAAGAAAGACCATGTGTTCTCTTTAGCCGATTCGAGACAATATCAAGGCGCAAAAAAACCGGCATCGTTGGATGCCGGCCTTGTTCATCGACAGGGCATGGAGACCTTATGCAAAGCCTTCGGCGTTGCCCGTATTGTCATTGCGCTTCAGGTTGTTGCGATCACGCATGAAGCGGTCAAACTCTTCCTGATCCTTGGCTCGACGAAGTTCGCGCATATAGTCATCGAATTCGGCCCGCATTGCATCGAGCTTGCGACGCTCTTCTTCAATGCGATTGAGTTCGTTCTTGCGCCAATCATCGAAGGCGACATTGCCTGTGAAGTTGTAACCGCGACCGCTGCGGCATTTGCCACCGAATTTCGAAAACATGCCATCGGCAGCGCTATTTGCTTCGCGCTTGAAATCCTTGAAGCGCTCGCCGAACAGAATATAGGCGAGCATGGCGAGACCGAGCGGCCAGAAGACCATGAAACCGAGCACCATCAGGGCTACGGTAGCCGGCGTCCAATCCGGGCGCAACAATGCTGACTGATTCATCATCAACTACCTCTTTTTCCTCGGGCGCGACATGCATCCCGATGAGTTTGATGTGGTCGCTGAGGGCCGTCCATTCAAGATGAATGCCCGGCAAAACGGGCAAACACCTGATTAGACTTGGCTAAATCGGAGGGTCATTTCAGGCAGAACGACCGCCCTTGATCACGCGTTTCACGGCAAGCGCCGAATGCTGAGAATGCTCGTTGGCGAAGACGATGATGCGCGGTGCGATCTCCCGGCGGAAACGCGAACCGTTGAAGACACCATAGTGTCCGACATCCGGCTGCACATAATGCATGCGCATATGATCCGGAATATTGGTGCAGATCGTCTGGGCGGCATGGGTCTGGCCAACACCGGAGATGTCGTCGTTTTCGCCTTCCACGGTCAACAACGCTACATTGCGGATCGCAGACGTGTCGACCAGCTTGCCACGATGGGTCATCTCACCCTTCGGCAGCGAGTGCTTGATGAAGACGGTGTCGACGGTTTGCAGATAGAATTCTGCCGTCAGATCCATCACCGCCAAATATTCGTCGTAGAAGTCGCGATGCTTTTCTGCCGGCTCGCCGTCGTTCTTGACGAGGTGCATGAAGAAGTCCTTGTGCGCAATCACGTGGCGATCAAGGTTCATCGACATGAAGCCGGAGAGCTGGAGGAAGCCCGGATAGACCGGACGCATGAAACCCGGCAGCGGCCAGGGTACATTCATGATGACATTATCCTCGAACCATTGAAGCGGTTTGTTCTGCGCCAATTCGTTGACGGCAGTCGGATTGATTCGCGTGTCGATCGGACCACCCATCAAGGTCATGGATGCCGGCGAAAGCGGGTCCCCTGCACTTTCCATCACGGCTGCCGCAGCCAGTACCGGCACGGATGGTTGGCATACGGCGACAACATGTGTGTTCGGTCCGAGGTGATGAAGCATCTCGATGACATAGTCGACATAGTCGTCGAGATCGAAACTACCTTCGGTGACTGGTACTGTACGGGCGTCGATCCAGTCCGAGATGTAGACATCTGCGGAAGGAAGCAGCGCTTCAACCGTGCCACGCAGAAGCGTTGCGTAGTGACCGGACATCGGCGCGACGATCAGGATCTTTGGATCTTCGCCATGTCCTTGCGGCAGAACACGCTGAAAATTGATGAGATTGCAGAACGGCTTTTGCCAGACAATCTTCTCATGCACGGAAACTGTCTTGCCGTTGATCTCCGTGGTCGGAAGACCGAATTCGGGCTTGGCGTAGCGACGCGTGACACGCTCGAACACTTCCAGCCCGGCTGACATCGTACGACCAAAGACCGTATGGGAAACCGGGTTCAACGGATTTCCAATGGCCATCCGCATGGCGTCCACTGATGCGCGGACGGGTGCCATCGCGGCATGGTTCAGTTCGTACATTTGATAAAACATCAGGTGAGTTACCTTTTCCGATTGTATCAGAATTGCATTGTCTTCAGTCCGCCGGATCAGCGGGCGTCAAAACTATCAGAGTTTAACGCCGTGGTAACCGTATTGTTGCTCCTGCGAAGGAGGCAGGGGGTGGCGGACGCGGCAACTCATTTGTCGCTGCTGTCTGCCATATCATGTTCGGGTTAAATATTCCCGCCGGAAGCTGGTCAAGAAAGTCTGAATTTACAGCGGCTCGGACAAATCGATGTCGCGGCGGCATGGGGTTCGACTGACGTCGGATTGCTGCGCGGTCCTTCGAACATTTGCAAAAGCAGAATACAGAAAAAGCTGCGCCCGCATGGAAGCGGGCGCGAAAAGTCGTTACTGAATCATGAATGTTTCACGTGAATCACCGTTTTATGTGATCCATGCTGCCATTATCAGATATCAAGGTTGGCGACGCTCAAAGCATTTTCCTGGATGAAGTCACGACGCGGTTCGACTTCGTCACCCATCAGTCTGGAGAACAGGCTATCCGCATCTGTCGCATCGTTGATCCTGACCTGAAGCAAGGAGCGAACGTTCGGATCCAGCGTCGTTTCCCAAAGCTGCTCGGCGTTCATTTCGCCAAGACCCTTGTAGCGCTGCATGGACAGGCCCTTGCGGCCAGTTGCGAAAATAGAATCCAACAGCGCGCGCGGTCCGGAGATTTCCAGATTACCGTCCTTGCGGGAGAGCTCCGGCGGGACCGCATAGATGTCCTTCAGACGTGGCGTCAGCTGATCGATATGGCGTGCATCAGACGAACCTATCAATGCCACATCCAGGCTTGCAACTTCCTTGACGCCTCGGACGGTGCGCTCGAAGCGCAGTCCACCTTCTTCGGTCACATGGCCGGACCAGCCGCGCTCGGTTTCCTCAGAGATCAGATCCAGTCGGCGTGCCACGTCGTCGGCAGTCTCTTGCGCGCGGGCTGGGTTATCGGTGAGATCGGGATTGAGCGCACCGGAGATGGCTGCCTGTTCAACAACGGAGCGGCTGTAGCGCGAGTGCAGGCCGTCGATCAAGGAGCGAAGGCGCAAGGCGTCTGTGATGATTTCGCGCAGATCCTGACCAGCACGAACCTCACCGGAGCCGAGCGTCAGGGTGGCGTCATCCAGACCCATTGTGATCAGGTAATCTTCCAGAGCCTTTTCGTCCTTCAGATACTGCACCGACTTGCCGCGCGACACTTTATAGAGTGGCGGCTGGGCAATGTAGAGGTGACCGCGCTCGATCAGCGCCGGCATCTGGCGGAAGAAGAAGGTGAGCAGAAGCGTGCGAATATGGGCGCCGTCGACATCAGCATCGGTCATGATGATGATCTTGTGATAGCGCAGCTTGTCAGCGTTAAACTCGTCCTTGCCGATCGAAGTGCCGAGCGCGGTAATCAGCGTGCCGATTTCCTGGCTCGACAGCATCTTGTCGAAGCGGGCGCGCTCGACATTGAGGATCTTTCCTCGCAGCGGCAGGATCGCCTGCTTTTCGCGCGAGCGACCCTGCTTGGCGGAGCCACCGGCGGAGTCACCCTCGACGAGGAAGAGTTCGGATTTTGACGGATCGCGCTCGGAGCAATCAGCAAGTTTGCCCGGCAGCGAGGCAATGTCGAGCGCCCCTTTGCGCCGTGTCAGTTCGCGGGCCTTGCGCGCGGCTTCACGAGCGATCGCGGCTTCTACCACCTTGCCGACCAGGATCTTGGCTTCGGCTGGATGCTCCTCGAACCAGGAGCTCAGGGCTTCGTTGACGAGGCTTTCGACAACAGGGCGAACTTCGGACGAAACGAGCTTATCCTTGGTCTGCGAGGAGAACTTCGGATCCGGCACTTTTACGGAGAGCACAGCTGTCAGGCCTTCGCGGCAATCTTCGCCTTGAAGCTGGACCTTCTCTTTTTTGATAATGCCCGAGCTATCGGCATAGGATGTGACCTGACGGGTCAGAGCACCACGGAAGCCCGCCATATGCGTGCCGCCATCGCGCTGAGGAATGTTGTTGGTAAAGCAGAGCACGTTCTCGTGATAGCTGTCGTTCCACCAGAGGGCCACTTCAACAGTGATTCCGTCCTTCTCGCCGATGATCGCGACCGGCTTCTCCACCAGCGGCTTTTTCGAGCGGTCGAGATATTGAACGAAGGCTTCCAGACCACCGTCGTAAAGCATCTCTTCCTGCTTGATGTCGGAATGCCGCTTGTCGGTCAGAAGAATGCGCACGCCAGAGTTCAGGAAGGCCAGTTCGCGCAGACGATGCTCCAGTGTGGAGTAGACGAATTCAATATTGGTGAAGGTCTCCGGGCTTGGCAGGAAGGTCACTTCCGTACCGGATCGGCCTTCATATTCTCCGGTGACGACCAATGGACCATCTGCGACACCATGGGTAAAGCTCATCTCGTTGATCCGGCCAGCGCGGCGGATTTTCAGCTTGAGCTTTGTCGAGAGTGCATTCACCACAGACACGCCAACGCCGTGGAGACCACCGGATACCTTGTAGGAATTCTGGTCGAACTTACCGCCGGCATGAAGCTGCGTCATGATAACTTCGGCAGCGGACACGCCTTCTTCGGTATGGATGTCCGTCGGAATACCACGACCGTTGTCTGTGACAGTCACAGAGCCGTCGGCGTTCAGCGTGACCGTGACGATATCGGCATGGCCAGCCAGCGCTTCATCGATGGCGTTGTCCACGACTTCGTAGACCATGTGATGCAGACCGGAGCCATCATCGGTGTCTCCGATATACATGCCTGGCCGCTTGCGCACCGCATCGAGGCCCTTCAACACCTTGATCGAGTCCGCGCCGTACTCTTCGGAGGCACTGGTCTCATTCATCGGGGTATCGGTCATGGTTGATCTTTCCAGTTCGTTCTGCTTTGCCGCGTCTAATCGAATCAGCGGCGCGTTTGGTGACGACTATAAGTGGTTTGCTTACAGTTCCAAATACGCGTCAGCGTATCATCCCTGTAAAACAAGCCCTTTCGCCGGCAAGGGTTATCATATTTCTATGCATTAAGCGCCATCTAGAACCTGCTGGATCTCCTCGACGCTTTGTGGCGGCAGGGAGCGGATCTTTTGGGCAAGACAATTGGCCATCTGCGTGTAGGCGGGTGGAAGTCCTGAGGTGTCGACAACGACCCGGGGATCTGACGTTTCAGCAATCTTGAACAGCTCTTCCGCTTCGTCCCATATGATATTGAAGTAACCGGCCACTCTTTGCAGCAGATCGAAACTGGGCTTGCCACGCCGACCATGCTCGAGAGCCGAGAGATAAGCCGGTGAGACACCAATCGCAAGGGCCATCTGCTTCTGCGTCACGCCCCTGAGCCGGCGCAGATCCCTGACCGTTTCGGCAAATGGCGTCATCTGTTCTCTCCGCGATGTCTCGCCAGGCGAATATACATGGCACCCTCGCCCCCATGCTTTTGTGCTGCTGGCTCATAGGACGAAATAAGGTTCCTGAATTCAGGCTTTGAAAACCACAAGGGTACGGCTCTCTTCAAGGCGCCTTCGCTGCCCATGGAACTGCCCTTGCCGGTGATCACCAGAACATGCCGCATTCCCCTATCATGGGCGCGCATCAGAAAATCCAGCAGAACCCCATGCGCTTCGCTCTGGTAGAGACCGTGCAAATCGACGCGCGCTTCAAGCGGCAGATGGCCACGCGACAGTTTCCGTTTGACCGGCCGCTCAAATGGATGGTGAACACGCCTGTCTTTCTTTGCCGCTTCCGCCTGGGCCGCTTTTTCCGCAAGGGAAACAGGGACCTTCTTCGACGGAGGCGCTTTGTTCTCCGGCTCGGGCTCGATAAAGGCCGCCTCGAATTCGATCAGATCTTCCAGCCGCCCCGGCATGGGACGCGTGCTGCGCGCCACCTTGCCCCAGAGGATGCGGTCTTCCGAATTCAATTTACGGTCACGTGCCACTACCGATACCTCTTAGCCACCGACTTGGGGATGAGGATATAAAAGTCTGCGGCGTTGCGCACTGTACCTGCCAGTTCGCCGGCGGCAAATCCCGATCCGGTAAAGATGTCGCCGCGCGCCGGACCAACAATCGCCGAGCCCGTGTCCAGCGCCAGCATCAACCTGCCAAAGGGATGTCCGTCATCGAGATGCGTCAATGTCTTTGAGTGGACGAAAAACGGAAAACCGAAGGTGTGGATTTCACGGTCGACAGCAAGCGACCGTCCGGCAACGAGAGGGACTTTTGCAGCCGCAATCGGGCCGGAGGTGAGATCACCGACCTCGACTTCCTTGAAGAAAATGTAGGAGCGATTGTGCCATAGAACCTCGTCTACCTCATCTGGATGCTCTGCCAACCACTTGCGGATCGATTGCATCGAGATTTCAGAGGCGGGGACCTGCCCCCGGTCCACGAGTAATTTGCCGATAGCGGAAAAGGGATGCCCGGCCTTTGCGGAATAGGTGATGCGCGAAATGGTGCCATCGGGAAACCGAAGCCGGGCCGCACCCTGGATATGGACGAAAAAGAGATCGACCTTTGACTTTGCCCAGGCAAGCTCAAGCCCCTTGCCTTCCAGATATCCAAGATCGATAGAGCGGCGATCCGGATACGGTTCGAGACGACCATCGTTCGACCGGGCAAAGCGGTAGCCGGGTTGCAGATGCTCGGCAGCCTGATTGTCATCGATATCGACGAGGTCTGCGGGGCGGGCGTAGATCGGATATTTGAACTCGGTATCGGGCATTGCCGAGACAGCGATCTCCGGCTCGTAAAAGGCGGTGACTAGCCCCTTCGAACCATTCGCCTCTTCGATGAAGAAGGGCTGAAAATGCTGCTCAAAGAAAGACCGGGCGGCTGCCGGATTATCAGGAAGGCTATCCGGAAGAGCTTCAGCAATGCTGACGAGATCTTCCGCACTCAGGCCAAGAGCACCTTTGCGATAGGGTTTGACCGAGCGGATATGATCGATGCAATTTCGAAGGGCTGGAAAGAGCGGGGTTGGATCATCAGCGGTCCAACCCTCAAGCTCATCAAATTTGGCCTCGCGAAACCGGTAGCCCGAAGCCGACAAATTCATTGCTCCGATTCGGTCGCGATCAATTTCCAGTTCGGGTCGCGTGAGCGCAGGTCGCGTGCAAATGTCCAGATATCATTGACCTCCGCAACATTATCGGCGTCTCCTTCGACCAGAGTTCCCGACTTGTCGTAGGTGGCGGAAATCAGTTCGCAGATGATCCGCACGGTCACATGCGCTTCGCTGTCCTTGATGCTGGCATGAATGATATCGGCCTTCTCGATCCCGACAAAGGTGGACTTGATGGTCTCGCCCTTGGTCTCCCGATCAGTGATCGCGGATTCAAAACCTTCATAGACATCCTGCGACAGAAGACCCTTGAGCGTCTTGCGGTCGCCATCGGCGAAAGCCATGACGATCATCTCGTAGGCCATGCGAGAGCCGTTGAGGAATTCCTTGGGCGAAAAATTGGGATCCGCTGCGGCAAGCTCCCGAAGCGAGCCATTCAACTCGGTTCCGGCCGGAGTGTAGGCATCGATATTGGCGAAACTGTTTTCCGCTGCTTCAGGAGCGCGCTTCGGCAGCGTGACGACCTTTCCATCCTCACTGCCTGGACCTTTCGCAAGATCCCGCTGGCTATACGAATCGAAAGGTGGTTTCTCGCTTCCGGTACGACGGCCGAGTACATTTCGGAGCTGCAAGAAGATAAGCACTGCGGCTACCAGGAAAAATAGAGTTACAAATTCGTTCGATCCCATTGCTTTCCGGTCACCGTTTTAATTATTGCTGAGCATTCCCATATAATGGTCATTGCCGGCGCATTCAAATAGCGAAGCGTCATTCTTTATGTGCACTCTGTTCATATGCCTGTTCAGAGTTACCTTGACCCTAACGGAGACCAATCCATTGCGTCCGTGGTTCCTTATATTTTTGCTCCTGCCGCTTGCCGAGATCGCTGGCTTCGTTGTCGTTGGAAAAGCGATCGGTGTTCTGGCGACATTGGGCCTGACCGTGGCCACGGGCCTGCTGGGTGTTGCCCTGCTTAGACGTCAAGGACTGGGTATCCTCAAAAGACTTGAGGAAGCCAATCAGGCAGACGGGCAGGCGATGCGGGAAATCACCCATGGCGTGATGATCCTGATTGCAGCGTTCCTGCTTCTCATCCCAGGCTTCCTCACGGATATCGTCGGTTTTCTGTTGTTCATTCCTTTTGTCCGCGACCTTGCCTGGTCGTATGTTCGCCCCGGGATTGTGTTCGTCCGCACATCGGGACGCTCGCCGGGCAGCCGCGGCGGCAAGGCAGAGCCCAATCGGCCAAGCCCGGTGGTTGATCTTGATGATGACGAATACAGCCGCAACAGCGATCCGAATTCGCCCTGGAAATTGGACGATACGTCAGACAAACGCTGATACGCGGTAGTCCAGATGGACCTCGGCAAGGCTTGTAAGCCCCTGCCCGAAATGATAGACGGCCTGCAAACACAACCTTACGAGGACAAGCCTATGGCCGAAGAAAAAGAGGGAACAGCAAGCCCTTCGATCAACATTCTTGCCCAGTATATCAAGGATCTTTCCTTCGAGAATCCGGGTGCTCCGCGTTCGCTTCAGTCGCGCGACAAGTCGCCTGCGATCAATATCAATGTGAACGTCAACGCCAATCCATTGTCTGAGACCGATTTCGACGTTGTTCTCACGTTGAATGCGGATGCCAAGGACGGCGACAAGACCGTTTTCGCAGCTGAGCTCGTTTACGGCGGCGTTTTCCGTGTGGTCGGTTTTCCACAAGAGCACATGCTTCCGGTCCTGTTCATCGAATGCCCGCGCCTGCTTTTCCCGTTCGCACGACAGATCATTGCCGATGCCACACGCAATGGCGGCTTCCCGCCACTGATGATCGATCCGATCGACTTTGCCCAGATGTTTGCGCAGCGTATGGCCGAGGAGCGCACCAAAGCGCAGGTATCAGCGCCTAACTAAGAGCCGATCGTCAAAGACAAGTTTAAAAATGCCCGGGCACAACCCGGGCTTTTTTATTGAAACTTTTTCCAGATCGCGTTGTCGCCGAGGCGTTTTACGACGCTCTCATGTGCACCAATTTCGGTGGAGGTCAGCCGCGTCGGCAGTGCGTTAGGACGCGCACCAATCTGGACAACAACATCGGCATCCTCGTCCGACCGGGTGTCCGACTTGGAATCGTCGATCACCGCAAGGCCGAGCGCACCCTGTCGACCGCCCAGCATTTCGATATAGACTTCGGCCAGCAATTCGGAGTCGAGCAGCGCGCCGTGCTTGCTTCGATGCGAATTGTCGATGCCATAACGACGGCACAAGGCGTCTAGGGAGTTGGGTCCCATGGGATGCTTGCGGCGTGCAAGGGCCAAAGTATCCGTGACAAGATCGATCGGCACCGGCGGTAGCGAAAGCCTTGCATACTCGGCATTGATGAAATTCATATCGAAGGTCGCATTGTGAGCGACCCAGCGAGCACCTTCAAAGAAGGCCTTGAGATCTTCTACAATTTCAGCGAATGGCGGCTTGTCTGCCAGAAACTCGTCTGTAATTCCGTGAACCGCCAGGGCGTCGGGATGCACTTTTCTATCACCGGGATTGATGTAGACATGAAAACTGCGGCCTGTCGGGAAATGATTCTCAAGCTCGATGCCGCCGATTTCAATCACGCGGTCGTTCTTGAACTCAAGGCCTGTGGTTTCCGTATCGAAGACGATTTCACGCATTGTCGAATTATGCCTTCTGTTGCCGCAACTGCTGAATGATGTTGTCGACGGCCTGCCGGGCAGGTTCGAAACCAAGTCCCGTGTCGACGATGAAATCGGCGCGCCTGCGTTTTTCACTATCCGACATTTGTCGCGACAGAATCATGTCGAATTTTTCGCGCGTCATACCAGGTCGCGCAAGCACTCTTTTTTCCTGAATGTCCGGATCGCAGGTCACAACGACAATGGAATCCACGCGGTCTTGCCCGCCGGTTTCAAACAACAGGGGTATGTCCAGAACCACCAGATCCGCGCCAGCCTCTTTCTGGCGCACCAGGAATGCCTGCTCTTCCGCGCGAACAAGAGGATGAACGATGACCTCCAATTCCGCAAACTTAGCCGGATTCCTCGACAGATAATCGGCGAGTTTCTGGCGATCAACCACGCCGTTAGAGGCGACGCCGGGAAACGCGATTTCAATCGGTGCGACCGCTTTACCCCGGTAGAGTTCGTGAACGACCTGATCGGCATCATTGACCGGAATACCGGCTTCGCGAAAGAACTGTGCCGTCGTTGACTTGCCCATCCCGATCGATCCTGTGAGGCCGAGCTTGATCATGCCTTCAACCCCAGATCGCTGATGATCAAAGACCTCAGTTCTTCGGTGACTACTGGCATCTGGCCAAACCACTTTTCAAAACCGGTACCGGCCTGATGCAATAACATCCCCAGGCCATCGACGGTTCGAAAGCCGTCGCGCTGCGCCTGTTCGAGAATGGGCGTGACAAGTGGTGTGTAGACGATGTCGGTCACGACTGCATCGCCCGTCAATTTTGACAGCGGCAATGTTGGAACGGGGTGTCCATCCATGCCAAGCGACGTGGTGTTCACGAACAGGCCAGCGCCAGTCGACACCTCGTCAAGAGCATCGAGTGCATGGCCATGAATGCTAGATCCAAAGTGATCTGCCAACTCGATAGCGCGTTGCGCAGTTCGGTTGACCACGTGGATATTTGCAACACCGCGCTCGCGAAGCGAC
Organism: Agrobacterium sp. ES01; assembly: GCF_050320885.1. Taxonomy (NCBI): domain Bacteria; kingdom Pseudomonadati; phylum Pseudomonadota; class Alphaproteobacteria; order Hyphomicrobiales; family Rhizobiaceae; genus Agrobacterium; species Agrobacterium sp. ES01. The sequence goes on from NZ_JBNQTH010000006.1 coordinate 57,164, forward strand.
TGGATGATCGCGCGGCTTGCTCCGCCCGCCCCGAGTACGACGGCGGTCTTACATTGATCCCAGCCGGGGCTGCGCTCGTCGAGATTGCGAACGAAACCGATGCCGTCCGAATTGGTGGCGCAGAGTATCCCATCTTCCAGCCACAGGGTGTTAACGGCGCCCAGTTCCATGGCCAAATCGTCACAACGGTCAGCGAGAAGGAAGGCGGATTCCTTGTGCGGGATGGTAATATTGCCACCCCGGTAGCCGGATTCGCCCGACTTGAGATTTGCAATAAAGGAGGCGAAATCTGTGACTTCGACCGCTACCGCTTCATAGTCGCCGGCAATTCCCAGCTGACCCAGCCAGTATCTATGAATGAGCGGCGACCGCGAATGCTTAATCGGATAGCCGGCAACGAAAGCTTTCATTAAGAATGTTTCACGTGAATCATGCATGCAATTCTCCCAGGTCCCGCAATTTGTCGAGCAGCGGGATCAACGGCAAACCAATGATCGTGAAATAATCGCCATCCACCTTGTCAAATAGCTGGATGCCCTCGGCTTCCAACTGATAGCCGCCGACGCTCTGCAAGACGCTGTCGCCAACACGATCGAGATACAGATCAACAAACGATTCCGAAAAATTTCTCATGGAAAGACGAGCTGTCTCAACCTGTTGCCACAGCACATTTCCACCGGAGGCGATGACAATACCGCTATTGAGGCAATGGGTCCGTCCACGCAATTCCATGAGCTGACGTCGAGCCATGCCTCTATCTGACGGTTTGTGATAGGCCCTATCCCCAAGTGACATTGTCTGGTCACAGCCGATGACGAGTGCATCGGGGTGTCTTCTGCTCACTGCCAGCGCCTTGGCTTTTGCCAGTTCGATTGCCACGTCTGAGGCAGACATTGAAGCCAGACCATTGGCTTCCTCTATCGCCCGCTCATCAACGCCTGGGGCTTCTGTCGAAAAGCTAATGCCGGCATTCTGCAGCAATGATTTCCGGAAGGGGCTTGTGGAGGCCAGTATCAACATTCGGCTCATCGTGATTTTCCATTAGGCTAGCGGCAGGAACGGCCTTAGCGCAGCTTCAGCCGCAGGGCAACGATGGCGGCAGCTGTCTCTTCAATAGACCGGCGCGTGACATCAATAATGGGCCAGTTATATCGAGCGCAGAGGGCTCGGGCATATTTCAGCTCTTCGGCAATCGTTGCCCTGTCCGTATAGTGGCTCTTGTCGAAGCCCCCGGTGGCTCCCAGTTCCCGGTTTTCTCTGACTTGCGAGATCCGATCGCTGGTCGCAATCAACCCCACAATCAATGGTCTCTTCGCCTCAAGGACACTGGCGGGTAATGGCACGCCTTCAATGATCGGCAGGTTCGCCGTCTTGATACCTCGGTTGGCAAGATAGATGCTGGTTGGCGTTTTCGAGGTGCGGCTGATGCCAATGATCAGGACATCAGCCTCTTCATAATCATCAGACATCTGACCATCATCATGATCCATGGTGTAATTGAGGGCTTCGATCCGCGCGAAATATTCAGAGTTGAGCGCGTGTTGCGCCCCTACCCTTCGCTTGGACGGTGCACCGAGATAGGTCTGAAATGTCACCATCACGGGTTCAAGCACGTTAACGCTCGGCACGCTCATGGCCTTGCATCGCTCATCGATGAGATCGGCAAGCTCTCTGTCAACGACTGTGTAAAGCACGATGCCGGGTTTCTGATCTATGGCTTCCAGAACGGGTTCGAGCTGTCGGCGGGTACGGATGAGAGGATAGACGTGCTCTATCGCCGCACTGGACTGAAATTGCGCCGCGGCTGCGCGACCGGCGGAAATGAGTGTTTCTCCCGTGGAGTCAGAAATGAGGTGCAGATGAAAGAAAAGTTTCTTGTTCTCCACGTTTTTCTCCTGGGGCTGTTGAAAACACGGGACAACAAGCTCGACCATCAACGTCGCGGTTCTGGCTCGGGATAACCCACCGGTTTATCCACATGGTGCTCTCTGTCTGCTTCACGTTATCGGGTCATGTGGGTCCTGGGGATAAGATAGAGTTGCTATAGGCACTCCACAGCTTATCCACAGCTGGGGGAATATAGCGGAAAGCACTAAGTCTTTGTGAAATATAACGACTTTTGACGTTTCCCCATTTTATCATCTCTTTGCACGCGAATGAATTGCAAGCCTGTGGGTGAATTCGAGGATGGGGAGGAAATGTGCGACATTGTTAATCCTTGATAGTCACCGACTCTTAGAAATAAAAGAAGAATCAGATTCTCTTTATTTTATTGAAAGTAAGTGGTGGTGACCCAGAAACGTCGTAAGATGCTCGAAGTTCTCAATGGCCAGGTGGTGATGCCACCACCGGTCTGGCTCATGAGACAGGCCGGACGTTACCTCCCGGAATATCGGGAAACACGAGCCAAGGCCGGGAGCTTCCTCAATCTGTGCTACACACCAGACTTCGCAACGGAAGTGACACACCAGCCAATTCGTCGATATGGATTTGATGCCGCTATCCTGTTTTCCGATATTTTGGTTATTCCCGATGCGTTGAAACGCAATGTTCGTTTCACAGAAGGTAAGGGTCCGGAGATGGATCCCATTGACGAGGCGACGATCCACACACTCGATGGAAGTAGAGCCATCGACTATCTGGCCCCTGTCATGGAAACAGTTGGACGCTTGCGCAGGGAGCTGCCCGAGGAAACAACGCTTCTTGGTTTTTGCGGAGCTCCGTGGACTGTCGCGACCTACATGATTGCCGGGCATGGAACGCCTGATCAAGCGCCGGCGCGTTTATTCGCCTATCGGCATCCGGAAGCTTTTGAGCATCTGCTGTCACTGCTGGCTGAAATTTCGGCCGATTATCTGGTTGCACAGATTGATGCTGGCGCCGACGCCGTGCAGATTTTCGACTCCTGGGCAGGCGTGCTTGGCGAAGATGAGTTTGAAAAGTTCTGTGTGAAGCCTGTTTCGCGGATGATCGACATCGTTCGATCCAGGCGTCCATCGGCAAAGATCATTGCATTTGCTAAGGGCGCCGGCGTGCTGTTGAAAGATTATCGCAGGAAAACCGGTGCGGACGCGATCGGTTTGGATTGGGCAGTCCCGCTCGAGTTTGCGGCAGAGTTGCAGAAAGACGGCCCCATCCAGGGTAACCTCGACCCAATGCGTGTGGTGGCGGGCGGTCAGGCCTTGGTAGACGGCATCGATCGTATTCTTGACAAGTTGGGCAATGGTCCGCTGATCTTCAATCTCGGCCACGGCATTACCCCACAGGCCGATCCGGCAAACGTGACGACGCTTGTCGAGCGCGTACGGAGCTACGGGCAATGACCGTGGACGGCGAACGCAAATCTGGCAGTCGTGTTGCTCTGCGGGCCGGAATTGCGCTCACCGTCTTTGTCGCTGCTGCAGTCGGTTTGATGTTCATGGATCCAGGGACGCGCTATCTCTGGATCAAATCGCTGCACGTCATTGCAGTGATTTCCTGGATGGCCGGCATGCTCTATCTGCCGCGCCTTTTCATCTACCACATCGACAGTCAGCCGGAGTCTGACCAGGCGCGCACCTTCAGCATCATGGAAAAGCGGCTGATGCGGATCATCATGACACCGGCCATGATCCTGTCCTGGCTGTTTGGACTGTTCATCGCTTGGGATATCTACGGCTTTAGCGGCGGTTGGCTGCATGCGAAGTTGCTGGCTGTGGTCCTGCTGACCGCTACGCATGTTTATTTCGCCAAAGCCGTGACTGCGTTTGAGCAGGGTCGCTACATCAAGAACGCCCGTTTTTGGCGGTTGGCCAACGAGATTCCGACGATTTTGATGATTTTCATCGTGATAATGGTGATTGTGAAACCGTTTTGAGCTGATTTTCGATGCGGTTGCATAAAATCAACGCATTTTCCTTTTTACCTTGCGGTATGCGGTTGAAATCGCTATTTTCCGCACATCTCATCTTCGTGGCATGTGTTGCTTTCTGTATTATGCGGTTCCAAAAATCGCATTGAATTCCACATCGCACGCCTTTCCCAGCAGAACTGAACGTGGTCCCCTTCATGGCTGAAATGAAGCTACAAGAACTTAAAAGCAAATCTCCGACAGATCTTCTGGCCTTTGCCGAATCTCTTGAAGTTGAAAATGCGAGCACAATGCGCAAGCAGGAGCTCATGTTTGCAATCCTCAAGATGCTCGCCAGCCAGGATGTCGAGATCATCGGAGAAGGAGTCGTTGAAGTTCTTCAGGATGGCTTCGGTTTTCTACGTTCCGCGAACGCCAACTATCTGCCAGGCCCGGATGATATCTATATCTCACCGTCACAGATCAGACGGTTCTCGCTCAAGACCGGTGATACGGTTGAAGGGCCAATCCGCGGACCGAAGGAAGGAGAGCGTTACTTTGCCCTCCTGAAGGTCAACACGATCAATTTCGAAGATCCTGAGAAGATCCGCCACAAGGTGCATTTCGACAATCTGACGCCTCTCTATCCGGATGAGCGCTTCAAGATGGAACTCGAAATCCCGACATCGAAGGATCTTTCCGCTCGCGTCATCGATCTTGTTGCTCCCCTTGGCAAGGGCCAGCGTGGATTGATTGTTGCGCCACCACGTACCGGTAAGACGGTTCTGCTTCAGAACATCGCCCATTCGATTACGGCCAATCATCCGGAATGTTATCTGATCGTACTGCTCATTGATGAGCGGCCAGAAGAAGTGACCGACATGCAGCGCTCCGTGCGCGGCGAAGTTGTCTCCTCGACATTCGATGAGCCGGCTGTACGCCACGTTCAGGTTGCCGAAATGGTGATCGAGAAGGCCAAACGTTTGGTCGAGCACGGGCGAGACGTTGTCATTCTGCTGGATTCCATTACGCGCCTCGGCCGTGCTTACAACACCGTTGTGCCCTCCTCCGGCAAGGTTCTGACCGGTGGTGTGGATGCCAATGCGTTGCAGCGTCCAAAGCGTTTCTTTGGTGCTGCCCGTAACATTGAAGAAGGTGGCTCGCTCACCATTATCGCCACGGCGCTAATCGATACCGGTAGCCGTATGGATGAAGTTATCTTTGAAGAATTCAAGGGTACTGGTAACTCGGAAATCGTTCTCGACCGCAAGGTGGCGGACAAGCGCATCTTCCCGTCGATGGATATTCTCAAGTCCGGCACACGTAAGGAAGACTTGCTCGTGCCACGTCAGGATCTGCAGAAGATCTTCGTGCTGCGTCGTATTTTGGCACCGATGGGCACAACTGATGCCATCGAGTTCCTGATCGACAAATTGAAGCAGACCAAGACCAATGGTGATTTCTTCGACTCGATGAATACTTGATACCGTTCCTTTTGGGATGTTGAGATGTGGCGGAGCGGGCAATTATATGTCCGTTCCGCCATTGTCGTTTTGAATGTTCAATGCGTCATGACGTTGATGCTTTTTGGTTCTGGAGCGTAATAAGAGATCATGACGGAACGGGATACAATCTTTGCCCTTTCCAGCGGTGGGTTACCGTCAGGGGTGGCAGTAATCCGTGTGAGTGGACCTGCATCATTGGATGTTTGTCATGAGCTTGCAGGGTCCATTCCCAGAGATCGGGTTGCTACCCTCAAAACGATTCGTTCCCGTGATGGTTTACCCATCGATCAGGCACTGATCCTGGTATTTCGAGCTCCGCGTTCCTTTACGGGCGAAGACAGCGTCGAATTTCAGGTTCATGGGGGCAAAGCCGTCGTTAGAGCGCTGTTGGCGGCAATTTCCGAGTATCCGGGTTGCCGGATGGCGGAAGCCGGTGAGTTTTCACGCCGGGCATTCGAAAACGGCAAACTGGATCTGGTAGAGATTGAAGGGCTGTCAGATCTGATCACGGCTGAGACCGAGATGCAGCGACGGTTGGCCCTGGAACAGAGCGGCGGTCATCTGTCAGAGCTCTACTCAGCTTGGCGCGCTCAACTGATTCGGTCTCGGGCGCTCATCGAGGCAGAGCTCGACTTTTCGGATGAGGGTGACATTCCTGGTTCGGTTAGTGATCAGATCTGGGATGAGCTGAAGGGATTGAGAGCTGAGATCGCACGGCATCTTGGCCAATTCCGCGTCGGCGAAATCATCCGCGATGGGTTCAAGGTGGCGATCATCGGCCCGCCGAATGCCGGAAAATCCAGTCTTTTAAACGCCTTAGCGAGACGTGATGTAGCCATAGTCACGGAGCATGCGGGGACAACACGCGATATCATTCAATGCGATCTGGATATTGATGGTTATGCTGTTCAATTGTATGACACCGCTGGTCTGCGCGAGACTGCGGATGCGATTGAGCTTGAGGGCATCAGACGGGCCACCTCGCTGCTCGAACAGTGCAACCTTGTTCTGAGCCTGTGTGAAATCGGCCAGAGACCAATGGATGCGGCCGATCTAAACATTTCGGTACCGTTATTGTCTGTCGGAACGAAAAGCGATGCACATGCAGCAACGTCCGAGAGCTGCAGCTATGATGTTATCATATCGACAATGACTTCATCTGGTTTGGATACATTGCTGGATGCATTGCGGAGGGCAATCGTTACCGATGTCGGACATCTGTTGGGAATGCTGCCGGCCCGATTGAGGCAAGCGGAACACGTGCGTGACGTGTATGCTTCTGTAGACCAAGCCCTTAACGGTGAAGAGTTTGCATTAGAGGTCCGAGCGGAATATCTCAGAACTGCGGGAGACGCGATTGGTCGATTGACCGGTCGAATCGATGTCGAAACATTATTGGGTTCGATCTTTTCCGAGTTTTGTGTTGGAAAATGATTCACGTGAAACACTCAGTGCGTTCGAGCAATCTGTTTGTTGTTCTGGAGAGAAAAGATGACCGATAAATTTGATGTCATTGTAATTGGTGGCGGCCATGCGGGCACAGAAGCTGCCGCTGCCGCTGCCAGAACTGGCGCGGAGACGGTCCTGATCACGCACAGGGCGGATACTATCGGCGCCATGTCTTGTAATCCCGCCATTGGTGGTTTGGGCAAGGGACATCTTGTGCGTGAGATTGACGCTCTCGATGGGCTGATGGGTGTTTGCGCAGACAAAGGCGGGATCCAGTTTCGGCTGCTTAATCGAAAAAAGGGTCCGGCTGTGCGCGGACCCAGGACGCAGGCTGACCGGTCACTCTACAAAAGCGCGGTGCAGAATGCCGTTTCCGAAACGAATAATCTTCAAGTGATTGAGGGTGATGTCTTTGATCTGCAGGTCAAGTCAGGGGTTCTTACAGGCGTTTGCCTGAGAGATGGACGGACAATCGAAGCCCGGGCGGTGGTGCTGACAACAGGCACGTTCCTGAATGGGCTTATTCATATTGGCGATCGAAAGATACCGGCCGGCCGAATGGGAGAGGCGCCCTCACTTGGCTTGAGTGAACGTCTGTCGCAATTGGGTCTCGATCTCGGCCGCCTGAAGACCGGTACGCCGGCGCGCCTGGACGGTCGTACTATTGATTGGCAGTCGTTGGACCGGCAGAGCGCGGATGACGATCCGGTACCGTTCTCCTTCATGACCGATGCTATTACCAATCGGCAAATTGATTGTGGTGTCACCCGGACAACGGAAGCCGGGCATCAGGTCATTCGTGATAACATGCATCGATCGGCGATGTATTCCGGGCAGATTGAAGGCATTGGACCGCGTTATTGCCCTTCAATTGAGGACAAGATCCAGCGCTTCGGTGATCGAGACGGCCATCAGATCTTCCTCGAGCCTGAGGGCCTTGAGGATCATACAGTCTACCCCAATGGCATTTCGACGTCTTTACCTGAGGATGTGCAGGGCGAGTTCATTCACACCATCCCGGGACTTGAGAATGTCACCATTCTCCAACCAGGCTATGCGATTGAGTATGACTACATAGATCCGCGGCAGCTGGAACCGACTTTGGAGTTGCGCGCCTTGAAGGGTCTGTTTTTGGCAGGTCAGATCAATGGCACTACCGGTTATGAAGAGGCCGGAGCCCAGGGATTGGTTGCCGGCATCAACGCTGCACGATTTGTATCCGGTCAGGATGGATATGTGTTTTCGCGTACCACTTCCTATATCGGTGTCATGATTGATGATTTGACGTCACGGGGCGTTCTGGAGCCCTATAGAATGTTTACGTCGCGCGCTGAGTACCGTCTGACACTAAGGGCCGATAATGCAGACTTGCGTCTGACGCCCATTGGGGTGGAGCTCGGCTGCGTCAAAACAGCAAGATCGGAAAAGTTTCGACAATACTCGTCCAGCTACGAGGCAGGCAGAGCTATCCTATCATCGCTTTCCCTCACGCCTTCTGACGCGCGGCGCATCGGTCTGGACGTGAATCAAGATGGACGACGCAGATCGGCCATGGAGCTTCTGTCATACCCTGCGGTCAGCTTCGTCGATCTGGCTTCAGCACTACCAGAGTTGGCGACGATAGAGCCTCGTGTGGTCGAGGCTCTTGAGAATACTGCGACATATGCTGTCTATCTTGATCGGCAGGCCGATGATATCGAGCGTACACGGCGTGAAGAAAATCGGGTCATTCCGGTGGATTTTGAGTTTGAAGGTTTGCCAGGCCTCTCGATTGAAATGCAGCAGAAGCTGTCGAAGTATAGACCTCAGAACATTTCGCAGCTCTCGAAGATAGATGGCGTCACACCAGCAGCGGTCGCGCTTGTTATTGGTTTGTTGCAGAGATCGGCGGGCGGTAGAGGAGGTATTACTGTTAATGGATAGAAAATACCTTGAAAATGTTTTGGGACGCACTGTTTCACGTGAAACGTTTGAGAGGCTTCAGCATTTTTCAGATCTCTTTCAGAAGTGGGCGGCACGCATCAATCTTGTGGCGCCTTCAACAAAGGGTGATTTGCAGACCCGACATATTGCCGACAGCGCTCAACTCATGAAGATTGTATCCGAACCGAAACAATGGATCGATCTCGGAAGTGGGGGCGGTTTTCCGGGCATCATAACCGCCATTCTCTTGGCAGAGTCCGATGCCGGATGGGTGGACCTGGTCGAGAGCAACCACAAGAAGGCTGCATTTTTGCGCGCTGCGTTGTTGGAAACCGGCGCTCGAGGAACTGTCCATACCAGCCGCATTGAAGATGCCGTAAAAAAACTGCCTTCTTGCGACGCTATTTCTGCGCGCGCCCTCGCTGATCTCGACAAATTATTGGGTTTCAGTATTCCATGGGTAGAGGTGCAAGAAAATACGCGGTGTTTCTTCCATAAAGGCCGGGATTACGTAGCAGAAGTCGACAAAGCGCGTGACCGCTGGCGCTTCGATCTGGTAATACATCCTAGCGCCATCGAGGCGGATTCCTTTATCCTGGAAATTACCGGTCTTTCGCGTAGGGTTTAACTGTAGTCAGGTGCGGCATGGCCAGTGACAAGAACCGAATTATCACTATTGCAAACCAGAAAGGCGGCGTTGGTAAGACAACAACCGCTATCAATCTGGCAACGGCGCTCGCTGCGATCGGTGAGAAAGTCCTGATCGTCGACCTCGACCCCCAGGGCAATGCCAGTACTGGACTTGGTATCGATCGCAGAGATCGTACGCATTCGTCCTATGACCTTCTGATCGGTAGTCATACGGTGGCCCAGGCGGCGATCCAGACGGCTGTGCCCAACCTCGCCATTGTGCCGTCAACACTCGATTTGCTTGGTCTTGAAATGGAAATTTCGCAGCAGGCAGACCGCGTGTTCCGTCTGAAGAAATCATTGCAAGAGGCCAGTGCCGCTGAATATTCCTATATTCTTCTGGATTGCCCGCCATCCTTCAACCTGTTGACGATGAACGCAATGGCGGCTGCACATTCCGTCCTTGTGCCGCTTCAGTGTGAGTTCTTTGCGCTTGAGGGTCTTAGCCAGTTGCTGGAAACAATCAATCAGGTTCGACGTAGCGTAAATCCCGCTATCGATATCCAGGGCATCGTTTTGACGATGTATGATGCGCGAAACAATCTCGCGCAGCAGGTGGTGTCTGATGTGCGAACGCATCTCGGCGAGAAGGTGTATCATACGCTTATCCCGAGAAATGTTCGGGTGTCCGAGGCACCCTCTTACGGCAAGCCGGCGATCCTCTACGATTTGAAATGTGCAGGTAGCCAAGCCTATCTTCAACTTGCCTCCGAGGTGATACAGCGGGAACGTCAGCGGAAGGCTGCCGCGTGATTGAGCGTGCATCTGCAAAAGTGAGTTTAGTATGAACGACGATATTTCGAAACGCCGCCTCGGTCGTGGCCTCGCCGCCTTGATCGGTGAGATGGATCAACCGACGCAATCTGCCGACAATGCCTCGGTGATTTCGGCGGATCGCACGGTTCCCATCGAATTTGTATCGCGCAATCCGCGCAACCCGCGTCGTTATTTCGATGAGAGCGAGTTGCAGGATCTTGCGGGTTCCGTTCGTCAGCACGGCATTGTGCAGCCCGTTGTTGTGAGAACGCGGGAGAAGGATCGTTTCGAGATTATCGCGGGGGAGCGTCGTTGGCGCGCCGCGCAGCTTGCCGGCCTGGTTGAAATTCCGGTGATTGTTCGAGACGTCGATGACAAGACCGCGCTTGAGTTGGCAATCGTGGAAAACGTGCAGCGGCAGGATCTCAACCCGCTGGAAGAAGCTCTTGGCTATGAGCAGCTGATTGCTGACTACGGATATACGCAGAACGATCTGGGCGAAGTGATCGGCAAGAGCCGCAGTCATGTGGCCAATAGCCTGCGCCTCTTGAAACTGCCGGAACCCGTTCGTGAGATGCTTGCGGGTGGGAGCCTGTCGGCTGGTCACGCCCGCGCCCTCGTCTCGACGTCGGATCCCGTCGGTTTGGCCAAGACGATTACCTCCAAGGGACTCTCAGTCCGCGACGCGGAACGCCTGGCACAGAATCATATTCGCGCGGAGAACGAACCCTCGACGGGCGCACAGCCGAAGGTGGAGAAGGATTCCGATACGGTCGCGCTGGAACGCAGTCTGTCGGATAGCCTCGGTCTGTCTGTGGTGATCAACCACAAGGGCGAAGGTGGGCAAATCAAGATTGCTTATAAGTCACTGGAACAACTCGAAGAAATCTGCCGCCTTCTTGAAGGCCGCGTTTGATTTAGCTGGCTATCGATTGCGCCGTGCGGACTGCAATGTCGTCGACAGAAGCGTCTGCATGGCTATATCGTCTTCCAGCTGTGGCCGTTGCCGGCACAGCAAGATAGCGCTCAGCATCCTTGAGGTTTCTTTGGCCAGATCGGTGCTGGTCCAGTTTCGCAAGGCACGTTCGACCACCGGTTTGCGCTTGAAGTGAATGCCACGACCCAAGGTCTGCATTGCCTGGCCTGCCTGCAGCCGTTTATCTTCCATTTCTGTCTTCATCACATCCAGTTGCTGAAATTGCCTCAGACAGGCTTGCAGCAACAGGAATACTGGTGTCTTTGAGCTCACGATCTTATTTGTGGCATGCAGGAAACCTTCGCGGTCGCCCTTCAGGACGGCGTCGACGGCTTCATCGACCGATATGGCGCTGGCATCCCCAATGATCTCGACCACGTGCTCTAGGTCGATCTGTGGCAGATTGAGGCAGTATAAAAGCAGCTTGTTGATCTCGTTGCGCGACGCGATGCGGTCTCCGCCAAGTGAGGAGACCAGCATGTCGCGCGCTGCCGGCGTGATTCGCTGGCCTGTCTGTCCAAGCTCAGAGTCAATCAGGGCATTGAGGGATCGGGCATCGTCCTGGTAGCAGGCAATCTGTGCACAAATGCGGGAGGATTCACCAATCCGGCGCAGTGCGGCACCTTTTTTCAAATCACCGGCCTCGATGATTACAAATGATCCTTCAAGCGTCCCCTTGGCGAGCTGGTCGACGGCATCTGTGAGGGCCTTTTCCGTGCCACCGGCACGAAGCCAGATCAGCTTCTCGCCGCCGAAGAGGCCTATCGAACCGGTCTCGTCGAGGAGCCTGCCGGGGTCACCCTGCAGGTCTGTTGCATCGAGGCGGATGAGGGCAAACGGGTCGTCAAGAGGCACGCCGGTGACTGCGGCAAGCTGGACTGCGCGTTCGGACACAAGACCTCTGTCGGGACCGTACAGGATGAACAGGCGATAGCTGCGCGCTGATCCTTTCAGGAACCCGTCATATTCGTGGGATTTTATCTCGGTCATTTGCGATCACAGGTCCAGAGTCGTTGGCTCGGCGGTCAGCCGCGTCACATGGCTCGCTCTGATGATCAACGACCAAGAACGGCAGCAAGGTCTGCGCGAATGAGTTCAGCCAGCTGCCTCGCAGCACGGTTTTCGGCATCACGTATGGCGCGGAGCTTTGCAAACTCCTGCGCGGGATAATCGACAAGCGCAACCGCCTGGCGGTGACCTGCCCGAAGAACGGTCGCATCGCCCGTCCGTGTTACGGTGTAGTCTGCAGACACGACGACGCGGCCAGCTTTCGCTGTATCGGAGGAGCGTTCCAACAGGACGCCTGACGACACGGTCTTGACACGCAGGTCCACCCGGTATTCCGGATTGGCCGGTTCCCCTGCCCCACCGGCAGTCAGGAAGATCAGGTGATTGCGCACCTCCTGGGAGACGCGGTCCTTGGCATCGGAGAAGGCTATCGATCCGAGGCTGTGCGCGGCCGGTGATGTTTCACTATAGAGCGGCTGTACCTGACAACCGGAAAGGATCACCAGGGCAGCGACAATGCCGGCGGAGGCTGATCGGCCAAACCAGGCCGCAATCGAACTAGACGACAAGGTTCACAATCCTTTGAGGTACAACAATAATCTTCTTCGGCTGCTGGCCGTTGAGCAAGGTTTTGATCGCGTCGAGCGCCAAAACGGCCTGTTCGACCTCATTCTGGTTCGCATCGCGCGCGATTGTCAATTCAGCACGTTTCTTTCCGTTGACCTGAATTGGCAGGACGATCTCGTCTTCGACCACGAGAGCAGGATCGAAGATTGGCCAAGCGGTCTGCGCGACAATGCCGTCATTGCCCAGTACCTTCCAGCATTCTTCCGCCAGATGCGGTACCATTGGCGCGATGATGTGGATGAGGATCTCTGTGGCATCGCGTGTTGCCGCGATATAGCCGGGCGTCACATCCTTGCCGGCGGCAACCTTGCTGAGCGCCGGCGCCAGCATGTTCACGAACTCATAGATGCGGGCGATCGCCTTGTTGAAGGACAGCTTGTCGAGATCTTCGCCAACGGCCTTCAGCGTTTTGTGCGCGGCCTGTGACAATGCCAGAGCATCGCCATCCTTAGCCGGATTCCGCTCTACCGTCTTTAATTGAGCGGCAGCTTCGGAGATCACGCGCCAGACACGCTGGACGAAGCGGTGTGCCCCTTCGACGCCAGCCTCGGACCAGATCACATCCCGTTCCGGCGGAGAGTCAGACAATACGAAGAAGCGCGCAGTGTCGGCTCCATAGGAGGCCAGGATATCATCCGGGTCGACCACATTCTTTTTCGACTTGGACATCTTCTCGATGGAGCCGATCTCGACTTCTGCGCCGCCTTCCAGCATGAATGCCCGACGGGTGCCATCGGTCTCCTCGATCCGGATATCTGCCGGGGCGACCCACTGGCCGTTGGAACCCGAGCCCAGACGATAGGTTTCATGAACCACCATGCCCTGCGTGAAGAGGCCCTTGAAAGGCTCAGACAGGCTCACATGGCCGGTTTCACGCATGGCGCGGGTAAAGAAGCGCGAATAGAGCAGGTGCAGGATCGCATGCTCGATACCGCCGATATACTGATCCACCGGCAACCAGTGATCCGCAACAGCCGGATCCGTCGGATTGGCTTCCGACGGCGCGGTAAAGCGGGTGTAGTACCAGCTCGAATCGACGAAGGTATCCATCGTGTCGGTTTCCCGCCGCGCGGGTTTGCTGCAGATCGGGCAATCGACATGGCGCCACGTGGCATGGCGGTCCAGCGGATTGCCAGGAACGTCGAAAGTCACATCATCTGGAAGTTTGACCGGAAGATCTGATTTCGGAACCGGTACGACACCGCAGTCCTCGCAATGAATGACCGGGATCGGGCAGCCCCAATAACGTTGGCGTGAGACGCCCCAGTCGCGCAGGCGGAACTGTACCTTGCGTTCGCCCTGCGCTTGTCCATTCAGTCTCGTCTCCGACAATTTGTCGGCTACCGTCCGGAAAGCTTCATCGGTGGAGAGGCCATTGAGGAAACGTGAATTGATCATGACGCCGTCGCCGTCATAGGCGGTGTCACCAACCTCGAACGTGTCGGCGTTGGCGTCTTTCGGCATGACCACGGCTACGACAGGCAGGTCATATTTACGTGCAAAGTCCAGATCGCGCTGGTCTCCGGACGGGCAGCCGAAGATGGCGCCTGTGCCGTAATCCATCAGGACGAAATTGGCGATGTATACCGGCAGTTCCCATTCTGGATCGAACGGATGCTTGACCCGCACTCCGGTGTCCATACCCTTCTTTTCCGCCGTTTCCAGGGCGGCCAAGGAGGTACCGGCACGGCGGCACTCATCGCAGAATGCAGCGATCTCGGCATTGTTTTCGGCGACGGATCGGGCCAGCGGGTGGTCTGCGGCAATCGCCATGAAAGACGCACCAAACAGGGTGTCCGGGCGAGTGGTGTAAACAGACAATTCCGAGAAGCCGGCCGGTGCAGATGCAGGCGTGATCTCCCAGCGCAGGGTCAGTCCTTCGGAGCGACCGATCCAGTTCTTCTGCATCAATCGGACCTTTTCGGGCCAGTGATCGAGATCATCCAGCGAATCCAGCAGATCCTGGCTGAAATCGGTGATCTTGAAGAACCACTGGGTCAATTCACGCTGTTCCACCAGCGCGCCAGATCTCCAGCCGCGACCATCGATGACCTGCTCATTGGCCAGCACCGTATGGTCGACCGGGTCCCAGTTGACCTTGGACTGCTTGCGGTAGACCAGGCCCTTTTCCATCATGTCGAGGAACAGGTGCTGCTGCTGCTGATAGTATTCGACATCGCATGTTGCGAATTCTCGCGACCAGTCAAGCGAGAGGCCCATCGACTTCAGCTGGGTACGCATGGTTGCGATATTCTGGTAGGTCCAGTCCTTGGGATGGACATTGTTCTGCATCGCGGCGTTCTCCGCGGGCATGCCGAACGCGTCCCATCCCATGGGGTGCAACACGTTGAAGCCGCGGGCGCGCTTGTAGCGTGCCACGACATCACCCATGGCGTAGTTGCGAACGTGGCCCATATGGATGCGCCCCGATGGATAGGGGAACATCTCAAGGACGTAATATTTTTCCCGTGGATCGCTGTTGTCGGTCGTGAAGACGCCGGCATCCGACCACTTGGCCTGCCATCGGGGCTCGGCATCACGAGGATTATAACGTTCACTGCTCATGTCATGCTATTCCGGGATAAGGGGAAGTTGGCGAGACCTTCACCATGAAACCGCCCAAGCGTCAAGTTTAAGAGGTCCTCAAACGGGCTTTGGCATCCTGGCGGTGAATGGTAATGGATGTCAGCCCTAGATAGGTCAAAACGACGGAATTGAAATATGACGATTGAAGAAAGACTCTCCGAAGTTCGCGAACGGATCGCCAAGACGGCTGACAGGTCGAAACGCGACGAGGGTTCGGTGGAACTCGTTGCTGTGTCGAAGACATTCGATGCGGATGCGATCAGACCGGTCATTGCCTGTGGTCAGCGTGTATTCGGCGAGAACCGCGTGCAGGAAGCGCAAGCGAAGTGGCCCGAGCTGAAGGCCGAGACTGCTGGCATCGACCTTCATCTGATCGGCCCTTTGCAGTCCAACAAGGCGGCGGACGCTGTCGCACTGTTCGATGTCATCGAGACAGTGGACAGGGAAAAGATCGCGCGTGCGCTTGCTGAGGAAATGAAGCGTCAGGATCGCCACTTGCGCTGTTATGTACAGGTCAATACCGGGCTCGAACCGCAGAAAGCCGGCATCGAGCCGGAGAAGACAGCTGAATTCGTGACTTTATGTCGGGACGAACTGGGGCTTCAGATTGAAGGTCTGATGTGCATACCACCTGTTGATGAGAACCCCGGCCCTCATTTTGCATTGCTCGCCAAGATCGCAAAAGACTGCGGTGTGGAGCGTCTTTCCATGGGCATGTCCGGCGATTTCGAGACGGCCATCGAGTTCGGCGCCACCAGTGTTCGTGTCGGTTCTGCGATCTTCGGTGCACGCTGAGCGTATATTCCGCACTATTTGATACGTGTACCGCTTTCGTCTGGCTTTTCAGCGAGGCTTCACCCCGGCTAAGATGACGACGGAGGATGAGACATCCTTTGTTTTCTGGGGAGGAAACCATGCAGTCACGATATCGCGACGTCTATGAATCATGGCGTGATGCGCCTGAACAATTCTGGGCTGAGGCGGCTGAAAACCTCGACTGGTTCAAGCCGGCGGAAAAGGTGCTGGACGAAAGCGCGGGTGTCTATGGTCGCTGGTTTGTCGGCGCTGAGACGAATACCTGCCACAACTGCCTGGACCGAAATATTGCAGCCGGTCGCGGTGCTCAAGATGCGCTGATCTACGATAGCCCGATGACAGGCGCGAAGACCCATTTCACCTATGATGCGATGCTTGAAGAGGTTCAGGCGATCGCAGCTGTTCTGGTCAACCACGGCATCAGTAAGGGTGACCGTGTGATCATCTATATGCCGATGATCCCCGAGGCGGTGTTCTCGATGCTGGCCTGCGCGCGCATCGGTGCTGTGCATTCCGTGGTTTTCGGCGGTTTCGCCGCGCATGAACTGGCAACGCGTATAGATGATTGCCAGGCAAAGGCGGTTATCAGCGCCAGTTGCGGCCTGGAGCCCGGGCGCGTGGTGCCTTACAAGCCTCTGCTCGATCACGCCATTGACCTTGCCAAGACGAAGCCGAATTACAGCTTTATTCTTCAGCGCGACGAGTTGCATGCGCCTTTGCGTTACGAGTACGGCGATGTGGATCTCGCGCAGGCAATTGAAGCGGAGAAATTGTTGGGCGCCGACGTGCCTTGTGTGCCGGTTCTGGCCGCCGATCCGCTCTATATTCTCTACACCTCCGGCACGACAGGCGAGCCCAAAGGGGTGGTCCGTGACAATGGCGGGCACATGGTGGCGCTACACTGGAGCATGGAGAACATCTTTGGCGTAAAGCCGGGTGAGGTATTCTGGGCTGCATCCGATATCGGTTGGGTCGTTGGACATTCCTATATCGTCTATGGCCCCTTGCTGGCCGGCAACACAACCATCCTGTTTGAAGGAAAGCCCATAGGGACACCGGATGCCGGCACATATTGGCGGGTGATCGCCGAGCATAACGTGAAGACGCTGTTTACGGCGCCAACCGCATTCCGGGCCATTCGTCGAGACGATCCGGAGGCAGACTTCGTTCAGAAATACGACCTCTCGCGCTTCCGAGCGCTTTATCTGGCCGGTGAAAGGGCCGATACCGAAACGATCAAATGGGCTGAGCGCGCGCTCGGTGTGCCGGTGATCGACCATTGGTGGCAAACGGAAACCGGATGGCCGATTTCTGCAAACCCGTACGGGCTTGGGCTTCTCCCGGTCAAATACGGGTCTCCGGCGGTGTGCATGCCGGGATATGCGGTGGAGGTTCTTGATGATGAAGGGCATCCCGTCGCCGATGGCACGCTCGGCAATATCGTTGTGAAGCTGCCGTTGCCGCCCGGGGCTTTGGTGACGTTCTGGAATGCCGATGAGCGCTTCCGTACATCCTGCCTTGAGGAGTTTCCGGGCTATTACAAGACATCGGATGCGGGTCTGATCGATGAGGACGGTTACCTGTTCGTCATGGCGCGAACCGATGACATCATCAATTGCGCGGGTCACCGTCTCTCGACCGGTGCGATGGAGGAGGTGCTGGCAACGCATCCTGATGTGGCGGAATGTGCAGTGGTCGGCATCGCCGATTCGCTCAAGGGGCAGGTCCCTTGCGGATTTCTTGTGTTGAAGAAGGGCGTCTCGCGCGACCAAGCGATCGTTTCACGTGAAATCATACAGCTCATTCGAGACGAGATCGGTCCGGTGGCTGCCTTCAAGAATGTGATGATTGTCGAGCGGCTGCCGAAAACCCGCTCCGGCAAGATCTTGCGTGGAACCATGCAGAAAATCGCCGATGGATTGCCCTGGAAGATGCCGGCGACCATTGACGATCCGGCGATTCTCGACGAGATCACTGCCGTTCTCCAGCAGCACGGAATGGCAGAGACTGCGTGATATCAATAAGGCCCCGGCACTGATATTGCCGGGGCCTTCAATCAATTCAAAGCAAATGGAGGATATCAGTCCTCGTCTTCATCCTGAGGCTGATCGGACTTGAGAGACTTCAGCTTAGCGAAAACCGCATCCGCATCGATTTCCTTCTCTTCTGCGCCATGATCACTGCCGATATAGTGTTCTGTGTCGCTGGCCGATTGCAGCGTCGCATCCAGTTCTGCCTCGGTCGGCAACGGACGGCCCTTGGAGGCCTTTTCGACTTCCAGGTCGAGATCAATCTGGCTGCAAAGGCCAAGCGTTACCGGATCCATTGGCGCGAGATTGGCCGAGTTCCAGTGGGTCCGATCACGAATCTGCTCGATGGTGCTCTTGGTTGTACCAACCAGACGCGAGATTTGCGCATCCTTGAGTTCAGGATGGTTGCGCACCAGCCAGAGAATGGCATTCGGTCGGTCCTGACGCTTGGACACCGGGGTGTAGCGCGGGCCACGGCGCTTGGAATCCGGAACGCGAACCTTTGGCTCGGAGAGCTTGAGTTTGTGATTCGTATCAGATTCGGCGCGCTTGATTTCATCGCGCGATAGCTGACCGGTCGCAATCGGATCGAGACCCTTGATGCCCTGCGCCGCTTCGCCATCGGCGATTGCCTTCACTTCAAGTGGATGCAGCTTGCAGAACTGGGCGATCTGATCGAACGAAAGTGCTGTGTTGTCGACCAACCATACAGCCGTCGCCTTGGGCATGAGCAGTGTTTGAGCCATTTACAATAGTCCTCTTAGACGTCCGCGCCGGGGCTCGCGGGCCGTGGAATCTACCACAATTTCCGGGAATTCGTTGGGGATATAACCGTAACTTACGTAAATTGCAATTCTCTGAAGCCGCAATGACCTTTGTCTAATTGCTCATGCGCTTTGATTTGCTATGTATGGGCTCAAATTGGGGGGCGGAGGCCTTCAAATAATAAAGACGCGCGTCAACATGAGGAGGAGTTCATGTCAGCCAAAACCTATCCGGTGCTTCCATCGGCTAAAAGTCGCGCCTTGATCGACAAGGAAACTTACCTCAAGTGGTATCAGGACAGCATCGACGATCCCGATGCATTCTGGGGTGAGCATGGCAAGCGCATTGACTGGTTCAAGCCTTATACGAAGGTCAAGAATACGTCGTTTGAGGGCGATGTATCGATCAAATGGTACGAAGACGGCCTGACCAACGTTTCCTACAACTGCATCGACCGCCATCTGGAAACCCATGGCGAAAGGACGGCGATCATCTGGGAGGGGGACAACCCCTATATCGACAAGAAGATCACCTATAATCAGCTCTACGAGCAGGTTTGCCGTCTTGCGAACGTCCTGAAGGAAAACGGCGTCAAAAAGGGCGATCGGGTCACAATCTATATGCCAATGATCCCGGAAGCGGCTTATGCGATGCTGGCATGCTCGCGCATCGGTGCTGTTCATTCGGTTGTCTTCGGCGGGTTTTCGCCAGAAGCGCTGGCAGGTCGTATTGTCGACTGCGAGTCGACCTTCGTAATCACCTGTGACGAGGGTGTGCGTGGCGGCAAGCCTATTGCGCTCAAGGAAAACACCGACAAGGCGATCCATATCGCGGCAAAGCAATATGTCACCGTAAGCAATGTGCTGGTGGTGCGCCGTACCGGTGGAAAGATCGAATGGGCGCGCGGTCGAGACATCTGGTACCACGAGGCAATCGCCAAGGTGGAGCCGGAATGCCCGCCTGTGAAAATGAATGCGGAGGATCCGCTCTTCATTCTCTACACATCGGGATCGACCGGCAAGCCGAAGGGTGTGCTGCACACGACCGGTGGTTACCTCGTCTATGCATCGATGACGCACCAATATGTCTTCGATTACAAAGACGGTGAGATCTACTGGTGCACGGCCGATGTCGGCTGGGTGACCGGTCATTCCTACATCGTGTACGGGCCGCTTGCGAATGCGGCGACGACTGTCATGTTCGAGGGCGTGCCGAATTTCCCCAATCAGGGACGGTTCTGGGAAATCGTCGACAAGCATAAGGTCGATATTTTCTATACCGCGCCGACCGCCATTCGTGCGCTGATGGGCGCTGGCGACGATTTCGTCAAACGGTCATCACGGGCCAGCCTGCGCCTGCTCGGTTCCGTGGGCGAACCGATCAATCCGGAAGCCTGGGAATGGTATTACAACGTGGTGGGCGAGCAGAAATCGCCGATCGTCGATACCTGGTGGCAAACGGAGACGGGCGGTATCCTGATCAGCCCGCTGCCCGGTGCAACCGATCTAAAGCCCGGCTCTGCGACCCTTCCCTTCTTCGGGGTAAAGCCGGAACTCGTCGACAATGAAGGCCATCTTCTGGAAGGCGCTACCGACGGTAATCTTTGTATCGCCGACAGTTGGCCAGGCCAGATGCGCACCGTCTATGGCGACCATGAGCGCTTCATCCAGACTTATTTCTCGGCCTATAAAGGGAAATATTTCACCGGTGATGGCTGCCGCAGAGATGAGGACGGCTATTACTGGATCACCGGACGCGTCGATGACGTGCTCAATGTTTCAGGTCACCGTCTTGGCACTGCGGAAGTCGAATCGGCACTTGTGTCCCATGAGATGGTTTCAGAAGCCGCAGTTGTGGGTTATCCGCATGCGATCAAAGGTCAGGGCATTTACTGCTACGTGACGCTGATGGGGGATCACGAAGGCGATGATGCGCTGCGCCAGGATCTCGTTCGCCATGTCCGCAATGAAATCGGGCCGATTGCAACACCGGACAAGATCCAGTTCTCGCCGGGCCTGCCCAAGACCCGCTCCGGGAAGATCATGAGGCGTATCTTGCGCAAGATTGCCGAGGACGATTTCGGCGCCTTGGGCGATACGTCGACACTTGCGGATCCGGCTGTGGTCGACGATCTGATCGCCAATCGGCAGAACCGCGCAAGCTGAGCGATAAAGCTCTGGCCAGATCCATGAAGTCCCTGCTGGGTAAAGGCGGGGACTTTTTCTTTGGTCATTGGGTTTGCGGGCAGATCGGCCTGATCTTCTTCCCACCATCATAGCGAACGACAAGGCCTGATTGCATCAATTTGTCGGCTGGATCGTCGCCATTGGGGAGCCTCACATCTGCGAGTATCCGCCCATAATATTTGTCGCCTGATATCTCTGTCAGGAATATTGATGGGCTGTTTTGCAGCAGGTTGCTGAGTGCCTCGTGGGCCCGATGGGCGGCGTCTCTCATTGCCGGGCAACGATCTTTCATCTCCGGCGCATCGATCCCGCGTAGCCGCACATAGGTTGTAATTCTCTGGGACGGCCAGGGCTTGGCTGCAACCAGAACGGTGTCGCCATCGATAACCCGGATGATCTCAGCTTCTACGGGTCCTGCGATGACGCCCTGCCGTGCGGATGCCGTGGGCAGGTGAACGGCCATTACTGAGACCAGAGTCAAAAGATATGGTGGACGAAGAAACATGATAGGATCATATTCCTTAATTAATTCCAATTCAACAGGAATTAATTCAGATCAAAAGTCTATGGCGCGGCCTTTGATCTCCCAATCGCCGAAGCGTGCCGGGTCTTTGCCGCCACGCCCACCGAGTTCCTGGGGCGGCTCGACCTCTGGAGAATTCAATCGTCGCTCTTCGGCTTCTGCCAATGCGCGCCTGGCTGCGGCGGAAAGCACTTTCTCGGGCTTTTCGGCGGGCGCATCGGCTGTCTGCTTGTCAAAGTTAGCGTCGGTCATCGTCTCCCGCTCCGCGAATATTGAAAAAACAAGTTCGGATTTACATCTTATAGCACAGGCACATAGGAGTCTGATCCTTGCAAAGCAAGGCCGTTGAGAATGGAGACAGGCCATGAATACAATTCGGACCGCGATGTTGCTTGCCTTCATGACGGCGCTTTTCATGGGGGTTGGCTATATGATCGGCGGGCAAAGCGGCATGTTGATCGCTCTTGTGATCGCGGCTGGTATGAACTTCTATTCCTATTGGAATTCGGACAGCATGGTCCTGAAGGCCTATCATGCGCAGGAAGTGGATGAGCGATCTGCGCCAGAATTCTATCAGATGATCCAGAGGCTGACGGCCAACGCCGGCCTGCCGATGCCGAAGGTCTTTGTTTTCGACAGCCCCCAGCCGAACGCCTTTGCCACCGGTCGCAACCCGCAAAACGCCGCAGTGGCCGCATCGACAGGGCTTCTTCGCCGACTGTCTCCGGATGAAGTCGCGGGCGTCATGGCGCATGAACTTGCCCATGTGGAGAACCGCGATACGCTGACCATGACGATTACAGCCACGCTTGCGGGTGCGATTTCCATGCTCGGAAATTTTGCATTCTTCTTTGGTGGTTCTCGCGACGATCGCAACAATCCGTTCGGGTTTGTGGGCATTCTTCTGGCGATGATCGTGGCGCCGCTTGCCGCCATGCTGGTGCAGATGGCGATCAGCCGCACGCGCGAATATGCCGCTGACAAGCGCGGTGCTCAAATCTGCGGCAATCCTCTGTGGCTCGCCTCAGCACTGGGCAAGATCGCCGGAGATGCATCGCAGATCCATAATCCTGATGCCGAACGGCATCCGGCGACCGCGCACATGTTCATTATCAATCCGCTGAGTGGCGAACGAATGGATAATCTCTTTTCAACCCATCCGAATACGGAAAACCGCATCGCAGCGCTTCAGGGCATGGCGCAGGAGATGGGTCAGGGGTCGACGCCATCGGCGCCACCTGCTAAGCCCGCGCGCAAATCGCGCTCTGTACCCAATGTTGGCTGGGGCCGCGGTAGCTCCCAACCGCGTAAAGGTCCCTGGTCTTGACATTGACAAACAACCGCAACGGCGATGCCAGAAAACAAGGAAACCGTGGTGAGGGTGGTTTCAGATCCCCTCCTGCGAAGCCTGGCATGGAGGCGCGTGCCGCCGCGGCCAAGATCCTCGCGGCCGTCGTTGACCGGAAGACCCCGCTTGATGGCATGCTGGACGCCGAGCATGGAAACCCCGCCTACATCGCGCTGAATGAAGCCGACCGTGGTCTGGTCCGCGCCATTGTGCAGACCGGATTGCGCTATCGCTTGCGGATAGAGGCCATGCTGTCGTCGTTGCTGCAATCGCCGCTGCCGCAGGGCGCGCGGTCGCTTCACGAGTTGATGGTGGTTGGCGCCGTTCAGATCCTTTATCTCGATGTTCCCGACCATTCAGCTGTCGATATCGCAGTCGAACTGGCCAATCGCGATCCGCGCAGCCGGCGCTTCGCCAAGCTGGTCAACGCGATTTTGCGTCGTGTCGGTCGCGAAAAGGAGGATCTGCTTGAGCAGGCCGCCGGCATTAATTGCATTCCGCAATGGTTTTTCGCACGGCTTGTCGAGATTTATGGCGAAGAGGATGCCCGGGCGATCTCCGAGGCTCAACTCCATCCCGCGGCCATTGACCTGACAGTAAAGGGCGACCCGGCAGTCTGGGCTGCCAAGCTCGAGGGCCGGGTTCTGCCTACCGGCAGCGTCCGCCTGCCCGCGTTCAGAGGGGCTATTCCGCTGATTGAGGGTTTCGAGGCCGGTGACTGGTGGGTTCAGGATGCAGCTGCGACGATCCCGGCAAAGCTGTTTGGCGATATTTCCGACAAGCGTGTTGCCGATCTTTGCGCCGCGCCCGGCGGCAAGACCGCGCAGCTTGTCATGGCCGGTGCCGCTGTGACTGCTGTCGAACAATCCCCGAACAGGCTCGATCGTCTTCGCAGCAACCTTGCAAGGCTCGGATTTGAAGCCGACTGCATCAAGACGAACCTGATGGATTATGAACCAGACGGTCTTTTTGATGCCGTTTTGCTGGATGCTCCATGCTCTTCTACGGGAACGACCCGTCGGCATCCTGACGTGTTGTGGACGAAGAGCACGGCTGACATCGAGAAATTGGCCGGTGTCCAGGAGAGGCTTCTTCTGAAGGCTGCCGACCTTGTCAATTCCGGTGGCACCCTGGTGTTTTCCAACTGCTCACTGGATCCAAAGGAAGGTGAGGACGTTGTCGCCCGCGTGCTCGATCAGCGAGCTGATCTGCAGCGAGTTGCCATCCATAAGGAGGATTGGCCGGGCCTTGAAGAAGCGATCACTTCACTCGGCGAGTTCCGCACGACGCCGGCGATGCTGCCATCAGATGACCACCTTTCGAGTGGTATGGACGGCTTCTACGCCTGCGTGATTCGCAAAAACTAATAAGATTTTAATATAAGCGTTCGTTAAATTGGAATATTGTCCCGATTGCAGGAATGTTTCGGCGCGGAAAGCTGCTTTTCGAAAAGCCGTCGAGGGAGGACATTCTGATAACGCTTCATGAGTTGTGTCATAGCATGCATGCCAGTTGTTGCTCCTTGGAGCGCGTTTTCTTCGCAGATTTCCATATCTTGCGGGGTGACGGCTTCGTTGGAAGTGGGCACGACAGGAGCATAGGCGATTGATCTCGCTTTATGTGACAGAGGCAAACCGGAAACTGCGCAGCTGGATCTCATCGCGGCGCCTGGCATTGCTGCGACCTTTTACCGGAAACGCACGCCGTCTCATCGTCGCGCCCACCGATCTTAGAACCGTCGATCCGTATGTTGCCGAAGAAATTTTGGCAGGTCGCTTTCCGCTAGCCGGTCGCGTGCTGGATGTCGGAGGGGGTTCGCCTTTTCGGGTTGAACTGCCCTCGATGATCTTCGAAGAACGGCTGCATGCTTTCGGCTGGTTGCGTCATGTTCGTGCAGACAAGACGTCGGAGAGTTGTGCCAATGTGCGGCTGATCGTCGACGACTGGATCGAATTGCATGGAAGGCGCGTTCGTGGTCTTGCCTGGGATCTGGAAATTGTTGCACAGCGGGTCGTTGCCTGGTTGTCGCATTCGCCAATCGTGCTTCACGATGCGGATGGCGGGTTTCACCGCCGCTTTCTGACCAGCCTGGATTTCCAGGTCGCCTATCTTCGCTCTCAAGTAAAACATGCACCGGACGGATTTGTCAGGCTCAGGATCCGAATTGCACTTGCGATGGCGTCCATTTCGATGGACACGCGGGCGTCGGCGATCACTCGTGCTGCTCACGCATTGGACCGTGAGCTAGAGCGGCAGATCCTGCCAGATGGTGGCCACATCTCGCGCAATCCGCAAACAGCCGTCGAGCTGCTTTTTGATCTCTTGCCGCTCCGACAGACCTATATCAATCTGGGCCACGACGTTCCGATCAAGCTCATACCGGCGATTGATCGTATCTTTCCGGCGATCCGCTTCTTCCGCCACCAAGGTGGAGATCTGGCACTGTTCAATGGCGCGAGTTCAACACTTGCGCATGATTTGATGTCCGTCCTTCGATATGACGAGACTGCTGGCCAGCCGTTCAAGGCCCTGCCCCACTCTCAGTACCAACGACTGGCTGCTGGCGACACAGTGATCATTGTCGATGGTGGAAAGCCGCTCTCGCCGCAACTCTCCAGAACAGCCCATGCGGGTTGTCTGTCATTCGAGCTGTCTTCAGGCAGGCACCGTTTCATCGTCAATTCCGGGTCGCCCCGGTTTGCCAGCGCGAGGTTGCAGCGCATTGCGCGGGAAACTGCCGCGCATTCCACCGTTATTCTGGCCGACAGAGCGTCCAGCCGGATTTCCGGATCGCCCTTCCTTGGGCCCGTGTTCAGCAACGGCGTGCGTGAGGTCAAGATTGCGCGCAGTGCAGGCAGTGACGGCAGCGACCGGCTTGTGGCCAGTCATGACGGCTATGTGCATCCCTTCGGCGTCATACACGAGCGCGAGATCCGCATGAGTGCCGATGGCAAGAAAGTCGTTGGTCGCGATCGAATTCTTTTGCCTGATGGTGAGCCTGCAACGGGCGTGGTTCCGCAGCCTGCTGTGGCGCGCTTCCATATTCATCCGATAATCGCGCTCTCGCAGGTCGACGGCGGTACGATCCGCATGGAGGCCCCTGACGGCGATAGCTGGACATTCACCACGCCGGTGGGTGAGCTTGAGATCACCGAAGATATCTTCTTCGCCGATAGCTCCGGCGTTCGACCGTCGCAACAGATCGAATTCCCATTCGATGGTGCCGAGATTCGCTGGTTTCTCACCTACCATTCCTGATCGCCGAGCGCATTTCGAACGGATGGGCGTCCCGTCGGAGGCCAAGAATAGTTTCCTCCGGCGTAAAGCTATGCTAGGGCGCGGGCAAAAGCCTGTCTGGGCTTGATCCCCCTCATGCAATCGGAGCATCGCCATGGCCGTCGTTTCCAAGAAAACGCCTATTCCCGAAAAGGTAAAGATCCGCACGGCATTGCTGTCGGTGTCGGATAAATCCGGAATTGTGGATCTGGCGAAGGCATTGAGCGCACTTGGTGTGCGGTTGCTGTCCACCGGTGGCACCCATAAGGAAATCGCAAAGGCTGGCCTTGAGGTGACCGATGTCTCCGAGGTGACGGGTTTCCCGGAAATCATGGACGGTCGCGTCAAGACGCTTCATCCGAATGTTCATGGCGGTCTCTTGGCCATTCGTGATGATCAAGACCATGTTGCTGCGATGAAGGAACACGGTATCGATGCCATCGATCTGGCCGTGATCAACCTTTACCCTTTCGAACAGGTTCGCGCTGCCGGCGGCGATTATCCAACGACTGTCGAGAACATCGACATTGGCGGTCCGGCGATGATCCGCGCTTCGGCAAAGAACCATGCCTATGTGACCACCATTACCGATCCGTCCGACTATGCCGAATTGCTGGAAGCGCTTCAGGCCGATGAAGGCCAGACGAGTTATGCCCTGCGCCAGCGTTTTGCTGCAAAGGCGTTTGCGCGCACAGCTGCCTATGACGCGATGATTTCAAACTGGTTTGCCGACGCACTGATGATCGATACGCCGGCATACCGGGTTGTCGGTGGTGCACTGAAGGAAAAGATGCGTTATGGCGAAAACCCGCATCAGAGCGCTGCCTTTTACGTAAACGGGGACCAGCGCCCGGGCGTTGCGACGGCTGAACTTTTGCAGGGCAAGCAGCTCTCCTACAACAATATCAACGACACCGACGCGGCCTATGAACTTGTAGCGGAGTTCCTGCCGGAAAACGCACCGGCCTGCGCTATCATCAAGCATGCGAACCCTTGCGGTGTGGCGACCGGTTCAAGCCTTGTTGAGGCCTATAAGCGGGCGCTGGCCTGCGATTCCGTTTCGGCATTCGGTGGTATTGTCGCACTCAACCAGACGCTCGATGCGGCGACTGCCGAGGAAATCGTCAAGCTCTTCACCGAAGTCATCATCGCTCCGGAGATCGATGATGCTGCACGGGCGATCATTGCCAAGAAGCCCAATCTTCGGCTGCTGCGCGTTGGTGCCCTGCCCGATCCACGGGCTGCCGGATTGACAGCCAAAACGGTCTCCGGCGGGCTTCTGGTGCAGTCCCGCGACAATGCGGTTGTTGAGGATCTGGATCTGAAGGTGGTGACCAAGCGCGCGCCGACCGAGACCGAGCTTGAGGACATGAAGTTCGCCTTCAAGATTGCAAAGCATGTGAAGTCCAATGCGGTGATCTACGCCAAGGGCGGACAGACCGCCGGTATCGGTGCCGGTCAAATGAGCCGCGTCGATTCCGCCCGGATTGCGGCGATGAAGGCGGAGGATGCCGCCAAGGCTCTTGGATTGCCAGAGCCGTTGACGAAGGGATCTGCTGTGGCGTCAGAGGCCTTCTACCCGTTTGCAGACGGCCTTCTGGCAGCCATTGCTGCCGGCGCCACTGCTGTCATTCAGCCGGGTGGTTCGATGCGTGATGAAGAGGTGATTGCCGCTGCCGATGAGCATGGCGTTGCCATGGTCTTCACAGGCGTCAGGCATTTCCGCCACTAGAGCCTTTTGTCTCTATCCGATGCCGGCCGGTCAGATGGACCGGTCAGCATCGGAAGCCGGGTAAGGTGTCCGGGCGAGGATGAAGAGACCGACCGCCAGGTAGAAGATCATGCTAGCCATGCCCACCCGGGCTGATCCGCTCCAGTAGGTCAGTATGGAAAAACTGAGCGTCGCCATGAAACTTGTGGCTCGGCCGGACAGCGCGTAGATGCCGAAATATCGGCCGGCTTCCTCGATGCTCACACTGCGAGCGAGATAAGACCGCGATGAGGCCTGAACGGGTCCGAATGCAAGGCCGACAAGTGTACCGAAGAAGATATAGGCCTTTTCCGCCGCTGTTGAGAACAGCCCCACCGATCCCGTATCGTTAAATTCCAGCGCGCCGAAGAGTGTGAAACCCGGTCCCGTCGAGATGATGCCGACGGTTGCGATGAGCAATAGTACAAGGCTCATCACCACGGTGAATTTGGATCCGAAGCCGCGGTCGATATAGCCGGCACCGATACAGCCACCAATGGCGACGACGTTCAAAATAATGCCGTAGACGCCAATCTCCATCGTCGACCAGCCGAACATGCCAGCGGCAAAGACGCCTCCGAGGATAAGCAAACCGTTCACGCCGTCCTGGTAGATCATGCGCGCGATCAGGAAGCGGGTGATGGCCGGTCTTGTCTTCAGCTCGTGCAGGGTGGCCTTGAGATCGCCGAAGCCGGATCTGACGGCTTGGCCCAGCGGCAATCCACGCTTTGCATCCGGTGTGAAGAAGAACATCGGAAGTATGAAGATAAAATACCACATGGCCGAGAGTGGCCCGGTAATGCGAGCATCCTCTCCGGCTACCGGATCGAGGCCGAAGAGCGGACGCTGGCCCAGCAGAGTAAGGCCAGTGTCCGGGTTTGCTGCGATGAAGAGCACAACGCCGATCAGGACAATGATACCGCCGAGATAGCCCATGCCCCAGGCGATATTGGAAATGCGCCCGACATCTTCCGAACTGACCAGGCGCGGCATCATCGAGTCATTGAAGACGATGGAGAACTCGGCCGAGATCGACGCCACTATCATCAGGATCAGCGGAATAATCACAGGCGATCCGGGTGCTGCGGTCCAGAGCAGGCAAAGGCTGATGATCTTTGCCACCGCAAAGAACGCGATCCATGGTTTTCGGCTTCCCGATCTGTCGGCGATCGAACCGAGAACAGGGGCCAGCAAGGCAATAATGATGGAGGAAATGGTGGCCATATTGCTCCAGCTTGCCTGTGCGGACACGGGGTCCGAGGTCATGCGGGAGACGAAATAAGGTCCGAAAATAAATGTCGTGACCACGGTGAAAAAAGGTTGCGCCGCCCAGTCGAACAGCATCCAGCCTATGACGCCTCTGTCAGCCGCTTTTCGCGGCTGACCCGCCGATACAACATTAGTCATTCACTGATTTTACCTACGGTTTTAACCGATGGCGACAGTGTCACTTTGTCCTTTCATGTGCAAGATCGGTGAGCAGGCCCGCAGCAACCGTGATGCGTGACAGGCTGGGCTCCCCGCCTTCGCTGATATTCGCCAGTTCGACTGCGATCTTGTCCATCCGCGCCTCATCGTCGGCGCGCCAGGCTTTGACCGGTTCGCGCTCGTCGCCGTGTTTGGACAGAGCCGAAATGACGATATTGCGCCGTGCGGACGCGATCTGGTCGATGCTGCGTGTCAGTGCAAGGCTGTCATAATGATCGGTCGTGGTAATCCGCTCGGCAGCTCTCAAGACATCGCTGACGCGGAACAGCTCGCTGACGGCAAAATAGCTTTCGACGACACGGGCAAGCTGCGCACCGGTTTCATCCACGATTTGCATCGCTTCGGGAACCAGAGACAGCAGCCTCAAACCGGTTACTTCAGTGGCAATATCGACTGGAGCTCCGGCTGCCACCAGTTCAGCGATCTGGCTTTCGGTCGCCAGACGCAGTCCTTCCGGCATGATCTTGGTCACGGTCTGTTTCAGGGCCTTCACAGCTGACTTGATGCGCTCCAGGGCTGTTGCGATATCCCCGGTGGCACCGTCGGTCTCCAGCAAAAGACGGGTGACGTCTGTGTAGACGTCAGTCACTTTTGCGTAGAGCCTGTTTTGCACGGCACCTGGGATCTGTGCATCCAGTGCGTCGATCCTGTCCCAGATATCCGGCAGTTCGAGGCCATCACGCGTGAGCAGGGCTGCCTTCACCACCTGGGCTGCCAGAGCACCTGTGGCATCGCTCATCTTGACGATGAAGCCCGGTCCACCGCGATTGATGGCATGGTTGGCCAGAACCGTTGCGATGATTTCCCGGTGAAGACGGTGACCTGCGATATCGTCGGGGAAGGCCTTTCGCATCTTTGTCGGGAAATAATTCATGAGCGACGTCATGCAATAGGGATCGTCCGGCAAGCCGCTGGCGACCAGCTGATCGAAAAGGACGATCTTTGCATAGGACAGGAGCACACCGATTTCCGGTCGCGTGAGGCTTTTGCCAGCCGCATATCTTTCGTGCAGTTCCTGCTCGCCCGGTAGTGTCTCGATCTCGCGATTCAGCTGACCTGACGATTCGAGCACGTTCATGAGCCGGCTCAGTTCTTCACGATTATCGGTGCCCTTCTCGTCAATCAGCGAAATGGCCAGACTCTGGAGATAATTGTTGCGCAGCACCAGTTCGCCCACATCCTCGGTCATCTCGACCAGAAGCTTGTTGCGCTTGGGCAAGGTCAATCGATCATGGGTGATGGCCGAAGCAAAGGCGATCTTGATGTTGACCTCGACGTCAGACGAATTCACGCCGGCCGAATTGTCGATGGCGTCGGAATTGCATCGACCTCCCTTCATGGCAAAGGCGATACGTCCCTTCTGGGTAACGCCGAGATTGGCTCCCTCGCCGATCACCTTCGCGTTCACATCGCTTGCGCAAACGCGGATTGCATCATTGGCGCGATCGCCAACATCGGAATCATTCTCGCTCGCAGCCTTGAGGTAGGTGCCAATGCCGCCGAACCAGAGGAGATCAACCGGCGCCTTCAGGATGGCCGTCATGATTTCGAAGGGCGATGCGATAGTCTTGTCGAGACCGATGGCCGCTGCCGCCTGCGGTGTGAGCGTTACGGATTTCTCGGAGCGTGAAATGATCATCGCGCCCTTCGACAGACCTTTGCGATCATAGTCCTGCCAGCTCGAGCGGGGCAGATCGAAAAGCCTCTGCCGCTCGGCAAAGGACCGTGCAATATCCGGATCGGGATCGATAAAGATGTCGCGATGGTCGAAGGCGGCAATCAGCCGGATCTTCTCCGACAGCAGCATGCCATTGCCGAACACGTCGCCGGACATGTCGCCGACGCCGACGACGGTAAACGGGGTCGTCTGAATGTCGACATTCATTTCACGGAAATGCCGCTTGACGGCTTCCCATGCTCCGCGTGCCGTGATGCCCATTTTCTTGTGGTCGTAACCGGCAGATCCACCGGAGGCGAAGGCATCGTCGAGCCAGAAACCGGCAGCGCGTGCCAGTTCGTTGGCCGTATCGGAGAATGTGGCGGTTCCCTTGTCCGCTGCTACAACGAAATAGGGATCGTCCTCATCCAGGCGCACTGTGTCTGCAGGCGGCACAACTTCGCCATCGACGATATTGTCCGTGATGGACAGCAGTGTGGTGATGAAGGTCTTGTAGGCGTCCTTGCCGGCCGTCAGATATTCATCACGGCTGCCGCCCACGGGCAGTTGTTTCGGGTAGAAGCCGCCTTTGGCGCCGACAGGCACGATGACGGCGTTCTTGACCTGCTGAGCCTTTACCAGCCCCAGGACTTCCGTGCGGTAATCCTGAGCGCGGTCAGACCAGCGCAATCCGCCACGTGCGACCTTGCCGAAGCGCAGGTGAACGCCTTCGACCTCCACACCGTAGACGAAGATTTCACGGAAGGGCCGTGGATCGGGCAGGCCTTCCAGCCTCTTTGGATCAAACTTGAATGCCAGCATGGCCTTTGACAGGCCGTCAGGGGTTGTCTGGAAATAGTTGGTCCTGAGCGTCGCATCGATGGCATTCACGTAGCGTCGCAGAATGCGATCCTCGTCGAGGCTTGGCACGTCTGCAAGATTCTGCTCGATCATCTTGTGGTGGTCGGTGCCTTTACGAGCCCGGTTCTTCTCGTCCAGTTCGGGATCGAAGCTATCGTGGAACAATGCGAAGATCGAGGTCGCTATAGCCGGATACTTGTTCAGGGTATCGGCGATGTAGCTTTGCGAATAGACGATGCCGCTCTGGCGCAAATAGGCTGCATAGGCTCTGAGGACGGTGACTTCCCGCGCTGTCAAACCGGCGGACAATACCAGCCGGTTGAAGGTGTCGTTGTCCACCACGCCGTTATAGGCGGCAAGGAATGCTTCTTCAACGATAGGGGCCTGGGTCTTGAAAGAGAAAGGCTTTCCGCCCTGAAGTTGAAGCTCCATGTCATGCAAGATAACCAGACGGTGCTCGCCATCCTCAGGGACCGCGCCAATATCGAATGTGCGCTCGCTGATGACGTTGAAGCCGAGATTTTCGAGCAGTGGGACGCGGCGCGATAGCGGCAGATGTTCGCCAGCGTGGAAGATCTTCAGGTAAAGCGCCGAACCGTTTTCGCTCTGCCGCTCATGGAAGGCAATGCTGATGGCAGAACCATGCAGGCAGGCTCTGACATGGTGAAGATCGGCAACCGCCTCCTCAGGTTCGAAGGCATCCTGATAGGCGCTGCTGATCTTGACGTCTGGCGTATTGATCCCGGCGAGGCTTGCAAAACGGTCTTCCCAGCGGGTGGTGATCTCAAGAACGGCCTGTTCCAGTTTGACCTGCGGAATACGGGGTGTCCTGCCGCTGGAGCGACCGATGATGAAGTGGACACGTGCAACACCGCCCTCGGGAAATGCCGGGTAGTAGGCTGAAACATGGCCGTCATAGATCGCTGCGAAGTAGTCGCCAAGCTTCTCACGCACCGTCGAATTATAGTCTTCGCGCGGCACATAGACGATCAGGGACACAAATCTGTCGAAATGATCGATGCGCGGCAAGACGCGAACACGCGGCCGCTCGCTCAGATCCATGATCTGCTCGCAGAAGCGAATCATCAGATCCACATCGATCTGGAAGAGATCGTCGCGAGGGTAGGATTCGAGTGTGTTTTGCAGAATGCGGCCAGAATGGCTTCGTGGATCAAAACCGAAATGATCGGTGACCTTCTCTGCCTTGGCGCGCAAGAGCGGGATCTGGTTGAGGGAATGCGTATAGGCAGTGGCGGTAAAGAGGCCGACGATGCGCAGCTCGCCGATTACCTTGCCGTCGGCATTGAAGCGTTTCACGCCGACATAATCCATATAGGCGCGGCGATGGACGACGGATTTGACATTGGCTTTTGTGACGATGAGGAAATCGGTCCCCTGCAGGAAGGCCAGAATTTCCGGTGTCGTGGTGACGGCATTTTTTCCCTGCCGAAGCACCAGAACATCCGGATCGGCCAGGATGCCGAGGCCCCTTCCCTTGCCGCGCTCTATCTTCGCATCGGCGCCTTCGCCCGAATAGATATATTCGCGCATTCCCAGAAAGGTGAAATTGTCCTTTCGCAGCCAGTCAAGAAACGAAAGCGCTTCGTCGCGCTCTCGCTTGCGGCGTGTGGATGGAAGGCTTTCGAGATCCTGCATCGCTCCATCGAGCGTTGCCAGCATGGGCTTCCAGTCTGTTGCTGCAATATCGACCTGGGAGAGGACGGTGCGGAGGCGGCCAATCAGTGCCTCGCTTTGCTGGGCGTCCAGCGGTGCAAGATGAAGCTGGATATAGCTTATCCGAATGGCACCGCTTGGGCTGTCGGCCGGCGCTTCCAGCTTGGCGTTGCGGGCCTCGCTTGCCGGCAAGATTGGATGAACGGCGAGGAAAATATCGCGATGACTGCTCGTCACCTCGCCCATCACCGAATCGTAAAGGAACGGCTTGTTGATATCTGTGACCGACAAGACCGTGACCGGAACGCCATCCGGTTCGACACCCGTGATCGAGGCTATGTTGATTTGCGGTGCATTGCCATCCCACGACGCCAGATCCTGCGCTGCACGAAGCGCTGAAAAGGCGAGCATTTCAGGTGTGTAACGCTCCATGTCGTCATTGCTGGCACGTTCGAACAAGGTCGAAGGATCGAGAAAGGGCTCCCCTATGGCCGTGGCGATCTGCCGGGCGCTCTCGTGTAGA
Source organism: Agrobacterium sp. ES01 (assembly GCF_050320885.1). Classification (NCBI taxonomy): domain Bacteria; kingdom Pseudomonadati; phylum Pseudomonadota; class Alphaproteobacteria; order Hyphomicrobiales; family Rhizobiaceae; genus Agrobacterium; species Agrobacterium sp. ES01. Next base: position 91,410 of record NZ_JBNQTH010000006.1, read on the forward strand.
TTGTCACGTTTCGACTTTTTGCTCGCGGCCATGCTGATGTGCCCTCCCGAGGACTATTGGTTTGTCACGGACATTGCGCAGAAATGTTTTCAATTTAATGTACTTAACATAGCGATGGCCGGAAATTTGCTCTGGTTGAATATTTCTGATTTCTTATAGTCTCTTTGGTCAATTGTGAGAAGCTGTCCACGGATCGACACCCGCGAGCGGTCCGTGAGCCCGCCTCTCGTCGAAACTATGTTGCCATGACGACCTAGTCAGTTTAATCGAAAACTCATGAAGCAGTTTCCGAATGCACTCCTCGATGGCTATCGCAACTTCATGACCGGTCGTTACACCGACGAGCGTGAGCGCTATAGCACTTTGGCGAAAAATGGTCAGAAGCCTCATACGCTGGTGGTCGCATGCTGTGATTCACGCGCCGCGCCTGAGACAATCTTCGACGCCGGGCCGGGGGAACTATTCGTTGTGCGCAACGTCGCCAACATGGTACCGCCGTATGAGCCTGATGGCCAGTATCACTCCACCTCGGCTGCACTGGAATTTGCTGTCCAGTCCCTGAGGGTGCGCGATATCATTGTCATGGGACATGGTCGTTGCGGCGGTATTCAGGCAGCGCTCGATCCGAATGCGGAGCCTCTCTCGCCCGGTGATTTCATCGGAAAATGGATGAATCTGGTCAAGCCCGCCGCCGCGCAGATCAATGGCAATTCCAATATGACGCCCGGCGAACGACAGACGGCGCTGGAGCGGGTGTCGATCCGGAATTCCATCGAGAACCTGCGGACCTTCCCTTGCGTGAAGATTCTGGAAGAGCGTGGAAAGCTTAAGATCCACGGCGCCTGGTTCGACATTTCCAATGGCGAACTCTGGATCATGGACCCCGAAACCAAAGATTTCGGGCGCCTTTATCTCTAAGCGGTCGCGACAGTTTTAGCTGATCAGTTGCCGTCGATTTGTGCGCCGATATAGGCGATGGCCTGCTGATACACCGTTGCGGCATTCCAGCCCTGTAAAGCTGCAAAATTCGGCTGGCCAGGCTGATAGCCGGCGCCGGCACGCCACCCGTGGCCACGCAGGAAATTCGCCGTGGAGGCTAGCGCGTCTGCACGCGACCTCACGAGATCAATGCGACCATCGCGATCACCGTCGACGCCGAATTTGACGACGTTGCGCGGCAGAAACTGTGTCTGGCCGATTTCACCATGGGCTGCACCGCGTGCCTGGAGGCTGAGCGAACGGTCGCCGACGAGCTGGATTGCTGCATAGAGCTGGTCGGTAAAGAACGCACTGCGGCGGCAGTCATAGGAGAGCGTGGCAACGGCAGAGAGCGTGTGCTGGTTGCCCAGGAAGCCGCCAAACCCTGTTTCCATGCCCCAGATAGCAATCAGTGGACCGGCTGGCACGCCATACTGTTTTTCGATGCGGGAGAACAGCGCCGCGTTTGCGCTCTTCATCCGCTTGCCCTTTGAAATGATGGTTGATCCGCCGCGCTTCTTCATGAAGCTGTCAAAGGACAGCTTGAAGCTTTTCTGGCCCCGGTCTGCGCTGATTGTCGGCCTGTTATAGTTGACGGTTGACATGACCTGATCGACCAGCCGGGCATTCAGTCCCTTGCTGACCGCTTCAACCTTGAACTGCTCGACCCAGTTCGAGAACCCAGCAGAGGTATTGCCGCACTGGGCGGCGAGCAGACCTGATGCGGACGCGAGGAAACTCCCTGTGATGAGCAGTGTTGCTGCCGCCGTTTTTGCAATCCGCATAAAAGCTCCCGGTCACTCGACCTGTTTGTCAGTTTGGAAAATGCCCGACAGATATCCGTCGAAGGCTGTTTGTCACATTAGTGAGAACGATCAGCGAATTCAAATACACGTTTAAAATGCAGGGATCTGATCACGTGGTCTTGAATAGTCAGCTTATTGCGCGTGTCCACGTGATGGAAAACCCCGGTCTCCCAGAAGGGGTCCGGGGTTCCAATGGCTCAGGCCTGGCTCTTTGGCTTGATCAGTCCGCGGTTCACAAGCAGTTCGGCGATCTGAATTGCATTCAGTGCAGCGCCCTTGCGAAGGTTGTCTGAGACGACCCAGATGTTGAGGCCGTTTTCGACAGTCGCGTCTTCGCGAATCCGCGAGATGTAAGTCGCGTCTTCGCCCGCGCATTCGTAAGGCGTGATGTAGCCGCCGTCTTCGTGCTTGTCGATGACGAGGCAGCCGGGTGCTTCGCGCAGGATGTCGCGGGCTTGATCGGCGGTCATTTCGTTTTCGAATTCGATATTGACCGATTCCGAATGGCCAATGAAAACCGGGACACGCACAGCAGTGCAGGTGACCTTGATCTTCGGATCGAGCATCTTCTTGGTCTCGGCCAGAACCTTCCACTCTTCCTTGGTGTAGCCGTCTTCCATGAAGGAATCGATGTGTGGGATCACGTTGAAGGCGATGCGCTTGGTGAATTTCCGCGATTCGATCGGATCGGCGACGAAGACGGCGCGTGTCTGGGAGAACAGCTCATCCATGCCTTCCTTGCCGGCACCAGAGACCGACTGGTAGGTGGAGACCACGATACGCTTGATCTTGGCGGCATCGTGCAATGGCTTCAACGCTACGACAAGCTGGGCTGTCGAGCAGTTCGGGTTGGCAATGATATTGCGGCGGGTGAAGTCCTTGATGGCGTCCGGGTTTACTTCCGGTACGATCAATGGAACGTCTGCGTCGTAGCGCCAGGCAGAAGAGTTGTCGATGACAACGCAGCCCTGGGCACCGATCTTTGGCGACCACTTCTTGGAGACATCGCCGCCAGCCGACATCAGGCAGATGTCGGTGTCGGAAAAGTCGTAGTTCTCCAGATTCTGGACCTTCAGCGTCTTGTCGCCAAAGGATGCTTCTGTGCCTTGCGAGCGCGCGGAGGCAAGTGCCACGACCTCGTCAGCCGGGAAACCGCGCTCGGCCAGAATGTTCAGCATTTCGCGACCGACATTGCCGGTGGCGCCTGCGACTGCAACTTTGAAACCCATGATAAACTGCTCTCTTTCTTTCTCTCCGCGGTGGTGAGGGGGTGCTGCAGGGATGCAGCGACCTTGTCCCCGGCCTTGCCGGGGAGAGAGCGGTTGGCCAGAGACGTCAGACGGTTTTCGTCGTCGTTTTGGCCGTGGTCTTGGATGAATTGGAAACCGCAGAAATTGCCCGGACACACAGTGCCAGGTGACAATATTCGGCAGATGCAGCAGCTATCGAGCGCATGCGCGGTTTCCTTTCGCTGCCTGCTATTAAAAGGTTTTTGCCGCAAGTCAAGGTCGATCCTCGGCTGGAACAGCGGTTGGGCATTGCTCAGGCTATCATTGAAGATATTATCTGAGGGTGAATGTTGAGTGGATGACCAAAGAGTCCGGTGCCCGGTTCCATCCTGCAGCGACGATGTTTTGCCGACGCATCAATCGATCAGCTTCAAGACCTTGTCAAAAACCTTCAGCACCTGCTTGATCTCGTGGCCACGCTTCAGCACCATGCCTGCCGTATTGACCACGCTGAAGGCACCTTGTTTTGCCGCGAGTTTCGGATTTTTCTCTATCCGATACAGCGGCAGTTCACCTGAGCGCTTGAATACTGAAAAGACCGCTTTTTCCCTCGTGTGGTCGATTGCATAGTCACGCCATTCACCGTCACCCACCATGCGGCCATAGACCCAGAGTATGGCATCGAGTTCACGCCGGTGGAATGTGACGGGAAGCGGGTCTCGGCTTTTCTTGTATTCCCGCAGATCGACGACTGAGGCCACGCCGCTTTCCATACGGTTCTCATCGTCACGCGGAAAATCGGTCATAGGCGCTCCTCGTCCTTTCATTATGACAGGCGAGCGACAGTTTGCCGGAGCCTGAAAAAAATGCAAGGGCGCCAGTAAAATCCTGAATTTACAGTCGCTTAGGGTCGACAAAATGAGATTTTGGGGCGTGCCGTATTTTGGTCAAAAGAGCGCCCCAATTAGAGACGACATTGAGTTTCCGGTTGGCGCCTGGCGCCAATGGTCCGGTCTGGCGCATTGACCCCTTACCCCCAGCCCCCCAATGTTCTGGATCGGACCGCCGGTTTTCAAGCCTTGGCAGTCACTTCAGGAACTTTGCTTGGCGGTAAGTATGGTTGCGCCGAGGATTGCGCCGGGTTCGCCGTTTGGACCCCGCATTTGAACGAGAATAGCGCAACCGTCGCTCTTGTCTTCACCCATTACCTTTGACGGCAAGACAAGCTTCGTCTCTTCGCCGCTCCACACGCCGACGGTCTGGACATCTGTTACGCTGTTCCAGTTGGAGACCTTCTGGCCCTCATTGGTGCCCTTGGTGATTTCCATGTCCTGCCGCTTGCGGAAATAAACGACGACGATATCCGCTTCGCCTGATCCTTCGCCCACCGTGATCTTGAGTTTGCCGCCACGGCTGACGGCGCGGATCGGAACGTGGAGACCGCTGCCTCTTGCACGCATCACATCCAGGCGCTTGTTCAGCACGGCGACGTCTGTGCCCTTCTGCTGCTCGCGTCCGTTGAGAATGGCTTGCGGCGTATAGACGCCGCTGCGCCCCAGCGTATGAGCATAGCCATATTGACGGTTTGAGTTCTCCGGCCTGCTCAGAGGGTCAGTCCAACCGCGGTAGTTCCAGTAATCGACATGATAGGCGAGCGCGACGATATCCTGCTGGACGGCAAGATAACTCATGGCTCGGTCTGCCGCCACGCATGACATACAGCCTTGCGATACGAACAGTTCTATGACGCCCTTGGGCGTTTTTCCCACGTCGTCAGCATGTGCATTCCCCGTAAGAGAGATGCTCAGAAGCAGGATCGACGCAAGTAATCTCGAAATCATGGGAACCGCTCTATTCAATGCCATTGGTCCGTCCGCAATTTCCGCGCAGACGCCGCAATTTCCATGAGACACATACTCCGTCCGTTTTTCAACAGAAAGTCACGATGGGGTGAGGCTGGGTTGATGAAAAATGCGCCATGAAAAAAGCCGCCGGAACTGTCCGGCGGCTTCTCGTTAAATTGGCTGAAGACGGATCAGGCGACCAGATCGCGCAGAACGGTCTGAAGGATGCCGCCGTTGTTGACGTAGGTCACCTCATCGAGCGTATCGATACGGCAGATCAGGGGAACTTCCTTCACAGTGCCGTCGGCGTAGGTGATCTTGGCGATCTTTTTCTCGCGGGGCTTGATTTCACCATCCAGGCCCTCGATCGTAACCGTTTCATCGCCCTTGAGGCCCAGCGAGGTCCAGGTCGTGCCGTTCTCGAAGCAGAACGGAACAACGCCCATGCCAACCAGGTTCGAACGGTGAATACGTTCAAAGCTTTCGGCCACGACTGCGCGAACGCCGAGCAGGTTGGTACCCTTGGCAGCCCAGTCACGCGACGAACCGTTGCCGTATTCGCCACCTGCGAAAATGACCAACGGAACGCCTTCTTCCTTGTACATCATGGCCGCATCGTAAATCGACATCTCTTCCTTGGACGGATAGTGGATGGTGTAGCCACCTTCCTTACCGTTCGGGCCGAGCATGTGGTTGCGGATGCGGATGTTGGCGAAAGTGCCGCGCATCATGACTTCGTGGTTACCGCGACGCGTACCGTACTGGTTGAAGTCAGCAATGCCGACGCCATTTTCCAACAGGTATTCACCAGCAGGGGACTGCGCCTTGATCGAACCGGCCGGAGAAATGTGGTCGGTGGTGATCTTGTCGCCGAACAGGCCCAGCACGCGAGCGTTCTCGATGTTTGCAACACCGGAACCGGTCCTGCCCATGCCAACAAAGTAAGGCGGGTTCTGCACATAGGTCGAATTATTGTCCCAGGCATAGGTCTGGCCAGGCGGGATCTGAACCGCCTGCCAGTTTTCATCACCCTTGAACACGTCGGCATAGCGTGACTCATAGAGTTCGCGTGTCACGTATTTCAGGATGAATTCCTGGATTTCCTTCGAAGTCGGCCAGATATCCTTCAGATAGACCGGATTTCCGTCGGTGTCTTCGCCGAGCGGTTCGGAGGTCAGATCCTTCTGCACGGAGCCTGCCAGGGCATAGGCAACGACCAGCGGCGGAGATGCCAGGTAATTGGCCTGAACGTCTGGAGAGATACGGCCTTCGAAGTTGCGGTTGCCCGAGAGCACACCGGCTGTGATCAGACCCTTGTCGTTGATGGTCTTAGAGACCGGAGCCGGAAGCGGGCCGGAGTTACCGATGCAGGTGGTGCAACCGAAGCCGACGAGATTGAAGCCCAGCGCGTCGAGGTCCTTCTGCAAACCGGACTTTTCGAGATATTCGCCGACGACCTGGGATCCGGGTGCGAGCGAGGTCTTGACCCAAGGCTTGGACTTCAAGCCCTTGGCAACTGCGTTGCGGGCCAGAAGACCGGCTGCAATCAGTACACTGGGGTTCGACGTGTTGGTACAGGATGTGATGGCTGCGATGCAGACGTCACCGTGTCCGAGATCGAAGTCGGTGCTTTCTACTGCGTAACGGTTCGAAAGCTGACCCGGCTTCTTATAGACCTCATCAAGAGATGTGGCAAAGTTCGGCGCAATGGTTTCGAGTGGCAGACGACCTTCTGGACGCTTCGGGCCGGCCATGGACGGGACGACGTCATTGAGGTCGAGTTCCAGCGTGTCGGTGAAGACCAGGTCGGAACCATCGCCTTCACGCCACATGCCCTGAGCCTTGGAATAGGCTTCGACAAGCGCGATCCGCTCGTGTGTACGGCCAGACATGGTGAGGTAGTTGATGGTTTCGCCGTCGACCGGGAAGAAGCCGCAGGTCGCGCCGTATTCCGGACCCATGTTGCCGATCGTTGCACGGTCAGCGAGTGGCATGTTGTCCATGCCCGGGCCAAAGAATTCGACGAACTTGGAAACAACGCCCTTCTGGCGCAGCATCTGAACGACGGTCAGTACGAGATCGGTCGCGGTTACGCCTTCCTTGAGCTTGCCGGTCAGCTTGAAACCGATGACTTCCGGCAGAAGCATGGAAACCGGCTGTCCGAGCATGGCCGCTTCGGCTTCAATACCGCCAACGCCCCAGCCCAGAACGCCCAGACCATTGATCATGGTGGTGTGGCTGTCTGTACCAACGCAGGTATCGGGATAGGCGGTTGTTTCACCATCCTCTTCCTTCGTCCATACGGTCTGGCCGAGATATTCGAGGTTAACCTGGTGACAGATGCCGGTACCCGGAGGAACAACACGGAAATTCTTGAACGCCTGCTGGCCCCATTTCAGGAAGCGGTAGCGTTCGCCATTGCGCTGGTATTCCAGCTCAACGTTCTTCGCAAAAGCCTGCGGTGAGCCGAATTCGTCGACGATGACCGAGTGGTCGATGACGAGGTCGACGGGAACCAGCGGATTGATCTTTTCCGGATCGCCACCGAGGTTAACAATGCCGTCGCGCATGGCAGCGAGGTCGACAACGGCTGGAACGCCGGTGAAGTCCTGCATCAGCACGCGGGCCGGACGGTAGGCGATTTCGGCGCCGGCAGTGCCCTTGTCATTGAGCCAGGCGGCAACGGCTTCGATATCGGCTTTGGTGACGGAGCGACCGTCTTCATTGCGGAGAAGGTTCTCAAGGAGCACCTTCATCGAATAAGGAAGTTTCGAAACTCCGGCCAGACCGTTGGCTTCAGCCTTGGGAAGGCTGTAATAGACATAGTCTTTGCCATCTACGGTCAGAGTGGAGCGACAATTAAAGCTGTCGAGTGATTTGGACACGGATAGAAACCCCGCTTATTTCTGAGAGCCAACACATTCGTGCGGACGCCTATGCACGTAATGCACATCAGGATGCGGGTGCGACCATTTCCGCTGTCCGCCCGTGAGAATTGTAGAGTACAATCATCATGTTCGGTACAAGGATGAACCTTCACGCCGGCCGCTGGCGTGGTTGCGGGACTTATAGATAATTTCTATGAAAGGTACCAGAGCAACCATAGGCTAAATCTGACAAAATTTTAATTGGGTGACCGAAACGTTGCCGGAAAGACCATTCCATGCGGCTTACCGCTGAAAACCTTGCAGTTGAGCGCGGTGAAGACATTCTTTTCTCCGATGTCAGTTTTGTTCTGAACGCCGGAGAGGCGTTGATTCTCACCGGGAAGAACGGGTCGGGAAAGTCGACCTTGCTTCGGGTTGTCGCTGGACTGCTGGCACCTGAGGCGGGGCGAATCAATTTTCATCTTTCAGATCAGAGGGAAAGCCGGCCCGTTCGCGAGGCAAGCCACTATCTCGGCCACCGCAACGGGATGAAGCGCGAGCTGACCGTTGAGGAGAATCTCTCCTTTTGGAAAGCCCATCTGGGCAATTTTGAGGGCGGGCAGGGGATTGAGGTGGAAGAGGCGGCCGACGGCGTTGGACTGAGCGGTATCACGCATCTGCCATACGGTTATCTGTCTGCCGGCCAGCAGCGCCGTTTTGCCATGGCCAGGTTGCTGGTTGCCTATCGGCCAGTCTGGATCCTCGATGAGCCGACCGCGGCCCTTGATTCGAGCGCGGATGCCATGTTTGCAGGTCTTGTTCGCACACATCTCGAAAACGGCGGGATAGCCCTTGCCGCCACTCACCAGCCTTTGGGGCTGGAAGGTGCCAAAGAAATCCGGATGCGCGGGTTCGCGTATGGCGAGCCGGAGCCAATGCCATGACGGCTTTATTCTTTCGGGATATCAAACTTTCGATCCGGGCTGGCGGTGGCGCCCTGATCGGTGTGTTGTTTTTCATGACCGTGGTAGCCGTCATTCCCTTCGGCGTTGGCCCGGATCTCAATTTGCTGTCGCGCATAGGTCCGGCGATTGTCTGGATCGGCGCCTTGCTGGCAGCACTTCTTGGGCTCGACAGATTGTTTCAGGCCGATCGCGATGATGGTTCGCTGGATGTGATCCTGATGCAGGAGACACCGTTGGTTCTGACAGTCTTCGTCAAGTGTCTCGCCCATTGGATTGGCACCAGCCTGCCACTGGTCATCGCCGCTCCGTTGCTCGGGCTCTTCATGAATATGAGCGAAGTGGCCATCGGCGCCGTGGTGTTGACGCTGCTGGTTGGATCGCCGGCCATCACATTTATCGGGGCTGCGGGTGCTGCTGTGGCCGTCGCCTTGCCGCGCGGCGGTCTCCTGGTGTCGATCCTCGTCTTACCGCTTGCCATTCCGGTGCTGATTTTTGGCGTGAGCGCGAGCTATGCTGCGGTTGAGGATCCGGCCCCATTTATGCCGCCGTTTCTGTTTCTGATTGCGATCACCCTGTTCTTTGCGGTCATCGGTCCGCTTGCGGCAGCGCTTGCCCTGCGTCACGCTACAGATTGAGCAAGATCAATTGCAGAAGCCTACTGATGAGGCTAGAAACGCCGCATGACCGACAATAGCCTCACGATTACCAAGCTTAGCGATCTGGCAAACCCCACGCGGTTTTTGGCCCTGGCTGCGCGTATTCTGCCCTGGATGGCGGTCATTACGGCTGTGTTGCTGGCGCTCGGGCTTTATATGAGCTTCACGACAGAAGGCGATTATCAGCAGGGACTGACGGTCCGCATCATGTATATCCATGTGCCAGCGGCCTGGCTTTCGATGATGTGCTACACGGTGATGGCTCTCTCGGCGATCGGCACACTGGTCTGGCGTCATCCTCTCGCCGATGTCAGCCACAGGGCTGCCGCCCCGCTCGGCGCGATCTTCACACTGATTGCACTGGTCACGGGGTCTCTTTGGGGTAAGCCCATGTGGGGCACCTGGTGGGTCTGGGATGCTCGCCTGACCTCCGTATTCGTGCTGTTTCTGATGTATCTGGGTGTGATCGCACTCAACCGATCCATGGATGATCCGTCCAAAGCGGCCAAGCTCAGCGCGGTGCTCATTCTTGTCGGCTTCGTGAATATCCCGATCATCAAGTTCTCGGTCGACTGGTGGAACACGCTGCATCAGCCGGCAAGCGTGATGCGCCTGGGTGGGCCAACTATCGATTCAGAATTTCTGCGGCCGCTGTTCGTCATGGCGATTGCCTTCACGCTGCTGTTCTTCACCTTGCATATCATGGCCATGAGGAACGAAATCTGGCGCCGCCGGGTGGCTTCGCAACGGCGAATGGCCGCGCGGCTGGCGAGCCAGGGTGACAAGTCATGAGCCACACCTTTTACATCACTGCGTCCTACCTCATCACCTTCGGACTGATTGCCTTTGCCGTTTTATGGACATGGCTTGACGGGCGCGCACGGCAAAAGGAGCTGAAAGCCCTTGAGGCCGCAGGTATTCGTCGTCGCTCTTCGGTCAAGCCGGATGGAGCGCAAAGATGAGTGAGCAGGCGGGGAAAGAGGACGTGGCTGTCCAGCGCAAGGGTATCGGCCGCTATCTGGTTGCCGCCATTCCGTTGCTGGTCTTTGTCGGGATTGCCGCGACGGCGGGAAAGATGCTCTATGAGCAGGACTTCAACGGCAAGAATGCCTCTGATATTCCCTCTGCCCTGATTGGCACCAAAGCGCCTCAGCTCGCTCTTTCGCCGCTTGAAGGGGCAAATGTCCCGGCCCTGACGAGCTCTGAAATTCGTGGCAAACTCACACTCGTCAATGTCTTTGCGTCCTGGTGCGTGCCCTGCCGGCAGGAACATCCGGTCATCGAAGAGCTGAGCCGCGATCCGCGCATTACGATTGTCGGGATCAACTACAAGGACAAGCAGGAAAATGCGCTGCGGTTCCTAGGCGAGCTCGGCAACCCGTATGCCGCCATTGGGGTTGACCCCAATGGCAAGGCAGCCATCGACTGGGGCGTTTATGGCATTCCGGAAAGCTATCTCGTCGCAGCTGACGGTACGATCGTGTACAAAAAGGTCGGACCGTTCGATCCGGAATCGGTCGAGACACAGCTCAAGCCGGCTATCGAGAAGGCCTTGTCTTCGCCGTCAAGCTGAACCTGGCTGTTAAAGCGCCGCCTGCCAGTTCCGGATCGCCTCAACCGGCCAGACCAGCATCAACACGTTGAGGGTCAGATTGTCGCGAATCAGGTAGCCGGTCAGTAGCTCAAACGCCACGGCGACGAGGATGGTAATCCACACCGGCACGCGGCTTGCAAAGACGAAACCAATGACCATCCAGACCGTATCCATGGTCGAATTGAGAATGCTGTCACCGCTATAACCGACAGCCATGGTTGCGTTGCGATAGCGATCGATAATGATCGGCGAGTTTTCCAGGATTTCCCAACCGATCTCGATGACGGCTGCCAATGTCAGGCGCGCACCAAAGCTTGCCCGGCGCAGCACAGCCCAGGCCAGACCATAGAAGATGAAGCCGTGAATAATATGCGACGGCGTATACCAGTCGGCGATGTGCTGGGAGTTGCCGGGCGTATTGACGCCGGCCTCGAACAGCTTGACGTAACCGCATTCGCAGATCGGCACCCGGCCCATCAGATAAAGCGTCACGATCTGAGCCAGAATGAGTGCTGCAAGTGCCACGGACCAGAACACGGTTGAGCGATGAACCGTCGTTTCCCCCGGGCTCGCGCTCACTTTTGGTCCTTTGGCTCTTGCTCGACAGTGTGGCGCATGATCAACGGCATCTGGGCTAGGGTGAAGAGAATGGTGATCGGCATGGTGCCCCAGACCTTGAAATTCACCCAGACATCGTCCGAGAAATTGCGCCAGACCGCTTCGTTGAGGACAGCCAGAAAAAGGAAGAAGATACCCCAGCGGAGTGTGAGTTTGCGCCAGCCCTCATCATCAAGCTGGAAGGCGGCATTGAATACGTAGCCGAGCAAGGACCTGCCGAAATACAAGCCGCCCAGGAGCACGGTTCCGAACAGCGCATTGACGATTGTCGGCTTCATCTTGATGAAGGTCTCATCCTGGAGCCAGATCGACAGCGAGCCGAAGACGAGAACCACCACGCCAGAGACAAATGGCATCACCGGCAGATGCTTGAAGACAATCTTCGACACGATCAGCGATATTACGGTTGCCACCATGAACAAGGCCGTCGCGATCAACAGCGGTCCGCCGATCACGGACAGAGCCGGAAATTTCTGCGCCAGCCATTCACTACGCAGATTACCGAAGAAGAAGACAAGCAGAGGCCCGATTTCCAATGCCAGCTTCAGCAGCGGATGGTGCTTTTCTTCGGTCGTCGGCTTGGTGTCGCTTTCGAAATTAGCCATGGTCGACATTTATCCCTGATGTGCGTGGCCGGCGATTGCGTTGGCGAAATCCTCGGCCTCGAAAGGTTCGAGGTCCTCAACGCCTTCACCGACGCCAATGAAATAGACAGGCAGCTTGTGTTTGGCGGCTATGCCGACAAGGATGCCGCCGCGGGCCGTGCCATCCAATTTTGTCATAATCAGGCCGTTAACGCCGGCAATGTTGCGGAAAATCTCGACCTGGTTCAATGCATTCTGCCCGGTGGTGGCATCCAGTGTCTGCAATACCGTGTGCGGCGCGTCCGGATCGAGCTTGCCGAGAACCCTTACAATCTTCTCGAGCTCGGCCATCAGCTCGGCCTTGTTCTGCAGTCGGCCAGCGGTATCGATGATCAGGACGTCTGATTTTTCGGCGCGCGCCTGCTCGAATGCGTCATAGGCAAGGCCTGCTGCATCAGCACCGATCTTGCTGCCAATGAAGGTCGATCCCGTTCTGTCGGCCCAGATCTTGAGCTGTTCGATCGCGGCTGCACGGAAGGTATCGCCAGCGGCGAGCATGACCTTCAATCCTGATCCGGACAGCTTGGCGGCAAGCTTGCCGATCGTCGTGGTCTTGCCGGTGCCGTTGACACCGACCACGAGGATGACATGCGGTTTGTGGCTGAGGTCGAGCGCAAGCGGCTTTGCGACGGGCTTGAGAACCTTGGTGATCTCGGCTGCCATGATGCGGCTCACGTCTTCACCGGTCACATCCTTGCCATAGCGTTCGGCGGAGAGCGTGTCTGTTATCCGCAGCGCCGTTTCGACTCCAAGATCTGCCTGGATCAAAAGATCCTCCAGATCCTGAAGCGTGTCGTCATCAAGCTTGCGCTTGGTAAAGAGGGCGGCGATCTGACCTGACAGTTGCGATGAGGTGCGGAAAAGTCCCTGGCGAAGACGCTGGAACCAGGTCAGTCTGACAGTCGGTGCTTCTGGCGATGGGTCCGGAACGAGTGAACCGGTAGAGAAACCCTTGGGAAGCGAAATCGCGCCGTTGGCATTTTGCTGAAGTTCGCCATGGCTCAGATCGACTGGCTGCTCCGGCTGCGGGTGGAATTCGTCTACCGCTGGGGATTCCGAGGTGCTGTCGGCGTCAGAGTTTTTGTTCTGCGTGATGTCCCGTTCGGCAAAATCAGGCTCCGCAGCAGGTTCTGCCGCGGCCTCAACCTCGTCCGGTGCCGGCCCGCCGGCCGTTTCGATTTCCTCTGGCGCTACGGGATCCGCCGCAACCGGGATCTCTTGCAAAGCCGATGCGGTTTCCGCCTCCTCGACGAGATTTTCCATATGCTCGGCATCGGACACCTGCGCCTCTTCAGTAGCGGGTTTGTCCTTGCCGAACGTGAACACTTTCTTGATGAAGCCGAGAGCCATTTTTTTGTCCGTTTGAAAATCAGGCTGCCGAACGGCCTACCAGTTGCATTTCAAGATGACGGTCATTGTGACCGGTGATGGTGACGGCCACAAGGTCCCCAGGTGTCAGGCCAGGGGTTGCTACGGCCGTGAAGTCTTCGGTGTGACCCACACCGCCATTTTCGACCAATACCTTATGCCGGCTACCCACTTGAGCATTCAAATGTCGCAGCCGAAGTCTGTCTGCTGTTTGCCTCAGACGCGCGGCACGCTCCTTGATCAGACGACGATCGAGTTGGGGCATGCGCGCCGCTGGGGTACCCGGACGCGGGCTATATGGGAAGACATGAAGATTGGAGATGCCGATCTCCTCCGCCAGGCTTTCCGCATTGGCAAACATCTCTTCGGATTCCGTAGGAAAGCCAGCGATCATATCGGCACCGAAACTCATGGATGGGCGCAATTGTTTCACGTGCGACACAAATTCAAGAGCGTCCTGCCGGCTGTGGCGACGCTTCATGCGTTTCAAAAGCAGATCGTCTCCGTGCTGCAGCGACAGGTGCAAATGCGGCATGAAGCGGGATTCATCGGCGATCAGATCGAGAAGGTCAGTGTCGACCTCAATGCTGTCGATCGATGACAATCGCAACCGCTCGATCTCCGGTACCAGTCGTAGAAGCGTTTTCGCCAATTTGCCGAGGCTTGGCTGGCCGGGAAGATCAGCGCCATAGCTGGTTGCATCGACGCCGGTCAGAACGACCTCCCGATAGCCGGATTCAACAAGTTGCCGCGCTTGATCGACCACTGCGCCCATGGGAACCGAGCGCGAATTGCCGCGACCGTAGGGAATGATGCAAAACGTACAGCGATGGTCGCAGCCGTTCTGCACCTGGATGAAACCGCGCACATGGCCGTCGAGATGGGCGATCATCTGCGGCGCGGTTTCCGTGACGCTCATGATGTCGTTGACGCGCAGCTTCTCTTCAGCCGCGATGCCGAAATCTGGAAGCGATTGATAGCTTTCGCTTTTCAGCTTCTCTTCATTGCCAAGCACCAGATCCACTTCAGGCATTGCTGCAAAGACGGAAGCTTCGGTTTGGGCGGCACAGCCGGTCACGACAATGCGGGCTTCCGGATTGTTGCGACGCGCCCGACGTATGGCCTGGCGGGCCTGGCGGACCGCTTCACTGGTGACCGCGCAGGTATTGAAAAGGATGGCATTGTGAAGGCCGGCCTGCTCAGCCTCAACCTTCATCACCTCGGACTCGTAGGTATTCAACCGGCAGCCGAAGGTGACGACATCGATGCCAGCTTTCGTGTCCATCGTCACTTGGCCGAAACTCCGGCTTCTGCTTCCCGCTCAAAGGCACCTGTCGACGGATCAAGCTGACCTGACCATTCCCATTCAGCCGGGCCTGTCATGATGACCTTGCCATCGCCTTCTCTCCACTCGATCACGAGTGGCTGGCGGATCGGGCTGGAAGCAACATCAATCGTCACATTGCGCCCTGTACGCTCCGTGCGTGCAGCAGATACTGCGGCGGCACAGGCGGCAGATCCGCAGGCAAGCGTCAATCCGGCACCACGCTCCCATGTGCGTGTTCTGAGCGAAGATGGTCCCGTCACCTGCGCCAATGTAATGTTGGCCTTTTCCGGGAAGATCGGATGGTTTTCTAGAAGCGGTCCGAAACGTTCCAGATCGTAGCTCATGGGATCGCCGTCGACCCAGAAGATCGCATGCGGGTTGCCCATGGACATAGCAGAGGGCGAATGCAGGATTGGCGCGTCGATCGGCCCGATTTGCAGTTCTATGCGGCTTGTGTCGTAAAATTCTTCCTCAAGCGGGATGCGGTCCCATTCGAAGACCGGACGTCCCATATCGACCGAGATCAGTCCATCGTCATGCTCAATCGCACCTAGGATTCCAGCAACCGTCTGAAATGTGAAGGACTTGCGCCCCGTTTCGGCTGCAAGTGCCTGCACGACGCAGCGGGTGCCGTTACCGCAGGCCTGCGCCTTTGTGCCATCGCAATTGAGAATGTCGATCCATGCATCCGTTCCGTCCGTCACGGCGTCGTGGATGGCCATGATCTGGTCGAACGTGGTCTCGGCATTGGCCGCAAGGGCGATTGCGGCTTCTGCAGTCACATGATCCTTGCGGCCGCGCATGTCGACAACCAGGATCTTGTTGCCAAGCCCGTTCATCTTTGCGAATTCGACCATTGCGACCATGACATTTTCATTCCGTTTGGGGTTCTTGCGTGTATATGGCGGAATTGACCGTGAATTGCCAGTGTCTAAGGCAGTTTCGATACGCATACCGGATGTCAGTTTGTCTCGGTTTACGGCGACTTTTCCACGCTATCCGATGTCGCCAGCTTTACAGGCGCCTCCATTGCTCGGTTGCTTGCAGCCATTGACACGTGCGTGTCTCCGGATCGTCGTTCAAGGTAATGTCGGTCACCACTGCAGCAGTGTCGGCACCGGCATGCAATACGAGAGGCGCGCGCTCCGAGGTGACACCGCCGATGGCGACCAGGGGAATGTTGCCTATCCGTGCCTTCCAGTCGGTTACGCGCTCAACCCCTTGAGGCGCCCATTTCATCTGTTTCAGGATTGTTGGCCAGACGGGGCCGAGCGCAACATAGTCGGGATTGACGGCAAGCGCCGTGTCGAGTTCAGCATCGTCGTGGGTTGACACACCGAGCTTCAACCCGGCCCTATGAATGGCACCCAGATCCGCTTCGACCATATCTTCCTGACCGAGATGGACAAAATCACAGTCCTCCTCAATCGCGATCTGCCAGTGGTCATTGATGATTAGCTGGCATTCATGGGCTTTGCAGATGCGCCTTGACCTTCGAACATGATGCCTGAGCATCGTGTCATCGATGTTCTTCATCCTGAGTTGCACGAGTTTCACCCCAAGGGGGACCAGACGCTCGATCCAGTCGGCGCTATCGACGATCAGATAGAAGGGATCGAGCTTCATGCGAAAACGCCTTTGCCGATGACGGGTGTGGAGGGCACAGCCATGTCGCGCGGTTCCAGCGGGCCTGCCAGATAGGCGATGCGGCCGGCAGTGATCGCGGAGCCGAAGGCTTGCGCCATCGATGCCGGATCGCCGGCCCCGGATACGGCGGTGTTCAGCAGAACAGCATCATAGCCGAGTTCCATGACCTGCAGTGCATGGGAGGGGCGTCCTATGCCGGCATCGACGATCAATGGGATATCGGCAAATTCGGCCCGCATTGCTTTCAAACCCACCATGTTTTGCGGCCCCATGGCAGAGCCGATCGGTGCGCACCAGGGCATCAGCACCTTGCATCCGGCATCGAGCAGCTTTTCGCCAACCACAAGATCGTCGGTTGTGTAGGGGAAGACGTTGAAGCCATCTTCTGAGAGAATGCGGGCAGCCTCTACCAGAGCAAAAACATCAGGTTGCAGCGTATCCTGATGGCCGATCACCTCAAGCTTGACCCAGTTTGTGCCAAAGACCTCACGGGCCATCCTTGCTGTCAGTATGGCCTCGGAAACGGAGTGGCAGCCGGCCGTATTGGGCAGAACCCGAACCCCGAGTGCCCGGATCAGATCGAAGAACTCGCCACCCGACTTGCCGCCTGCTGTTTCCCGGCGAAGCGAGACGGTGACAATTTCAGTTCCGGAGCATCTGACGGCCTGCTCAAGGACTGTTGGCGACGGATAGCGCGCCGTGCCAAGCAGAAGACGCGATTGAAGCGCGACATCGTATAGGATCAGCGTCATCGTCAGCCTCCCTGCTTGGGGCTCAGGATTTCGATCCGGTCGCCCTCGTCGAGGCGATGGACGGCGCGATCCTCACGATGAACGAGGTTGCCATTGACGGCGGTCGCCAGCCAATCACCCTCGTAGTCGAGGGCTGTCATGAGATCGAGAAGCGTTACAGCTTCGATTGTAACGGGTTCGCCATTTACGATCAGTGTCATGCTGTCAGCCTTTCTTTTCTGCGCGTCGGGTGCGAAAGTCGGTCTGCAGCTGCGACCGCGAGTGCTGGAGAAAGCAGGAAACCGTGGCGGTAAAGCCCGGCAAGGGCAAAGCCGTCCGGCGTCTCTTCAATGCGTGGAATGTTATCGGCAAAGGCGGGTCGAATGCCGGTGCCGGTCTCAATGATGCGAGCCTCTCCAAAAGAGGGATGAAGCGCGTAAGCCGCGTTCAAAAGCTCCATCATTGAACGCGCGGTTATCGGGCCATCGTCGGCAGCTTCGATCATGGTGGCGCCCAGCATGAAGCGATGTTTCTCGCGGGGCACCAGATAGACCGGGTGGCGCGGATAAAGGAGGCGCACCGGGCGCGATAACGTGATGTCTGGTGTGTCGAGATAGAGCATCTCGCCGCGCACACCGCGCAGGCTGTTGGCGGGGCCAATGGCGGCTGGTCCGGTGCAGTCAACGATGGTGTCGAAACAGCCGGTGTCCTTTGCTTTTGCACCCAAATGAAAGGTGACGCCGCTTGCTTGCAAAGACCGATGGAGACCGGCCAGGGCTGCTCGTGGATCAAGATGCGCTTCCTCGGGGAAAAAGAGAGCTTTGGAAAAGCGGCCGGCCAAGCAGGGTTCCAGCGCCGCGATCTCCTCTGCGTCCAGCCAGCGAAAGCCGCGCGTACGGCCGGCAAATCGCTTCAGTTCTTCTCTATCGCGGGGTGGAGCGACGACGAGAGTTCCATTCTTCTTCACCGAGCCTGGAAGTGCCGCCTCCCACCAGTCGGCTGCCGAAAGGCCAAGTTCAAGAATGCACTCTTCCGCCGCCTCACGCTCGCAATACGGAGCCAACATGCCGCCCGCATAATGCGACGCGCCATGGCCTATGACAGAGCGGGTTTCACTGACCTCAACCTTGATGCCGCGACGCGTGAGTTCGAAGGCAGCCGTGAGGCCTGCAACGCCTGCGCCTTTGATCAGAACAGCCATGGACGCGACTCCGTGACTGAAGCCTGCTCTGGGTGATGAGCCGGCTTGCCCGATTGTCGATCGTGAAAGCGGCTCATTGCTTTCCCCCTTCGACCGGCATGTAGAGATCGCCGCCCGCACGGTATTTCTCGGCCATGGCGGCCATTCCTTCTTTCTGGGCCTCGGCGCGGATGTCGTGGGAGATGCGCATGGAACAGAATTTGGGGCCGCACATGGAGCAGAATTGCGCTGTCTTGTGCGCCTCTTTTGGCAGGGTCTCGTCATGCAGCGCACGAGCCGTTTCCGGGTCGAGCGAGAGGTTGAACTGATCTTCCCAGCGAAACTCGAAGCGGGCGCGGGACAGCGCATCGTCGCGGGCCTGTGCTGTCGGATGGCCCTTGGCGAGGTCTGCGGCGTGGGCCGCGATCTTGTAGGTAATGACGCCGGTCTTCACGTCGTTGCGGTCTGGCAGGCCCAGATGTTCCTTCGGCGTGACGTAGCAGAGCATGGCCGTGCCAAACCAGCCGATCATGGCGGCGCCGATGCCGGAGGTAATGTGGTCGTAACCGGGGGCAATGTCGGTGGTCAGTGGCCCCAGGGTGTAAAAGGGGGCCTCGCCGCAAACAGCGAGCTGCTTGTCCATATTGGCCTTGATTTTGTGCATTGGCACATGGCCTGGGCCCTCGATCATCACCTGGCAGTCCTTTGCCCATGCGATCCGGGTAAGCTCGCCCAGCGTCTCCAATTCGGCAAACTGGGCGGCATCATTGGCATCGGCAATCGAACCGGGGCGTAAGCCATCGCCGAGTGAGAAAGACACGTCGTAGGCGCGGCAGATGTCGCAGATCTCCTCGAAATGCTCGTAGAGAAAACTCTCCTTGTGGTGATGCAAACACCACTTGGCCATGATCGAGCCGCCGCGACTGACGATACCTGTGACCCGGTCGACGGTCAGATGGATATAGGAGAGCCTGACACCGGCGTGGATGGTGAAATAGTCGACGCCCTGCTCGGCCTGCTCGATCAGCGTATCGCGATAGACTTCCCAGGTGAGGTCCTCGGCAATTCCATTCACCTTTTCCAGTGCCTGATAGAGCGGCACGGTGCCGATCGGTACGGGTGAATTGCGGATGATCCATTCGCGGATATTGTGGATGTTGCGGCCTGTGGAGAGATCCATCACCGTATCGGCACCCCAGCGGGTGGCCCAAACCATTTTGTCCACCTCCTCTGCCATGGAGGAGGTGACTGCGGAGTTGCCAATATTGGCGTTGATCTTGACCAGGAAGTTGCGGCCGATGATCATCGGCTCGGCTTCGGGATGGTTGATGTTGGCTGGGATAATCGCCCGCCCCCGGGCGATCTCCTCGCGCACGAAGTCCGGCGTTATGACATCCGGGATCGCCGCGCCGAAGTCTTCTCCATCGCGTGTTCGCATTTCCTTCACGGCCTTGCGGCCAAGATTCTCGCGGATCGCCACGAATTCCATCTCTGGCGTGATAATGCCGGCGCGGGCATAGGCAAGCTGGGTGACAGCCTGCCCGGCGAGCGCTTTTCGGGGTGTCGGCAAGGCAGGAAATTGCGGGGTCAGTTTCTCACCCGAGACAAATCCGTTGTCTTCGGGTTTCACCGAGCGACCGTCATAGGCTTGCGTATCGGCGCGCGCTGATATCCACGCCTCTCGCAGGCGGGGCAAGCCCTGTTCAATGTTTATGGTGTTGCCAGGGTCTGTGTAGGGACCAGAAGAATCATAGACTGTGACCGGTGGTTCGCCAGCGGTCGGGTGGACGCTGATCTGGCGCATGGGAACGCGGATATCGGTATGGACCTCGCCTGTGACATGGATTTTTGTCGATGCCGGCAGCGGACCAGTGGTGACTTCGGGTGTTGGAATTTTCGAGGCAATGTTCATCGTGAGGCTCCAAGTATTCGGTTTGGAGACCCAGTCATGTCAGCCGGAATGATGAAAAGACGCCACAAGCCCCAAAATATTCGGGCCTTGATTGCACAGCGCTCGCACCGTCCCTACGCCAGTATGAACTGGATCAGGTTCAACGGGTCACCGCGCTGTTTATGCAAACCTAGCGGAATCTCAGCCCCTTGTCGGGACACCCCTGGTGAATGGCTTCAAGGTTCTTCCGCGAATGACGATTTGTCAATGCCGTTTAGGGCATGGGCACGTCGAACACCTCGCCGGCATGAAGCGGGCGGAAGCGGGATGCCGCTATGTCCCTTTCTGCTAAGGCCTGGCTCAGCGCGGTGACGGGCGCGTCTATGGCCTCGTCGGTCAGCTGGAATGTGCCGAAGTGGTGACCTGCCACATGGGCTGCATTGCAAAGCGCCATACCGTCCACGGCTTCTTGCGGACTTTGATGCTGACCCTTCATGAACCAGCGCGGTTCATAGGCGCCAATCGGTAAATTGGCGAGACGGAAACCACCGTGTTTTTCCCGGGCTGCTCGATAGTTTATGCCGTCGTGAAAACCGGTATCACCGACATGATAGATTTTGCCGAATGGCGTTGAAATCACGAATGCGGCCCAGAGTGCCATACGTCTGTCGGTCACCCCGCGGGCTGACCAGTGATGGCAAGGTTCTGCATCAATCGTTACGCCGTCCCAATAGGATAGCTGCTCTCCCCAATCCATGGTCGAGACCTTGGCGTCGGGAATGGATTTGTGGATGACCGTGTCATTGCCAAGCGGCGTGATGATGTGGGCACCGTGCTCGGCATAGAGGCGTTTCAACGTCGAGATGTCGAGATGGTCATAGTGATTATGTGTCACGAGCACCACGTCGATATCCGGAAGATCATTGAAGGCGATCCCCGGCTTGGCCACCCTTTTCGGCCCGGCAAAACTCAAGGGGCTTGCGCGATCAGACCAGAGGGGATCTGTCAGAATGTTGAGGCCTGCGACCTGAATGAGCAGAGAGGCATGGCCGATCATCGTGACGCGAAGCCCATCGCCCGTGATGCGCTGTGTCGGTTTTGTCGGTGCAAAGGGGCTGGGGGCCGACTTTGGCCATTTCGCCCGTTCACCTTTGAACTTCCACTTTAACAGATCGCGCAGGCCTGCCGGTTTGATGCCGCCAGGGTTGAAAAAGCGAACGCCGTCGAAATGCTTGGAGGGCGGACCATCATAATAGGGGTTGGGCAGCTTCTTTGGCATTCTTCCCTCCTCGCAACGAAACCGTGTCCAGTGTTACCTAAGCTTCATAACGTCAATTGAAAGACGCTGACCTTAAAGCAAAAGGCCCCGCAGTCTTGACTTTATGATGGATTTCCTGTTTATCGCGCCGAAATCAGCGACAAGAGCAGACTCTTGAGCCGCCGACCGGGACCCCTAACAGGTATAAACAGATCCCGGAGGTCAACACCCGACAGCGCGATGCGCCCTCGGGTGCTTTTTGGCTTTGCGTCTTGTTTTTGCCGCCGAAAGAACCAACGTTGCGGGCGAAGCTATAGCCAACTCGAAACGACAAGGAAGAGCCGATGTTTGAAAACCTCCAGGACCGCCTTGGATCCATTCTAAATGGACTGACGGGCCGTGGCGCACTGTCGGAGGCGGATGTTTCCGCTGCCCTGCGCGAGGTGCGTCGTGCGCTTCTCGAAGCCGACGTCGCGCTGGAAGTGGTGCGCGAATTCACCGAGAAGGTGCGCGAAAAAGCCGTTGGCGCCGCCGTTGTGAAGTCGATCAAGCCTGGCCAGATGGTCGTGAAGATCGTTCACGATGAGCTGGTAGACATGCTGGGTGCCGAAGGCGTCACCATTGATCTTCATGCAGCAGCACCGGTCGTCTTGATGATGGTCGGTCTGCAGGGCTCGGGTAAGACAACAACCACCGGCAAGATTGCCAAGCGGCTGACGGATCGGGACCGCAAGAAAGTTCTGATGGCTTCGCTCGATACGCGCCGTCCGGCCGCGCAGGAGCAGCTTCGCCAGATTGGCGAACAGATCAAGATCGATGTCTTGCCGATCATTGCCGGCCAGTCGCCGACAGATATCGCGGCACGCGCGGTTCAGGCGGCAAAGCTTGGCGGCCACGATGTCGTGATCCTCGATACGGCTGGTCGTACGCATATCGACGAACCCTTGATGGTCGAGATGTCCGACATCAAGAAGAAGTCCAATCCGCATGAAATCCTGCTGGTCGCGGATGCGCTGACCGGTCAGGATGCTGTCAATCTGGCTCGCAATTTCGATGAGCGCGTTGGCATTACCGGCCTTGTTCTGACCCGTATGGACGGTGACGGTCGTGGCGGTGCGGCACTTTCGATGCGTGCGGTAACCGGCAAACCGATCAAGCTGATCGGTGTTGGTGAAAAGATGACGGAACTCGAGGAGTTTCATCCTCGCCGTATCGCCGACCGCATTCTCGGTATGGGCGACATCGTTTCGCTGGTCGAGCGAGCATCGGAAACGATCGATGCCGAAAAAGCCAAGGTCATGGCCGAGAAAATGGCCAAGGGCAAGTTCGACCTGAACGACCTCGCCGATCAGCTCAAGCAGATGCAGAACATGGGCGGCATGGGGGGCATCATGGGCATGATGCCTGGTATGGCCGGCATGAAGGACAAGATGGCTGCCGCTGGCATGGACGACAAGATGTTCGCCCGTCAGTTGGCGATCATCTCTTCCATGACAAAGGCCGAGCGCGCCAACCCCGATCTGCTCAAGCACAGCCGCAAGAAGCGTATAGCTGCGGGCTCCGGCACTGACGCTGCTGCCATCAACAAGCTGCTCAAGATGCACCGCCAGATGGCCGATATGATGAAAGCCATGGGCGGCAAAGGCAAAGGCGGCGGCATGATGAAGCAGATGATGGGCGGTCTTGCCGGCAAGATGGGCCTCGGCGGAATGGGCGGTGGAATGCCGGACCTTTCCAAGATGGATCCCAAGCAGATGGAACAACTGGCCAAGCAGGCCGATGCCATGGGTCTTGGTAAAGGCGGTGGCCTGCCAGGCATGGGTGGCGGAGGATTGCCTGGCCTTGGCGGTCCGAAACTGCCAGGTCTTGGTGGCCTTCCCGGATTGCCCAAGAAGAAGTGATGAGGAACCAGCATGATTGATCCCGCCATCAAGGAGCAGCTCGCCGGTTACCGCCAGTCGATCGACAATATCGACGCAGCGCTTGTCCATATGCTGGCTGAACGCTTTCGCTGCACCAAGGCAGTGGGTGTTTTGAAAGCACAACATGAATTGCCGCCGGCAGATCCGGCGCGCGAAGAATACCAGATCACCCGGCTGCGCGAACTCGCTCACGATGCCCAGCTTGATCCGGATTTTGCGGAGAAGTTCCTGAATTTCATTATCAAGGAAGTGATCCGTCACCATGAAGCCATTGCTGCCGAGCACGGCAGCGCAACCTAAATGCCGTTTGAAACAAACGGTCCAAGAAAGCCTGAAGGAGTAAACACATGGCCCTGAAAATTCGTCTTGCACGCGGCGGTTCCAAGAAGCGTCCTTATTACCAGATCGTTGTTGCCGACGCTCGCAGCCCACGCGACGGTCGTTTCCTGGAGAAGGTCGGTTCCTGGAACCCGATGCTGGCCAAGGACAACGAAAAGCGCGTTGAACTGAACGCCGAGCGCATCCAGGAATGGGTTGCCAAGGGCGCCCAGCCGACAGACCGCGTTCTGCGCTTCATGGCTGAAGCTGGCCTCGCGAGCCGCGACGCTCGCGTCAACCCTGAAAAGGCAAAGCCTGGCAAGAAGGCTGTCGAGCGCACCAAGGAAAAGGAAATGAAGGCCGCTGAAGCTGCAGAAGCCGCGGCTGCTGCAAGCGAAGCTGCTGCCGAGTAATTTTCTGCCGATATGCATGATTTTACGGCCGGCATGCTCTCATGCCGGCCGTTTTCCGTTTCCCTTCGCTGGTGACATTCACTAAAAGAGACCACATGAAATGAACTCGAAACAGATCTGCGGCTGATGGCAAAACTCGAAAATCCTGTTCTCATGGCGACCATCGGATCCGCACAGGGCCTGAGAGGCGAAGTGCGGGTGAAATCCTTTGCTGCCGACCCGACGGCACTTGGCGATTACGGCAATCTTCACGCCAAGGACGGTCGCGTCTTCGAGATTCTGGAAATTCGCGAAGCCAAGACGGTCGTGGTTGTCCGCTTTCGTGGCGTCAACGATCGCAATGCCGCGGAAGCCTTGAACGGGCTTGAGCTTTATATTGAACGCGACGCCCTGCCGGATGACGAGTTGGACGAAGACGAGTTCTACTATGCCGATCTTGAGGGGTTGCAGGTGTTCGACGCGGAAGGTGCTCATTATGGCGCCGTGAGCGGAGTCTATGATTTTGGCGCCGGTGACCTGCTCGAATTGAAAGGGCCGGGCAAGCGCCCCGTGCTTATTCCCTTCTCCGAGGCTGCGGTGATCGAAGTCGATATGGACGGCGGACGTATTATCGTTGATCCCATCGCTGCGGGACTGAAGGATGATGGCGATATATTGCCGCTCGGCCGCAGCGGAAAGCCACCCTCTGACAAGCGCGGATGAGCCGCAAATTATGACCTTCAAAGCAACGGTGCTTACCCTTTATCCGGATATGTTTCCCGGGCATCTCGGCCATTCCCTTGCCGGCAAGGCATTGGCGCGCGAGGACTGGTCGCTGGATACGGTTCAGATCCGGGATTTTGCCACCGGCAAGCATCGCAATGTTGACGACACACCGGCCGGTGGCGGAGCCGGCATGGTGCTAAAACCCGATGTTCTGGCTGCTGCAATCGATTCGACCGGGACCGATACGAGACCGCGGCTTCTGATGAGCCCACGCGGCAGACCGCTCACGCAAAAGCGTGTGCGCGAGATTGCCGCTGGCGAAGGTGTCGTGATCGTCTGTGGCCGGTTTGAAGGTGTCGACCAGCGCGTGATCGAGGCGCGCAACCTCGAGGAAGTCTCGATCGGCGATTACATCTTGTCCGGTGGAGAGCCTGCGGCTTTGACACTGCTGGACGCTGTCGTGCGCATTCTGCCGGGCGTCATGGGAAATGATCAGTCGGGTGTCAGCGAAAGCTTTGAAGGCGGTCTTCTGGAGTATCCGCAGTATACCCGTCCGGCGGAATTCGAAGGTCTTCCCATTCCCCCTGTTCTGATGTCCGGAAATCATGGCGCCATCGATAAATGGCGTCACGAAGAAGCCCTCAAACTGACGCGTGAGCGGCGCCCCGACATTCTCGACGACCAAGGATCTGACGGCTCAAACTGACCTCTCGCGGTCCATTTGTCGCCTTTGTTGGTTTTTCTTACCGCCAAGGGATGAGATCGCCTCCAAAATAGCGGTTTTGGGGGTGACAAACAGATGGCGGTGGTGTAATGCCCCACGCGGAAATGGGCTTAGTCCCGTCTACCAGCAAACAAAGAGCACGCGCACCGCTCCTGCCTATCAAGGCTAAGTCCGGAGGAAATCCGATGGACCATTGTTGAGCGCTCTGGCTGTTTCAGAAGAATCGAAGGTTAGACATATGAACATCATTCAACAGTTGGAAGCCGAACAGGCCGCCAAGATCGAAGAAAAGCGCAAGCTTCCTGAATTCTCCGCAGGCGACACCGTTCGTGTCAACGTCCGCGTGACAGAAGGTACACGTACTCGTGTGCAGGCCTATGAAGGCGTTTGCATTGCACGTTCGGGTGGCGGCATCAACCAGAGCTTCACCGTTCGCAAGATTTCCTATGGCGAAGGCGTAGAGCGCGTATTCCCGGTTTATTCTCCGCTGGTTGAAGGCGTTGAAATCGTTCGTCGTGGTAAGGTTCGTCGCGCCAAGCTGTACTACCTGCGCGATCGTCGCGGCAAGTCTGCTCGTATTATCGAAGACACCGGTACCCGCGCCCGCAAGCTGAACGATGAAGAGCGCGCAGCTGTCGTTGCCGAAAAGGCCCGTATCGAAGCTGAAAAGGTTGCAGCCGCCCAGGCACTTGCAGCTGAAAAGGCTGCAGCAGAAGCCGCAGAAGCAAAGGCAGCAGCGGATGCCGCTGCAGCAGCCGAGGCTGAAGGTTCTGCGGAATAAGAATTTCCTTTATCGGGATATCGATCAAGGCGACCTTCGGGTCGCCTTTTTCATTTGGGCTTGCTCGCCTTGCTTGCAACTCTTCCTCAAATTGTGACACTCTGGCCAAGCCACATTTTCAGGAGTTTCCCATGCCGTCCAGACGCGCGCTTCTTGCCGGGCTCACAGCCCTTATTCTCGCACCTGCTGCTGTCCATGCTGCCGACCTGCCGGATCTCGGCGGAAAATCAGTCGTGGTGGTTACCGAGAATGCCTATCCTCCACTGCAGTTCGTCGACCCCAAATCCGGTGCCGCGATTGGCTGGGAATATGACGCCATGGCGGAAATTGCCAAGCGATTGAATTTCAAGGTCGAGTATCAGAACACGTCATGGGACGCGATGATCCAGGCAGTGTCTGATGGGCAGTATGATATCGGCATGACCGGCATCACCATCACCGATGAGCGCAAGGCAAAAGTTGATTTCTCAGAACCCTATATGCGGTCTGAGCAGTTCATGCTGGTGCGTGGCGATGAGGATCGATTTACCGATGCTGCAGGCTTTGGCGGCAACAAGGAACTTCTGATCGGCGCGCAGCCGGGAACCACACCCTTCTACACAGCCGTCTACAGCGTTCTGGATGGCGATGAGGCCAATCCGCGCATCAAGTTGTTTGAAACCTTCGGCGCTACAGTACAGGCCCTGAAGGCTGGCGATGTCGATATGGTTCTGACCGATGGCACTGCCGGCAAGGGCTATGTCGATTCCTCAGACGGCGGGCTGAAACTGGTCGGTGGGCCTTTGGGTTCGGAAGACTTCGGCTTCATCTTCCCCAAGGGCTCCGCGCTTGTTGCACCGGTCAATGCCGCGATAGAGGCGCTCAAGACAGACGGAACACTCGACGCTTTGAACAAGAAGTGGTTCCTCGATTACAAGATGGGCGAATGAATTTGAAAGCCTTCAAGGCCACAACCTGATGGGCTTTCAAACGCTTCCGCGCGGCAATGACAAGGGCGACAGGCCGTGGTGGCTGATGGCTCTTGTCGTTCTGGCTGTCGGCATTGCCGTGATCATCGCCTTCAACGACATCTACTCCCAGGTGTTTGCGACGGTATCCCGTGGGATCGTGATTACTGTTATCGTCACCTTTACCGGCTTTGCGCTGGCCATCGCGCTTGGGCTGCTGGTGGCCTTGGCGGGAATGGCGGACAGCATTTTCCTGCGCCAGTCATCGCGCTTCTACATCGAGGTGGTGCGCGGTATCCCGATACTTGTGCTGCTTTTCTATATCGCATTTGTCGGCGCGCCTGCTTTCGTCACCGCCTATAATTTTGTCTTCGCGCCACTCATGGCCGATGGCTGGATCGAGCCATTGCTGGTGCGCGATGTATCGCTGATGTGGCGGGCAATCATTGCGCTGACGATCGGCTATTCTGCCTTCATCGCCGAAATTTTTCGCGCCGGATTTCAATCAATTGACGAAGGGCAGATCGAGGCTGCCATGTCGCTTGGCTTGAGCCGCTACCAGCGCTTTCGTCTGATCGTGTTGCCGCAGGCGATCAAGGTGATCTTTCCGCCGCTCTCCAACGATTTCGTCGCCATGGTCAAGGACAGTTCACTGGTCTCGGTGCTTGGCGTCGCCGATATCAGTCAGGCGGGAAAGATCTACGCGTCTGGTTCCTTCCGTTTTTTCGAAACCTACTCTATCGTTGCCTATATCTACCTTATCCTTACCATTGGCCTATCGCTTGTCCTGCGACGGCTTGAGACGCGGATGAGAGAGAAGGGCACGCGCAATGAATGATCGCAAAAGCGACGGATTGAGCCTTGTCTACAAGGCAGGCACGCCTGCTGAACTTCAAAATGCTTATCAGACATGGGCTGGCGATTATGATCGTGACACGCTTGCATCTGGATATTGTCTGCCCTTTCTGGCGCTTTCCTGGGTCTCGCGTTATGTCGCGACGGGTGCCGGCCCTTATCTGGATGCCGGCTGCGGAACCGGTCTCTCCGGTCCTTTCCTCAAGGCGCTTGGCTATAGACCGCTGGAAGGACTCGATTTTTCACAGGACATGCTGAAGCTTGCGGCGTCCCGAGGCGCCTATGATGCGCTGACCCGTGCTACTCTTGGGGAGACGCTGCCTTGGGGTGATGGCTATTTCTCCGCATTTCTGGCGACTGGTGTCTTCACCGAAGGCCATGCGCCGGCATCCAGTCTTCGCGAGCTCTGCCGTGTGACGCGGGCAGGCGGGTACGGCATCTTCACGGTGCGGGAGAGTATCTTCGAAGCACACGGCTTCGGCACTGTGATCGATGATCTCGTGCGGACAGGTGCCTGGGCTCTCACTGAGGAAAGTACTCCATTCAGGGCGTTTGCGATCGACGAGCCGGATGTTTTCGTCAAGACTTATGTCTTCAACGTGCTGCGATGAGACATTGCTCGAGAGGTGGATCAAAACAACTCCAGAAAGCCTCTGCTAGCCGTTTATTCAGTCCTTGTGCCCGGTCCTCTGCCGTGGGTCGACGGCGTATACGAGGATCGGGATTGGAAACCGTCATATGGTCTTCTCACGCTCACGTCGAAAATGCGGGGCGATGATTTGGGCCTCGAGGCTGACCATTTCGTCAAGCCGCCATTGCCATGATACCCTTTCGGGCACCCCACCCTTTGCATTGCAGCATTGATTGCAATTGCGATGATGATGGCGAAATGCTATTCACCGCGACCATGGGATCGAAATTCGGATGCCTCGCGAACCAGTTTATTGTGCTGCAGGACCACAAGCGTCTGCCGGCACGCTTTTTCGCGCGCGTCTGTGGAGCTCTTTTTACGCGGCTATCCTGACGCGTCTTCGCTGCCCAATAGCGGTAGCATATCCCGAATTTCCACTTTTCGAATGTCAGAACGGATCAAGACCATGAGCGGACCGCGCACCCTTTACGACAAGATTTTTCACGATCATCTGGTGGATGAGCAGGCGGATGGAACCTGTCTTCTCTACATCGACCGGCATCTCGTGCATGAGGTGACGAGTCCGCAGGCCTTTGAAGGTCTGCGTATGGCCAATCGTGCCGTTCGCTCGCCGCAGCGGACGCTCGCCGTGGTCGATCACAACGTTCCAACCACGCCGGACCGTCACGAGGGCATCAAGAACGAGGAAAGCCGCATTCAGGTTGAAGCGCTTGCCAAGAACGCGGCTGACTTCGGGGTCGAGTACTATTCCGAGAAGGACAAGCGCCAGGGTATCGTTCACATCGTCGGTCCGGAGCAGGGTTTCACCCTGCCTGGCATGACGATTGTGTGCGGCGATAGCCACACCTCGACGCATGGTGCATTCGGTGCCCTCGCTCACGGCATCGGCACGTCCGAGGTGGAGCATGTCCTGGCGACACAAACCCTGATCCAGAAAAAGGCCAAGAACATGCTTGTGCGGGTCGACGGGGTTCTTCCCGAAGGCGTGACCGCCAAGGACATCATCCTGGCCATCATCGGTGAAATTGGCACCGCTGGCGGTACCGGTCACGTGATCGAATTTGCCGGTGAGGCAATCCAGGCGCTTTCGATGGAAGGCCGGATGACTGTCTGCAACATGACGATTGAAGGCGGAGCCCGCGCCGGTCTGATTGCGCCGGATGAAAAGACGTTCGAATATATCAAAGGCAAGCCACGTGCGCCCGAGGGCGAAGCGCTGGAAATGGCGATTGAATACTGGAAAACGCTTCACACCGACAAAGGTGCGCATTTCGACCGTGTTGTTGTTCTTGATGCGGCCAATCTGCCTCCGATCGTTTCCTGGGGCTCTTCGCCGGAAGATGTGGTCTCGATCGAGGGTGTCGTGCCAAACCCGGATGATATCCAGGATGAAAACAAGCGTACCTCGAAATGGCGCGCGCTCGACTACATGGGCCTGACGCCTGGTACCAAGATGACTGATATCGCAATTGATCGTGTGTTCATCGGCTCCTGCACCAATGGCCGTATCGAGGATCTTCGTGCAGCAGCAGCCGTCGTCGAAGGCAAGACCGTTGCCTCGACGGTATCGGCCATGGTTGTGCCCGGTTCCGGGATCGTCAAGGAGCAGGCGGAGGCCGAAGGTCTCGACCAGATCTTCAAGAATGCCGGTTTCGAATGGCGTGAGCCAGGTTGCTCGATGTGTCTGGCGATGAACGACGATCGGCTGAAGCCGGGCGAGCGTTGTGCTTCCACCTCTAACCGTAACTTCGAAGGTCGTCAGGGTCACAAGGGTCGGACCCATCTGGTGTCGCCTGCCATGGCAGCTGCAGCCGCGGTTGCCGGCCATTTTGTCGACATTCGTGACTGGTCCTGAACTTCACCAAATAACAATATCGATGGCCGTCCGTGAAAGCGGGCGGCCTTTTCTTTGCGAAATAGTTTGCAAGGTGCCGGAGAGATACTCAAACTGCTGGACATGCAGACATGGTCTGCAGCAGTGGAGGAATTGTTCTTGAGTAAACGCCGGCTCATATTGATGCGCCATGCAAAGTCGGCCTGGCCCGCAGATGTGGCGGATCGGGAGCGTCCGCTGAATGCACGGGGACGCAGCGCTGCACCTGCCATGGGTCTCTATCTTGCCAGCGAAAACCTGTTGCCGGATCTGGCAATCGTTTCGCCAGCCAAACGCACGCGCCAGACATGGGCATTCGTATCGGCGCAGTTCGGCAGGGACATTCGTACCGACATTTCGGATCGCTTATACGATGCGGCTGCCGACGATATTCTTGACGTTCTACGCGCCTGCCCCCCGGATGCCGAAACAGTGCTGATCCTCGGACATAATCCCGGTCTTGGTGATCTGGCCGTCGGGCTATGCGATATGTCGGCCCCGGTTATCCTCGGGCAGATGCGTGAGAAATTTCCAACCGCGGCGGTCGCAATCATCGATTTCGACTTCAGCACATGGCGAGATCTCGAGCCTCGGTCAGGTCAGTTGCAGCGCTTCGTTCTGCCGCGCTCGCTGGGGTGACCGAGGTTCATTCAAGGTTCGCCCCAATCTGGTGACCATCTTCGTCAAATGCGTTTTGGATGTCATTCGCTCTGTCGCCGGCGTTCACGGCACATAAAGCCTCGTGTTGCGCGACAGGTGCGGCAACAGCCGGCACATGTCCTTGGGTGCTATCGCCACGCATCCCTCTGTCGGCGGATATCCAGGCTTGGCCACGTGAAAGAAGATTGCAGAACCGGCATTACGCCTGCGGCTGCTGACGTTCCAGTCGAGCACGATGCAGATATCGTAGAGATGGTCGACACGGGTCAACGTCTCGTGGCTTGGCGCAAATGGTGCGCGAACCATGCGGTTGTAGGCTGCGTGACCCGGTGCGTCGCACCATAGCATGTTATCGCGAATGGCCTTCAAGGGCATCGCGGAGCGTGCATTGACGTTACGATCCACACGGTGAAACGCTTTGAGCAGAGGCATGGTTGCGCGGGGCGTGGCACCGTCTCCTTCGCGCTTCTGGCTCGCTATGCCAGAGCGTCCAAGAGCCGCTCGCAACCGTAGCGGACCGAACTGCAGTATTGCCTGACATCGGTCCAGCGGGGCCGGGCGAATCGTTAGCATTCTCGTTTTACGTCGGGTTTTTGCCGCTGGCCTCTTCATGGTGGTCACAAGTTTTTGCGTTGTCCTTGATTTCAATTGTAATCATAGCACTTAAGTAACAACAATAAGGAGTTCCGGCTTGCGCTTCAGTGATAACGTGGAGCCGGAAAGACAGACAGGAGACATTTCATGACGGCGCGGACAATCCTTCTGGTCGATGACGATGACGACCTGCGCGAGACGCTTGTCGAGCAACTTTCTCTTTATGAAGAGTTTTCTCTGGCGCAGGAAGACAATGCGACCAAAGGCATTCATGCGGCTCGAAACGGTCAGGTCGATTTGTTGATCATGGACGTCGGCCTGCCGGATATGGATGGTCGAGAAGCTGTCAAACTGCTGCGCAAGGGCGGGTTCAAGGCTCCGGTCATCATGTTGACCGGGCATGATACCGATTCCGATACCATTCTTGGTCTGGAAGCAGGTGCCAATGACTATGTCACTAAGCCATTCCGCTTTGCCGTTCTTCTGGCGCGCATTCGTGCGCAGTTGCGCCAGCACGAGCAGAGTGAAGATGCGACCTTCACGGTTGGACAATATCTGTTCAAGCCCAGCCAGAAGCTGCTGACCACTGAAGATGGGAAAAAGATCCGTCTGACGGAAAAGGAAGCGGCGATCATCCGTTATCTTTACCGTGCGGGACAGAAAGTGGTAACTCGCGACGTGCTGCTTGAGGAAGTGTGGGGTTATAATTCCGGCGTCACTACGCATACGCTGGAGACGCACGTCTACCGACTGCGGCAGAAGATCGAGAGGGATCCGTCCAATGCGGAAATCCTCGTCACGGAAAATGGCGGCTACAAGATCGTCGCCTGATTGGACCCCGGCCTATGGCGCTGAATGACGATATTGAATTTCTTTCCGGCGTTGCGCTGTTCGGCGCTCTCGACAAGGAGCAGTTGCGGCTGATTGCCTTTGGCGCCGAACATCAGAATGTGTCCCAGGGCGATACCCTGTTTCAGCAAGGTGACGCTGCAGATAGCGCCTATGTCATCACCAAGGGCAATATCGAGCTGTCGATCGAGACCCGCAACGGCACGCGTCAGGTTGAGGTAGTTGCTGGACCCGGTGCCATACTGTCAGAGCTTGCGCTGATGACCACCACTGAGCGAAAATATCTCGCCGTCGCTCTCAACGACGCCGAGGTGATCTGCATTTCACGTTCGCTTTTCCACCGTCTGGTGAAGGAATATCCCGATATGGCTGAGGCCGTTCAATCGCGCATTCGTGACACGATCGCGCAGCTTGCCGATAAAATGGCGGGTCTGCAGAACCGGTTCACATAGAGCGGGCGTGAGCGACTGCGATCACAGATCAAAGTGCGCCGTGACCGGAACATGGTCTGACGGCTTTTCCCAGCCTCTTGCCTCGCTTAGAATATCGATACCCTTCAAGGCCGGGCCCAAATCCGCTGAAGACCAGATGTGATCGAGCCGGCGTCCGCGATTGGCTGCTGCCCAATCTTTGGCGCGATAGCTCCACCAGGTGTAGATCTTCTCAGCCGGATCCACGCCTTGGCGCATCAGGTCCACCCAACCACCCTGTCGCATGACTTCCAGAAGGCCGTCGGTCTCCACGGGTGTGTGACTGACGATCTTGAGCATCTGCTTGTGAGACCAGACGTCATTTTCGAATGGAGCGATATTCAGATCGCCGACGAGAATGGACGAGGTGTTGTCCTCGCCATCTGCCTTCAGCGCCTTCATTTCCTCGATGAAGTCGAGCTTGTGACCGAACTTGGGATTGATCGTCCGGTCTGGTTCATCACCACCCGCGGGGACATAGAAATTATGGATGCGAATACGGCGATTGGCGTGCAACACCACGCCGGAGATGTGGCGGGAATCGCCCATTCCGCAATAATCCTGGCGGTGATCTTCAATCAGCGGAATTTTCGAAACGATGGCGACGCCGTGATAACCCTTCTGGCCATGCAGAATGATGTGCTCGTAGCCCAGTGCCTTTATTGCCTTTGCCGGGAACTGGTCATTCAGGCACTTGATTTCCTGAAGGCAGAGAATGTCAGGCTGGTGCTGCTGAACAAATTGCTCAACGATTGGCATGCGCAGCCGCACGGAGTTGATATTCCAGGTGGTTACGGAGAGAGCCATGCGTGCCGAAAATCCTGCTGAAGAGACGTTTCGGCAAACTAGCGACCCCAGGACCGGGCTGCCAGTCTAAAATGGCAGCCGTCCCGGTTTATTACTTTCGGACGTCCTCGTAGGGCACCTGGAAGACCCGTTCATCAAACTTCACACCGTTCTGGACGTTGAAAATCATGACCGTCGTGTCTTTTGCCTGCGGATCTGTGATGGTCCACTGCCTGAGATCGTAGGTCTTGGGATCGAACATCAAGGTGATGGTGGAATCGCCGAAGATGCTGCGATCGCCCAGCACGATGGTCGTCAGATCCGCTTCCTCCTTGACGCCACGAACCGACTTGTTGCTCAGGTCAATGCGCTCGGCCAGCAGCAAGCTGAGGGGCGTTTTGGACAGGGGGTAGATGTCCCATGTTTTCAGTTTGAGGTTGCCGATCACGACATTGCGGCCGTCAGAAATCACGCGCATCGGCGAGGGTTTCTCGTAGTTGAACCGCAGCTTGCCCGGTCGTTCGATATAAAATTTGCCGCCGGTCTGCTCACCGCGGGGTCCGAACTGGACGAATTCACCCATCATCGTCTTCACCGACGAG
Organism: Agrobacterium sp. ES01; assembly: GCF_050320885.1. Lineage (NCBI taxonomy): Bacteria > Pseudomonadati > Pseudomonadota > Alphaproteobacteria > Hyphomicrobiales > Rhizobiaceae > Agrobacterium > Agrobacterium sp. ES01. The sequence continues at coordinate 126,164 of NZ_JBNQTH010000006.1, forward strand.
AAATGGTTGGCGATCTGCTGCGCAGCGTCGCTTGCGGCCTGGCTTTCCGGCGCGCTTGCCAATAGCGCGAGTGCTGCGGCGGCTGTGCCGGCCATAAATGCGCGTCTGGTCGGCGTTGCGGCGACATCTGCGGGCAGGCCTGCATTGATGTTCTTCATTGGGGTCTCCTTTTCAGGCATTTCCTCGCTGAGAATCGCGGCGGCTTCGTGGCGACTAACAACATCGTGATTGTCTAGCGTTCTATGATGTCGGCCTCTGTGGGCACAAGGATCTCGCGTTTTCCAGCATGGTTTGCCGGGCTGATCACGCCCTCCTGTTCCATCCGCTCGATCAGCGAGGCGGCACGGTTGTAACCGATACCGAGTCGACGCTGGATATAGGATGTCGAGGCCTTTCCGTCACGCAGCACGATTGCCACAGCCTGATCGTAAGGGTCTTCCGAATCGCCAAGGTTGGATGTGCCGGCCGGGCCTGCACCATCGCCATCCTCATCATCGTCAATAGTGATCGATTCCAGATATTGCGGGCTGCCCTGGGTCTTCAGATAAGCGACGATTTCCTCGACTTCGTTGTCCGATACGAACGGGCCGTGAACACGCTGGATGCGACCGCCACCAGCCATATAGAGCATGTCACCCATGCCGAGCAGCTGTTCTGCGCCCTGCTCGCCCAGGATCGTGCGGCTGTCGATCTTCGACGTCACCTGGAACGAGATACGGGTCGGGAAGTTCGCCTTGATCGTACCGGTGATGACATCGACGGATGGACGCTGCGTTGCCATGATCACGTGGATGCCGGCAGCACGCGCCATCTGGGCCAGACGCTGGACCGCGCCTTCGATATCCTTGCCGGCAACCATCATCAGATCGGCCATTTCGTCGATAATGACCACGATATAGGGCATTGGCTCGAGATCGAATTCTTCAGTTTCGTAAGTGGCCTCGCCCGTCTGGCGATCAAAACCGGTCTGTACGGTGCGGGTCAGAACCTCGCCCTTTGCAAGGGCCTGCTCGACACGGCTGTTGAAGCCATCGATATTGCGAACGCCAATCTTGGACATCTTCTTGTAGCGTTCTTCCATCTCGCGCACGGTCCATTTCAGCGCGACAACGGCCTTCTTGGGATCGGTAACGACCGGAGAAAGAAGATGAGGGATGCCATCATAGATGGAGAGTTCGAGCATTTTCGGATCGATCATAATCAAGCGGCATTTCTCCGGAGGCATCCGGTAGACCAGCGACAGGATCATGGTGTTGATCGCGACGGACTTACCGGAGCCGGTCGTACCCGCCACCAGAAGATGCGGCATCTTTGCAAGATCTGCGATGACCGGCTCGCCGCCAATGGTCTTGCCCAGCGCCATGGCGAGCTTTGCCTTGGAATTTTCGAAATCGCGGCTGGCAACCAGTTCGCGAAGGTAAACTGTTTCCCGCGACTGATTGGGAAGCTCGATGCCGATGGCATTGCGGCCAGGAACGACGGCGACGCGTGCAGCGATAGCACTCATCGAACGGGCAATATCGTCCGCCAGGCCGATGACGCGCGAGGATTTGATGCCGGGTGCAGGCTCCAGTTCGTAAAGCGTGACAACAGGGCCTGGACGCACCTGAATGATTTCGCCCTTTACGCCGAAGTCTTCCAGCACGCCTTCCAGCATTCGGGCATTGTGCTCCAGAGCTTCGGCGGAAATGGACACGTCTCTTGTGACCGCCTTCGGCTCGGCAAGAAGGTGCACGGATGGAAGCTGGAAGCCTTCCGGACGGATAAAAGAGTGCTGCGCTTCGCGGTCCACACGGGTGCTTGGCTTTGGCCGTGAGGGCGGGACGACGACGCGCGGGGGCGAGCGATCGCTGCGCGCGGAAAATACCGCATCTTCGTCGTCGTCCGGGAGGATGCCAGCCGGGCGTGGAAGGTCATCCAGTTCAAACCGCCCATCGTCGTCGTATGCACCGTGATCATCGAGGGATACGGAAGGTGCCGTCACGATCTGGCGCGCGCGCGCGCGCGGTGTTTCCATCTCAACATCCAGCGAGGGTTCATGCCTGATGCCAGTGTCGCGCTGGCGTATCGGATCGTTGACGCCACCAAATTCGTCTTCATTGAAGTCGTAGGGCTGATCGAAGGATTCGCGACTGCGTTCGCGCGCCGTCAGGCCGAACAACCGGCGGGTGCGCGCACGTGCCGTGTACCAGCCATGGGTGATGGCGCCGAGAGCGAGAGCTGCAAAACTGCTGCCGTCGACATCCTCCTCGATCTGCTCTTCCACCTGTCGGCGTGTCGGTTTGGGTTCGGCTTTGACCTGTGGGACATCAGGTGCCTCACGGCCCACAATGCCGGATGCGAAAAGGAAGAGCCATGCTGCTGGTATGGCGAATATGCCGCCCAATATGCTGGCGAGCATTCCCGTGGGGTAAGCGCCGATGAACAGTGAGGGGAAACGTAAAATCATGTCGCCCACCACGCCGCCGATGCCGTTGGGAATGGGCCAAGTGGTCGGAGGCGGAAAGCAGCCTATGACGCCGGCCGACAGGATGGCGCCGAAGAACCAGGCGGTAATGCGCGCGGGGATTCGGTTGATCTGGCGTGTGCCGATGAGCGCAAAGGACCAGGCAAGGATGGGCAGAAGGGCGACAACGCTGGCAAGGCCCAGAAACTGCATGGCGATATCAGCAAAGGCAGCCCCGCCATATCCCAGGATATTGGTGGGCAGATTGTTGGTGGCATAGGAGAAGCTGGGGTCTAAGACATTCCATGTCGCCAGAGCTGCGACGGCCAGAACGAGCGCCAGGAAGAGCCCGAAGCCTGCGAGCGACAGCACCTGCTTCAATACGAATGTGCCCAACACGAAGCGACTGGAGTCATTTTCCAGTGAAGCGGAGCTGCCTCTACTCATTGTCATGCCTGCCCATCTGATAATCACACATCGTTGGAAGTCTCGCGATGGCATTGCCACCCGTCGAGTTCATCTTCCGCTAACGACAGTCTAGAGGTGCAGGGTTAATGTGGCATTAACCATGGGCTGGCCGGAGCCGGTGATGGTCAGCCAAAAAAAAACCCGGGCCAGAAGGCCCGGGTTCTGTGGCTTGCAATGAAGCCTGTCGGGAGGATCGAATCCTTACTTGGTGAATTCCGGATAGGCTTCGACGCCGATTTCGGAGACATCGAGACCCACCATCTCTTCTTCTTCGCTGACACGGATGCCCATGACGGCTTTCAGGATGAACCAGATGATGAAGGATGCGATGAAGGTGAATGCACCAATTGCAACGATACCGATAAGCTGCGTACCGTAGCTTCCGGAACCCGACAGAGGCGTGATGAATGTGCCCCAGATACCGGCCACGAGGTGAACCGGGATCGCGCCGACAACGTCGTCGATCTTGAGCTTGTCGAGAAGCGGAACGACGAAGACGACGATAACGCCACCGATGCCGCCGATGAAGAGGGCAGCAGGAACGCTTGGTGCAAGGGGTTCAGCCGTAATGGAAACCAGACCGGCGAGTGCGCCGTTCAGAACCATCGTGACATCGACCTTCTTGTAGATGATCTGCATGAGGATCATCACAACAACAGCACCGGATGCGGCAGCAAGATTGGTGTTGACGAAGATGCGCGATACGTCGCCAGCATCAGCAATGGAGCCCAGAGCAAGCTGCGAGCCGCCGTTGAAGCCGAACCAACCGAGCCAGAGAATAAACGTACCGAGAACCGCGAGCGGGATATTCGAGCCCGGGATCGGAGTTACGCCATTAGCCGTGAATTTGCCCTTGCGTGCACCAAGAAGGATGGCGCCGGAAAGAGCAGCCCAGCCGCCAACCGAGTGAACAAGGGTGGACCCGGCGAAGTCGGAGAAGCCAAGTTCGCTCAACCAGCCAGCGCCCCACTGCCAGGAACCTGTAATCGGATACAGGATGCCGGTCAGGATGACGGTGAAGATCATGAATGGCCACAGCTTGATGCGCTCGGCCAGTGTACCGGAGACGATCGAAGCGGTCGTCGCGCAGAATACCATCTGGAAGAACCAGTCGGAGGCAACTGCATAGCCTGCTTCACCGGTATCAGCACCTGGTGCCGGGAAGTTATAAGGCCCGAATGTGCCGAAATAACCGCCATCGACGCCCGTATACATCAGGTTATAGCCAGTGAACCAGAACATGATACCGCCAACCGCGTAGATGGCGATGTTCTTGAGGCCCTGCATGGACACGTTCTTGGAGCGAACGAGGCCCATCTCAAGCATAGCGAAACCAGCCGCCATGAACATGACGAGGAAACCCATGATGAGGAACAGGACTGTGTTGAAGATCTTGACGACCTCTTCCGGCACTGCCGGTGGCGGAGCAGCATCCTGCGCAAAGGCTGGAAATGCCGCAAGGGCCAACATCGACGCAGCGATCCCGACCTTAAGCTTTATATTCTTCATTTGAAATAACTCCCTACCTGAGCTTAAAGCGCTTCGGAATTGGTTTCGCCGGTGCGGATACGAACAGCCTGATCGATCCCATAGACGAAGATCTTGCCGTCGCCGATCTGGCCCGTCTTGGCGGATGTGGCGATGGCTTCGACAGCTTTCTCGACCATTTCGCTGGCAACAGCGATTTCGACCTTCAGTTTCGGCAGAAAGCTTACGGCGTATTCCGTACCGCGATAAATCTCGGTGTGTCCCTTCTGACGTCCGTATCCCTTGACCTCAGTTACCGTCAGGCCCTGGATGCCAACTGCGGTGAGAGCTTCGCGCACCTCATCGAGCTTGAACGGCTTGATTATGGCCATCACAATCTTCATGTGGTTTCCCATCCTTTTTTACCCTCGGCTTGAAGCCGACTCTCCTTGCCGCCAAGACCCTGTCGAGACTTGGCAACTGGGCTCTTACATTCAAATGCTGTGCCAGATGGGTGATTCGCGTTTTAACTATCTGAAAATATTTACCTTTTATTAATTTTGGCAGAAGTGCGGCCGATGATGTGAACCGATTTGCCTAAATAGTAGGCGTTTTTTAGCTAGCCTTCGGGGCGCACAAAAGATGATCATAATTTAGACGGCTCGGCGCGATCGTATCAATTGACAAGATTGCACGCTGTCCTGCGTCTGTTTCCCGATATGGTCAGAACGTAAAAAGGGCCGGAGAATTTCTCCGGCCCGCCATTAAGACGCTTTCGGTAAAAAGGCGTGTTAGTTGTGGTAGGCGACTTCGCCGTGTGATGCGAGGTCAAGACCTTCGCGCTCGGCTTCGACCGGAACACGCAGGCCGACCACGATATCGGTGATCTTGTACAAGATGACCGAACCGATGCCGCACCACAGGATGGTGACGATGACGGCTTCAAGCTGGATCATGAACTGGCCAGCCATGGTGACGCCTTCGGCATAACCGATGCCACCCAGCGAGGCGGAAGCAAAGATACCGGTGGCCAAGGCGCCGAAAAGGCCGCCAATGCCGTGGACGCCGAACACGTCAGCGGTATCATCATAGCCGAACTTGTTCTTCACCACCGAGACGAAGAAGTAGCACAGCGGCGATACGATAAGGCCCATGACGATCGCACCCATCGGACCGGCAATACCGGCGGCAGGTGTGATGGCAACCAGACCTGCAATCATGCCCGATGCTGCACCGAGCATCGATGCCTTGCCGCGGGTGAGGGCTTCAACGGCAACCCAGGAGAGAATGGCTGCTGCTGTTGCGATGAAGGTGTTGACGGTTGCGAGCATCGCGCCGCCGGAGGCCTCCAGATTGGAGCCGGCGTTGAAGCCGAACCAGCCAACCCACAGCATGGCCGCACCGACGAGGGTGAGGGTCATGGAATGCGGTGCCATCATGTCCTTGCCGTAGCCTGTACGCTTGCCAACCATGATCGCGCCGATCAGGCCTGCAACGCCGGCATTGATGTGAACGACTGTGCCGCCGGCGAAATCGAGTGCGCCCCAGCTGAACAGCAGGCCGTTCGCGTCCCAGACCATATGGGCGATCGGGAAGTAGACGAATGTCACCCAAAGCAGGCAGAAGACGATCGCGGCTGAGAACTTGATGCGCTCTGCGAAGGCACCAACGATCAGCGCCGGCGTAATGGCGGCGAAGGTCATCTGAAACAGAATGAAGATGTATTCCGGAATGACGGCATCGGAGAAGGTTGCTGCCGTGGAATCCATATTCACGCCAGACAGGAAGAGCTTGGCTGTGCCGCCGAAGAAGGCGTTTTCCGATCCGCCAAAAGCGAAGGAATAACCGTAAATCACCCAGGCCAGCATGATGGCTGCGCCGATCACGGTGCATTGCATCAGAACCGACAACATGTTTTTCGCCCGAACGAGGCCGCCATAAAACAGTGCAAGACCGGGTACGAGCATGAACAGCACGAGAATGGTGCAGAGGAACATGAAGGCTGTGTCGCCCTTGTCCGGCACCGGTGCAGCCTCTACGGCAGCAGGTGCTGTTTCCTGGGCAAAGGCAATAGCCGGTGCCAGCAGCATGGACGCTGTAGCGCCAAGCCGTGCACAGGTTGAAGACAATCTAGAAAATGACATTGAAACGAGCTCCCTTGCCGCCGTTTTACAAAGCTTCGGAATTGGTTTCGCCGGTGCGGATACGCACGGCCTGTTCAATCGAATAGACGAAGATTTTTCCGTCGCCAATCTGACCGGTCTTGGCAGCGGTTGCGATCGCCTCGACGGTCTTTTCCACGATCTCATCAGCGACCGCGACTTCGATCTTGATTTTCGGCAGGAAGCTCACGGCATACTCGGTGCCGCGGTAAATTTCGGTATGTCCTTTTTGCCGGCCGTATCCCTTAACCTCGGTTACGGTCAGGCCCTGGATGCCGACGCCGGTCAGGGCTTCGCGCACCTCGTCAAGCTTGAAGGGCTTGATAATAGCCATTACGATTTTCATTGGATCACCATCCTCTTCATGCCGGCCTCGGAGGCCGGCTTCCCATGCTCTCGGCGACTTTGAAAATGCCGGCAGGTGTCACTCAGTATTCAAACCGCGTGCCAGTTCGTTTTGGCTATGCAAGCCATTGAAAAATAACGCTTATAAAAAATTATGCCGAATTGGTGGGCAGATGTTGCGTCGATTTTGAGCATTTGCAAGTGGTAAATGTGCGAGTTGCCTATAATTTAGGCTTCTGCATTTTTGCGGATCAAACCTTCCTGGGCAACAGATGCAATCAATGCTCCTGATGCACTATAAAGGCTACCGCGCGTCATCCCTCTTGCGCCTGATGCGCTTGGGCTGTCCTGAGCGTAAAGGACCCATCCATCCAGCTTGCACGGTCGGTGAAACCACATGGCATGGTCGAGGCTCGCTGCCTGTATATCAGGATCAAAGATGGATGTGCCGTGGGCATAGAGCGATGTGTCCAGCAAGGTCATATCGGACAGGTATGCCAGTACTGCAGTTTGATAGTGACGAACTTCCGGCACCGGACCTGTTGTGCGCACCCAGATGCGGGCCTCAGGCGCGAGTTTTTCCTTGGACGTGTAGTGCGTCATTGAGGTCGGTCGAATTTCGATTGGCCGTTCCCGACCCCAATATTTGCGCACGGCATCCGGAGCATTGGCCAGAAAGACTTCCCTGAATTCGGCTTCCGGCATCATCTCGTCTGGGGGAGCCACGTCCGGCATGTCCAGCTGGTGGTCAAAACCGGGTTCATCAAGCTGAAAGGAGGCGGACATGGAAAAGATCGCCTTCCCATGCTGAATGGCCACGACACGCCGCGTGGTGAAGCTCTTTCCATCGCGAATTCTCTCCACCTCATAGATAATGGGGATTGAAGGATCGCCCGGGCGCATGAAATAGCCATGCAGCGAGTGGACATAGCGGTCCGGATCGACGCAGCGCTGAGCGGCCATCAGTGCCTGTGCGATCACCTGTCCACCGAACACCCTTTGCCAACCGACCTGCGGGCTCATGCCGCGAAACAGGTTTTCTTCGAGCTTCTCCAGATCCAGCGTTCTGATCAGTTCATCCATGGAAGAGCGCTGTTCGGTGGGCTGCGACATTTTGAAAAGCTCGCGTTGTAGGAAGCTGTGAAAGCTTGGTCTATATAGGAGGTCAATATGAAACAAGTCTCAAGGGAGCGCGTCATGCTGGATCTGTTGGTCGTCGGTGGCGGATATGTCGGTCTGGCGGTTGCGGTTGCCGTCAAACAGGCGGCGCCACATCTTTCAGTCGAGGTGGTGGAGGCAGCCCCTCAGATGGTCTGGAAGAAGGACCCTCGCGCCTCCGCCATCATCGCTGCGGCAAGCCGAATGTTCGAAGTGTTCGGTCTCTGGGACGAGATCTTGCCCGAGGCGCAGCCGATCAATCGCATGATTGTCACCGATTCCAAGGCCGGAGATCCGGTTCGCCCTATTTTCCTGACCTTTGATGGCGTGGTCGAAGACGAACAACCCTTTGCGCATATGGTCCCGAATAGTGCCATGGTCGGCGCCTTGCTCGGCGCCTGTGAGCGATTGGGTATCGCTATCCGAAACAATGCCAGGGCAAGCGATCTGAAAAACGATCAGGGTGCGGCCGAGCTGACACTTATGGATGGAACGGTTCTGAGATCGAAGCTCGTCGTTGCCTGCGACGGTGTCCGCTCTAAACTGCGCGATCTCGCCGGTATCAAGGTGGTCAAGTGGGACTACGGCCAGTCGGGCATCGTTACGACCGTGGAACATGAGCGTCCGCATGAGGGCTGTGCGGAAGAGCATTTCCTGCCCGCGGGTCCATTCGCGATCCTGCCTTTGAAGGGTAATCGCTCATCACTGGTCTGGACCGAGAGAACTGCTGATGCCGACCGCCTCGTTGCGGCGGACGATCTGGTCTTCGAAGAAGAACTCGAGCGCAGGTTCGGACATAAGCTGGGTGCCATTACGGCCGTTGCAGATCGCCGGGCATTTCCCTTGGGGCTTACGCTGTCACGCTCGTTCATTGCACCGAGGCTCGCACTTGCCGGTGATGCGGCGCATGGTATCCACCCGATTTCCGGGCAAGGTCTCAATCTGGGCTTCAAGGATGTGGCAGCGCTTGCCGAGACGATTGTCGATGCCGACCGACTGGGCCTCGATATCGGTTCGGTCAATGTGCTGGAGCGCTATCAGTCCTGGCGCCGCTTCGACACGTTCAGAATGGGTGTGACAACGGATGTTCTGAACCGGATGTTCTCGAATGATTTTGCCCCCTTGCGCGCCGTTCGCGATCTTGGGCTTGGGCTTGTCGACCGAGTTCCGGGGCTGAAAAACTATTTTATCGGCGAAGCTGCCGGATTGAAGCCTGGAGGGCCCAAGCTGCTCGCGGGGCACGGCATCTAAGAGACGAGATCAGCCTGTCAGCCCTCGATCTTGCGGGCTTCCGAAATGAGCATGATGGGAATGCCATCACGGATGGGGTAAGCCAGCCTGGCTACTTCAGACACCAGCTCGTTCTTCTCCTTGTCGTAAGACAATCTTCCCTTGGTCAGCGGGCAGACGAGAAGCTCAAGAAGCTTGGGATCGACGCGACTGATGCGCTCGTCCATCTGTGTCGTCCTTTATTGGATCATGTTGTCGGAATCGCCGAAATCGCGGGCGAGAACGATCTCGGTGATGGCGATCAGCGTTTCCGCGCGGGTTTTCAGATCCGGCGCTTCCAGCAAAGCCTGCTTTTCCGGCGCGCCGAACGGCGCCATCATCGACAGGGAGTTTACCAGTGTCAGATTGCTGGCCTTTTCAATGCTTTCCCAGTCTGCCTCAAGTTTGTTGGCAACAAGATAGCTTTTGAAGGACGCCAAAAGTGCTGAACGATCAACGGAAGTCTGTTCTTCCTGGCAGGCAAGATCGGTGATGAAAGGCGTTATGCGATAGGAGCGGTAGGGCTTGTGACCGGCGATCTCATCGATCAGGCGGAAGCGGCATACACCCTCCAGCGAGACGATGTATCGGCCGTCGCCCGATTCCGCCAAAGAGGTGATCCGTCCGATACAGCCAACCTGACACAGGTCGGGGTGCTCGCCCTTGACGGCACCCTCATGCATGGCCGGCTGCACCATGCCGATAAGCCGGTTGGACGAAAGAGCCGCGTCAAACATGGCGATATAGCGCGGCTCGAATATGTTGAGCGGCAGATGGCCAGCGGGCAGCAGCAAGGCACCGGTCAGGGGGAAAACCGGCAGGCTGTCCGGCAGGTCTTTTTCCGTTAGATATCGGGCATTTCCGACTTGCATCGCCCACTCCATTCCGTTTCCGGCGCCCCGAAACCTAGCGTTTCGGGAGGCTATCAGTGTGTTGTTGCCGCCGCGCTTAGGAAAACAGCAGCGCCGACAGTCTGCGCCGCGCCGCAATCGTCGCCGGGTCCTTTGGGCCCCATACATCGAACAGTTCCAGTAGTTCGCGGCGTGCGAGATCGTCTTCAAACGTGCGGTCACGTTTCATGATGGTCAAAAGGTGCTCGGCGGCCTCGTCGCGTTTGCCCTGAACGTTGAGGATCTTCGACAGTTTAAGGCGTGCGGCATGATCGTCGGGATCGGCAGCGATCGCTTTTTCAAGCGCTGCCGGATCGCCCAGCTTCTTCACCTCGTCGATCTGGTTCAGCTGCTTGATCGCCATCTGGATGTCGTGATCGGCCTTCAACTCGTCCGGCACACTGTCCAGCAGTTCACGGGCGTGTTCTTCCTGACCAACGGCAATCATGCACTGGGCGAGCCCGGCGACAGCCTTCGCGCTGGTCGGATCGGCCTGCATGACTGCGCCATAAAGCTGGGCTGCCTGCTGAATGTCGCCCTGATCGAAAAGCTGCTTTGCCTCCTCAATCGCTGCTTCGAGCTGCGCTCCCGCATCATCCGCGCCTGTACCGCCGAGCTTTTCGATGAATTCGCGCACCTGGCTCTCGGGCAATGCACCCATGAAGCCATCCGCTGGACGTCCATCGACAAAAGCAACAATTGCCGGGATAGACTGGATGCCGAGCTGGCCCGGGATCGAGGGGTGGTCATCAATGTTCAGTTTAACCAGCTTCACGCGCCCACCAGCTTCATTGACGACCTTTTCGAGAACAGGGGTCAATTGCTTGCACGGTCCGCACCACGGCGCCCAGAAATCGACGAGCACTGGCTGGTTGCGCGAGTCTTCAACCACATCCTTGGCGAAGCCGGCAGTGGTCGTATCCTTCACGTGATTGCCAGAGGGCGCAGGTCCGGCAGCCGGCGCGACGCCAAAGGTCGCCTGACCTGTCATCTGCTGCCCGGAAAAACCGCCATAGGGGTTGCTGCTATCACTCATCGAAATTCTCCCGCCGTCTCTGAGGCTTGCAAAGACCTTTAACCGTTACCCTACAGATCGTATGTCAGGCTGAAACTTTCAAGACAAGCGGCGTGTGGCCCGTGGCTTCGATAAAGCGCAACAGGTCGTCCCGCGCAATCGATGCGGTGGCATCGTTGGAAAGAGGATGGCAGTTGATGATCTCCTCCTTCATCAATTCTTCGTCCAGAATGAATGTTACGTTGTTTCCGGTGTCGTTGATGGCGGCGAGGGCCGTGACTGAGCCTGGCGTTACGCCCAGATATTCCATCAGCTTTTCGGGTTTTCCGAAAGACACACGGCTTGAAGCGCCGATGATCGTATGGATGGTCTTCAGATCAACGATTGCGTGCTCTTCCACCGTGAGCAGAAAAAAACGGTCCTTCTTGTCCTTCACAAACAGGTTCTTCGTGTGGCCGCCGGGTATCTCGTCTCTGAGCGATACTGATTCTGCCACCGTGAAGACAGGCTCATGGGTTTTGGTCTTATGCGTTATGTTCAGGTCGTCCAAAAGGCGAAAGAGGTCATCAGCGGTCTTGGGCACGGGCAGTCCTCGGTGATTGTTTAAAGGGCTTGGAAGGCCCGGGATTTTTAGGGGCGCTAGCGGCAATTGGCAACTGTAGCAGTGCATTGGCGCAGGTGCAGAAAGGGCGGTTCTCCCGGCTGAATAATTTTTCTTCCAGAATCCGTCATTTCCCTGTTGCATTTGAAAATCGTTTGAGCGATATAGCGCCCGTCGCCGCAACGTGGTTGACCTTCGATCCAGAGCATACCCCCGGATCGTCGCTGTGAGCGGGTGTAGCTCAGGGGTAGAGCACAACCTTGCCAAGGTTGGGGTCGAGCGTTCGAATCGCTTCACCCGCTCCAATTTTCTCCCAAATAACAGTATTGAAATATTGGCTCGCCTCGGGCGAAGGCAATATTCATGCCTTCGCGAAAATGTAATCGGTTTCCTGACGCAGCATGTCTCCTGGCCGCAAAATAGCCTTGGGGAAATTGCTGTGATTGACGGCGTCCGGCCAGATCTGCGTTTCCAGACAAAACCCGCCGAATGGTTGATAGTGGCGGCCGTCGAGGCCCGGCACCGGCACATCCAGTGATCCGCCGATATAGAATTGAACGCCGGGCTCGGTCGAGCGGACATCAAGGCTAACGCCGGATGCAAGGCTTTCAACCCGCGCGATGCTGCGTTTCTCTGTGCGTTCGGCGGACAAGCAGAAATTATGGTCGAAAGGCACTTGCTTGCCGTTTTCACCCCTGCGGATAGGCGCAATTTTACGAAAATCAAATGGTGTTTTCTCGACGGAACGCTGTTCACCCGTCGGTATGAGCTTGTCGTCAACGGGAAGATAATGCTCGGCGGCAATCATGATCCGATGATCGAGAATCGTATCGCCACCATCCAGATTGAAATAGGAATGATGGCAGATATTGGCGGGTGTCGGTCGATCCGTGATGGTTTCATGCGTGACGGAAAAAATGCCGCCTTCCTTCAATCGGTAGGTGGTCGTCGCAGTGCAATTGCCGGGATAACCGCCCCGGCCATCAGGATCGGTAAATGTCAGGACGGCGTAATCGCTTCCATAGTCAACGAGTTCCCAAGTATTGACCCCCATGCCATCGCCGCCGCCATGAAGGTGGCCATAGCCGCCTTCGTTCAGGTCAAGCTGGTAGCTTTTGCCGTCGATCGTCATGCGACCATTGGCGATGCGGTTGGCGTAGCGACCCGGCGTGGTGCCGAAGTAAGGGGAATGGGCCAGATAGTCGCTGAAGCGTTCGAAGCCGAGCACGAGAGAAGGTTCATGGCCGTCGAGGCGCAGATCCTGAAGCACGCCACCCCAGGTCAGGATGGAGGCCTTCAGGCCGCAGCCTGATAAATGGATGCGGTGAACCGGTTGGCCTTTCTTATCCGTTCCAAAAAGCTCAAGCTTTGACTGATCGCTTGTCACGTTGTTATTCCTCCCCTTGAATGCCTAGCTGCCCGTCTTTCCGATGGCCTTCAGCTCGTATGGCGTGGTCTGATAGATTTCGTTGATCCAGTTTCCGAAAAAAAGGTGGGCATGGCTGCGCCAGCGGTTTTGCGGCGGCCGGTCCGGATTATCTCCGGGAAAATAATTGAAGGGCGGCTTGATCGGCGCGCCCGTCTCCACGTCGCGGAAATATTCATCTGCGAGAGAGGTGGAATCATATTCGACATGGTTGAACATGTAGAGGCGCCTGGATGCTTCTTCCTGAACAAGGCAGACACCCATTTCATCCGATTCCATCAGAATCTCGAGGCCCTCAACCTTCTCGATGTCGGCTCTTCGAACTTCTGTCCATCTCGAGACCGGGATCTGGAAATCATCGGAGAACCCACTGAGATAGACGGATGACGGCTTGAGGTTCTGATGACGATAGACACCGAAGGCCTTTTCACCGAGCGCATATTTCGGCACGCCATGAAAATGATAGATCGCAGCCATCGCACCCCAGCAGATATTCAGCGTGGAGTGAACATTGGTCTTTGTCCAATCGAGGATCTGGCACATTTCATCCCAGTAGGTCACATCCTCAAAGGGGAGCGTTTCAATCGGAGCGCCGGTGATGATGAAGCCGTCGAACTGACGGTCCTTCACTTCATCCCAGGTTTCATAGAATGAGAGCAGGTGCTCTTCCGGCGTGTTTTTGGCCCTGTGCCCGCCGATGCGGATGAGCGAAAACTCCACCTGAAGCGGTGATGCGCCCACCAGTCTCGCGATCTGAAGCTCAGTCTTGATCTTGTTCGGCATGAGGTTGAGGAGGCCGATTTGCAAGGGGCGGATGTCCTGGCGGATCGCTTCGGTTTCCGTCATGACGCGCACGCCCTCATCAATGAGGGTTTCGAAGGCTGGTAGCGTATCGGGGATCTTGATCGGCATATTTGGCTCGACTTTCCTTCTCGTCGCGGAATACCGCGTACAAAAATCCGGCCGCTTGGTGATCGCCACCGGTTCCGGGAAGTCTGTCAACTTGCCACGGCCCTTTAGCGATTTGTTTAACGTGGCTGCAAGCCGGCCGGCCAAATCACCACGATCAGCAGCTTTGATAGCTCTGCCGCTGCAGGTGGTCAACGAAAAAGCATGATGCAACCTGTGCTGTTCGGGCTTGACCCGGAGGGGGTGCTGACTACATAAGACGCGTGGCCGGGTTTCTTCGCCTTGCGCGGACCACATAATTTTATGCCCGGCATCGCTCTCAGCCGAAAGCGAAATAGCACCTGAAGAGTGCCGTCGTTCATACCGCCTTATCGGCGGGCACGAACTATGTGTTACCTCAAACGAAGGAGACAACGTGCAAGTTATTGTCCGTGACAACAATGTAGACCAGGCGTTGCGTGCGCTGAAAAAGAAGATGCAGCGCGAAGGCCTTTTCCGTGAAATGAAGGCTCGCCAAGCCTATGAGAAGCCATCTGCTCGCCGCGCTCGCGAAAAGGCAGAAGGCATCAGCCGCATGCGCAAGCTGGCCCGCAAGAAAGCACAGCGCGAAGGGCTGATTCCGGGACCTCGCAAAAAAGTAGCTGCAGGGCGGTAATCGCGCCCATTTGCGTGAGATATGATCGCATCGATCTTAGATCGATCTGGCAACAAGGGTGAAGGCGCCGCGTTTTGGTACTTCTATACAGTACCGCTGTTTCGATGCGCCTTTCCCTTTTGCGCAAAGATGCGCTAAGGGCTCGTTTCATGAACGAACCCGCTTTTACAATCCTTCTTGGTGGAATGCTGACGCCTTCGGAACGGCTTAAACAAGTCGTCGCCGGCACGCGCGCCATTGCCGCTGATGGTGGCATGCGTCACGCGAAGGTGCTGGGACTTCAGCCTGAGCTTTGGGTTGGCGATTTCGACAGTTCCGATGACCTGCCCGAAAGCGATTATCCCGGCATTTTGAGGATGCCTTATCCGGCCAGAAAGAATGTGACGGACGGGGAGATTGCCGTGGATGAGGCGATAGCCCGAGGGGCGCGCAAGCTTGTTCTGGTGGGTGCGCTTGGCGGTGAGCGCTCCGACCATGCGACGATGCACCTGATTGCTGGTGTCGCATTGGCGAAATCCGGTCTGGACGTGATGATGACCTCGGGCGACGAAGAAGCATATCCGTTGCTTTCAAGGCCCTTGTATCTCGACTTGCCGCAAGGCTCGCTGTTTTCCGTGCTTGGTCTGACAAGGCTTGAAGGCCTTACCATTCGCAATGCACGCTACCCGCTCAACGACTTTACCCTTCCATTCGGTTCTTCGCGGACGATTTCGAACGTCGCCGAAGGACCAGTCGAATTCACGCTGGGCAGCGGCGATGCCGTGATCCTTGCGCGCCCTCATGACCTGACCGGAGCCTGAAACCTTGGCGCCTCCCATTTTGAAACTCGACGACATCAAGCTTTCCTTTGGCGGTACGCCATTGCTCGACGGCGCAAATCTGCAGGTGGAGCCGGGCGACCGGATTTGTCTCGTGGGGCGAAACGGCTCCGGCAAGTCGACGCTGATGAAGATTGCCGCCGGCATGGTGGAGTCACAGTCGGGCGAGGTGTTTAGGCATCCGTCTTCGACGATCCGCTATCTGGAGCAGGCTCCGGATTTCGGCGGATATACCACCGTTCAGGCATATGCAGAATCGGGACTTGGCCCCGGAGACGATGCCTATCGGGTCACTTATCTGCTGGAACATCTGGGATTGACCGGCGAGGAAGATCCGACGCGATTGTCGGGTGGGGAGGCGCGGCGTGCAGCGCTTGCGCGCGTATTGGCGCCGGAACCCGATATTCTTCTCCTGGATGAGCCGACCAACCATCTGGACCTTCCGACAATCGAGTGGCTGGAAGCCGAGCTTGCTTCTTCGCGCAGTGCCCTCGTGCTGATCTCGCATGACCGTCGTTTTCTCGAGAAAGTCTCCAATGCCACCGTCTGGCTCGACCGGGGTCTTTCGCGTCGTCTCGACCGTGGCTTCGGTTTCTTCGAGGAATGGCGCGACAAGGTGCTGGAGGAAGAAGAGATCGAGCAGCACAAGCTTGGCAAGGCCATCGAACGCGAAGAGCACTGGCTACGCTATGGTGTAACGGCGCGGCGCAAGCGCAATATGCGTCGCCTTGGCAACCTGCAGCAGTTGCGCTCCGATTATCGCGGTCATAAGGGTCCTCAGGGCACAATCCAGGCCAATATCACCGAGGGCAAGGATAGCGGCAAGCTGGTAATCGAGGCGGAGCGAATTACCAAGGCCTATGGCGAGCGTACCATTGTGTCGCCGTTTTCGCTGCGCGTGCATCGTGGTGACTGTATCGGTTTTGTGGGTCCAAATGGTGCCGGCAAGACGACGCTGTTGAAAATGCTGACCGGTGAACTCGCTCCGGACGAGGGGACGGTCAAGCTCGGTACCAATCTGGATATCGCCACGCTTGATCAGAAACGTGAGGATCTGAACCTCAATGACACGCTTGCCCACTATCTGACCGATGGTCGCGGCGATAACCTGCTGGTCAATGGCGAGCAGAAACATGTGACCGGCTACATGAAAGACTTCCTCTTTCAGCCGGAGCAGGCGAGAACGCCGATCAAGAACCTGTCTGGTGGCGAGCGCGCCCGGCTGATGCTGGCACGGATCATGGCCCGGCCATCTAACCTTCTGATCCTCGACGAACCGACCAACGATCTCGACATCGAGACGTTGGACCTGCTGCAGGAGATCGTGGCCGGCTATAGCGGTACCGTCATTCTCGTCAGCCATGATCGTGACTTTCTCGATCGAACCGTGACCTCCACCATTGCGCCGGCCAATCCAGAAGACCCCGACGGACGCTGGATCGAATATGCCGGTGGGTATTCCGACATGATGGCGCAGCGCAAGGGCGCCGAGGACGAGCGCCGCAAGATTGAGAAGGCCGAAAAGACAAAGGCGAGCGGATCTCAGAGTTCGTCGGTTTCCGGCCAGAAGAACAAGGTCAAGCTGTCCTTCAAGCAGAAGTTCGCGCTTGAGAACCTGCCGAAGGAAATGAAAAAGGCCGAACAGGAAATTGCCGCCTGCGAGGCCAAGATGGCTGATCCGAACCTCTTCACCAAGGATCCGGCGACTTTCAACAAGCTCGCCGCCGAGATGGAAAAACTGCGGGCGGATGTGGCGCGCTGGGAAGAGGAATGGCTGGAGCTTGAAATGCTGCGCGAGGAACTCGAGGGCTGACACTCAACCTTGCGAATTGATATTCGCGCCGGCTTGCAAGGCCGGTGCCTGCACGCTATGTCTTTATTCGCTCTAACGGGGTGCCTTTTGTTGCATGCAATAGATGGCTGAGAGGCGTTTAACGCCAACCCGCGGAACCTGATCCGGTTAACACCGGCGGAGGGATTAGAAGCGTCGTGCAAAGCCGCGCCCTATCCCGATTTTGTTCAAACAGAGGAGGGGCGATATGCCAATCTTTCCACATTCGACCATTCGCAGCGCAGTGGCTGCTGCTGTAGCATTTGCAACCTTTCCGGCGCCCTCTGCATTTGCGCAGGACAAGACCCTGACGGTCTACACCTATGAGAGTTTCATTTCCGAATGGGGTCCAGGGCCGAAGGTCAAGGACGCGTTTGAGGCGACCTGCGACTGCACTGTGAAATTCGTCGGTGTGGCCGATGGTGTGGCGCTTTTGAACCGGCTGAAACTCGAGGGCAAGGGCAGTGATGCCGATATCGTTCTGGGTCTCGATACCAACCTTGTCAGCGAGGCCAAGCAGACCGGGCTTTTCGAAGCCCATGATATCGATACATCGGTTGTGCATGTGCCCGGGGGCTTCAGCGATGATGTCTTCATACCCTACGACTACGGGCATTTTGCCGTCGTCTACGATAGCGAAGCTATCAAAACGCCGCCCGCCAGCATGAAGGAGCTGATTGAGGGCGATCCGAACCAGAAGATTGCCATCGAGGATCCGCGCACATCCACACCGGGTCTGGGGCTTCTGCTCTGGATCAAGTCGATCTATGGCGATGAGGCACCGGCCGCCTGGGAAAAGCTGAAGGGTCGTGTCCTGACGGTCACGCCCGGCTGGTCTGAAGCCTATGGCCTTTTCACAAAGGGTGAAGCGCCGATGGTGTTTTCATACACGACGTCTCCGGCCTACCACATGATTGCAGAAAACACAGATCGCTATAAGGCCGCGGAGTTTTCGGAAGGACACTATATCCAGATCGAAGTGGCCGGAATGATGAAGACTGCCCATGACAAGGATCTCGCGCGCGAATTCCTCTCCTTCATGATGAGTTCCGGCTTTCAGGATACGATCCCGACCAATAACTGGATGATGCCGGCGGCCGCGACTTCCGAGCCGCTGCCGGATGCCTTCAAGACGCTCGTTCATCCAAAGACGACGTTTCTGATGGATCCCGATGAGGTCGAGACGAACCGCAAGGCCTGGATCGACGAGTGGTTGAAGGCGATGAACTGAGCCTATGCTGAGCCGTCGCGAAAAGATGAATCGAATTGTCGGCGGGGCCATTGGCCTCGCCGCGATCTTTTCGTTTATCGGTATCGCTGTCGGCTCTCTTCTCGGGTTGAAGTCGCAGGATGGGGTTGCGGATTTCTTCAGCGACCCGGTTCTGCTTCCCGCGCTTGGCTTCACGCTCTGGCAATCCCTGCTTTCCACCTTTCTCTCGCTGGCTTTCGGCATCCCGGTGGCGATGGCTTTCGCCCGTCGTCGACAGTTCCCGGGTAGGCAGTGGTTGGTGCGCCTGATGGCGGTTCCCATGGGGCTGCCGGTTTTGATCGGCGCGTTGGGCCTTCTCGGTATCTGGGGCCGAACCGGGTTGATTAATGATGTACTTGGCCTGATCGGATTTGGTCAGCCCTTCAGCATCTATGGTCTGAGTGGAATTTTGCTCGCTCATGTCTTCTTCAATATGCCGCTCGCCGTCCGGCTGCTGCTTGTCGGACTTGAGCGGGTTCCGGGAGAATACTGGCTGATGGCGGGCGAGCTTGGCATGAAGCGGCATGCCGTTTTCCGTTTTATTGAATGGCCGGCTATCAGGCGTGTGTTGCCCGGTGCGGCTGGCCTCATCTTCATGCTGTGTGCAACCAGCTTTACGCTGGTGCTGATGCTGGGCGGCGGACCGGCGGCCACGACGATCGAGGTCGCCATCTATCAGTCCCTTCGCTTCGATTCCGACCCCGGACGCGCGGTGTCGCTTGCCTTTCTGCAGATCCTTCTCACGGCATCCATCCTGGGCGTCATGGCTCTGTTTCCAGCACCTGCTGACTTCAACGCAGATAGCGGTAGGATCAAGTGCCGATTCGATGGTGCCGGCATTGGCGCGCGGTTCTATGACGGCCTTTTCATTGCTGTTGCCGGGCTCTATCTCTGCCTTCCGCTTCTCTCCATCGTGGTGTCGGGCCTTCGCGCGGATCTAGGCCGGCTTTTGAGCGAGCGGGCAGTCATCAATGCGACACTGACCAGTCTTGCCGTTTCCATCTGCGCCGGCCTCATGTCTGTTCTGCTCTCCGTGTTCCTGATCCGGGCCATGTTGGCTCTTCGCACACGACGCGTTTCGATGACCGCGCGCAGTTTCTCCGGCCTGCTGTCGTCTACATCCTCGCTTGTATTGCTGGTTCCAACCGTCGTTCTGGCAACCGGCTGGTTCATGGTTTTAAGGGCATTCGGTGATGTTGCCCGCTATGCCCCGGTGATTGTGGTGGGTATCAATGCTTTGATGGCGCTACCCTTTGCCATGCGGGTGTTGTTGCCGGCGTTCGAAAGCCATGCCCAAGGAACGGGACGCTTGGCGGCAAGTCTCGGAATCAGCGGTTGGGCGCGGATGCGGCGGATCGATTTCCCCATTCTCTGGCGTCCTTTGGCCATGGCGCTTTCCTTTGCGATGGCTTTGTCGCTCGGCGACCTTGGTGCTGTGGCATTGTTCGGCTCGGAAAACCTGACGACGCTTCCATGGCTGGTTTATAGCCGTCTCGGCAGTTACCGAACCGCAGATGCCGATGGTCTCGCTTTGCTGCTGGGTTTGGTTTGCCTGGCGCTGACCATTGCGGGCACGGCAGGTTCGCATTCGAACAATCGCAGAGAGGCTGTGCTTCGTGGCTGACATCAAGGGAAACGGCATTGGTCTCAAGGATATCGGACTGCAGCTTGGACAGCATTCGTTTGCATTCGACTGCGAGGCACCGGGAGGTTGTGTGACGGTTATTGCGGGACCATCGGGCTCCGGCAAGTCGACACTCTTGAACCTTGTCGCCGGCTTCGAGCAGCCCGATCAGGGGCAGGTATTGATTGCAGGTGTAGATGTCACGCGGATTCATCCGTCCGATCGACCGGTCTCGCTGGTGTTTCAGGACAACAATCTTTTCGGCCATCTGGATCTCTTCACCAATGTCGGGCTTGGCATCGATCCTTCGTTGCGGCTTCGTGCATCAGATAAGGTTGCAGTCTCCTCTGCTCTCGAGCGGGTGGGGCTTGGCGGTTTCGAGAAACGTCGTCCACCGACACTGTCGGGTGGTGAGCGGCAGCGTGCGGCATTTGCCCGGGCGCTGGTGCGTCGCAAGCCTGTGTTGCTGTTGGATGAGCCCTTTGCCGCGCTCGATCCAGGTCTCAGATCGGACATGGCAGAGTTGTTGCTCGATCTGCATAGAGAGACTGGCAATACCGTTCTGATCGTCAGCCATGACCCGAAGGAAGTGGCCAATATTGGCGACCATGTTCTCTTTGTCGATGAGGGAAAGGTCGCGCTTAGTGCCTCTATTGACGAATTTATGGCGCATGACATTCTACCGGTCGTGAAGCGATTCCTCGGACACTGATCTGGCTGGCGTTTGCTACGCCTTATTTTGGACGTTAGCGAGTGGCATTGGCAGCTCGGGAGCGGGCGCTCAGTCTGCATTTTTGTGTTTTCTTATCCACGTCACTATATTAAATCCGATGCGGCTTTATTCTTCTCCGAAAGTTTATACTAAAAGAGGCGCGAATCCGGTTGGGTTACTGCGTGTGCTGATCCGCGGCAAGACGGACAAATAGGGCGCAACAGTGTTTGATATCGCGAATTCAAGGTGAACCGGAAAAGATGCGGGCCATGAAGGGACATAGCGGTTACGCCGCACAGACCGTATTTGGGAACGGTCGGGTCTTGGGACGCTGTGCGGCTCTGGGCGTCTTGCTTCTTGCGTCCAGTTGCCAGTCTATTTTCGATCAATCCTATCAGTCGAGCATCGGCCCGTCGTCGTCTCCGCAAATCGTGGAAGAGGTGCAAAAGGGTGACCCGCGGGCGCAGATGGGTGCACGCGAACATCCGCGCATCGTGGCAAGCTATGGCGGTGAGTATCACGATGAGAAAACCGAAAGGCTGGTTGCCCGCATTGCCGGTGCTTTGACAGCGGTCTCGGAAAACCCGGCGCAGTCCTATCGCATCACGATCCTCAACTCGCCGGCGATCAACGCCTTTGCGCTGCCCGGCGGTTATCTCTATGTGACGCGCGGTCTTCTGGCGCTTGCAAACGATGCGTCTGAGGTGGCAGCAGTCCTTTCCCACGAAATGGCGCATGTAACCGCCAATCACGGTATTGAGCGGCAGCGCCGCGAAGAGGCCGAGGTGATTGCAAGCCGTGTTGTGGCTGAAGTTCTGTCCAGTGACCTGGCAGGCAAGCAGGCATTGGCTCGCGGCAAATTGCGTCTTGCGGCCTTCTCCAGACAGCAGGAGCTGCAGGCCGATCTGATTGGTGTGAGAACGCTGGGCGAGGCGGGATATGATCCGTATGCCGCAGCGCGTTTCCTGGATTCCATGGCAAATTACAGCCATTTCACATCCGTTGATCCCGATACCGACCAGAGCCTCGACTTCTTGTCCAGCCACCCCAATGCCCCGCAGCGCGTGGAACTCGCGCGGCGGCATGCGCGTGCTTTTGGTGCTGAGGGGACCTATGGGGAGACCGGGCGCGACTATTATCTCGCCGGTATAGACGGATTGCTCTATGGCGACAGTCCGCAGGAAGGATATGTCCGCGGTCAGACCTTCCTGCATGGCAAGCTGGGTATTCGCTTCGAGGTTCCGGATGGTTTTCAGATCGACAACAAGGTCGAGGCTGTACTGGCAACGGGTGCTGGCGAGGTTGCAATCCGGTTTGACGGGGTCGCAGACAGCGAGCGCCGTAGCCTTACCAATTATATCTCCAGCGGTTGGGTCACCGGACTTATTCCGGATTCGATCCGGTCAATTCGCGTCAATGGACTGGAGGCAGCTCAGGCGCGGGCGTCCGCTGAACGCTGGGATTTCGATGTGACCGTGATCCGGATCGGATCGCAAATCTTCCGTTTCCTGACGGCCGTGCCAAAAGGTAGCCCATTGCTTGAGCCAACGGCCAACAAGTTGCGGGAGAGCTTCCGGCGCATCACGTCCAGCGAGGCTGCGTCTCTTAAGCCATTGCGCATCAGGATCGTCACGGTGAGGTCTGGCGACACACTTGCGTCGCTGTCCGGCAGAATGATGGGCACCGAGCGCAAGCTTGAGCTTTTCCGGCTGATCAACGCGATGAGTGCGGGCGATGTGCCGCAACCCGGTAGTCGCGTGAAGATCATTACAGACTGATCGCAGTTTGCGAATCGTTATGCTTCGATCCGCTCCGGGGTCTTGGCCAATAAAGCGGCTTTGAGTTTTTCCATTGCGCGCGTTTCGATCTGCCTCACTCTTTCCTTCGAGATGCCGAATTCAGCACCCAGTTCTTCCAGCGTTGCACCGTCTTCAGACAGGCGGCGCAGGCGGATGATACGGCATTCGCGCTCGTTGAGTTCGTGCAACGCCGATTGCAGCCAGTCGTGCCAGCGCTCACCGTCTATGACCTGCGTGACCAGTTCATCCGGCAGAATGTCGTCGCTGGCGAGCATATCCAGACGTTCGGTCTTCTGATCATCGTTCGATACGGGTGCCTGAAGCGATGTGTCATTGGCGGATAACCGCGCATCCATCACTTGCACATCGGAGAGGCTGACACCGAGAGCGACCGCGATTTCCTGATGAATGGCCTGATCTGTCAGCCGTTTGTCGCCCTGTGCGAGTTTTGCGCGCAAGCGGCGCAAGTTGAAGAACAGGGCTTTTTGCGAAGAGCTGGTGCCACCGCGCACGATTGACCAGTTTCGCAGGATATAGTCCTGCATGGAGGCGCGAATCCACCAACCGGCATAGGTTGAAAATCGCACTTCGCGCTCGGGTTCAAAGCGGGCCGCTGCTTCCAGAAGACCGATATAGCCCTCCTGGATGAGGTCGCTCAAGGGAAGGCCGAAGCCGCGGAATTTGGAAGCCATGGCAATGACAAGGCGCATGTGGGCATGGGCGATCTTATCGCGCGCGGCGCTGTCTTGGCTGTTCTTCCATCGAAGCGCCAACTGCCGTTCTTCTTCTCTTTCAAGATAAGGTGCGCTTTGAGCAGCCCTGAACAGCTGTTTTTCAGCGGAAAGCAATTTCATGCGGGCCTCCATCGTCAATGTTAGCCTTGGGCACCACTTTGCCGGTGTCGCAAGTATGGGCAGTTCGCCTTGTATGTCTTCCAGCAGTCTTTCTGGAATTACGCGGGAACGAGGAGTGTGGATCAGTCCCACGAGAAAATATCGTATCGCCAATCTACGCGGTCGATTGTGCGCAACGAAATCTATGACGATTGAACCGCCGCACCATCACCGAATTGTTCAAGCGTTTGTTTTGTTCCCGGGACGGGAATTTATTGTTTGTGGAAGAGTTCTCGACGGATGACCGGTATGCCGTTTTTGTCCAGCCTGAAGGCAAGCTGATAACGGGAAAAGATGACTGCGGTCGCAAATGTGAACCACCCGCCCCATGCGAGACCGGCAATGACGTCGCTTGGATAATGGGCGCCTACGATCACCCTTGTCATGCCAAGCCAGACGGCCAGCACGAAGAACAGAATGCGATATCGCGGCACGCAGAGCGCAAGGATCATGAAAATAGCGCCGACCGTGGTGGAATGCCCGGAAGGGAAGCTTTCAAACCGGCTACTGCCGTGGAACGGCGAAAAGCCGTAAATGCCCCAATCATCGAAATTCTTGGGGCGGGCTCTGCCGATAGCGCGCTTGAGGATATTGGCGGACAGACCGGAAAGTGCCACGCTTAAGAATACAAACGCGGCCAGATGGGCGGAGGCCAGATAGTGGACGCGCTTGTGGATGCTGGCCTTGTTTTTGGCCGCCAGCATGAAAATGGCAAACAGGATGGCGGAGGAGATGAGGCTCCAGCCAGATTTTCCAAAATCGGTTAGAAAACCACCCATGCTGTTTACAAAGGCGAGAATCTGCCCGGAACCAGCGACTGCTGCGCCATCGAAAACCAGATTGGCGATGAGAACGAGGTTGACGATGATGAAGAGACATTGCTTCCAGTAAAGCGACGGAAAAGGCTCGCTGTTGCGGTCCCTGCGTCGTTCAAGCCATGTCTTCAGATGTTTCATCATCTCTCTCTTTGTGATGCTTCGGTCCGCGTCTCTTTCAACGCGGACCGTAACGGCGAGTGGTATCAGGCAGACAGCGCCTTGAATTCCTCAAGGATCGCATCGCCCATCTCTTGTGTGCCGACCTGCTTGCAGCCTTCTGCCATGATGTCGCCGGTGCGGATGCCCTTTTCAAGGACATTGGCGATGGCCTTTTCGAGGTTGTTGGCCTCGTCGATCATGTTGAAAGAATAGCGCAGGCACATGGCAAAGGACGCGATCATTGCGATCGGGTTGGCAATGCCCTGGCCGGCAATGTCCGGTGCCGAGCCATGGACGGGCTCATACATGGCCTTGCGCTGGCCAGTCTTGCCATCCGGTGCGCCGAGCGATGCCGAGGGCAGCATGCCAAGCGAACCGGTAAGCATGGCGGCAACGTCGGACAGCATGTCACCGAACAGGTTGTCGGTCACGATCACGTCAAATTGCTTGGGAGCGCGCACAAGCTGCATGCCACCGGCGTCTGCCAGCATGTGCTCAAGCTTGACGTCGGCAAAGCGGGCCTTGTGGGTTTCCGTCACGACCTGGTTCCACAGAACGCCGGATTTCATGACATTGCGTTTTTCCATCGAGCAGACAGTGTTTTTGCGCGTGCGGGCCAGTTCGAACGCAACGGCGGAGATGCGCTCGATTTCGTAGGTGTCGTAAACCTGGGTGTCGATGGCGCGCTTCTGGCCGTTGCCGAGATCGGTAATTGTCTTCGGTTCGCCGAAGTAGACGCCGCCCGTCAATTCACGGACAATCAGGATGTCCAGGCCTTCGACGAGTTCCGGCTTCAGTGACGAGGCTGCCGCCAGTGCCGGGTAGCAGATGGCCGGGCGCAAATTGGCAAACAGTTCCAGGTCCTTGCGCAGGCGCAGCAGGCCGGCTTCGGGGCGAACGTCGTAGGGAACGCTATCCCATTTGGGGCCGCCGACAGCACCAAACAGAACGGCATCGGCCGCCAGTGCCTTTTCCATGTCCGCGTCCGAGATCGCTGCACCATGGGCGTCATAGGCGGATCCGCCAACCAGACCTTCATCGGTCTTGAAACCGGCAGACATGTTGTCGTTCATATAGGTCACGAACTTGCGGACCTCGGCCATGGTTTCCTGGCCGATGCCGTCGCCAGGCAGAAGGAAAAGCGTGCGCACTGTCATTTAGAAATCCCTCACAATCAAGAAGTTGCCGCGTTGTATCGGGCCGAACCGGGCATTTCAAGCGCGAGAGCAATCAGAACGGTACGCATTGAAGTCGTCTGGTTGCCCCGCTTGAAAACAAAAATGGGCCGGTCTGAGCCGGCCCATTTCGAACACTTCTGCCAAACTTGCATCAGGCCCAGGGATGGGCGCTTGCATTCTTCTGTTCGAAGGTTGCGATGCTCGACGATTTTTCCAGGGTCAGGCCAATGTCATCAAGGCCGTTCAGCATGCAGTGGCGCTTGAAGGCATCGATTTCGAATTTGATCGAGCCGCCATCCGGTCCGGTGATTTCCTGGGATTCGAGATCGATGGTCAGAACTGCGTTGGAGCCGCGGCTTGCATCGTCCATCAGCTTGTCGAGTTCATCCTGGCTGACCACGATCGGCAGAATGCCGTTCTTGAAACAGTTATTGTAGAAGATGTCGGCAAAAGACGTGGAGATCACACAGCGGATACCAAAATCAAGAAGCGCCCAGGGCGCATGCTCGCGCGAAGAACCGCAGCCGAAATTATCTCCGGCGACAATGATCTTTGCGTTCTGGTAAGCTGGCTTGTTGAGAATGAAATCCGGATTCAACGAGCCGTCATCGTGATAGCGTGCTTCCGCAAACAGGCCAGTGCCAAGGCCAGTGCGCTTGATCGTCTTCAGATAATCTTTCGGGATGATCATGTCGGTGTCGACGTTGACGACCGGGAGCGGAGCTGCAACGCCGCTGAGCTTAGTGAACTTTTCCATCAGACCCTGCCTAAGGTTTTTGCTTCAAGGCTTTTGCAAAGCCAATAGAGCAAAACTGCCCTGAAATGAAGGTCTTTATTGCTCGCAACGGTACGGCGGCAGTTCGAAACGTGCCGTCGACATGCGGAATATTCAGCAGAGAGGATTTCAGAGGTCGATGATCTTACCGCGACCGTCATCCCAAACACGCATATTGTCCTGATTGCGTCTGTTCGCTCGAACACGCACAGGTGCCGGTTTGACGCGTGTGGCAACCATGCGGGCAATCAGAGATGCCGTGAGGACGGCGCCCACAAGCAGTGTCAGTGACATCGTGAAGACTGCAGCTGCAGCGAGAATGGCGATGCCGCCGATAGCGAATGCGATGGAACGAAGGCTTTGCATGTTCGGATTCCTTTCTGCACAGTCCAAGGTGGGCCTTCTCCTGCTTTAATGCAAGGGGCTTGAATGCCGCATTGCCTTGCAAGCCGGGTTAAAGCTTGGCAGAACCTTCATCATGACCAGTTCTGCAGCTCAATTTTCCGTGACACTGCGCCGATCGGTGCTGAGTGTCCCCGCCATCAACCTTCGCGCGCTTGAAAAGAGCCGTATGCTTGATTGTGATTCGGTCATTTTCGACCTCGAAGATTCCGTGGCTCATGACAAGAAGGCTGAGGCACGCGACAATCTGCGGCAGTTCTTCGCGCAAGGTCGCCTGGAAGGACGCGAATGCATCATTCGGGTGAATTCCAATGATGGCGGTTTTTTCGCCGAGGACATGGCGGTGGTTGTGGCCTGTCGACCAGATGCGGTGTTGTTGCCAAAGGTTGATGAGCCCGAAGACCTGCAGCGGGTGGCTGATGTGTTTTCGGATGCGGATTTGCCGGGGGGGTGCAAGATCTGGGCGATGATGGAAACGCCGCGCGGAATTTTGAACGCGGCGGCGATTGCGAAATATGGCCGCTCGTCCGGTGGCAGGCTTGAAGCGTTCGTGGTCGGTCTCAACGATTTGCGCAAGGATACAGGCGTTCTGCCGGAGCCTGGGCGTATATTTCTTGTGCCATGGCTGATGCAGGTCGTTTTGGCAGCCCGTGCTTACGGGATTGATGTGATCGACAGCGTTTCCAATGATTTTCGCGATCTCGACAGCTTTGGCGCAGAATGTGCGCAAGGCAGGGCGATGGGGTTTGACGGAAAGATGCTGATCCATCCGGCGCAGATCGACGCTGCCAACCGGCATTTCGGTTTTTCCGACGAGGCAGTGGCTGAGGCGAAAGCCATTGTCTCTGCTTTTCAGGAGGAAGGTGCCGACGGGCTCAATGTGATCAATATGGGCGGGCGCATGGTGGAGCGGCTCCATCTGGTGCAGGCTGAAAAACTGCTGGCGAAAGCTGCACTCGCCGAACAACGAAAGAAACAGGCATGAAACTTTACCGATTTCTCACTGGTCCGGATGATGCATCCTTTTGCCACCGGGTGACGGACGCCTTGAACAAGGGCTGGGAGCTGCATGGTTCGCCGCAGCATACCTTCAATGCAGCCGAGAACCGGCTCTATTGCGGTCAGGCTGTGACGAAGACGGTGGATGGCAAGGACTACGATCCAAGCATGAAGCTTGGCGAGCAATAAGACCTGAACCGGCTTGCGGCACAGGTGTTGTTCCACAAAAGTCCATTGTGCCAAGGCTTGAACTGAGAAAAGTTGTCCCGGCGAGTGATTGCTCGCCGGAGGCTTCGTTTCCGCGCGTTATTCAGGAGATTTCCCATGTTGACAATCAAGCGGCTCGATCAGGCCGAAGCCCAGATGCTCATAGCCGGTGCGCGGCAGAAGGCAAAGGAGATCGGCGTGCCCATGTGCATTGCCGTGACGGACGAAGCCGGGCAGTTGATTGCATTCGAGCGCATGGATGGCGGCAAGGTGACGAGCACGACGATTGCTATCGATAAGGCCTTCACCGCTGCAGCTGCCAAGAAGGCCACTCACGAATACGGCGCGGCAAGCCAACCGGGCAATCCGACCTTCGGAATTCACTCGGCCATCGGCGGACGGCTGATGGTCGTCGGCGGCGGTTTGCCTGTTGTCGTTGACGGTGACGTTGTGGGAGGCATCGGCTTGAGTTCTGGAACACCCGCGCAGGATATGGAATGCGCCCAAGCCGGCATAGACCATCTCCTGTCACAGCTTTAAAGCTGATATCTGCTGCTCATAAAGCAGGTCGAAAAGCCGCTCAGCTGTCTGTGGCGGCTTCCTCGGCACTTTCTTCGATACGCTCCATGTCGTCATCGGAGAGGCCGAAATGGTGGCCGATCTCGTGGATCAGCACATGGGTGATAATATCACCTAAGGTTTCCTCGTTTTCCGCCCAGTAATCGAGAATCGGACGGCGATAGATCCAGATCTTATTTGGCAGATCACCCGTATCCAGGGTGAAGCGCTCGGACACGCCGCGCCCTTCGAAAAGGCCGAGCAGATCAAACGGCGTTTCCAGCGCCATGTCCTCGAACACGTCGTCGGTTGGAAAATCCGCAATCTCGATGGTCAGATCCTTGGTTAGCGCACGGAATTCTTCCGGCAGATGGCTATAGGCCTCCAGCGCCAGCGATTCAAAAATGCTGATCGTGGGAGCATGACGTTCATGCCAATCTGCGGTGTGGTCGATGCGGGCCATCAAATCTCCTTTGGGTCCTCCATATAGGCATTTTACCCCAGGTTTTCGAGAGAGAAACGGAGCGAGGAATATTTTCTCAAGAATCTTGGTTGACTCTTTTAGCGAGCTCTGGAATCCATAGGAACATATAGTGAACATATGGACAGGAGTAATCGCCATGGCCGGCAATGCCATGCCGCGAGAAAGGCTTTTTACGCTTCGTGAAACCATTGCCCGGATTGAGGGCAAGTCGGTTCATGCTGCCCGGGAAGCTGCCTTCAACGCTGAACATGCAAGCCGTGCTGACGAGGTCGGCGGGCTTGATGAAAATGGTGCGGAATTTTCTGATCTCGTTGGCGACATGACAATGACCGGCTCCAGCTTTCTGGAGGTCCGAAGCGGCCGGCTGGCCGATGCGGGTACGGCAAGCGGGTTTGCGCTTGCTCTGGCACTCAGCCGCAATGGTCATGACGCGCAGTCGAGGCGTCGCCTTCTTATGATTGCCGGTCCCTATGTGGTGCGAGAGGCTGGTATGGCCTATGCGCCCGGGCTTTTCGATTTCGGTGCTGGGTTCGGCGAAGTCGTCCATGCCATGCCGCGGCGGATCGAGGACGCGCTTTGGCTCGCGGATACCGCGCTTTCCTGCAAGGCCTTTTCTGCCGTCATTCTTGAAGTCGACGGTAATCCCAAAAAGCTGGGCCTGACCGAGAGCCGGCGCTTCAGCCTCAAGACGCGGGATTTTGGCAGCTGTCTCATCCTGTTGCGGCAGGGCGGGGAAGAAGAGGCTTCCAGTGCTGCGACGCGGGTGAAAGTGGCACCGGCACCTTCTGCAGCGCGCATTTTCGCCGGCATGCCGATCCCCGCCGCCAACAGCATCGGCAATCCCGTTTTTCGTGTGTCGGTGGAAAAGAGCCGAACCGCGACATCTTCCGATTTTCTGCTGGAATGGAACCGCCATGACCGTCGCCTTCTCACCCTCGCTTGCCCTTCCGATCAACGATCGCCGTATCCTGTCACTCAGTTTTCCGCGCCTTCCAACGGACAGGATCGCCCGCAAGAAATGGGGGCGCTCCTGGCGTTCGACCGGGCGTCCTGAGCATCCGCCGATCGTTTGTGCCGATCGCAGCGGCAATACGGTGCAGCTGACTTCCGTCGATGACGAGGGCCGTGCCATGGGATTGCGGATCGGACAGGGATTGGCCGAGGCGAGGGCCATTTGTCCTGAACTGGATGTGATCGAGAAGGATCACATTCAAGACCAAAATTTGCTGGAGGCCTTGGCGGACTGGTGCGACCGTTATACCCCGCTGGTTGCGATGGACGGCATGCAGGGGCTCTTTCTGGATATCACCGGTTGCGCGCATCTTTTCGGCGGGGAAAGCGCCATGCTTCGGGATGTGCTGGATCGGCTTTACCGGCTTGGCTTCGACGTCAGGGGCGCCATTTCGTCCTCGCCGGGACTTTCCTGGGCCTTGGCCCGCTTCGATGACGGACAGATCGTAAGGGAGAGCGAAGCGGCGCCCGTGCTTTCGCCGCTGCCGGTTTCATCTTTGCGCCTCGAAGAGTCGACGGTTGCTCTGCTCATTCGGCTTGGGCTGAAACAGGTCGGAGATCTCATGGCTTTGCCAAGGGCGCCGCTGGCCCGGCGTTTCGGCGCTCTTGTCCTGCTGCGGCTCGATCAGGCGCTCGGGCGCGTCAATGAACCGATTTCTCCGCGTCGGCCTCTGGCCATGTTGTCGGTCGAGCGGCAGCTGTCCGAGCCGATCCGGGATCAGGACATGGTGCTCGACCTCGTGGCGCAGTTGGCCATGAATGTGAAAGGCAGGCTGGAGGAACGGGGTGAGGGCGCACGACTGTTCGAGCTTTTGCTCTTTCGTGTCGATGGCCGTGTTTTCCGGATCGAAGTCGGGACTTCGGCGCCCATGCGCGATGCCAAGCGCATCGCCTCGCTTTATACCGAACGGCTCAATGTGCTGAATGATGATCTCGACGCCGGCTACGGTTTCGAGCTTGTGCGCCTGAACCTGATGGCCAGCGAACCGTGGCAGGAGGTATCTGCGCAATTGTCAGCGGATCAGGGCAATATGGCGGATCCGCTACCGGAATTCCTCGACCGCGTCACGGCGCGGCTGGGCAATGATTGCCTGCGTCTGCCGCTTTCCATTGGCCGGCACTGGCCTGAGCGGGCTGCGATGATGGCGCCGCTTTCAGACGGTATTCCATCTGATCTGGCCGCTGCGTGCCCGCCGGCAAGAGGGGAGCGGCCATTGCGGCTTTTTACCCGACCGGAACCCGTCGAGGTCACAGCCGAAGTGCCGCATGGGCCGCCACTCAGCTTTCAATGGCGCAGGCTCGGTCATCGTGTGGCCCGGGCTGAAGGACCGGAACGGCTGACGCCGGAATGGTGGATCGATGGGGAGGAGGCGCAAACACGCGACTATTATCGTGTCGAAGACAGCCAGGGACGCCGCTTCTGGCTTTTTCGGCAGGGGCTCTATGAGCGCGGGAGCGGACATCCCGGCTGGTTCATGCATGGGATCTTCGCATGAGTGATCCGGTATTCTACGAGATCGGTGCGCAGAGCAATTTTTCCTTCCTGCATGGCGCCTCGCATCCCGAAGAGATGATCAATGCTGCGCAGAAGGCAGGTATCGCCGGTCTTGGTCTTGCGGACCGTAATACCGTGGCAGGGGTGGTGCGCATGCATGCCGTGGCAAAGGCCAGAGACTTTCCTTTCTGTCCGGGTGCAAGGCTGGTTTTTTCCGATGGGACGCCGGAGATCCTCGCCTATCCCATGAACCGTCGCGGCTGGGGCAACCTTTGCCGTCTTTTGAGCGCCGGCAATCTGAGGTCTGAAAAAGGGATTTGCACCCTTCGGGAAGGCGATCTTCTTGAATGGGGGCATGAGCTTCTGCTGGTCATTCTTCCTCCGGTGTCGATCGACGCAGAAACCGCGGATGACTTCACTGCCCGTCTCAAAGATCTGGCTATTTCCTTCAAAGGTCGACTCCATCTTGCGCTGGTGTCGTGCTTCGATGGGATTGATAGTGCCAAACTGGCATGGACCGAGATGGTTAGCCGGCGAACGAGCATCCCGCTAATTGCCACCAATCTACCGGTATATCATCAGCCTGAGCGGCAGCCTCTTGCCGATGTGGTGACGTCCATTCGCGAGCATGTGCCGATTGCGGAGGCCGGGTTTCGACTGGCGGCCAACGCCGAACGCCATCTGAAGTCGCCACGGGATATGGCTCATCTCATGCGGAATTACCCTGATGCCGTTGCCGCGACAAAGACCTTCTTCAAGCGGTTGTCGTTTTCGCTGGACGAACTCAGTCATCAATATCCGGACGAGAGCGTGAATGGTGAGACGCCCTACAAGGCATTGCGCCGGCTTGTCGACGAAGGTGTGCGGCGGCGGTTTCCTAGCGGTTTGCCGGACAAGGTTGCAGGGCTTCTCGAATACGAACTCGAACTCATCTCGGCCAAGCGTTACGAGCCTTATTTCCTGACGGTCTACCGGATCGTTACTTATGCGCGCAGCAAGAGGATCCTGTGTCAGGGGCGCGGGTCTGCTGCCAATTCTGCCGTTTGCTATTGTCTCGGCATTACCGAGGTTAATCCGGAAAAGACCACGCTTCTCTTTGATCGTTTCATTTCGACGGAACGTGATGAGCCGCCGGATATCGATGTCGATTTCGAGCATGAAAAGCGGCAGGAGGTTATCCAGTTCATCTACGAGGCTTATGGTCGTGAACATGCGGCCTTGACCGCTGCGGTCATCTGCTACCGGGCGCGTTCTGCCGGTCGCGAGGTGGCCAAGGCCTTCGGTCTCTCCGAAGATGTGCAGTCCGCCCTGTCGAGCACGATCTGGGGCTGGTGGACGAAGACCTATGGCGAGGAGCAGGTCAAGGCTGCCGGGCTGGCGCCCACCGATCCAACCACCCAACGCGTGATGAAATATGCCGGCACGCTTCAGGGCTTTCCCCGGCATCTGTCGCAGCATGTCGGCGGCTTCGTGATCACCCGCGACCGGTTGGACGAGGTGGTGCCGATCATGAATACGGCGGATGGCCGCTATATGATCGAATGGGACAAGGACGACCTGGATACCCTCAAGATCCTGAAGATCGATATTCTGGCGCTGGGCATGCTGACATGTCTGGCGCGGGCAATCACATTGCTTGAGCAGCATTACGGCATGAAGACCACGCTCGCCGGTATCATGGAAGATCAGCGGGATGAGGTCTACCACATGATCTGCCGGGCCGATACGGTTGGGGTATTTCAGATCGAAAGCCGGGCGCAAATGAGCATGCTGCCTCGGCTGCGACCGCGCGTCTTCTACGATCTGGTGATCGAGGTTGCGATCGTCCGTCCAGGACCGATCCAGGGTAATATGGTCCATCCTTACCTGAAGCGCCGTCAGGAATGGCGGGATCACGGGCGGGTGCCGACTTATCCAAAGGATGAACTCATCCCGGTCCTACAGCGGACGCTCGGTGTTCCGCTGTTTCAGGAACAGGCAATGCAGATTGCCATTACGGCTGCGGGATTTTCACCCGCCGAAGCGGATCGGTTACGCAGAGCCATGGCGACTTTCCGGCGTACCGGGCAGGTCAGTCATTTCCAGAAGCGCATGGTCGAGGGCATGGTGGCGCGGGGGTATGAGCGCGAATTTGCCGAGCGGTGTTTCAGTCAGGTGGAGGGGTTTGGTGAATACGGGTTTCCCGAAAGCCATGCTGCCTCCTTCGCACTGCTCGTTTATGTGTCCTGCTGGTTCAAGGCCCTTTATCCGGACGTCTTCTGTGCCGCGATCCTGAACTCTCAACCCATGGGCTTCTATCCGCCAAGCCAGTTGGTGCGCGATGCCCGGGAACATGGCGTCGAGGTGTTGCCGGTGGATGTCAATCATTCCAAGTGGGATAGTGTTCTGGAACCGGTTGGGCCTCGTGCCGGCGATGGTGTCAGGCTTGATCGGATAGAGCCCAAACACAAGCAGATGATCGGTGTGATGAAAACGCGTTATGCGGTGCGCCTCGGGCTTTCGCTGGTCAAGGGATTGTCGAAGACGGAGGCCGACCGTCTCGTTTGTGCGAGAAAGACGGACTATCAAACGGTGCGCGACCTATGGCGGCGGGCCGATCTGGATCGCTCTGCCATGGAAAAGCTTGCCGATGCCGATGCCTTCCGTTCGGCGGGTCTTGATCGCCGTGCTGCACTTTGGGAGGTCAAGGCGCTTGACGTGGGGCGGGCTGCACAAACCTTGCCTCTGTTCGAGCGAATGGCGCCGGAAGGGGAGATCGGGCAGGAGGCCAAGGTGTCGCTGCCGGAGATGCCGGCAAGCGAGCAGGTGATCAACGATTATAGGGCGCTTACCCTTTCGCTCAAGGGGCACCCGGTTTCCTTCCTGCGGGAAGAGCTTCAGCGTCTCAAGGTCACCCCGAACCGGGATCTTGAGACCCGTCGCAATGGCGCAAAGGTGACAGTGGCCGGTCTGGTGCTGGTTCGCCAGAGGCCAGGCTCGGCCAAAGGGGTCATCTTCATGACGCTTGAGGATGAGACCGGGGTTTCCAATATCATCGTTTGGCAAAACGTATTCGGTGCCTATCGCTCCGTTGTGATGGGCGCCCGATTGGTAAAGGTTCATGGCAAACTGCAGCATCAGGATGGCGTCATCCATGTGGTGGCATCCCATTTCGAGGATATGACACCGGCTTTGGGTCTGCTCAAACGGGAGGAAAATCGCTTTGCCGTGAATGTTCGGGCTGATGAGGCGTTGAGGCCAACGGTTGATCAAAGGGAGAAAAAGGCGGCGCGAAACCAGGCTTTGCAGGATATGTCCGGTGCGCTCCCCAAGGGACGCAATTTTCATTGAACGCTGTGATCGCCCTGAACGGGGTGGCCTTGTGCGGATTTTTACTTGACAGTAATCATCCTCTTTAGCAAAAAGGAGACATTGAAAGTCATATTTGGCAAGCGTGACACCAATGCTCGTATGCAGCTGTAATTTCATCACTGAAAATGAAATCCGGGAGGTTATCAATGACCTCCTGAATGAGGACTGTTGGCAGCTCATCGTTCCTGCCAAGGTTTATCACCGCATGAGCAAGCGCGGGCGCTGTTGCGGCTGCTTCCCCAATGTGGTCGATCTGATTATCAGCACCACAAAAGCCTATCATGACGCGCGGGAGACCGATGGCGATGTGGTGGTCGACTTTATCGAGCGGCTTCGCCGGTTCCATGAAGAGCAGCACCGGGAACTTGCCGAGCGACGTAATCGGGTCTCACAGGTGGCCTGACGCCAGCGCGTCATTCGCCAAATTTTATCATTATTTCAGCCATGGTTTAGCGCAATGGGATGCAGATCGCCCACCGTTGCGGCTTTCCATATGGGGTGAGCGAATGGTGGATAATGTGTGATTGCATTCCCCCCTTACGCATTCCAGTATACAAGAAATTCAACGAGACCTAATTTGCATTAGGCGATACTAATTCGTCCTTCAATGTGAGGACGGCGACAAAAGACTTGAGAGAAGGGATACCCCGATGAAGGGCGATAAAAAAGTTATTGAACGGCTCAACGAAGCACTGTTTCTAGAGCTTGGTGCGGTCAACCAGTACTGGCTGCATTACCGTCTTCTGGAAGACTGGGGCTATACCAAGCTCGCAAAGAAGGAAAAGGCCGAATCCATCGAAGAAATGCAGCATGCCGACAAGCTGGTCGCGCGCATCATCTTCCTGGAAGGCCATCCAAACCTGCAGACGATCTCGCCGCTCCGTATCGGACAGAACGTCAAGGAAGTGCTCGAGGCGGATCTGGCTGGGGAATACGATGCCCGCACTTCCTACAAGAAATCCCGCGAAATCTGTTCCGAGCAGGGCGATTACATCAGCATGAAGCTTTTCGAAGAACTGCTGGGCGACGAGGAAGGCCATATCGACTTCCTCGAAACGCAACTCGAACTTCTGGAGAAGCTTGGCGAGGGCGCATATGGCCAGCTCAACTCGGATTCTGCAGACCTCGTCGAATAAACGTCGTCGGTGATTTCAAAAAAAGGCCACGCGCAGGATCCTGCGCGTGGCCTTTCTATTTATGAAACGATGGATCAGGACTTGCCGCGAGCAGCGTCGATGCTCCAGGGGCCGGGGCCTGCGAAGACGAGATAGAGAAAAAAGAAGCAGTACAGGATGGCTGCATCGCCGCCATTCAAGACCGGGTAAAAGCTGCTCGGTGCGTGGGCCATGAAATAGGCGAAGGCCATGGTACCCGAGGCCAGGAAAGCCGCCGGGCGGGTGAATAGTCCAAGCGCAATCAGTGCGCCGCCGATCAGCTCAATGACACCTGCAATCCATGGAAGGGACATGGCTGGCGGATGCATGTCGCTTGCGGGAAAGCCCAGGAGCTTGGCCGAACCATGGGCCAGGAAAATGAGGCCGGCAACGATACGCACGATGCTGAGAACGCGGGGAGCCCAAGGCTTGAGGGCCGATGCAGAATACATGGACAATTCCTTCATTTGATAAAGAACATGCGTCTCTATCAGCCAGATTGATCCATGTCCCTTATGCGCTGTTCAGAATTTCGTGAATATTAATATCGACTTAAGCAATGCTGGACAGGTGGGCAAATTCAGACACGACCTCATCATAGACGGCACGTTTGAATGGAACGATCAGGTCCGGCAGTTCCTGCATTGGCTTCCATTCCCACAGGTCGAATTCGGCTTCATGCCCGCCTGGTGGCGGATTAATGGCGATCTCGCTGTCGTCACCTTCAAAGCGAAAGGCAAACCAGCGCTGGGTTTGCCCGCGATATTTTCCCTTGAGGCCGATGCCGATCATGTCGCTTGGAAGATCGTAGTTGATCCATCGATCTGCCTCAGCCAGCAGTGTGACGGATTTCATGCCTGTCTCTTCATAAAGCTCACGCAAGGCTGCCGGCAGCGGCTCTTCGCCCTTGTCGATGCCACCCTGGGGCATCTGCCAAAGCTTTGGCGAGCCATCATATTCCGAGTTGCCTTCGGGGATCCGCCGTCCGGCCCAGACAAGCCCTTGTCTGTTCAGCACCATGATGCCCACGCAGGGCCTGTAGGGCAGATCTTCGGCGCGCAATTTAGTCTTCATTGTTGTCTCCTTGATCAGGGCCGCCCTTCGGTCGCCACAGCCGACACCCCGACAATTTCAATCCCGCGTCGCTCTGCTTCCTCACTCCACTCGCGCACTGCATCGACAGTTTCGTCGAAGGCAGAGCCTACCCCGATGGCTGTGCCTTCGCGTCGCGCTATGTTTTCAAGTTCATCCAGCCGCTTTAAAATCGCCGTTCTGTCGAGTTGCTGGTCGATCTGCAGGTCGGCAAAGGCGTGGGGTTCGTTCAGTGCCTTGGCATATTCACCGGTGAGGGAACTGGCCGAGGAACCGTCATCGAGGAAAAGCAGGCCTCGACCGGCAATATCGCGCATGATGGGTTCAAGTGCATCCGCATCGGACAGAAACTTGCCGCCCATGTAGTTCATGACGCCGGTATAATTCGTGATCGACGCCATTGCCTGATGGAGATTGTCGAGGTTGTCGTTCGCAGAGGCTGTCGTCAAAAGTGTCCCACGACCTGGATCATTGGCCGGATAATCGAAGGGTTCGAAGGGCACTTGCAGAAGTATTTCGTGTCCACCTTGCCGGGCTGCCTGCATCCAGCGCTGAAGGCTGTTTCCGGCCGAGGCGAAGGCCAGTGTGATCTCTGGCGGCAACACGCGGATTGCATTCTGACTGCCGGTCTGGCTCAGTCCCATGCCGCCAATGACAATGGCAATGCGAGCTCCGCGCGCGCCCGACCATGGTCGGGCATATTGATCAACCGGGCGCGTACCATCGGCACCAACGGTTGGTATTCCACCGTAAACGCTGTCTTCCAACAGGTCTTCATTGGGCATCGTCGCTATGCGCGGATCCTGACCGACCCGGGGTGTGTCGATCAATACGGGTCCATCGGTTGGCCTTGAAAGCGGGCTGAACTTGGTGACAGTGCTGCCGTCGGGAAGGGTCTGCCGCTCCACGTTTGCGCCCGATGTCGGCCTGTTGGACTGAAGGTTTCCGGACGCCTGAGATTTTTGCGTCAATATGCTGGAGCCTGATGCGGCATCAGTCTGAAGAAGCGGCTTCTCTTCACCGTCAATGCTGCCTGTCAGAGCAAGTGGTGTGATTGCGCTATACGTTGAGAAGCCCACAATCACAACTGCGGTCAGGTAGCCGAATAACGGCAAAAGCCGACCGCGAAGCGGCCGGCGTTTGGATTTTCCCCGGGTCTGACCCAAAGGCGTATGCAAGTCAGGGCTCAAATTTCGTCCGTCCCGATTGCTGTTCTCGCCCTAGTCCCGATCACTTGGTTGCGACTGGCTTTTCCGTGTTCGGCGGGAAAGACGGATCGGTCTTTTTGCCCCGCAACAAGTCCAGTGCATAGTTCAGCTGAACGTCGTCATCCTTGTTCTCCGGCACATAGGCGACAGAACCCGAACCTTCATCCGTTTCAGCGTTACCCTTGATGTGGCCGGGAAGAGACGATTCGCCTTCAGAACGCATTTTCCCCTTCAACTCTTCCGGAAGTGGCTGCTCCACCTTGATGTCCGGGGTGATGCCCGTTCCCTGAATGGATCGTCCAGACGGGGTGTAGTAGAGCGCTGTCGTCAGGCGCAACGAGCCGCGGTTGCCCATCGGAATAATCGTCTGAACAGAGCCCTTGCCGAATGAGCGCGTGCCGAGAACTGTGGCACGGCGCAGATCCTGAAGGGCGCCGGCGACGATTTCAGAGGCCGAAGCAGAGCCGCCATTCACCAGCACGATAACCGGTTTCCCATCCGTCAGATCGCCAGGCGTTGCGTTGAAGCGGCGGGTATCATCGGGATCGCGGCTACGGGTCGACACCACTTCGCCACGCTCGAGGAAGGCATCCGCCACATAGATCGCCTGATCGAGAAGACCGCCCGGATTGAGGCGCAGATCGAGAACATAACCCTTCAGCTTGTCCTCAGGTACTTCTTCTTTGATCTTGGTGATCGCCTTTTCGAGGTCGTCATAGGTTTTCTCGGT
Source organism: Agrobacterium sp. ES01 (assembly GCF_050320885.1). NCBI lineage: Bacteria > Pseudomonadati > Pseudomonadota > Alphaproteobacteria > Hyphomicrobiales > Rhizobiaceae > Agrobacterium > Agrobacterium sp. ES01. The sequence continues at coordinate 165,522 of NZ_JBNQTH010000006.1, forward strand.
GAAGGAGATGACTCGGACGTAGCCCACATCGCCTTCGACGCGCGACTTCACTGCCCGGATGGCAATGATCTCACGGGTAACCGTCAATTCGATCGGCTTGTCTGCGCCCTCACGAATGATCGTGAGCTTGATCGGCGTGTTGACGGCACCGCGCATCTTGTCGACGGCATCTTCCAGGCTCAAACCGCGAACTGCTTCGCCATTGATTTCGGAAATAAAGTCACCGGCCAGAATGCCGGCACGCTGGCCGGGCGTATCATCGATGGGCGCAATGACCTTTACGAGTTCATTCTCCATGGTCACTTCAATGCCGATGCCACCGAACTCGCCCCGTGTCTGGGTCTGCATGTCGGCGGCTGCTTCCGGGTTGAGATAGCTTGAATGCGGGTCAAGCGAAGTCAACATTCCGTTGATGGCGCTTTCCACCAGCTTGTCTTCATCCGGCGGGGTTACGTATTGCGCGCGAACGCGCTCGAACACGTCGCCGAAAATCGACAGTTCCTTATAGGTTGAGCCGCCAGCGGCTTGCGCAGGTATGCCGGCCGAATAAACGAGGCTCATAGCGGTAGCGCCCATCAGAGCGCCCACGAGGATAAAGGAAACCTTACGTACCATTCTTTGCCCTTCCAGCATCTTTTGCTGTCCACCAAGTTGCGGAATCAACCGGCAACCCGTCTTTTCGAAATTCAATGTAAAGCGTTGGACGATCCGTTTCCAGCGCCAATGCTGCCGCACTTGCCACTCTTTTTGCACCCATCGTGCCGAGAGGCTCCCCGGACAGCACAAACTTGCCCTGACGGGTATTTATATGGTCCATGCCGGACATGACGATGTGATAGCCATCGCCCGGGTTCAGGATCACCATCTGACCATAACTTCTGAATTCGCCTGCAAATACCACCAGTCCGTCCGCTGGAGCCGTGACAATGGCGTCAGGTGCAGAGGCAATCATCCAGCCTTTCATGGTGTGTCCCGTGCCGTCAGGGTCACCAAATGTGCGAATGACTTGTCCTGCTGCCGGAAGCTCGAGTTTGCCGGTCAACTCCGAAAACGGATATGCTGGCGCAATGCGGTTTTTGTCGGGCATGCCGTTCTTGGCGGCCTCAATTGCCTTCCGCCTTTGATCCTCGGTCAGCTGTTTTTGTCGCTCATCCTCGGCGCGCGCGCGCTCCATGGCTTCGCGGACGGAACCGATATCACTTTCCAGTGACGCAATCAGACTTTCCATGCTTGTGGCGTTGGAGGCCAGCTCATCGGAGCGCTTTTGTTCGGCTTCCAGTTCAAGCGCATTCTTGCGGGCGATCTTGTCGTTTTCGACAAGCAGCATTTCCATGCGGCGCTCTTCTTCCTCGCGGTCACGCATGACGGTCAGAAGGCCCGCCTTTTCCGCGAGCGTATCAGCCCGCAGTTTTACGAGTTCCTGAAGATCAGCTGCCAGCTTCGCGGTTTCCTTACGTACGCCCGGCACGACAGCGCCAAGCAGGATTGCGGTTCGTACCGAAGCCAGAGCGTCTTCCGGGGTGACCAACAGTGCGGGGGGTGGGTTGCGTCCCATTCGTTGAAGCGCTGCCAGCACTTCTGCCAGAATAGCCCTTCTCTTGTGAAAGGACGCACGTATCTGATCTTCCCGAACGCCGAATCTGGCGAGCTTGCCTTCGCTGTCGTTGATCTGTTGCTCGAGTTCCTTGCGCCGGGCACTGGATTCTATCAGCGCCTCTCTCAGATCGACTTCCGTTTTCTGCAGTTTTGCGACGGTCTGCTGCAACTCGGCTTTCCGTTCCTCGGAAAGCTTGATTGTGTGCGAAACATCCTGGAGCTGGCGTGCGACCTCATCCCGCTTGCGTTGCAGTTCCTGGACGGGATCTTCGACCTCTGTGGTCTCCGCAGAACTGTCAGCTTGCTGTTCTGTGGCGCTTATGTCTGTTGAGGAGGCTTCCTCTGATGGTGTGGCGTTCTCCTGCGCAGTCGATACTGAAAAAGACATGGACATGCACAGGAGTGCGAGGAGCAGTCGCTTTGCGAGTGCCCGTCTTGCCTGTCCAAGTTTCAATTCAGGTGTCATGCGTCGCCGTATCACCACAGTCTTGGTCAGTGAACCTAAGCTGATTTGGTTCTCGATCAAAGTAACATCTCATCCGAATCGATCGACGATGTCGGCGACGTGTTCAAACCCGATGGTAGGGGTGACCGGATAAAATGGTCACAGCGCGGTAAAGCTGTTCCGCAAGCATAATGCGGACCAGTTGATGCGGCCAGGTCAGCTTTCCAAGATTGAGAACCAGGGCGGCGCGATCCCGGAACGCCGGATCCAGACCATCGGCGCCGCCGATTACGAACGCAAGATCGCGCTGGCCCTGATCGCGCCAGTTGCCGAGTGTCTCGGCAAAGACCTGGCTATCGAGCGCTTTGCCGCGTTCGTCGAGCGCGATATAAAACGCGCCGTCCGGAAGGGCTTTTTCCAGCATGGCTGCTTCTTCGGACTTACGCGTCGCTGTGTTTGATGCACGGCTTTCCGAAAGCTCGGCGACCTTGAGGAACTCGAGGCCTATGGCCGGTCCAGCCTTGGCAAACCGGTCAAGATAGCGCGCAGCAAGTTCCTTTTCCGGCCCGGCCTTCAATTTGCCTACCGCGAAAATCCCTATCCGCATGTCCGGCTCCCTGTTTTCGATCTCAAGATGTCTGGCCGGCGCGAGTTCGTCAAAACCACCGCCGGTATCTCAAGTCGATACAGTGTCGCCGGCGCCTTTGGGCCGGTTAGTGCAGCCGGCTTTCCTCGATATCCGGAGCCGCCCACATCTTTTCGATGTTGTAGAACTCGCGGATTTCAGGCCGGAACACATGCACGATAATGTCACCGGTGTCGATCAGCACCCAATCACCCGTCTCGAGACCCTCGACGCGCGCGGCGCCGAAACCCTCTTCCTTGAGATCGGTAATCAGGTGTTCGCAGATCGCCATGACATGCCGGCTCGAGCGCCCGGATACAACTACCATGTAGTCGCCCAGCGCGGATTTCCCGGCAATATCGATAGTGACTGTGTCTTCTGCTTTTGAGTCCTCGACACTTGCGAGGACCAGCTCAAGCTCGCGGGCTGCGGCATCGGCGCCACGTTCCGGGCTTTGCGGGATGGCAGTGGCTGCCCTTCCCTTGGTGTGCACTGTTGTCAGAGTTCGTCCTTTCCTGGGATTAACAGAACAGCACGTCGGTGATTCGACCTAGCTGGTCGCACCACAGATATAAAGTGGCACTGATTTATTAAGGTTTCAAGACGGGTGAATTGCCTGGTCATATATCTCTAGCTATCCGCGGAATCTCGTTGCTCGCGAAGAGCCGTCGAACTGAGCGTCGAACGAGGGCCATGGATAAACGTCCAGGCTGGCGGTTTGTGCCGCCACAAAGCGCCGGCATCATCTTCGTCGATCCGGGCGAAATCGAAGGCCTGCGCCATCTTCGATGACAAATAGGAGAGTGTTGCGCCAGGACGGTCAATCACCGCAATCGGAAATGTTGTGGCGATGCGGCGCCAGTGCTGCCAGTGGTGGAAGTTTCTCAGATTGTCGGCGCCCATGACCCAGACGAAATGCGTGTGGGTATTGCGCGACCGGACATATTCCAGGGTCTTTGCAGTGTAGCTCGTTCCGAGCGATTTCTCGAATGCCGTTACCTTGATGCGAGGATCGCCGGCTATCTTTTCGCTCAGCGCAAGTCTCTCTGCCAGAGGGGCCAGAACGCTTCTGCTTTTCAGTGGATTGCCGGGGGTTACCATCCACCAGAGCTGATCGAGACCCAGGCGCCGAAGCGCAATTTCTGCTACAAGTGCATGTCCCTGATGCGGTGGGTTGAACGAGCCGCCGAACAATCCGACAACCATTCCTCGCTCTGTATGAGGCATACGCAGGAAACGGGAAGCGATCAGCGTATCCGTCACGTCAGGGCCGGACCTGACCGCTGCCGTGGACGCGGTAGTTGAATGACGTCAACTGCTCGACACCAACTGGCCCACGGGCGTGCATCTTGCCGGTGGCGATGCCGATCTCGGCACCCATGCCGAATTCGCCACCATCTGCAAACTGTGTCGAGGCATTGTGCAGAAGAATGGCGGAATCAACCTCGTTGAAGAACCTCTCGACCACCGCAGCATCATCAGCAATGACTGCCTCGGTGTGGTTGGATGAATAGGTGGCGATATGGGCAATTGCGCCGGAAATGCCGTCCACCAGTGTCACCGCGATGATGGCATCGAGATATTCGGTACGCCAATCTTCTTCCGTTGCAGCCAGGTGGCCAGGCGACAGTGCCAGAACTTCTTCTGACGCGTGGATTTCACATCCCGCGTCTTTAAGGGCTTCCAGCATTGGTGCCAGATGGGTTGACGCCGCAGCCTTGTCGATCAGCAGTGTTTCTGCAGCACCACAAATGCCCGTGCGACGCATCTTGGAATTGACGATGAGCTTCGTTGCCATGTCGAGGTCCGCTGACTTGTCGACATAGACGTGGCAAAGGCCTTCGAGATGGGCAAAGACGGGAACGCGCGCCTCGGACTGGACCCTGGCCACAAGGCTCTTTCCGCCGCGGGGAACGATGACGTCAACAGCACCCTCAAGACCGGTCAACATGAAGCCGACGGCTGCCCTGTCCGTGACCGGCACAAGTTGGATGGCATGAACGGGCAGGCCGGCACTCTCAAGTCCCTTGACCAGGCATGCGTGAATTGCACGAGATGAACGAGCCGAATCCGAGCCGCCGCGCAGGATCACGGCATTGCCTGATTTCAGGCAAAGCGCGCCTGCGTCGGCTGTCACATTGGGACGGCTCTCGTAGATCACGCCGATGACGCCCAGCGGCGTGCGCACGCGTTCGATATGAAGGCCATTTGGCCGGTCCCAGGCGGCAATCACGTCACCGACCGGATCCTTGAGATCTGCAATGGCACGAATGCCGTCGGCCATGGCGCGAATGCGGTCAGGGGTGAGGATCAGCCGATCGATGAAGGATCCAGAAATGCCGGCAGCCTTGGCTTTCTCGACGTCGACATTATTGGCATCCAGGATCTCAGATTCAGCATTCTCGATCGCCTCTGCCATCGCTTCGAGCGCCTTGTTCTTGGCCTCTGTCGAGGCGATCGCCAGCGGGCGTGCGGCGACCTTCGCATTTCGACCGATCTCACCCATCAGGGATTCAATCGAATTCGTGTCCGTTGCGAGGGGTTCAAGCATGGGCTGTGTCCTTCTTCGTGCTTACCGAAGGGGGCTTGCGGCTCGTTTCTGTCAGGACAAGGTCGTCCCTGTGGATCATGGCAGCACGTCCGGCATAGCCGAGAATATCCTCGATCTCCGATGATTTTCGACCCGTGATCCTGCGTGCATCCTCTGCATCGTAGCCTGCCAGTCCTCGGGCGATTTCCCGACCTTGCGGACCGAGCACCGCGATCGTATCTCCACGGCTAAAATTTCCCTTAACCTCACGTACACCCGCAGGCAGCAGGCTCTTGCCCGCGCCCAATGCGGTTTCCGCTCCGGCGTCGACATGCAATTCGCCAGCCGGCTGAAGCTGGCCGGCGATCCATGTCTTACGTGCGGTGACAGGCGTTCCGGATGGTGCGAACCAGGAACAGCGCGCGCCTTCGCTGATCGACTTCAGCGGATTCGCACTTTTTCCCGAGGCAATGATCATGGCGCAACCAGCACCCGTCGCAATCTTTCCGGCATCGATTTTCGTGCGCATTCCACCGCGCGAAAACTCGGATGCTGCCCCGCCTGCCATGGCCTCGATTTCCGGGGTAATGTCTGAAATCTCTTCCAGAAACCGCGCATCGGGATCAAGATGCGGAGGCGCCGTATACAGACCATCGATATCCGACAGCAAAATGAGGAGATCTGCGCCAGTCATGGTGGCGACGCGGGCGGCAAGCCGGTCGTTGTCGCCATAGCGGATTTCGGTGGTCGCCACCGTATCATTTTCATTGATGATCGGGACTGCACCGATTTTCAGCAATTGATGGATCGTTGCGCGAGCATTGAGATAGCGCCTGCGCTCTTCAGTGTCTGCAAGGGTCAACAGGATCTGGCCCGCGACAATGGACGTACGCGAAAGACTCTCCGACCAATGGCGCGCAAGCGAGATCTGGCCGACGGCCGCAGAAGCCTGACTTTCTTCCAGTTTCAGAGCGCCGGCATGCATGTCCAGCACCGAGCGACCAAGCGCGATGGCACCGGAGGACACAACGAGAATATCGACACCCTTTGCGCGCAGCGCAGCGATATCGTCGCAGATGGCATCGAGCCAAGCCTTCTTGAGCCCGCTGCTCCGGTCGACAAGCAAAGCAGAGCCTATCTTGATGACGATGCGCCGATACTGGTCAAGAGCTTTGGGGCTCGACGTCATTGATCATCGTCCTTGGGCAGATCGCGATGGCGGATCTTCTGCACGCGTTCTGGAACTTCGTCGACTGGCTGCGTTCCTTCCGCAACAATCACGTCGCGCAAAGCCCGCAGGGCATCCGTCATGCCCTTGCCGGTTACGGCGGACAACAGAAGCGGTTTGCGGCCGCAGGCCTCTTCCAGTTCCTTCGCCTTTTTCTTCAGTTCGGCGTCGTCCAGAACGTCGACCTGGGACAGGGCAACAACCTCCGGCTTGTCTGTAATGCCGTGACCGTAAGCGTCCAGTTCGTGCCAAACGGTCTTGTAGGCCTTGCCCACATCTTCTTCCTGTGCGGAAACGAGATGCAGGACAACGCGCGTACGCTCCACGTGACCCAGGAACCGGTCTCCGATGCCGACACCTTCATGGGCGCCTTCGATCAGGCCTGGAATATCGGCCAGAATGAACTCGCGTCCATCCACGGTGGCGACACCCAAATTGGGATGCAGCGTGGTGAATGGATAATTGGCGATCTTCGGGCGCGCCCGCGTCACGGTCGCCAGGAATGTCGACTTGCCGGCATTGGGCAGACCCACAAGTCCGGCATCCGCAATCAGTTTCAGCCGAAGCCAGATATTCTTTTCTTCACCTTCCAGACCGGGATTGGCCCAGTTGGGAGCCTGATTGGTGGACGATCTGAAGTGGGCGTTGCCGAAGCCGCCATTGCCGCCCTTGGCCAGACGGAACCTCTGACCCTCAACCGTCAGGTCGATAATCAGCGTTTCCTTGTCTTCTTCAAAAATCTGGGTGCCAACCGGCACTCTCAGCGTCACGTCATCGCCATTGCCGCCCGTGCGGTTGCGGCCCATGCCATGGGTGCCGATCGTGGCCTTGAAATGCTGCTGATAGCGGAAGTCGATCAGCGTATTGAGGCCATTGACGGCTTCCACCCACACATCGCCGCCGCGTCCGCCGTCGCCACCATCCGGGCCGCCGAATTCAATGAATTTTTCACGGCGGAAAGACACGCTGCCCGCGCCACCGTCACCGGAGCGAATATAGACCTTGGCTTCGTCGAGAAATTTCATAGTACAGCTATCACTTCCATGTCAGGGTATTTCCTGCAATCGGCGCCATCGATATCGCCGGATGGGCAGGAGGTCAAAGAGTATCGTGAAGTTCGCAAGTTACAACATCCAGTTTGGGTTGGGTCTGGACCGTCAATTTGACCCCGAGCGCATTGCCAGAAGTCTTGAGGGGGCTGATGTCATCGCGTTGCAGGAGGTTACCCGCGGCATGCCTCACAATGGTGGTGTCGATCTCGTTTCTGTGATGGCGGATCTCTTTCCCGATCATCACTTCATTTATGGTCCCGCCTGCGATCTTCACCTTTCGTCCGAACGTGTCGATGGTCGTCTGGTCGACAAGCGCTATCAGTTCGGCAATATGGTTTTGTCGCGCTGGCCGATTCTGGCGCATCGCATGCTTCTTCTTCCGCGTCATCGCACCTTCGACAAGCTCAACCTGCAGCGTGGTGCAACCGAAGCCGTGATCGCCACACCGGATGGACCGTTGCGGGTCTATTCGGTCCATCTCGATCACGTTTCGCCCGATGAACGGATCGATCAGATCGATTTTCTCAAGGAGCGGGTCCTGAACTTCGTCAACGAAGGTGGCGCCATTACCGGCGCGACGGAATTTGGCGTTGCCGATCCGCCGCTTCCCGAGGACTTCCTGATCCTGGGCGACTTCAACATGGAGCCCGAATCGCCTGAATACTGTGCGATGACAGGCTATGGCGACGCATTCTACGGTCGGGTGCTGAGAGCCGGCTTTCCGGTCGATGCTCTGGCGCGCTGCGGCGCGGTGACCGCCGACAGCGTCACCTGGATCGATTGTGATAACCATGCCGAGCGCAAACATCTGGATTACTGCTTTCTCAGTCCGGGTCTTGTGCCACGGCTCAAGGATGCCTTTATCGACATTGAGGCGGAGGGTTCCGATCATTTGCCGATCTGGGTCGAATTGGGTTGATCCGGCGCAGTTGTTGCGCCTGCGCCGGACCTGGTGATTGTCAGGGCCGGCGGAAACCAGCCTGCGCCAACTTTGTCTCGATATGCGGTGAGGCGATACCCCGAGCAATGGAATAAAGCGTATCCGTTCGCGTGATTGCGAAACCGAGCTTTTCCTGAATGCGCAGCGAGGCCGCATTATCGGCAAAGGCGCCACTGTGAAGTGTTACCTCAGGCATGCGCATGAAGAAGCGCTCGGTAACGGCATAAGCGGCCTCGCTCATATGGCCTTTGCCCCAATAATAGCGGTTCAGCCAATAGCCCATTTTCCACAGACCGTGTCTCAGCTCGATGGAGACGACACCGATATGGGTATCGTCGCCGGTGGTGATGGCCAGTGACCAGTCCTTTGACAGAGCTGATGTCGACTGGCTGAGCCAGTCGATTGCATCCTGCCGATGAAATGGCAGGGGAACGCGTGTCAGCATTCTGCTGATAGCAAAATCAGACAGGGACTGGGCGATGGCGTCTGCATCGCTCATGCGATGAGGGCGCAGAATAAGCCGCGATGTTTCGATCGTCGGGCAGGGCCCCGGCGTTTGCAAGACATGTTTTTCCATGACGGGGCTCATCGCATCTCTCCCCAACTCTTCAGCGAAATCCACGTCTTGCGGTCCAGCCGGAACCACTCCACCGGCATCATGCCACCCATGGCAAGGCTGCCGACCATTCCAGACCCCTGAAACTGGAAGCCGCATTTCTGGATAACGCGCCTGGAGGCGATGTTGGTCACCCGGCAACGCGCGTCGATCTGGACGATCTGTCTTGTGCGAAAGGCCATATCGATCAGGGCATGCGCTGCCTCGGTGGCATATCCCTTGTTCCAGTAGGGTTCACCCAACCAATAGCCCAGTTCCAGTGTGCCCTCGTCTTCAGCGTGGGTTTCGAGCGCGCAGCAACCGAGGAACTCGCCGTTTTCACCCTTGGTAATGGCATAGACGCATTTGCCAATCTCGCCATTTTTCGAACGTCGCACGAAATCCGCGGCGTCTTTTGCCGTATAGGGATGGGGCATACGCGACACCATCGTCGCGATTGTGGCGTTATTGGCGAGATGGGCAAGGGCGTCGATGTCTTCTTCGTGGGGTGCGCGCAGGACAAGCCTTTGCGACAACAAGACGGGGCAATCGCTCCTTAACCGGTCAGGCCTCAGCCTTTCCTCGGGCGGCCTGGATGGCCTATCCCTCAATAATTCACTCTGCATGGTTCAGTCTCCTTTCGGTTGAAAAGACAAAAGAAAAAGGGAAGCCGGGTTGCCCCATCTTCCCTTTTTACTTTTCTGAACCTGATGCGGTCAGCCGGGTCGATGAGACGCCGGCTGTTTTTGAGCGCTACCGGCTTATTCCGCTGCTTCGGCTTTCGGTGCCACAGACACGTACACGCGGCCATTGGCCTTCGTACGGTAGTTCACATTGCCTGCCGTGAGTGCGAAGATCGTGTGATCCTTGCCCATGCCGACATTGGCGCCGGGATGCCACTGCGTGCCACGCTGACGAATAATGATGTTGCCTGGAATGACGACTTCGCCGCCAAACTTCTTCACGCCAAGGCGCTTGGATTCGGAATCGCGACCGTTGCGCGAGGAACCGCCAGCTTTTTTGTGTGCCATTGGAGTTCTCCTTTAAACCTTGTTTCTCGTTGACCGATTACGCAGCGACGATGTCGGTGATGCGCACGACGGTGTGATGCTGACGATGGCCGCGCGAACGCTTGGAATTCTGGCGACGGCGCTTCTTGAACGCGATAACCTTCTTGCCACGGTTCTGCTCGACAACTTCGGCCTTGACGGATGCGCCGGCGACAAAAGGTGCGCCGATGGTTGCGTCGGCGCCAACGCCAACAATGAGAACTTCAGTGAATTCGATGGTTGCACCAGCTTCGGCTTCCAGCTTTTCGATGGTCAGCACGTCGTTGGCCACTACGCGGTACTGCTTACCGCCGGTCTTGATGACTGCGAACATTTTTTATCCTTTCATGTTCGTTCCGGCTCTGCGCGGGTATACCCGTTGCGGCCGTCTTCTTGTCAGTCGGTTGAGCAGGTAAAAGCAGCCATTCAAGGCCACCGGCACCTGCCGATGGAGCTCTGCCCAATGGGGCGGAGAAATCAAGACACAGTAAGCCCGTGTCTAATTCACGGCTCGCATACGTGAGGCAGTAAAAACTGTCAAGGCAAATGCTGGAAATTCGTCATGTTAAGCCCTTGCCAGCTAGATCAACTGTCGCTATGTGAAAGCCCGCGCAGCAATGCGTCGACCAAATCACGCGGAGAGGTGGCTGAGAGGTCGAAAGCACCGCACTCGAAATGCGGCATACGGGCAACCGTATCGTGGGTTCGAATCCCACCCTCTCCGCCATTCTGAACCTTGGGGTGCAAGGGATCAGAAGAGTCTCCGAATTTTCTCGATCGTCGAGGCTCGTGTCTAAATTGGTCGGGGCCACAATGGAGGCGTAGCCAGAGGACGCATAATAGCTATGCGAAAAGATGATCAGTTTAGATGTTGTAAGCGCTCAAAAAGAGTCTAATATCTAAGAGTGCTTCGGTGTCATCGAGGAACGCAACTTTCGCGCGCTTTTAGGTTTGTATGATCGACTCGATCCTCTACTGGCAAGGAACTCTCGGCTCTGTCGGGAGTTAACAATGTTCTGTTAAGGGAAAGTCGTCAGAGTGTCTGCATGATATGCTTGCCTACGCGAGGTCGAAGTTATGAAGAAAGTCGAGCGGCTGCGACGCGGTGAGCAGAGGGATAACGCGGTGAAATCTTTTTTGATGATGTGGGCCAACACAGATGAGCTTATCGAAAGCGAATTGAAATCTCGCGGTGAAAAGTTCGTGCCGGGCGATAATGATTTCGATGCTCTGACAAGCATAATTGAAGAGAACAGGCAGGATCGCGACGAATACGAGCGCGCCATGTCTGAGACGATTACCGGCTGGTCTTCAAGTCGTTCTTAATGGAGCGCGTCACTGCAAGTAAAATAGTAGGTTGACGAGATACCGCAACCGGAGGTCCTAATCTTCAAGTGATTTTCCGCTTGACTTGAACATAGCCGCTCATTCGCCAAGCCCACGCGTCTGAGTTCGCCCTACCGTCCAAGGTCGTTTCCTTGGCTCTTGCCGCTGATAGGGTAACAATCACAGCATCAATGTCTGGCTCGCATTTAATTTCTCTAATGCGCTGAGTGTCATCTTTCCAAAGCGCAATTGTATAGTTGGGCGGATATCCATCAACTCGCTCTGACTGCCGTTGCAATAGAGCTCTGCATGTGAAGGTCAGAATGGATGAACCGGGGTCTTCTGCCAAGCCAGTTGCATTCCGTGCAGCCCATCGATCTTTCAGCTGAGGGCCGTCCATAAGCAGAACGAACACCAAATTAGGCCCAATGCTTTGCAATACGCTGTGCACCGGCTCGCTTCGCGCCAAATCCTCGCATATCAATGTCGTAAATACAGAGCTTTCCCTGAATACCGTGCTACTTATCCGGCGCTCAGTGAGATCAATGTTTTCCCACCAAAACGTATTGGCATCTAAAACATTGTCTAAGCAGTAAGATTCCACCTGGGCGCCATTTAGCCGCCATCGATGATGTTTTCCGCGAGCGGATGTTACGGCAACTCTCTCTCCGCCAGTTGGCTCGTCGTAGAACATGGTTGTAAGAACGAAGTTGCCCTTTTTTACATCACCGTCAGTTCCGTCTTCAGAGCTTCCCGCTACCAGAAACTTGACGTTCTTATGCTCAGGCTTCCGCAACGATTCAACTAGCTCGCTGTAAGTTCGCCAATCTAAAGAGAACTCCGGGAACACAATGCCCTCCACCGTTGTGCCTTTCGTCAACCCAATCTCAAGCAGCTCCTCCACAAGCGTAGGAACTTTGGCTTTCTGGAGCCAGGATTGGTGCAACTCGAATTCGCCCCAACGATCAAATTCAGGAGCATAGCTTCCTTCCACCTCGATGGCGCTAAAGTCTCTTGCATCGATTTGGTAAGGGAAGGGGACAAGTAGTATATTTAGTGGCTTGGTGTTCTTCTCCAGTTTGAGCGGAGGGCGATACCAGAAAGCGGAGGCCTTGTATGGGGGAGGGAGCAAAGCCAGGTTGTGGCTAAGCGTTCTCAATGTGCAGCCGACCATTGGTGTTCTTGATTTGGGCATAACGCAGACAACGTTCTCGTCGGCCAGCACGCACATGGAGCCGTCTTTTGCCGTTGATCTAAGATGCGATGGATGGTTTTTGTCGATAATTTCGGCTTTGGGCCTGCTCTGGGAGCGCTGGAAAGCGAAGTCTATCCAGTTGCCATCAACATAACCAAGCCCTTCGCAGGCCTCATCACAGATTGCAAAGAGTGCCAGAGCTGCTTTCAGCCACGTCAGGTCTGTTGTGCCTTTTTCGAGCGAGACCACAGATTGAAGACGCTCTTTGATAATCTGGATCCAAAGCAAGGAAATGACATCATACATTCCGGAGCTTGCGCGCCAGGCTTTGCCTAGCTTGACCCAATATTTCGGCCCGCCTTCAATAATATCGCTAGCGGTTATCGCTCCAGGTTTCTTGTTATGACGAGTGGCCAAATGTCGATTGATTCTCTCCCCAGCAGCTATATTCGCGGTCGATAGCGCTGCGGGCTTCAGTCTATGATAGATGCCAGAGTATTCGATTAGCGTCCCTACGCCGGCGAAGACGTCAGTGGGGAGGATGGGCATTACATCAATTGATCCGTCTCGTGTCGGCGTGGTCCCTCGAGGAAATACAGCTTGAAGGATGCGCTCTACTGACTGTTGACTTCTCATCTATGGAATCTCACAGGTCGCCGTTTCGACGATGAATTACGTATGGTTGTATGTGCTAAGGAAACTGAACTCCTGATTCTTTACAAGAGCTGACTCGATCAATCGTTCTATTTGGTAGGTTTTTTCTCGCGGCTGAGTCTTTTGGTAGCAGGAGAGGGCAGGCAATACAGTTCAACAGCTGCGGGCAGCTTTTCTGTGGTCGCCACACATCCACCTAGCTACTAATTTTAATTATTTTGATAATTGCTGCTGAATCAGAAACAAAAGCAACGAAGGCAAACCCGACAAAAAGTAAATTCCGCTCCCTCCAAATACACCCGCCATGAAACCGTGAATAATCACATCGGAGAGCGCTTTTTGATCTTTTTGAGGTCGAGCCCGAAAGATCCTGATTACGATGCCAAGGGCAATGCTAATAATTCCCAAGAACATCGCAATTACAGCAGCCCAAAGTATTAACCATATTAAAAATGCGATTTGGCTCGATACAGAGGAAGACAGTTTGGCGTAATTATCTTCAACTATCTGAAGGAATACAGCTGCCGCAATAAGTCGTGCGATCATTGCAATGTAATCTGAAATGTATTTTACGGCATCGAAGCGATCTTTTTGCTCCAAAACATTTTTTGGCTGGCTACCGTGTTGAATGCTGTTCGACAAGTTTTAGTTGAGCCCATGGTCAATATTCGGTTGATAGTGGGATAACCCTTGGCACCCCTCCAGGGGCGTCTTACGCGTGATCCTCAATAACTATTGGAGATCAGCATCGCGACGATCCGGAAGCTCAGAGGACGCTGGCAAGTGCAGGCGTGTAAGCGCTGCGGTTAGGTGATTCCGCCTGTCGAATTTTCTAGGCGCTTTAGCAGCCAGCGCGCCGTGACAAGCACAAGTTGGAGTCTGAATATGGCGTCATGCTGGGTGGAAATGCCTGGATGTGCTCCGTCCGGGTGCAGCAGTTTTGCCAGGCCGGGCAAGAACGTCTGGCCGTGTCCGTCACCAAATTCGTGTTTCTCACGCGATAGAAACCCCCTATCAGCCAAAAGCTGGCGCTTCTGAAGGCCACTGCTTCTTGAGCATGATTCTGTCGGGTAGAGCCTTTCTGCGATAGCGTCGGTCAAAGCTTCGAGGAAGGTCCGGCACTGGCTGTTCGCCGCCTCCCAATCGCCTTGAGTGATGTTCTCCTTTGCGCTCGAAAGATGGCGTTCAGCGATGTGGAATCCATGTCTATCAATCAGGATCTCCACTTCGTTCGAACTTTCCGGCAATTCAGCGAACTGTGGCATCGCGACTGTGAGTCCAGTTATCTCAAGCGTTACTGCTCCCCACGTGCTTGTCGTGCCCCTGAGAAGGGAATACCCATCAAGATTGAGGTAGCGCTCCAGTTTCTCCCAAAGCTTTTCCGTTTTAGATGATTGCTCAACCCTCCTTATGACCTCTTCAGCCAAAAGGATGCCAAGAGGCTTGATGCCGAAGTCAGTCGAGAACTGATGACCAGGGTTCTTTACTGCGAATTCCTTGAGATTAAGTATCGTCTTAGCTATCGAGCCACTCGGCCGCACATAGTCCGATATGCCATACTCAATAAGCACACCCTCAAGTTCCGCGTTCGTCCTTATATAGCCCAAAAGATCGCACGCAGTTGCAATCGCCCCGCGTCCCACGGTCAATTTCGATCCCATCGCATTGTCTCTTTCTTATGTCCTGGATACTAGTAATTGCATCGGGACGCCCCACACCGATCAATCATTAGATGACTTCTGCGCCGATCCGCAACTCATCACTGTGCCGGGATAGTCCTTGGCACCCCTCCAGGGGCATCCTGCGCGTGACCTGCAACACCAGTTGGAGGTCACATGGCAACGATCCGGAAGCTCAGAGGACGTTGGCAGGTGGAGGTTGAGTGTGCTCTACTTTCTAGGCGCAACAGCCGGAGAGAGACGTAGTGGAAGATGAATACATACCTACGCTGAGCCACGCCACCGAGCGCGACATAGATCTTCTTTTGGTAGAGGAGCTTCACGCTTCGTCGGACTTCGTCACTTGGATGGCTGCTCACGCAGGCGTTGTTTTACCGATATCTTCCTGGGACGTTAAACACAGCAAGCGACGCACGCGATCTCGACGAGAGATCGACATATTCGTTGATATTCGGCATTCCGACAACGGTCGTTCAGCGCTTCTGATTGAGAACAAATTGGATGCAACCGAACAGCCAGATCAAGCCGAGAGTTATCGCGAGGAGATAGAGGCCTTAGGAGAAGGTTATCACCAACGATCAATGCTGATAATCTGTCCGGAAGCCTACGCTAGGCAATTTCCGGATTTCACGGGCAAATTCGATAATATTATTTCGTATGAGTCTATTTCTAACTATTTACGAGAAATACGAGATGAATCCGGAAGCCATCTTGTTCTTCGATATGGTTTTAGAGCTGAAATAGTTGACCAGGCAATCTACAAGCATCGTCGTGGTTACACAGCAATTCCGGACAAGATTGTCGGAGACTTCAATGCTAGGTATATTTCTTTGCTTGAGGATTTGGCTCCGGAGATTGTTCCAGGCGCTAGCATGCGCAAACCTGCCAATCCACGTGAAAGCACTTCCATGATCTACGATCAGCTGGCATCGCTTTCTGAACTTCCAGAAGCAATTCGGCCTCGACGTTTTGCACACGAACTAGGGAAGGGTTCGGATCGTAGGGCCAACTATGTGGCCGTGACCTTTGCGGGGTGGGGATCTGCTCCAGCGTCGGCCATTCAGCAATTGACCGCTGATGCCAAAGAATTGGGGGCGTTATTCTCATCTAAGAAGCCAACCAAGGTGCGACCCAACCCTGGCTTGGTTATGGCGCTGTCGACTGAGCCAGTGGACAATCAAACGGACTTTGACATCCAAGTTGAAAGTCTGAAGACGGGCATCATGAGGGCCAAGGAACTGCGAGAATGGCTAATCTCTCACAAAGAGGTAGTTGCTAAGTGGGGCCGGCTCGTTGAGGACAAATAGCGGATCTGCGCCCGATGTTCGAGTAGCGCTCTTCGTCGGCCCGAGAAGCGCCAGTATAATCCTTTGCACCCCGCCGGGGGCGTCCTACGCATGATCTTCAACAACAGTTGGGGGTCACATGGCGACAATCCGGAAGCTCAGAGGGCGCTGGCAAGCGCAGGTGCGTCGTCGCGGCATGAAGCCGCGCTGCAAGTCCTTCGACAGCAAGCTCGAAGCCGAGAAATGGGCACGTGATCTGGAAGCCCAGGTTGATCGCTTCGGCGCTGCTCCGGACACGAGGATCCTTGAAAACACGACACTCGGACAACTCCTAGAGCGCTACCAGCGCGAGATCTCACCCACCAAGCGCGGGTCCGTCCAGGAGATCCAGCGGATCGACGTGCTGCGTCGCCATGATCTCGCCTACCGCACGCTGATCGGACTGAGCCAGCAGGACATCGCCTCGTTCCGCGACGAGCGTCTGAAGTCGGTAGCTCCATCTACGACTGTCCGCGAGCTCGCTATCCTGAGCCATGTCCTTGAGGTTGCCATCCGCGATTGGGGTCTGCCGCTCGCAAAGAACGTGGTGAAGTTGGTTCGTCGTCCGGTGATACGTAATGAGCGCAGCCGGAGACTGGCAGGCGACGAGGAGCAGCGTCTGCTCGATGGTTGCGACAGCGGGCAGACGCCATACCTCAAGACGCTGCTCATCCTGGCGATAGAGACCGGGATGCGCCGAGGTGAGATCCTCGGACTGCGGTGGGTCGACATCTCACATAACCGCCGGGTGATCACGCTCACCCTTACCAAGAACGGCTCTGGCCGCCAGGTGCCTCTGTCCCAGCGTGCGTTCGATGCGCTTATGGACTGGAAGGGGTGCGCACCGGTAGATCAATCTACGGTTTTCCCAATGACGCCTGGGGCGCTGGAGCAGGCGTGGCGTCGATTGCTGATCCGGGTCGGGATTAAGTCGTTACGCTTTCACGATTTGCGCCACGAAGGCGTCAGCCGTCTCTTCGAGCGCGGTTTGAACGTGATCGAGGTTTCCACGATCAGCGGACATAAAGAACTCCGAATGCTTCGGCGCTACTCGCACCTATCAGCCGACGATCTGGTCGCTCGATTGGGGTAGGGCTCTCCCGTGCGGGAGATCGAGACATGACGAGCCGATTTTTGAAACGTGAAGTCTTAGAATAGGCAAGTGATTGCGATGGGGATGCCTTTTGTGGCCTAGAGCTTGGGGTGAGCCAAACCTCCCATGCCGTTCCTGCCGATGTTTTCCGATCGGCTCGGCATGACAATCAGAGGGGTCCATGACAGTCTCAGCAGCGGAGAACGCTCACCGATGTCCGCAACATTGACGTCTTCTAGCGAAACACCTCGACCAACCTGACCCAACTTGGTTACGACTGCACGCCGGAAGAGGCAGGTGAAGGCTATAACGAAGCGCCCGATATTCTGCACGGTGAATGCGTGAGACTCGCATAGGTTGGTTGCCTAAAGTTTACATACAACCCATTTTTGGGCTCAAAAAGGTAAACTTAGACCAGCCCGGCCCACAGTTAAGGCCAAATCAGGTTTACATCCGTAAACATCACTCATAACCAAAACCCACCTTCTGCGGCGCAAACGTAACACGATGTTTCCCAAAGGTTGACACTTTCAGCCCAAAAACACTCTTTTTCAGCAAACCGACAACATCGAAGCGCTCAAGACCATTAATACGCAAACGCTCATAGAAGCTCACACAGAGCGTCCGTTGCATAGAGAGCGAACGATCTAGCTAAACGCACACCCAAAGCGCTGGTGAGCAAACCTCGAGTCAACCAGAACGTCATACACCCCAGCGCGAGAAACATATTCCGGTGTAGACAAGAGAAAGCTCTGATCTCCTCCGGGAGCGTCATGAATCGAGGCGTGATCATGTGGCGGGTATAAGCTACCGTTCACTCTTGCCCGCACAAATCTTTATCGAAAGAGCGGCATACAAGAACGGGGAACGAGGCGTCCGGCCGCGAACGAACAAGCCTTAAGCTGTCAAAAAGCATCCTCGCCTCCCGTTCCAATCGAGTTTTCTGCACCGCCGACACAGAAATTGAGGTGTCAGCGCTGGGGATGACATGTCGTGTTGACTGAAGCGACTGATTGCTTGCTGAGCAGCGCTCAGATCTTCGAGGTTGCTCCAGGGCTGGCTCCGCGTTGACGAACATCTAGTTGGGCGTCGGATTGCTCATGCTCGCCGGTGAGCGCGGGTGACAAAAACCGTTGCCGGAGGTGTTCCTATTCCCGTCCGTCTGTCGTCTATTATATATATATATTACAAATATAAATAATAGACGACGAAACCTCCTCTTCCCCTACCCGGACACTCATCCTTCTGGCAACGAAGATCTCATCAAAGTGAAAACTCTAAATGTATAGATGTTTTCACGTCTGCTCTCATTCCGGTGGCGCAAGGCGCGCCAATAGATGTTTTACGGCATTAATTGACCAAGCGTCCGCCCGGCGAGGCTTCTCGCCAATTTCATTGAGATGGTGCATCACCCTTGAAGGCGTCAGTTTGCTGCCGGCTGGCAGTGAGCTTTCAAGAGACGATATAATCGGCCTCAATCGAGCGGCTTCTTGATTTGCCCGTTTCCGATTGGCGTCAGCTCCTTTTGATGAATTCGGAGTCCTGTCATATTCGTCTTGATGCCTGCTGGGCTTCTTGAGTTGGGCGAGCGCTTTACGTGCTGATGCCTCCTGCATGACGCGCAGACGATCCTGATCGTTAAACTGGTCCCAGCTCTTACCGGTCATGCAATCGAGCAGCCTTCCGCCTATCTCATCCAGCCGGCCTAAAACGCGGAGAATTTTGGATGGATCTGTGGCGCGGAGCAAGGCGTGAATGTCAGAGACAATCACCTGTTGCCCTGCGCTTTCGGCAAGCACTGTGGCTTCATGGAATACTGGGTCGTCGGTGAATGATGCCCGCCGATAGGTGGTAACGCCAGCCATAAACTTGGGGCTCGAAATGCCATTCCTAGCGCTGAATACTCTAATGATATTGATCTGTTCGTATATGGCTCGAATTTTTAACGCCTCGTTTTTAGACGCTGGAGTTTTCGCCACGAACGCGAATAAGAAGGCGAAGTGCATGCTAAAAATCCACTTGCAGAATTCGTATTAATTAAGGACCGTCAGATAGCTCATCCTTCTAGCGGCATCCAGTCCTCTGTCTCGCTCATGACTTGTGCATCTCCACATTCAGCCTCGCTACAATGGAATTGTTAGTTGGCAAAACAAGGAGAATGCCCAATGAATGATGTGGAACAGACGAACAGGATGCAGTTCCTTACCTTCCTCGATCGCTATCTTGGAAGCGGACATACGGCCGCGGAGCGGATTAACGATCGGATCGTGTCGGTCAAGATTCTTTGCAGCCACCTGTGGGATGACGACACCGGATATGTCAGGCAGTTCAGCTCACACATGCGCGATGTCTGCGGTCATGAGTTCGAGGCGTGGGAGCGCTTAGGAGGAACTTGGGGTGCAGCTGCTCGTGCAGCTGCTTATCACATTGACCATTCGGTGATGGGACAGCACGGTCGGCCGGTCCGGCCCCAGGGGATGTGGGTCGCGAAGGCGCTTCGTATCACCCGGCCCTCTGCACAGTGGTCTGTCGAAATCCCTGGAAGGAGCTCAGCCGATGCTGAGTGATGACCTGAAGGCTCGGATGGCCGCACTCGTCGAGAAGTATCGCCAGCAGGAATTGGATTTTCTCGATATGCTGGGGAGGATCGATAACCCCAACCCTATGCCGCTTAAGCCCAGGATCCGCGTGAGGGCGACCTCATACCGGTGGTCGCTTCCGGACCGTTCAGACAACTGTATCGCAAGGGAGCAGTAAGCCCTGCTTTAGTCCCCGCACGAGAGTGCGGGGATGCACCTTGTATTTCTCGGCAAGATCGTCGACCGAAACCTTGCCAACAGTCATGGCTTCTCGGGCTTCAATTATCTGCTCTGGCGTGAGCGCCGGCGGCCTGCCGATGAAGCTCCCCCTAGACCGCGCTGCTGACATCCCTGCTTTTGTGCGCTCGCTGATGATGGCGCGCTCAAATTCAGCCATGGCTGCCATGATATGGAATGTTAGTCGACCGCCGGAGGTGGACGTATCTATAGCCTCGTTGAGAGAACGGAACTCGACATCCCTCTTTCCAAGATCGTTGATTGCGCCGATCAGGTCGATCAGCGACCGGCCAAGTCTGTCGAGGCGCCACACGACCAGCATGTCGCCTGCTTGAACCATGTTCAAGGCTTCTGCTAATCCAGGCCGATCGAAGGTAGAGCCTGAGATGCCTTGATCCGTGAACGTGCGATGGCAGCCACTGGCCTCCAGCGCTTTCAGCTGCAGGTCCAGATGCTGCTCGTTCGTCGAGACGCGGGCATAGCCAATTTTGTTCACAACAACCTTCTGTTCTACTCCTCAACGGTCGTCATTCTACCCGCTAAGCCATTGACTAAAAGGAACCTTTTTGTCCGACGATGGGTTTCTTGTGCGCCTTCCACGCGAGCCGAACGGAAACAATGGCTTACGCTCCGAAGGAGTTCTAGTCGCGAGCTATGGGATAAAGGTTCCCTTTTGTCGGCCGAAAATCTTCGGAACGCCACGTGAAAATCATCAAAGTGCTGACCGTCGTTGCTCTCGTCTCGATCCCTCTGACTTCGGCGTTCTCAGAGCACTCATCGGTCTATCTCTTCCTTGACGAGGAGACCGCAGAAACGAAGTTCGACGGCTTGAATGTCATGCTGAGAGCCGAGCTCAGTGACAAAGATCAGAAAGAGCGTGACTTCGCGCGCACGCCTCGAGTTTGGATAACCTGTCAGGACAGTGGTCGCCAGATCATGAGCATTGACACTGCCGACGATCTCGATCCCTGGCCTTCTATCACTGACGATCAACACATTGAGGTCGATAGCAAGTTGATTTCGCAGACGGGAGCATTCCCAGATCTGGCCACTCGCATGAGTGCTTCGCGCAGGTTGCATCTTCTGGATCTCAACATAGACATTACCGGTCGAGCAGAAGATGTAGCGCGCTCTTGGCTTCAGGGTTTCCCGATCAAGCTGACCGCCGCCCCCGGCGGAGATCTGAGTGACCTCGACCTCGTCATCTTTCCCGGCAGCAGCAGTGCAGCATTTCGAACGCAAGTAGCTACGCTCGTCCGAGCATGCGAGATCCTGGCCGAGACTTAATCAATTTTCGTATTCGCGAAAATAGCCCAATCTAGATTGAAGCATTTGCAGACAACCACTGCTCTATTGCTGCAACCACGTCAGACTACAACCAGTCCTCACGGTGTCTCTAGTGTCGGCACCACAATAGCGCCAGAGCGAGTCACAGGCGCGAACCGCACGTTTTACGCTGCGCAACATCGTTCTATAGCTCGGAGCCAGCCAGGGACCGCCTGTGAGTCACTGGCGCATGCTTCGCCCTCAGCTCTCAGCTTTCTTTCGATCAGAGGGCTTGATTCGGACGCGCAACGTCTTCCCCTCTCCATGGTCAAGTTCGAACACGCCTGTCTTCCGCACCAGGTCGCTGAGCTTGCGGAAGCCGTATGTGCGAGGATCAAAATCGGAGGATAGATTGGCTAGCTGAGTGCCCAAAGCGCCGAGAGGCACCCACCCGTCTTCGCTGTCCATTTGAACGATGACTTTCCTCAGAACTGGAACTGCGGCGCTCGGAGGCTGGAGTGATTTCGAGGCATCCGAGATGTCTGAATTGCTAGACGCGGGCGTTGGTAGAAGATTTTCGGTGTAGATAAATCTACGGCATGCCTGCCGGAAACTCTCCGGTGTCTTCTGCTCGCCGAAGCCGAACACGTCGACACCCTGCTCGCGGATACGGGATGCAAGCCGTGTGAAGTCACTGTCCGATGAGACCAGACAGAAGCCATCGAAGCGCCCGCTGTGAAGCAGATCCATGGCATCGATAACCAACGTGATGTCCGAGGCGTTCTTGCCTGTCGTATAAGCGAATTGTTGCTGGGGAATGATCGCGTGGCGGGCGAGAACCTCAATCCAGCCTTTCGATCGCGTGCTGGCAAAGTCTCCGTAGATGCGACGGACGCTTGCCTCTCCGATCTTTGCAATCTCTTCGAACAGGCCATCAACGATCTTGGCAGATGTGTTGTCTGCGTCGATCAGGACGGCGAGACGCGGCGAGCGCGGTTCAGTTGGCATGTTTTGTCATTCCTTGTCGGACCTCATAGTCCTGCCCGATAGCTTCTAGTTGTCCTTCTATGCGGTCAATCACTTTGGGTAAATCATCTAGAGGAACACGCCGGCGCATTCGGCACGTCGACATTGACGAAGCAAGGTTTCCGACCGTCAAGTCAGCCAGTGACTATCCTTGAGACAAAGGCAGCTACACCAGAGCCAATCGGTTCCTTTTAAGCGCGTCGCGTGCCCATGGTGCCCACAGTTCTGCTGGAGGTAGCCAGATCCATCCGGTCGAGACGTCACCCACTACCTCTGCCTTATCCACTGTTGCACAGGCTGCAGTGAGGAGACAAAGGTATGCGGCGCGTTTCTCGTGGTCCCGCTCAACTTCGATCAGATTAAGCAAGTCGGGTGCGTCCCAGCCAATGAAAGCGAGTAATTCACCGAACTTGCCAGCCTTAACTGTGTGCTCATACATCCAGTCAAACTTTTTGCCGCGCTTAATTTTATCTGCTGCAAAGGTCTGATCGGAGAGGAGGACGCCCAGAAATGCATTTGGAAATGCTTCGACGATCGCCGCATCTAGGAAGACGGCATTCGAGAAAGCTGGTGCCGACGTCAAATGCCTGACCTGCTTCGCGGTTTCGTGTGCCGCACGCTTCAACTGAAGTCCAGTGCCAAAATGACTGGAGCCGGGCTTGCAGCGTTTCTGAAATGTGCCGCGTGCCAGCAGCTGTTCGCAGGTCCGAACAAGCAAATCAGGCGACCCCTCGGGCACCAAAGGCCCATCAATCGCAATGACCGAGAAATTGGTCGAGGGGGGCAAGTGCAGGCGCCGCCGTTCCCAATCTGTATGGGTCTTTGCCACGCCGAAGGTGCCGTCGGCAGTCCAGGCTATCCCGGTGGTGGGACGAGACTGCGAAAAGCCGACATCGATCCCCAATAGGTTTATGTTTCCGATGTTCATCTGCTTACCCTGCTGCGCTGCCGTCTATATCTTTTTGTCACTTAAATCTGCTTTTTGCCCTGTTGAAAACGGACGCCTGTTGCGAACCATCCGGTGCCGTCGTATCAGCGAGCGCACCAAAGCGGGGATGGCAGCTGCCAGAGCTAGAGGATCTCGCCTCGGACGTCGGCGCTCGATGACGCCGGAGCAGACCGATGCCGCTCGGCTAGCAATCGAGATTGACCAGGAGCCGATAACCGAGGTCGCTGCAAGGTATCAGGTTCATCCGAAAACACTGGCTCGTGTTCTGCGTAGCGTCCAGACCGGCTAGCATGACAAAATTGATAAGATGACTCACCGGCGCGCGTCGCCCGCTTTCCGCTGTCCGACATCGATCAACAGCTGGGAGCCAGCCAGTGAGCGCCCCTGTGTCAAAAGCCATGCTCCGCTTCTGAAACCTGGGGTTTGCATGGTATTCCATTAGTTCGAAGACTGTGTCCCGCCTCTCCATAATACGTGAAGGTATGATTCACTCCGTTCTGATTTTGCGGCAAATGACCTGAATTCCACTGAGACACCCAATGCAGTATTTTGTTGACCCAGGCGAGCCCCACCAATTTATACCAGTTGCATAATATCCGGTTGGACATTCTGTGGGGGGCTTGGCATCGCCGCCACCCGATACATTCCCGACCGTCGGCGGGCCGTCAGGATAGCTAGCGAGCTGGACTCGCAACTCCTGCATTTGGGTATTCGTCCGGGATATATTGTCAAGATCCTGTCGTATCACCGACCAAAGCAGTGACGACGCAACAATAGAAGTGAAGACACCTGCAAAGAACGCGATCCGAACGGGGTGAGAGGGATCTAGCAACCAGCGTCTCAGTCTGGGAATCGCTGCAATAATTATAGGTCCAACAACACCGGTAACTATCCATGTAACAGTGCTTGTAAGAATCTTGATGAAAAATTCGGACATCACGAGCCCCCAATTCATCGATTGGCCAAGTTTACACGCTAAAGTTAGCCTAATACTTTTGCGATTCAACTGAAATTTAACCAGTCTACAAGGATGCTTGGAGCACATCGTTAGACCGAGATTTTGACCTTCTCCCACCCCAGCATATGCTCGTTCTTGTCGAGCCAGGCCTTGCGCTCCTGCCATTCCGGCAGCACGCGCCCCACGAGGTCCCAGAACTCCGGCTCGTGGTTACGGTGCTTCAGGTGGCACATTTCGTGGACGACGGCGTATTCCAGCACCGGCTTTGGCGCGAAGATCAGGTGCCAGTTGAGGTTGATCTGCCGGTCCTGGCCGCAGCTGCCCCACATGTGCTTCTGGTCCTTGATCTGCACGCCACGGGGCTTCAATCCGTGGCGCTCGCCATGCTTACGGACGAAGTCGTTGGCGTCGTCGCGCACGCGGCGCTTCAGCCAGAGACGGAGAGCGCTTTCAATGATGGAATCGGATGACTCCGGCGCGAGGTCGGAGGGCTTGCGGATCTGGAAGCCGTTGCGGAAGCTGATCTCGATGAGGGAGCCATCGAAGGGCTCGATCGTAAGCTTTGCCATCCGGCCACGATAGGGAATCTTTGCGCCGGTCACGAACTGATAGACGCGTGCCTGCGCTTTGGCACGTTGCGCCATATGCTGCACAGTCTCGATGATCCAGCCTCGCCTACGGTCCAGCACGGCGCTGATCTGTTCGTCGGTGGCGTTGTCAGGCACCAGGAGTTCGAAGGATTTCGGCGTGACGCTGAGGCTCGCCTTGCGGGCCCTGGGCGAGCGCCGCAGGGTGTATTCGATCTCCTGGCTGCCGATGCGATAGACTGCCATGTCACTGCCCCGCGAAATGCTTGAGCGCGTAGGCCTCGACTTCTTCCGGGATTTCCCTGAGCTGGGTCAGGCCCGCCAGATGCGCCATGGAACGCACCCGCTGGCGCAGGCTCTTGCGAAGCCCGTCCTTCTCCCACCAGCCGTTGGGAGCGGTCACCGGATCGGTGTAGAGACCCTCCAGCCGGATGGCCAGATCCTCGCCTTCTGGTCCAGAGGTGAAGCCGTTGAGGATCTGCAGGATTCCATAGGCGCCGGGCGAAAGACCTGCTTCGACATGCGCGGTGTCCTCAGCCGTAATGTCCTTCGCAAGCTCTTCGGCTGCCTTCAGCTTCTCGCTCCATGAGAGCTGCGCGCTTTCCAGCTTTTCCAGCAACTGGCGAAGGCGCTCGGAAAACTTGCCGTATTGGTGCGGGCTGTCGTCGATCCGCTCGGTGACGGTCTTGCGCAGTTCCGTCGTCTTGCGGATCGCCGCGGTCATCAGGTCTTCCTCGGTCTTGCCCTCAGGATCGAAATCCTCCCAGAACTCCGGATCGGTGATGTGGCGCAGCTTGACGGTGACGCTGAGACCCGTTGCCTCCAGATGCTTCTCCAGCATCTCGCGGATCTTTTCGCTGTAGTTCATCTGGTCGAAGGCCTGGCGCTTCTCAAAGTGCTGGGTGCCATAGAGTAGGAAGTTCGCCACCCATTTGAGATCGGCCGTGAACTCCAGAACACTAGGGTCCGGGCTCAGCGTTTCATAGAGCGCGATGAAGCTACGGGCCTTGGCTTTGAAGTCGAACCACTTGTCCTCGGTGCCGAGCAGCTTCACGAAGGCGTCATATTCCGCCTTCAGCGCGTCCTTGTCGCTCGCCTTGCGTTTCAGCAGCTTCATCAATGCCGCGACGGCAGAGTAGGCTGCCCGTAGCTGGTTGCGCAGATCGTCCAGGTCGCGCATGGCGTTCTTCACGTCATCGGCGCGATAGGAGGAGAGCGCTTCCTCCAGGTGGCCGGAAACGCCGATGTAATCGACAATCAACCCGTTGCGCTTCTTCGCGTCGGAAACACGATTGGTGCGGGCAATCGCCTGCAACAACCCGTGCTCCTTCAGCGGCTTGTCGAGATACATGACGCTTTCGATCGGGCAGTCGAAGCCTGTCAAGAGCTTGTCGCAGACTATCAGGAACTGCGGATCATCACTCTTACGACCAAAAGCCTTCTTCGCCAGCTTTTCCGTTTCGGCATCCAGGTAGTGCGCCTTGAGCTCGGTGCGGATCGCTTGTCTGTGGGCGTCCTCGCTCGGCTTGCTGTCTTCCTGATTGATCGAGTAGACGCATGCCGACATGGCGTCGGCGCGGGCCAGCGCCTCGGCGGGCTCCATGCCTTCGGCCTTCAGATCCTCGGCAATCACCTTGGTCAGCGCCTGCTTGTAGAGGATCACCGCCTCGCGATCGATGGCGACGATCTGGGCCTTGAAACCATCGGGGCGGGCGTATTGCTTGAAATGCGACCAGATGTCGTAGGCGATCAGTTCGATGCGGCGCGGATGCTTGATCAGATCCTCGATCTGCACCCCGCGCTTCTTGATCTCGTTGAGCTTGTCGTCGTCCAGCTCGGTAAACCAGGTGTCGAACAGAATGTCGATCTTCGCCTCGTCGATATGCCAGTCGGTCTTGCGCCCGGTATAGTAGATCGGCACGGTCGCGCCGTCGGCCACGGCGTCGTCGATGCCGTATTTGTCGAGATAGCCTTCGCCGGGCACGCCGAAGTTTCGGTAGGTGTCCTTGTCGTCCTTCTTCACCGGCGTGCCGGTAAAGCCGAAGAAGCGGGCGTTCGGCAGCGTCGCGCGCAAGTATGCGCCGAGATCCTTTTCCTGGGTGCGGTGCGCCTCGTCCACCATCACGATCCAGTTTTCCGAATTGGCAATCGCCTCCTTCGAGCCCTGGAACTTGAAGATGGTGGAAAGCGCCGTGTGCCCGTCCTTGCCGCTGCGGATCAACGCGTGCAGATCTCGAATGCTTTCAATCGCCGTCGGGTTCGGCAGGCCGCAGGCGACAAAGGTGCCGCTGATCTGGCCGTGCAGATCCACCCGGTCGGTCAGCACCAGAATGTTCGGATTGGTCAGCGCGTCAGATTGAATGGTCCGGTGCGTCTTCAGCTTCAGCGCGGCAAACACCATGGTCAGCGATTTGCCGCTGCCCTGGGTGTGCCAGATCAGCCCCTGCCGGTGCTTGCCCTCAATGACGCGGTCAACGATGCGGTTGACGGCGCGGAACTGCTGGTAGCGGCAGATCTTCTTAATCGTGCCTGTCTCGGTTTTTTCGAACACGACGTAATGAGCGATCAGGTCGAGCAGGCGGCTGGGCTCCAGCAGGCACCAGAGGCCTTTGGCGAGCGGATCGGGAAAATCAGCCTCCAGCTTCGGCCAGGGATCGCGCCACTCGGCATAGTATTTCGAGCCGGAGCCGGTTGCGCCATAGAGCACCAGCGCGCCATCGGTGACGATGTTGAAGACATTGGAAAAGAACAGGCGCGGAATGTCCTGCTCATATTGCCGGATCTGCTCGAAGGCCTCGCCGGTCTTGTCCTTCACGTTCAGCGGGCTCTTCGCCTCGATGACGACCAGCGGAATGCCGTTCACATAAACCACGACATCCGGCTTTCGCGTGTTCTCCGCCTTTACCCTGAGCTGATGCGTCACGGAAAACAGGTTGTTGTCGGGGTCGAGAAAATCGATCACCCGCAGCGTCTGCCGCGTTTCCTGGCCGGCCACCTTGCGGGCATAATCCCCGCGCAGCACCTTCAGCCAGGCCTCGTTGTCGCTGATTGCCGCAAGTTCTCCATAGGCGGCCTCGGCAGAGGCGCGGTCGACCCCGTTGATGCGCATCAGCGCCTCGATCAGCTGCGGGCGAAACAGAACCTGGTTCTCGCCTTCGCGCAGGGTCGCGTGCTCCGCCGGCACCACGAAACCATAGCCCATGGCCTTGAGATGTTCGATTGTGGGGCGCTCGGCAAAATGCCATTCGGGACCGTGGCTCATGGGGCGCTTACTCTGCTGCCAGGGGCAAAGCGTCGGTGACGCGCTTGCGGCCAGTGAGGAGGTCGGACATCAGGGAGGATTTGAGTGCAATCTGCGCCCTCAATTGTTTCTCCTCTTTGTCGATAGAGTCGTCAATCGATGACAGGCTTTCGACTATTCGCCGCTGCTCGTCCAAAGGTGGCAAAGGAACCGAGAAACGTCGAATAGTAGGCAGATTCAGTCCCGCCTTAGCCCCCGCATCGTTCAGGTGCTGGAATTTTCTCTGCGAGACCGGTCCTGACAACGCATAGGCTAAGAAAGCAGAACTAACCTGCCCCGCAAGGGGTCGGACGAGGGCGATATGCTGGTTCACGTATGCTTGGTGTTCAAACTTCTCAAATACGTGGCCGATGATGCCGAGATCGGCTGTGATTGAAATAAGTATGTCACCAACACCAACTCGGGTCCGGGCACCTTCAGTAGAACCCTGAGGCAGTGAGACCTTTTGGACTTCATCAAGGCGCATTCGAATGCTGGAACGTGTCAGGTTGGCTATACGAAGGAATAGATCACCGTTGTCAGAGTAGTATGCTGCCCACCCACGAGATCCACTGGTGACGAACTCGGATAATTCTCCAAGTGCGGCAACTTCCCACCCCTCCGGTATCTCCCCGATGGCTGTCTGCTTGAAGCGCGTGTGTCCGATGCCGTTGGCGAGGAGGCTTTCCAGCACGCCCCGCTTGACCTTTCTGGTCTGCTCGATCACAGCCCGCGTTGCCGCGATGGCCTCATCGACGCTGGATAGGATTTCCGCAATGCGGCGTTGTTCATGGAGTGGGGGGAGATGGATCTTGAAATCTAGCCAGCGCTCGCAATCAAAGATCATCTTCTCCACATCGACGCCGACGCTTGCATGGAAGCATGTCTGCTGAAAGTAGATCGAGTGACTGAAGTAGCCCAGAAATTCGAGCAAGAGCCTCGACTTCGGTCTGAGCACCGAATACTCGTTCGACACGACAGCGCCGTCGAGCGCCGGGGGAACGATCCCGCAGCCTCCGTGGATTATCTGACGGTTCGACATCAGAAAATCATCTCGCGCGATTTGGAATTGCGTTTTTGTGAGGACTTCGCGACCCATCAAGCGGCTGCGTGCCACCACGCCACCACGCGAACGCTTCGCCGTTACAAGTTGATATTTCACATTGTCGATGAGATCGATCGGTCGCTCTACAATCTCGAGAACATCGCCGAAAGTCACAGTCGTCCACCCTGGTGGGCAGAGCGGAAGGATCGGCTTGCCTGGTTGAACACTTGGCGGAAACAGAGAGCTACGCGCCATAGCCAAGCTCTCGCAGGTGCATGTCCAACACAGCTTCTGCATCGTTCCGCTCGGCGCGCAGATCGAGCAGTTTGGCATAATCCGTCGCGATGTCTGCCGTGTCCTCATCGCTCCCCAAATCCACGTATTGCGGAATGTTGAGGCTGAAATTGTTGCCCTCGATTTCCGCATAGTCCGCGACATAAGAGAACTGCTCGCTGGCTTGAAAGCGGTTCAGGCACTCTACGACATGGCCGAGGTGCTCCGTCGTCAGCAGATTCTGCTTCTTGCCGGCGATGAATTCGTCGGCCGCATGGATGAACAGCGTCTTGCCCTGCCGCTCGGCCGGCTTTTTCTTCCTAAGGATCAGGATACAGGCCGGAATGCCAGCGCCGTAAAATAGGTTGGGTGCCAGGCCGATGACGGCCTCGATCAGATCATCCCTGATCAGCCCCTCGCGGATCCTGCCCTCGGCACCACCGCGAAACAGCACGCCATGCGGCAACACGACGCCGCACACGCCATCTTCCTTCAGGCTCGCCACCATATGCTGCACGAAGGCAAGGTCGCCATAGGATTTCGGCGGGCAGCCATAGCGGTCGCGGCCATAGGCATCCCCCTTAGACCAGACATCATGGCCCCAGCTTTTGAGCGAAAACGGCGGGTTGGCCAGCACCCGGTCAAAGGTGCGGATGGCCTTCACGCTATCACCCGTCAGATGTTTCGGCTCCAGCAGGGTATCGCCGCGCGCCACCTGCGCATCGTCGATATCATGCAGGAACAGGTTCATCTGGCAGATGGCCCAGGTGTTGAGGTTGCGCTCCTGGCCGAACAGCGAAAGGCTTTTCGGGTTCTTGCCCTGCCGTTCCAGATGATGCACAGCTTCCAAGAGCATGCCGCCCGAGCCGCAGGTCGGGTCATAGATCGACATGCCTTCTTCCGGTTTCAGGCATTCGACGATCAGCCGCACGACCATTTTCGGCGTGTAGAACTCGCCGCCCTTCTTGCCGGCATCATCGGCAAACTGCGCGATCAGATATTCATAGGCCTGGCCCAGCACATCCGGCTCAACATCGGAATTCCGCAACCGGTGGGTCTCGAAGTGCTGCAGCAGCTTTTCCAGCATGGCATCCGGAAAGCGCTCCTTGTTGTTGAAATCGACATCCTGGAAGACGCCGCGCAGCTTCATGTTCGCGTCTTCAATGGCGCGGAATGCGGCGTTCAGATGCGTGCCGATATCAGTCGTATGCTTGCGCACATCCTTCCAGAAATGGCCCTTGGGAATATCGAAACGGTGTTCATCCGGATCAGCTGCCAGATCGGCATCATGATAGCGAGCCAGTCGCTCCTCATACTCTTCCTCCCAGACATCCGAGAGGCGCTTGAAGAACAGAAGGCCGAAAATGTAGTGCTTGTAATCGCCGGAATCGATCGATCCCCGCAGGATATCCGCCGCCCGCCAGAGGTGGGCCTCTAGCTGCGCCAGGCTCAACGTCGTCATTTATGCTCATCCCTCACTCAGCCGCAGGCCGATCCTACCAAATCGCCGCGCACCGGCAAATTATCTGGACAAAGGCTGCAAAGCGAATAGAAATTTGAGCACAATCTGCGGTCACATCCGAGGTGAATCTTGAGCGATATCAAACTGTTTAGTTTAGAGAAAGGATACGGTGGGCCCGTTGGCTTTGAGATTTGCCAGTCATGAGCTGTCGGCGTCAGCTATGTCGAAGACGTCGCACTCGGGCTATTTCTAGCGACCGTGGCCTTTCTGTTCGCCTTTAGTCGATATAGATCGATGGGCAGATCTTTGATGTTCTCATTTCCAGGGGTAAGCACGTTTTTTTGCCATTCACATATTCATCGTCTTGGATGATAACTGCCATAGGTGGGCAGGGCAGAGTGCATGAAACCAATAGTTTCTGATCAGTTTAAGCGAGCTATCGAAGCGAAGCGCCAAGAAGCACTGGCGCGTATTGAGCGCGTTCCAATCGCAGTCTTAGTTTGGGGGCCGAGCCCTACGTCAGGTAGTCCAATGGCTGAAATACGCGTCCAGCTTCGGGACTCACTTTCTCAGCGTGGCCACCTTGCGGACTTCAGCGAAGATCTGTTCGACCCAGCATCACCCTTGAGCAATTTAGCCCAGCAAGTTGCTCAAGCTGAGGCCTATGACATTATATTCTCGATGCCTAGTTCTTTCGGGGCTGTGGGTGAGATACATGATTTTGCTCGTCTTCAGGGTATAGCGCATAAACTAATAGCCTTTGTTGACCAGGCTCACGTTAATGGTTATTCGCCGCAGTCACTTATGGCAACACAGACAAGCGCTTCCTGTAAAATAGAGGTTTACAGTGCATCTGACCTTCCTGGTTGCATTATTGACAAGGCATTAGATCAAGTTCGACGCCTCCAAGAATTAATGTATCTTTCAGGGAGGCGTTGATGAAAGTAGTTGATTCCCTAAAAAAATACCGCACTTCTGTGTTCCACGACGAGAATATATTTACTCTGCTTTGCTGGCTTTATCAAAGCGGACCATCTACGCTGCGGGATATATTGGAGAATTTTTCACTCGATGAAATATTGATGAGGAGCATGGTCCGAGATCTATATAAGGATAACCTCCTTCGCACCAAGCATGGAGAGCGGTTCGCGCTGACTCATTTCGCAGAAGTTATTCTTGAGGCTGTTGACGTAGACACGATGGTGACGCCTTTCATGGTCGACGAGCTTGCGTCAGAGCAAACAGCTCGCTCAATAAAGAATTATATCAGCTGGACGAAGGATCTAGAATCGGACGATAGATGTGCAACAGTTCAATCTTTGAGGAATCTCCGTTGGTTTTTTGCCGCGTATCCTGATATATCCAGTTTTGAGCGCGATAAATACATTTGGTCTTGTGTATTGTCGCCGGATTCAAGAATGAGGAGTGTTTTAAGGAGCTCAATTATTGAGCCTAACATTGTAGTGAAAACATATTTCTCAAATGCAGACGATATTGGCGATGGATACTTCATACTCGAAGCAAAACAATTCGGCGATCGTCTAGACGCGAACGACAGATACATTCTCAAGCGACAACTTGATGATTCTGATGAAGACGAGACCCGTTTCTCAGAGTTTCGTGTTTTCAACTACTTGGCTTCTTCTAGGCGAGATGCGGCACTGGAAGCCGCGTGCGCTTTTGAGCGCCACTCGTCTCCAAACAGCTCTTGGGCTTCGTCTCTTAAGCTGGTCCTAAAGCGCCTCAGCTCCAAACTAGATGCCTCGCTCATTCTCGAACTTTTGGGGTTTGAAGGCGGTGATAAGAATCCGGTTGGGTCTCTTGAAGAGGCCCTTATGAAAGCCTGTATTGCGAAGCAAGAGAGAAGCCGACCCGGCTCGACAATGTCACGTGTAGCGTCTCTGCAAAAGAATGATGATTCAGACAGGGGCGTGGTTTGGAGAATCGTCGCAACGGATGAAGATGATTGAGCCGCGTTAGCGGCACATCCCCACGTAACTCTCTATCTCCATTGTCTCCACCCCGCGCAGCAATGCGTCGACCAAATCACGCGGAGAGGTGGCTGAGAGGTCGAAAGCACCGCACTCGAAATGCGGCATACGGGCAACCGTATCGTGGGTTCGAATCCCACCCTCTCCGCCACTGGTAAATACTTGATTTTAAAGCGAAATTCGCCGTTTTTGGGATGTTCCTACCCACGGAAATACCCGGCGAATCATGTATCTCACCTATCGAAAATCCGGCGTCCGTTTCCAGATCGCCGTCCCTGCTGATCTCCATGCCCGACTCGGGCGAACCCCGATCCGAATCCCGCTGGGGATGATCTCGGCCATGTCCGCCAGACGCATCGTTCGTTTACTGTCCGGTCACGCCGAGCGCCTATTCATCGCCGCGAGATCACAGGAGATGAATGCCATGTCGAAAGCAGACCTTCGCGACGCCCTCATATCGGAACTACAGGGCCAGCTTGCCGAGATGGCAGACCAGTTCGCGGAGTACCGGACGAACTCCGAGCGGCTGCTGGCTGTGGAGACCGAGAACGCCCGCCTGACGGGTCAGAACGAGGTGCTGGCGACCGTCGTGCCGATCGGCCAACATCTGGGCGCCGTCGCCGATGGAATGGAGGCGCTGGAGGCAAAGGTGCGCAGCCTGCCCCGAAAGGAGCAGGGCGGCGTCGAGGACGCCTTGGCCCGTCTGCAAGAGCAGATGACGTCGCTGTCCCAGGCCGTCCAGATGTCGCTCGACGGAGGGCCCCTTCGACCTCTCCTGTCGGAGGCGTTGGAAGACTGGATAGGCGTCCGCAACGGCCTCGGTATCGATCCGAAGAAGGTTAGTACCGACCGGAATCGCATTCTGGATTTCATCGCGTTCGCGGGCGACAAGCCTGCGAACAAGTACTCCTACTTCGACATCCAGCGTTTCATGAACCTGCTTGTCCGGGTGCCGGGGAACTACTCGAAGATTCCGCATCTCAAGAACAAGTCTCGACAGGATGCGGCGGACTATAACGACCGCCTCCCCGACGACCAGCGCCTGCCGACCCTCTCGGTGAAGTCGATCGAGGACAACTATCTCTCTCCGCTACGGGTCTTGTTCCGCGACGTCGGGGCTCAACACAGCTTTCGGTCGCCACTGACCGACGTCGAGATTCGAATCTCCGCAGACGCGACACCGTCTGTCGAACGTGTGCCGTTCGATGTCCCGGAACTGAACCTCTGGTTCGCGCATGCGGCCAAGGAAGAGCGGCCAGACATGAAGTGGCTCCCCCTGCTCGGAACCATCACTGGAGCCCGTATCGCGGAGCTCATTTTCCTTCAAGGGAAAGACATATATCGGATGAAGGACGACGGCGGCTTGGAGTGCTGGGTGCTCGACCTTCGCACAGAGCTCATCGCCGAGGGCGGCGGAACGCTGAAACGCAAGACCAAGAACAAGCCTTCGCGGCGCCTGATCGCCCTTCACGAGACCTTCGAGAAGGTGGGCTTCATAAAGTATGCGCAGTCCCGCCGAGGCGATGAATGGCTGTTCCCTGCTGCTTTCTACTACGGAAAACGCAGAGTCAAAGACCCTGCCGATGCGGCAAGCAAGCGGATGAACCGCATGCTGGAAGACGTCGGCATCCATAAGCATATGGAGAAGGTGTTCCATTCGAGCCGGCACACTGCCAAGGACATCATGCGAATGGCCCGCGTGGACGAGAGGACCCACGATCTTCAGACGGGACATGCACTCGCCACGGTCTCGAAACGCTACGGCCTGAAGCATCTCGCGCAGCAAGAGCTTGAAGTGCTGCGCAGCCTGCCGCTCCCCGATGGTCTCGACCTCACCCCATACATGGAACCGGGGGCCGCTGCATCGTGATCCGGCGCGGGTAGCCTCGCTCTTTTCCACGACGATTTTTTCCTATCCTTCGGATCGAGCCACGTGTCTCGATCCGATCCGCAAGCGGACTGGGGAAAAAATAGTCGCGGAACCTTCTCGCTCAGTGACTGTCAGCGCGGCGGCTCTTATGCCCTTCGGGCACCGCCATGCCCATTCTGGCCAAGGCGGAACAAGAGCCTATGCCGCCGCGCTGACAGTCAACCCCCGCCTACCGTCGTACCCGGAGCCGGGGAGAGATGCCGCACATCGAGACGCCGGGCTCGCGTCGTTAGATCCCTGTTAGATCTACCGGCATTCTTCATTACAAGACCGGTTTCGTCCTGGGCTCCATCTTGCGAATCTGCTATAAACGCCTTGTAAAACAATGGTTTATTGAGATTTTCATGGAAACGACGACGACAACAGTCCGAGGCCTCACGTTCGACGTTCTGGTGAAGGAGACAACGCACCGAGACGCCGTGGGTGTCCTCTTCTACCTCGCGACGATCACCATCAGGAGCCGCAAGACAGGCGTCGAGCGGATCGCCCGCCGGTCCCGCATTCCGGGCACAGGGAAGACCATCGCTCGCGACGTCCAGCGAATGGGCGTTCGGGTACTCGACAAGCTGGCAGCGTGAAGGAGAAGGACATGCAGTTGCAATACATCTACGAGACTCGGTTCCCTTGGGAGCCGGACGCGGGCGTCTTCACCGGAAGCGAGACGTCGGCCCTCGGAATGACGACAGAGCTTGTCGCCGTCCGCAACGGTGTGATCGCCGACGAGGACGAAGCGGAAGCCCGGTTCGAGCTACTGATCGTCCGGCGCGGCGACGGGTTCGCCCATTCATGGGAAGTCATGGATGGCGATACCAGCGAGACGCTGGCGCAAGGTGAGGCGTCGACGCTCGCGGATGCGAAGCGCGCCGCAGAGGCGTCGGCGTGGCATGCTGCCGAGCGCATTGCCGGCCGCCGAATCCAGCGCGCGGAAGACTGGGTGACCACCGTCGCCTCGGGAATGCTGACGGCGATCAACGAAGCGGCCAGCCGGGGACAGCGATAGCGTCCCGGATTCCGGTGGGTAAAGATACCACCCGGCTCATCGGACGCGCTGTACGGGCCGTTTAAACGCCTTCGAATTGGAGAACGGGGCCATCAGGCCCTGTTTTCGGGTCCGACGCCCGATTTCGCGACTTCGTCGTGGAAGGTGATGATGGCCTCGGCCAATGCCTCGACGTCGGCCCTATCTGGGATGCCGCTCGACATCAGGTCGATGTACGCGGCGTCGAGCGCGTCGAGACGCCGCCGCTGGTCGTCTGTCAGATGAGAGAGCAGCGCCCCGGCGTCGGCGTGAAGTTCCATTTCCATGTCGTTCTCCTCCTACTTCCTTCCGGGGACCGGCGCGGCGTCGACATCGACGGCGGGCGTCGGCTCATCTTCGAACGTCGGCGCGACCCGTGCCCCCACGAGCGCGCGTTCCCGCAGCGTTGTCCGGTCAGCACCGATCCCCAGCATGCGGAGTGCCGTCCGATCCTCAGATGCGATCAGCCCCCGGAGCCATGCCTGCGCCTCGTCCGGGACGCGCTGCAGCAATGTATCCCGCGCTTGCTCGCGACGTCGGCCCAAGCGACTGTCGAGGTCCTTCACCAGCCGTTTCCAAGGCCTTGGCATCGGCCGCAGGCGCGGCGTCGCGGTCGGGAGAGACGCCCGCCCCGGCTCTGGATCGAGCCCGCGCTCTCTGGCCCATGCTTCGCGCCCATTGGGGTAGCCAGCCGGCGGGTCCCATGGCGATCGTCGAGGGCGGAGCCGGGGAAGGTCGAACGCCGGAGCCGGGACCGGCGGCGCAAGGGCGAGCACGACGGAGAGCAGGGCCAGAAGCTGGAGCATC
Organism: Agrobacterium sp. ES01; assembly: GCF_050320885.1. Lineage (NCBI taxonomy): Bacteria > Pseudomonadati > Pseudomonadota > Alphaproteobacteria > Hyphomicrobiales > Rhizobiaceae > Agrobacterium > Agrobacterium sp. ES01. Next base: position 202,262 of record NZ_JBNQTH010000006.1, read on the forward strand.
ACCTTGCCCGCCGGATCGCTCCGGCGCTCCCGACGTCGAGCGAGTTCGAGCCGCATGTGGTCGGCGCAAGTTCGACGCCGCCGCTTTTTCTCTGCCGAATCCTTGCTCATGCCGACGCCTCCAATCCCTGATCAGCATGCGCGCCGGCTGGATTCGAGGCAAACCCGGACGGGCGTCGCGACGCCCGGACGAAGGATTCGACGCCGATTCCGGGTAGGTTGGGATACGTCGGCGGCGTTCGGACGAGCTTAGAAGGCCACTTCCGGCGTCCTCATTTTTGGATTCCGGCGATTCCGGGAGATTTTCGGGCCTTTGGGCACCGGGAGCCAGAGAGGCCAGGCAGGTGCGCGCCGCCGGTCCTTGCCTGCGAACTCATGGCAGCTTCGCGCTAAGAGGAGACATTCGCAGGTTGGATAGGTTAAAAAATGATCGGTCTTCCTCGATCATGGATGCTATGATGCCGACCTTGGTTGAAATTGTTCCCTACGACCCGAAATGGGCAGATGTTTTCGCGGAGACCGAAGCCTTTTTGAGAAAACTGCTCGGCGGATGCGTGATCGCAGTCGAGCATATCGGTAGCACCGCAGTGCCAAGATTGTCCGCAAAGCCGATAGTTGACGTGGATGTCGTTGTATCGGGGCTCGGAGACATTCCGGATGCAAGCGCGGTTCTCATTGATGCTGGCTTCGAACCTCGTGGCAATCGCTACGATGACGATGTTTGGGCCTTCCTCTCAAAACGCCCATCGCCGCAGTTAAGGGTCTACCTTTGTCCGCCCTCAAACGAGACCCACGAAAGGCGGATGCTTTTCCGAAACTACCTCCGCCGACACGACGATGTGGCCTTGGCATACTCTGCTCTGAAATGCCGCCTTGCAGAGCAGTTCCCGTATGACGGTGATCGTTATACGTCGGAGAAGAGCGCGTTCATTTCCGAGATCGTCTGTGCGGCAAAGAAAGGCACGGAATGACCGGTTTGGGCCGATTGCGGAAGGACACAATTTTGGTCATCGCCCCGGCGTAGGTCGCGGACCGAATCCCGGCCCCAGAGACGGCGTCACCTCCGGGGGACGAAGGCGCTGTACCTCCCGCCGTGCGGCGTCGCGTTGCGCAGCCGTCTCCGTGAGTGCAGTGTCGAGAGTCCGGACCAGCTCCTCTGCCTTCCTGCTGGCGGTCTCGGCGGCGCTAGCCCTGCGTTCGGATGCGTCGGCGCGACGGTCGGAAGACGTCGCCTGGTCGCGGAGCCGTTCCATCTCAACCTCGACGGCGGCGCGGATGCGGTCGGCGACACGGCTCTTTCGGAAGCCGTCGATGGCTGTTCGAAGCAGGCCAGGCAGCCGTTGCAGCCTGGCCGACGCCGCGCGAACCTTTATGGCCTCTTCCCGGACGCGCGACATCATGGACCGCGCCTTGCGCTGCTCGCGAACGGCGGCGTCGTGTGCGGCCTTGGCGGCTTCCGTCGCCGCCTTGGATTCCGCAAGACGTCGAGCCGCCTCCGCCGTCGCGGCGTCGGCCTCGGCGCGCAGCCTGGCGGCTTCCGACGTCGCCGTCGAGACCATGGATTCGGTCTCTGTCCTCTTCTCCGCCACGTAGGATTCAACTTTGACCTTCACGGCGTTCGCTCGATCGAGAGACGCCCGGAGGGCGCGAGCCTGGACCTTCTCCCGCTGCCACTCCGTTCTCGACAGGCGGCGTCCGCCTGGTCCGAGCCTGGTGAGACCGCATGGTTGGGCGACGGCGACATGATACGAATCCTGCCATTCGCGCATGGCCCGCTTGTATTCACGGTCGCCGCGCTTGTTCAGCGTCTTGGAATCCTCTCCGTCGGCGGGACCGGCCAGCATCACGGCGCTCTTCGCAGACTGGCCTGGGTGGAGCGCGGTCGCGCGCATCGCGGGATCGTCGGGCAGGACGTAGGCATGGACATGCCACCGGGTTTCGTCTTCGTGACGGACGACCGAGGACAGACGGTCGCCGTATTGCTCCCGGAGCCACGCAACGGTCAGTCTCTCCCAGCGCTCGACTTCCACTCGCATCGCCGGGTCGCCGCGAACCGCCTCCATCGTCACGGGATGCGAAGCCACAACCGTCAGCAGTGTGTGCTGATCCTGCCGCACGCGCCGTTCCTTGCCGCCTTTCGGCGTCGTGCGGGCGGCGTCGGCTGCGGCATCGTGCATCCGTTCCACCTCGTCTACGCCCACGCCGTACACGATGACCGGCGGCGAGGGCGTCGCAACATGAAGGGAGGCGGAGGGATCGCGGCGGGCCTCACCGAGGACAAAGGACGTGGAGCGTCCTTTCGCTCCCTTTCGAGAGAAGCATTCCATGTGCACGAACTGATAGGCCATTCCCGCTCACTCCACGAAGAAGGCAACGGCCACGGCTGTTGTCCTGGCCCCGGTCGCCATGTCGCGGATGAGGATCGACCACTGATACTGTCCGGCAGTCCGGGAGCGCCCGGAGAAGATGCCCGTCGCGCCGTCGAATGAGAGACCGGCAGGAAGCGGCGTCGCGGTCGCCAGCGCGTATTCGTACCGGCCAGAACCGCCCGAGACGTCGGGGAGCAGCAGCACGGACTCGCCGACGCCCCACGCGTATCTGTTGCCTCTGTAGGTCACGACCGGCACCTCAGCAGGTGGCGTTGCCGGAGGTTCGGCGGTCGGAGCCGGCGTCGTCAGCACGCCCGACGACGCCGATCTCCATACGACGGACCCCTCGCTGGCGGACGCCGTATTCGTGAGAAGCGCCGCGACGATGACAGACGTGATGATGTTCTGGACGTTCAACATGATGTTCCTCCGGTGTCGGTGGAGGAATCGTGACCGCCGGCGGAGCCGGAAACAAACCTGTAGAGACGGACTAATGCTTTTCCGCTCCCCTTCGGGGTGCTCAAAGCGTCCGCTCTCCGAGGGCGCTCGCGCGGCGCCTGGCCGGGCCTTATCGCCGTCCTGGAGGACGACGAGACATAACGTGAAATCACGTTATGTCCTGGTGACGTCGGGCAACCGCCGTCACGCCGCGATGCGGCAACCATGCTCCGAGGACTGGCCCGGAGCATGGGCGGCAGACGCCCGCCATTCCGCCCAGCGGGCTTCGCTCGCGGCGAGGTCTGCCCGCATCTTCGCCCATCGCGCCACGATGGCGGGCGACTCGAATGGAATTTCGTCGTCTTCGGTGGGCGGTCGGGGAGTCAGACGGACGACTGTGCCTCCTTCGAAGAGCGCGGCGAGGTCCGCCGCGTCCTCGTCAAGCTCTTCCGGCGGCACTTCCTCGTCATCGTTTCCGGGTGCGGGGACAGTTGGGCTACATGTGTGAACCATATACGGGGCTGCTTCCGCAGCCTCACGTATATCGTCGGACGACAGGACGGCCTCGCGAGCCATCTGGGCCACCCGGAGCGCCTCCTCCGGCTCCGGCCCCCAGTTGTCATCCCACATCTCGCGTGCGGCACGCTTCCACGCTTCGATGTCGCCGCCGGCCTCGCCGAACGGTTTCGTCGGATCGTATCGCTGCACCATGATCAGCGGCTCCGCCCACGGCGAGTGCCGCCACTGGGGTAGCGTCATGCCGAGCAACATGTTCGACGGCGGCGCCTTCTTCTCGACGTCGGTCGCGGCGTCGGATTTTTCGCTGTCCTTCTTCTTCTCGTCGTCCGAATCCTTGTCCGACTTCTTCCTCTTCCTCACGCGCATCAGCCGGCCGTCGCCACGACCGATATGGACGCGCACGACCTTTTCCCCGGCTTTGTCGAGCGTCTTCATCCAGTCCTTGAAGTCGCCCAGTGGCTGGCAGAGCTTCAGCCGCTGGGTGGCCTGGTACAGCCACACCAGTTCATCGGTGGACGACCGTAGCGTGTCGTTCGGCTTGGAGCAGTACTTCACCAGTTCCTCGACGGAGTCGATCTTGCCGTTGTCCTTCCACCATGCGCCGGTCGCCTCATGTGTGAAACGAAGGAAGTCTTCCCAAGTCTTGCCCTTCTCCTTCAGCACCCGCGTTGGCCAGTATAAGACGTTGGCGTGGACGTGATAGAGCACCGTGGCCGCACCGTACCGCTCCGACAGATTCGACGCCTGGCCGCGAGCATGAGCCTCAGCATCACGCTCCGCAGCCGTGGCGCGTGTGAACTCAATGCCCCGATAGAGGACTTCCACCCCGTACTTCTTCTGGGCGTTGTGCGCCCATCTTGAAATGCGCCGGTTCAGTTCCTGGATCGCACCGCGCATGTCGCCTTGAAGGTCCGCGCTGAACGGGACCGGCTCCGAGCAAGTCATGACGGCGTATCTGAAGTACTTCGAATCTTTGTGTCCGCTGATGAAGAGTTTCAGTCCGTTCACTGTAGGCCGTCTGTCGCGCGCGGCGACGGTCGGTAAGAACCGGCAGGCACGGTAGACGCGCTGCTGTTCGACCACGCCCGTGACCGCCCCGATAAACGTCACGTCGCCGTCGAGGACGACGTTCACCCCCGCTCCGCCCAGCGCGTCGGCGATGTGCGCCGTCTGTCGTTCCAGCTCCGCCGACGCCGCTTGACGCTGCGCCCACGAGACCGGGTCCATGGCCCAGCCGGTGTTCGACCGCAGGACGTCGTCGTGCGTCGTGCGCGCCGGTCTGGCGACGGTCGTCTCAAGCGCAGCAACGGCGGCGGCAACGAGTTTGCCTAAGCCTAGCGGGGCTTCGTCAACATTTTTGATTGGGTAGGTAAGGTTCGGCTCGGCATCGCAGGGGTCATATCCGAGCCCCCGGCTCAACTCGCCGTCAACGGCGACTTTACATGTTCAGCGATGTCGTTCAGCATTCTGGAACACCTTGTGAAAACCGCCGGAGGGTTGCGAGCCCGTTGATGGCGGTTTTTCTATGCTCGATCGATGGCGGGCATCGGTCAACGGCGTCTTTGCGATTTTCTGACCTTCTTCGCCTCTTTGGGGAGGTTATGCATTGGGCCAGGAGAGAACTTGGAGTCCTTACCTTTCCGCGCCCAGCCGGCGTCTGGAAATAACTCGATCATCCTGTCCGTGGCTACGGTCAATATCCCAGAAAAGAACTCTAGTACCATGCACAGGGCATCGCGATCGAAGCCGTTTTCAACCCCAGTTCCGCGTCCGTTCGGTTCCATTCTATAGAAAGTAAACGAAAGTATATGTGTATATTGCGAAAGATAGTTCCAATAGAAATCATATTCTTGCTGATCGATGCCTGCAGCCCTAATCACATCCTTTTGCGGAGTGATCATCATATATTTGCCTGCAAGGATGTCAGACTTAATTTTAGAATCGAGGTCAGAAAAGTATTTTATACTTTCGAGGCGCTGCTTAATTTCCTCTGCTTGCCCTTTAAACCACTCAATTTCTTCATTAGATAGGACAAACGGGAGGATTTTTATTCTTTTTAAGCAGTCGTAAAGGTGCATGACATTCACGTACGCGCGCTGCACCTCGGCATCATCTGGGGCTGAGCTGAGATAGTAGAACAGGACGTACCCCTCCAAGAGGGAGCGCGCATGCGACGCCACCGTCGAGACATCCCATGTCTCAAAGTCTCGCTTTACCCATCGGGACATAGGCGCCGACGATACCAGGGATCTGGCGTGCGAACACATTCGCGCAAAAACATGAGTTGAATATCCGATTGCTGGGCTTTCTTGCCGTCCTGCCGTCGCTTGGCTGACCGCAATCATTTCACAAACAGCGGCGTCAAACCGCCTCAGTCTTTCCAAGTAGTCAACCTGCGTAGTCTTTCCCTTGAAGTCAGAAGTTCCGTTCTCATCCTCCGTCATTTGCTTTCCCATTCACACCAGATCCGAAGTCCGCGAGCAGCCAGCATCAGTTTCAGATTGCAGTCAATGTGCTGAACCGCAGATCCTGCTGATTGTTGACAATGGCTGGGGTATCAAATACCCACTCGTCTACCCGAACGGAAATTTCTGTGACCAAATATCAATATGTTATGCGGAAAATGGTAGAGAGTCCCACCCTCTCCGCCATGATTTGTAAATAAAGTCAGCTATTTATGCGGCGTTTCAAGTCAGAAAAACTAACATTTGAACCGTTTGTGTCGAAACCTCGCTGCAAGGGTCACATTCCCGGTATCGGCTCACTTAGATAAATTCAAAATGCCGCAGCGCCGCTTCGACAGCTATTTGCTTGTCCTGCGGACATGGGTACTTTCGGCTCTTCGGATCGCTTCTATTCGGTGCAACGCGATTGGTATTCCCGTTCTCTGCTTTCACGTGAAAAATCCAGCACGTCTTGGTCGTCAAGTTGTATGTCGTCTTAATCCAATCCTGAACCTGTTTGCAGGTTGCCATCTTCATTCGTGTTGTTGATCGGCTGATGCCTTCAATTGAGATTGATAATCTTCGCTGGCGAAAAGCTCTGTTGGGTTTTCACACCACTTATCATACCCTGCCGGGAGCGTGGATTGCCGACCGCTCCCTTGAGCCAACATTCACTCTTCTTGCTAACATAGGTGAAAGCGATGCAACTGCTGTTGTCGATGCAAGCAAGCCTGCATTGAAGAGGCGTCGTTGCCTCTTCGAAGGGACGGTTGGAAAGGTCGCCGCCTGGCAGGTCGATATCGTCGTAGAGAGCATCCTGAGGATCAATCGTGCCAACGATGAATGCCGTCGGATCTGGCTCGGTGCCGCTTAAAAGCATCCCGGAAAAGGCGACTCTGTTGCCATCGACTCTTCCGTAGCCCGATTTTAGGAAGCAGTTTGGGCCGCGTTTGATGGTTGGGTTGACATTGAAGGTGAAGGCTTTGCACTGCCCTTTCAGCGTCGCACACTGCCCGGCACATTCAGCAGCGTCTGCAACTCTCACAGAACTTATGTCGTCGCCAAAAAGATCGAGGCCAGTGTAGATCGCAAGTCGATCTGGTCGGTCTGATGTTTGGGCGGTAGGATGTGAGGCTTCTGATGTCGATGAGTGAGTTGCCGGGGCGTCGATTTCCAGACCGCTGGCCGATTCTGCTGGGTCACGCCGAGCCACACCACTCTTTGCGGCATCTGCCTTGTTTAGTCGATAGCGCACGATCTCTTCGCCGGTGAAGACATGCATGTCGTCTGGTGGCGTCTTGAACATGACGCTCATCACTTCAGGCGGTGTATCGAAGCGACCAAGCACGTCGATGATATCTGAAATGGTGAGCTGAGCGCCGACGAGATCGGATGATTGCGACGAGATCTGGTGGACGCCGAGCTCACCTTCGACCTCCCGCGCTACGCCGGCAAGGAAGATGTAAGCACAGGCCGAATAGCAACCACTTCCCTTGGGGATGTAGGTTGTCAGCTTCCTTTGATGGATATCGTCTGCAATCAAAAGTCCCATCTGCACATTGCCGCCTGGGCTATTGAGAGCGACCACCTTGGCGTTTGGAGCCGCATCAAGGACGCGCCTGAAGTTCAGCGCGGAGCTAACGTCGATTTCGCCATTGAGAATGATCACATCGGGATAGTCATCGTCGACGATGAATGGTCCAAAGGTTTTCTCATCGGCCGACGCGCTGCCGACTGAAATGAGAGACAAAAGAGCGATGATGACGACAGCTCGAAATCTATTACGCATAAATGCAACCTCTGACCGGGACTCATCAAACTATATTGGCTCGGGATGAGCAACCTTCATGCGCGAGCTACCTTTCGGTTCACTCCGTCTGCGCATTGATTGCGTGTGCGCAACTCCTACAAGATACGTCCATGAGAACGAATTATCCCGGTCGACTTATGATGGCGCGCCAGGTGTCAAGGATTAGGAACAATGGTTTCCGAGAGTCTTTTCAACTATATGGCGAGGACATTTCAGGCAAGCAGGCCACAGCTTATGCCGGTCCCTTCGACAAACCCGTCAAAATAGACGGGTTTGTCCGTTGCCGGGAGAGAGCGCCTTCGGAGCGTTCTCGTTTACTCTGCCGCTGCGCGTTGAGGAACCGAGACGGCTTCTGCCGGCACGTCTTCATGGTGCTGAACCAGTGGTCGATTGCCGGACAGCCTGCGCAGCAGAACGTAGAATACCGGTGTCATGAAGATGCCGAAGAAGGTGACCCCGATCATACCGCAGAACACCGCAAGCCCCATGGCTGCCCGCATTTCTGCGCCGGCCCCGGTCGAAATCACCAGAGGGACGACGCCCATGATGAAGGCCATCGAGGTCATCAGGATCGGACGTAAACGAAGTCGGCTTGCCTCGATCGCTGCCTTGACGGGACTACGGCCCTCGAACTCGAGCTCGCGCGCGAATTCGACGATCAGGATTGCGTTTTTCGCAGACAGCCCCACCAGCACCACAAGACCTATCTGGGTGAAGATGTTGTTGTCTCCGCCAGTGTACCAGACTCCGGCCAGAGCCGCGAGCACGCCCATGGGCACGATCATGATGATCGCAATCGGTAGTGTCAGGCTTTCGTATTGGGCTGCCAGCACAAGATAGACCAGCAGTAGAGCGAGCGGGAAGACGACAATGCTCGAATTGCCCGCAAGTATTTGCTGGTAGGTCAGGTCGGTCCACTCGAACTCTATACCGGTCGGTAGTGTTTCTGCGGCAATGCGCTCAACCGCGGCCTGCGCTTGCCCGGACGAGAAGCCTGGGGCCGGGCCACCATTGATATCAGCGGCGAGGAAGCCGTTATATCGGGTTGTCCGCTCCGGGCCCGTGGCGCTGTCAACCTTCAACAAAGCCGATAGCGGGATCATCTGACCCGAGCGCGAACGGACCTCAAGCTGGCCGATATCCTCCGGCTGAGCACGGAATGCGGCATCAGCCTGCACCCGCACACTGTAGGTGCGTCCGAAAGCATTGAAGTCGTTGACATAGAGTGAGCCGAGATAGATCTGCAGCGTTTCGAAGACATCGGTCACCGACACGCCCAGTTGCTCGGCCTTCGAGCGATCCAGGTCCGCGTATAGCTGCGGAACATTGATCTGGAAACTCGAAAACAGACCCGCAAGCTCCGGTGTCTGGTAGGCCATGCCAAGGAACGCCTTGGTTGCCTGATCGAGCGCCTGATAGCCAAGGCCGGCCCGATCCTCAATCTGCAATTTGAACCCGCCTGTCGAGCCAAGGCCGTTGACCGGCGGTGGCGGGAACATGGCAATGAAGGCGTCCTGGATACCTGCAAATTTCTGGTTCAATTGCATGGCAATGGCGCCACCCGATAGCTCCGGTGTCGTGCGCTTTGAGAAATCATCGAGAACAGCGAAAACGATGCCCGAATTGGAGCCAATCGTGAAGCCGTTGATCGACAGACCGGGGAAGGCGATCGCATGAGCCACGCCCGGTTGTTCCAGCGCGATCTCGCTCATACGCTTGATGACGTCTTCGGTACGATCGAGGCTGGCGCCGTCCGGCAATTGTGCAAAGCCGATGAGGTATTGCTTGTCCTGTGCGGGTACGAAGCCGCCCGGCACTGCGCTGAAGACCGTATATGTCGCTCCGATCAGCGCGAGATACACAAACATCACCAGCGTTTTGCGGGACATGAGACCACCGACGCCGCGACTGTAGCCGTTGGATGCTGCGCCGAAAACGCGGTTGAACCCACGGAAGAAGCCGCCGAAGACGCGGTCCATCCCGCGGGTCAGCCAGTCTTTCGGGGCATGACGATCCTTCAGCAAGAGGGCAGCCAGCGCCGGCGACAGCGTCAAAGAATTGATGGCTGAAATGACGGTCGAGATGGCGATTGTCAGCGCAAACTGTCGATAGAACTGACCTGACAGTCCGCTGATGAAGGCAAGCGGCACAAATACCGCAACCAGCACCAGGGCTATTGCTATGATCGGCCCGGAGACCTCACGCATGGCACGATAGGTTGCCTCGCGCGGGCTCAGCCCATCCTCGATATTACGTTCGACATTTTCAACGACGACGATTGCGTCATCGACCACGATGCCGATCGCCAGTACGAGTCCAAAGAGCGTCAGCGCATTCACCGAGAAGCCGAACGCATACATGACCGCGAACGTGCCGATGATGGAAACGGGAACGGCGATCAGCGGAATGATGGAGGCCCGCCATGTCTGCAGAAACAGGATCACCACGAGGACGACGAGGGCCACGGCCTCAAGCAGGGTGTGAATGACCTTTTCGATGGAGGAACGCACGAATTCCGTCGTGTCGTAGACGATCTCGTATTTTACGCCGTCTGGCATGGCCAGCTGCAGCTGATCCATCGTCGCATGCACATTGTCAGCAATCTCGATGGCGTTGGAACCGGGTGCCTGAAGCACAGCAATCGCGACAGCCGGTTGGCCGTCCAGCAGGGATCGCAATGTGTAGTCGGCAGCGCCCATCTCAATGCGGGCGACATCCTTCAAGCGCGTGATCTGGCCCTCGGAACCCGAACTCACGATGATCTCACCGAATTCCTCAGGCGTGCGAAGACGACCCTGTGCGTTGACGTTGAGCTGCAGATCGACACCGGCTGGGCTCGGTGAGGCGCCAATGATTCCCGCTGCGGCCTGAACGTTCTGCTGGCGGATGGCGTTTGTGATGTCGCTTGCAGCCAGCGAATGCTGCGCCGCTTTTTGTGGATCGATCCAGATCCGCATGGCATAATCGCCCGCACCAAATACCTGAACCTGTCCAACACCTTCGATCCGCGCCAGCCGATCCTTGATGTTCAGGGTGGCATAGTTGCGCAGATAGGTGACGTCGTAGCGATCTGTGGTGGACACAAGGTTGACCACCATAATGAAATCGGGCGAACTCTTCACGGTCGTCACACCGAGTGCACGCACTTCCGATGGCAATCTTGGCTCTGCCTGCGATACGCGATTTTGAACCAGTTGCTGAGCCTTGTCGGGATCGGTGCCAAGCTTGAACGTGACAGTGAGCGTCAGCACACCGTCAGAGGTTGCCTGACTGTTCATGTAAAGCATGCCTTCGAGGCCATTGATCTGCTCTTCGAGCGGGGTTGCGACCGTCTCGGCGATCACCACCGGGTTTGCGCCCGGATAGACAGCGCGCACGACAATGGATGGCGGGACGACGTCGGGATATTCCGAGATCGGCAGCATGCGCATACCGATCAGGCCGGCGATGACGATCAGGATCGACAGCACTCCCGCGAATACCGGTCGGTCGACGAAAAATCTGGAAATGTTCATGACAGGGCCCTCTCCAGGGTAAAATTTGGACAAACCGACACATGGCCGGAGGAACGGCGTCCACCAGCTGGTCCGATGTTTTGGGAATAGTGGACGGAGCGCGAGCGCTCCGCCTTAGGTTACTTTGCCGCTGCGACCGACTCTTCGCTTTGCGGATCAACCAGCGCGCCCGGCCCGACACGCTGCAAACCGTTGACGATAATGCGATCACCATTGGCGAGACCATTTTCGACAATGCGTTCGCCGTCCGCGTTACCGCCAAGCTCAACCGGCCGATAGGCCACCTTGTTGTCTGCGTCGACCACGAACACGAACTTCTTGTCCTGGTCCGTTCCGATAGCGCGTTGACTGACAAGGATCTTGTCCTGAGGGTGTGGCTCGCCCATTCGTATGCGGACGAACTGCCCAGGAATCAGGCGACCCTCCGGATTATCGATCACGGCGCGAACGGCAATCGTGCCGCTCGAGACATCGACCTCAGTGCCGATCAGCTGCACCCTGCCTTTTCGCGGCGTGCCTTGGTCGGCGAGCGTGCCGATCTCAACGGGGATCTGGTCGATCGGTGCCAGGGTGCCGTCGGTGGCAGGCAACTCGGAAAGAATCCGCGCAACGGTCTCTTCGCTGGCGTTAAAACTGACATAGATGGGATCGGCCGATATAAGTGTCGTCAGTTCCGGAGAGGCTGTTCCGGCAGAAACGAGGTTGCCGACGGTAATCTCGACCTTGCCGACCCGTCCCGAAATAGGTGCCCTGACCTTCGTATAATCGAGCTCAAGCTGAGCAGACTGCAGGGTCGCCTGGGCCGTCCTCAAATTGGCTTTAGCTTCCGCGACAGCGTTCTTTCGCTGGTCGAGATCGCTCTGGGAGATGGTGCGATTTCCGGCAAGTCGCTGCCCGCGATCAAGCTCGGTATTGGCAAGCGCAACCTTGGCTTCCGCCGAGGCGACCTGCCCTGCCGCCTGGGCAAAGGTCGCCTCGTAGGGTGCGGGATCGATAGTGAAGAGGAGGTCACCTGCCTTCACCAACGCACCCTCGCGGAATTCCACCGACTGGATCGCACCGCCAACGCGAGGGCGCACATCCACCCGCTCGACCGCTTCCAGTCGTCCGGAAAATTGTTGCCATGTGGTGATGTTGCGACTTTGAACAACCGCCACTGTCACGGGCGTCGCCGGCGCCGCGGCAGGTGCGCTTGCCTCTTCCGATGCACTTGCGGCCGTGCCAGCCGGTAAATCGAAGAATAGGGCGGCGGCTGAAATGGACGCAGCAAGTCCTATGCCGGTGCCCGCAAGGGTCCAGCGTTTAAATGTCATTGTCATGTTTCAACTCCTTGCGGCCGGAACAACCGCTCAAGATCAAATCGTGTTCAAATCAAATCAGTTAACGCCAATTTCGCGAACGAAATCCGAGAACTGGCTTTTTGCACTGTCTTGCCAACTCGACAGTTCATCCGTTTTCCCACCGTAAAGTGCTGGCCAGCCTGTCCCGGCGGGGAGAACATGCTGATGAACTTCGACACCCGCAGTGGACAATCGCAAGGCATAGGCAATTGTCTCATCAAGGAGCGGATCGTCCTTCGATGACAGAACAAGTGCCGGCGCCAGACCGGCCAGTCGAGAACAGACCGATGGCGCAGCATATGGATGGCACATGCCGCCACTGAGGTAGTGGCTCCAACCCTCAGACCAACGCTCTCTCATGCCGATGCATTCGGCATTTCGAGACGACGGCGACCCCATGAATGGATCAAGAAGCGGCGACGCCAGGACCTGTCCGTCAAGTTCATCTGCGAAACGGTCGCGGGCTTTCAGAGCGACGGCCGCCGCTATATTGCCACCGGCTTCCTCGCCACCAACCATCAAGAGAGATTTTCTGTTGCCAAACCCTGACCGCTTCTTGGCCATGTAGGAGAATACAGAAAATCCAACTTCCAGCGGCTTTGGAAAGACCGATCCCTGCATATTGTAGTCCGGTACGATCACGATCGCACCCGTGTCGGCCAGACACTCCGCCATAGGGCATAGGGCTGAAGCGGGATTACCAAAGGCGCCGCCTTGAAAATAGATCAAGACAGGGGGACCCTTGTCACACGCGGCGCCCTCGTAAACGCGCACCGCGACGCTTCCGAGGGAAACATGGTCCAGCACCATATCCTTGACTTCAACTGACATCGAACTTGCTACTCCGAGCGCAATGGTGCCAGCACAAGGCTGACGAACAACATGACAGGAAATGGAATATAGCGAGGAATACGCACGTCAATCTCCTTTCATAAATTGCAGCCCTGCATCGCCGGGGCATCGAAAATCATCCGACAAGTGCCAACCGGCACCAAAAGTTGCATTCGAGGAACGAACCAACCTGTTGCGTCTGAATATAATTTATATTATTCGTTATTCTGAACAAGCGTCATATTGCGAGCGCACTGTTCCAAATTTCGAACAATTTTGCAGTGCATACTGACAGGAACTGTCACATGGATCAGCTATCAGCGATGCGGGCCTTTGTCCGGGTGGTGGAGATGGGCAACTTTACGCGGGCAGCGTCGGCCTTGAGTCTTCCGAAGGCAACGGTGACTAATCTTATCCAGGGACTGGAGGCACATCTTCACGCCAAGCTGCTGAACCGCACGACGCGCCGCGTCATGGTCACGACCGATGGCGCCCTGTACTACGAGCGCGCAATCGGTATCATTTCCGAGATCGACGAACTCGATACCAGCATTTCTAGTTCGCACAGCTCGCCCAGCGGGCGGCTGCGCATCGAGATGGCGGGCGCCTTTGCTGATTGGCTTGTTATTCCGGCCCTATGCGATTTTTACCAAAGATATCCTGACATCCGTGTCGACCTCGGCGTTGGCGACCGGACCGTCGACTATCTTGCGGAAAACGTGGATTGCGCTCTGCGTGGCGGGGTGCCTGCCGACCAGTCTCTGATTGCACGACGCGTCACAGATGTTGCGATGATCATATGCGCGGCGCCACTTTACCTGGAACGACACGGTACGCCGGAACACCCATCGGAACTGGAGACGAAGCATCACAGCGTTAGCTATTTCACCGGCGGAAACAATCGAACAATGGCTTTCAACTTCGAAAGGGAAGGCGAGAAGCTGGAAATCGATCCGCGCCATGTCGTCGCTGTCAATGATGCTCGCAGTTATCTGACCGCAGCACTGGCTGGTCTCGGCGTTGCTCTCGTGCCGTCTTTCATGGCAGCAGAATTCATCAAAAAGGGAGAGCTCGTGCAGGTGCTGCCCGACTGGCAAAGCGATCCCATTCCCCTTTACATCGTTTACCCGCCGAACCGGCATTTGAGCAACAAAGTAAGAGTGTTCGTCGACTGGCTTGTTCGACTGCTGGCAGACAGGAAGCTGGATTCGACATACCCCTTATAATCTGAACCTAAGTCTCGGCCGTGCTTTTGTTCCGGCAAACCAGATCGGGTTAGAAACCTGCTTCTTCCACCTCGCAGCCGCCTTTCGTCGATCCCATGGAGCTGCTCTCCGGGTTTGGAAAAATGCTGCGCCATCAAAACCTGGGTCCCAACAGCTTCAATCCGTCCAATGTCACCGGTTCACAAAGAGATATGCCGCACTTGTTGATGAAGTGCACGGCGCAATAACTCCCTCAATGGTAGAATTTCTTGTGCGGGAAAACTAAAAGTTGACATGCCTCTTCAATGCGCATAGGTATGTGCCTGTCGATATTTGCTTGCTTAGCTTTGGTTACTGCGCGATTAGCACCGCGTCCTGAACGAACCTTCCTTTCAAAAATCGTGATCATCATCCGCAGCGTTTCCGCGCTGTGGTCATCTTATTGCTATGAAAGGGTTCATCATGACCACTGGCACAGTTAAATGGTTTAATTCCACCAAGGGCTTCGGCTTCATTCAGCCTGACAACGGCGGCGACGATGCATTCGTGCACATCTCTGCAGTTGAGCGCGCCGGCATGCGCGACATCGTTGAAGGCCAGAAGATCAGCTTCGACCTTGAGCGCGACAGCAAGTCGGGCAAGATGTCAGCTTGCAATCTGCAGGCCGTATAATCGGTAACTGCTTTCCTTTGACCACGGATGTACTGGCACTGTTGAAAGCAAATTACCAATCGGGGTCAGGCAAAATTTGCCTGGCCTTTTTTGTGTCTGATCACTGAGGCTAGGAACCGCCCTAGCCAGTCATCCACACAGATACGCTTTGCGGGGCGATAACAGAAGCTCCCATCAGTGGCTCGATATCGGTTGGTAGCGTCCAATCTTCCGGCCCGTAATTGAAGGCGAAAGCCAGTGCACCGCGACGGCGGACGCGAATATGTGGGGGCAGTGCCATTGTGGCCAATCCGGCTTGTCTGGCAACAAGTTCCATCACCTTGCCCAGCAGAATGTCGTCGGGCCAACAGGCGAGATAATACATCTTGCCCTTCACCGTCAGGGCCGGATCACCGTTTGCAAAGCCTGCGAGGACAGAGGATGTCTTTGCCTCCACCGTCTCGCGCCACCGGATGCCCGCCCCACACACCTCTCCCGATACTGCATCAGACAAGCCAGGCCTCAGGGTCGAGACCTGGACTATTCTATTGCCGGTCAGATCTGCAAGCGGGCCTGGTGGAAGAACATCCGGAATCTGGAAGTTGCGATCGCGGCTTCCTGAGCGCGGTCCGATCAGGATCGTCGCTTTGCATTCGCCAAGGGCATTTTCCATCGCAAGCGTTACATCGGTGATGCACGGCACGATAACGAGGTCATAGCCCGCCAGGCTTTCACCCGGTCGGACAAAATCGATGTCGAGCCCAAGCCGTCTCAGGCTTTCATACCAGCGGAAAACGAGTTCTTCGTAGCGGAAATCCTGCCCCTGCGGCTGGATCGTGGTCGACCAGTAGGTCTGGTAGTCGAAAATAAGAGCAACGCTCGCCTTCGTGACCGGTGGAAGTTCGCCCAACAGCTTGAGTTCTTGTGCAACTTGTTGGGCTTCCTTGCCGCCGACAGACAATTCGTCCAGTCCGGGAAGATTAAGTCCGGCATGCATTTGTTCCTGCGCGAAATGCGCCTGGCGCCAGCGGAAATAGCTCACGACTTCTGCCCCATGTGCGATGGCTTCCCATGTCCAGAGCCGGACCATGCCGGGCTTGGGAACCGGGTTCCACGGTGCCCAGTTCACAGGCCCCGGCTGCTGCTCCATGACCCAGAAGCGACCCCGGCCGACGGCGCGATAGAGGTCATGGTGGTAGGGGGCGATATCAGGATGCGAGGTCTGCGCCCAGCGATTGCGCTCCTCTTCGGAAAACGGGAATTTCTCCACAAAACCGATCGGATAGCTGTCCCACGATGCCAGATCGAGATTGTCGCCCACGGCATAATGATCGAAGTCCGAAACGAAACCCATGAAATTATGGGTGATCCAGCGACCGGGCGAATGCGCGCGAATGATGTCGCATTGCATCTTGTCATAGGACGCGACCTGACCGGAATGAAAGCGCCAGAAATCCAGTCGGGTCGCCGGGTTGGGTTCCGTCACCGTGCCCATCGGCAATTCGACATCCTCGAAGCTTCCAAGCTCCATCGACCAGAACACGGTGGCCCATGCCTCGTTTAACTGATCGACGCTCTGGTAGCGCAGGCGCAGCCAGGAGCGAAATGCCTTTAGATCCTCCGGGCCCCACGACAAGGTGGTATCATGACAGCCATATTCATTGTCCGTTTGCCAGCCGACCAAGCCCGGATGCTGGCCATACCGTTTGGCGATGATTTCGACGATTCTCTTGCTTTCGCGTCGATACGTCTCAGACGAGAAGGTGTAGTGGCGGCGCGAGCCGAAGCCCCGCACATTGCCATTTTCGTCATAGGGCAGAATGTCGGGATGCGCGTCGACAAGCCATTTGGGCGGCGTGGCCGTGGGCGTGCCGAGCACGACCTTCAGTCCTGCATCTGCCAGGACAGCCATGGCGCGGTCGAGCCATTCAAACCGGAAGTCGTCGCGTTTCGGCTCGATGCGCGACCAGGCAAATTCACCGATCCGCACGAAGGAAATGCCAAGCTCGCGCATGCGCCGCGCATCGGTCTCCCACCGGCTTTCGTCCCAGTGTTCAGGATAATAGCAAACTCCAAGCATCAGCGGGTCAGGTCTCCATTGATGATGGCTTTGCCCGACGCGTCGAAGAGATGGCTAGCCTTTGCCGGAATGCCAACCGACAGCGTATCACCTGATCGTTGTTGCGCCAGACCATCCGCCTTCACGGCGATATCTGTTGCATCCTCAAGATTGATGAAAAACAGCGTTTCCGAGCCCAAGTGCTCCGAAAGACGGATCTTGCCTGCGACGATTGCATCACCTTCGCCGCCAGCAGAGAGGTGTTCGGGTCTGATGCCCAATGTTACTTTGCCGCCGGAAAACGTCTGCCCCTGCGCGTCGAGGGGCAGTTCGCTGCCACCCGGCAATGTCACTGTGATTTTGCCCTCGCTGACCGCACTTGCCTCGACCGGGAGAAAATTCATCTTCGGCGAGCCGATGAAGCCGGCCACGAACAGGTTGTTCGGCCGGTGATAAAGTTCCAGCGGGGAGCCCACCTGTTCAATATGGCCAGCGGAAAGGACCACAATCTTGTCAGCCATCGTCATGGCTTCCACCTGGTCATGGGTCACGTAGATCATTGTCGCTTTCAGATCGTCGTGGAGTTTCGACAATTCGCCACGCATCTGCACACGAAGTGCTGCGTCGAGATTGGAAAGAGGCTCGTCGAACAGAAAGACTTCGGGCTCGCGCACGATCGCACGACCGATGGCGACACGCTGACGCTGTCCACCGGAAAGCTGCCCGGGCTTGCGCTGCAGCAGCGGCTCCAATTGCAGCAGCTCCGCCGCATGTGCGGTACGTTTCTCGATCAGAGCCTTGTCGTGGCCCGTCATTTTCAGGCCAAACCCGATATTCTCGGCAACCGTCATATGAGGATAAAGCGCATAGGACTGGAACACCATCGCCACGCCACGCTCCGAGGGGCCAACCGTAGTCATATCCTCGCCGCCAATTGTCAGTTCTCCGGCGCTGATGTCTTCCAGGCCGGCAATCATGCGCAACAAGGTTGATTTTCCGCAGCCGGATGGACCGACGAAGACGCAGAACTCTCCGTCCTTCACGGTGAGATCGACGCCCTTGATCACCTTGACGGCACCGAACTGCTTTTCAACACTCCGCAAGTTGACATCAGCCATGGGCCGTTCCTCCATTTGACGGTTCAAGTTCGATCAAAAACGCGCTTTCAGGCCTGAGCATAGGGAGAGGCAGACCGACCGCAGAGAGGCTGTCGAGGTCGAATGCCAAATCACCCTTGAGCAGACGCCGCTGGCCATCCGAGAAGCGCAGGAATTCAGGCGCCGCCGGCAGGATCGAGGCGACGCGCCATTTGCCTCCATAGGCGGTAACGCTTTCCGGTAATTTCAATGGTGCCGGTTGTTCGCCCACCATTTGCGGCCCCTGTGCCACAAAGACGGCGATCCGGTCTGCGCTGGCAGCGCCCCAGACATATCTACCGTCCACTGGTTCCAGTTGAAAATTGGCACCCGGCGCATGGAGTAGGGAGCGAAGTCGCTTATGGGTTTCGATATAAGTCGATAGCTCGCCACGCTCGTCATCCGTCAGTTCCAGAGGGTTGAGTTCCACGCCGAGATGGTAGGCCATGGCAACGATGGCTCGAAAGGCCAAGCTGTGGCGTCGACCGGTCTGGTGGTTGGGGCTTGCAGAAATATGGCTACCGAGAATTTCCGGCGGAAGAAAAAGGCCGGCGCCGCGCTGAATTTCCAGTCGTTCCAGTGCGTCCGTACAATCCGATGTCCATACGCGGTGAGTATGGGCTAGAACGCCAAAGTCAATTCGTCCACCACCGGAGGAGCAGCTTTCGATTTCTACATGGGGATGTGCGTCGCGGATGCGGTCCATAAGGCGGTAAACGGCGTGGGTTTGAGCGGATGTGCGGGCACAGCCTTCGCGTCCACCGACATGGGTCAGATCGCGGTTCATGTCCCATTTGATGTATGAAATCGAATGATGGGCGAGCACCGCGTCGATCTTTTCGAACAGATATTCGACCACATCCTTGTGGGTCAGATCCAAGACGAGCTGATTGCGTGATGGCAGACGCGGGCGGCCTTCAATCTGCAGCGCCCAGTCCGGATGCGCCTTGAAGAGTTCCGATTGCTGATTGATCATTTCCGGCTCGAACCAGATGCCGAATTCCATGCCCTGGCTCGTGACGTGGTCGACCAGTGGCCCCAGACCTTCTGGATATTTGCGCGGATCGATGTCCCAGTCGCCGAGGCTCGTCGTGTCGTCATCGCGGCGTCCAAACCAGCCATCATCCAGCACGAAGCGCTCGATGCCAAGCGAGGCTGCCGCCGTTGCCTGTGCCTTCAGGTGGTCGACCTTGTGATCGAAGTAGTTGCCCTCCCAGGTGTTGAGCGTCACTGGCCGCGGGCTCATCCGGCCTTTCGGCCAAGGGAGCAACTCATCTCTTAAGAACGCATGGAAGGCCATGCTGTCGGAGGCAGCGTAGGCAGTCGGGCTTTGGTAAGTTTCGCCCGGTGCCAGACGGATTTCGCCGGGTTCGAACAGCTCACCCAGATGGACAAGACGGCGCCCGTCATCAATGCGATCAATCACGATCTGGTGGTTTCCGCTCCAACCGAGTGCGACTGCAAAACTTGTTTGCGTTCCACTCAGCGACAGCATGGGATACCGGTCGTGCGAGGTACGGCCGCGCCGGTTTTCCTGCAGCCAGACACCATTGCCCAGCATTTCCTCACGCATCTGGAACTCACGGCACCACATGCCGGTGAAACTGGTGACGGCCACCTCGCTGTCATCGATCAGGAAAGTCGCAGCGGCACAGCGGTCGAGCTGGAAGGGCGCAGCACCCCGATTGGTCAACCGGGTCTCCATGGAAATGATCCCACCGGCATGAGTGCCCAGAATGATCTCGAGGTCGATCAACGAAACCGCGTCGCAACCCGTCAGGATGGTTTTCCGTCCCTCGGTTCGGGACGTCCATTGCGAAAACTGCACAATGAAATCGCGTCCGTCCCGATGACCCGAGATTGCGGGCCAGTTGAAGTAACCCATCCCGCCGGTTGGCAGCAGGACCGCAGATGGCATTGCCTCGTCCATGCCGTTATTGCGGCTTGAACGCTCGATATCCAGCAATGGATCGTCCACCTGCGGCGTTCGGCTACCGAAGGCCACGATTTCCGGCATGCCGGTTTCGGGCAATTTCAGGGTCAGGCAAAGGTCGCCCTCGCCGATCGTCAGGATATTACTCATCCCTTGGTGGCTCCAAGTGTAAGGCCGGCAATGAAATGCCGCTGCATTAGAAAGAAGATGGCAACCGGTGGAAGGGCAGCAACGATGGATCCCGCAGAAACCAGGTTCCAGGCGGCCACCCATTGGCCGTTGAGCGAATTGAGGCCGGCGGTCACCGGCATGGCATTCTGGCTCTGAACCAGCACGGTTGCCCAAAAATAATCATTCCAGACGAAGGTGAAGATCAGCACCGAGAGGGCAGCAATCGCGGGGCGCATGAGTGGCAAGACGATATGGCGGAAGATCTTCCATTCCGACACGCCTTCCACCCGCGCTGATTCAATCAATGCAAAGGGAAGCCCCTTGATGAAGTTGCGCATGAAGAGCGTGCAGAACCCGGTCTGAAAGGCCACATGAAACAGAACGAGACCGGTGACGGTATCATAAAGGCCAAGCTTCAGCGACAGATCGCGCACAGGCACCATGAGGATCTGGAAGGGGATAAAATTGCCGGCAACGAAAATGAAGAACAGGAAGAGGTTGCCCTTGAAGCGATAGACGGCGAGAGCAAAGCCCGCAAGGCAGGATAGGGCCACGGCACCGATGACCGAGGGTATGGTGATCTTGAACGAATTGAGGATGTAATAGCCGATGGGCGAATTTTCGAACACAGCGGAATAGTTCGTCACCCCGGCAAAGCCGGACGGAATGCCGAAATAATTGCCAGCTGCAAGATCGCCCGCCGGTCGCACGGAGGTGATGGCAACGCCAATCAGCGGCAAGAGCCACAGAACGAGCGCCACGGGCAGCAAGAGCTTGTAGCCAACCTGGACAAGCGGTGCGGATTTCTCGATCGGTTTCGGGAACATCAGCCGTTCCTTTCCTGGACGAGCATGCGAACAATGAAGAGCGTGATGAACACCATCATGATCAGGAACAGGACAACCGCGATGGCCGCGCCATATCCCATGCGGAACCCGTATTCCGACAGGGCTTGTTCATACATGAAATAGGATAAGACCTGCGTCGAGCCATAAGGCCCGCCGGCTGTCATGATCGACACAAGGTCAAAGGATCGCAGCGAGCCAATGACAGTGACCACAAGAGCGATAAAGGTTGCCGGCGCAAGCTGCGGCAAGATTACATGCCAAAGCATGGAAAGCCCCTTGGCACCATCCATACGTGCGGCTTCGACCTGCTCGGGATTGATGTTGTTGAGCCCCGTCAGGTAGAGGATCATACAATAGGCTGTTTGCGGCCAAAGGCCCGCAAGTATAATGCCATAGGTGGCGTAGCGTTCATCGGCAAGAATAGCCACCTGCTCGCCGGTCAGCTTCTGGATGAGGAGCGAGAGCGGTCCGAAGTCCGGCGCATAAAACCAGGTGAAAATGAGACCGACGACGACCTGGCTGATCACAAAGGGAAAGAAGAACAGCGACTTGTAGAGCCGGATGCCAAAAACAGACTGGTTGAGAAAGAGCGCTACGGCCAGACCTGCCGGGATCGACAGCAGATAGAGCACCAACCATATGACATTATTCTCGAGAGCCGTATAGAATGTGTCGTCGGTCAATAGCTCTGCGTAATTGCCAAGGCCGATCCAGGTCATTTGGCCGAGGCCATCCCAGTCATGAAAGCTGATCCAGATCGACTGGAAGATGGGGATGACAACATAGACTGCGAACATAGCCATGGCTGGCAGCAGGAACAGCCAAGGAGCGAGCTTGAGCTGATTTCGCTTCCAGAAACCATGGTGGCTGGATGTGGCGTTCGGCACGACAGCACCTATCATCTTATGGGATATTGTGTGGCGGGCGACGGCGCCGTTGGGCAACCGCCGCCCCACCCGGGAGGATCGCGTTTATTTGTAGACGCGGCCGCGGATCTTCTCGAGGCGCTCCAGAATCTGGTCCACTCTGTCAGGTTTCACCATGAATTCCTGGAAGCCTTCCATGCCGGCCTTGGCCATCTCGGCCGGCGCGTCCCGGTCGTAGAACTGCGCAAGCGCATAGGCATTGGACAGCATTTCAAAGCCCTGCTTCAGGAAAGGATCCTCAGGCGTCTTGGACTTGTTGTTGACCGGAAGCTGGCCAAGCGTTTCGTTCACCTTGGTTTGCACATCCGGTGACGCAAGATAGGCCAAGAATTTCTTGGCATCTTCCTTGTTCTTGGCGCCTGCCGGAATGTGGAAGGTGTCGGTCGGTGCCTCTTCAGCCATCGGAATGTCGGCATTGATCGACGGGAACTGGAGGAAGCCGATCTGGTCTTCCTTGAGGCCGCCATCTTCCATCGTTGCAACGGCGAAGTTACCCATCAGATACATCGCAGCCTTGCCCTGCACCATTTGCGGCACTGCGTCCTGCCAGTCGATGGCTGCGTGGTTGGCAATGAAATAGCCAGGTTTCACCAGTTCGGCCCACTTGTCGAACACGGCCTTGACGCGTGGATCGGTATAGGGAACCTTGCCAGCCGTCAGATCCATGTGGAACTCGTAGCCGTTGACGCGCAGATCGAGATAATCGAACCAGCCGCCTGTTGGCCACAGTGCCTTCGTGCCGATCGTGAACGGTGTGATGCCGGCAGCTTTCAGCTTTTCGCAGACGGTCAGAAGCTCGTCCCAGGTTTTCGGCGGCGTGATCCCTTGTTCAGCGAAGATATCCTTCCGATAGTAGATACCCCATTGATAATAGGTATAGGGCACACCCCATTTCTTGCCGTCCATCGTCATTGATGCGGCAGCCGATTTCAGCTGGTGATCGAGGTCGTTACTCTCCCAGACATCCGTCACATCGGCGAAAAGACCGGCATCAACGAAGGGCGCCATGCGGTTGCCGGCATACCAGGCGGCCACATCCGGCGGATCGGCCGTCAGGAAGTTGCGGATCGCGGCCTTGTAGCCTTCGTGGTCAAAGTTGTTCCATTTGACTGTGATATCCGGATTTGCCTTTTCAAAGCCGGCGATCAGCTCTTCCATCGCCTTCTTCGGCACAGGGTCCGACTGGTCGGAATTGAGCACGATTTGGCCTGCCTGGACGGTCCCCGCCAGCAGCGCAAACGCAAAGGTGAATCCGCTTAGGTTCTTAAGAATGGTCATGTTCTCCTCCTAACGACCACAAGCATAGGGTATGAAATGCGACGCAGCCGCGAACGGCTAGCGCAAGCCTCTCCTCAAGACTTCGCATTGATCTTCAGCAAAAAAGCGGTAGAGTTCTATCGACTTTTGGCCAAAAAATTCCGGGATCCTAAGATGCGACTTCAGTTCGGCAAGGCAGAGCACGATGAATCGGTGCCCGCGCATCCAGAACTGGATCCGCGGCATCCCCTCGTCGTATTTGGAGACCATCGCTTCTGTGCGGGCGAAAGCACCGAAGTCAAGCGCATGACCGGCCCACATATGCACAGCCAGATCGAGCTGAATTTCGTTCTTGAAGGAGACATGACATACTGGTTCGATGGTCGCGAACTCACCGTCAACGAGGGCCGGCTTTGCCTCTTCTGGGGCATGATCCCGCATCAGGTCATCGATCGCCGCGAGGGTGCCGCGTTCATCTGTCTTTACGTGCCAATGTCGGTATTTCTGGGTTTGGCCAACTTGCACCGGTTTCGGGACGCTGTGTTTCGCGGTGCCATGATCGAGGCACTGGAAATCCGCTCCTATGACAGGGATATTTTTACGCGCTGGCGTGAGGAATTGCTCTCAGGCGATGAAAGCCTGATCGAGATTGTCCGCAATGAGTTGACGGCACGCGTTCTGAGAATAGAGCGCGACGGCTGGCGCGACCTTCGCGAAGAGGGAGCGGCGATCGCAAATCTGTCAGCCCATGACGGAGAGCGTATGGAACATGTCGAGAAAATGCTGCGCTTCGTGAGCGAACATGCGCTCGACCGTATCTCGGCCGAAGACGTCGGCAAAAGCGTCGGGCTCCATCCCAATTATGCGATGGGGATATTCAAGCGCGCCGTTGGCCACACCATCAATCAGGCGATCGTGCGCCATCGTCTGGATACCGCGCAATCTCTACTGATTTCCACCGACCGGCCCATCACCGACATCGCGTTCGAATGCGGATTCGGCTCGGTCTCGCGCTTTTACGAGGCTTTCTCGCAACGCTTTCACATAAAACCCAAGGCCTTTCAAAAGCGCATGCGCGAAAAGGCAACACCGACGAACCTGCGCGCCTGAGAGATGAACGCGGAATTTTGAACGTGGCGTCCGGCGCGCATGATTTGGGGGTGACGCTCTGCAGCACCGGGCGACACGCGCGACCGTTCCGCCACCTGATCGCAGGAGAGAGTGGAATTTTTGGGCAGGCGCATTCAACCTGCGCGGACCTGACGCTCCAATATGTCTCTGGTCATGCTCGGAAGGGGCCCATCGGCGCACGCCACACGCTGTGAAACCATCGGTATCAATGGACGTATCTAGTACCGCTCCTTATGGCCATCCAAATTGCGTCGCCCGGCAATTTGTGACGCTCATTTTGCGGTCTTGTGCTGGATCGCGATTATTTTTACTTTTTTTGGAAAGTCATGTTGACTTCATGTCGGTGTAGCTCTAGAACCCGCTCACCGAACGAGAGGGGCGGCGCTTCTGGCGACGGACTGCTTTGTTTCGGTTGACTTCATTTGAGATTGGCTGCGATGCTGGTTTTGGCCCAGGGCTTTATGTGTTTGGGCATTGAAGGTTTGACGCTTTTGAATGAGTGTCGGTTATTTGACAATTGAATATGGAAGAAAGAGAAACGTG
>NZ_JBNQTH010000007.1:0-184355 GCF_050320885.1 Agrobacterium sp. ES01
TCAACCGCTTTGTCAAAGAGCACAATACCGAGCCAAAGCCGTTCGTGTGGAAGGCAGACCCCGACGAGATAATCGCGGCTGTTAAACGCGGGCACCAAACGTTGGAATCAATCCACTAGCAGCTTGCCAACAAACGACTTTCGGGGCTCGCAGGCGAGCATTTGGTTGAAAATGGGTCAGCCGATGGTGGCTCCCGTCTGTTGAGCGAGGAGTGACCAGATGCGTAGCCGTGGCCAAGGATGACCTGAAATCGGCCCATCGCGACTTCGACCAAAGTTCGTTTGTCATAGCCTTTTTGGATGCCTGCCATATATGGCCGCCCTCTATATGCATGGATGCCATTGGCATTGCCAAGTTGTTTGACCGCCGCATTTCGGGTATCGGGAGAGGATTAAATTATCGAGCTCAACTCCCCGTCTGAAGGGGTTTCGTTTTCCGTGTGAGGTTATCGCCTATTCGGTCTGGGCCTATCTTCGGTTTGCCCTAAGTACAGCCGATGGAAAGGAACTTCTGGCCGAGCGCGGCGTCATTGTCAGCCGGGAAACGGTTCGTCTTTGGATCAATCGCTTTGGTCGTCATTTTGCCGCATGTATTAGCATAGACCAACGCAAGCCGAACGACACGTGGCATATGGATGAGGCTGACATCACGATCGGCGGATAGCAAATTCTGGCTCAGGCGGGAAATCGATGCGGACGGCGATGTTCTTGATATCCTGGTTCAACCTCGCCGTAACACCAAAGCTGCCAAGCGTTTACAACCTCTCCGTTTTCTCATATCGACACGCAAGAGCAGATGCCTTCTGCCTGTGGTCCGACTACACGGCAGAAATGGCAGTTTGAAAAACGAACGCCTCGGCGACCCGCGACCAACATAATTAATTTGGCAATGCCGGCATTGCGGAATTCACCGCCGTGCGCTGGGTGTCGATCGAGGAATCCCAGCAGCACTATCCGTTCTGCTCCAGAAGGCCGGCGATGAATCCCGCCGGCCTTATTCGCCGAGGTCGGCGCAGATGATGTCGGCCGTGCGGCGGTAGTGGTTCTGCAGGAGTGCGACCGCGTCTTGCGTCCGCCTCTCGATGGCGGCCTTGAAGATCTGGGCATGTTCGTCGCTGACCTTGCGGACCCTGAACGCCTTGCGGATCGACAGGGCGCGGTAGCGGTAGAGACGGTCCGCCAGCTGTTCGCAAAATCCGATCAATGGCTTGGAGCCGCAATTTCCGATGAGCAGCGCATGGAAGCGGCGATGATGCCGCTCCCATTCGGGATTGTCCTTGAAATTTTCCGGATCGAGTGAGCGCGGCGTCCGGTCGAGCCGGTGATGGGCAATCAGCAGCGCCTCTTCCCAGTCCGCCGTTGTCCGCTGGATGGATTCACTCAGCGCGATCCCCTCGACCCAGCAACGCGTCTTCGTCAGTTCCTGCAATTCATCGAGGCTGATCGGCTTGACGAAAAAGCCGCGCTGCTCCTTGCCGATCACCAGTTCCTCGCTCGCCAGTCGGTTCAGCGCCTCGCGGATCGGCGTCTGGCCGGACCCGTAATGCTCGGTGAGAAAGCGCAGCTGTAATTTGCGGCCGGGCTCGAGCTCCGCGGACAGGATGTCGGCCTTCAGGCGTTCATAGATGCCCGTCGCCCGGGTGGCCGGGGCTTCCGCGGATTTCTCGATCGTGTCCTGGCGCATGGTTGTCTCGTGCGGTTGCTCTCAATTTCATATACATCAATCGCTAGAAATAGAAAATTTATAAATTTCATATTTACAGAACTTATTTTGTATTTTATTCCAAAGATGCAAAGGGAGGATCGGCCGTGGACGGCAATGCGCGTCAAAACAGGAAATTTGCCTTCGGTCGCAGCTGCGCGTGTTGCGGCCTGGACGTTCATGCACATGTCGTTCCCTATGACTTTCCCCGCTTCGCCGGAGACGCCGTCCCGAAATCATGGCCCTCGATGCAGCCTGCCGATGGCTGCCACCGCACCATGGTCGTCGATGGAAAGAACTACCGGACCGTCAGCGATGCCTGCTGGTCGGTCGAGCGACGGATCGCCGACATGGATAAGGCCGGCATCGGCGTGCAGGCGCTTTCTCCGATGCCGGAACTGTTTAGCTACTGGATGGATCCTCGGCCGGCCGATGATCTGCTTCGCTATATCAATGACGTGATCGCCGGCATGGTGGCGGAGGGCAGGGGCCGCTTTGCGGGCCTCGCCGCAGTTCCCCTCCAGTCGCTCGACCTCGCCATCGCCGAACTGCGGCGCGTCGTCGAAATGCTCGGATTTGCGGGCGTCGAGATCGGTAGCAATGTCAACGGCGTGCCGATCGGCGATCCGCGTTTCCTGCCCTTCTTCGAGGAAGCGGAGAGGCTCGGCGCGGCTGTCTTCGTGCACGCCGTGCGCCCGGCCGGCATGGATCGCCTCGTCGGTCCCGGTCAGTTGCAGCAGGTGCTTGCCTATCCGACCGATGTCGGACTGGCAGCGGCATCCTGCATCACGTCCAACCTCCTGATGAAGCTGCCGAAGCTGCGCATCGCCTTCAGCCATGGCGGCGGCACGCTGGCAAGCCTCCTGCCGCGTCTCAGGGAAGGCTGGAAGATCTTCCCGGCGCTCGCCGATGCCCTGCAGGCGGACCCCTATGATCAGGCCCGGCGCTTCTATGTCGATTCACTCGTCTATGACGAGTCGACCCTGCGCCATCTTCTGACGATCTTCGGCGACGACCGCATTCTGATCGGTACCGATTATCCATTCAAGTTCCATGAGCGTGCGCCGCTTGCCCGGATTGAGGCCGCGTTCGAGGATGCGGGCTCACGCGATCGTCTGGCCTTTGCCAACGCCGCCGCATTTCTGAACCTTGAGGAGGCCGCCTGATGTCCGACTTTCCGCTTGCCGGACTGAGAAGCGTGGAACTGTCCACGCCCGATCTAGAAGGATCCGTCGAATTCTACACCCGCGTCTGGGGTCTCGAAGAGGTCGCCCGGGAGCAGGGCAAGGTCTTTCTGGCCGCCACCGGCAGCGATTTCCACGTGCTGGAACTGAAGCCGGGCGACGCGCCCCTCTTGCGCAAGGTCACCTTCCGCGCCCGGTCGCGCGAGGCGCTGGCAACGCTCGAAGAAACTCTGGTTGCCGCCGGCTGCACGCTGCTGCGCGCCCTCGGTCCCGCTGATTCTCCGGCCGGTGGCGAACGTTTCGTGGTCCGTGAGCCGCAGGGCTCGACGCTTGAATTCGTCTTCGGCGACAAGACGAAAGAGGAACGGATCGTCCCCAACGTGCCGCTGCGGCTGGCGCATGTGAACATCAATTCCAGCGACATCGAAGCGCTGACCTCATTTTACCGCTCCGCCCTCGGCTTCCGCCTCACCGACCGGTCGAAGATGATGGCCTTCCTGTGCTGCAACAGCGACCATCATTCGGTGGTGCTCGCCGAAGCCGACGTCAACGGGCTCAACCATATCGCCTTCCAGATGCCGGACCTCGAATCCGTCATGCGCGGCTCGGGTCGTGTGAAGGATGCCGGTTATCCGATCGGCTGGGGTGTGGGACGGCATGGCCCGGGCGACAATGTCTTTGCCTATTTCGTCGATCCGACCGGCGTGGTCATCGAATACACCGCCGAGGTTCTGCAGGTCGACGACAATTACCGCTTCCGCGGGCCGTCCGAATGGGTCTGGCCGCCCGGACGAACCGACCACTGGGGCATTGCCCCGCCCAAGAGCGACGACTGCAAGAAGGCACAGGTGTCCGTGTCTTTCGCGGGTCCATGAATCAATCATCACGACAGTTTTGAGCAGGCAGTTTTCCGTGACGAACGACAAAGCAAAAACCGATCATTACACCGTCCTGGTTGTGGGCTTTGGCCCCGCCGGCGCCGTGGCCGCAGGCCTTCTGGGCAAGCTCGGCCACCGCACGCTGGTCATCGACCGGCTGGCCGACATCTACGACAAGCCGCGCGCCATCGCGCTCGATCACGAAATTCTCCGTCATCTCGACAATATGGGGATCGCCGAAGAGGTCATGCCCCATGTCGCGCCGTTTACCGCCTCGCAGCATTTCGGTGCCAAGGGCCAGCTGATCCGTCGCATCGACATGGTGCCGGAGCCCTATCCGCTCGGTTACACGCCGAGCATGGTTTTCACCCAGCCGCCGGTCGAAGCGGCCATGCGGCATCACGCGGAGAGCTTCGATTGCGTCGACGTCGACCTCGGCGTGGAACTGATCGGCCTGACGCACGATGCGGACGGTGTCTCGGCCGAGCTCAAGTCCGCCGACGGCCGGGTTCGGTCGGTGACGGCCGATTATCTGATCGGCTGTGACGGGGCGTCGAGCACAGTTCGCCAGCTCGTCGACATTCGCCTGGAAGATCTGATCTTCGACGAGCCGTGGCTGGTCATCGACGTCAAGGTCAATGAGGCCGGTCTCGCCAAGCTGCCTCAGACCTCGGCGCAGTTCTGCGATCCGGCGCGCCCGACGAGCTTCGTGATGGGGCCGAAGAACCACCGCCGCTGGGAAATCATGCTGCTGCCGGGTGAAAACCCGCGCGAGATGGAGAAGCCGGAGAATGTCTGGGCGCTTCTGTCCCCCTGGCTGACGCCGGAGGACGGCACGCTCTGGCGTGCCGCCGCCTATCGGTTCCATGCCCTTGTCGCCGAAAGATGGCGCGACGGCCGTGTCTTCATCGCCGGCGATGCCGCCCACCAGCAGCCGCCTTTCATCGGCCAGGGCATGTGCCAAGGCCTGCGGGACGTCACCAACCTCATCTGGAAGCTCGACCGTGTGATCACGGGCACGTCGTCCGACGGCCTGCTCGACACCTACGGGGTCGAGCGCAAGCGCCACGTGATCGAACTGACCGGCAAGATCAAGGCGATCGGCGAGATGATCTGCATCCGCGACCCGGCCGAGGCGGATGCGCGTGACGCCCGCATTCTGGCCGAGGGAGGCGGCACTCCGCCGACCATCACGCGGCAGGAGATCGTCCCGCCGCTGCAGGAGGGGCTGCTCGCGGCAGCGGCCTGCCCGGCACGGGGAACGCTGTTTCCCCAACCCGTCATTCGACAGGCGGACGGCGAGCGGCTTCTGGACACGCTCATCGGCACCGGCTGGCGGCTGATCGTCGACGGCAGGGGCGACATCGCGATGCGGGATGTCGCGCCGCTTGCCAATGAAATCGGCCTCGCTGTCGCGACCATCGTTCCACCCGGCTCGGACGGCACGTCGCCCGGCACCCTGGCTGAGAAGGACGATGTGCTTGCCGGATGGTTCGATCGCCATGGAACGCAGGCCGCGCTGGTGCGGCCGGACCACTACGTCTTCGCCACTGCCCGTACGCAGGCGGATCTGGTGGCGGAGCTCGGCGAGCTGCAGCGCAAGCTCGCCTGAAGAAGGATTTGCGTCGAAGCCGCGTCCCGCGGCTTCGCGACAGGAACAAGACCGCGGGTTTGCAAGACGACCCGCATGCAAGGAGAGACAGAGAGATGAAACTTTCCACCGTCAAGATCGCGGGACGCGTGACCTGGGGCATCGTCGAAGGCGAGACCTTCCACGACGTCGGCGCGGCGATGAAGGCAACCTATCGAGACCTCAAGCAGGCCGTTGCTGCCGGCCTCGCGGGCGTCGCCGAGGCGAAGACCGGTGCGGCGACTTACCCGACATCCGACGTCGAGTGGCTGGCCGTCATTCCGAACCCGGACAAGATCCTCTGTGTCGGCCTGAACTATGAGATGCACCGCCAGGAGACCGGCCGCAGCGTCGTTGAAAATCCGACCATCTTCGCCCGCTACGCCAACAGCCAGATCGGCCACATGGCGCCGATCGTGCGGCCGAAGGTGTCGAGCGATCTCGATTACGAAGGCGAGCTGGCGGTCATCATTTCCAAGCCAGGCCGCTATATCAGCCGCGAGAACGCGCTGGAGCATGTCGCCGGCTACTCGATCTACAATGACGGCAGCGTCCGGGATTTCCAGCGCCATACCCATCAGTTCACGCCGGGCAAGAACTTCCCCGATACGGGCGCCTTCGGCCCCTGGATGATGACGCCGGACGAGCTCGGCGATCTCGATCCGCTGCGGATCCAGACCCGCCTCAATGGTGAGGTCGTTCAGGACGCCACGTTCGCCATGATGATCTTCGATGTCGCGCGCATCATCGAATACTGCTCGTCGTTCACCCGGCTGGAAGCCGGCGACGTGATCGCCACGGGTACGCCCGGCGGTGTCGGCGCCAAGCGCAATCCGCCGCTGTGGATGAAGCCCGGCGACATCGTCGAGGTGGAAATCGACAAGCTCGGCATCTTGAGGAATCCGATCGGCCAGGAGGCCTGACCGGCAGACGCGGCCGGCCGCCATGTGGCCGGTCCGCGAGGACGGAAGACAAGTTCAAGCGACTGAATGCAACCCCGGCCGTCGATTGGCGGCCATTCATGACCATCGGGAGGATGAAATGAACAGATATCTCGCAGGCGGCGTTGCCGCGATTACGCTCCTACTGGCCGGCATGGCGCCGGCGTCGGCCCAGACGACGCTCAAGGTTTCGAGCTTCCTGCCGCCGAACAATGCCTGGCAGAAGGAGCTAGAGGCCTGGGGCGATGAGCTCAAGGAAAAGTCTAAGGGCGAACTCACGCTTCAGATCTTCCCGGCCGCGCAGCTCGGCCCGCCGAACCGCCAGTATCAGCTCGTCACGAATGGCGTTGCCGACATCGCCGTCATCCTGCACAGCGCGACGCCGGGCCGCTTTCCGATGACGGAACTGGCCGGGCAGCCGCTGACCTTCCCGTCGACCGGCAAGACCAGCGAGATCATGTCGCGCCGCTTGACGGAACTGGCACCGGAATATCTGGCTGCCGAGCATCCGGAGACGAAGATCCTCTGGATGGCCGTCACGCCGCCTTTGAAGCTGCACACTACCAAGACGGATGTGACGACGGTCGCCGACGTCAAGGGTCTGCGCGTGCGCTATGCCGGCAAGGTGTTCCAGGAAATGCTGGAAGCCTTCGGCGCCGCACCGCTGCCGATCCCGCCGGGTGAAACGGTCGACGCGCTCTCAAAGGGTGTCGCCGATGGCGCGATGTTCCCCTATGAAGCGACGAAGTCCTTCAATCTTGGCTCCGTCGTGAAGTATTCGCTCGAACCGGGTCTCGCGTCCGCCACCTTCGCTCTGGTCATGAACCAGTCGGTCTTCGACGGCTTGAGCGCCGACGACCAGAAGCTGATCGAGGAAACGACGGGCCCCGCCCGCGCCGAGGCTTTCGGGCGCCGCTGGGATGCGAGCGAGGCGGACGGTCGCCAGTACATGGTCGACAACAACGTCAAGATCGAAACCCTGACGGACGCGCAGCTGGCGCCGTTCAAGCAGGCCGTCGAGCCGATCGTGAAGAACGCCGTCGACGCTCTGGATGCCGACGGAAAGCCCGGCAGCGCTTTCATCGAAGCCTATACGAAGTAACATGACACACCGCGTCGCCCCGATCGGGCGGCGCGGTTCGATACTGCGCGAGGAGGCTCAGCTAATGTCACTGTCGTCAGCCGGATTTTCCCGGCTTCTGGAGCGGTATTTTCGCCTGCTGCTCGTCATCCCCATCCTTGCGCTTGTGGCGATGATGCTCACCACCGTGGCCGATGTCTTCATGCGCTACGTGTTCAACGCGCCGATCCGCGGCTCCTATGACACCGTCGAGATCTGCCTGCTGGTCAGCATCTATTTCGCGCTGCCCGCAGTGATCCTGGAGGGCCACCAGATCGTCATCGATCTGATCGACGGCCTCGTGCCCGAAAAACTGGTCCGGGTCATGAAGGCCGTGGCGGCGATTGCCGCCGTCGTCATACTCTGCTTCATCTTCTGGTCGATGCTGAAGCCGGCGCGTGACGCCTATGACTTCGGCGACATGAAGCTAGAACTAAACTTCCCGGTCTGGATCATCTGGGTCCTGGCGCTGTTCGGCCTCTTCAACAGCATCATTGCAGCGATTGCGGTCCTCTTCGGGGCAGGAACCCCGGACGTGGGGTCGGTGGAAGGCGAGGGTGCGCTATGAGTGCCTCGCTGATCGGTCTGTTCGTCGTCATCTTCATGTTCGGCATCCTGTTCCTGAGGATGCCGGTCTGGCTTGCCCTTCTGATCTGCGGCATCGCCGGCAACACCTTGCTCTCACGCCTGTCGGTGGCGGCGGCTGTCACCGGAACCAACGCCTTCGATACGGCCTCCAATTATGGCCTTTCGGTCATTCCCCTGTTTATCCTGATGGGCGAGGTGGCAACGAACAGCCGTCTCTCTGCCGAACTCTTCAAGGCGGCTCGCGTCATTCTCTCCGGCATTCCCGGCGGTCTGGCCGTGGCGACGATCGGCGCGTCCGGCGCGTTTGGCGCCGTGTGCGGATCGTCGGTGGCGACCGCCGCGACCATGACGCGGATTTCGCTGCCGGAAATGCGCGAAGCCGGCTATGACGACGGCCTTGCCACCGCATCGGTTGCCGCCGGCGGCAGTCTCGGCATCCTCATCCCGCCGTCGATCATTCTGGTCATCTATGCGGCGATCTCCGAACAACCCCTGCCGCAACTGTTTGCCGCTGCACTGTTGCCGGGCATCCTGTTGATGCTGCTCTACATTCTCGTTGCCCTGATCGTCGCCCGGCGGCAGAAGGACAATGTGCCGGTCGACCCGCCGGCCAGCCTCAAGGCCCGCTTGCTGGCGCTGAAGGACCCGTGGCAGTTCCTCGCGCTGTTCATCGCGACGATCGGCGGGATCTATGCCGGCGTCTTCTCTCCGAACGAGGCCGCGGCCGTCGGCGCCTTCGGCGCCATCCTGCTTGGCTTTCTCGGTCGCCGGCTGACCTGGCAGGGGCTGACCCATGCGCTGAAGGTGACGGTGATCACCAGCTGCGTGCTGTTCACAATCATCATCGGCGCCACGATCTTCGCAAACTTCATCGTCCAGACGAAGCTGCCGGATCTGCTGCTTGCCGGCGCCCAGGCGCTGCATCTGGCGCCATGGGCCGTCATGGCGCTGATCATTCTCATCTACATCCTGATGGGCTGCTTCCTCGAAGGCATCGGCATGGTGCTGATCACGGTGCCGGTCTTCCTGCCGGTCGTCATGAGCTTCGGCTATGATCCGATCTGGTTTGCGATCATCGTCGTCATCGTCGTGGAACTGGGTCTCATTCACCCGCCGGTCGGCATGAACCTGTTCATCATCCAGGCGCAGGCGCCAGAGATCAAGATCAAGCAGCTTTACGTGGCAATTCTGCCCTTCCTGCTGGCGCCATTCGCGCTGATCCTGCTGCTGTTCGCCTTCCCGCAGATCGCCCTCTGGCTGCCGAGATTGCTCTACTGACGAACGGCCTTCGGACCTGTCGCCGAGATAGTGTGAGAAGGATAGTTTAAGCTTCCTGCACTCCCTCGAACGACTCATTCATCGTATGCGCAGGGCATTATGATAAAAGTCTGCGACGGTGCGGAAGAGCTGCGCCCGGTTGATCGTCTTCCCGGACGCAAGACGGTCATCGACGGCCCCGTGCAAAGCGTCGAACAGCATGACGGCAGTCAGACGCGGATCGCCGATCTGCCAGGCCTCGTCTTCAGTGCCTTTCTCCAGCAGAGCCATCAGCCGGGGGATCACCGGATTGTCAGCTTTCATGGCACGGTTTGCTGGCCGATGCTCGTGAAACACCAGATCATGCACCGGCATGGCGTCGAGATAGGTATCGAGACAGACCGCCACAAAAGCGTCGATGCGGGACGGCCAATTGGTGTATTCCTTCGCCATCGCCAGGTCGATCTTGTCACAGAAACCCTCGACGAAGCGCATTTGCAGGGCGGTCAGCACATCGTCCTTGGTCTTGAAGTAGAGATAGAAGGTGCCCTTGGCGACATCGGCGCCTTCGACGATCTCGCTCACATTGGTGGCGGCAAAACCTTTCTCCAGAAAGAGAGCCTGGGCCGCATCCATCAGTTCTTCGCGCCGGATATCGGCCGATTTGGTGCGGGGTCGTTTTGCCGTGTCGCTCTTCATTGCTGCTTCCATGTGATTTGCCTTTGCGATCTTTTACACCAAAAGGCATTCCAGCGTCTTGCCGACAGCTGCGGTGTCCGCCGTTAATCCATTGTCCTCCAGTCGCGCCACGATCCATGCAACGGCCGGTTCTACGGTCGCAAAGGTCCGGGCCGGCACGCCAAACAGCTTCTCGGCATTCATGCGGCTCATCTCGTCGAAGCGTGACGGGGGCACCACGGTCGCCATGCCGATCACCTGTTGCCTGATCTTGTCGCCGTTTTCCTGAAGCCAGAGCTTGGCTTCCTTCGCCCCACCGGAGGGACGTTCGAGCGAGGCATCATCCTGGAAGACGCGTAGCGTGGCGAAAGGGACGCCGCGATCGAGCCATGCCGACCATTCGGCGAAAAAGGTCTGGTGCACGTCAGGGGCGGAAGCGCCCGCCATCGTGGAGAGAACGAGGGGCCAATGCGAGAGATCGTGACGGATCATGCGGGGAACTCCTCAAGGGTCATGAGCTGACTGTAAAATGTGCCAGGCACGGCAAGTGTCGCATGCGTGCCGGCCTCGACGAGGCGGCCTGCATCAAGCACGAGAATGCGATCGGCGCTCTGGATCGTCGACGGGCGATGGGCAATCATCACCACGGTCCGTCCTTCGCCGCGAATGCCTGAAAGTGCCTTCTGGAAAGCCCGTTCATTCTCTGTGTCGAGATTGG
Organism: Agrobacterium sp. ES01; assembly: GCF_050320885.1. Taxonomy (NCBI): domain Bacteria; kingdom Pseudomonadati; phylum Pseudomonadota; class Alphaproteobacteria; order Hyphomicrobiales; family Rhizobiaceae; genus Agrobacterium; species Agrobacterium sp. ES01. The sequence continues at coordinate 10,696 of NZ_JBNQTH010000007.1, forward strand.
ACGAGGCCTCGTCCAGAAGCAGGATCGGCGCCTCGGTCAACAGCGCGCGGGCAATCGCGATGCGCTGGCGCTGGCCGCCGGACAGCCGCGCGCCACGTTCCCCGCACACCGTGTCATAGGCTTGCGGCAGCGCCGCAATAAAGTCGTGCGCCTGCGCCAGACGGGCCGCGCGCTCGACCTCGGCATGCGTGGCATCTGGCTGTCCGAGCCGGATATTGTCGGCCACCGAACGGTTGAACAAGTGGATGTCCTGCGCAACATAGGCAACATGTCTTCGCAGGTCGGTGAGCGGCAGGTCGCGGATATCGATCCCGCCAATGCTGATCCGGCCTTGTCCGGCCTCCCAGAACCGCATCAGCAGATTGGCCACCGTCGTTTTGCCCGCACCAGAGCGGCCGACCAGGGCGACCGTCTCGCCCGGTCGGATCGTGCAATCAAAGCCGCTGAGGACCGGGCTGCGTTTGCCGCCATAGCCGAAGCCGACGGCCTCGAAGCGGATCGTCGTGTCGGAGGGGAGGGCGTGGGTTCCCTTGTCGATAATCTGCGGCTTCTGGTGGAAGATTTCGAGAATGCGCCGCGCACCTGCTTTCAGTTCGCCGAGCTTGCGCGCGGTCTGCGTAACCTCGGCGATGGGCGCGAGTGCGCCGCCGGACAGAATGATGACCAGAGGCAGGAGCGGGAGGCTGAGTGTGCCGCTTTCGACCAGAAACAGGCCGACAAGCGCTGCCGCCAGAACGGCCAGCGCGGTCAGGGCATCGATGGCCGCATATTCGAGACCTGCGCGCGAGCCGTAGCGTCGCTGCGCCACCCCGAGAGCCCCTGTCTGCGCCATCAGTTTTGCCAGTGCATCACGACTGCGCCCGAACAGCGCCAGTTCGCGCTGGCTCTGAATGAACTCGACCGTCTCGGCGTTGAGATGGCCCAGCTCACCCAGCACCTTCTCGCCCTGTCGCCCGGCACGGCGCGACAGCCAGGCGGGAATGGAGGCGACCAGCAGCAGGAAGGGCGCGAGCGTCAGCGCTGCCAGCGGATGGATGAAGACGAGCCCGACGAGTGCCGCCAGAGGCACGATCACCGCACCGACATAGTCGGCCAGCGTATGGGCATAAAACGCTTCCATCAGTTCGGCATCGCCGGTGGCGACCGAGGCGAGCTCGCCCGTCCGTCGCCCGAGGATCGCGGCGGGTGCCGCGCGTTCCAGCCCGTCATAGATGCCGAGTTGCAGGTCCCCGATCAGCGTGAAGGCAAAATCGTGCGAGATATGGGCCTGCCACCAGCGCCCGGCCGCTGCGACGGGTACGACGACTGCCAACAGGATGAAGGCGGGAACAAGGCTTTCCACTGCGCTGCCGCTGACGGCCCGTCCGGCGATAAAGGCCAGGGTCGCCATGGTGGCGAGGGTTCCGCCTTGCGCGAGGATGCCCGAGCAGAGCGTCAGGAGCAGCTTGAGGCGCCGGTCGCCCTTGATAAGGGGCAGCAGGCCGAAGAGGCCCGGAGCGCCCGGCGATGATGATAAGGGGATATCGGTCACAGGGTGTCTCCTTCCGTTGAGGCCAGCCGGGCAAAGGCACCGCCGGAAGCCATCAGGTGCTGCAGATTTCCATCCTCGACCAGCCGGCCACTGTCGAACACGAGCACCCGGTCGGCGGCGGCAATGGTCGAAAGCCGATGGGCGATGACAATCAGTGTGCGACGACCGCTGAAGCCATCAATCGCCGCCTGGATGGCCTTCTCGCTCGCCGGATCGACATTTGAGGTCGCCTCGTCGAGAACGAGGATTGGCGCGTCCTTCAACAGGGCGCGGGCAATGGCGAGCCGCTGACGCTGTCCGCCTGAAAGGCCGGTGCCGCGTTCACTGAGTGGCGTGGCGAGCCCTTGCGGCAGGCTGTCGATGAAGGAGCCGAGATGGGCGGCCTCTATCGCTGCGCGCAGTTCGGCATCGGTCGCCTCCGGCTTGGCCATGCGCAGATTGTCAGCGATGGTGCCGTTAAACAGCACCGTGTCCTGCGAGACGACACCGATCAGCGCCCGCAACATCGCGAGTGGCAGGGCGCGGATATCCGTGCCACCGATGCGGATCACGCCCCTTGTCGGATCGAAGAAACGGGGCAGCAGCATGGCGATTGTCGATTTGCCGGCGCCCGAGGGGCCGACGATGGCGACAAATTCATTTTGCCTGACCGTAAACGAAACCGAGGAAAGGGCGCGTGCTTCGCTGGCCTCATAGGAGAAGTCGACCGCATCGAAGGTGATGTCGGTTGCGGTCGGACGCGACGCTGGGCTTCGTGGCTCATGGACCGGGGGCGTAAGCGCCAGCAGATCGCGGATCGCTTCCATCGCGCCACCGGCTGCCCAGGCGGTGTGAAACTCCTTTTCCAGCCGGTCGAGCGGCCGGAACGCCTCGCGGGCCAGGAAGAGCGCCAGAAACAGCGCAAACGGCGTCAATTCGCCCGAAGCCACCCGCCAGGCATCGACCGACACCACCAGCGCCATGCCCGTCAGCGTCACGAACCCGGTGACGCCGGTGCGCATCATCGTCACCGCCGCCGCCCGGATCGATTCCTCGGCAAGCGTCGTGGCGCGCGTGGCGAGCCGCTGCCGCCAGGCATCAGAGGCATTGAAGGCCTTGAGCGTCAGCATGCCTTGCAAGGCATCGAGAAATTCGGCGCCGAAGGCCCCCATCGCTGCAAAGACACCGGAGACGGCTGGCATCTGCCAGCGCATCCAGAAACGATCCAGCAGCGGATAAGCCACAACGAAAACAGCCAGCAGCAGCGCCGAGGGCCAATCGACCCACGCCAGCAGAGCGAGCACGCCGGCGCAGCCGATGACGGCAATGGCGATGGCCGGCAAATAACGGCTGTAATAGCTCTCCACCGCCTCGACCCCGCCGACAATGGTGGCCTGCAGGTCACCGGTTTGCCGCCGCAGCGTCACGCCGGGGCCGAGATCGATGAGATGGCTGAGCAGCCGTCGCCGCAGGTCTTCCTTGGTGGCCTGCGCGGTTGACTGCGCGATGACCTCCGCGCTCCAGAGCAGAGCGCCCCTTAAGAGGATAATGGCGGCAAAGGCTGCCAGCCAGATGAGCGGCGACACTGCAGCGGATGATTGAGCCCCCGTGAGAAGGGACCCGATCAGCCCAGCGAGGCAAACGCCCTGCAACACATGGCAGGTGGTGATGGCAAGGCCCGTCGCCGTGCTTGCAATCATGCGGCGCTTCAGTCGGGCTGTTGCGACGGCTGGAAGGGGCTTCATGAGGTGCGTCCCTCGCTGCCGATAAGGTGATCGCGTCCGCCGCGCAGGCCAATGAAACCATTGAGGACGAGCAGGGCGAGGACGAAGGCGAGCGGCCAGGTCCAGCCGCCGCTCCAGCCATGCAGCGCGGTGGCAATGAGCGGCCCCGTCGCGGCGATCAGATAGCCGAAGGTTTGCACCATGCCGGACAGCTGCGCCATGTGGTGGCGATCGGCGGTACGCTTGGCATAGAGCACGCCGGGAAGGGCAAGGCCTGCGCCCATCCCCGATCCGAGAATGATCGCCCAGAGCGGGCCGGTTGCGGCCGGTGCCAGCAGGACGCCGAGAAAGCCGATGATGCACAGCACGACGCTGGCAAGGATATGCGGGCGATGATCGCGCTTGCGGGCGGCCAAGGTCGGACCCACAAAACCGCCGACCGCAATGCCGATCATGCTGAGGGCCAGATAGATCCCGCCTTCTGCAGGCGTTGCACCCTTGTCGACATAGATTGCCGGCAGCAAGGACAGGGCGATGTAGAAGACCAGGCAATGGATGCCGAAAAAGCCCGTGATGCTCCAGGCCGAGGGATGGCTCAGCAGCCAGTGCCATGGCTGCGCCGGACGATCGAGGGTCTTTGGCTTGTTGGTAGAGCCCAAAAGGGGAACCAGCGCCAGCAGTGCGACGACCGCCGGGATCGCAGCACTTCCCAGAGCAATCGGCCAGGAACCGCCTGCCGCATGGTAGAGCGGAACGGCGAGCGCCGCCATCAGGCCACCGCCAAGCCCCATCATCATGGCGTAGATGCCCATCATCACGCCGATCTGGCTGGCGGCGAAATTCTGCCGGACGAATACGGGCGTCAGAACGTTGAGCGCGGCGATGCCGATGCTGGCAACGACTGTTCCGGCGAGAAGCCCGCTGACACCAAAGGAGCGGATCAGGACGCCGATGGTGAGGATGGCAATCGACAGGAACAGGGCGCGTTCCTCGCCGAAGCGCCGCGCAAAAGTGGCGCCGAGGGCCGCAAACAACCCCATGCACAGTGGCGGAAGCGCCGTCAGCGCACTCATCGCGAGCGGCTCGAGCTGCATATAGGGAAGCAGCGGTCCGACGCCGCCATAGACGATCCTGAGGTTCAGGCACACAAAGACGAAGGCAATCGTCACGATCGTCTGGTTGACGGTCTTGGAACGTCTTTCGGGGATGGAAACGGGCATGGGGGTGCTTTCGGGCAAGGGTTTATTCTGATTGGCAAATCCGGATTGCGTGCGTGTGTACATCGCTAAGGGTAAAACAGCTCTCGCTTGGATGTATCAAAATGACTGTCGGTCAGTCAATAAATATGTACTGCGACGTTTTGCTCTTCCTGTCCCTCGTCTGCCTTGCATCGCGGTCAGATCAACAGGAGGTTGGCTCCTCGCGCCTACGAGTGGCTTCCGGGGCAGCGTAACCAGCAACCGCGGCATCGCCGTAAAGGCCAGTGATCGGGAAGGGGCAGGTCGGAAATTTCGAGCTTAACCGTATGTCGGACCTAGGCATGGACTTTGCCGCTTCGAAAGTGGCAGAGCGAGCAATGGTTCTGAATGCCATTGTCGAGAAGCTAAACCGCCAGGCGAAACACGATCTCGAACGAAAGCCATTCGTGGCATGGCTGATGACTCAGAAAGTGTCGTCGTAGCTGCGCGAACCTTTGAGATATCCAGATCTTGATGAAATGTTCAAGGAACGGAGTTTCGAGTTCGACCACAGCACGATCAACCGCTGGGTTCTGGCCTACGCGTCGATGAGACCTACATCAAGATCCGCGACAAGTGGCGATACGTGTATCGCGCAATCGACAAGCGCGGAAATCCCGTCGACTTCCTGCTGACCTCAAAACGCGGTCCCGATGCCGCCATGCGGTTCTTCCGCAAGATGCTGAAGGACGAACCCTTGTTGTCGCCGAACAGGATCGGATCGAACAGGGCAACACCTTTCCATCAACGATCAAAACGTCTGTTGTTCATGGGCTTCCACGTCCCGATCCCGTCCTCTATGTTACCAGGTACCTCCAGCAGGGCATAGAAAGTGATCATTTCCGGATCAAGAAGAACATGCCAAGGATCGGTGGCTTCTCATCTTTCAACGCGGCGCCGCGAGCGATTGCCGGTTTCTAGGCGATGCTGTGGTTCAGGAAAGGCTGTGGTTGTTCCGGTCGCCTGACTGCAAACGATCAGAACGATTTCCTTGCACATCTTCGGACTGCAAATGGGTAACAGGGCGTAAAAATGAAGATGCTCAGGGGATAATAGCGCGCTCCGTCAATTTATGCGACACGCCCCTCCGATTTGACGGGTCCCGGACGATGGTTCTCGATACCATCGCCGAAAAGCTGAAACGCTTATCCAAACTCGATTTCAAAGGGCCGTATTCCCACGCCGCCCGACATGATAAAACACATCGCCCCACTAGACTGGTGGTGTGCAAAGATCAAAATCCTGAGAAACGCCACTCAATGCGGTGGTGATAGACTTCGCCCGGCGACAACACGGCACTGGGATAAGACGGTTCATTTGGGGCGTTGGGATATGTCTGGGGTTCCAGCGCAATCGCTCCGTTTTCGATCATTTCAGAGTGTGGGGCAATAAGTGCGTCGGAAAAGTGGTTGGCAGTATAGAGCTGTATGGCTGGCTCTGTTGTCCACACTTCCATACTTCGCCCGCTTCGCGGCTCGCGCACCCGGGCAGCCAGATGCAGACTGCCGCGTCCCGCGTCCAGACAAAAACTGTGATCGTATGGAATTGCGATTGGCCGCATTGTCCGAAAGTCGAAAATCGTTTCGGCCACGTCTTCAGGCGCCCCCAAAGGGATCAATCGCTCGTCGACAGCCGAATAGCGCGATGCGGGGATCTCTATCTCGTGGTCCAGAACGTTGCCTCCACCCTTCAGGTTCCAATAGGCGTGATGGGTGAGATTGATGATGGTGGTCTTGTCTGTGGTGGCGATCATGTCCAGCCAGAGTGTCGTTTCCGAAATTCCATAGGTTGCAGAAACATCCATCTTGCCCGGATAGCCCATCTCACCATCAGGTGATGTCAGACGAAAGGTCAGGCTGTCATCTGCGGCTTCAACGGCCCAGTCTCTCAGTGCGAAGCTTTTCGGGCCCCCATGCAACGCGCTTGTCCCGTGGTTCGCAGGCAGTGTGTAGCGGATGCCGTCGAGTACAAAGGTAGCGTTGGCGATGCGGTTGGCAAAGCGTCCGCAGATTGTGCCAGCCCATGTATCGCCTTTCGGTTGTGTGCTTGCACTTGCGCTACCCATAACAACTTGGGTGCTGCCGCCTTTACTAGATGGAATGTCGAGCCGCAAAAGGCGAGCACCACATTGAGCGAATTCGGCGCGGAGTCCATTGGAGCTTCCAAGTAGTATGCTTGTGTCATTTTCCATCGCCGTTTTCCTTCATGATTTTCTTAGTCGACTCAATGTTCTTACGTATTTTGCCCGTCATTAACCCAATTGTTCTTCTCTAAATGTCGGGCATTCGATTGAATGATAAGTTGTTATTTTGAAAGCATAAAATCATTAAGCTTTATAGAATTGTATTGAGGTGCGGGCATCGAGATTGCGCGATTTATTCTACCTGGCGACCGGTGTGTAAAGCTCACCAATCAACTCCACGTGCTTCGTCCAAATACCCATTGCGATACTGATGCCTGACTTGAGGTGTCTGCGTGAACGCTTGTTCGATGATTAGTCCCTGCGGAGATGCAAAGACGTGGACGGTGCATCCTACCGTCCACGTTATACTGTACTTGATGGACCAAAAATGCGCCCTGGAGTCAGGGGGGTAGGAGCCTGAAGTCAGCGCCTTCGGGTAACAATTGTCCCCCGTCGACCACAATTGTTGTTCCCGTCACATAACTGGCATCCTCAGACGCCAAGTATAGGAATGCATTGGCGACATCGCGGGGCGAACCGAGACGCCCGAGCGGTATGGCCACTTCCATATTTTCAATAAAAGCGGCGCTGCGGTGGAGTTGTATCGCTTCGGTTAAGATGTTGCCAGGCTCGACGCCGTTGACATTGATGCCATAGGATGAAAATTCCAACGCCGCCGAACGGATAAATCCATTAATGCCGGCCTTGCTGGCGGCATAATGTCCATGACCCGGACTGGTCACATGCGGACCGGTAATAGAGGACGTAAAAAGAATACGTCCAAACCCCTGCTTTTTCATTGGAGTCAGGGCTGCACGAGCGGCGTTGAAGCAGCCGCGCAGGTTGATTGCCATTACCCGGTCCCAGTCATCCGGTGAGGTATCTTCGATCAGTTGCCAAGGATATATGCCGGCATTTTGAACGATGGTATTGAGCCGACCGTGACGTTCGAGAACAAAATTGACCGCCGCGATCGCGTCGTCCATTTTCGAGATATCGGTATGCACGAAATCAACACCGATTTGTTCGGCCGCAGCCTGTCCCGCCTCTTTCTCGTGATCGGCGATAACAACGGTAGCACCCTCTTCCTTGAAGCGTAGTGCAACTGCCTTGCCGATGCCACGGGAAGCGCCAATGATCAACGCTACATTGTCTTTTAGTCGGTCTGTCATGCGAGCCTCTGGCGGAGCCTTTGTTTGAATGTATCGAGAAGAACGGCTGCAAGCACCAGAAGACCATGGATGACTTGGGTATAGGTTGCCGGCAGGCCCATTAGATTGATTGCTGTGTTGATGGATGAGAGTAGTAGTACCCCAGCGTAAACGCCCGGCAGAGCGCCCACCCCGCCTTTAAGACTGACGCCGCCGATCACCACCGCAGCAAAGGCATTGAACAGCAACCCGACGCCGAGATTGGCCGTCGCACCCGATGTGCGCACCGCAAGCAGCCAACCGGCAAGTCCGGCAATGGCACCCGCCATGACAAAGGCAATAATCAGATAGCGGTTGACGCGAATGCCTGCACGGAAGGTTGCCGTTTCATTGCCGCCTATCATCATCAGGTGCCGACCGAAGGGCGTCTTCTGCATCATGATCGAGAATATGAGGAAGCAAGCAATGGCAACCCATGCCGACAGCGGGATGCCGAAAATGCGCTCAATCGCAAACCAACGGATGGCCGGAGCCAGATCCTGAGCAGACCGTCCGCCGGAGACGGCCAGCACGAGGCCACGCACCCATATGAAGGACGCCAAGGTAATAATGAAAGCGCTCATCTTCAGCCTGACAACAAGAAAGCCGTTGAGCAGGCCGATCAAACCGCCGATGGCACATGCCGCAAGCAAAGAGGCAGGGATCATCAACCATGCGGGGTTAAGCTCGATCCCAAGACCAATGCCTGCAGAACAAAACAGGATACTCACGGCCATCGCCGCCAATGCAGCAACGGATTCGACCGAGAGGTCCATATGCCCAGTGATAATCACAATGGCGAGGCCGATCGACATCACACCGAGCACGCTCGAAGCTTCGATGATGTTGGCGAAGATGCCGAGTTGGAAATAGTTTGGAATCAAAGCTGAGAACAGTGCAAGCACAACAATGAGCATGAACCAGACAAGATTGTTGAGGATGAATTCAAGAGTTTTGCGTTTTCCAGGGGACATACGGCAAATCCAAGTTGGAGGAGGAGAAGACCGGGGCCTTGTGACCCCGGAAGGAAGAGCCGCCTACTCGACGGATTTGATGGTGCCTGCCGGCGGCTTCTGGTTGCCCCAGAAAGCTGGATCGTCGACATTTTCCTTGGTGATTGCAGAGCCAGGGATCTGGATGTTCGGACCCCAGGTTTCGTTTGTCAAAACACCCTTCAAACCAATGACGTCATACTCACCAGCCTTGATTTCCTGCTTTCCGACGATCTTATCCATGAACATGGCAATCGCGGCAGCCTGTGCATAAAGGGGCTGTTCCACTTCGACATTCAGCCACCCCCTGCGTATGAGGTCGAGACCCACGGGTGCGCCGTTCGAGCTCATCATCATGACTTCGCCTGGTTGTTTGCCAGCGGCTTCAAGAGAGGCTGTGGCAGCAACCGAAAGACTCGCTGCATGCAGGAAGATGAGATCAATATCAGGATTAGACAGCATCTGGTCGGAGACGATCGTTCCGGCATTGCTGGCTTCCCACTGCAAGGCTGGTAACGAGATGATCGTAACGTCTGGGAATGCCTTCATTTTTTCCTCGAAACCCTTCTGGATGTCGAGTGTGTAAGGGTCGCCCGGGTCGCCAAGAACCTGCAAGACCTTGCCCTTTACAGAGCCATATTTGGTCGCCAGCATTTTTTCAGCCTCAGCGGCAGCAATATGGCCGATTTCGATCGTACCAGCGACTGACGTGAAGTCGGACGGTGTCGAAGTGATCTGACGGTCAAATTCAACGACCGGGATGCCCGCGGCCCGGGCCTTTTCGATGGATGGTTTCAGCGCGTTGAAATCAACAGCCGCAAGAATGATGGCAGCCGGCTTGAGCGCAATGACATCGTTCATTTGCGATTGCTGGATTTCGGTCTTGTTGTCGGCATTGAGCGCCTTCATCTCGTAACCGACTTGCTTCAAAAACATTTCCAATGCACTGACCGAACCGGTCTGGAATTCGTCATTGAGCGTTGGCACAAGGTAATAAACCAGTCCCTTTGTCTGGGCGGCCGCGGGCGTGATGATAGCAAGGCCGAGCATCAAACTGCCCAGCACGAATAGCATTATTCGTCTCATTTTCATTCTCTCCAGTTTACGCCGGTTCCCTATTCATTCTTGGCTCGCCGGTCCGGCCCCGGCGAGTGATTGTCCGGTGATCATTTCGATCACTGAATCTGCATTTGTTTTGCTGCATTCGACATCGCCGGCAACAACGCCCTGGCGGATGACGACGATTCGGTCGGCGACCTGAAACGCCTGCTGCATGATGTGTGTAATGATGATGACCCCGATGCCCTGATTGGCAACGTGCCGGATCATCTCCAGCCCGCGACGGGTCTGTTCAACGCCAAGGGCTGCAAAGGGCTCATCAAGCAGAATGAGCTTGCCGCCCCAATGTACAAAGCGATTGAGCTCAATGGCCTGTCGCTGACCACCGGACAGATGCTCAACCTTTCCGCGCATCGAGGGAATGCGTGTGCCGGCATCGGACAGTGCCTTGCTGGTGACCTCCTCCATCGCCCGTTCGTCCAGAAAGGGAATGCCCGCAATCTTGCGGGTGATCTCGCGTCCCATGAAGAAGTTGCCGACCACGTCGATATTGGTGCACAAGGACAAGTCCTGATAGACAGTTTCGATGCCGGCGGCCTTGGCTTCGGAAGGCGTCTTTGCCTGGTACTCCTTGTTTTCGAAAAACATACGGCCGGATGTTGGCTGCTGACCACCTGAGATGATTTTGACCAAGGTCGATTTTCCGGCGCCATTATCTCCCAAAAGCGCGACGACTTCGCCTTTTCCAATCGAAAAACTGATGCCTTTGAGGGCTTCAATCGCACCGAAACTCATGCGGATATTATCCAGGGCGAGTAGCTCTTCGTTCATTTTTTGTTCCCTTTTTTTATGTTTCAAACATTTGGCCGTGACGCGGCGACATGACGCCGTAGACAGCGAGCGCAGCAGCGCCGCGCAGCGCGGAATGCTGGCAATCCCTGGCGGCGATAACGCGTGGACTCGTCCGGTTGGCGCGCGCCGAAACAGAGTTGTCGAGTCCAGTGGCAAGAGTCGTCAGTTGCTCGATAAGCGATTGCGGCGCCAAACCACCAAGCACGACGGTCTGCGGATCAAAGAGATTTTCGACGGTGCGAATTGCATGGCGAAACATCGGAGCAACCTCAGCGACCCAGGCAACCTCGGAAAGACCTCGCCTTCTGTAAGCATCAAGCGACAGATATCTTTCGAGGCAGCCGCGATTTCCGCAGGGGCATGGCTCACCGTCCGGGACGGCGGGTATATGGCCGATTTCGCCTGCATTGCCCCACGCTCCGGCCATCACCACGCCATCGTTCATCATGGCGCCACCAAGGCCGACACCGAAAAACATGTAGTAGTAATCCGAGAATTGCTGTCCTAGGCCGTAGAGCTGCTCCCCCAGGGCTGCCGCTGCCATATCGTTCTCGAAGAATACAGGCAGATCCGTCGCCTCAGCGAGGCGCTCGCCAATATCAACGTTCTTCCAGCCCGTCATGGTCGTTGAACCAACGAAACTCATGGATTCGACGTCGAACGGACCCGGCAATGCGAGCCCCGCGCCAAGCAGTCGGCCACACAGTGGGCTGCGCTTCAACTCGGCGACCATGTCACTGATTATGGCAAAAGCTTCATCGGGTTTGGGGTCTGAGGTGTCGCGCTGGCGGCTGATCACCACGTCGCCGCGCAGGTTCACCAGTGCGGCTTCAATGCTGAGTGGCGTCAGGTGAATTCCTACTGCGTGGCCGCCCTCTGGATTGATAGTCAGCTTAGAAGGCGGAATGCCGCGGCCCTTAGGTTCCTCACGTACTGAAAGTGTAAGGCCCTGTTCTTCGAGTTCACGAACAATCGTGGAGACAGTCTGGACTGTGAGTCCAACACGACGGGCTATCTCATTGCGCGTCGTGGGTCCGTGAAGACGAATCGATTCAAGCACAATCCGTCGATTAAATGGTTTCCCAGACTCTTGGTTCGCGCCGCGCAATGCCATTTCGTTTTCTCCTGACTGCGGCAGAATTGCATGAGTTATTTATTTCGTCAAATGGTTTTCATAAATAGATCCGTGACCGGACCTGTCGCAAAAATTATTCAAAGTAGAATCCAACTCCGTCCTCGCATTCCCAGCCGCCGAAAAACCAAGTCGTTCGACGCTCGTCCCGTCAGATTCGATTTTTGTTGGAAAACGGAGGCCATGCGTCAGCATCCTGCAAGACCAGGTGTACTCGTGTTTCTCTTTATCGTCGGCCTTGATTTCCAGGGGAAATGATTGCCGGGCATCGTAAACTTAACGGCAAGGCGGGCAGGCAGTGGCCCAGCCTATTTCGCCGCTCATGCGCGGGTGATTTTCGGCCACAGCTTCATCGCGGCTGAACGCAATTGGCGATAATGTTTGGAAGAAATGTCGTGGCGCGGGATGTGGAATAAGTTGGCGACTAGGTCGACGACCATCGCTGATAATCTCGATGCAGCAATGCAAGCGGCTCAGCTAAGTGTGTGTTTCGAATGCAGGGATGGACCGAAAGCGAAGCAAAAATAAGCTGGGCGTCGATTCCAGTTCCATCAAGACGATAAAAGAGCCGTTGTGGCCTTCACTGCGGCAGATATGCGTCCGCTCCGGTGGCGATGATTTCTTCTTCGCTGAGGTGCTTGTACCAGTGCGAGTAGAGCACGAAGCGATCGCGGGAAAGCCCGATGTCCTTTTTCAGGTGCCGATGAATAGCACTGAACGTCCGGTGCTCACATCCGCCCCAGACAAAGACCTTATCGAGCGTCTCAGGCCATTTTACTGAGCGTATTGCATCCACCAGCAACGTCGTCGTGCCGGCGTCAGCGCCCATGCGATGCAGCCAGACGATTGCCATGCCCGCAGGACAGTGAAGTGGTATCTCGTCTGTTTCCGTGTCCACCTCGATGAACACATGGCCGGTCGCGGTGACGGGCAGGTTTTCCAGGACCCGTGCAATGCCCGGCAAAGCGGTTTCATCCCCGACCAGGACGTAGAACGCCGCGGATTTGGGACCATTGGCGGCCGGACCGAGGATGCCGGCAAGATCGCCGGGCCGCGCGTCTATGGCCCAGCGAGTTGCCGGACCGGGCTCAGCGTGAAGGGCAAAGTCGATCGTGATTTCTTGAGCTGAGGCATCGATATGCCGGATCGTGTAGACGCGTGTCGGAACGGCTTTGTCATCGGGCCAGACGACATGGCCGCGATGGTCGAGCATCGGCCATCGCGGTTCGGTCATGCCGCGCGGTTGGAAGATGAGTCGACAGTGGAGCTGGTCTTCGCGATCATAACGCTCGAGGTTCTCCCCCCGGAACACGATGCGGCGGAAGCGGGGAGCAATGTCTTCGACGGATTTCACATGCAGGATGCGTAGATCCGCGGGTAGGGCCGGTTCGGCATGATCCCCTTGCCACTGGATTTCCAGCTTTTCACGGGCGGCGATGAAGCCGATTGGTCCGACGAGCGCATGCTTCAGCCGATTGAGACCGCCTGCGTCTGGGGCTTCGGCCGTGAGCCTGAAGCCGTTTCCGGTCGCTTCGAACGTGGCGGTGCCGAACGGTGAGCGGATATGATGAACACCATCGGCTTCTTCAACTGTCATGTCGTGGGTCGCGATCGACTCCACGATCGGCTCGACGTATTCGCTGATGTTTGCAAACTGCACCATGGCGCTTGCGCGATATTGCTTGTTGATGATCAGTGACATCCGGATGCCTCCTTGAACTCAGATCGAGGCCCATAACGGTCCTTGAATGGGGAATGCCGCGAACTCTCGATTGATGTGACCGAGGATGGCCGCAGGGTCGAGGTCGACACATTGTTCGGGGTGCAGCCATTTTGCGGCCTGGGCTACGAAGAGGATGTTGAGCGGAAGATTGGTGATCAGCCCGGTCCATATCCCGTAAACCCGCTTTGCGCGCACGCTGGCCAGATGATTGAAGGCAGGTCTGCCATCTACCAAGCGCTGCAAACCTTGCCGTCCGAGGGCGGGGTCGATGCCAGGTCCGATCGCGGGCCGGCTTCCCGATGCCCATCCACCGCCGGAGGCGATGTAGACGTCGTGTGGGGTGGACAGCAGATATTCGAGCGAGAGCTTTTCAAACCAGGGCGCGGTCACGCCTGGCAAGGGTTGTCCGCCGGCCAGCGCCAATAGATCGCCCCAGATCCGTCGCCCCGCTGCCCAGCAGCAGTCGTCAACGGTCGACTGGACCTCCAGATAGGTCGTGACGGGTTTCGTGCCTTCAAGGCGTCCTGTTATCCCTGCCAATTCTCGTTCATAAAAGGCAATGAATGCATTCGCCTTTGCCGATGCGCCGAGAAGTACACCCCACATGTTCAGTGAACGCCTTAGTTCAGTAACAGGATCGGCTGTTTGCGCGCCGGCAATGGTATTGCTCGATGCGTCACTGAGGACCACGGGAATGCTAAGTTGCTTCAGCCTTTCCACCAGTGGATCGGCGTCACCCTGGGGCGTCATGAAGGTGGTCGTGACAACGAGATCAGGTGCCAGGGCGATCAGCCCTTCCAGGGAAACTGTCTCGGGAGATTGCTTGCCGACGGTGCTGATCCCTTGGCCGTTGGTCAGGCGCTCCTGCAGCCACTCGCTGTCGATCCGATCGACAGCCGCCCAGCCGACGACGAGCGAGGCGGGGTCTGCATGCAGGAGGGACATTGTCAGGAGATCATGCGCCTCAAGAAGTATGATCCGTCTTGGCAGTGCGGGAAGTCGCACCTCGCGCCCAACCATGTCCGTCACTGTTAGTGGTTGCCCCTCCGCCGCCACGGGCCTGAACCCAGAGAGGATGCCGGCGGCGACGGAGGTGCAAAATCGACGTCTTGTGAAAGTCACCGCCGCCTCACCACTTGTATCTCAGGCCGGCCAGGACCACGCGGCCGTTGCCGTACTGGCAATAATATTCGGAACTGCAGGAGGAATAGTACTCCTTGTCGAGCAGATTGGTGACATTGAGCGTTGCCTGAAGCCCTTTCAGGCTTGGGTTCTTCGCGCCAAAATCGTAGCGCAGTGCTGCGTCCAGTAGCGTGTAGCCCTCCGCCTTCACCGTATTTGCGTCATTGCTGTAGCTGGAGCCGACAAAGCGTGCGCCCCCGCCAATGCTCAAACCTTCCAGCGCGCCGGTGTCGATGGTGTAATTTGCCCAGAGCGAACCGTAGTAGCGCGGCACGGCCTGTGGACGGTTGCCAATGATCGACGCGATGCCGGATTTGGAAACTTCCGTGTCGAGCAGGGATGCGGCCGCAATCAGTTCAAGATTGCTGGTCACATTTCCTCTGGCTTCGAATTCCACGCCGCGCGAATGGATCTCACCCTGCTGTTCGTTGAATCCGGTTGAAGCATTGTAATAAACGACGTTCTGTTGGCGGATGTCGAAGGCGGATAGGGTAAAGATGGCATCCAGCCCTGTTGGCTGATATTTGATACCCACCTCGTATTGTTGCGCTTCCGTCGGTCTCAACGGATTGCCGTCCGCTCCCAGACTGGTCGTCGGCTCAAATGAGGTAGAGTAGCTGACATAGGGCGCTATGCCGTTATCGAATAGATAAAGCAGGCCCGCTCGATAGCTCGTCGCGCTGTCGGATCGCGCGGTCGACGTGCCGGTGAGGCGATTGTCCGTATCCTGGTTTGCCCAGTCGTGCCGGACGCCGAAGACACCTCGCAGGTTGCCGATGTCTATCTGGTCCTGAACGTAGATCCCCGTCTGGCGAAGTGTCTGATCGCTGTCGATTGCGGTCATGAACGGGCCGACCGGCTGACCATAAACAGGATTGGTGACATCAAGCGATGTTGCGCCGCCCAGCATATATTCCCAACTGCTGCTGGAACGCTGGATGTCCAAGCCTGCAAGCAGCGTGTGACCGACGGCGCCCGTGTCGAAGTTGAACTCGGCCTGATTATCTAACGAAAAACCATTCGCATCTTCAATGGAATGCACAGCCCAGCGAGGGATAAGACCGCTCGCCGACATCGGGCCGTTCATCTGGAGCGATTGCATGTCAGTTTCAACGCCGGAATAGCGGAAGTTCGAGCGTACAGTCACCTGTTCATTGAAACTGTGCTCGAACCTGTAGCCAACGCCGTATTGGGTGCGCTCGAAAGCGTCATAGTTTGGATCACCAACATTGAGATCGCGTCCCAAGAAACCCGCATAGCCTGCAGGCGCCAGAAACTTCGGATACAGCGAATTAAAATAGCCACCTTCCGGATCCCGTTGATAATAGCCGGAGATCACCAGCGACGTGTCTGCGTCCGGCTGCCACTTCAGCGAGGGCATCACGCCGAGGCGCTGCTCGTTGACATCGTCATAGCGCGTGCCCGAGGACCGGCCGATGATCCCAAGCCCGTACTGCAAAGTCCCATCCGAGGTGACAGGTCCGGTGGAGTAAAATCCGCTCTGAACCCGCCCGTCCGATCCCGCCTCAAGCCGCACTTCGTTCAATTGGACGTCGGACGGCTCGCGGCTAACCTGATTGACGAGGCCGCCGGGGCTGATCTGGCCATAGAGAAGGGCAGAGGGCCCTTTCAGGACGTCCACATGATCCAGGAAAAATGGATCGATGGACGGCGTGGCAAAAGCCTGCCCTCGCTGCACCTTCAGGCCATCGAGATAGCTGACATAACTCGTAGCGGTGCCGAATGCGCCGAAGCCACGGAGAAAGACCGAATCATAGCGCGAATTCGAATCCCGATCGGAGAGAACGCCTGCGGTATATCGCAGCGCCTCGCTGACCGTTTGCGGGTTCTGGTCGTCGATCTGCTTGCGCGTGATGGTCGTTATGGATTGCGGTGTCTCTGCCACGGGCGTGACGGTCTTGGTGGCCGATCGTGCCGATTTGACGACAACGCTGCCGGACGTGTCGTCAATGGTGGCGTTGCCATACACGCGGATAGGCGCCAGTTGTGTGCTTTCGTCTTGTGCCCAGGCTTGGTTGACAACGAGGAGAAAGGTCGATGCCGTCAGTATCTGTTTTAGGGAAATGCTGTGCTTCACGAAACGCCCCCATGGTCGTAGCTTGCAGGATCTGGTAGGCTAATAAATCAAACGGGACCGTCCTGTCCAGATAAGATGATTACTATTGTCAACTTTTTTGTTGGCAAGTCCGGCGACCAACTCCAAAGAGGTGGCCGGGAAAACGGCAAGGGAGAAACAATGGCATTGCGGAAATCGGAGATGCTCGTGAGATCAGGCCGACCCTCGAAGGAAATGCAGAATGCGGCGGCCGAAAGGATCATAGGGGCAGCGACGTTGCTGTTCGCCAGCCGAGGTTTTGCTGGCACCTCGATGGAACAGGTCGCGTCGCAATGCGGGGCGGGAAAGGATACGGTCTACAGACGCTTTCCCTCGAAGGTTGCTTTGTTCGAGGCAGTTGTTGAGCACGCGCACAAGCGCGCGGTGGCACGACTTGACGATTTGCCAGCCATGGAAGGAGATGCACTAGAGCGCCTGCAGTCTCTTTCGCGCGAACTCCTGCACATCAACATGGAGCCCGATCTGGTCGCTTTGAAGCGCATCACGTTCAGCGAAGCCGTCGTGTTCGAAAAGAATGCGCCGATCCCGCCCCAACCAGATCCGATCATGGGCCGATTGGTCCAAGCAGTCAGCGAGGCGCAAAATGCCGGAATGATTGCCGATGGCGAAGCAGACACGATCGCCAGCCATTTGATCCACTGTCTGGTCGCGCTGCCCACGTCATCGGCAATGATGGGTAGCGCCGACTTCGACACCAGGGAGGCTGTGGATGCGCACTTCGACCGGGCGTGGGATTGGCTCCTCAGGGGAGTAACGCCCCAGACCGAATCTTAGGCTGGCTCTCCGCTGTGGACTGCGCCTTTATCCGGTCGGTAGCAGGGACTTGGACGACTGACCTGAGACGCCGAAGCATTCGTTCAAGCCTGGTTCGCCGGGAATGCTCCTCGCGCCTGCAAAGGCGACCGACCTGCAAAACAATGATGGAGCCGAGCAATTTAACGAAGGCTACTGCGTTCGGCAGGCTCCGGAGACTGAAGAGGTCACCATCGCCGTTCTGCCTCTGGCGTCGAGCGAGAGTATCTTCTCGGAAGTCGAAGCGCTCATGGTGGATGGCGGATTCCTAGCTGTTTGAAATCGTCGGGTGAGGTGTCGTTTCTGTCGCCTTTCCCGGCTTGGTATCCTACGGCGGACGATCCGCTGACGCCCCCCAACAGCTATTCTGTGCTGGCTAAGTGTTCGCTCCACCTAGCTGGTTTCAAAGCGATCAAGTCAGGGTCCTAACGGCTCGCAGGTTCGAGTCCCTTAAAGGCGAAACGACGATGTCGGCTCGGACGTAGGCTGAGCCAAGCATCCAAGCCGAGCATGCCATTCGAGCCTACGTAGCCTCCCAAACCTGATTGAGGATTTTTGCAGCCAGAGCTGCCTTGTCCTGTGGCAAGAAGCGACCGTAGTGTTGCAGAAGGACATCGGCGCGCGAAAGGGCTTGGGCTACCATGAGTATGTCTTCTTCCCATTTTGTGTGGAAGCCACGTCGTTGTTCCATGGCCGGTGGAGTGCCGAGCCATCGGATGATTGCATCCAGGCCTGGCCGGAGCAGCTTTTTCAGTTCCGCCGTGAACTCGGCTTCGAGCCCACAGGCCTTACCAATCGCCGTCCAGTCGATATGGCCGTTCAGGAGCGGTGGCGATTTCCGGTAGATGATCAAGCTGCCCAAGTGAGGCCGGATACTCTACAGCATCCTCTGGGATGCGATTGGTGCAATACGTAGCTCGCAGAATTCAGATATATTTCGCTGGAAATGACGTGATGAAATGTCGTTTTTGATCATGCTTATTCCGTTTCTCTTGGCGCCAATGCCGAGGGCGAGCGGGAATATGAGGCGAGCTTTAACAAAATATGTTCAGGGTAGGTCGATGACTTTTGTGATCGCTGCTGCTTGGATTGAGAGTTACAGATGTGGCTTTGAGTGATAGATAGGCTTGCAATAGCTCATCTATGACAATAATGATGAGTTATAGAAAGGCTGGCTATAGCTCATGAAATGGAACTGGCAGAATGCCGACTGGCCAAATTTCAGGTACGACGCTGCAAGTCTAGTACCATTGGAGCAAAAATTCCTTCAGTCCGCCGGCGAGGTCATTGGTGCCGTTCGGCATTTCAACGAGGATGACAGCAACCAACTTCGCATTGAGTTGCTAAGCGACGAAGCGGTTAAGACCTCAGAGATCGAGGGTGAGTTTCTGGACCGCGTAAGTGTCCAGTCATCACTCCGCCGGCAGTTCGGGCTCAACGCCGATGATAGACAGGTTCGTCCCCAAGAGCGGGGGATCGCCG
The DNA here is from genome assembly GCF_050320885.1 of Agrobacterium sp. ES01. NCBI lineage: Bacteria > Pseudomonadati > Pseudomonadota > Alphaproteobacteria > Hyphomicrobiales > Rhizobiaceae > Agrobacterium > Agrobacterium sp. ES01. The sequence goes on from NZ_JBNQTH010000007.1 coordinate 29,891, forward strand.
AGATGATGGCGGATGTCTATCGAAACTGGGAGGTGCCGCTGCAGCATGAGGGATTGTTCCACTGGCACTCAATGTTGATGGCCGGAAATCGATACATTGAAACGATTGGTGCTTACCGCAAACATGAAGACGCCATGCAGATCGTGTCGGGTCGATTGGATAAGCCCACAATCCATTTCGAGGCTCCTCCGTCTCGTCAGGCTGCCATTGAGATGGAGACCTTCATCACCTGGTTCAATCAATCCAGGCCAAGTGGACAGGCGCCACTTCCGGCTTTGACGCGTGCAGCGGTAGGCCATCTTTACTTTGAAAGCATCCATCCGTTCGAAGATGGCAACGGTCGAATTGGGCGCGCGCTCGCCGAAAAATCCCTGGCACAAAACATTGGGCAACCAAGCCTCATTTCCCTCGCCTTTACGATCGAGAAGAGCCGGAAGTCCTACTATTCCGAGCTTGAGCGGCACCAACGCACGCTCGATATCACCGATTGGGTTATTTTCTTTTCAGAGACGATCCTGGATGCTCAACGCGCAACGCTTGAGCGCATAGATTTCTTCATTCAGAAAGCAAAATTCTACGACCGTTTTAGAGACCGCCTGAACGAGCGGCAGGAAAAGGTGGTCGCGCGCATCTTCAAGGAAGGCACAGCGGGCTTTAGGGGCGGCCTAAGTGCAGAAAACTACATCTCGATCACAAACACATCACGCGCTACTGCGACACGCGACCTTCAGCAGCTCGTGGAGATTGGTGTCCTCATGCGTACGGGTGAACGTCGGCATACCCGTTACTCGCTGTCGTTGCAGAAATAAATTCGCTGCCAAAGCAATGAATTTCACTAACGTCATTATTTAGGTGAACGGCTGTTCGATTCCTCTCAACTGTATTCGCAATTTCAGGAAATAATTCACCTCAGACACTCATTGGCACAAGGCTTAGCTTCGCTCGGTTTAGCTTAGCGGTAGCAGTTCGGGCACAGAAAGGTCGCCCGTATTTCGCAGCAGGTATTTGGACGCAAAGGCAGGACCGCGACTGCGGACACGAAGCTGGGAGCCTGCCCGGTTCGCTGTGAGACAGTAGGTCATTGACCGTTGGGAGAAAATTTCCCTCCAGCGTCATAACGGAACAGACCCGCTACCAATGCAAGCCCCACGAATCCAGTGATGGCAACCGACATACCCTGTTCCGCCATCAGTAGTCCAAACACCGGTGCGCCACACGTTTGCCCCACTGCAATCGTCAGGAAGCCGATCATCAGGCCGGTCGCCGGCCTATGAGGCAGCAGTCCAACACCCCAGACCAAATATACCCCGGTCAGCATCACATAGGCCGTGCCGAACATTGCTCCACCCGCCAGTGCAAGCGCGAGCATGTTCGTGCCCGACCCCACAGCAAGGATGGCCGCTGACATCAGACCTAGAAACGTCAGGTGGACACGATTTACCCCGAAACGACGCACCAATGAGCCTGCACAGGCCCCGACGGTCCCACCCGCTCCGAGGCAAGCCCAAAGCCAGCCGGTGCTGGATGCATCCCAGTCCAGCTGCTCGGACACGATCTTGCCGCCGAAAGACCATACAGCCGTGCTGGCCGCGCCCATCAGGAACGACGCCGCAATCAACTGGAGAAGCGGTTTGTTTAGTGTGAGAGACCCATTCGCTCCCTGGCGCCGCCGCGCCGTGGGGAGCCAACGTGCCGAAGCCAGGGTCAGGAGGAAGGCAATCGCCGCAAATAGACCGAATGCTATTCGCCATTGCCCCACCATCGCCAGTGCCACTAGACCAGACAGTGTAACACCCGCGCTGGTGCCCGCGTTTATGACGGTGTTGGTCAGGTCCTGGCAATCTTTTCGGACAACAGCCTCGACCGCCGCTGCCATGGGCGGAGAGGCAAGGCCGGTACTCGACCCTGCCACCAGCACGGCGACGGCCAGAAGCAGTGGCGTTGGCGCCAGCGCGATGCCTGCCATACCAACGGCAGCAACTGCGGCGGCTGCGGTTGCCACGGCGCGGGCCCCCAATCTCTCCGATAAGACGGCCGAAGCTACGATCGCGATGCAATAGCCTGTGAAGGATCCACCCGAAATCACGCCGCTGATTGTTGACCCCAGCTCCAACTCGGCATCGATCTGCGGGAGAAACAGCCCAAAGGCGAAGCGGGCGAAACCATAGCAGACCGCGATCATGACAAACCCCAGGGCGCCGATGCGAAGGTCGGAACTCATGACCGTGCACCTTCAAGCAACGTTGCTGCGGCTGCGCGAGCAGCCGAGACAGCCTTCCGCCCGCGGTATACCGCTGCGTGGGTTGCGCCTTCAAACAGCACAAGCACCTGCTCGGCCAGATCTGCGTCCTCCCGGCCAAGATCGACGGCAACGATTGCGACGATGCGCTGCGTGAAGCCCGCCTTGTGCGCAGCTACGGCCTCGGCTATCTCGGGCGTATCGCCCCCGGTCTCGGCACGGGCGCGCAGAAACAGGCAGCCGCGTGTGCCTTCGACGCGCACCCAGTCTTCAAGTGCCGCGAACAGTGTATCCACGCTACCAACCTCTAGTCGCTCCATGAAGCGCCGGTTCCGTTCGTCGAGGACGCTCGCCATCAGCTGCGCCTTACTGCCTGCGTGCTTGTATAGCGTGCGGCTAGACATGTCCGCAGCTTGCGTCAGGCGATCTACCCCGGTTGCCGAATAGCCGTGCCGGTCGAACAGTTGTTCGGCGGCAGAAATCATTTTCATTTTGAGTTCCATGGTGCAGCCTCCGTCAGTGCCGATCTCAATTATGTAAAGTGATCGTTTTACAGTTCAATCCCGAAAAGAAGACTGCGTGTCATGGCCGATCGACAAACACGCCAGGTTTTGGCGTAACGGCGTGGAGATAGCTGCGTGGCACAGAATGGCTCAAGGTGCAGTGTTGGTAACCAGTGAGGCGTCCAGATGCCAAAGCAAGATTGTCATCTTCGACGACATGATCTTGAATGCCCAATCAGGGCTTCATCAGCGTTCGACCATCTGGGAAACCCATTTGGAGAATCTGCGTCAAGGAGCCAGCCGTCATGCAAAGCCAGCGTTCCGTCTTCTGCAACCCAGCTTACCGGTGATGCCCACTAGCGCCACCAGCGTTTCGGTAGCACCTCTTAGGCAGACAACGCGCTTGCTTGTGTTGTCTGCCGGGATCGCCCGGCAGTCCATCCGGTTACTTGTCAATTCTGCAAAAGTCTTTTGTTCGTTGGCAACCTGCACGCCACACGGAGTTGCTCGATGTCCCCTTATCTTGGCCGCTGCTCAGGCGCCGCGACGTGCTGATCACAGCCTCGGCAATTGGCGCAGGTCTGGCCTCTCCCAGACTGACCTTTCCCACTATGGCCGCAGATCCGGCAGCATCTTTCATTACTGATATTCCTCAAGGAGACAACATCATGGGTTATGTCACCACCAATGGCGGCGTTGAGATTTTCTACAAGGACTGGGGTCCAAAGGATGCCCAACCTGTCGTTTTCCACCACGGTTGGCCGCTGAGTTCCGACGACTGGGATGCGCAGATGCTCTTCTTCCTGTCGAAGGGCTATCGCGTCGTTGCCCACGATCGCAGGGGCCACGGTCGGTCGGAGCAAGTCCATAGTGTGTTGAATTCCACTGAGAAGTCACCCGGCACAGCCAGATTTTCAAAATGGTATCCTGCGCCGTAACGCGCCGGTTATGCCACCATGATCGATCCAGCGCTGCACCTCGATATGCGCCTTGGCTTCAAGCTGAAGGTTTCTCTTCTGCGGATCGGCGCTATCATCATTCTTGAGCGCTCGCTCGATATCGACCGGATGGGTATCGTGACCTTCGATCAGGTTGCTGTAATAGCAATTCATCGAACGCACGAGATCAGAAAGCGCCTTGGCGATTTCGGCAGGAAGGCTGCGCTTTAATCCGGCGGAGGCCGCGGTCAGCTCCATCGCCAGATCGAGAAGCGGCCCTGTATGTTTGCTGCCCTCGGCAATCGTCATCGGCTCCATCAATCCGATAGATTCACCGCGATCTCCTGCCGCTTTTATGTCTGCTTCAATGTCCGGTTTATGTGCCGCTTAAAAGCTTGTTTCTCAAGGGAGCAGACCAACCTCGGAAAATCGCACAATCGGCATACCCACGTAATCCGCGACCAAGAGCCGAAGGCAAATTTGCGCTCCCTTTCCTGATCGGGTGAATTATTAAAAACAATAAAGAAACGGGAATGGATGGTGCATTCTCTGAAGTTCAACGCGGTATCTGGCAGTGCGGTGCAAAAGCGCGCCCAACAGGACTTCGATGATCTCCTGCCCTAAAGCGGCCGACTGGCGACTATCCAGAAGGCGGGGAGCAACAGGTATCGCGTATCGTCTCACGCGAGGCCAGCCTTCCGCAATGAAGGGGCGGCGTATTATCTCCTAAAATGGTTCCAAAGAGATACTTATGGCGAAATTGCACGCATTTATTGCTTTTCATAATCACAAAAATCTATAATCTCCATTTCAGAAATTATAGAAAAGGGGAACAGCATGAACATAACGCGATTGCAATTCCAGTGGGCGAAGCCAGCCGCAGCTGGCCTGCTGTTAGCATTGACGGCAGGGTTATCGACGCAAGCCAGTGCGTCGACACTGATGGTCCGCATGAACGCAGACATCCGTGGTTTCGACGGCTTCAACCGCGATGCAAACACAGACACAATCACACATCATATCTTCGAGACGCTGGTCGCCTTTCGCGGTGATCTTGCCATCGGCCCGGCGCTCGCCAAAAGCTGGTCTGTATCCGACGATGGCATGACATATACCTTCGCACTCCGTGATGGTGCTACTTTCCATGATGGAAAGCCGGTGACATCTGCTGACGTGCTGTGGAACTGGAAATGGCGCAACGACCCGGCGAATGAATGGGTCTGTGCCTCAGAATTCGACGGTAGCAAGGGACTGAAGGTCGAAAGCGTGGACACACCCGACGAAGGAACCGTTGTCTTCACTCTCAACAAGCCAAATGCGCTCTTCTTGATGCAATTGGCCAACATCCAGTGCAACGCCTGGATTGCGAGCCCGAAGAATGTCGATGCGCACGGCAAGTGGATCGAAGGAAGCGCCATCGGATCCGGTTCATTCAAGCTTGGCGCGTGGACCAAGGCCCAGTCTATCACCCTCGACCGCTATGAAGGCTACAGGCCGTCTGGCGAGCCCGCTTCCGGGTTCGCTGGAGACCGCACGGCAAAAGTAGACACCGTCAAATTCCAGATCATTCCCGATACCGCCGCGGCGGAGGCAGCGCTTTACGCTGGTGAAATCGATATTCTCCCAGGTTTCGAGGCCTCGCATCTGGAGGAGGCAAAGTCACGCGGGATTACCATCGCTTCGACGCCCGGTCTCTCCTGGACACCATTGCTCGTTCAGACGCTTGATCCTTTGATGAGCAACGTGAAATTCCGCAAGGCAATCGCCCATGCAATCGACTACGACCAGATTGCCGAGGTCCGCAACATGGGGCTTGCCGGACATAATTCTTCCGCCGTTGCCCAGGCGTCCGCGTTCTATGACGAGGACTTCAGCGAATGGCCGGCATACGATCTGGCAAAGGCAAAGGCTCTATTGGTTGAAGCCGGCTATAAGGGCGAGCCTGTCAAGATCCAGACCAATACCAAATATCAGGGCATGTATGACAACGCGGTCATGGTGCAGGCCATGCTCCAGGGTGCCGGCATTAATGCCCAACTCGACGTGCTCGACTGGGCAGCCCAACTCGATAACTACAATGCGGGCAAATTCCAGATTCAATCCTTCGGTTATTCTGCCCGCCTCGATCCCTCGCAGATGTATGGCCGGCTGATCGGAGACAAGAGCAAGTCACCGAGCCGTCAGTGGCAGAATGCCGAGGCCGAGGCGCTTTACAGGACGTCGACCGAGACCACCGATTTCGAAACCCGCAAAGGCATCTTCAAACAACTGCACAAACTGATGGTCACCGACCTGCCAATCCTCGGTCTCTACTACGAACCGGTGATTGATGCGCTAGGCCCCAAGGTGACGGATTATCACGTCTGGGCAGCTGATAAGACAGTCCTTTTTGGTGTAGGCAAGACGCAATAGGAAAGCGGTCTTCGAACACTGTGTCCAATTCACAATGACGCCGTCCGGAATGCGCATTCCGGGCGGCTGTCGTCTGACCGAGTGAATTGTCGTGAGACGCGGCGCCTGACGTGCATTTTTCAAGCGTGGATAGTCATGGAGAATGTCGGCTTAGGTGTTCGGGGCAGGGCGCCGTCAGACGCATCCTTTTAAAGGCTCGTCGGAGCTTAAGCGGCCTCCAACCGCATCGATGCGCGAAGCAGCCTGATCGTATAGGGGTGCTTTGGATGATCGAAAAGATCGTTGCGGGTCGAGAGCTCGACGATTCTGCCTGCTTCCATGACGGCAACACGGTCTGCCACCTGTTCAACGGCGGCCAGGTCATGGGAGACAAAAAGGCATGCAAAACCGTATTGGTCCTGCAGCCTGCGGATCAACAGCAGGATCTGTTTCTGTACCGTCATGTCGAGGGCCGAGACGGGTTCGTCGGCCACAACGAAACGGGGCTTGGCGATGATGGCGCGGGCAATTGCGACGCGCTGACGCTGACCACCTGACAATTGGTGCGGAAAGCGGTCCATCAACACCGGGTCCAATCCGACCTCGCCGCAAACCTGGCGGGCACGTTCATTTCTCTCAGTCCTGCTCATCTGTGAAACACGACGCAATGGTTCGGCGAGGATAACCGAAACCCGCTGGCGTGGATCGAGCGAGGAATACGGATCCTGGAAAATCATCTGCATGTCCCGCCGTGCGGCACAGGAGGCCGCCGTTCCAAGGCCGGAGATCTCCTGGCCATCGAAGCGAACGCTGCCTGTCTCTGGTTGCTCCAGCCCTATGATGGCACGGCCAAGCGTTGTCTTGCCGGAGCCTGAGGCGCCAACCAGCGCCAGCGTCTCACCGGCTTCGATATCGAGACCGACCTCATGCACCACACGCCGGACAGGCGCCTTGCCAAACAGGCCAGCCTTGCCGGCATAACCGATCGACAGATCGCGGATAGACAAGATTGCGTCCTGGGTATCTTGCGTCACGTTCCGCGCGGGCTGTCGCTTCGGCAATGCGTCCACGAGCTTTTTCGTATAGGGGTGAGCGGGCGTTTTCAGCACCGCTTTGGACGGTCCGCGCTCGACGGCTTCGCCATCTTTCATAACCACGACATCGTCTACATAGTGAGATACCATTCCGAGATCGTGGCTGATGAGCAATACCGAGGTTCCCGTCTCGCGGGCAAGGTCAGCCATCAAGTCCAGTACGTCCCGGCTCACCAGCGTGTCGAGTGCCGTCGTTGGTTCGTCAGCGATCAGCAATTGAGGCTTTAGCAGCATGACGGAGGCGATCATGACGCGCTGGCGCATGCCGCCCGAAAATTCATGGGGCCATGCGTTCAGGCAGCGATCCGGATCGGTGATCTTCACCCGTTTCAGCATGGCAAGGCTTGCCTGCCTGATCTCGGCGTCGGAAAGACCGGTATGCAGCTTCATGCCTTCGGCCAGTTGTGTGCCAATCCGCATCGATGGGTTGAGCGAGACCATGGGCTCCTGGAAGATCATGCCGATTTTACCACCGCGGATAGCGTGCAGCGTTTCTTGGTCAGCTCGTGTGAGGTCATGACCGTCGAGCATGATACGGCTTTGTGGACTGGCTTCGAGTCCTGGTGCAAGAAGTCCGAGGATGGAGCGCGCCGCCATGGTTTTTCCGGAACCGGATTCTCCGACCAGCGCCGTCATTTTTCCCGGCAGTACAGAGAAGGACAGGTCCTTCACCACCGTTATATTGGTGCGTGGTGCATAGACGGTGAGGTCCTCGACGATCAATCCTTGCGCCATCGGTCAGCCTTTCATTTTGGGATCGAGCCAGTCTCTAAGCGCGTCGCCAAGCAGGTTGACGCCAAGCAGGGTGATCGAGATGCAAAGTCCCGGAAAGATAATGAGATGCGGAGCATTGCTGACATGGGGGCGGGCGGTCGAAAGCATGTTGCCCCAACTGGGTGCTGGCGGGGGAACGCCAAGCCCAAGAAATGAGAGTGCGCTTTCCGACAGGATGATCCAGCCGAACATCGTGGTCGCCAGAACGATTACGGGTGCAAGGCAATTGGGAAGTACGTGTCGGACCATGGTATAAAGTTCGCCATTTCCGCTCACGCGCGACGCTTCCACGAATTCCCGCTCACGGATGGACATCACAGTGCCGCGAACCAGACGCACGACGACCGGCATGTAAGCGAGGCCGAGGGCGAATATGATGCCGCTGCGGCTTGCCCCGAACACCGCCATGAAGCCGAGTGCCAGCAGCAGTCCAGGAAAAGCCAGGAGGGCGTCATTGAAGATCATGACGATGCGGTCAGTGATGCCACGCAGGAAGCCTGCCAGGACACCGAAGACAAGGCCGAGCGTGATGGCCAAACTCGTGGTGGACAGCGCGATGATCACAGAGGTTCGTGCACCGAATAAGAGCCGGGTGGCAACGTCGCGGCCGAATTCGTCGGCACCGAGCAAATGGGCAGTGCTTGGTCCCGCCATCCGTTCGCGCAGGTCGAGCGCGATCGGGTCATAGGACGTGAGCCATGGTGCTCCGATGGCACAGACCAGCAGAAGCGAGACGATTACCGCTCCGATCAAAAGGTTGGGTGCGGGGCGTCTCATGCGGCGGTCCTTGGGTCGAGAAGCGGATAGACCAGATCAACCAGCAGGTTCACCGCGACATAAAGGAAGGTGATGAACAGCATGCAACCTTGAACCAACGGGTAATCTCTGCCGTAGATCGCATCGATCATCAGTCGACCGAGGCCAGGAATGGTAAATACGGTTTCGATGACGGCGATATTGGCGAGCAAACTGCCAAGCACCAGGCCGATCAATGTCCAGGTTGGTGCAAAGGCATTTCGAAAGGCATGCCGCCACATCACCGAGCGCTCCGAAAGGCCTTTGGCGCGGGCATGGGTGATGTATTCAAGGCGCGCGACCTCTATGGCCGAGGCACGCATCATGCGCGTGATAGGCCCGAATTCGACGAGAACGACCGTCACCACAGGCAGGATCAATGCCGTCAGAGCACCGGCGACATCTTGCTCAAAAGGCACGTAGCCGACGATGGGAAGCCAGCCCAGCGTCAGGCCGAATAGCAAGAGCAACATCAATCCCATCCAGAAGGAGGGAATGGACAGCAAGATTGTGGATGAAGTGACGATCGCCAGATCCCAAATGCTGTTTTGCCTCCAGGCAGCGATCATGCCGGCAGGTACCGCAATCAAGGTGGTGAGGATGATTGCGGCAAAGACGATAGTTGCAGACGTCGAAAACCGCTCGATGATCAGCGGCAAAACCGCATCGCCAAGGACGATCGACCGACCAAAGTCCCCTTTCAATATGCCGCCAAGCCAATGCAGAAATTGCACCCAAAGGGGCTGGTCCAGTCCCATGCTCCGGCGCATCGCCTCAAGCTGCTCGGGATCGGCGAGATCGCCGAGCATAAGACTTGCCGGATCGCCTGGAACCATCCGCATGAGCGCAAATATGGTGATAGCGACGATCAGGAGCGTCGGGATGGCGCTCAAGAGACGCAGAATGATGAAGCGGGCCATGCCGAACCTCTTCCTGTCAGCTCGCGAGCACAGCTCCGGACTGATCCATGGTCAATTCATACCGGGCGAAGTCCCGGTTGATGGCGGGCAGTGGTGCTATCTCCATTAAGCCTGCGGCGGGTTCCATGACGATCATGGCAACTGTCGCTGACAGGTTACCAGTGTCCTTGCGAAACGGCGGGCGGCAGACAGAGAAGGGGCTGGCGAAATCATCGAATAAACTCTGTTTCAGATCGTCCATGGTGATATGTCCGACATTCGATAGAAGGTGGCGGCGCACCCTAGCGTCACGGTAAAGGCTGTCGGGGACGTCGGCGAGACCCGTTTCCTTCAGCTTGGACAGGGCAGCCATATGGAGCCAGTGATTGGCATGGACAATCAGGCCATCCCTGTCGGGATAGATCGAAAAGGCCTCATCTGGGGCGCATTCGAGATTGACGGCAAAACCCTCTGCCGTGGACAGCATCATATTATTGGATCCTGATTTCGCCGTGCTCGCCACAATCCTGATCGCTTCAGAAAAATGCGCAGCTTCCAGAGCACGGCGTCGGATAAAGGGAAGTGGAATACCGAGAGAGCGATAATCGCGCTCACATTCCAGATAATTCGCCGTCAGGCCAATTCCCGCCGCGTTCATGCCGCTGCGGGCAAGGCCACCGGCTTCGGTGAAGGTGAGGAAATCAGGCCCATCATCGCGCAATACTTTGAGGACGACGGACGTTTCCGCGCATTCCGCGCGCCAGTCCCAATTCTGCCCGTGTATCAGGCGGCCATTGGCGGTGAAGTCGGGCATGACAACTGCACCCGTACAGCCGTCAGGTTCCTCGTCTCTTGCAGGATTGTCTGCTTTCCCAGATTTGCGTTCGCCCAGCTGAAGCACTTCGGTCCGAGCATTAACGAGCACAATTTCTGCAAGCGAAACCCCTGCACCCTCAGCTATGCCCTCCATTTCGTCCAGCAGGTGAGGTGCCCAGTCGCGAACGCGCGGCGCGAAGTCGATCGCCATGTCCAGAATCTCGGGCTTTGCCAGACCGCGCTTCGACAGGGAGCCAACATAGAGTTCTATCGAGCCTTGAATGCGGTCGCGTGCCAGTTCACCGTAGGAGCGCCCGCGTTCGACCGGAGGCCCGGAGACTTCGATGAGTGGAAAAGGTGTAACTGACGACATTTCAAAAGTCCTGTTAACGATGAAGAGACATTATGTGCATTTTGTGGATATGAAAAGCATAAAAATGCATTTCTGTCACCTGTTCGCAATTTGTCCCGGGCTGTATAGTGATCCGTCGGCAAGGAGTTGGGAATGAACAGGAAAGACCAGGATGATATCGAGGCCGAAGAAGTTGATCTGCGGGTAGCGGACAGTTCTACGCCGCTGCAGATCGACCTGATGCGTCAAATCATCGAGCTCATCCGAGACAACGGCTGGTCCGTGGGGACGCGTATTTCTGTGCCGGACCTAGCGCGACGCTTCGGCGTTTCGCGCTCGCCGGTGACTGTCGCACTCAACCTGCTAAAGGAGCGTGGTGTGGTCGACTCGATGCCGACGCCGCAAAGGGGTATGCGGGTCATCGCCGACGTCAGCGCGCTCGACATCGGACAAATTGCCCCTGACTCCCCGCATGAGGAGCTTTACCGCCGCATTATGAGCGAGCGGGCGCGAGGGGAATTGCCGCAGGATGTTTCCGAAGCTGAACTCATGCCCCGTTATGGAATTTCGCGCGGCGTGGTGCGCAAAATACTGATGCGCTTCGCCGCCGAGGGTCTCGCCCAGCGCCAGCCCGGGCATGGGTGGCGTTTTACAGACTCACTTGATAATTCCGATATGCTCAACGAAAGTTACGAATTCCGGATCGCTGTCGAATGTGCAGGATTGAGATCTCCCGGTTTCCGTGTCGATCTGGCTCAGATGAGCGCCATCCGCAGGATGCATGAGCGCATTCTGGCGGATACAAATGCTCCCACCGCCGAAGACTGGTTCAAGGTGAACGCGTCATTCCACGAAGGGCTCTCGGCGATGTCCCGCAACCGTTTTTTCCATGAGGCGGTGCGCCAGCAGAACAATCTCAGGCGTATGCAGGAGGCAGCGAGTTTCGCGGACCTCACGACCGAGCGAATTGCGCAGTCCTGCAAGGAGCATCTGGCCGTTCTGGATGCCATAGAGGGCGGAATGATTGAGTGGGCCGAAGCATTACTGCGCCAGCACCTGCGCAAGGCTGCCGATTATTGAGTATTGCGTCTCGCGGTCCGTAGCCCCATGGGCATAAATGGGATGCATAACTGGGGGAAATGGATGTCAGTTGGTTCGCGATGCGCTGAAAATGTCGTGATGACAGGTCGTGTTTGGTCATGCTTATTCCTTTTCCTTCGGCACTAGTGCCGACGGCGAGCGGAAATAGGGGGCGCCCATTAACAAAATATGTTTAGGGCAAGAGGTTAGCTGCCGATCGCTGCCTCTTGAAAGGAGTGCTGCCGATTGTGGTGCTGAGCGATAGACTGGCTTGCAATAGCTCATCTCTGTCCGACATCAGCGCCTTTGAGACCAAACTGGTTTAATTGAAGAAGAGAGGATTTTCGGATCATCGTAGCTCACTCAAAGGAGGCGAAGATGAGACAGAAATCCGCGCCGCAGAAACCAGCGGCAGAGCAAGTCATCAAGGATATTCGGCGTGCGACGCGCAAGCACCACTCGGCAGAGGACAAAATCCGCATCGTGCTGGAAGGCCTGCGTGGCGAAGACAGCATTGCCGCGCTGTGCCGCCGCGAAGGCATTGCCGAAAGCCTCTATTATAGCTGGTCGAAGGAATTTCTCGAAGCTGGCAGGAAGCGCCTAGCTGGCGATACGGCGCGTGCTGCCACCTCTGATGAGGTCAAGGTTCTTCGCCGTGAGACCCGCGATCTGAAGGAGGTCGTGGCTGAGCAAGCGCTGGAACTACGGCTTCTCAAAAAAAGCATGATAGCGAAATTGCTGGACCCGTTCTTTTCTTTAGGTATGGCCGCCTGCGTGCGCGCCGCGGGCTTGCCGTGGCACGGACGCTCACTTTGGAGCTTGCCCTTGCAAAACCTCTACTACCATGCTCCCGCTTCGATGAAGGTCGCAGTCTTGCTCAACCAGCTTCAGTTGCGTTGTGAATTCCGGGTAAACGCGCTGTGCCCGGGCTGCATATCCGCGTCTTTCAATGCGGAGTTCATTGCGAAAAACTGGCGCGCGGCTACGGAACGTTCTTGGGTCAAGAGGTCCCGCTCGGCCACCGGGCGGATGTTTCCCAGATCTCCGAACTGACCCGCCTTATCGTTTTGGATCGCTCATCTTACATGATCGCGCAGATCCTGGTGGCCCAAGGTGGGGCGACCGTGTCTTAGAAGGGCCACCGTCATTTGAGGTCGTGAGCTTTCGGACTGACCTACTATCCCCCTGCAGCCGCTTGCTTTGGCAACACGCACTCCTATCCGTCGTTGCCCAGAAAAAAGAGAAGCATTGCATGCGACGCATCCGGTCCGCCCGGGTCGGTGTATGATCCGCTTGGATGTCCGCCCGACCAGGCGTGGCCGACCTGGTCAATGAGCCAGTATTCCAATGTCGGGATGCCCTGCGGGTCGGTAAACCTTGTCCTGGTGTAGCTTCGTCCGCCATTGGAGCGGGCCTTGTGGGTTTGCGGGGCTGAATGATTGTGGGACGCGCTTGCCAACGCCACGATTCGGTCGGCATTGGAAGGGTGAACCGTGCGGTCGGAACTGCCCTGGAAGACAATGGTGCGAATCTGGGACGTAGCGTTTGCACCGCCGCTCGGGAGGGAATAGGTAGTTGCATCACCCCGCATGACGGAAAGGGCAGACATGACATCGTTTGCCGAGCCATATGCCAACCCTGAGTGAATGCCGACCGCTGAATACAGATCGGGATAGGTTTCGCCCATGATAGCCGCCATTGCGCCGCCTGCAGACAGGCCAGCCACGAAAACCTGGCTTCTGTCGAGACTGTATTCCGAGATCAACACTTCCGTCAGCCCTGCGATGATAGATGGCTCGCCAACGCCACGTTTCTGGTCACTGGGTCGGAACCAGTTCCAGCAGGACGCGCTATTTTCGATCCCAGTCTGCGCGGGATAGGCGACGAGCAGTCCGTGCGACTCTGCGGCGGTGTTCATTCCCGTTCCGATTGCAAAGTCGTCCGGGTCCTGTTTGCATCCGTGGAGCATGACGACAAGTCCACGTGGCTTTTCTTGTGCCGAGGCCGGAATGTAGAGCTTGAAATGTCGCGTGCCGGCTGCGCAAGAATACGATCGGCTTGCGAATTGCGCCCCTGCCGCAATGACAGGCCGGCGTTGAGGCTTTACCACTCCCGCCAGCGCTCCGTCTGCCATGCGACCGAATATACCGCCTTCGCGCCCCTCCCGCAGGATACGCACCGCCTCATTCAAAGGCTTGCGCAGCCGTCTATAGGGTTTGGCCCCATACGCAGGATCATGCGCTTCAGCATCCTTACTAGATTCAACGTCAGTAATCTCGGCCTCGGGATGGATTTCAAAGGGTTTCTGATGATTGACCGGGGACGGGGGCAAGATATCTGGATCTGCTGCCTTGGAATTTGCGGAAGCAGGGCGGCCTGCCAGGGCAGCCTGAATGATCGCCGTTGCCTCGGTCAGGTTCAGAGCGCGGGTCGACGATGTCGCCCGACGCATGGCTGCAAAGAAATCCTCATTCATGCGTCTATCCTTTTGTGCCGGGTGTAAAAACGTAAGTGGTCTGGCTCCGACATCTGCATCCTTGTGGCTCTTATTCGAGAGCAAATGCCAGGATCTTCAAGTCCATTGGTAATCTACGGAACCTAACAGAAGTTCTGAGTTTCAAACTTTGAGCGAAAGCGTTCTCTAGGGGACTCAAATGTTAAATTCACTCCCCTAGAGGATGCGGTCGGCTAGCGCCGCTTTCAGTTCCTTGCTGGCCTGGAGGGCGCCGAGCACAGTGATGGATGCGATTGTTGCGCGGGCGAGCTCCGGTGTGACATCGGATGCGATGCGCACAAGGCCGACCACCTTGACGTGAAGTTTCTCGCCGCCTGCCTTCACGGCCTCCAGTTCGGCCATGTCGTAAACACGTAACCCCAGTTCGAGCGTCTGGCGGACGATAGACTCCTTGACCGCCTCGCCTTCGGCAGAAAGCTGGTTTCTGATCGCTGTGCGGATGAAATCACTGCGGTTGGAGTAGAAGCCTTCCTGAACCAGGAGATCTATGCGCCCGAGATCCACATAGCCGAGATTGATGGTCAGCTTTTCAGTATCGCCGACCTTGTCGCGCCTCTTGTGTGAGTGATCAATCAACGTTCTTTCTCCATCCATATGGATGGTATGTGGATGGGAAATTATGATATTCAAGAGAAGCGTGATTTTTATTGTTCGCTCGGCAGCGTGGCTCTCAAAGTCCGCATGCGACCCGTATCGACACCCTTGGAGACATATTGCATTTAAAGACGCGACCAACGGCCGCTGCGGATGGGGAGGGGAAGTTTGAACAGGGGAGCCGGTTGTCTGGTTGCTTCCACTTATGCGTCTGATTTTGCTGTGCGGCTAACCAAGCCGGGCAGGCCCCAGTTGTATAATGCGCTCACTTACTCCCGGCCTTTCGCGTTTGCTATCGTCCGGGCTGCGGCAAATCCACAATGCTGCGAATGATCGCCCACCTCGAAACCAACACTGCCAGCATGAGTTGCGCGACGATGCACATCTTTGCGCGAGAGAACTTGTGACAGGCCTGATGTTCGCCCGCCCTCAGCTGTGCATGTTGGCCGCTCGCGATGTGACGCGACCACTTTCGATCAGTGCTTTCGTGTAGTCCTGTTGCGGCGAGAGGAAGATCTGTTCGGTTTTGCCCTGTTCAACGATTTCGCCGCGCTTCATCACGATTGTGCGATCGCAGATCTGACGGATAACTGCCAAATCGTGCGAGATGAACACGTAGGTGAGGTTCAGTTCTTTGCGCACCTCCTGCAGGAAGTCCAGTACCTGCGCCTGCACCGAAATATCCAGAGCCGAAGTGGGCTCGTCGAGGATGAGAAGACGCGGATTGAGCGCGATCGCCCGGGCAATGCAGACGCGCTGCTTCTGACCGCCGGACAATTCGTGTGGATAGCGATATTTGAACAGTTTTGGCAGTTGGACGATGTCGAGCAGTGCCTCGGTGCGCGCAAATATGTCGCGCCGGCTCATGGACGTCTGGAGATAGAGCGGCTCACTGATGGCGTCGCCGATTGTATGGCGACCATTGAGCGCTGAATGCGGGTTCTGGAAGACGAACTGCATGTGGCGGCGGATCTGGCGAAGGGGCTCTCCGGTCAGGCCGGAAATATTCTGGCCCTGGAAGATGATCTCGCCCGCGGTCGGTTCAATCAGTCGCAGCAGCATGCGAGCGAGTGTGGACTTGCCCGATCCGCTTTCGCCGACGAGACCGAAAATCTCGCCGGTTTCAACCGTGAGATTGATGTCGTTGACGGCCGTGAAATCGCTTCCGGATCGGCTTTTGTAGACCTTTCTAATGTTGGTCGCTTCCAGCAGTTTTTCCGCCATTGTCGACGAACGCGCGTCGATTGCTGCCGCTGCAACACGGCGTGGCTCGACTTCGATGTCCGGGACTGCTGACAGCAGTTGGCGCGTGTAGTCGTGCTGCGGATTGCCCAGAATATCGGCAGTCATGCCCTGTTCGACGATCTCGCCCTTGTACATGACCGCACAGCGGCTTGCGATTGTAGCTATCGCGCCGATATCGTGACTGATCATGATGACCGTGAGATTGAGTTTTGCCACCAGGGATTTGATGAGGTCGAGCACCTGCGCCTGGACCGTCACGTCGAGCGCTGTCGTGGGTTCGTCCGCGATCAGCAGATCCGGCTTGCCAGCGAGCGCCATTGCGATCAGCACGCGCTGGCGCATGCCGCCTGAAAGCTGATGTGGATACTGGTCGAAGAGCCGTGCCGGATTGGGCATGCCCACCTGGTCCAGCAGCTCCTCGCCGCGTCTACGGCGCACCTTTTTCGGGGAAACGCCGTTGCCCGTTGCCCGTTCGTGCGCTGCAATGACATCCGATAGCTGCTGGCCGACTGTAAAGAGCGGGTTGAGATAAGTCATCGGGTCCTGGAAGATCATCGAGATCCTGATGCCCCGGATGCCTGCCCAGCCCTTGTCGTCCAAACGCGTGATGTCTTTGCCGTCGAAGGTGATGCTGCCGCCCTGCACCGTGGAATTGTTTGGGCCGATGCCCATGACGGAGCGCACCAATACGGTCTTGCCGGAACCGCTTTCGCCAACGATGCCGACGGTGTCACCACGGTTGACGGTCAGGTTGATGCACTTGAGGACGTGGATGGGACCATCGAAAGTGCCGATATCGAGACTATAATCCTTGATGTCGAGAAGTGCATCGCTCATCGGGTTCGGCTCCGGGGATCGAGAATATCGCGAAGGCCATCACCCAAGAGGTTGAAGCCGAGCACGGTCAGGAAGATGGCGGCTCCCGGGAAGACGGAATACCACCACCAGTCAGGCATGTAGGAGCGTGCGACTGAAACCATCGCTCCCCATTCGGGTGCTGGCGGCGGAGCGCCGAGGCCGATGAAGCCCAGACCGGCGGCAGCCAGGATCGCCATGCCCATGTCCATGCTCATCTTGACGATGATCGGCGACATGCAATTCGGCAGGATGTGGTGCCAAAGGATCCAGGGCGTTCTGGCACCGATAGCGCGCGCGGATTCAACGAAGAGCTCTTCCTTGACCGCCAGCGTTTTGGCTTCCACCAGACGCACATAGCCGGGCCACCAGACGATGGCGAGGGCGATCATGCAGTTGGTGAGGCCGGGGCCGAGCGAGGCGACAATTGCAAGGGCCAACGCAAGACCGGGAACGGCGAGAAACAGTTCCGTGACCCGCATGATGCAGGCGCGCACCCAGCCCCCGTTGTATCCGGCAATAATACCGAGGGGCACGCCGACCAACGCGCCAAGGCCGGTGATCACGATGCCGATCCAGAGCGAGGTTCTTGCGCCGACGATGACGCGAGAAAAGATGTCCGTGCCCATTTCGTCGGTGCCGAAAAAATGCTCGAGGCTCGGCGGCAAAAGGCGGGCACCCATATGCACCGCACCTTGCGTGTCTTCCGGATAGGGCACGATCCACGGGCCGATCGCCGCCAGAATGAGGAAGAGTGCGACCAGTGTCAAACCGAGCATCGAGGAGAAGCTGCGGCAAAACATATGCGCATATAGGCGCATCTGGCGTATCCGGCTGGCATGGCGCTCCCGCAACGGAAGAGGTTTGGCGGCCGTCTGTTCAAGAGTGGTCATCAGGCCCTCCGAAGGCGGGGATCGATCCAGGCATAGGCGAGGTCGACCAGAGTGTTGGCGATGATGAAGAAGAAGCCGATCAGAAGCGTTACGCCGATCACCGGCTTGAAGTCGGAGGCAAGTGCCGAGGATACGGCATAAAGGCCGATGCCGGGCCAGTCGAACACTGTCTCGACCAGAACCGTGGAGCCTAGCATCCAGCCGAAACGCAGGCCGATCATCGCGATTGTCGGCAAAAGCGCGTTTTTCAGCGCGTAGATCATGATGATGCGGCGTGAGGACAGGCCGTGAGCGCGCGCCGCGACGATATAGTCGGACTGCAATACCTCGATCATCTCGGCGCGGTTGACGCGCAGGATCGACGCAAGGCAGGGAAAGCTGAGCACGACGGCGGGCAGGATGATGTGCGACAACGCGTTGTTGAAGGTCTTGAGATTGCCGGCAAGCAGCGAGTCGATCAGAAGAGAACCGGTGATCATGTCTGGCGGGCGGGTTGTCAGCGGCAATCGTCCTGACACCGGGAGCCAGCCCAGATCGACGGAAAAATAGAGCTGCATCAGAATGCCAAACCAGAAGGCTGGCAGCGCTACGCCGGAAATCGATAGGATACGGGTGAAGTGATCGATGGGCCCGTCTTTATAGACCGCGGACAGCATTCCAAATGGCACTCCGACGAGTACCCCAAGCGCCATGGCGACAAGGACGAGTTCGATGGTGGCGGGAGCGTAGCGCAGAAGTTCGTCAAGGACCGGACGCGTCGAGACGATAGAGGTGCCGAAATCGCCGCTCAGCAGATCCTTCATGTAGATGCCGAACTGTTCGATCACAGGTCGATCGAGACCATATTCGGTGCGGATTGTCTCAACCATGTCCTGGGTGGCGTTGGGACCCGCGACCAAGCGTGCGGGGTCGCCCGGAGCAATATTGGTAATGACAAAGGTCAAGGCTGCAATGCCGAGCATCGTCCCGGCCACCGTCAGGAGCTTTCGCAGTGTAAAGGACAGCATCTTAGTTCCAGATCCGTTGGGGTGAAGGCGGCAAGGCCGCCTTCACCTACATTGTTCACATTGGCTCTATGAAAAGGTTAGTCTTCCTTGATCCACAGGGGATAGAGATCAACTTCCCCGGTGAAGCGTACGGGGCTGAAGGTAAAGCCCTGCAGATAGCTCTGACGTGCCCAGCGCCGGTTCTGCAACATCCCGAAGACTTCCGGCTGATCGGCGACGATCTGCTTCTGGATCTTGGCATAGAGGTCGGCGCGGGTACCCCAGTCGGTTGCCGCACGGGCCTCGTCGATCATCTTTGAGACCTCCGGGTTGTCGTAATGGGCAATGCCGTAATACTGGCCCCAGCTGTTCTTGTGGTACTGATAGGCAACCGCATCAGCGTCCGTCGAGATCGGAGTGGCGTAGATCGACGTCATGTTCGGCGTGGTATCGACAGAAGAGCCTGCGGCCACCATGTTCGGCCACTGTTCCGGTTTGATGTTGACCTTGATGTTGAGCGCCTTGAGGTTGTCGAGCAGCACGAGACCAATGCGGCGCGCCTCTTCCAGACCGGCAACGTGGACGTAGTCGAGCGTGATGCCGCCGTCCGGATAAGCTGACTTGGCCAGATATTCCTTGGCCTTTGCGAGATCCTGACGCGGAATTCCAGGAACGTCGATATGGCCCTTCATGGCGCCAGGAAGCGGGCTTGTTTCAAGCGTGGCGGCGCCATTGTAAATGCCGACAAGCGCATCATAGTCCATCGCATAGGCAATAGCCTTGCGCAGGTTGATATCAGCTGTTGGGCCCTTCTGGTTGTTGAACTTGATACCGAATGTTGTTGTGCCCTTGTGATCTTCAATGACGATATTAGGGATCTTTTCAATCTGAACATAGTCGTCGGAAGTCAGCCCTTCGACGATATCGGCCTCGCCACGTTGCAGAGCAGCTTTCTGGGCTGACGGTTCGCGGATCATCCGGTAGATCACGCCTGCCGGACGGTTCTCACCTTGCGGCCAACCCTTCCAGTAGTCTTCAACGGAAGTAACCTCGTAGAGGACATTCGGTTCCCAACGACCGAGCTTAAACGGACCCGAGCCGGCTTCATGGTCTACCAGCCACTTCTGACCGTAATCACCATCCACTTCGTGTTCCTTTACCTGCTTAGGGTCGACGACAAACCACCAGGGCAGGAAAGACAGGAAAGGAGCAAAGGGAGCCTTCAGTTCGAATTTTACCGTATGGTCATCGACAGCAGTTACGCCTTCTGGAGCAAGAAAATCCTTGAGCATCCAGGCGACGCCCTTGTTAAGCTTGAGGCCGCGCTCGAAGGAATAGCGAACGGCTTCGGCGGTCACGGGCTCGCCATTATGAAACTTGGCGTTATCGACCAGATGAAATGTCCACGTCTTTCCATCTTCGCTCGTTTCCCAGCTTTCGGCGAGCCACGGCTTCACTTCCGCCGGATCGCCTTCATACTTTACCAGCGCATCGTAGACACCTTGCTGGATCATGCGCGTCGACCAGTCGTAACGAATATGCGGATCAAGCACCGGAATGGCCTGACGGCCGCCGAACACGATAACATTGCCATCGTCCGTGCGCTCGAAGGCAAGAGCCGGAGAAACGAGTGCCGATGAGGCGACGAGGCCAGCCAGCGCGATATTCCTGATTATTCTTCCGAACATTGAGTTCCCTCTCATTTTAGTTGGTCGGCGGGGTGGTTGGATCAAATCATCTGCCGCACGATGCCTGCAACGAGGCGACGTGACAGGAGCACGGGTGCATTAACGGAGGAGCGCACGGCATCAAGCATTTCTGCTGAATAGCCCATGCAGTGCATGACGATAAGGTCGCAGTCCTTCAACTCGGACGCGCGTTCGACCATATCTTCGTCCGCATAAGGCGAGGCTGCTATGAGACGAGGACTGCCGGAAAAGATGTGGCGTTCGCTGAAGTCATCCACCTGACGTTGAAGCGGCAGGATGACACCAAGGCGGCTGGCCGAGGCTGCCAGTGCTTCGACAGTGGAATCGACGATACGCTGGGCTTCGACGACGAGGGTCTTGTACAACGGCTCGATCCTGGTGCCCGTGCAAAGAAGTACGATGAGGCTGAAACCATTTTCGTCGATGTCCTTCAGCAACTGGTTGAGCTTTTCTTCGGTGCGCAGCTTTGAGGAGACGATCTCAGTGCCATCGGCAAGGCGTGTTGCGAAGGAATGCTCTCCATCCTTGGCGCGCATACCGTCAAGTTCTTGCGTGCTCATTCCATCGAGGACACCGTATTCCTGATACTCAATTTTACCGTCCGGTACACCGACGCAGATCTCGGCCAGCATCTCAGGCACGAGGTCGATACGGGGCGTCTGACCTATTGTAACGAATGCGATCTTGAAGGGAGATGACATGCTGCGTGTAGTTCCCTGCTTGGCTATCTTTATGACAGGGAGCCTACCGCTGGCGACGGCGCGTTCTCTATAGGGTTATCCCCCTATACGCATGAGAATCTGACACAATTTTGCAGCCTAGACTTTAGGCAAAATGCGTCGGACCACAGGTTTTTATGCAAATAATTGCGCCAGTCGAATAAAAAAGCGACTAGGGATGGCCCGCCGCCACCACCATTCGGATCAAGGTGTTGGATGAGTTGACTTCCATCTTGCTCATCACATTCGATCGATGGATTTCAACTGTCTTAGGACTGATGCCGAGCTGACGGGCGATCGCCTTGTTGGATAGCCCTTCTGCCACCAGCGACAGCACCTGACGTTCACGTGGGGTCAGGCGCTGTAGCTTCTCGGAGAATTCTGGCGCGACGCCCGGAACGGTGGCTGGATGTGTGCCGTGCAGCAAAAGCCGTATTGCGCTCGCAATGATACGGCGGGCAAGGATGACGGGCTTGCCGCTCGCCTTGGCCACCATCAGCCGGTCAGCCTCGGTAAAGCTCACCGAATTCAGCACGATGATCTCGCAATCGGCAAGATCCAGAAGTGCATTGGCAAGAAGGGCCTTGTCGCCGTCAGCTGCATGGCTGGCCAAAATACGATAGGATGAAAGTGCGGGAATATCGAGCTCTTCGACTTGCTGAGCTAGCGGTTGTATCAATCCCAAGGACGACCCGTGTTCAGCAAGCGAAATGACCGTCGATTCCATGGCGCGCTGGGCATTGACCGTCGGGCAGGTGCTCTCAAAATCGCGGAAAAGTCCCGTGGACAGGATTACGATGAGGTCGAACTGGCTAGGCTGGAAACCAGCCGCAATCTCGGCCATGCGCTCGGTAATGCGCGGTTTGGAAACCACAACATCGCTGCCGTCTGCCATGCGGGTAATAATACTCAGTTCACCGGGCCGAACCTTCAACTCATCAATTTGAGCTGCAGACAGGCCGTCCAATGCGCCAGTCTCCATGGCTTCGATGGGTAAATCCAAGCTTTCGAGCATTTCGTCTATGATATCGGCACGCGGCGATTGGCCGACGCTGAGAAACATCACCTTGTAGCGGGACGCCGCTTTCTCTGATGCGGTCGAAGGCGCGTTCGATGGGATCGTCTTCGCAGTCAGGGGAGTTTCCTTTCGATAGTCCGTCACAGCCCTTTCTAGCGATGCTTAAAAACAAGGCAAGCTTGTTATAGGGGCAGTCCCCTATAGGCAGCACTCACGGCTCATGGCTAGGTTCTAGCACATTCTTCGGAGGGAAACATGATCCGTGATTTTGACGAGGGCGAAATTGATCCGCTCGCAGTAGGTGCCTGGATCCTCGGCACTGGCGGTGGTGGAAGCCCCTATCTCGCCCAGCTTAACCTGAAAAAGCTTTACAAGGACGGCAAGCGCGTTCGACTGATCGACCCATTGGCGCTCGACGATGGCGATGCTGTAGCCGTTGTCTCCAAGATGGGGGCGCCGCTTGTGGGCCAGGAACGCCTCGTCGATCCTGCCCATTTGGCGCGCGCCATGCAGTTGATGGAAGGCTATACAGGTCGCAAGTTTCGAGCTGTCATGAGCGTTGAAATCGGCGGCGGTAATGCACTTTCTCCGTTTCTCGCAGCGGCGATGCTCGATATCCCGGTGGTAGATGCCGATGCGATGGGGCGCGCTTATCCGGAAGCGCAGATGACCAGCTTTGCGATCGGCGATCTGCCTATGTACCCATTAACCTTGGTCGATTGCCGCGACAACGAGGCGATCGTCGCCAAGGCCGCGTCGTGGAAATGGATGGAGCGTATTTCGCGAAAGATCTGTACCGAGGTTGGCTCAACATCAGCCACATGCAAGGCACCGCGTACCGGTCGCGAAGTGAAGGACTGGGGGGTTCTGCATACAGTCACGAAAGCTATCAGCCTTGGGCGTGCCGTTTTGGACGCGCGCGCTGCCCATAACGACCCGATCGAGGCCGTGTTGCGTCACGAGGGCGGCAAGGTACTGTTTAAGGGTAAGGTCGCCGATGTGGATCGCACAACCACGGGCGGGTTCCTGCGGGGCGCAGCCCATCTTGAGGGCCTTGACGACTATCGCGGCGCCAAGGTTGAACTTGCATTTCAGAACGAATGGGCCGTTGCCTTTCGCGATGGGGAGGCGATTGCAATGACACCCGACTTGATCTGCTTGCTCGACAGTGTTTCGGGTGAAGCGATCGGTACGGAGACCGTGCGCTACGGCCAGCGTGTGACGGTTGTTGCCCTGCCAGCCCCAGGCGTGCTCACCACGCCGAAGGGCCTCGAACACGTCGGCCCACGCGCCTTCGGATATGACCTTGACTTCAAATCGGTGTTCTCAGCATGAAACGGATCGGAATTGACGTAGGTGGCACCAATACGGATGCTGTTCTCATTGATGGCGAAAAAGTCGTCTCGGCGATCAAGTTTCCCACGACCTCGGACGTGATGCAGGGCGTGGTCAACGCCATCGCTCACGTCGTCAAGGAACAGCCCGCAGACTCAAGCCCTGTCGACGCGGTGATGATTGGCACTACGCATTTCACCAATGCGGTGGTCGAACGTGCCCGCCTTCAGAGGGTGGCAGCCATCCGTATCGCCATGCCTGCCGGCGCATCGCTGCCGCCGATGGTGGATTGGCCGGACGATCTACGTGCCGCGGTGGATCCGTTGTCTTTCATGGTCCATGGCGGCCATGAATATGATGGACGCGAACTCGTGCCGCTTGCTCGCAACGAGGTTCGCGAGGCTGCGATGAAGATCCGCGATGCCGGCATCGAATCGGTTGGCATCACAGCGCTGTTTTCGCCTCTGACTGCCGAATGCGAGCTCGAAGCGGCAGACATCGTTCGCACGCTTATCCCCGGTGTAAGCATCACCTTGTCGCACACGCTAGGCCGTATCGGCCTTCTGGAGCGCGAAAACGTCACCCTTCTCAACGCGGCTCTCCAGAGCCTCGGTCATAACACCATCGAGGCCTTCAAAGGTGCACTGCGCCAGGCCTGCATTGATGCGCCCTTCTACCTGACGCAGAATGACGGCACAGTCGTGCTGGCCGATATTGCAGCCGCCAATCCTGTCTACAGCTTTGCTTCCGGCCCGACGAATTCCATGCGTGGGGCGGCCTTCCTGACGGGTCTCAAGGAGGCAATGGTCATTGATGTCGGTGGTACCACCTCCGATATTGGATGCCTGGTCGGCGGCTTCCCTCGCGAAGCTAACAACGTCGTGGAGATCGGCGGCGTTCGCACGCTCTTTCGCATGCCCGACCTCCTTCCCATGGCCCTTGGAGGTGGTACCATCATCGACCCGGAAACGCGCACGATTGGCCCGCGATCGGTCGGCTATCGTATTACTGAAAAGGCACACGTCTTCGGTGGCGATACGCTGACGACGACCGACGTGGCGGTAGCTGCAGGCTTGGTCGAGATTGGTGACCGCGACCGGGTCAAGCACCTCGATCAGGCGTTGGTCGCCGATCTTTTGAAGCGTATCGAGGTTATGGTCGAAGACGGCGTTGACCGAATGAAGACTTCCGCAGATGGCGTGCAACTGATCGCGGTTGGCGGTGGTGCCTTCCTGATCCCGGAAAAACTCAAAGGCACAAGCGAGGTCTTGCGTGTTGAACATGCCGGGGTTGCCAATGCGCTCGGAGCGGCGATGGCACAGGTGTCGGGCGAAGTGGACCAAGTGTTCTCCGGCATGTCGCGCGACGACGCTATTGCTGAGGCAGACCGTATTGCCCGTCAGCGTGCAGAAGAGGGTGGTGCTGACCGAAAGTCGATTGTCACGCTGGATGCAGAGGACATCCCTATTGCCTATCTGCCGGGCGACGCCCGTCGTGTTCGGGTTCGTGTTGTCGGAGATATCGCTTTCATGAAAGATACGCCGAACCCCAAGTCATAAGTGTCGAAAACTCTCTGTTCTCAATTGCCCGCCGGCTTACCTGAAGGGCGCTGATGGCGGCTGGTTCGGTTGCAAGACAAACCAGGTCTGCCTCTGGTCGCTCCGACAAGCACGTTGAAGATCCACACGTTACTGTCCTATGTCAGTGTGATATACAAAACTCCCAAGGGCATCAGTTCCGGCTCAGTGGAGTACCAAACTGGATATCCAAATGCTTCCTTCAATTTTTGGGGTAACACTCTTTGACCAAGATGCCGCGCAGACCTTTGAACGCAATGGACGCCGCGGAGGCACTATTCAAACCCGCAAATCAATCGGCCGCGCCGGTCGTGGAACGGGCGGCAATTCCAAGCAGGAAGGAAACAGTCTCGATCAGGCTCGATAGCGATGTCCTGACATTTTTTCAGGATGACGGCCCCGGTTGGCAGGATCGCATTAACGACGCATTGTGGGAAGTCATGAAGGGTCGCGGTTAGCGGCGTGACGCCCTTTATCATTTTTGATTGCCGGATGATTGTTGTCGTTGCATCCTCCAAATGCTGGTCTTGACCGGCATCGTCAGGTCGCCTTGTTTGCAAAGGCTGGTTAGACGATAGCGTCGCCTTAACTTGGGTGGGGACTGATTTGGCGACGATGGAGCGGGCCTAAGTTCCGATCAGGTTCTATGGCGAGGCAGGCGAGAAGCCGCGACTCGCGCCTGTCTACGACGTGCTCTCGACAATCCCTTACATCCCCGCGGATGCCATGGCACTGTCGCTGGCCGGTGAGCGGTCCTTCAGGGCGCTGAATGTGCCGCGGTGGAAAGTCTCCGCCAATCGTGCACGACTGCCAGAAGCGGCCGTGCTTAGAGCGGTGGTCGATACAGTTGAACAGGTGAACGGATTTTGGTGGTCGCTGCCCGAACGAAAAGTCGTTCCGGCGAAGGTCCTCGAGCGGATTGACGCTCATGTGCTGTTGATGACCCCGATACTTGGCACGTGTGCGGATTGAAGCTATCCGGCCGAGCGGGACGACGCTCTGTCTCGGCCAGCGCGCCATCCCTTCTGGCACATCTTCACGCCTTGCCAGAGGGCGTATTTCGCAATTCTGTCGTTCTGGTCAGAAGAAGTCTGCGATCGCATAGTCCGCGAGCTCAATCTCAATCCTGACGACCGGCGCCTTTTGCTATCCCGCGCGCCACTGGTAAGTCTTCGACCATCCGCAAGCTGAGCGGGAACCGAAGATAAAGCCAGACGGAATAAGAAATCATTTCGCTGGCAACTGGTGGCGGCGATGATCGGGATCACGAACGGTTTGGGTCATGCCGCGAAATTGCACAGGGCAATCGCCGCGGGGTTTAACATTATGATTCCGATTAGTGACTTACGCCGGTTCGACGGCTCGATCATTTTTCTCGCGGTGGATCAGATTCATGATCCCTTCGCTCATGCGATCATAGTTACCATCGTTATCGATCATGCCTTGGATGCGGTAATCGTCCATCACAGAAATTCGGTCGGCTACGGCGACAATCTCCGGCATATCACTGGTGATCATGATAACGGCGGTGCCGCTGTTTGCCAGTTCGCGGATCAAGTCATGAAGGTAGGCCTTGGTCTTGATGTCGATGCCAACTGAAGGTTCATCAATGATCAGAATCTTGACGCCGGCGGCCAGCCATTTGGCGACACTGATCTTCTGCTGATTGCCACCTGATAGGTTGCCAACAATCTGAGACAGACTTGGTGCCTTGACTTCCAGACGCTCCAGAAAAGGTCTTACCGTGTCGCGGATCTTCGTATCAGATAGGCTTCCCATGAACCCTGAAAGCCGTTTCCAGACAACTATTCCCGCATTGGCGAGAACGGAGTGCGGCAAGACCAGGCCTTCGGTCTTGCGATCCTCGCTGACATAGCCGAGTCCATGGCGGTGAATTGCATCGGCGACCGATGTAATGCGCGCAGTATGACCAAAGATCTGCACCTCGCCAGCGGTGACCGGAATTCGACCCATGATCGCCTTCGCAAGTTCGGTCCGGCCAGCGCCAATCAGCCCGTAAAGTCCGACTATCTCGCCTTTGCGGACACAAAGATTGACACCGGAGTGACCGATGGCAGTGGAGACGTCTTTCAGCTCGAGTGCAATCGGGTTTTCAGTTGTATCGCGCTTGTACCAGCCACTGACACTTTCACTGCGCCCGATCATGAAGCGGACAAGATCCTGCCGATCAAGTCCTTTCAGAGGTTGGCTCTGGCAGGCATTGACGCCATCACGTAATACCGTCACCTGATCGCAGATTTCCTGTACCTCCTCCAGCTTGTGGCTGACGAATACAAGGCTCACTCCATTGTCTCGCAGTCTGTAAAGTATCTTGAACAAGCCCTCGGTCTCGCTATAGGTGAGCGAGGCAGTCGGCTCGTCCAACAGCAGGACACGACTTTTCAGTGACAGCGCCTTGGCAATTTCGACAAGCTGCATCTGCGCAACGGAGAGTTCCGATACGGGCGTTGCTGGATCGATGTCGAAGTGTAGAGCGTCAAGCCATTCGCGCGCGGAACGGTTTAGTTCGGCGTAATTGATTGGCTTCAGGGCCGATCGACTCATCTGTTCCAGATGAATGTTTTCGGCTACCGAGAAACGGGGGATCAGATTTCGCTCCTGATGCACGACACCAATACCGTGCGCCACAGCGTCTCGCGTATTGGAAAACTGAACCTCCTTGCCATCGATCCGCAACTGCCCGCCTGTTGGGCGGTGGTAACCGGTGATGACTTTGATCAAGGTGGATTTGCCCGCACCGTTTTCACCGAGAAGCGCGTGGATGGAGCCCGGTATCAATGAAAGGGACACGCCGTCCAAGGCTTTTACGCCTGGAAATCTTTTTTCAATGCGACGTGCCTCGAAGGTTGGAGTGATTGTCATATCACGCTCTCCTGACGGCTCTGCGCGTTCCGCGAAGCCGGTTTATGCCAACTGCGGCCAATATCAGTGTGCCAAGGACCACTTGAACCAGAAACGGATCGATTGAAAAAAGAACCAGAGCCTGCGTGATCAGTGCAACGATCACGACACCCAGGAAGGTGGCCACAACACTGACATGTCCACCAGACAGCACGGCCCCACCGATAACGGGTGCTGCAAATGACAGGATCAGCCAATCATCACCGATTGATGGTTGACCTATCTGCAGCCTGGCAACAAGCAGAGTGCCGGCACATGCTGCAATAAAGCCTGAAATCGCGTGCGCGACGATAACAACTGTGCGAACCGAGATGCCGGAGAGCGATGCGGCATGCTCATTCCCGCCGACGGCCAGGATAAAGCGACCGATCGGCAGACGAGATAGAAGATACCAGAGGGCAACAGCGATGATCACCATTGGCAATGCCAGCATCGGCACCGAACCGAATGCGAGCGCGGAGCCGAATTCCTTGACACTTTCGGGTATGTCATAGAAGGGCTGAGCCTCTGTGATGCCGAGGTTTATTCCCTTGTAGATCGACAGGGTGGCGAGCGTTATGACGAAGGCTGAGATACCGGTGATATTGATCAGCACGCCATTCACGATGCCGCACAAAGTTCCGATCGCAAGTGCCAGAACAGCGGCCACCGGAACAGGTAATCCCCAGATCTGCAGCATGCCGGCAAAAGCAATCGCAGACAGGCCCCCGATTGCACCGACAGACAGGTTCATTTGACCAATGGCGATGATGATCATCTGCGAAAAGCCGATGAGCGCATTGATGGCAATTGCCAGAAGAAGAGTCTGGATGTTGAACGACGAGAGAAAGTTCGGACTGTACCAGCGGATGGCGATAATTGCGATCAAGGTGGCGAGCAGCGGGCCGAACCAGTCAGCCTTAGCAAGCCGTGAAAAATTGATGGTCGTCATGGACGGCTCCTTTTAGGCAAGGTTGCGATAGGCAAGATAGCTGCGGCGCACCTTGTCCATGAACACAGCGACGAGAAGAAGCAGGCCCAGGAAGGTCTGCACCCAGAACCCCCCAATTTGCATGAGGAGAAGGCCGCCGGTCAGCAGTGTCACGAGCGTCGCGCCGAGACAGGTGCCTAAAACGGGGGCTTTCCCACCGTTGAGTATAGCGCCGCCGAGTACCGGGCCTAGAAATGCGGGCAGGAGCCAGTCTTGCCCAAGCTGACCGGCCATTGATGGGATCGCCGCACCGTTGCGTGCCACCAGCATCAACGCTGCGACAGCAGCCAATGCGCCGGACAGACTATGGCAAAAAACGGTGATGCGCCCGACATGGATCCCCGAAAGCTCGGCAGCTTCGGGCCGAGCACCAGACGCCAGCATTTCACGACCAAGGACAGTGCTACGATAGAGCCAAGCAAGCGCCAGAGCGACCGCGATCGTCAAGATCAACAATGGCGAGACATAGTTCAAAAGCTTCATTTTTCCGAAGCCGGTAAACTCCGGTGGAAGACCACGGAATGCCTCGCCGCGGGTCAGAAACACCATGACGCCGAAGAATATGCTCATCGTTGCAAGCGTTATGATGAAGCTGTGCAGGCCGGTTCTAACAACGGCTATACCATTGACGAAGCCGAGGGCCGCTCCCATCGCAATGCCACAGACGAGCGCGCCGGGCCAAGGCAAATGCAAAACCTCGATCGCATAGCCGCAGAACATCGCTGCGCAAACGCCCACCGCACCAACAGCCAGACTAAGCCCGCCCGTCACGATCACAGTCATCATTGACAGACCAATCATGATGTTGACGGCGGTATTACGTCCGAGAGTAAAGAGGTTGAAGGGGCTCAAAAAACCCTTCGAGGACAGACTGAAAACGATGGTGAAAATCACAATCAGCAAGATCAGACCGAATTCGTTGGATACGAAAATGCGGCTGCGCGGTGGTCCTGCCTGCAAGCTCGGTCCCTTTTCCGAGAAGGGCGTGGCGGTTGTTGGAGTATCATGCGTTGGCATGGGACATTCCCTTGGAATTCTGATCGGTAGGCGCACACATACGCCCGCTGGAACAGGCAGGCCTCGAAGCCAAACCCGCCTGCCAATTGCAAGGAAGGGACAGTTGGCCCCTTCCTTGCTTTGCGCTCAGAAGTTTATTTGCAGGTCAGGTAGTTTTCGTCGAAGCCAGCCAGGAGCTTTTTCGTCTCGTCCTGCATCGTCTTGACGTACCCATCCACCTTGCTCGCATCGACAAAAGCAGTTCCGGAGTCGATGAATTTGGTCGTCAGCGCGTTCGTCTTGAACGGCGCATCTGCCTTTATTGTGCAACCTTCACGCAGTTTGTTGACCGCGTATGCGCCGACATAAGCCTGTCCATAGGGGTTCTGAATCATTGTTCCGTCGAGGAAGCCATCTTTAACGGCTTGAAGAACCGTCTGGTCGTGATCGATGCCAACCATATGGATGCGCTTGTCACCGATTTTCCGCAGAGAGTTCGCTGCAACGACGGCAGGTACCCACGCCGTTGCGATGATGCCGTCAACCTCGCTTGCATGTGCAGCCAGATAGGCATTGATCTTTTCTTCCGCGGGTTCGGGTGCGTCGATGTCGGCGATAACCTGTATGACTTCGTCGCCGGCTTCAGCAGCGGCCTTGTTGACAGCGTCAATGCGAAGCTGCGTGTTTGGATCGACCAGGAAGCCGGTAAGATGCAGGATGCGCTTCTTTCCCGTTCCCATCGCGCGGACCAATTCCTTGGTGCCAAGATAGGCAGAATTTCCGGTGTCCGTTCCGAGGCAGAATGCCGCGGTCGACGGATCCTTGAAGCAGCCGCCGGCAGCAACAACCGGAGCGCCATTTGACGTTAACTCGTCAGCCGTCGAGACCGATCCAACAGGATCTCCTGGGAAAATGACAAAGCCATTATAGCCCTGAGACAACAAGCTCTCGAGTAACTGGTTCTGCTGCGACAATTCCCACTTCTGTGGCACTTTGTAGTCGGCAGAAGTGAGGCCGAAGTCCTTCACCGCATCCGCACCAGCCTGCTCCCACGCCGCGAAATACGGATGCGGACCACCAGGCACCAGCGCGATGGCGCTGTCACTGGCCTGAGCCATGCCTGCAAAGCTCAACCCAAACACACTTGCGGCTGCGAGGCCGCGCAAAATCCTAGACATGTAAATCCTCCTCACTTCGAAACCTCCTCGATTGTCCTTCGCCAGTGGTGAGACACAACATCGCCGTTCGATCGCTCAATCATCTCGCCACTTGCAATAACATCTTGGACACTATAATACTTGTATCCAAGCTGTAAACAGAATTTTTGGCACTGCGTTTTCAGGGAGCGCCACTATGAAAAATCGATTGCCCGAATTGCCGATCGCCAGTGACGGGGGAGCAACGCTCGGAGCGACTGGCCTTGAAGGACTCGATCTGACGCTCGATCGCCAGCGTTCGGCATCCGACCAAGTCCATGCAGTACTGCGTCGCGCCATCATCGAAGTGCGACTGACTCCGGGAAGCCCGATCAGCGAAAACTCGATCTGTCGGCAGTTTGCCGTATCCCGCACACCAGTGCGGGCAGCTATACAACGGTTGTCCGAAGAAGGACTGGTGGACGTCTATCCGCAGGTCGGCAGCTTCGTTGCGCCGATCCGGTTAACGGGCCTGCAGGACAGTCACTTCATTCGGAGATCGCTGGAGATAGCTCTGCTGAGAGAAGTCGCGCCACTTTGGACGACCGAGATGAGCAATTCCATGCGCAAGGTCATTGAAGAGCAGGAGCGCTACATCAAGGCCCGGGACGGCGACGGTTTCTTTCGCGCTGACGAAGATTTCCATCATCTGCTCGGTACATTTGCCGGTCGCGAAGGTGTCTGGCAGGCCATTCTTGCCGCCAAGGTCTCGCTCACACGGTTTCAGCGGTCATGGCAAACGGCCGAACGTCTGCACGACGTCATCGTCGAGCACCTTGCAATCGTTGATGCCTTGGATCGCGGTGAAGCGATTGAAGCAGAGCAGGCACTTGTGACGCATCTCGACATGATTTTCGTGATTTTTGACCGCATGCCGGAACAACAGCGAAAAAATTTGGCCGTCTGAATTCGGGGCGGGGAGGAAATTGATGGAATTGCGTGGAAAGACTGCCCTGGTAACGGGTGCGGCTGGAGGAATTGGCGGCGCCATCGTTGCGTCACTGACAGAGGCTGGCGCAAAGGTGTTGGCGTTTGATCGAGATGCTGATGCCCTCCGACGTCTTGGGAAAACCTGCGAGCCCGTGGTTGTCGATCTGGCGAATCCGACGGATATATCAGCGACAATGCAAGACGTTCTGGCGCGCCACGGGCAAGTCGATATCCTGGTGAATAATGCTGGCATCCTGTCGCCTAACAAGCTGGCCTCAACTACGCTTGAGGAATGGCATCGCATCATGGCGATCAATCTGGATGCAGCCCTTCTTTTAACCCAGTCTGTGGTCCCTGGAATGAAGGCGAAGCAATGGGGCCGGATCGTCAATATAGCGTCATACGCCTGGAAGTCGGGCGGCCTGACAGCAGGCACGGGCTACGCCGTCTCAAAGGCAGCGCTGGTTGGATTGACCTACTCCACGGCGCGTGAACTTACCGCTGAGGGTGTGACCGCAAACGCCGTCGCGCCAGCTTATGTGGTGTCTCCGATGATCATGGAGCAGCTCTCGAAAGAGGACCGCGACCGCCAGCTCGCCGCAATTCCGGTTGGACGATTGTGCGAGCCCGAAGAGGTTGCGCATACGGTCCGCTTCCTTGTCTCGCCGCTGAGCGGTTTCATGACCGGCACGGTGATCGACATGAACGGTGGACTTCAATTCGGCTGATCGAAGCCGCGCTCGATCTCAATCGATTGGAAAATGACGTGTCTGAAATGCATCTCTCGGAATCCGTTCTCGCGAGTCTCCCAACTGGCATTACAATCCCCGCCTACGACCGCGCGAGCATAACGCCCGGCGTCGTTCATCTGGGTGTCGGCGCGTTTCATCGTGCCCATCAAGCTGTATTCATCGACGATTGCCTCGCTCGAGGTGAAACGGAGTGGGGCATAGTTGCCGCCTCGATGCGCA
Source organism: Agrobacterium sp. ES01 (assembly GCF_050320885.1). Lineage (NCBI taxonomy): Bacteria > Pseudomonadati > Pseudomonadota > Alphaproteobacteria > Hyphomicrobiales > Rhizobiaceae > Agrobacterium > Agrobacterium sp. ES01. Next base: position 63,203 of record NZ_JBNQTH010000007.1, read on the forward strand.
GTGTCGACACCCGTGATGCCTTGGCTCCGCAGGACAATCTGTATACATACAGCGAGCGTGACGGCCGAAGTGAGACGCTACGCGTCATCGGTTCCATCATCGAGATTCTAGTCGCGCCCGAAAACCCGGCTAGACTGATCGAGCGCCTATGCGATCCGCGGGTGCGCATCGTGACGTTGACAGTGACGGAGAAGGGTTATCTTGCGAACCTCCCGGATCGAAGCTTGCTGCTTGACCACCCCGACATCCGATACGATCTCGTCCATGGTGATAAGCCGCGCACGATCCATGGTGTCCTGACCGAGGCAACCCGCCGACGCAGACAAGAAGGAGGCGTACCGTTAACGCTCCTTTCTTGTGACAACATTCCGTCAAACGGTAAAGTCCTGAAAACCTTGTTGGTTCAGTTCGCGCAGCAAGGTGATCCCGATCTCGCAAATTACATTGACCAGAACCTGTCCTGCCCCTGTGTCATGGTAGATCGCATTGTGCCTGCAACGACGGATACGGACAGGACCGCTGTCGAGCAAGGACTCGGCGTGACAGACGCCTGGCCGGTTGTAGCCGAACCATATTTCCGCTGGGTGATAGAAGATAACTTCCCCCATGGGCGCCCGGCACTGGAAGCTTCCGGTGTTGAATTTGTCGATGATGTCGAGCCTTACGAGCACATGAAGCTTAGAATGCTGAATGGCGCCCATACAGCCATTGCGGCGATCGGTCAGATCACTGGTCTGGCGACAGTTGCGGACGTCTACGGAAATCCGCATGTAAAGCGCTTCATCGATTGCTATTGGCGCGAGCTGGAACCAACTTTGTCTGCCGCAGTCAGCGGCGGAGAATATGTCGCTGGCCTCAGGCAGCGCTTCGCCAACCCCGCGCTGCAACACCGTTCTGTTCAGATTGCCTCGGATGCATCGCAAAAGGTCCCTCAACGTATTTTAGCACCACTTGGCGAGTTGATCGGCGAGAAGAAGGAACATCGCGCGGTCCTTATGGCGCTTGCGCTCTGGATCCGCTCCTGCGCGCAAAAGGATGAAAACGGGCAGATAATTGTCATCCGCGACCCTGTTTTCAATGGATGGCCCCCTGTCGATCAAAACAGTCTGACAGCCGAGGAAGTGATCGACCGCTTTATAAGCTTCGACGGCGTGTTTGGAGCGGAATGGGGAGCGAATTCGGATTTTGCCACTGAATTGGTCGATGCCTATCGCGCAATCAAAACACATGGCGCTCTGGGCGCCATAGAGCTTATTGTCTAAGGAGAGTAAAAAATGCAGGAAACCTGGCGCTGGTACGGCGAAAACGATCCTATCACGCTCGAACATGTTCGCCAGACCGGTGCGACCGGCGTGGTCACAGCTCTTCATCAAGTACCGGACGGTACATCCTGGCCAGCAGAGAAGATCAGTCGACGCAAGGCCATGATCGAAGCTGCAGGTCTTGAATGGACAGTTTGCGAATCGATCCCCATGGAGCAGTGCGTGAAGCGCGGCGATGAGAACGCGCCGAAAGCGATTTCTCGGTGGAAGGATACGCTTGCCCAGCTCGGTCGTGCGGGTGTTCCGGTCGTCTGCTATAATTTCATGCCTGTGGTTGACTGGACCCGTACTGACCTGCGCTGGCGTTCTCCGCGCGGCACTGGCCTTGCCTTGCGGTTCGAGATGACAGATTTTGTCGCCTACGACGTCTTCATTCTCCAGCGCAAAAACGCTGCCGACAGCTATGACGCAGATCTTGTTGCGCGTGCCGAGCTACGTGTCGAACAGATGAATGAGGAAGAAAAGCTACGACTGGAACGTAATATTATCGCTGGCTTACCGGGCGGTGCGCTCGTTCAGACCCGACAATCAATCGCGGCGTTGCTCGAGTCCTTCGACGGGATCGATGCAACGACGATGCAAGGCAATCTGGTGGCCTTCCTCAAGGAAGTCGTGCCGGTCGCCGAGGAATATGGCGTGCTTCTTGGCATCCATCCGGACGATCCGCCGTTTTCTCTTTTTGGCCTGCCCAGAGTGGTATCAACCCCTGAGGATATCCGTACAATCCTGAGCGCTGTCGATAGCCGCAACAATGGCATTACGCTCTGCACCGGATCCTATGGGGCTCGGGCTGACAATGATCTTGTGGCGATGGCGAGGGAGTTTGCATCACGCGTGAACTTCGCGCACCTGCGTAACGTGACCGTCGAAGCGGATGGCTCATTCTTCGAAGATGATCACCTTGATGGCGGCACCGACATGGTCTCTGTGCTGGAAATTCTGCTTCGTGAGGAGCGCCGTCGTGCAGCAGTTGGCGATGATCGTCCGGCTATTCCGTTTCGACCGGATCATGGACATCTGCTTGGAGACGATATTTTGAAAGAGACCAACCCCGGCTATTCCTATATCGGACGCGTGAAAGGCCTCGGCGAATTGCGCGGCGCAATCCGCGCGATGGCGCGCCAAATTGATCGTGAGGAGACGACAGTATGAAGACCCGCACACTCGGAACAACGGGGCTGGAACTCTCGGCATTTTCGTTTGGCGCTGCCGGAATTGGCAATCTTTACCGGGAAGTATCGCGCGACGATGCCATGGCGACGCTGGATGTCGCTTGGGATGCCGGCATACGCTATTTTGACACGGCACCACATTATGGTCATGGCCTGTCCGAGCGCAGGCTTGGTGACTACCTGCGAGACAAGCCCAGGGGATCCTACACCATTTCAAGCAAGGTCGGCAGATTGTTGAAGCCGGTTGCGGAGGACAAGATACCTGATCACGGATTTGTACGTCCCCTGCCTTTCGCGCAGGTTCACGACTATAGCTATGACGGTATCATGCGCTCCTACGAGGACAGTCTTGCGCGCCTCGGTATCAACGCCATCGACATTCTCTATATTCACGATCTCGAGGTCGCGACGCTTGGCGAGAGCGGCTACGCTCATCATTTCAAGGCGTTCATGGATGGGGGCGCAAGGGCGCTTGACGAACTGAAGTCTTCGGGCGCCGTCAAAGCAGTTGGTCTCGGGGTAAACGAGGTGCCGGCATGCCTTAACCTCCTTGCCAGTTATCCACTCGACGCGATCCTGCTGGCAGGACGCTACACCCTGCTGGACAGATCGGCGGAGCCTGAATTGCTAGACCGCTGCCGGGAAACAGGGACGCGGCTGGTCATTGGCGGCGTCTTCAACTCCGGCATTCTGGCAACCGGCGCTCGGCCGGGTGCAACATTCAATTACACCGAAGCCCCGTCGGAAATCATGAAACGGGTCAGCGCAATGGAAACAGTGACAAAGACAGCCGGCATCACGCTCGCTGCCGCTGCACTGCACTATCCGTTGGACAATCCGATCGTGGCAAGCGTGTTGATCGGAACGGCAAAGCCTTCGAGCCTGAGGCGTAATGTCGAGATGTTCGATCAATCCATTCCAGACACTCTCTGGGCAGAGCTTGATCGCCACGCAATTGGCGCGCATGGATAACTGGCTCTGGCGAAAGGTCTTGTTGCGAGCCTTTGGGCTGAGACATTCAGGCGGCGCTTTGCCAAAGAAATGCGCGACAATCGGCCGGAAAGCTTGGTGACAAACTGCATCGCGATGAAGGTGTGCCGCGAGGCACTTACGGTAATGTGGGAGCCGAACTGCAAGGCAGACGAGGGCCCGGCCCCTCGGGTGTCAACAAAGGCTCGTTTGCCATAGACGGTGGGTGTCTTGCATTGAAGGCAGACCATTCGCCTGCATGAATGTGGTCGTCTGTGATATACTTGGGCGTTGAGCTGTCCAAGCGTTCGCGTGCGGCGGGATGACAACGCTTATGCACAATCTCTGACGCAAGAAAGCGTCATAGCTGGCGTGCGATCCTAGGCGCCATAGGCGGTGAACTGGCCGATCGCATTATCGATCTGATCCAGCAGCGGCTTCTATTGTGGGGCGTCGTCACCTATTATCAATCGTCAATTATGGTTGACCGCGGGTTCTGCATCCCCCGATCATTCAGATCGGGCCATATGTGTTGGGAGTGAGGAAATGAAATCCGTCAGTTGATCGCCCAGTAGCTGAACGTGATCGCAAGCCGCCCTTTGTGCCTCTTCCGGATTGCCGGCATCAATCGCATCCATGATGCGCAGATGCTCACTCAGGGTGCTCAACATTCGGCCCGGCTGATAGGTTGCACGAAGGCGATAGGCGCCGATGCGGCGGCGCAATTGCACGGCCTGATCCGCGATAAAGTGCGTATGTGCTGCTGTATAGAGAAGGTCATGGAAGGTTTGGTTGACCTTGTAGAAAGCGATGGGGTCACCTTCCTCATAAGCCTTCGTCAGTTCGTCATGGACCCTTCGCATGGCAGCACGCTCTTGCGGGCTTGCACGGCGCGCAGCAAGCCGCGCGCACAGACCTTCGAGCGCCGACATGACATCGAACATTTCAATCAGTGCCGGGATGGACAGGATCGCTACGTGCGTGCCCTGCCGACCGCGAGTCTCCACCAGACCAATGGCCAGAAGGGATTTGATCGCTTCGCGCACAGGCGTCCGCGAGATTCCAAACCGGCGTGCCAGTTCCATCTCGTCCAAACGCTCCCCGGGCACGAGGCGACCGTCCAGGATCATCTGCTCAAGCTGTTCGCGCAATTCACCCGAACGGGTGGGCGCGCGCATGCCGTTCCCGGCAGCCGGCAAGCGGATTTCTTCCTGATCCAACTCGTTTACTCCTCTCGCCTTCCGCGGAACGGCGGCAATGATTTTTGCTATGGTCATTTATAGATATCTTTCAACGCGGCATTCAATGTGTCGAATTCAGGTAGATCAGTCGAGAAAGGCAGGTTTTGATCTTTTCCACAATCATCGCGGGTGCTTCGACCATAGGGACGTGCCCGGAATCATAGGTCACAATCTCCGTCTGCGCAAAACAAGACATCGGATCGGGATGGGCAAGCTGCGCGACCCAAGTCGAATTGAGCAAGAGCCTGGCGCAGCTGACGAGCGGCCAGCGGTCTTCGACATTCCAGGCGAATAGGTCATCCTTGATGTCGAGGGCGAAATCGGGGGGGGCCGAAGAGACCATATCTGTGGTTATTGCTTGCCGCAGCTTCTCGCTCGTCGTCGGATGGACAATATTGTCGATCATGGTCCGCATGTTCGTCTCGTAGTCGACAGCAAACTCGTCATGCCGCCGGCGGATCTCGTCGTCCGGAACTCGACCGTAATAGTCGCGGTCGGAGAGCGTATCCAGACCGATCAACCCGGCGACCCTGTCGGATGCTGCGATCGCGACCTCAGCTGCAATCGGTCCGCCCATGGAATGCCCAATGAGGTAGACGCCGCGGATATCGAGATGTGCAAGAAGATGCGCCACAGCGGCCCCCATGGCCTCGATTGTCTCACCCGTTTTTGGTGGGGCGATCATACCGCCAAATCCGGGATGGGAGACGGTGAGGACACGGAAATTATCAGCCAGTTGTGGAGCAATCAGGTTCCATTGATCTGCATTGCCGCACCAGCCGTGAATCAGAACGAGCCATGGACCTTGGCTACCAAATGTCCGGTAGCCGATGAGACCGCCGTGCGGCGCGTCCATGAGAGTAAGGGGCGCACTTGCTTGCCGTTCGTCTGTCATTGTTAGCCCTTTATGCCGCTGGTCGTCATGCCCTGGGTGAAATATTTCTGCAGTAGCAGAAACAGCAGAACGAGCGGCAGCGTCGCAACCGTGGCCCCGGCGAAGGTTTCTCCCCAGTTGGGCAATTGCGTCGGTGATCCCTGCTGGGCAATTGCGACCTGGATGACCTGGATCGATGGATCCTGGACAATGACCAGGGGCCAGAGGAAACTGTTCCACGAGAACAGAAAGGTGATCAGACCCAGAGTTAGCATCGGCACCTTCACATTGGGTAGAACGATCGAGAAGAAGATGCGGACATGCCCGGCACCATCGATCCGGGCAGCATCTTCCAGTTCGACCGGCAATTCCTCAAAGGCCTGCTTGAGAAGGAAGAGGCCGAAGGGACTGGCAATCCAGGGTATCATGATGCCGAGCAGGCTATTGGACAGCCCCAGTCCTGAAACGACCTGATAGAGCGGCACCATCAGCGCTTCAATCGGCAGAAGGAAAGTCAGCAAAATCAACAGGAAAACAAATTTCGCGCCGGGAAATGTTATGCGCGTGAGCGAATAGGCGGCCATGGAACAAAACAGCAGCGTCAGCGCCACCTGCCCACCGGCAACCATGGCGGTATTCAAAAGCGCGGTCAGCACATTCGTGCGCGCAAACAATGTCCGATAATTTTCGATTGTCGCATCGACGGGGAAAAACGCCTTCCACGACAGCGGTGTCACATCATTGAACAACGTTAGCTGATTTTTGAACGAGGACGCGACGATCCAGGCATAGGGCGCCAAGAAACAGCCGACGATCAGAACAATGACCATCGCGACAAATAGGCCGCGCCTGACTTTAACAGATCCCATGTCAGTAATTCCAGCGAGAGCGCAAGAGGGTCATCTGGATCATCGAAATGACCAATACGACGAGCAACAGCACAACGGACAGTGCTGAGGCGTATCCCGCCTGCTGCATAATGAATGCGCTGTTGTAGATATGGTAGACGATGAGGTTCGTACTCTCTTGCGGCCCGCCCTGCGTCATTAGAAATGCAGGGGCGAATGCCTGCAAGGAGAAGACCGTCATGATGACCACGACGAATAGCGTCGTGCGTGACAATAATGGAATGGTGATATTCCACAAAACCTGCCGCTTTGTTGCGCCATCGATGCGAGCGGCTTCGGTGAGCTCTGCGGGCAATCCCTGTAAACCGGCCAGAAAAAGAATAGCACCGAAGCCGACCTGTTGCCACAAGGTCATGACGATCAAGGCGGCCAGCGATTGGCTGGTTGAGGTCAAAAAGGGTTGGTTGCCGATGCCTGCGAGGTTCAAGACGCCGTTAATGAGACCATTGGATGGATCGAGCAGGAAGGACCACATGGTTGCAACCACAACCGAGGATGTGACGACCGGCAACATGATCATGGTGCGCACGAGCGCGCGGGCAGGCAGTCTGGAGTTTAGAAACAGCGCCAGTGAAAAGGCCACGGGAATGACGAAAAGTACGACGCCCAGAGCAAAAAGAAACGTGACGCCGAAGCTGGCGGCGGCATCCTCATAGTCAATCATGTCGGTGAAGTTGCGCAACCCGACGAACTTCGCCGCCGCCGGGTTGAGCAGGCTGTATTGATAGACACTGTTTCGCGCCATTACCAGCAATGGAACATACTGGAAGACCAGCAACAGGATCATGAAGGGCGCAAGAAAGCCCGCCGCAAACAACCAGTCCCGCTTTTGCCGCTGCGTGGCAGGCTTTCGCTTTTTAAGCCTTGCATTGGCCGTATCCGGTAGGAGGGTGCGTGTGGCTGACATGCTTGCGTCCATTGCTTAGCGGTCGAGGACCCGCTGAACCTTTTTCTCGGCATCCGCCATGAGTTCGGCCGGATCGCCTCCGAATGCCACGGCGCGCAGGGCGTCGGTGACAATCTTGTCGTACTGAGCAAATTTCGGACCCGGCGGACGTGGCTGGCCCCATTCTTGAAGCTGGTCGACAAAGACCTTCATCGGGTATTGGCTGTACGTCTCAAACCGGGGGAACAGGCTCTTGAGCGTGGGCAGATTGCCGCGCTGGCTGACATTCATATAAGCATATTCGCCCCAGGACATGTCGACCACGAATTTGGCCGCGATCTCAGGATGCTTCGAGCGTGCTGTCACGCCAATCGTGGTCGAGCCGGTGTGCACGATAGGCGTCTTGAAATGCGGAATGGGCGTGATGCCCCATTCGATCTTCGGATCCTTCATCAGCGCGTTGCCGGCGGCTGGCGTATCAATGTAGAAACAGGCCTTGCCATCAAAGAAGGCGTTTGGAATGCCGACCTTTGGTGCCACACCTTCCGAGTTGAACAACGACTGGTAGAATTTCAGCGCTTCGATGGCTTCTGGCGTATTCAGATAACCTTCCACCGTTTTGCCGTCACGCGACAATGCCCAGAAGGTCTTGTAGGCAGAGCTTTCCGGATCGGCGTTCGGATCACCGGCGGAACGCTGATAGATCAGGTCCTGATAGACTAGGCCGGGTTGGCCGTTGCCAAAGCGTGTCGGACCAAGGCCCCAGACGGTCGGGGAGCCGGCAGGGCCTTGCTGGCAGGACTTGAATGCTTCCAGCGCCTGTGGCCATGTCCAGGCCTCGTCAAGTGTTTGCGGTGGCTTTATGCCCGCAGCTTCAACGAGTGTCTTGTTGTAGTACATTGCCACTGTGGTCTGCTCGATGCCTGGCGAGTAGACTTCGCCCTCATAGCTGTGTTCAGCCTTGGTGGCGGGCAGGATGTCATCGTCCCAGCCCGCAGGCAGAAATTTCGTCAGCGGCAGCAGGATACCGGATGCGGCATAGGACTGTGTGTTGGGCCCATCATACACTAGAATGTCGGGCGGGTTTGAGCTTGCGGCCTGTACCGAGATGGTATCTGCAAGCTGGGCGAAAGGCACCTCGTTGACTTCGAATTGCACACAAGGGTTCTCCTTCTGCCAGGCTTCCATGGGAGCGGCATAGGGGTAGTTGCCGGGCGTGCGCAGAATGCGCAAAGTTACCGTCTGGTCTGTGCAGGTGGCGCTGTCTTGCGCAAGGGCATTTGTGCCGCATAGCGCGGTTGCCCCAAGCAGGCCGGCCATGAAGAGATTGCGGGCATTCATCAGCTGTTCTCCTTATGATATATTTCTGATCGGCGACGGTGTCGTGACGGGACGTGTCAGAGTGCACGGCCGGTATCCGGATCGAATATCGACATGCGCCCGGATGCTATGTGAAGGGATTGCAGTTCGCCCTCTGCCACAGCCAGTTCCGGCGGCAGCATGGCGCAGCAGGTGACGCCCTCAAGCGTGAAGTGAACAAGCGTGGTGGGCCCCAGCAATTCTGCCATGTCAACCGGCACCGTAAATTCGCCCTTGCCGTCGGCTAGAAAATGCTCCGGTCTGAGCCCGATCTCCACTGAACGGCCCACGTAATCCGCGATGGCGTCCATGCGCTGCTCGGGAACCGCAACAGAGACGTCACCCAGTTTCACTACGGGCACGCCGCCCTTTGAAATGACCATCGCCGGTAAAAAATTCATGGTTGGGCTGCCGATGAAGCCTGCGACAAAACGCGTGGCGGGCCGTTCGTAGAGTTCGAACGGGGTGCCCTGCTGTTCGATCCGGCCCCTGTTGAGCACCACGACACGGTCGGCGAGCGTCATGGCCTCCACCTGATCGTGTGTGACATAGATGGTGGTCGCATTCAGACGCTTGTGCAGGCGACGGATTTCCGCACGCATCTGCCCGCGCAGCTTGGCGTCAAGATTGGAGAGAGGTTCGTCGAACAGAAACACGGCAGGATCGCGAACCATCGCCCGGCCCATGGCGACGCGTTGACGCTGGCCACCGGACAATTGCTTGGGTCGCCGCTCCAACAGTGCTGCTATATCAAGTACTTCTGCTGCATTATCTACGCGCTCTCGAATTTCTGCCTTGTCCATTCCTGCAAGACGCAGACCGAAACTCATGTTCTGCGCCACAGTCATATGGGGGTAGAGCGCATAGTTCTGGAAAACCATTGCGATGTCGCGCTCGCGTGGCTCCAGTTCATCGACGCGGCGGTCGGCAATCCAGATCTGTCCGTCTGAAAGTTCCTCGAGACCTGCGATCATCCGCAACGTTGTCGACTTACCGCAACCGGAGGGGCCGACGAGAACGACGAACTCGCCACTATGAATGTCTAGGTTCAGACCCTCGATCGTATTGGCCTGGGCCTTTTCATAGGTCTTTCCCACATTCTTGAGGGACACGTCTGCCATGAGGATAATTCCGTCGTCGTGAAAAATGGATCGCGGCCTTTTGAGCCGTTGAACTGACCTTGATGGCATTTCCGTATCCTCGCAATAGCAATTCGTATACAAAAATAAGAATTCCGCAGAATTTTCATTATTTGGCGAAAAATAAGTCAATATGCCCATCATGTCTGCGTAAAATCTATGCAAAATCAACTTTCTCCTCAAGCTCCGGTGCTCTTACGAAAGAAAATGGCTCGCAAGGTGGAAAAATAATGGACAGACATGAAAATTTGAGTATGCAGAATATAGATATATGTATTCAGATAGGAGAAGAAGGTGGAACTCAACCTTGCTGGAAAGACGGCGCTGATCACGGGAGCGTCGCAGGGCATCGGCTATGCGATTGCAAAAGTTCTGGCAGCTGAAGGGTGCCACCTACACCTCGCCGCACGTAATGGCGCCGCCATGGAAGAGTTGAAGGCGGAGCTGGCGCAATATCCTGTCAAAGTGACGGTCCACGAGGCAGATCTGGGCACCACGGAAGCTATGGTCACGCTCGACAAGGCGTGCGGCGACTACGACATTCTGATGAACAATGCAGGCGACATTCCGGCCGGCAACCTCGAGGACGTGAGCGACGAAGCGATCCGCCGCGGTTTCGACCTCAAGGTCTTCGGTTATATCACGCTGGCGCGTGCTTTCTGGACCCGTCGCAAGGGTAAAGGCGGCGTGATCATCAACGTCATTGGCAATTCCGGCGAAAATTGGGATGCTGCATATTTCGCAGGCTCCACTGGCAATGCGGCCTTGATGAGCTTCACAAAGGCGCTCGGAGGCCGCAGCATGGACGACGGTATCCGGGTCGTCGGCGTTAATCCTGGTCCCGTTGATACAGCACGGATGTTCAAGATTATGAAGCGCAAAGCCATAGACATGCTGGGCGACGAATCGCGTTGGGAAGAGCTCTATGACAAATATCCCGGCAAGCGTCCGGCAACAGCGGAAGAAGTTGCCGATCTCTGCGCCTTTCTGGCTTCGCCCAAGGCCGGTTACATCAGCGGAACAGTCGTCACCATCGACGGCGGCATCGCTGCTCGTGGCTCGGTGATCTGACCGCCATGGCTGACGCACGTACCCGGAACCGCTATTTCGACGACCTATTCTCCACGCCGGATCTGGCGTGGATGGGGCAGAATACAAATCACGTACCCGCCCATCCGGCGGTTGCAGAGGCGATGATCCGCTCCATTCAGGCCGGCGAGTTCAATGCTTATGCCCCACCGATGGGTTTTGAAGCGCTGCGCAGTGCCATCGTTGCAGATCTGGGTGCGGGCGCATCCGAAGCGCTTGTCACCGAAGGTGGTGTCAATGCGCTGGCCATGATCTGCAAGGCGCGCGCGAGGCCTGGCACAACACTTGTGACGACCGATCCGACGTGGAAGTGGCCGTGCATGTTTGCCGAGCAGGCAGGTGCCGAGGTGATCCAGATACCGATCTATGATCCGGCCACCCAATATAAGCTGACGCCGGACGCACTACGTGCGGCCGTCGATGAGCGCTGCGCAATCATCTATATCGTTGATCCCAACAACCCGCTCGGCATTCGCTATGACCGTGACGAGATCAAGGCCTTTGCCGAGATTGCCCGGTCGGTCGGCGCCTTGATGATTCACGACTGCACCTATCGCGACTTTGCCGATGGCCATACGCCGGTATTGCAGGTGGCACCCGAAGGCACCGTCGTGTCGCTGAGCTTCTCCAAATGGCTGGGCCTGGCCGGCATTCGCATCGGCGCTCTGGTTGCCGAACCAAAGCTGGTTGACGAATTTTCAGCCGCCTCGACATCGGTGTTGGGTGCTTCGGTTGTGGCCCAGCGCGCGGCCATAGCCGGCCTTTCGGTGAAAGCGGAATGGATGGAGGATGTGCGCCGCATCGACCGCGACAACAAGACGATGATCATTGCCGCAGCAAAGGAGGCAGGGCTTTCTGTTCCGATCCCGGTATCGCACGGTAATTTTCTCGTACTGGAGACAATCTCCACCGGTGTCTCACCCGAGGCAATCGTCGAAGCAGCCCGTCGCGAGGGTGTGATGATCCGCCAGGGGCGCTACCACACGGCCGCATTTGGTGACCGCTTCATCAAGGTGTCAACGTCGGTGCCCGGTGCATGGGCTGAGCGCTTCTGCGAGGGCCTGCCGCGCTATATTGAAACCGCCCGTACACTTAACGACGTTCCAGCCCTCTTTTAGGGTCGGCGCGACAAACGACGAGACGAGGCAAAGAGGTCATTATGTTCGCAACCGCCAAGGATGGAACGAAGCTCTATTACGAAACCGCAGGGGAAAGCGGTACGCCGATCCTGTTCATCCACGAATTCGGTGGCAATTACGATGCGTGGGAGCCCCAGATGAGCTTCTTCGCGCGTCGGCATCGCTGCATAACCTATGCGGCGCGCGGCTACGCGCCGTCGGATATCCCAGCCGCTATGGAAATGTATTCTCAGTCGATTGCAGCTGACGATGCGGTGGCGATCCTCGATCACCTGGGGATAGAAAAGGCGCACATCATTGGCCTTTCCATGGGCGGCTTTGCCACGCTTCATTTCGGGCTGCGCACACCTGATCGGGCGCTTTCGCTGACCATTGCCGGCGCAGGTTATGGCACCGAACGGGAAACGGCGGATTACTTCCGTAATACCTCTTTGAAGGTCGCTGAGAACTTCGAGAAGGATCCAGTCGAATTTTCGAAAATCTACGCGCTTGGTGCCAGCCGCGTACAGTTCCAGAACAAGGATCCGCGCGGATGGGCAGCCTTTGCCGATCGCCTGTCCAGGCATTCCGCCGTCGGTGCTGCAAACACCATGCGGGGCGTTCAGTGCCGACGCCCGTCCTTTTGGGATCTTGAAGATGAACTGAAGCGGATGATGGTGCCGGCACTGGTGATGAGCGGCGACGAAGATGATCATTGTTTGCAGCCGTCCATCTATCTGAAGAAGATGTTGCCTGCGTCCGGTCTCGCGATCCTTCCCAAGACGGGGCATACGCTCAATCTGGAAGAGCCCGCACTTTTTAATGCGCTGGTTTCCGATTTCATCGCCCAGGTTGAGCAGGGTGCTTGGACCGTTCGCGATCCGCGCGCCGATCCCGGCCAGGTCATGCGCACGGAGTAAGCATCATGACGCCGCCCAGGATTTCCGCTGACCGGTTATGGAAACGCCTAATGGCGCTCGGGCAAGACGGTGCGTTGCCAAACGGCGGTGTCAACCGGCAGGCGCTTTCGGTGGAAGAAATCCGCGCTTGGCGCCGTGTGATCGCCTGGGGCACAGAGGCTGGCCTCGTGCCTTCCACTGATCCCGCCGGCAATCTTTTCCTGACATTCAAAGGTTCTGCTCCCCAACTAGCGCCCGTCGTCGCCGGCAGTCATATCGACTCTCAGCCGACGGGCGGCCTTTTTGACGGAGCATTCGGAACTTTGGCAGCTCTTGAGGCCGTAACCGCCATCGTCGAGGCTAATCTTGCACCAGAGCGCTCCATCGTCGTCGTTGGATGGATGAATGAGGAAGGCAGCCGCTTTGCGCCCGGTATGATGGGCTCTGAACTGTTTGCTGGGTTGCGTAGCCTCGATGATGTTCTTGCCGTTCGCGATGCGGATGGCGTCAGTGTCGGCGAGGCATTGACGCGGGTCCATGAAGCATTTCCAGACATGGAGCATCGTCCACTCGGTTTCCCCATCCATTCCTATATCGAACCGCATATCGAGCAGGCCGATCTTTTAGAGAAGTCCGGTGCCGTTATCGGCATCGTGACGGGCATCCAGGGCAAGAAAACCTACGAGGTGACGATCGCAGGGCGCGAGGCACATGCCGGCACAGAGCCAATGGAGCGTCGCCAGGATGCCGTTCAAGCCTTTGCGCGCGTCGCCTTGATGATGCAGCAGGCCATGGCCGTCGACGACAAGGTAAAATTCACTATTGGACGCCTGATGGTCGAGCCTAACGCGCCGTCAGTGGTGCCGGCCAAAGTGACTTTCCGGATCGACCTGCGCCACCCGAGCAATGCTCTTCTCGACCAATTGGACACGCAGCTGGAAGCAATCTTGATCAAAGAAGCTACACCGTGCAGTTTCAATATACGTCGTCTGGTTGACGCGCCGTCGAATGACTTCGATAGCGGTCTCATGAATGCCATCCGTTCCTCGGCAAAACGCCACGGGTTTCACCATCTCGATCTTCTCTCGGCCGCCGGGCATGATGCGCGGCAGCTGGCACCTCTCACGCGCAGTGCCATGATCTTCATTCCCTGCCAGGGTGGTATTAGCCATCACCCGGAGGAATGGGCGCAGCCGGATCATGTCGCGGCCGGCGCAGCCGTCCTTCTCGACCTGCTTCTTCAGGAAACAGGCCTTTCTTCCCACCAAGGAGACGCATGATGAGCACTGTCGATGATATGGCCGAAATGCCGGTTCAATTACCGCGCGACCCGAAAAATGCAGCCGAAGCCCGAAGCCGTTATTTCAACTCCGGCAATGCCTTCAACATCAAGCTGCCACCAGTCCGCGGGCGCATTTTCCGGGACGAACCGTGCGAAGCCTTGAGGATGGTCGCAACCGGCTTCATCCTTTGCGACCAGTCGGACCAGATGGAATGCGGCTTTCCGGCCACGACACCGCTGCTCCTGGCGCGATACGCGGTGGTGAAGGCTGGCGGCGCGCTCGACACGACCCTCGCGGCCACGGCCTCGATCTGGTACATGATCAAGGGCAAGGCAAGCCTGACTTTGAGTGACGAAAAAGTGTCACTTTCGAAAGGGGACGTATTCCTTCTGCCCGGCGGTATCGAATCCATGATCATTGCAGATGAGGACAGCCTGTTTTGGGCCGTGGGCAACGATCCTCAGCTGAAATTCGACGCATCGGCCCCCATAACCGGCGTGAACGCAGCAGTCGAGTTTGTCCACTATCCGGCCGATGAAATCGCCCATCAACTGGATGTGGTCTACAGCTCCAACGCCAACACCTCCACGTCGGGCCATGCGCTTATTTTCTCGGCCGAGCGAACCGAGGCCGCGCGGAATATTACCCCGACGATGACGCTCTCGCTCAACACATTGAAGCCGAAGAGTGAGCAGCCTCCGCACAAGCATAATTCGGCGGCCATTACCTTGGTCATCGCAGGCGATCCCGCTTACTCGATGGTTGGAGGACAAAAATGCGACTGGTCGCCCTGGGCAACGCTTGTCACGCCACCAGCCGCAAAACATAGCCACCACAATGAGGGGAGCACCCGTGCGGAATTTCTGATCGTGCAGGATGGTGGTTTCTACTACCACGCCCGCACCATGGGCTTCGAGTTCTTCTGATGCGGCTGATCATTGATACAGATACGGCGGGCGATGACACCTATTCGCTCCTGTTGGCGATGAACACCCCCGGCTCCACACTGGAAGCGGTCACCATTTGCGTTGGCAATGTGCCGTTTGACCAGCAGGTCGAAAATGCGCTTGCGACCATCGAGGCGGCTGGCTTTTCCGGCAAAGTGCCGGTCTATTGCGGAGCCCGGCGTCCCATGGTGAAGCCGTGGGAGGCCTCGACCATGCACGGCAATGACGGCATGAGCGGCGCCAATTTTCCGATAGCGCGCCAGCGCCCCGAAACGATGCATGCCGTTGACGCCATCATTGAAAAGGTAATGGCGGAACCGGGCGAAATCGATATTTTGGCACAGGCCCCACTCACCAACATAGCGCTGGCTGTCATGAAGGAGCCACGCATTGCAAAGGCGGTTCGCCATCTTTGGATCATGGGCGGCACCGACAATTCAGTTGGCAATATTACACCTTGCGCCGAATACAATTTCTTCATCGATCCAGAGGCGGCGAAGATCGTGTTTGAGGCCGGGTTCAACATTACCCTGTCGACATGGACGCTCACAATGCGGTCGAGCCTGTTCGAAGCCGATCAACTCGACGAGATTTTCGCGATGAACACCCCTTTGTCGGAATTCTACCGCAAGGTCTCAGCCGTTCCGCGGCAAACTGCCGAAGCCCGCTACGGCCGACCGCTCAGTACCCATCCGGATTCGCTGACCTGCGCTTGCGCCCTCAACCCGGACCTGATCGAATCTGCCCGCGAGGCTGTGGTGCGCATCGAGACATCCGGTGAGATCACGCGCGGATTTTCCGCTATCCACCCGCCCGTATTGGGCAATCGATGGCCGGAATATAAAGTGAATGCGCGGGTGATCGAGGCAGCGTCAAATGAGGGATTCTTCCAGATGATGAAGCAGGCCTTCGCCGAAGAATAAGCATTTTGGATTAAGATAGTTTCTTTGGCAGGGCCGCCGAAAGATTAGCTTTCGGCGCTGGTTTTTTGTTTTCCGTCACGCGACGGAAGACAAGGCCTTTTCCAGCAGATCGGCTTCGTCAGGGGAGGCATTGATACTGATGGTCACCACTGGCGGCAGTTCTTTGCCGAGCCGACCAAAATGTGCGCTCAGGCTCTCCAGCCAGACACCGCTTTACGGCAGGCCCTTAGCGTAGATGATGATAATGACATAACCGTTCTTCTGGCAATCGACGATGTCGCCGACGCAAATCTCTATCAGGTCTTCGCATATCGAAGCGCTGGCGACATGCAGTGGCATCTTGATGACGCCATCCGTGCGCCATCACAGCGCTCACAAAATGCGTGGGCGCCTCGATCCTGTGGGGTCCATAGAGTGCTGAGCTCGGGTTGACGATGAAATCCGGCACAACGGCCAGCCGGCGGCTTCTCAGGTCCTCGCGGATCATGTTGCCGTCACCTCTTCGCCTAGCAGGAATGAGTCGAATTCAACCATTGCCTTGTCGAGATTGAAATCTTGTGCGTCCATTGCAACTCCGGTCGCACGAGGAAATGACAGACCGCGTGCCTCGAACTTGAACTTCAGTTCTTCCATCGAAATGCCCATGCCTGGTCTCCGCTCGCTGCCGCCGTTCACAGCGCCTTCGGGGCGTCCACCCCATGAGGCCTTGGTGCTGGTCAGCCGTATGCCGCTGGAGGGGCTTCCATCCAAAGCGATAATGACGATGCCGTAACCGGCATCCTGGTGCATTGTCACGAGATCCACCACACCCTTGGCCAGCTTGCGGCAAAGGCGACGATAGCCCGGTGTGTCGTATTGTTTGCGCGAAGCCACCATCGAACTGCACCCAAATGGCTCATCTCCGGGCAAGGCAGTTGTTGCAGCTCGTATCCCGTCTTGACCAGGCGTTCCACCAGCGGCGAGAACACGCCGGCACATCGGACGAATTCGCTGACCTTGGCATTCTGGTTCATTAGGCAAGTGGGCAACGTAGGCGACACGTGTTGGGTTGGCTTGCATGAAAGGCGTCTCCTTGATCTTTTCGCGCCTTCGGTGACGAAGAGGGCAGTCCGGTATTCGGCTCGCCCCTGGATCAGACGGAGCAAATCGGGTGCCACGGAAGGCCGCCGCTCTGTCCCTCAGACGTTAGATGTCAAAAACAGAGACTTGACGTGTGGGAAGATTCGTATGGTGTACATAAAACATATTTATAGGATGCAAAAATAGACTAAATGGATATTTGTCTGCCTAAACATGCGTCATATGCACGGTTATTAACTGTCAACTGCCGATTTTTTTCGTAGGCGCCGGGAATATAACGCGGAAATTTAGGGCAATCGAGTCTGGCATGCCTATTGCATGTATCCTTAATAGGAATAACTGCATGCAGAAGGAATGCCGCGAATGACAAACGACGCCATGGTTTTGGCAGGCGACAATTTTCGAGGACTTCGCTCCGGCGCATTGGGCTTGTTCGACGTGCTGAAACCGGCAGTAACGAGGGCCGTTGTCCATGCAGAGCCAGTTGAAGCTGCCCCGCCGAAAGATCAGCCTCTGATCGAGCTTCGTAATGTATCGAAGACCTTCGGCACCGTCAGTGCGCTGAAGGATCTCGAAGTCCAGATCAATCCGGGCGAACTGGTAACCGTAGTCGGTCCCTCCGGTTGTGGCAAAAGCACGTTGTTCAATATTCTGGCTGGGCTTGAAGAGCCCGATCCCGGCAATATCCTGAGGCTGAAGGGCAAGAGTTCATCCGCTTCCGACCTGCTCGGCCAAGTGTCATTCATGCCCCAGCGTGACCTGCTGTTGCCGTGGCGAAATGTGATCGACAACGCGATCCTTGCGCTGGAGATCGAGGGCATGTCGCGGGCAGAAGCGCGCCGCCAAGCCATGGATATGTTGCCGGAATTCGGTCTGTCCGGTTTTGAGGCGCAATATCCCAATCAGCTCTCGGGCGGTATGCGCCAGCGCGTGGCTTTGATGCGCACCTTCCTGTTCAAGCGCGACCTGATGTTGCTCGACGAACCGTTCGGGGCTCTGGACGCCCTGACCCGTACGATGATGCAGCGCTGGCTGCTGGATGTCTGGCAAAAGTACAAACGCACGGTTCTCTTTATCACGCACGATGTGGACGAAGCCATCTTCCTTGGTGATCGCGTGCTGGTGATGACCGCCCGTCCGGGCAAGGTGAAACTCGAGCAGGCGGTCGATCTGCCGCGCCCGCGAAAGGCCGACATTGTGACCTCCCCCGAATTCATTGCACTGAAGAAGACGCTGCTCGAAGCCATCGAGGAAGAGAGCATGAAGTCCTTCCAGGTTGCCGCACACTGAGACAGACAAGGAACAGACGATGACCGATCATTATGCAGGTCGCCCCAGCCATATCCCGGAAAGCGAATGGAAGGCACGGGTAGATCTCGCCGCCTGCTACCGCATGGTGGCGCGGTTTGGAATGGACGACCTGATCTACAATCACATCTCGATGCGGGTGCCCGGTCAGGATAGCCAGTTCCTGCTCAACCCTTACGGCTTCCTGTTTGAGGAAATTACCGCTTCTAGCCTTGTGCGGATCGACACCGAGGGCAACAAGCTCGACGACACACCGTATACGGTCAACAAGGCCGCCTTCGTCATTCACGGGGCTATCCACAAATCAAGCCACGATGCCGTCTGCGTGCTGCACACGCATTCGGATGCCAGCGTAGCTGTCTCCTGCCAGACGGACGGACTTTTGCCGCTCAGTCAGTTTGCCATGCGCTTCTACCAGCGCCAGGCCTTCCACGACTATGAGGGCGTTGCGATCGACCTCGATGAACAAGCGCGCTTGATCCGCCACCTCGGTGACAACAAGGTAATGCTGATGCGCAATCACGGGATTCTCACAATAGGCCGAACGCCCGGCGAAGCCTTCATGCTGCTCTACTATTTCGAGCGTGCAGCCCGCATTCAACTGGACCTGCAGGCGGCCTCGGCATCCGGTGCGGCGCTAATTACGCCGTCGCCTGAAGTTTGCGAAAAGGCAGCCCGCCAGTTCTGGGAGAGCAAGGGCGACATTCTGATTGCCGGTGAACGGGAGTGGCCGGCCTTCCTGAGGCAACTGGATCGGGAGGGATCGGACTACCGGCAATGAATTTGGGTGGGGGACAATCAAAATCAAACAACCAACAGAGAGGTTCCATGATTAAGAGACGTAACGTACTTGCCGCCTTTGCGGCGGCCGCCTTTGGTCTTCAGGCCATGACCATGACGGCTGTTCCAGCAGTTGCCCAGGACATGGTTGATGCCAGCCTTCGTCTGAAATGGCTGACCCAGGCCCAATTTGCCGGCTTCTACGTCGCGCTGGAGAAAGGCTACTACAAGGACGAAGGCATCAACCTGACGATCAATCCTGGAGGCCCGAACCTTCTCACTGAAAACCTGGTTGCCACCGGAGCTGACACTTTCGGCCTTTCCGGCGGGACCGACAGCGTCTTTGCTGCACGCGACAAGGGTCTGCCCATCGTTTGCATCGGCGTCGCCCATCAGATTACCCCGTTCGTCTTCGTCTCGCACAAGGATGGTCCGGTACAAACAATTGCTGACTTCAAGGGCAAGAAGGTCACCACCTGGTTCACCGGCGCCAATCACGTTCTGTCGGCAATGCTGTCGAAGAACGACATCGATCCGAAGGACGTCGACATTCAGCCCCAGCAGGTTTCCGTCACCCCATTCGTCGACAAGCAAGTCGACGTTGCCACGGCAACCCGATACAATGAGCTTTACCTGATCAAGCAGCGCGTCGGTGCCGATAATCTGAACATCTTCGTCCCGGAAGACAGCGGTGTCTCTTTCCCTCGCGATACTCTGATCGTTTCGAAAAAGACTGCCGCCGACAGCCCGGAACTGGTTGAAAAGTTCCTGCGTGCCAGCGTCAGGGGCTGGAAGGACGCCTTGGCCGATCAGAAGGGCGCCATCGACATAATCATGAACATTGCGCCGACGCTTGATCGCGCCCAGCAGGAATACATGCTGGCGGAAATCAAGACCCTTATGACGGCGGGCAAGGGCGGTAGCGAAGGTCTCTTCACCATCGACCGGGATGCTGTCGGCTCGGCCAACGAACTGATGGCCGAATATGGTGTGATCTCAAAACCGGTCGATCTCGATACGACCTTCAACTCGACCTTCGTCGACAAGATCCCTGCCGAGGAAAGGCGCCTATGAGCGGCACACGCAGATTAGCAGCAGACCTGCCCGTCGATATGACGGGCAGGATCTACGCGATAGTGAAACCGATCCTGTGGCTGGCTGTTGGCGTGCTCGCGATCGAGACCATCGTCATGGCGTTCGACATTCGCCCTTATTATCTGCCAAGACCGTCGGCGATCGCACTGGCGATCATGGCCACACCTGGCGCCTATATATCCGGCCTCTGGCGCACCTTTTTGGAAACGGCGCTGGGCTTTGTTGCCGGCAGTCTGTTTGGTGTATTGATGGCGATCATATTTCATCGTTGGAACACGCTGAAAGAACTGTTTTTTCCGCTTTTCGTGGTCTCCCAGACAATCCCTGTGATCGCTTTCGGCGCTGTTGTTGTTCTCTGGTTCGGCAATACTCTGCTCGCCAAGGCCGTCATTTCCTTCTACATCAGCTTCTTGCCGGTGACGGTCAACACCATGCTCGGCTTTTCCGCCGTTGATCCGCGTCAGGTGCAATTGATGCGCAGTTTCGGCGCTGGCGACGGACAGATCCTGCGCCGTCTCTATCTTCCCTCTGCGTTGCCGCAGCTTTTCGTGGCGCTGAAACTTGCGTCGTCACTTGCCCTGGTCGGCGCGATCGTCGGCGAGTGGTTCGGTGACACGACCGGTCTTGGTGTGCTGCTCCTTCAAGCGATGTACAATGAAAACATGGTCGGTATCTGGGCCACTATCGTGGTCTCGGCATGCCTTGGCATGGGCCTCTACGGCATTGTTTCCCTTGCCGAACGCAGAATTGTTTTCTGGGGTAACGAACAATGATGACCTTTCATCGATCCGATAGCGCCCGCCAGGTCGGACGGGGAATTGCCGGCGCCCTGATGCTGGCCGCGATCTGGGAACTCTCGGCTCGCGGACTCGACCTTCCGGCCTATGTATTGCCATCCGTCTCCAGCATCTTGAGCGGGATGGCTGGCGATGCAGCTACATTGCTCCAGGCTGCCCGCTTCACCGCATCAGAAGCGCTGGCGGGCTATGTGATCGGCTGCCTTATCGGCATGGCCCTTGCGGTTCTGGCAAGCATGCTCCCAAACGTCCGCAGCGTTATCGTGCCCTTGGCAACGGCGATCAATTCCGTGCCTGTGGTCGCCTATTCGCCGCTGGTTCTCCTGTGGTTCGGCATGGGCATGGCCTCCAAGATCGTCATGGTCGCGGTCGCTGTTTCCATTACCATCTTTCTCAGCACCATCGCGGGTCTTGATCGCGTCGACCGCAAGTCGGTGGACCTCATCCGCTCGTTTGGCGCAAGTCAGCTCGCCATTCTCTGGCGCCTGCGTCTGCCAACAGCGCTGCCACTCATCATCGCCGGCATGCGTGTTTCCACCGTCCGCAGCGTGATCGTGGCCATCGTCACCGAGATGCTCGGGGCTTATGGCGGTTTGGGCTGGGTTATCTATCAAGCGGTGCTGCAGATCGACTTCGTCAAGGTCTGGGCCGCCATCATCGTCGCGTCCTCGATCAGTCTCGCCTTTTTTGGCGTGATCAGCTTCGTGGAACGCCGCTACGTATTCTGGAAGTAGGCATAGTATGACACGCAAGATACATTTCGGTCTGTTTCTCCTGGGAACCGGTAGCCATATTGCAGGCTGGCGAATACCGGGCGCGATAGACAGTTTTGAAGACATCGGCATGGTCAAGCAGATCGCCGTCGAGGCAGAGCGAGGTCTGTTCGATCTGATTTTCATGGGTGACAACCTGAACGCTGATCCTGCCGCTCACCCGTCCTACACTGCAAGGCTGGAGCCGCTGACGCTGCTGTCAGCCGTCGCCGGTGCGACGAAGCACATCGGTCTCGGCGCCACCGTATCGACCACCTATAGCGACCCCTTCACGGTTGCCCGTGTCTTTGCATCGCTCGACCATCTGAGTGGCGGGCGGGCAGCCTGGAACGCGGTTACCACAGCCAATCCGGCCGCCGCTGCAAATTTCGGCACCATTCATCCCGACCATTCAAAACGATACGAGATCGCCGAAGAGTTCCTGACCGTCGTTCGTGGTCTATGGGACTGCTGGGCGGACGACGCGATCGTCGCCGATCGTGAGACCGGCACCTATATCGACGCATCCAAAGTGCGTGCACTCGACCATGAAGGCACGCATTTCAAGGTCAAGGGACCGATCAACATCAGCCGCTCGCCTCAGGGGCATCCAATTGTGCTTCAGGCAGGCGGCTCCGTTCCCGGTCAGGAACTGGCGGCCAAATCGGCGGATTTGGTGTTCTCCGTAACGCAGGATATCGACGAGGCTCGCACCTTCTATCGTTCAGTCAAGGACCGCCTGGCGAAATACGGACGTGCTGCAGACTCCATGGTGATCCTGCCGGGCGTCATGCCCATTGTCGGGCGCACGGAGCGAGAAGCCCACGACAAACTTGCACAATTGCAAGGCTTCATCAGCGAAACAAATGCTTTGTCTCTGCTCAGTGATCGTTTTGGTATCGATATGAGCATTTATGACCTTGATGGACCGATCCCTGACAATCTGCAGCCATCGGATAATTACCATGCGTTTGCGAAAGTGATGCTCGACAAGGCCAAGCGCGAAAACATGCGCCTGCGTGATGTCTATAACCTGATGGCTGCCGCGCGAGGCCACTGGGTTCTATGTGGAACGCCGGACTATATTGCCGATACACTGGAAACGTGGTTCACCACCGGCGCTGCCGACGGCTTCAACATCATGCCATCGCATTTCCCTGACGGGCTTACTGACTTTGTCGATATGGTTGTGCCAATCCTGCAGGACCGCGGTCTCTTTCGCACGGAATATGAGGGAAAGACGTTGCGTGACCGCATGGGTTTTCAACGTCCGTCACGCGCTTAGGGAGATTTCCATATGGGTCTTATGGATCATTGTTACGAAGCTGTGGAAAGCAGCGATTTCAAAAACGGCATGTCCAGACTTGGTGCCGCCGTCAATATCGCGACGACACGCACGGACGATGGGCCATTCGGCTTCACCGCCTCTGCAGTCTGCAGTGTCAGTGATGCACCCGCCACGCTGCTGCTGTGTATCAATCGCAGCAGTTCCTGCTTTCCAGCTTTTCAACGGGCGCGGTTCTTTTGCATCAATACACTGATGCCGGGCCATCAGAGCCTTTCCAATCTGTTCGGCGGCAAGACACCGATGGCCGATCGTTTCGGCTCGGGTGAATGGGGCGAAGGTCTGTCCGGGGTTCCCGTTTTGAAGGATGCGCTGGTAAGCTTCGAATGCGAATTTTCGCATGCTGTCGATGAAGGCACACACCGCGTGATCTTTGGTCGCGTAATCGATATCCGTTGCCACCAAAGGGATGCAGCACTTCTTTACTGCCAACGTCGCTATGTAACTTGTGAGAATGATGGGTAATATGAATGATGAGTGGGCCGGGGCGCTTCACGCGCTGGCGCCTTCAGGCCGTCCACTTCGTCAAGGCTATAAGCGCCACCGCTTCTGAGCCGAGATAATCGCACATGTAATATGGCTCTATTATCGATTTCTGCTGCGTCTGCGCCACGTGCACGACCTGCTTGCAGAGTGCGGGATGGACGTGTCGTTTCCGACCGCCGCAGAAATTTCGCCTGAAGTTAGACCATCAGCTTCGTCGGCGGTCCCGCGGCAATTTTGCTGATAAATGGCATCGCGATGAGGTGGTCCTGCCCATAAAGGGACGGAAATACTGATTGTGGCACACCGTCGATGCCAACGGCTACGTTCTCAATGCCTTGCTGCAAAGCCGCACAAGCAAGGGAGCTGCTCTTCGTCTGATGCGTAAACTGCTGAAAAGAAAAGGCATCAAGCCATGCGAAGTGGTCACTGACAAGCTACGCTCTTACTCTGCCGCAAGGTAATGACACATGCCGTGTGTGGAGCACCGTTCGCATAAAGGATCCAAAAATCGGGCCGGGAATTCTCACCTTTCCGTACGAGGACGAGAGAGACGCATGATGCGGTTCAAGTCGGCGCGGCAATACCGGCATTTCGTCTCAACCCACGGCCATATCGCCAACTCCGCGTGCACGCCAATACCACCCGGCGTGAGATCGCCCTGTCGTTTAAAGTGCGAAACTCATACCGAAGCAACCGTCACGGGCTGTGCCAGATTAAGGCGATGCCAGCGCCGTCATCCCTCGTGCTCGGTTTCTGCGAGGACCTCGGAAATGACCATGAGTGCAGCGGCCACATGTCTCCGCATGGCATTTTCGGCCGCTCCAGCGTCGCGTGCGGCGATGGCTTCGCAAATTGCCCTGTGCTCTGCGCGCGAACTTTTCATCCGGTTGGAGCGATTACTGAACTGCGCACCGCGCCATGGCAGGGTTCTCAGGTTCAGTTCGGCGAGAGTTGCCGAAAGGATGGGGTTGTGCGCACCGGCACTGATGGCGGCGTGAAATTGTGTGTTGATGGCGGCATAGGCAACAGGGTCACTCGCATGTCGCTCACCTTCTTCGACAATCGAGGACAGCATCTGACGCTCGATCTCAGTCATGCGCAGGGCGGCCTTTCCGGCCATGAGCGCTTCAAGGTCACCAACTGCTTCAAAGAGCGCCTGCAATGCGTCCATATCCATGCGCTTGACGATAAAAGCCCTGCGCGCGCCACGCTCCGCCAGTCCTTCCGCGCTCAATCGGTGCAGTGCTTCGCGCACCGGCGTTCGGGACGTATTGAAGTCGTCCGCAAGTGCCTTTTCGCTCAGCATCTCTCCCGGGCGCATTATGCCGGTGACGATGCGCTCTACGATCATTGCATGGACCAGATCGGCTGCTCGACCCTGTGCTTGAACACCCATTTTTGTCACAGAAACACTTTTCTCTTGTTTATGTATACATATGCTGACAATATGAATTTAACAAAAAAAATGCGAATGCGATAGGGAGACCAATGCAGCCGTGCCTCTTGAAGTTGAGAGAGGCCTGCAGAGGTGCTCGATTTGGGCCGCAACGGCCATGATCTGGGCTTTGAAACAACCTTGGAAGGAGCGACAAAAACCAGGGGAACGTCATGGACGACACAGATCACAAGAGCATTCTCGAAGCACGCATTTCCGCCCAAATGCGTCGACGCAGTTTTTTGAAGGGTGTCGGCGCCGCAGCAGTTGCCGGTGCTGGCGCCGGGTTGCTACCCGGCATGGCGCAAGCGGCCCAAAGCGGGCATATTCGCATTGCATCCCTTTCACACATCGATACACTCGATCCGCATTTTACCGGCTTCCTGAATGCCATTCAGGTCATAAACAACATCCACAATGGTCTGCTCAAGGTCACCTATGACGGTGAGGCTGTGCGCTTCGAGCCAGATTTGGCTGAAGAATGGGTGCTTGAAGATGAAAAGACGCATCTGTTCAAGCTACGGGACGGCGTGACGTTCCACGATGGCACAGCATGCGATGCCGAGGCGGTCAAATTTTCTCTTCTGCGTGTCAAGTCGGGTGAACCCAAGTCGCCCCATGCCTGGAAATTGGCACTTCTCGAGGAAATCGAGATTGTCGATCCGCTAACGGTGCGTCTGAAATTCTCCAAGCCTTATGCCTTCCTGCCTGTCGCACTGACCGGCTCCACCGGTCGCGCCGGTACCATCGTCAGCCCGGCTGCCGTGCAGAAATATGGTGCAAATTACGGCCGTAACCCTGTTGGAACCGGTCCATTCAAATTCGTCAGTTGGCGCGAAAACGACTCGATCGAGCTCGAAGCCAACCCCGACTATTTCGAGCCGGGCATGCCGAAGATCGCCAAGGCGACCTTCCTGATCATGCGTGAGGCCTCGACGGCGGTCGCCGCTCTCATGGCCGGCCAGATCGATGGCATGTCGAATTGCCCGCTCCAGCTTCTCCCGCAGGTCGAAGCCTTTCCCGGAGCAAAGGTTTATGGCGGCATTGAAGGAAACTATTCCTTTGTCGGCATGAACACTCGCAAAGGACCTTTCGAAGACGTCAATCTTCGTCGCGCCGTTGCCTATGCGATTGATCGCCAAACGGTCATCAAGCAGGCTTATTTCGGCCGCGCCCAGCAGGCTTTCACACCGATCTCACCGCCGATGACGGGCTTTTTCGATCCCAATATCGCCTCGTCGGGCCGTGGCCATTATTTCGACTTGGACAAGGCAAAGGCATTTCGTGCCAAAGCTGCGAACCAGGGTGAGGTTGAGGCAGTCTACATCATGTCAGAGCGCACGGCCGTTTCGACCCGCGTCGCCCAGACCATCGTGCCGATGCTGGCGGAGATCGGC
Source organism: Agrobacterium sp. ES01 (assembly GCF_050320885.1). Taxonomy (NCBI): domain Bacteria; kingdom Pseudomonadati; phylum Pseudomonadota; class Alphaproteobacteria; order Hyphomicrobiales; family Rhizobiaceae; genus Agrobacterium; species Agrobacterium sp. ES01. The sequence continues at coordinate 89,807 of NZ_JBNQTH010000007.1, forward strand.
ATCAAGGCCAAGCTTGAGTTGATGGAACCGACCGCGTGGGTGCAACGTCGCAACGATCGTGACTTCGACATGTTCGACTTCGAATGGGTCGCCGACCTTGATCCGGATGAAACGCTTTATCCGGAATTCCGCTCCGATGGTTCGTGGAACTATCCGGGCTGGGTAAACACCAATTTCGACCAGCTGTGCGCCCAAGCGCAGGGCATTCTCGACGTGAAGGAGCGGTCCAAACTCTATAATGCCGCCGAGGATCTCCTGATCGACGAGGCGCCCATCGCAATGCTCACGCATATGCCGATCTACAAGGTGTTCAGCACCAAGGTTGAGGGCTTCAACTACATTCCTGCCGACCTGATCAACCTGCATGGAATGAGCCTCACCTGATGCTTCGCAAGATCTTCTCGAAGATCGCGCAGACACTCATGGTCCTGTTTATCGTCTCCGTCGCCAGCTTCACCTTGTTGAAGCTGGCGCCGGGCGATCCGGTCCAGATTCTGCTCGGTTCAGAATATTCCCCGGAAGCCCATGCCTCGATCATGCGTGAACTGGGCCTCGATCGGCCTGTGTTCGAACAGTATCTCACCTGGGCTGGCAATTTCATGACGGGCGACTGGGGTACGTCCTACATCGCCCGCGTTGATATCTTCACCTACGCATTCGTTGAAGCCTTGCCTGTCACGTTGACCCTGGCCGCAGCCGCTCTCGGCCTTGCCGTGGTCACAGGGGTTCCGCTTGGGGTTCTATCTGCCGTGCGCAAGGATACCGTATGGGATATCGGCGTCGCGTCATGGGCGCTGACCGTGACGGCTTTTCCCTCTTTCTTTCTGGGCATTCTGCTGATCTGGGTCTTTGCGGTGAAGTTCGGGCTCTTCCCGGTCATGGGCTTCGTGGCGCCGTGGGAAGACTTCGTCGGCGGCACCTATCACATGATCTTGCCGGCGATGACGCTTTCAACCTATTTCGTCGGGATGATCGTTCGCCTGACGCGTGCCACGCTGATCGAGGTCATGGAGCAACCCTATATCGCGGCAGCGCGGGCCCGTGGCGAGCCGGAATGGCGTGTTATCTGGGTTCACGGTGTTCGCAACATCGCCATGCCGCTTGCAACGATGCTCGGGCTTCAGCTTGGCGCGCTGCTTCAGGGCGCAGTATTGACCGAAACCGTGTTCAATCTGCCGGGCATTGGCCAGATGATCACCGCAGCGGTGCTCGGGCGCGAATATGTGGTTGTGCAAGCAGGCGTAATGATGACGGCAACCCTGTTTATCCTGGTCAATCTGTTGGTCGATCTGTCCTATCCGTTCCTCGATCCCCGGCTGAGGGCACGATAATGAGTTCCACAAAAGCAACGTTTGCGCCGTCATCCGGCTCCGCCAGAAGCTCCTTCTTCATACGCCGGCCGTTCTTCACCTTGGCCTTGTTGGTCACGCTCGCTTATGTCATCGCCGCCGTCTTTGCACCCTGGATCGCGCCCTTCAGTCCTGTCGAGCAGAACATCGACGCGATGATGGTGCCGGTTGGCAGTATACCGCACTGGCTTGGCACGGACAGTTTCGGGCAGGATCTTCTCAGCCGCGTCATTCATGGTGCACGCTATGCGCTGATGATCGGTCTGCTTTCGGTACTGCTCGGCGCTGTCGGCGGCCTGGTTCTCGGCATGGCTGCGGGTCTTTCCTCCGGTTGGCTCGAATGGGTTCTCATGCGGTTGATCGATTCAATCCTGGCGCTGCCGTCGCTGGTCATGGCCGTGGCCTTCATCGCCATTCTCGGTCAGGGCGTCGACAAGGTAATCCTTGCTGTGGGATTGTCGCTGATCGGTCCGTTCGCCCGCACAGTCCGTTCAGACGTCATGCAGGTGCGCGTGCAGCTTTTCGTCGAGGCGGCGGACCTCATGGGCATCTCGCGCCTTCAGATCGTATGGCGACACATTCTGCCCAACGTCGTGTTTCCGCTCGCGGTTCAGATTACGATCCGAATTTCAGAAGCCATCCTGGTTTCGGCCTCGCTCTCTTTTATTGGCATTGGCGTCACTCCGCCGACACCCGATTGGGGTTTGATGATTGCCGAAGGACGCGGTTTCGTCAGTTTTGCTCCCTGGATGTCGGGGGTGCCCGGCATGGCGCTGGCCATATTGCTCATTGCCCTGTCCGTTGTCGGCGACGGCGTGCGCGAGGAATTCGACCCTAAACTGAGGAACGGCGCATGACAGATTGTTTGCTCGAAATCGACGGGCTGACCCTGCATCGTGGCCACAAGAAAATTCTCGATGACGTTAAACTGACACTGAAGCGTGGGGAAACGCTGGCGTTGGTGGGAGAAAGCGGTGCGGGTAAATCGACGATTGCCATGGCGCTGATGGGGCTCCTCGATCGCCGCGCCGTCGCCATTGACGGAAGTGCCCGGTTCAATGACGAGGTGGACTTGTTCAACCTGCCGGAAAAGGAGTGGACGCGCCTGCGCGGCTCTCGCCTCTCCATGGTCTTTCAAGATGCCGGAACCGCTCTTAACCCCTGCTACACCGTTGGCAGCCAGTTGATGTCAGTTCTGCGCCGCAAGCTGGGCCTTGGTGCGAAAGAAGCAAGAGAAAGGGCCGTGGAGTTGATGAAGGATGTCGGCATCAACGACGCGGTCGCCCGGCTCTCGGCCTATCCCCATCAGCTTTCCGGCGGCATGCAACAACGCATCATGGTGGCAATTGCACTCGGCTGCAAACCGGATCTGCTCTTTGCCGATGAGCCCACCTCGGCCCTTGATGTGACCATTCAGGCGCAGATCGTCCAGCTCATCCTCGATCAGACCCGCGCCAGTGGCGCAAGCTGCATCTTCGTGCTGCACGATCTGGCCCTGGCCAGTCAAGCCTGTGACCGCATTGTTGTGCTGTATGCCGGTCAGGTGATGGAAGCCGGTGATTGCGCAACCGTGCTCCGCAACCCGCTTCACCCCTATACGCGCCTGTTGAAATCCTGCGTTCTGGAAATCGGAGTGGAGGAGATGACACCGCCGGAAGGCAATGTGCCAGCCTACGACGCCATGCCCAAAGGCTGCCGCTTCGCGACCCGTTGTCCCCGCGCACTGGACTGCTGCGCGACGGAAAAGCCTGCACTCATCGAGACAGAGGGGCGGGCTATTGCCTGCTGGAACCCTGAATGAACCACGTACTTCCAAAGGAAACCAACACTGTGCTGCACGCGGGCGGCATTGGCGCAGAACCCGGTGTTTTCGAACTTCTCGACGTCCAGAAGGTCTACCAGATAACGCGTGCGAGCGGTTTGTTCGGACGCAAGAAACAGGGGCTAAAAGCGTTAGATGGTGTTCGCCTCAAAGTCGCCCGCGGCGCGAGCATCGCGTTGGTGGGCGAAAGTGGTTCCGGCAAGTCGACGCTGTTACGTGTGCTTCTCGGCCTGACGGAACCGAGCGATGGGCTGGCGCTTTATGGCGGGCGCCCTATTGCCGAAGCGCGGGCCGATGGCTTGGATTTCGCACGCGACGTGGCGATGATCTTTCAGGATGCTCGTGGTTCGCTCAATCCGCGCATGTCGGTCGCGGCCCTTGTTGCCGAGCCGCTGCGCCATTTCGGCATCTGCCCGGAGGAGGAGATTCCCGAACGCGTCGCAGCGTTGCTGGCCCGTGTCGGTCTGGCAAAGGATGCCATGCAGCGCTATCCGGCGGGGCTTTCTGGTGGGCAGGTTCGCCGCGTGGCTATCGCGCGGGCGCTGGCGTCCAATCCCTCCGTCCTGGTTGCCGACGAGGCTGTTTCCGGTCTCGACGTCTCGACGCAGGCCCAACTCCTCAACCTGCTGCGCCGCCTCCAGCGTGAAATGGGACTGACGCTTTTGTTCATCACCCATGACCTCGGTGTCGCAAGTTATCTGTGCGACGAAATCGCCATCATGTATCTCGGTCGGATCGTCGAGAGGGGGCCGACCAATGCAGTGCTTGCCAATCCTGCCCATCCCTATGCGCGTGCGCTCAGGACTGCTGCGCCCGAATTCTTCGCTCCGATCACGGAACCGCTTCCAGGCGAAATCCCAAGTCCATTGGATTTGCCGACTGGTTGCCGTTTTGCCGGACGTTGCGTCTTTGCCCGGCAGGAATGCGGGCGGGATGATCCCGTGCTAGTACAGGCGCGAGCTGATCGTGAGGTCGCCTGCTTCTTTCCACTCTATAGCTGAGGGCAGCTGCGCCTGCCCGTTTCCCAACCCGCTCCCTCTTTGATCGGAGCTTCTTTTGAAGGACCATTACGTCGATGTTCGATTTCTTTTCCGGACGGCGCCCTACGACCCTTGCCAACGATGCTATGATTGCAACCTCTCATCCGCTTTCGACAGCTGCCGGTCTTGAAATTCTCGCCGAAGGCGGCAAGGCAGTCGACGCTGCGCTCGCTGCGGTTGCTGTCCAGAGCGTTGTCGATCCTTTGATGACCGGGATTGGCGGCGATTGCTTCGCACTTTATGCGCCGGCGGGCGGTGCCGTGAAGGCCCTGAACGGTTCAGGGCGTGCGCCGGCTGGTGCCAGTGTTGCAGCACTGAAGGCGCTTGGCGTGACGGAACTGACGCAGACGAGCCCGCATTCCATCACCGTGCCCGGCGCCATTTCCGCATGGTGCCGTCTGCATGCCGATCACGGCAGCTTGCCGCTTGAGCGGCTGTTCCGTCGCGCGATCCATTACGCCGAAGCCGGTTTCCCGGTGACGCCGCGCGTCGCCATGGACTGGGCCGAAAGTGCTTCCATCGTTGCTGGTGATGCCCATGCCGCACTCCAGTATTTGCCGGGCGGCAAGTCTCCTGCAGTCGGTGAAAAACGTGCGCATCCGGCTTTGGGCGCCACGTTGCGGGCGATTGCGGCGGAGGGTGCTGCCGCCTTCTATCGCGGCGAGAAGGCCGAGCGCATGGTGGACCACCTCAAGGCGCTAGGCGGTCTGCATACGCAGGAAGACTTCGCCGCCGGTCTCGATGGTGCCCAATGGGTGGCGCCGATCTCCGCTCCCTATGGGGATGGTTACGAGATATTCGAGTGCCCACCCAATGGTCAGGGCCTCGCAGCCCTGATGATCCTTCGCATCCTTGCCGGCTTCGATCTCTCCGAAAACACGTCTGAAGCCGATCGTATTCATCTTCATGCCGAGGCGACCAAGCTTGCCTATCACCATCGCGACGCATTGCTGGCCGATCCGGACTCCTGCCCCGGATTGGCGGATACGCTTCTTTCAGACGAGGTGATCGAGACCCTGCGCGCCCGTATCGACATGAAACGGGCCGGTAAGCCCGTCCTTTGGAACGAACCGGAACATCGCGACACGATTTACCTGAGTGTCGTCGATGCCGAAGGTAACGCGCTGTCGTTCATCAATTCGATCTTTCATGGCTTCGGTTCCACGCGGCTTGAACCTGAAACCGGCGTGCTGCTCCACAGCCGCGGTTCGTCTTTCCGCCTCATCGAAGGACATCCGAATGCGATTGCGCCGAACAAGCGGCCCATGCACACCATCATTCCGGGCATGCTCTGCCGCGATGGCAAGGCGGTCATGCCTTTCGGCGTCATGGGCGGACACTATCAGGCAGCCGGTCATGCGGCTTTCATCTCGGGCGTTCTTGATCGCGGCCTTGATCTTCAGGCCGCCATGGACGCGCCGCGCAGTTTCGCATTCAACGGCGTTCTGGAAATCGAGCCAACTGTCGGAGCGACCGTGCAGGCAGACCTCGCGGCGCGTGGCCATGTCATCAAAGTGGTTACATCGCCGATCGGCGGCAGCCAGGCTATTCGCATTGATCCGATGGCCGGTCTTCTTTCTGGAGGCTCGGACAGCCGAAAGGATGGCTGTGCACTAGGCCTTTGACAGGAAGGGGCATGGCTATGCGAGCGGGCCGCATCGACGGTGTCGGTTCGGCCTACCTGCAGCAGCTGTCGCTGTGGTCTTGTGTCAAAAGTTATGGGTGGTGAGCGGACGAGCAGCTATCTTGGTGCAGAGTGACGGATATAGGATGTTGCTTGAATTTCGGATGCCTCGGTGCGAAACGCCTTGCTCGCTGTCTGATCCATGCCGGATGCAATCGCCGTGTATGTCGATGGCGCAGACTGTCAGCGGCATTTGCCGCGGATATTGCTGCATGTCTCGTCAATCAAGATCGAGCCGAAATGCTGTTTTCGAATTTTCCATCGCCTTCTATCGACCAGCCGAGGCATATGCAAAAACTCGGAGGTCAATTGCGCCACAAATGACCTCGATACCGCTGTCCTGCTGCATGACGGCAATGCTGTCGGTATTGCGGACGGTGCCGAGCCTGTGGACGACGACGAGTCCGGTGCGCCGAGGTCGCTTCTCGAGTAACGTCCCCTGCGGGGCAATGTGAACGGCGGAGCGCTTGGCACGCGCTGCTTCTGGCCACAGGGCAGAACCGGTCAATGAAGGTGGTGACAGGGAAGAGCCTCAGCTTTGCGATAACCTGCGAAGGTCCACTACAGCATCAAACGGCGCTCGCGAGCGGCGGACGTCCGGGACGCTCCACCACATCCATGGCAAGACCATAGACCCGTGATAAGGTAGCGGGCTGCATCAGGTCAGCGGCCGTACCGTTGAGCACAACCTTTCCGTGCTTCAGGGCGATGATGTGATCGGCAAAGCGGGCAGCGAGGTTGACGTCGTGAAGGACAACCACGATCGAGCGGCCGGCCTGGGAGAGTCTATGCACGAGGCTCATGACCTCGATCTGGTGGGCAATGTCGAGTGCCGAGATCGGCTCGTCAAGAAGAAGTGCATTGGCGCCCTGGGCGAGCAGCATGGCGAGCCAGGCGCGCTGGCGTTCGCCACCCGACAGCGTATCGACGGGCCGACCTTCATAATCCAACAGGCTGCATTCTACGATTGCGGCTTCGACGGCCTCTTTGTCTGCGGCAGTCGGGCGGCCAAGCGCGCCATGCCAGGGATAACGGCCGAGCGCCACGAGCTGGCGGACCGTCATGCCTTCGGCGGCCGGGGTGTATTGCGGCAGGTAGGCGAGTGCGCGAGCGTGGTCGCGCGCCGACCAGGCGTCCTGTGGACGGCCCATGGTCCGGATATCGCCGGAGAAGCGTCCAATCTGGCGCGCGAGTGCCTTCAGAAGCGTGGACTTGCCTGAACCGTTGTGGCCGATCAGAGCCACCATGCGCCCGGCCGGGATGTCGAGATCAAGGTTTTCGATCACGGCGCGCGAGGCTCTGCCGCTTCCGAGGGCGATGGTGAGATTACGGATTTCAAACAGAGGGGTCATTGCTTCTGTCTCGTCATATGCAGCAGGAGCCAGGGCGTCCCGAGAAGGGTCGCGAACAGGCCCAGCGGCAGTTCATAAGGGAAGGCGGCAAGGCGCGAGCCTGCGTCTGCCAGCATCATCAGCAAGGCTCCGATCAGCATGGAGCCTGTGGCGAAACCGCCTGCCGTGGTGAGGCCCAGCGTGCGGGCGATATGAGGGGCCATGAGTCCGACGAAACTGACGGGGCCGACCAGCACGGTTGCCGTGCCAGTCGCAATGCCGGCGGCGAGGAACAGGCTTGCCCGGGCAAAGCGCGAGACGCCGAGGCCAACGGCAATTTCGGCCCCGAGCGGCAGGATGGTCAGCCAACTCGCAGAGAGCAGACAGAAGAGCAAGAGCAAGGCGGCCAGCACCAGCAGCATGAAAGCCTCCACCGGGCCAACCGTTGAGGTCGAGCCCGAAAGCCAGGTGAGGATGACCCAGGCCCTGGCATCTCCGCCCGACATCATCGCAGAAAGCACAGCCGAGGCGAGCGCACTCAGGGCAAGGCCAGTGAGCAGGATTCGGTCTGTCGGCATGCCCGTCTTCATCGCGGCGCGGGCGACAATGGCAAGCACCACTAAGCCGCCAAGGCCGGCTGCGATCAGAAGCGTCACCGCATCGGGTGCCGGCACGAGGAATACCGCGAGACCGTAACCGAGGGCTGCACCAGAAGAGACGCCCATGACTTCGGGCGAGGCGAGCGGATTGGAGGTAGTCCGTTGCAGGATCGCACCTGCACCGGCCAGAAGCGCGCCGGCGGCAATGGCTGCTGCGAGCCGCGGCAGGCGCAGGGGCACGAAGGCGGAGGCCTGATCGACACCCAGAAGCGTCCAGCCGTCCGGGCCGCGACCAACGGCAAGGGCGAGAAGTGAACCGGCGACAAGCAGAACCGCCAGCATGGTGACATGGCGCAAGGCGGACGCGGCAAGCCTGGTTTCTCCCGCAGCCATGCAGGCAGGCGGCGTGCGCCCGGATAGCCGCGGCAAGAGCCAAAGCAGCAGCGGCCCGCCGATCAGCCCGGTGACGGCGCCGACCGGGAACATCTCGCCGACGGCATTGTCGAGCAACAGCACGCCACTGTCGCAGAGAAGAAGCAGACCGCCACCCGCCAGCATGGAGGCGAGGAGCCGCGATGTCTCGCGACGGAAGCTGAGTGCTCTGACGATCGTGGGGGCGGCGAGGCCGATAAAGCCGATGAGACCGACTTCGGCCGAGACCATGGCTGTGAGCAGAACCGCGATGGCGATCACCATGGCGCGCACCAGTCCGACGCGCATGCCGAGCGCGGCAGCTGTTTCCCCGCCGATGGAGAGAAGTTGCATGGGCCGCAGTAGACACAGGGTCAGAAGCAGGCAGACGCCGAGCACCGCTGAGAGACGGGTGACGGCGGACCAGTCCTGCTGCACCAGCGAACCACCGTTCCAGATCACCAGAGACAGGAGGTATTCGCCATGAGCGAGCGTCAAAGCAGTGGCCAGGCTCGTGGACATCAGGCCGACAAGCAAACCGACCACGACCATACGGGCGGGCTCGAAGCCGCGCCTCTGGCCAATGAAGAAGGCAAGTGTCGCCGAGGCACCGGCACCGGCCAGTGCGACCGGCAGCCGGCCGGGTGCAAGCAGTGCCGGGGCAAACAAAGTCGCGCAGACCAGGGCCAACTGCGCCGCAGCGGAGACGCCGAGCACCGTTGGATCGGCGAGCGGATTACGCAGGACACGCCGCAGGAGGCTGCCTGCAAGCCCCAGTGCCGCACCGACCAGCACTGCAACGACCGCGCGCGGCATGAGACCGTAGACGAGACGAATCTGCCCGACGGAGCGTTCGCCGGCAGGGACAAGCGCATCCACCCAGGCGCCGAAGGGAAGCAGGCTATTTGCGGCCAGAAACGACAGGACAGCGCCAGCGACAAATAGAAGCAGGGGCAAGGTTTTCATGCGGTAGCGAGGGCCTCGGCAAGACCTTCGGCGAAGGCGAGCGCCGAGGATGCGCCGCCAAAGGCATTGGTGGCAAGGAGTTGATGGACACGGCCCGCCTTGATCGGGGATAGGGCATTCCAGAGTGCAGAGCGTTGCAATTGAGAGCGGGCCGCCAGCGGCACGGGGCTGACGATGACGAAGCTGGCGTCCGGCATGTCCGCAAGACGGTCTAGCGGTACGGGCGCGGCAAAGGAGAATTGCGTGCCGTCTTGCCAGGCATTGGTAAGGCCAAGGCGCGTGAGTGTGGAACCATAGAGGCTGTCGAAGCCGAAGGCGCGGAAATGACGGGCATCGCCGAAGTCGATTAACATGACGGGGCGATCCGAATGGTGTTTCAACCGGGCCGTCATCCGGTCGAGCTGCGTCTCGGCATTCTGGCGTGCGTGCTTTCCGGATTGAGGGTCGCCCAATCGCTCCGCCAGCGTCTCAAGTGCATCGAGCGCGTGCGGCAGGGACGGCTCGCCGCGAACGAAGAATGGCAGGCTGAACACCGGGGCCACCGCCGACAACTGAGCCTCATGTCTCGTATAGAATGGGGACGAGAGGATCAGATCGGGAGCGGCAAAACGCAGCTGCTCGAAATTGGGCGTGCCGCGCAGGCCGAGATCCAGCGTTTCCGCCGGGAGGGTAACGGTGGGGCTTTCAGCCCGGAAGCGGATGAGTTCGGTTGCAGCCACCGGTGTGTGACCGATCGCCCAGGCGGTTTCCAGCATGGCCCAGTCGATCGACGCCAGACGCAGACCGACAGCGCCCGTTGGTGCCGCCAGAAGCGGAGAAGAGATGCCGGCGAAGCCTGCGGCAGCAAGCAACTGCAAAAAGGCGCGCCGGCCGTATGAGCGTTCGGATGTCACCACCGGACGGTCAGGGTTCCCATCACCGAGCGGCCAGAGCCGTAATAGCACCCGAAGGAGCCGCAATTGGCGACATAGGTTTCGTCCGTGAGGTTGTTGAGGTTGACGGCGAGCGTCGCCTTCTCCGTGACCTTGTATCGGGCGGCGAGGTCGACCAGGGTGACCGGATCCAGTTGATAGGCATTGGCATTGTCGCCGTAGCGTTCGCCGATATAGCGGATGCCGCCTGCGAGCGAGAGACCATCCAGCGCCGTGTCCTCAGCAAAATCGTAGTTCAGCCATACGCTGCCGGAGTGACGCGGCATGTTGGCCGGCATCTTGCCGTCATTTGTGCCCACTTGTTTGGCATCGTTGTAACTGTAGGCGGCCTTGACGCTCCAGCCCATGGCGATTTCGGCCGCACCCTCGATCTCGATGCCGCGGGATTTGACCTGACCGATCTGGCGCGTGCCGGACACGCCACCTTCGGTGAACGTGACGCTGACGTCGTCCTGCGTCAGGTCGTAGAGGGCAACCGAGAACAGGCCGTCGAAGGAGGTCGGTTGATATTTCAGGCCGATTTCCCACTGCTCGCCGGTGGTCGGCTTCAGCGTATTTCCCGCGATATCGGAGCCGATCTCGGGATCGAAGGAGGTGGCGTAGCTGATATAGGGCGCGAAGCCGGTGTCGAAGAGATAGGAGAGCCCGACATTGCCGGTTGTGGCGCTATCCTGTTGGTCAATGACCGTGGTGCCCGAGAAATTGTTGGTTGAGGTACCCTGCTGATCGGTCCAGTCATGACGAAGCCCGAGGGTCGCACGCCAGTGGTCGAAGGACAACTCGTCCTGGGCGTAGATACCAACCTGTTCGAGCGTAAGGTCATCAGTCTTGGTGTACCAGGGCACGCCGACCGTTGCCGAGGTCGGGCTGGTGATGTCGAGGTCAGAGGCTGTGGCAAATTCCGTCTTGGTGTTGTCGTCGTATTTGCGCAGGTCGAGGCCGAACAGCAGTTTGTGGTCGATCAGACCGGTCGCGACATCGCCGGAGAAACGCGTATCGAGATTGGCAGTCCAGGTATCTTCGTCCTGATAGATTACGCCGCGCTCGACCGTCGAAGGAGCCGTGTAGCCGGAAACGTAGAAGCCGGTATAGTCCCAGTCGAACTTCTGGAATCGGGCAGACTGGTCCAGCGCCCATCCGGTATCGAATTCGTGATGCAGTTCGTAGCCGATATTGCTCATGCGGCGGTCGGAATCGTCGATCGCGGGATCTCCGATATAGAGGTCGCGCAGGCTGTCGTCATTGCCCTGACCCGTCAGCTCGTCAGGAATGCCTGCAGGCGTGATCGGGCTATCCTTCTGGTAGGATGCAAGGAAATCGACGGTCGTCGCATCCGACGGCGACCAGCGGGTGGCGAGGCCAAGATAGCCGCGCTTGTCGGTCAGTTCGTCGATGTCCTCCTCACTGTCGCTCAGCTTGCCGGTGAACCGTGCCGCCAGCGTATCGGACAAGGCCTTGTTGGCGTCGAGGAAGACGGTCTTGTCACCGTCGATCGAAAAGCCGGTGCCAGCCTCATAGGCATCCTTGAACTGGGCATGCTTCTGGACGATGTTGATGACGCCTGCCGGCGTGCCGGAGCCGTAGAGGCTCGACGCAGGTCCCTTCAGGACCTCCACCCGTTCCAGGCCGTAGACTTCGTAGGACGGCGCCCCGGCGGAGCGCATCAGCCGCAGACCATTGAGATACTGTGCGTTCCCCATGTCAAAACCGCGCAGGACCGGGCTGTCGAAGCGCGGATCGGCGTAGGGCTCGCCGATCACGCCGGCCGTCGTCGACAGCGCCTGACCCAGCGTTTGCGCTCCGCGGTCCTCGATCTCGCTTCGCGTGACGACCGAGACCGAACGTTGCGTTTCGAGTATCGGCGTTGTCGTCTTGGTGCCTGCAACTGCAGCCTTGGCGACATATCCTTCAGCCGGCGCGGCGGCATCCGCCTGCCCGGACACGACGATTTCTTTGAGTTCGGTTGTCGCGACATCCTGGGCGACGGCTGCGGCATGCAGAGCGAGGAGACTGGCTCCGGCGAAAAGGGCGATCCTGATGTTCATGGTCCATCCGACAAGACGTGAAGAATTCATGACTAAATAAGTCTTGTTTTCTTGCGGAGCTTGAATGAATGCCGCGCGATTTGATCCAATCCGCTTCAATTTCGCAGTTTCGCCTTATTTTCTTTCGCCGCGCGCGGTGCGCATGCGCCGCCACTGGGACGGCGGCAGGCCCTGCGATGCACGGAAGGCACGGGTGAGATGGGCTTGGTCGGCAAAACCCGTAGCATCTGCGATTTCCGCAAGACCCCGATTAGTGGTCAACATCAGATCCATAGCCGCTTCGATCCGCTCGCGCGCCATCCAGCGTTGGGGCGTTTCGCCGGTGCTCTGGCAGAACGCACGGCTGAACCAGCTTTCAGACAATCCGCAGAACTCGGCAAGTTCCGAGACACTGACCCTCCGGGGAAAGGCATCCGAAACATGCTGCCGGATTGCGGATATCTGTCGCGGCGGCAAGCCGCCACTATGGTCCGTGCCTTCGTTCGTCAGATTAAGGGTCTCGGCGAGAATGGCGGATAGCAGGCCATCCAGCATCAAGGCGGGGCGCGAAGGTCTCTCCACCTCGTCGGCCACCATGCGGGCGAGCGTCCGGGCAGCGCGTATTTCGGCTTCATGGCCCAGTATGACCGTCTCGGAAAGCCTTCCGGGCCGGACCAGGCCGGCGAGCCTCTGTTGCAGTGGGCCCGCCTCAAGATGGAAATCGAGATGAGAGAATGTCTCCTCGCCCTCCATGGAGCTCCAGAGGGGCCGGCCGGCCGGCACATATAGCATTTCGACACCGGTAATGGGTTTGCCGGCCTCGCTGGTGCGCAGTGAGAGGTTGGTCGGCGGGCTCCCGAGAAAGACCACGAGGCGAGGGTCTGGAGAAAGGTAAAAGCCTGCCCCCCCAGAACGACCCTCGACATGCCAGACATCGGCAACCACACCCGGCCAACTGCGTACGCGCAGTGGCTGCAGTGTGCGATAGTTGCGGGTATGCGCCTGCATACGGGGACGAAAGGCCATGGCAACCTCCGGGACACTGCAAAGCCGTCAGATCGGTTGAATGCAATACATGATAACTTCTGTCAAGTTATTCGCACCTGCACTTTCGCCGTCCGGATGCCTACATGAGATGCGGTCGTCGCAAACCCTTTTGGCAATGAGAGTTCTGTTGATGTGAACGGCTCATCTGTCGCGTCTTCATGTGAGCCTGATATCTACAATGTTTTGTTTCCATTCATATCCGGCACCGGCAATGTCCCTAGTGCTTGTCCTGGCGAAGATAAATTCGGCCAAGGAACGACGGTTCACCGGAATGGCGTCCGGTCAGCGAACCGAGGACCAGCACGATGAGCGTCAACAGATAGGGCAGGGTCATCATCAGGTAGACCGGAATATCAGCACCGATTGCCTGCAGGCGCGGCGATAGAGCATCGGCGCTACCAAACAGTAGGGCACCGAGCAACGCGCTCACCGGGCTCCAGCGGGAAAAGATGACAAGGGCAACCGCCACCCATCCACGCGAAGCGATCATGCCCTCTACCCAGACATGGCTGGTCGCCACGCAAAGATATGCACCGGCAAATCCGCAGAGCAGGCCTGAGAAGATCACGGCAGCCATTTGTGTCAGCTGGATATCGATCCCGGCCACATCGGCGGCTGCCGGGTTCTCGCCGACCGCGCGCAGACAAAGACCGGATCGGCTGCGCTGCAACCACCACCAGAGCAGGAAAACGGCAACTGGCATAACAAGTGTTATCGGATCTTGGACGGCAATGAAGCGGCCAAAGCCTGAACTCCGTTCTATGCCAAAGAGATCGCCGAAATTGGAAATGCCCGGAAAGGTCTTTTGCACATACGGCCTGCCTATGACGCCGGTCATGCCAAGTCCGATTGCCACGACGCCCAGACCGGCGAGCGTATGATCTGCGCGAAAGACCACGGTTGCTATTCCAAACAGAAGTGAAAGGGCCGTGCCTGCAGCAGCGCCTGCGGCAAGCGCGGTCCAGGGATCGCTTCCCGACAGGACGCTGATCGCACCAGTCATGGCACCAACTGCCATCAGTCCTTCTGCACCGAGATTGAGGATGCCAGCCCGTTCGCACACGATCAGGCCCAGACTGGCGAGCAGCAAGGGCATCGCATAGCTCGGGACAATGGCTATCCAGCCGATCAGAAAATCCATGATCCGTGTCCTTTTCGTCAGCCGCGCCGGCTCAGTGAATAGGTGCTGAAGAACTGTGTCATCAGGATCGACATCAGCACCGTGCCCTGTACCAGCACGATCATTGCCTCTGAAATCGAGTAAAACACTTTGAGCACATTGCCTGCGGTAAAGATGGCACCAAGCGCGAAGGCGACGATGACAACGCCAAGTGGCTTGGCGCGGGCGAGATAGGCAATGACGATGGCACTGAAGAGGTAGCCGTTGCCGATCGACTGGTTGAGGCGATGCTCGGTTCCGGCAACGATGAGCATCCCGGCAAGCCCCGACAATGCACCCGACAGAAGAACGAGGCCAATCACGGTTCGGGCAACAGGCAGTCCGGCGGCGCGGGTCGTCTTCGCGTTGAAACCGACGGCATCGGCATGAAAGCCCAGCCGTGAATAGTCCAGTGCGAACCAGATGAGCACCGTAACGACGATCACCACGCAGAAGCCGGTATGCATCTGGCCCCAGCCGAGTGCCGCAAACTGGCTTGATGTCGAAAAGGCCTCGGTGACGGGAAAGCTGTTGGCCGGGTCGCGCCAGGCCCCAAACAGCATGTGCTGTACGAGCAGAAAGGCGACATTGCCGAGAAGCAGGGTCGTAATGACCTCGTTGACCCCGAATTTCTGTTTCAGCGCCAGCGGAACGGCGATCCAAAGAGCTCCGGCAACCACGGAGAGAAACAGCATCGCCGGCAACTGAAGCGCATCTGGGACGACACCACCGAGCGCTATCCAGGTGGCTGCCATCGCACCGAGCCAGAGCTGCCCTTCGATGCCGATATTCCAGAAACGCACCCGCATGGCAACGGCCGAAGACAGGCCGACGAGGATAAGCGGCAGAGCGGCTGTTGCGGTCTGCGCCAGACCGTCGGAGGTGAGGAAAGTGTTGATCAGGAACTCGTCGATGAGCGCTTCCGGCGGCACACCCGCACCCACAAGCAAAAGGGCAGAAATGGCAAGCCCCAGCGTGAGCCCGCCGACATAACAGAGGCTGCTCAACCAGAAACCGGGGGACTGGCGGCGGACAAGAAAGGCAGAATCAAGCATGGCCGGCCAGCAAAGCTCCGATCCAGTCCGAGGTTACATCGCTTGCGTCGCAGCTGCCGACGATGGTTCCTCTGTTCATGACGGCAACCCGATGCGACAGCGACAGTATCTCCTGCAGATCCTCGCTGATCAAAAGACAGGCGGCGCCATTCTCGACGGCACGCTGGATGGCGGCGCGCACGAACTGGGTCGACTTGATATCGAGACCGCGGGATGGAGAATGCGCAACCAATGCCGTCATATCGCGATCGAGCTCGCGTGCCAGCAACACTTTTTGCGCATTGCCACCCGACAGCAATGCGGTTGAACGCGCAGGCGATGCTCCACGAATGTCAAATTCCTTGATTGCGCTTTCCGCGTTCAACCGCATTCGCTTGCGACGCAGAAGAAGCGGACTGCCGAATTCACCATCGCAGACCCGGGTCAGCGCCAGATTGTCGGCGATTGAAAGATCACGAATGAGGCCGGTTGCGAACCGGTCTGCGGGCACGACGCGCAACCCTGCCAGACGGCGCTCGCGTGGTGTAGCGGTGGTGATATCGACGTCGCCAATCAGGATCTGACCGTCGGCAGGCACGCTTAGCCCCAGCATGCATGACACCAGTGCTTCCTGACCGTTGCCGCCAACACCGGCAATACCAAGTACTTCGCCAGAACGCAGGTCGAAACTCATGCCCGTAATGCCCTGACCTTCAGTGCCGTCACGGGAAGAAAGGCCGGATACCCGAAGATAGACCTCTCCAGGCACCCACACAGGTGGTGCACCAGATGCCAGCGTCTCACCAACCATCAATCGACCGACATCCGTTTCGGAAATATCGGCAACCACGGTGCCGGCCAATACCGTTTTTCCATGGCGCATGATGGTGATGCGGTCGCAGAATGCGGCGACCTCGCGAAACTTGTGGGTGATCAGGACGATAGCATGGCCTTGTCCCGCCAGTCGCCGGATAAAGGACAGAAGGGCTTCTGCCTCTTCCTCGGTCAGCACGGCCGTTGGCTCGTCCAGAACCAGGATGCGGGCGCCAAGCAGCAGTACCTTGACGATTTCGGCGCGCTGACGTTCGGCAATCGACAGGGTGGAAACAACACGCAATGGATCGACGGGCAACCCGATTTCGGTAGACTTGGCTCGTATTGCCGATGCCGCCTGCGCAATGCTGCGGATGGTGGCGTGGCGTCCAAGCCCGAGCAAAACGTTTTCAGCTACGGTGAAGCTGTCGACCAGTCGGAAATGCTGGTGAACCATGCCGATGCCCGCGGCTGTCGCCTCCGATGGGCGACGGGGACTGATACTCTCACCGTCAACGGCCTGCTCGCCCCTGTCGGCGGCATAAACGCCAGCTGCGACATTCATCAGCGTCGATTTCCCGGCACCATTTTCGCCCACGATCGCATGAACTTCGCCCCAGGCGAGGTCGAAGAATGCGTCGATCAGGGCTGGCTTGCCGTCGAAGGCCTTGCTGACGGCCCGCATTTCGAGCGCAGGCGGTTGACCGGCTGCAACAGCCGGCCAACCTTCTTGCTCTTTCGCCTGCAGTGTCATTGCTCGGCCGGCATGGTGCCGATGATACCCTTGACGAAATAGTTCATGTTCCAAAGGGCGCCATCATCGACCGTGCTGCCGGCGGCCACGACCTCTGTTCCGTCCTGCTTTTTCAGCGGGCCCTGGAAAGGATCGAGCTTGCCATCGATAATGGCTTGTTTGGCGTCCGCTATTTTGGACTTGGTCTCGTCGGTGACCGTTGGCCCAAATGGTGCAAGGCCAACAACGCCAGTACTCAGGCCATCAAACGCGCCGTATTCCTCGGGCATCCAGCTGCCATCGATGATCTCCTTGATCGTTGGTACGAGATATTTATCCCAGTGAAACACGACCGAGGTCTGGATTGTCTTTGGCGCAGCATGGGACATGTCGAGCTGGAAGCCGATGGATGGAACGCCCGCCTTTTCTGCAGCGTCCAGTGCTGATGTCGCGCTCAGATTGGTGGCGAGAACATCCGCCTTCTGGTCGAGGATTGCCTGGGCAACCTGACCTTCCTTGACCGGATCCCACCACGAGTTGGTAAAGACTGCTACGGTCTCGATGGACGGATCGACTGACTGAGCGCCGAGCGCGAAGCTGTTAATGTCCCAGTTCACAACACCAACGGGGAAGCCTGCCAGAATGCCGATCTTCTTGGTTTTGGTCGCCTCACCGGCAGCAATGCCGGCCAGATACCACGCCTGATAGGTGCGGGCGTAAAAGCTCTCCATATTAGGGCCGTTTTCGGTGCCTGAGGCGCTAAGAAACGCCACATTGGGATAGGCCTTGGCAGCCTCGGCCATCGGGGCCGAATATCCGTAGGTTGTGCCGACGATGATGTTGAAGCCGCGCTTCACGTAGAGATCGATTGCCGCCCGCAGCTTCGTTGCCTCTTCGGGAATGTTCTCGGTGACGGCCACTGGAACCTTGAGTTCGTCTTCAACCGCCTTTCGACCGGCTTCGATGGACTCGTTCCAGCCACCGTCGACAGCCGAGCTCGCATAGATGAAGGCAACTTTCGGCGGGCCGTCCAACGTGAAAGCGTAGACACTGGAGGTTGCAAATGTTGAAAGCAGTACCCCGGTTGCAACGGCGAGACAGGCTTTTGCCGAGTTCTTGTGCATGCGGATTGTCATTTATCGTTCCCCTATTTGCCTAAATCTGTGCCCAGCCATCGGTTGATCGCCCATGGCACTTTCGCCGTCCGGCGACGGCTTTGTATTGGAAGGTGGCCGCGCTTTCGCACGACTGAAATTGATCTTGTGCAGTGCATGAAAGCCGATTACGTTCGTTCATGCAATAAAAATAATCATGCCCAAAAATTCATCATTTTGTTCAGAATTATGGACGATCATTCTTGAATACCGAAGCGCTGACATCATTCGTGAAAATTGCCGAATTGCGTTCGCTCTCTGCGGCCGCGAAACTGTATGGCTTGCCGAAGTCGACGCTGAGCTTGCGCTTGAAGCATCTCGAGAATGATCTGAATGTGGAGCTTTTCGAACGGGTTGGTCGCAAGCTGATCCTGACCGATGCCGGGCAGACGTTGTTGACCCATGCGCGCAAGATTCAGGAGAGCTGTGATGCGGCGCGCGCCGCCGTGACCGAACTCAGCGATGATGTCGCCGGCACGCTGCGCATCGGCGCCCGTGGTGAATTCGGAACGGCTTTCTACGCGCAGATGCTGATTGCCTTTCGACGACTTTATCCCAAAGTGGACATCGAGCTTACCTTCTTTTCCACCAGCGCCTTTTTCTCGGCTGAGAGCCTGGATACGCTCGATGCCGTGATTTCCTGGGACGAGGATGAAGAGGAGGGCGAGACGCTCTCGACCGCGACCTTCGCGCTGTTTGCCAGCAAGTCCTATATCGAACGCGCTGGCATGCCCAAAAACCCGCGCGATCTCGCCGAGCATCAAGGCATCGTCTACCGCATGCCATCCGGATTGCAGCATTGGTGGTTACAGAACGGGGCTGCACGGGAAAGCATTCTGCCGCGCAGCAACCTGATCGCCAACGACTACTGGACGATCAAGTATTTTGCAGTCGCCGGCGAGGGTATCGCCTATTTGCCGCGGTTTTTCACCGCGCTCGAATGCGAACGTGGTCACCTCGTTCCCTTGCTTGATAGCTGGGCGTCAGCCGAACGGCGCGTCAGCATACAGATCACCCGTCCCCATGCGTCGTCACGCAAGATGGAGGCCTTCATGGATGTCTGTCGCCGCTATTTTTCGCCCGGTTTTGTGTTCACGGGACCGCGCTACTACGTTGAAAGCATTCACTTACCCAATGAAACAGAAGAGGGTTCATCGCCATGAAAGCAGTAGAAACCGGTAATGGCGCGCGCGTCATGAAAAACACCGGGCTTGACCCAGAGCGCGTCAGCTTCGACCAGATTCCGATTATCGATCTGGAGCCGATGTTCAGCGGCGATGAGGCGGCCAAGGAAAAGCTCGCAGCAGAACTCCGCAAGGCCTGCACGGAGGTGGGCTTTCTCTACATCAAGAACCACCACGTGCCGCAGTCGGTAATCGATTCCACCTTCGACGTGGCCGAGGATTATTTTGCGCTTCCCGACGAAACGAAGATGCAAAATCACGTTTCCAAGTCGAAGAACAATCGTGGCTATGCGGCAATGCTGGAGGAAAACACCGATCCCAGCGCGCGCGGGGATCTCCACCAGTCCTATGATATTGCGCTTGATGTGCCGGCAGGCGACCCGGATGTGTTGGCTGGCAAAGTACTCTATGGTCCCAATCAGTGGCCCGACGCCATGCCGGAGTTTCGCAAGTCGCTCGAGACCTATCACGCCGAGATGCTGAAATTGAGCGGTAACCTGCTGCATGCCTTCGCCCTGGCGCTCGACCTCGAAGAAACGTATTTCGATAAGATGGTCGACAAGCCGTTGGCGACCCTGCGCGTTCTGCATTACCCGCCGCAGTATGGCGAGGTTGACGAAAAGCAGATCGGCATCGGCGCACATTCGGATTATGAATGCTTCACGATCCTGGCGCAGAAGGAAGGTATTTCTGCCCTTCAGGTCCTGAATGCATCCGGAGACTGGATTGCTGCCGATCCGATTCCCGGCTGTTTCGTCGTCAATGTTGGTGACCAGATGGCCCGCTGGACCAATGATCTGTTTGCCTCCACTGTGCATCGGGCAATCAATCGTTCCGGTAAGGAACGTTATTCCATCCCGTTCTTCTTCGGTCCAAACTACGATACGGTCGTTGACGCTCTTCCAAGCTGTGTCGACGAAGCACATCCAGCGAAATACGAACCGGTGACCTCAGGTGAGTATATTAATGGCCGCTTCGCCGCGACCTTTGCCCATTACGGCGAAGCGCAAAAGGAGAAGGTCTGAGGCAATGGTATGATCGCGCGAGCGAGGGACGCTTATCGCAGAGCGCCCTCGCACTTCAGGCGTCCGTGGGCGAGTATTCGATTGAGGATGATCACGCCCATGCCAACCGGTGTCTGCTGGGCAAGGAATGGCTGAGCGCGCAAACGCGGTTCAGCCATGCCCTTGAATCGTCTTGTAGAAGTGTCAGACGGAGCCTGTTGGCCATAGCCGGCTCCCATGACCGCGGCCGAGCCGACAAATTTCCCAATCACGAAACGTGCTTGCGCCCCTCCGCATCGTAAAACCAGTTGTCCGGATATGGATACCACCAGTCCTGGATAACGGGCTTGTGGTCAATGATGACCATTTTGGAGCGCCGGAAAGTTTCGAGACCAAGCCTTGAAAGCTCGCGACCGAGGCCGGATTTTTTCCAGCCACCAAAGGGCAGCGCGTCGTTGTCGATCAGCGGGTTATTGACCCAGACCATTCCCGCTTCCAGACGATCTGCCGCTTCCATTGCTTCTTCCAGCGATGTGGTGAACACGGAGGCGCCAAGACCGAAATCACTGTCATTTGCCTGTTCGATCGCTTCGTCGAAGCTTGCAACCCGCATGATGGCGGCGACCGGACCGAAGCACTCCTCCCTCATTATCGCCATATCGGCAGTGCAGCCGGTGAGGATCGTCGGTTCATAGAACCATCCGACAGGTTCGCTGTCCGGGATATTCCCGCCAACTACCACAGTGGCGCCCTTTGCCTTGGCGTCTTCGACCAGGCGGATCACCTTGGCGCGCGCCGCTTCCGAGACGAGAGGGCCGATTTCTGCCTTGGCCAGGCCATTGCCAATGCGCAGCCGGAGGGTCTCCGTTGCGAATTTCTCCACAAATGCGTCATGGACGCTGTCCACCACATAGAAGCGTTCTGCGGAGGTGCAGACCTGGCCAGACATGTGGAAGGCCGCCGTCACGGCGCCGGAAGCGGCGACGTCCAATGGCGCGTTGGCGGTCACGATAAGCGGATCTGACCCACCTGCCTCAATGACCGCGGGTTTCATCTGGGCCGCTGCCGCCATGGCAACAGATTTGCCGGCCGCAACCGACCCGGTAAACGCAACGGCATGGGTCTTGGGAGATGCAATCAGCGCTTGTGCTACATCTACGCCGCCAGGCAGGCATGCGACGAGGTCATCCGGCAGTGGTTCGAAAACACCCATGAATTCCAATGTCGAAAGCGTGGTCGCCAGCGCCGGTTTGATGATGCAGCCATTGCCTGAGGCGAGTGAAGCCGCGACTGTCCAGCACATCAGGAGGATCGGAAAATTGAATGGCATGATGTGAACCGAAAGCCCCAGCGGCTCATAACGCGCGTGCTGGAACGAGCCTGCCTGGGTCGTGCCGGCAACCTTGCCGCCGTCGTCGCGCGCCATTTCCGCAAAATAGCGGAAAGCACCTGCACAATTGGCAACCTCGCCGATTGCCTCTGGATAGGGCTTGCCCATCTCCCGCGACATCAGTTCGGCACAGCGTCGCATATCCGTTGCCTCAATGCGGTTGGCGATGCGATGAAGAGTCATCGAACGGCTCTTGGCGTCGAGCTTCTTCCACTGCCGCTGGGCCGCCGTTGCAGCATCCAGCACCGCCTCGATTTCCTCAAGTGTGGTCTCGGCAATCTCACCGACAGCCCGAAGTGTTGCCGGGTCGATGACCGGATGCCGCTGTCCCTTTGCGGATAAATAGACAGGATGGCGGTAAAGGGACGGCGCCGCAGGATCGAACATGAGATTACCTTCAGTCATTGCAAGGGAACTTGTACCGCCTCTGATCAGCGAATCATGTAGACCTTCTTGATGGTCTCATGGACCGTGCAGACGCCTTTCCAGTCCTGAGGAAAGAAGGCTGCTGTATCGGGGGTGATTTCGATGATTTCACCACTCTCGTGCACATAGGTGCAGCGCCCTTCGAGGAAATGGCAAAATTCGTCGCGGGTGACATGGCAGTTCCATTTGCCTGGGGTGCAGACCCAGAGCCCACATTCGCTCTCGCCATTTGGACCTTTGTGGATCACCCGGCCCGAGGTATAACTCTCCCCTTCGATCATGGTGGGGATGACGCCCCAGTCCTTGAGGTCGTCCAGTTCCAGCGGATTGTGCATCAGCGGTGTGGTCGTCATTGTGGCTCACTTCCTAAACGAGAATGTAGATATTGCGCATCGTCTCGATGACGTTGCATTCGCCGGTCCAGCCGGCTGGAAACATGACGGCGGTACCAGGGCCGATATGAATGACCTCGCCGCCGTCAGACGTGTAAACGGCCCGCCCGGTGACAAAGTGGCAGAATTCGTCGCGGGGAATGGAAAGCCGCCAACGCCCGGGCGTGCAGACCCAAATACCCGTTTCGGGCTGATTATTTGGACCCTTGAACAACAGGCGCCCTGACGAGTGAGACTGCCCTTCGAGACTGTCTGACTGAACGCCCCAGTCCACAAGATCATCAAAAGTCGTTGCGTTATGAATATGGGGTGCAGAAGATTTCAGTGTCTCAACCACGGAATGCTCCCGTCTTCACCAGCTCATCGAGAATAGCGGCTGCCTTTTGGGGACCATTATGGGCCTGCATATGGGCTGAGGTCGCTGCAAGTTTTGACGCCATCGCGGGATTATTGATGCAGGCGTCGAGCTTGGCGGCGAGATCGGCATCAGTCCAGTCATAGCGGGGCATCCTGAATCCGTGCCCTGTCTCATCGACGCGGGTGGCATTGTCGTGGCCATCCCAGACATAAGGCATGATGATCGCAGGCTTGCCGAAGTAGAGGCACTCCGTGAAGGAGTTGTTGCCTCCGTGATGGATCACCGCATCGACCTGCGGGATGACGGACGGCTGCGGGAACCAACTGTCGATGATCACATTATCCGGCACATCTTTGTATTCGCCCATATAATCCCCGACATTGACAAGCGCCCGGTATGGGAGTGTGCCGACCGTCGCAATGATGCGCTTCAGAAGTTCGGTATCGCCGGCACCCAGGCTCCCGAACGAGACATAGAGCAGGGGCTTGTCGTTGTTCGTCTTGAAGCTCGGTACCGCATAAGGTTTCTCGGTTCGCACGCAACCTTCAAGGTATTGGAACTTGCTGGGGTCCAGCGGGTGCTCCCGTTCGAACTTTACGGCTTCAGGATAGAGCAGAAGGTTCATGAAGGGCGACGCTTCGAAGAACTGCCCAATTGGATAGGCCTCTTCACCTGCGCCCTCTAGGAACGCATTGAAGTCATCATGGATCGGCTTGATCACTGCATTGAAGTGGTCGCGATAGGCTTCGTGGCAGGCATAATCACTGGCGCTGCAGCCGGAGAGGTGAGGGGGGATCTTGGGATCCTCGATCTCGTTCTCCGAGCACGAGATGATGCGCACCCAGGGCTTGCCATACTGCTTGATCGCCGGGAACAAGATCACATTATCGACGCAGATCAGATCCGGCTCGATCTTCGCCAGTACACCCGGCAGGTCCTTCTCCGCCCATTTGGCGCTGTCGACGATGGCCGTCCAGCAATCCTTCACATAGTTGTCCACCTGGTCGTAGGGGCTTTTGCGGAAGTTCGGAATGTGTCCGTTGATAAAGTCTTCCCAGAATTTGGCCATCTGCTCCGCTGGCATCGGTTCAGATAGGTTGACCGCGTGAGCCTCAAAACCATAGCCTTCATATACCGACACGAAACCTGGGTCGGACAGGAAAACGGCCTTGTGACCAAGCGCTTCCACGGCCTGGGCAATGCCCACGGAATTCAGTGCTGGCCCGAAGGCGGCTTCCGGAAAGAATGCGATTGTTTTTGACATTGGGCTCCCCTTTCTTAGTGCGCAAACAACCTGACGCGGCGCGGATCGATTGCGATGTGAATGCTGTTTCCTGGGGCCAGACCCATAGCCGAACTGGCGGCGACCCGGACCTGGATCGGTGTCTCGCTGGCAGTGATCCGAATGTGAAGGACGCGATCGAGACCGTGATAGGCGACGTCTGCGATGCGCCCTTCAAAGCCTTCGCCCGGCGCTACCACCATCATGTTTTCGGGACGCACCGCGAGTGTCGCCATGCCCGTATCGGCGTCTACAATGGCCATACGAATGCCCGGTGCCGTAAATATTCCCTGGGTATCGACCGTGCCCTCGATGAAATTCATCACGCCAATGAAATTTGCGACGAACCTGTCAGAAGGCGTTTCGTATACCTCCTCAGGCGAGCCGCACTGCAACAATTGCCCATCCTTCAGGATCGCCATTCGGTCGGCCATCACAAGGGCCTCTTCCTGGTCGTGGGTCACAATGATGAAGGTGATGCCCACCTCGTGTTGCAGACGTTTCAATTCGAGTTGCATCCGCTCGCGCAGCTTCTTGTCGAGCGCACCCAGCGGCTCATCAAGCAACAGTACTTTCGGCCGTTTGACGAGCGCGCGTGCGAGCGCAACGCGCTGTTTCTGGCCGCCGGATAGTTGCTCGGGCTTGCGATCTGCAAATTGTGAAAGATCGGTGACCGCCATAATTTCGTCGACCCGGCGCTTGATCTCACCCTTGGCAAGGCGCTCCATCTCCAGCCCGTAAGCGAGGTTTTTGCGAACGCTCATATGGGGAAACAACGCATAGGACTGGAACATCAGATTCAAAGGTCGCTTTTCCGGCAGCAACGGAGAAATGTCCTGGCCTTCCAGCAAGATACGTCCGCCCGTCGGGTTCTCAAAACCTGCCAGCATGCGAAGCAGAGTGGTCTTGCCGCAGCCCGATGGACCGAGAAGCGCAAAAAACTCGTTTCGACGGATATCGAGAGATACGGCATCGACCGCCGTAATCGGACCGAATGACTTCGACAAACGGTCGATCGACAGGATCGGTTCTGAAGGGGGGGCGATTGCGTTCATTGCATCTGTTCTTTGTTCAGCTTCTGGGAGAGAAGCAAGGCAATTGCGCTGATGGCCATCACAATGGTCGCAAGCGCGTTGATTTCGGGCGTGATGCCGAAGCGGATCATCGAATAGATCTGGATGGGCAAGGTGATCGAGGAGCGCCCGGCGCCCGCTGTGAAGAAAGCGATGATGAACTCGTCGACCGACAGCGTGAAGGCGAGAAGTGCGCCGGCAATGATGGCCGGTAGCAGCACGGGAAATGTCACCCGCCAGAACGTCGTCCAACTGCCGGCCCCGAGATCCCGCGATGCTTCCACGATCGAATAGTCAAAATTTTTCAAGCGAGCGCGCACAACCGAGCAAACGAAAGCGAGATCGAAAATCACGTGACTGATGATGATCGTGTGCAGACCGAGGGTGACGTTCAGCAACGAGAAGAATGTGAGAAGCGCTACCGCCAGCACGATGTCAGGGATCACCATTGGCGCAAAGGCCAAGGCTTCAAATCCTGTGCTCTTGCGACGGCGGGTCTCCATGCCGATGGCGAGCAAGGTGCCGAGAATTGTGGCGATCATCGTCGCAACGATGGCGACGACCAACGTATTCCAGGCCGCACCGAGAATGTCGCTGTTACTGGCAAGAGAAACATACCACTTGATCGAAAAGCCGGACCAGGTTGTCGGCAGCCCGGCCGCGTTGAAAGACAGCAGGACAAGAACCGCGATTGGAAGGTAAAGAAAGCCAAACACGGCGACGAGCACTGTGCGTCCTGGCCATTTGGGCGATCGCAGAGCCATCAATCTGCCTCCCGGGTGCGCTCGCCCGATGCCGATTCGGTCGCGCGGGCCTGCAACATCAACAGCGCCACCATGATAACAATCAACACCATGCCGAGGGCCGCTCCGAAGGGCCAGTCATTGGCCGACAGGAACTGGTCATAGACAACATTCCCGATCATCTGGAAGCGTCCGCCGCCCAGCAGTGCTGGCGTGACGAAATTGCCGATAGACAAGACGAAGATGAACACGGCACCTGCCGCGATGCCCGGCATGGTGAGCGGCAACGTCACCCGCCAGAAGGTTTGCACAGGTCCGCCGCCAAGGTCACGGGATGCTTCCACCAGTTCCGGGTTGAGCCGTGACAGGGTAGAATAGATAGCGAGTATGACGAAGGGTAAATAATTGTAGACGAGACCAGTAATCACCGCGCCTTCGCTATAGAGCATGGAGAGTGGCTCGCCGGTATAGCCCATGCTCCGCAGCAGATTGTTAAAGAGCCCCTCGCGGTTCAAAAGCACGATCCAGGCATACGTGCGGATCAGATAATTCGACCAGAATGGTAGCACGGCAAAGAACAGCAGCGTCGGCTGACTAATGCGCGGAGCACGGCTGAGCGCATAGGCTGCAGGATAGGCAATCAGAACAGCGATCAAGGTTGCCAGTCCCGCAATCCGCGCCGATGTCAAAAAGATCTTCGCATAGAGCGGATCAACCACGCGTTGGAAATTCTCAAGCGTGAACGTGTATTCCACACCGCCCCAGACCCCGCGCTCGAAAAACGCATAGGAGAGCACGATCACGCAGGGCACGACCATGAATGCCACAAGCCACAACAGGGCCGGCAGGGCGAGCAGGTTTGGCTTGGCGGCGTTGAAGGACATGAAGGATTCCAGTGAATGGCATTCCTCCTCTCCCAAGCGGGAGAAGAGGGTTTTCACAGTGCTTCAGGCGAGATGCCTGCAGCTTAGTTGGCGGCCTTGATTTCGCTCACGATGCGCGAAAAATCCTTCTGGGCCGGTCCTAGGTCACGAAGCAGTTCGTACTGCACCAGTTCCTCGGGCTTCATCCCCATATTCGGATACTGCTCGACGAGCGACGGATCAAGGCTCTCCATGGCAGCCTTGTTGGGAACCTTGTAGAGGATGTTTTCCGCCGCCCAGGCGTGGTTCTTGGCGTCGAGGATGAAGTTGATGAACTTCATCGCAGCATCTTTGTGCTCCGACCCCTTCATCACGACGATGGTGTCGACCCACAGATCGGATCCCTCTTTCGGGATAACATATTTGATGTCGGCATTTTCACCGATGCCGTAATTGCACCAGCCATCCCAGGCATGCACGAGCGAGGCTTCGCCGGAAACCAGCTTGGAGTAGAATGTGGTGTCGTCGTAGGCCAGCAGTGTCTTCTTGGCCGAGATCAAAAGGTCCTTCACTTCTTCCAGCTTGGCTGGATCGGTTTCATTGACGGAGTAGCCCTTGGCGAGTTCGCCTGCTGCCATCAGCCAGCGATCGGTCGCCAGCATTGTGATCTTGCCCTTGATGTCGTCTGCCGGCTGCAACAGATCCATCCAGCTGTCAGGCGTGCCGCTGACAAGATCGGCGCGGTAGCAGAGTCCCGTCGTGCCCCAGGTATAGGGGACGGAATATTCCGTGCCTGGATCGTAAGCCAATGCCGAGGCTTCCGGATAGAGATTGGCAAGATTGGGTATGGCGGCCTTGTCAATTGGTTCGGCCAGTCCTTGTCCATGCAGAACTTCGGCAAACGGCGAGGAGACGAAGACGACGTCGTAGCCCTTCCCCTTGCTTGCCATGAGCTTGCCCATGATCTCTTCATTGGTGGCGTGGTTCACCACTTCTATTTCCAGACCGGTCGCCGCCTTGAAGCTATCGCCAATGTCGGGGGCCATGTAGCCGTCCCAGTTGGAAATCACGAGATCGGCCGCACTGGCGGTGCCAGCAATACTGATGATAGCTGCCGTAGCCAAAAGTTTGGCGGCGCAATGGCGCACGCTGAATCGATGTTTGGTCGTCACGGGACGCTCCCCTTTTTCGAATTCGTTCCTGCCTCTTTGGAGGCGCCGCCGCTTCTGCGGTCTCTGTCGCCTACTCAAGCAGTATTATTTATGAAAAAAATACGTCAATAGGGAATTTGAGGTTAGGCAGAATTTAGTACACAGTGCACCGCGCCCCTTGCCAATCGGTATGTATATAGGCAGCATGATCTCGACAAGAAGCAGAGGTCGCATGGCGGACAGCGCACAAAAGCCCAATCGTCGACATGTCGAATTGGCGCAAAAAATACTGGAGCTCGCAATCGAGCGTGGCATGGCACCGGGTGAACGTCTGGCAGAGCAGGCGCTCGCTAATCTTTGCAATGTCTCGCGAACCCCTGTGAGGAAGGCGCTGCAGCTGCTGGCAGACAAGGGAATGGTGGTCGCGGACACAGAAGGTGGTTACCGCTTTGCCGCCGATCCGGTCATGGCAGCACGGCTGGATAGCGAATTTTCCGGTTCAGATGAAGATGATCTGCACGGCGCAATCTTGCGTGATCTCGCCGCCGGTCGTCTTGCGGACAGTCAAACGGTGGCCGCGTTGCAGCGGCGTTATGAAGCAACGCGACAGACGGTACAAAATGCGCTGATGAAACTGTCGGAGGACAATCTGGCCGAACGCGGTGCAGGTCAGCAATGGACACTCAAGCAGTTTGCGATCGGTGCCGATGCCGCAGCAAAGAGCTTCGAATTCAGGTTGGCAAGCGAGCCATTGGCGCTGACGATGCCGGATTTCAAGCGTGACGCAACCGCGATCATGTCGCTCAGGCAATCCATGCTGATGCTGAAAGGCATGGACGAGATCAGTTTTGACCGGCGTTTGTTCGAGCGCACGGATATGGATTTTCACCTCCTGATTGCCCGCTGTTGCGGCAATCCCTTCATGGCCGAGACGCTAACGAGCCACCATCGCCGCCGCTTTGCCCTGCCGCAGACGGCGCATGTCGGAACATTCCGGCTTATGCAGTCCAATGACGAGCATCTGCTGATCCTGCAGCAGATCGAGCGCGGCCAGATGGCTCTTGCCGCAGACCTGATGCGGGTGCATCTGCAATTATCACAAACCCAGCGACCAAAGCTTGCCGGACGCGGGGTGCCCGCAGCCATCAAGCGTCTATCCCGATAGTCAGAACGTTCAGACATGAATTCCAGCAAAACCATCGCCCTCTTCCCGGAAGCCAGTTTCGGTGCGGCCCTCAATTGTGTCGGGATTGCCCAAGAGTTGCGGCGTTTGGGGGCGAGGCCCGTTTTCATATGTCACCCAGGCTTTAGTGGCGTGTTTGCAGAATATGGCTTTACGGAATATCAGCTCGGTGAGGATGATCCCTCAGCCTCCACCGACTGGAACGACTTTATCAGTCGGCATCAAGACGCGTTCAGACGATCCCCTTTGGAGCAGTTGAAAGACTATGTCGGCCCGACATGGGAAGCCATCGTCGATACTGCCGTCAAGGTGGAGGAACCGCTTCGTCAATTGCTGACACGGTTGAAACCGGATGCCATCGTGCTTGACAATGTGGTGATGTTCCCGGCGATCGCCAATGCCGGTGTTCCCTGGATCCGTGTGGTTTCCTGTGCAGAGACCGAGATCGCAGATGTGTCCGTGCCGCCCTATCTTTCAGGCTGCGGTGGATCACCGAGTTTGGAATGGACGACCTTTAGGGAGGCCTATGAGGCCGTCACAGCGTCGGCCCACAAGCGGTTTACCGGCTTTGTTGCCGATTGCGGTCTCAAGGCACCACCTGCACCTTCCTTTCTCGACCCTTCTCCCTGGCTGAACCTCCTGCTTGCGCCGGACATCATCCGCCACAACCGACAAACGCCGCTCGATCCCGATCGCTTTGTATTTCTCGATGGTTGCGTCCGCCGCGAGGCCGATTACCAGCCGCCACGGTTTGCGGCACACAACGAAGCGCCGCTGGTTCTGACCAGTTTCGGCTCGCTGGGCGCTATGGATGTCTCCATGATCAAGCGCATGATCGCAGTCTATGCTGACCTGCCTTATCGCTTTCTCGTCAATGCGGGGCCCTGGCGCGACGAGTATAGCGACGTGCCGGACAATGTCTTTGTCGATAGCTGGTTCCCCCAGCCGTCGGTTGTGAGCCAGGCGAGCTTGTTTGTCCATCACGGTGGCAACAACAGCTTCTGCGAGGCGCTCTATTTCGGCGTTCCGTCAATTGTCATGCCATATTGCTGGGACGGGCACGACAACGCACGCAGGGCATTGGAAACGAATGTCGGAGCTGCTCTCCCCCGCTATGACTGGAACGAGCGTGACCTTGTCGCCATGATCACGGATCTGCTTGGCGATGAGACGATGCGAACACGGCTGAAAACCAATGCTGCTGTCATGCAAGCGCATGCCGGCGTCAGCCGGGCAGCCAGCGCCATTCTGAAAACCATCACCGAAAGCCAGAAACCTAAACTGGCTCGGGCCTGAGACGGAAAGGACACTTCCCATGCGCGACATGCTCTTTATCGATGGTCAATGGTCGGCTCCTGCCCACGGTGGGCAGTTTACGGTGACCAATCCAGCCACAGAAGAGGTGTTTGCCCATGCACCGGCCGCCACGGCAGAGGATGTCGACCGGGCCGTGAGGGCTGCCCGCAAGGCATTCGATGAGGGGCCTTGGCCAAAGATGAGCGGCGCTGCTCGAGCCGCAACCCTGCGCAAGATTGCCGACGGCATCCTGGCGAGCAAGGAAGAGCTTGCTCGCATTGAGGTCATGGATAATGGCAAGCCACTACCGGAAGCGATTTGGGACATTGAAGATACGGCGGGCTGCTTTTCCTATTATGCCGATCTTGCCGAGCAAATGGATGTTTCAGCGGAAGAACAGATCGATCTTGGCGACAGCCGTTTCACCTCGAAGGTAGTACGCGAGCCGATTGGCGTCGCCGGCGCCATCATCCCGTGGAATTATCCTTTGCTGATGGCTTCATGGAAGGTCGCGCCGGCGCTGGCCGCAGGCTGCACAATGGTGCTCAAGCCGTCTGAACTGACCCCGCTCACGGCGCTCGAACTTGGTGCGATCGTCGAGCATGCGGGACTGCCTGCGGGTGTACTCAACATTGTTACGGGTCTTGGTCCCGACGCCGGTCAGCCGCTTTCTGAACATCCCCTGGTCGACAAACTGGCCTTCACAGGTTCCGTTCCGACGGGTAGCAAGATCATGGCCGCAGCCGCCCGCGACATCAAGAACATCAGCCTGGAACTGGGCGGAAAATCGCCCTTCGTCGTCTTTGCCGACTGCGATGTCGAAAAAGCGGTTGAATGGGTGATGTTCGGCATTTTCTGGAACCAGGGAGAGGTCTGCTCTGCCACATCTCGCGTCCTCGTCGAGGAAAGTCTGTATCCTGCCTTCCTGGAGAGGCTTGTGACAGAAGCCGCAAAAATCAAGATTGGCGATGGGCTGGAAGACGGCGTCCTTCTGGGGCCGCTGGTCTCCAAGGGCCAGCAGGAAAAGATCCTGGCAATGATTGAGCGTGGTGTCACCGGTGGCGCGCGGATCGCATATGGTGGCAAACGCCCGGCGGATCTTGCCAGGGGGTATTTTCTCGAGCCGACGATCCTCACCGATATGGATGAGGACAACACCGTCTGGCGTGAAGAAATCTTCGGCCCGGTGGTCTGCGTCAAAACCTTCCGGGATGAGGCAGACGCAATCCGCATGGCCAATGACAGCCGTTTTGGCCTTGCAGCAGCCGTCATGTCTGACGACCTTGAGCGCTGCGACCGCGTCGCCCGTGCCTTCCGTGCCGGCATTGTCTGGATCAACTGCTCACAGCCGACTTTCACGCAAGCGCCATGGGGCGGCTACAAACAATCCGGAATTGGTCGGGAGCTTGGTAGCTGGGGCCTGTCCAATTATCTCGAAGTCAAACAGATCACCAGCTTCGATGCGACGAAGACATGGGGCTGGTATATCAAGGAATAATATCTCTTGCCGCTTGGACCAAACGCGCGCCTGACCCCACAATTTCTTGCCATGGATAGGGCCGTATTTCGTCGGTGTTGCAAGCGCTTCAACTGACATGACTAGAATATTTTCAATGGAGCCCTCATGACCGGGCAAGCACGTTTTGACCCGGCGTCTCGGACGCCATTCTGGCTAGAAGGTCTTGCGCATCGGGATGACTGCCCGGCCCTTAAGCAAGACATTACCAGCGAAATCGCCATAGTTGGTGGTGGCTTCGTTGGTCTCTGGAGCGCGCTGAAGGCACGGGAACGGTGGCCTGATGCACAGATTGTCGTGGTCGAGGCCGATATCTGTGGCGTTGCTGCCAGCGGGCGCAATGGTGGCTTTTGCGCGCCCAGCATTTCCCATGGCGTGACGAACGCGCAGACACGTTGGTCCGATGAGGCCGATACGCTTATTCGGCTGGGGCGGGAAAACCTGGATGAGCTTGAAACAGATCTGCAACTCTATGGTATCGATGGCGAATTTGAACGCTCGGGCAAATTAAACCTGGCTGCAAAGCCCTGGCAGGTTGAAGGTTTGCGTGGGCTCCAGCGAAGCTATGCCCGCAACGGTATCGAGGCGCAGTTTCTGGAAGGTCAATCCCTTGCCGATCGGCTTGATAGTCCTGTCTACAGCGCGGGCCTTTTCGAGCCAAACTATGCATTGGTTCACCCGGTGAAACTGGTGCAAGGATTGCGAAGGGCCTGTCTCGATCGGGGCGTTGGCATTTACGAACACACGAGAGTAGATGCGCTTGAGCAGGTCGGTGGAAAGATCAGGCTCGCCACCGAACAAGGGAACGTGACGGCATCCAAAGTGATCATTGCCACAAATGCGGATATCCCGCTGCTCAGGCGCTTGCGCCCAATGATCCTTCCCATTTTTGATTACGCCCTTATGACAGAGCCATTATCCGACGCGCAGTTGGAGGCCATTGGTTGGACCGGTCGGTACGGTATCGCCGATAGCGGGAACCGGTTTCACTATTCGCGCAAGACCGCGGACAACCGGATCTTATGGGGTGGTTTTGATGCCATTTACCACCGGGGCCGGCGACGCGATCCCGCGCTTCTCAATCGTCAGGCGTCGTTTTCAACCCTGGAAGCCAATTTTCTTGCGGTCTTTCCCAAGCTCTCGGGTATCAAGTTTGATTATTGTTGGGGCGGTATCATCGATACGTCTGCGCGTATGACATTCTTTGCCGGCACAGCCATGTCGGGCTCCCTTGCCTATGCGTTGGGCTTTACCGGTCAAGGCGTTTCCGCATCCCGCTTTGCTGCCTTGCTGATGCTGGATATCCTGGAAGGCAAGCGAACGGAACGCACCGAGCTGAAAATGGCGCGCTGCCGTCCCGTTCCATTTCCGCCGGAACCGTTTTGCAGCCTCGCGGTGAAGTGGACCCAACGTGACCTTGAGCGCGAAGATGAGACGGGATATCGCTCCCTCATGCTTCGCACACTTGATCGCCTGGGCATCGGCTTTGCGTCTTGACGGGGGTGTTGCAAAGTCTCCTGCTAGCTCGGATTTGAAATTTGGATGGTTAAGCGGTCTGCAGTTGGGGAGTACTGGACAATTACTCTCAGCACGATTGCCGAAAAGTTGAAGCACTGATCGACCGACGATTTCAACGACAGGCAGTTTGAAGCACCTGGCTGATCGTTCAAGTGGCACCACTGTTCCAATACTTTACCCTTCACCGACCAAAACTATGGCCGGTGGTATTTCGCTTTTTTGCGCCGCATGCCTTTGCCAATGGCGCCCGTTCAGAAGCCTCAGGCCATGTTCTTGATAAATGCGCGCCATCCGCCAAGAGCGGTGATTTCCTGCGCATCCTTCAGAGCATGGGCCTCGCACAGGAAGCTCGATACGGTGGAGCCGTCATCGAGTGTCACCTTGCCGATGCCGAGCGGCGCCGGAATATTGGCGACAAACTGACCGAAGGCAGCTGCCGGAAGTTTCCAGACTTCAACTTCAAGGCCAGCGCCATCAAAGCTCGGATCGCGGATGAGGCCGGGTTTGGGGGGCGTGGTGTCCGGTAGGGCGTAAAGCCGGTAGTCGCCTGCGGTACGGCAGCTCTTAACCAGCTTGCCACCGCCGCTCGTCAATTCAGGGTTGAGCGGCATTCCGGTCAGGTGCGCGCCGACGACTACGATCTCGATCATGCCATCATCGGGTACGTATACCTTTGCAGCTTCAGGCAGGGTGGCGGTGCGATCCTTGCCCATGCCGGCTGAAAGCGCGCGATGCATCTGATCGGCAAACGGTGCAAGAGCGTCGTCGCTGAAGGCAGGTCCAACCAGTGTCACTCCTGCCGGCAGATGGCCCTCGTCATCAAAGCCGGCCGGAATGGCGATGGCTGCGTAGCCGAACAGGTTGGCAAAATTGGTGTAGCGTCCGAAATGGCTGTTCTTGACGATTGGATCGGCCAGCATGTCTTCTACTGTATAAGTGGTAGGCGAAGTTGGCAGCAAAAGTACGTCGAGCTTGGACCATTCCGCCTTGGCGCGCTGTCTCAACGCCTCAAGCTTGTACTTGCCCTCGAATGCATCCACCGCATCATAAGCACTGGCTCCCTCAATGATCTTGCGCACTGCAGGGTCGAACGCGTCTGCATGGGTTTTGATGAAGTCTTTCACCGCCGCAAGCCGCTCAGCCACCCAAGGGCCGTTATAAAGCAGTTCGGCGGCCTCGCGGAAGGGCACGTAGTCGAAGGGTACAATGGTGGCACCCAGTGATTTCGCCCGCTCGATGGCCGCGTCGTAAAGCGCTTCGACAGATGTGTTGCCATAGAATTCCCGCTCTGCACCCACCAGAACGCCGACTTTAAGGTCGGTCGTTGGCAAAGTTGCAGGCTGAGCTTCGGTGGAGAAGGGGTCATCGGCATCAAATCCATCCATCACCCGACGAATGGCGATGCCATCGCCCACGGTTGCGGCAAAGACCGTGACAACGTCCACGCTGCGGCAGGCCGGAACCACGCCGGTATTGGGCACAAGTCCCGGTGTGGGCTTTATCCCGACAAGGTTGTTGAATGCCGCCGGCACGCGCCCGGAACCCGCTGTGTCCGTGCCCAGAGCGAAACTGGCAAGGCCGGATGCGACCGAAACAGCAGAACCAGAGGATGAGCCGCCCGACACATAGTCCTTGTCGAAGACCGAACGCGGCGCGCCAAAGGGCGAGCGCGTGCCGTTGAGACCGGTTGCGAATTGATCCAGATTGGTCTTGCCGATGACGATGGCACCGGCGGCCTTCAGCCGTGCAATCAGGGTCGCATCTTTTTGCGGTTGGTATTCATAGGCAGGGCAGGCGGCGGTGGTGGGCAATCCGGCGACGTCGATATTGTCCTTTGCCGCGAAAGGTATGCCCCACAGGGCCAAGCTGTTGGGTTCGGGCGCGCGATCCATCAGATCCTTTGCCTGCATGCGCAACTGCTCGGCGGATGCGCGACTAATAAAGATGGCCGGATCGTCGACCGCGTCACAGCGAGCGATCACCTCTTCGACCAGTTGAAGCGGCGTCAGGCCGTCGGCATAGGCCGCCCGCACCGAAGAGAGGTCGAGAATAGTAGGGAGCATCAGATTTCCTCCAGAACAGCCAGGACATCGCCTGCCTTTATTGTACGACCCGGCATGGCGCGCAGTTCTCGAACGCGACCATCAGCATGGGCAGTGATTGTGATTTCCATTTTCATGGATTCGATGATGGCGAGTGTATCTCCTGCCGAGACAATCTGACCCTGTTCAACGAGGATCTTCCAGATATTGCCGGGGATTGCACTTTCGACACCGAAGCAACCCAATGGAATATCTCCAGCCTCGGCCATGTCTGCACCGTCATCGACGGTGAAGCTATCCAACCCCTGTTCCTTCCAGCGACGTCGTTCAGCCTCGAAGGCAGCCTGCTGGCTCGCCTTGAAGGTGGCGATAGAACCAGCATGGTCTGCAAGACCCGCAGCATAGTCAGCATAGGAGAAAATGCCATCTTCGATCCGGATCGGATATCCACCATGCGGGAATGCTGCGCGGGCTTGCGTCAATTCCTCGTGGCTGACGGGAAAGAAGCGAATCCGGTCAAAGAAGTCGAGGAGCCAAGGTTTGTCTTCATTGAAGAAGGGCGTTTGACGCCAGGTGTTCCAGACCTGGATTGTCCGTCCGAACAGTTGGTAGCCGCCCGGGCCTTCCATGCCATAGATGCACATATAGGCACCGCCGATGCCGACTGCGTTTTCCGGTGTCCAGGTGCGGGCCGGATTGTATTTGGTCGTCACCAACCTGTGGCGCGGATCGAGCGGCGTTGCCACCGGCGCGCCGAGATAGACGTCACCCAGGCCCATCACCAGATAGGACGCGTCAAAGATCGTGTTCTTTACTGCCTGTTCGTCGGCAAGTCCGTTGATGCGGCGGATGAATTCGATATTCGACGGACACCATGGTGCATTCGGCCGCACCAACTCTTGATACTTGCGCATGGCAAGTTCGGCGTCCGGATCATTCCAGGACAATGGCAGATACACGGTGCGGCTTGGAACCTTCACCTCTTCCGCGGACGGAAGCGTGCTCTCGATCTCCGACAGCAGGCCAAGCAGCCGGTTGCGCGTCATCGATGTTCCGTCATAGTGGATCTGTAGTGAACGAATACCAGGAGTGAGCTCGATCAGGCCCGGCTGTTTTTCCGCCTGCAAGGCCTGCATCAGCAGATGGGCTCGCAACCGAATCTCGATCGATAGTTGCATCTCTCCATATTCGACAAGCAAATTGTCGTCACCTTGGCGGCGATAGACCACCGATACGGGGCCATCGTCGCTGGAGCCGACGATCGGCGATCCTGCTTTCTCGCCGATGCCCACAACCACAGGGCCTGCGATAGTGTCATCCGGTCGGCCAACGGCATGGAAGCGGATCTTGTCGCCAGGCTTAAACTGGCCCATCTTCCATTGCTCGTCGCGGGCAATCACCGCCGGGCACACGAAACCGCCGAGGCTCGGGCCATCGGGACCTAGAATGATCGGCATGTCGCCGGTGAAATCGATCGCGCCGATGGCATAGGCATTGTCATGCAGGTTGGAAGGGTGAAGGCCCGCTTCGCCGCCGTCTTCGCGCGCCCATTTGGGGGCTGGTCCGATCAGGCGGACGCCTGTTCGCGACGAATTGAAATGCACCTCATAATCCGTTGAAAACAGCGTTTCAATGTCGCTCTCAAGGAAGAAGTCCGGCGCGCCATGTGGGCCATAGAGAACGTCGACAGACCACTTGTGGGTCAAGATTGCTGGTTGATGTGCAGGCTTGGCGCTGTCCTGCTCTGCCCGGGCAAGCCGCAACACATGGCCGGCCCGCAGCGTACCGGTGGCATTGCCACCGAACTGGCCAAGGCCAAATGTGGCGCGGGATCCCAATACCTCTGGTGCCGAAAAGCCGCCGGATACCGCAAGATAGGCGCGCTGGCCGGGCCCACGGATCGTACCAATCGAGAGGGTCTGGCCGGCATTTACCTGGATGGCCGCATTGTGCGCCACGGCTTGGCCGTCCAGCGTCATTGGCATGTCAGCACCCGAAAGTGCTATCGTCACATCGGAGAAAATCTTTAGCACCGGCCCTGCAACCGTTAGCTCCAGCGCTGCCGTCTCGTCATTATTGCCGACAAGTCGGTTGGCATGGCGGAAGGAGCGTTCGTCCATTGGTCCACTAGGCGGTACGCCCACATGCCAGAGACCGACGCGGCCGGGCAGCTCCTGCAGGCTCGACTGGGCGCCGGGGGCCACGACCTCGATGACCTCAGGCACGAAGGGGAAGTCGCGCAGCGCAGTCGTTGCCACATTGCCTTTGTCAAAAAGGTCGGAGCCGGCGATGGCTTTGAGGTAATCGAGATTGGTTTCGATACCGCAAATCGAAGTCTCTTCCAGTGCGTTTGCCAGAGCGGCGATTGCCTCGGGCCTGTTGTTGGCCGAGACAATGATCTTCGCCAGCATAGGGTCATAATATGGCGTGACCTCGGTGCCGGTCTCGATCCAGCCATCGACGCGAACGTCTTCCGGGAAGACCACTTCGGTCAGAAGTCCGGCACTCGGGCGAAAATCGGCATGTGGCATCTCCGCATAGACACGGGCCTCGATGGCAGCACCTGTGGGCTTCAATCCCTCATTGCCGGTCAGCACGTCCTCACCTGCTGCCTGACGGATCATCCACTCCACCAGATCGATGCCGAATACCGCTTCGGTGACAGGATGCTCGACCTGCAGGCGGGTGTTGACCTCAAGGAAGTAGAATTCCTGTCGCGTCGGATCATAGATGAATTCCACAGTGCCGGCGGACTGGTATTTTACCTGGCCGCCAAGAGCGACCGCTGCAGCATGCAGAGCCTCTCTGACGGTATGTGGCAGTCCTGGAGCCGGCGTTTCCTCGATCACCTTTTGGTTTCGCCGTTGCAGCGAGCAGTCCCGCTCGCCAAGCGCAATGACGCGACCCTTGCCATCGCCGAAGATCTGCACCTCGACATGGCGAGCCCTGGCAACGAAGCGTTCGATGTAGACGCGAGCGTCTCCGAAACTTGCCTTTGCCGTGCGCTGCACGCTGTCAAATGCAGCTTGCAATGCATCGGCATCCTCGCAGAGCTGCATGCCGATGCCGCCGCCGCCAGCTGTCGATTTCAACATCACCGGATAGCCGACATCTTTTGCCGCCAGCAGCGCATCCTCTGCCGTATCCAGCAGACCGGAACCAGGAAGAAGCGGGACGCCGCTCAGCCGTGCAAGCTCACGTGCCGTATGTTTCAGGCCGAAGGCCTCGATATTGTCGGGTCGCGGCCCGATGAAGGCGATGCCCTCCTTGGCCAGGCGTTCGGCAAAGTCGATATTTTCCGACAGGAAACCGTAGCCGGGATGGACAGCGTCCGCTCCGGTCTGACGGCAGGCCGCGATGACGGCATCGATATTCAGATAGCTTTCGGTGGCCGGTGCCGATCCCAGCCGCACCGCCTCGTCAGCCATCAAGACGGCACGGGAAAACCGGTCGGCATCCGAATAGACGGCGACCGATGCGACACCCAGTGTCTTCAAGCTGCGGATGATGCGAACCGCGATCTCGCCGCGGTTCGCAATCAGGACCTTTTTGAACATGATCAGGCCTTGTCGTCCCAGACCATCACGCGAATCGGCGTGGGATCGAAACCGTTGCAGGGATTGTTGATCTGAGGGCAGTTGGAAATCACCAGGAGAACATCCATCTCAGCCTTCATTTCGACATAGTCGCCGGGCGCTGAAATACCGTCGACAATGGTCATTGCACCGGATGGCTCGATCGGCACATTCATGAAGAAATTGATATTGGGCACGACATCGCGTTTGCTCATGCCGTGCCTGGACACTTCGAGCACAAAATTGTCGCGGCAAGCATGCAGATATCTGGTTTCATGCCCGAAGCGTACGGTGTTGCTTTCGCAAGAGCATGCGCCTGCTGCCGTGTCATGACGACCGCAGCTATCGGCTGTCATGGTCAGCATGGCGCGGCCTTCGTTCGACATGATCTTGGTGCCTGTCGAGATGTAGGCTGCACCTTGCATGCGCATGGTGTCCTGATTGGAATAGCGCTCGGAAAAATCGTCAGCATTGTAAAACAATGTGTCGATTGCCTGTTGGCCGTAAGAGTCCTCAATGCGCAGGATCTGGCCCTTCCTGACGATGGTGGAGAAGGGAGCTTCAGCTGGCACGTGGTGATCCTGCACCGCGTTTCCGAGGCTGCGGGCGGGAGAGGTGGCTTTAAATGGGGTCATGGTTCGGGCCTCCCTCAGGCTTGCGCGAATGCGTTGTTTTCAAATCCGCGCACGGCCTCGGCGGTGGCGATGCGGCAGAGGTCGTCTGCGGCAGGTTCGACAGCCACTATGCGGGTCACAGTCACCGGGTTGGGCGCATAGCTCTCGTTTGGATCAAGAGGGTGAGGGCAGTTGGATAAGCCGACGACCATGTCCATTTCGGCGCGCAGTTCGATATAGTCTGCACCGTTCAAGAGCTCGGGCTTCCAGCCAAATTTTCCGTCCTTGTCGACACGCACAGGTGCAAACAGTGACAGGGCTGCTGGAATGTCGCGCTTGTCGAGGCCGAGTTTGTTGGCGACGATTAAGAAGTTGTCGCGCGTGTTTCGGGTTTTGGTGTCGCCATAGCGTTTTGCGTTGGAGGCGGCAGTGGACCCGCCCATCAGGACGTCATGAGCGCCGCTCGAATCCTCGGTCACCGAAAACATGACCTTGCCCATGTCGGAGAAGATCACGCGTCCCTTGCCGAGACCGGTGGTCCATTGCAACTTCACGGTATCGGGCAGGTTCAATCTTTCAGACGGGTCATCGGCATTCCAGGACACAAGGGAAACTGTGGAGAACCCTGCGTCGAGCGAGACGCGCAATGTCTCGTTCTCCTTGATGGATGTCCACCAATACCAGCCTCCCGGAATGACTTCACAATGGACGATCTTGTCGTTGGCGATTTGGGGTGCCGGAACAGGACTTTTGCCGGGCAGGGCCTTCGGCGCGAATTGCAGGCCCTTGCGCTGATGCTCCTCATAGCGCGCACGGTTGGCGGCGATTTCCTCGGTTGAGCGTTTGATATGCACGTTTCGTCTCCTGGTGAATGCATGTCGGGCCGTCCCGACTATTGACCTGTTGTGGCCGGGTCGTCCCGGTCAGGTCGAAATGGTGCTGGCTGCCCCGCAATACGGGGCGGCCAAAGAGGCAGGTCGCGCGTGATGGTTGCACCGTAGCGAAGCTTTTCTTCGCTGCGATCGCGTCGACTCTCGAAGGCAACGACACGGGTCGCCAGCGTAAAGGCCTCGCGCATGTCGTGGGTGACCATGACAACGGTCATGGCGTTTTCGTGCCAGAGCCGTCTCATCAGGGTGTGGATTTCCGCGCGAATGCCAGGATCGAGCGCACCGAACGGCTCATCCAGCAACAGGACCTTCGGTTTCATGATCAGCGCCTGGGCCAGCGCCAATCGCTGCTGCATTCCACCGGAAAGCTGGGCCGGATATTGATGCAGAGCATGGGATAGGCCGACTTCGTCGATCAATATACGGGCTTCATCTATGGCCGCTTTTCGCGCAGTGCCAAACAACCGTCCGGTCACAGTGGCCTTGCCCATTTCCTTGCCGATCAGCACATTGCCAAGCACGCTCAGATGCGGAAAGACGGAGTAGCGCTGGAAAACTACGCCTCGGTCGGCGCCTGGTTCGCGTGGTAACGGCGTGCCGTCCATCAAGATGGTCCCGCGCGTTGGATTTTCTTGTCCCAGAAGCATGCGCAGGAAGGTGGACTTACCGCATCCCGACGGGCCGACCAAAGCCACGAAGGCGCGCGATTCTATTTCGATAGACACGTCTTCAAGCACGATATTATCGGCATATTCCTTCCACACCTTATCGATGACGAGCGCACTCATGCCTGCCGCTCCACATTCGACCAGGGAAAGACGGAGGATCGCAATCGATCCAGCAGAAGGTCGGTCATCACAGCCAGAAGGGTGATCCAGGCTACATAGGGAAAGATCACATCCATCGCCAGATAGCGCCGGACGAGGAAGATGCGGTAGCCGAGCCCGGCTTCAGAGGAGATCGCTTCGGCGGCAATCAGGAACAACCATGCCGGGCCAAGCTGCAAACGCAGTGTGTTGATCAAACGTGGCAGTATCTGTGGCAGTATGATCCTGAGGCCAATCAGCCAGGATGACCCTCCAAGTGTCTCTGCCTTGATGATCTGCTCGCGCGGCAGTGCTGACGTGGTCATCGCCAGATCGCGGATCATGATCGGCGTAACACCGATGGCGATGAGCGCGATCTTCGACGTTTCGCCAAGCCCGAGCGCGATGAACAGGATCGGCAGAAGCGCGAGCGGCGGTATCATGGATATGGCTGCTACAAATGGCGCAAGCAGAGCGCGCATATAGGGCAGCATGCCAATCAGCATGCCGATCACAAGAGCGATGATTGTTGCAATGCCGATGCCGGAGAAAAGCCGGATCAAGCTGGTGGATGTATCCATCCAGAGCAAGTAATCGCCGGTGCGGGGATCAGCCTCCAGGGCCATGCGGTCAATGGCATCGGCAAAGCCTGCAAAGCTGGGCAACAGCTTGTCATTGGCATTCTCGGCCAATCTGGCCGCAGAACCGATCATATAGGCAATCAGCACGGCGGCAAACGGCGCAATCCCGAGGAAAAGTCGGGTGCCGGGGCTCGGTCGTGTATTGATCCAACGCATTGTCTGCTCCGTGCTGAGCGATGATTGCCGGGCGCCCTGGCACCCGGCGTCGGTTCAGGCGATCACAGCTGGCCGTTGGCGGCGGCGTCCATATAAGTGGAGGTAAAGCGCATTTTCACATTGCCCTTGTCGCCGAGCACAGTGCCATCCGGCATTTCGATGCCAATGACATCGGCAGATGATGCACCATTACCAAGAAGGCCTTTCTCGAACAGGAAGTTACGGACGTGATCCATTGTGGTCGGCAGATCGGGGGACGTGGTGAAGGCGACCGCGTCTTCGGCCTTGTCGAACAGCTTGGTGGCGGCCATCTGGGCCTCAAAGCCGGTGAGATCAGTGCCGGAGGCTTGTCCCATTGCAGTTCGGGCAGCCTTGCCGTCATCACTGTCGGCCGTCATCACCGCCATCGTGTCGTACCAGATACCGGCAAGTGCCTTGCCGAAGTCTGGATTGTCTTTCAAGACATCGGTATTGGCAGCCATCAGATCGATGATTTCTCCGGGGATCTTGGAGCTGTCGAAGACATTGTGAGCGGATTGTTCTTCCATGATGGTGGAGACGAGTGGGTTCCAGGTGACGACCGATGTGACGTCGTTTGTCTGATAAGCGGCGACCATGTCGGCGTCAGAGGTGTTGACGACCTTCACATCCCGTTCGGACAAGCCAATGCTCTCCAGTGCACGGGCAAGCAGGTAGTGCGAGACCGAGAATTCGACCAGATTGACGTTCTGGCCCTTCACGTCCTCCAGCTTATCTTTCTCTTTCAGGATCAGCGCGTCATTGCCGTTGGAGAAATCACCGACGATAA
This sequence comes from Agrobacterium sp. ES01, assembly GCF_050320885.1. Lineage (NCBI taxonomy): Bacteria > Pseudomonadati > Pseudomonadota > Alphaproteobacteria > Hyphomicrobiales > Rhizobiaceae > Agrobacterium > Agrobacterium sp. ES01. The sequence continues at coordinate 132,816 of NZ_JBNQTH010000007.1, forward strand.
CGGCCGTGGTATCAACGCCACCCGCTGCCGGGATCGATAGCCCGTCCATATTGGTCAGCGTCACCGCGTCATAGGCGCCGGCGGTGAACTGGTTCATGGATTCAACATAGTCGTTGAATTGGGTGACATCGATGGTAATGCCATATTTGTCAGCCCATTTCTTGACGATGCCATGATCATTGGCATAGCCCCAGGGCATCCAGCCGACATAGATCGACCAGGCAACTTTGAAGTCCTTCTTTACTTCCGAATGGGCAACGCCCGACGCTGTTACCGCAAGCGACGTGGCGAGGCCACACATGGTCAGGAATCTCTTGAAAGTCTGCATTGATATTCCCCTTTTTTGTCTTTCTTCAAAAAAAGGGATTGGCATAGACCCAACGTCGCCAATCCCTTGGCTAACGAGGTCTCCCGGGTTTTTGTCCCGCCGTGCACCCGACAGGATGTCTCCCTGCCGGTGGCCGCTCTCGGACCAGCCGCATCTTGCGATGCGCGGAACCCTAGCGGCCAACTCTGCCACTAAAGAAGCAAACAGCGTGCCAATACGGTAATTCGCGAGAATTTTCAGACGCATGTAGGTCATATCCGTTTTCAATAAAGTCAACTTGGCGCATGAAGTGCACAAGGAATCTCCAGCTTTGCCTCTTCGCTAGGCAGGCTGCGACGATGTGATCGCATCAGGAGCAAGCTGTATCCCGCCAGCCGGCCGCACAGTCAGCCGGGCTGGCGGTTAGAGCATCAGTCGATGATCGTTTCGTCGCGGTAGTTAAGCGGTGCCTTTTGGCCACCCACCAGCGCTTCATATTTGAAGTCGTCACCGCGAGCCTTTTCAAACTCAGCCTTGGCTGCCACGATCACATCTGGTGACTGGAACAGTGTCGCAGCCGTGGTAGCCAGTGTTTCTTCTGCCAGGCGCATGCCCTTTTCTCCGATCGACATGCCACTTGCGGCAACGGCCTGCCATGAGTGGGCAGGTGTCCCTGGTACCCAGCTTGCCGTGCCCAGACCAACCGTTGGTGTGGTCCAGCTGACGTCGCCGACGTCGGTCGAGTAAGAGCCTTCCCAACCGAAGTCATAGTCTTCGACACTGAATACCTTGGCCAAGTCTTCCTTGCGTTTCATGCTTTCCTGAAGCTTGGTGGCAAATGCTGTTTCGCCCTGCGTCCATTCGATGGGGCGTGCAGCGCGCAGATTTTCGTCCATAACGCGACCAAGCGTGTCGTTGGGCAAAAGCGAATAGACACCACCGATCCGCTCGACTTCGACCGTTGTACCGGTGCCGAGTGCGGCACCTTCTGCGGCCTTTTCGATGCGCTCGAAAATTTCCGCAACCATCTTGGGGTCTGGATGGCGTACATAGAGATAGCTTTCAGCGAAGTCCGGCACCACATTCGGTGCCTTGCCGCCATTGGTGATGACATAGTGGATGCGGGTCTTTTCAGGCACATGCTCGCGCATCATGTTGACCATATAGTCCATGGCCTCGATGCCATCGAGTGCCGATCGACCCTTTTCCGGTGCCAAAGCGGCATGGGCAGAGACGCCGTGAAAGCGAAATTTGGCGCTGATATTGGCCAGCGACTTGTCCTGCCAGGCACCGTTGCTGCTACCGGGATGCCAGTGCAGGGTGATATCGACATCATCAAACAGGCCGGCGCGCACCATGAAAACTTTGCCCGAGCCACCTTCTTCGGCAGGCGTGCCATAGAGGCGGACCTGACCCTTGATATCATTCGCTGTCATCCATTCGGAAATGGCGATGGCTGCGCCAACAGAACCGGCACCAAAAAGGTTATGTCCGCAGGCGTGACCATCCGCCAGCCCGTCGATGGATTCCTTGGACGCTGTCGCGTCTTGAGAAAAACCGGGCAATGCGTCCATTTCCGCCATGATCGCAATCACAGGGCCGTCCGTGTCTCCAAAGCTTGCGACGAAGGCTGTCGGAATATCGGCCACTCCAGTCTCAACCTTGAAACCGTGCTTTTCAAGTTCGCCTGACAACAGCTTTGAGGTGTTGAACTCCTTGTAACCCAGCTCAGGATGTAGCCAGATGTCGTGCGCAATTTCGTTGATGCGAGGCGTCAACTGGTCAACGTAATCGGCGATTTGAGCCCGGCCTTCCGGGCTCAGAGGACCGGCAATGCTGATGGTTGCCGTCGATACCAGCAATGCGGCCGTCAGGTTAAACAGGGATTTCATCATCTCTCCTCTTTGTGATTGTCGAAAATTTAGCCGGACAGGTGCCCGCCTCCATCGCTGGCGGGGTTCGGCCAGTCTGATTCAGGGCAAAAGGTGCGTTAGGGGTCACCGGCTCCAGGTGGCATCCCAGAAGGATCGCGGATCGGTGACGAGGATATCTGTGATGGTCGGAGCCGGTGGGGCTATGGTCTGACCCTTGATCCGTTCCTGTAGCTCGGATTTTGCCGCCGCCACAGCACCTGGTGAGGCCAGAAGCCTGATCGCTGCCATGGCCAGTGTCTCCGATGCCATCAGTGCGCCCGGGCTTGAGGAGGAATGGCCGGAAAGCGCCGTCCAGGCCCAATGGTGGATTGGTACATTGGTCGGATAGGCCCAATTGATGCGGCCAAGTGGTACCGCCCAGCTGACATTGCCATCATCCTGGCCGTAATAGTCTATGCCGGTGTCGAAATAATCGAGCTCACGATGCAGATTGAATGGTTTGCCCGGATCGCAGACCTCCGACAATTTCGTCATCCAGGCAATATCATTGTCCGTCCAGCGCGGAGGTCCCACTTCACGCAGGCAGTCGTCGAGAATACGACCCACCGTGTCATTGCCGAGATAGCCGCGGCAATTGGCGATCTGTTCTGCGTTGAAGTCGACATTGCGATCTGCTGCAATGTTGCGAAAGGTCTCTTCCATCTTGCGGTAGCCATCCGAGACGGTGTCGAAGTCGGAATGTCGCACGGAGGCCCAAAGTCGCACTTCCTCTGGCGTCACACCGGGTGTGATGCCGGCGTGACGATAGACATGTTTGACCTGTAGACCCGGAATTTCATCCTTGATGCGCACGAATGCCGCAAACGCTGCCTCGGCTGTTTCCAGCGCATTGCGGCTCGCGACCTTGCCGCCATGGGCGCTGACGCCGGTAAAGCGGAATTCTCCGCTGGCCATGGAATGGCAGGGGCGGGCCAGTGACCCATTCTGATAGTCGCCGTGAGAGGTGATGATGGCGTCGAGATTATCGAAAGCACCGGATGCCTGGAGTGCGAGCTTACCCCAGCCGATCTCTTCGGCCGGGCATCCGATGATGTGGATTTCGCCCTGCAAGGAAAGAGCCGCCATGGCTTTTATCGCGGCAATGCCGGCCCCGGTATTCACCGGGCCGATATGGTTGTGGCCACAGCCATGGCCGGGTTTTCTCCGGTTGCCCTGTCTAAAAGGAACCGCATCATTGTGGAGCGCGGGCAGCGCATCATATTCAACCAGAATGCCGATCCGTGGCCCCTCACCATGGGTGATCTTCGCCAGAAAGGAGGTTGGTATTCCGAACGCGCCGCGTTTAACAGCAATGCCGTGGCGCTCCAGAAAGGAGCAGAGCATCTCCGATGAGGTGAACTCCATTGCGGGAAGCTCAGGAACGGCCCACATTTCTGCAAATAGAGCTTCGATTTCGCCGGCAATCTCGGCCCATTTCTGGCGCGCAGTCAGCATCGCGTCGTGCATGTCAGGCGGCCTCGTCTTTTTTGAAGGAACGGAACGCTTCCACGATTTCGTCGGATGAACGACGGGCGCCGTGCTGGAGATACTCCATATTGGCAAGGGCTGCGTCGTGAGCTTCGATCGAGGACCCGGCAACGCAATCATCAACCACGCGGCAGTGGTAGTCGTTCTGGTGCCCGTCTGCGAAGGTATAGTGCACGCAGATATTCGTCAGGCCGCCGAGCATAACGAGGGTCTCGGCCTTTAAGCCACGTAGCAGGATCGACAGGTCGGTGCCAATAAAGCCGGAATAGCGACGCTTCACGATCACGTAGTCGGTGTCGCGCAGCCCCAACTCGTCTGAAGCCAATTTGGTACCTTCCCAGTCTTCGCGAAGATGCTCGTCCTCGTCGCCATCCATCTCGCGACCGTAATCGACACCACTCTTGCGATGACTTTCCTGCAGGAAGATGATCGGTACGCCGCCCTCGCGGGCCGCATCGATCACACGGCGTGCTCTAAGCATTCTATCGACCATGCCTGGCATCAATGGAATTGAGCCATCGTCGATAAAGGCAGCCTTCTGGATGTCCACGACAATTAGCACCGGTTGTCCGACGATCATTGGGTTCTGTTTCTTTTCCATAAAAAGTCTCCTTGGAAGGTCAGTGGCGTGAACCGAGAAGTTTGGGGAGATTGCCCAGACGGGCCACGGTGATGAAGCCGCAAAGGCCGATGATCATGAAGAGGACTGCGCCGACACACATGGTGGGCGTGAAGCCCGTACGCATGTTCGAGAAGATCTTCACCGGCATGGTTTCCGCGGTGAAGCCCGCCACCATGAATGCGATCACATATTCATTGAGGCTGAATATCGCAGTGAAGATCATGCTGGAGACAATGAAGGGCATCACCATGGGAAGAGCAATCGTGCGCAGGACGTCGTTGTTGCGGGCACCCATGGTGCGGGCTGCTTCCACCAGTGACTGGTCGATGGTGCTGAAACCCAGCGAGATCATGACCAGGGGTACGGCGATAAAGGTAATTGCGTGGCTGATGATGATGTTTTCGATCTGCCCCACATGTCGGATAGCGCTCCAGAACAGCAGGAAGAGCACCGCAATCACCACCGGAGGCAGAATGAACGGAACACCTGCCATTCCAGCCAGAACCTTGGCAAACCGCGAGTTCACTCTCCATTGGGCATAGGCAACGGGAAAAGCGATGCTTGTGGCCAGCAGCGAGGCAGCAAATGCAATAACGACAGACCGCATAAAGGCGGCGGTCCACATCGGATCGGAAAAGAAGGTCTCATACCATCGAAGGCTGAGATTCTGTGGCGGGAACGTCATCTGCGCGGTGCCGTTAAAGCTGACAGCTGAGACGATCACCAAGGGGGCGGCCAGAAACAGAGCGAGGGTGACGAGGAAGAGGCGGCGGGCTGAGGTGTGAGCGAGCGATTTCACGAGGCATACCCCTTTCCGCCGATCCGCTTGATCGACAGGATCATGACACCGGTGACAATCATGAGCAGAACGGCAATGGCGGCGGCATGTGGAAGGTTTTGAGCAGATGTCGCCACTTCGCTGATGATCACGCCGATGGTCCAGTTGCGTGGGCCGCCGAGAACCAAAGGCGCAACATAGGCACCGATCGATAGCACGACCGTTGTCAGATAGGCGGTGGCGACAGGTTTGCGCATCAGTGGCAGCAACACATTGCCAAATGCCCTTATCGGCGGCGCGCCCATCGTTGCTGCTGCTTCCATGTAGGATTTATCGATCCGAGAAAGGCCTGGATAGATCGTCATCACGTTGAAGGGGACGACCACATAAACTAGGCAGGCGACCACGCCGCCGAAGCTTGGCATCAACGATACCGGTTTATCGAGCAAGCCAACCAGTACAAGGAGATTCGATACGCCGATCCGTTTTGACAGCAGAATCTGCCAGGAAAACGTAATCAGCACTTCAGAAAGTGCCAGGGTCGATAAAAGGCCGACAAGCCACACCACCTGCGCCTTACGGCTCATACGGGTGATAAAATAGGTGGCAGGAAAAGCAATGAACATGCTGATCGTGGCGACAGTGAAGGCAAGTTGCAGCGAGAATGTCAGCCCGTTTATGACCATAGGTTCAAACAGCTTGCCATAGGCCTGCAAGGACCAGCCGACACCACTGTAGACGGCGGGGTCGGTATTCGATGTACTCACTCTCAAGAGCAGGAAGAATGGCACTCCGAAGAAGGCAATGATCATGAACAGGGGCCAGACGAGGCCATACTGGAAGGGTGCCCGGTTAGGCCCCGCAGGACCGTTTGTGGCAGAATGCGACATGGTCAATCCTCCAATACGGTGGCGCTGCCAGGTGCGACGGAAATGCGAAATTCGCGTTCATGAGCCATGGTTTGCCAGCTTGCGGGAGGCAGCGATGCCAGCACCTGACCTCCATCAACATCAAGAAAGATCTCGACGCTCGATCCAAGGTCTCGCACAAACGTGACCTTGCCAAAAAGGCCCGTAGTCGCGCTTTTTGCCGGCGTCAGAATTGTGCTTTCCGGTCGCACGCAAAGCGTTACGGTTTCTCCGGTTTCAGGGTCAGCCGGCACAGCGTCGACAGCCAGTGTCAGATCGGACAACCGGACCTCAGTACGGCTTAGCAATATTGCGTCGAACAGGTTGCTTTGGCCGATGAAGTCAGCAACGAACCGATTGGCCGGACGACGGTATATCTCGACCGGGCTACCAACCTGCTGCACCTTGCCGTTCGCCATCACCACGATCTGGTCCGCAATCGTCATCGCCTCGCGCTGGTCGTGGGTGACGAAGATCGTGGTGATTTTCAGCTTGCGCTGAAGCTGACGCAGTTCAACCTGCATATGATCGCGCAGCTTGGCGTCCAGAGCCGAAAGCGGCTCGTCCATCAGGAAGAGCAGTGGCTCCTGGGCAAGCGCCCTGGCGATGGCTACGCGTTGACGTTGTCCACCGGAGAGCTGGTCGACGCGCCGGGTTTGCATGCCCGGCAAGTCGACCAGTTCCAGCAGTTCGTCGATCCGCTCTGCCCGCTGCTTCCGATCCATCACCCGGTAGCGGAAGCTGTAGCCGATATTATCAGCTACATCGAGATGTGGAAACAGTGCAAGGGCCTGAAAAACCATGCCAAAGTTTCGTTCATGGGTCGGGATATGCGTCATATCGCGCCCATCGAACAGGACCTTGCCGTCGGTGGGTTCTTCCAGCCCCGCAACAATGCGCATCAGCGTCGTTTTTCCGCAGCCGGATGGCCCCAGAAAGCAGACAAAGCTGCCTTGCTCGATTTTCAGCGAGACGTCAGATACGACGGGTGCTCCGCCAAAACTCTTCGTCAGCTTGGATATTTCCAGTCCCTGCATCATGTCAGTCCAGTTTACTCGCTGAGCATCGTCAGTAGTTTCGTGGAGATGTAGTCGGCATGCTTCACCTTGGCCGCCGAAGCGACCACGATTGGCTTGCTGTCAAACGAGACGGCAGAGAACTCTTCATCCGTCAAGTTGAGCTTGGAGCGTTCGATCAGCGGAGCGGCGCCAACATTGCGGGCAATCAATTCATGGCATTCCGGCGTGGCGCTCCAGTCGAGGAATGCGATAACGCGCTCATCCACCTCAGTGACCTTCGGCACGCACCAGGCGTTGAATCCGAGAACGGCGCCTTCCTTCGGAGCGATCGATGCAATGTCGGTGCCTTCAGCCTTCATGATCATCGATACGTCATGGAAATACATGCCGCCGATGACTTCGCCGTTCTGGTAAGCGCTCTGCATCGAGCCTTCGTCGGTCCACCACAGTTTTGTGTTGGGCTTCAGCTCACCAATCTTGGCGATAACCTTGTCGATGCCCTCTTCCGTGTCGAGGATCTGCGGACCGCCAAAATAGACCGAGGCGACGATATCGAGCAAAACGGTCGTGCCGCCGGCCTGCAGACCCCAGGCGGAAGGGCGCGGCTTCCACAATTCTTCCCAGCTGTCGGGGAGGGTTTCGAACTCTTCGGGATTGGCGACCAGGGTGATGTACCAGGCCATGGCGCCGATACCATCGATCATGCCATTATCACTGTACACAAAGCCATCCATGATGTTGCCGGTGTTCTTCAACTTGTCGGCCGCAATCGTTGACCAAAGGCCGCGCTGGCGCCCGCGGATGACGTCGGCTTGACCTGCGCAGCAGATATCCATCGGCGCGGAGCCTGCTTGAACGGCCTGCCCGAGCTGAATGAGAAACTGCGAGCTTCCCGATTGGGGAATGGATTGCACTTCGATGCCGGTCTTTTCAGTAAAGGCGGGATAGACATCCTTGGCGAACGCCTGCTCGAAAAAGCCGCCGAAGTTCGAAATCTTGAGCGGCTCGGCCGCACGTGACGAGCGGATGAATGGAGCATTGAGCGCGCCAGCTGCGACAGCCAGTGCTGCACCTTTTAGGATGGTTCTGCGCGTGGCCGGGAGGCTTTGGCGGCGGCCTGCAGATCCGGACGATTTGTTTGACGGCATGACGATTCTCCTTAGGTGAGCCTATAAATCGAATTACGCTCATAGAATACGCAATAAGTATGCCACTTATTTAAAAGCTATATAAAACATATAGATAGAGCTTTGTCTTTGAATTCTAACGAGAATGAACACTTGTGGATAGGCGAAAATATTTCCATTTGCACAAAAAATAATCGCATTGTATGCAATCTTGCATACGATGTTTATCTGTGCATGATGGTGTTCTCGGTCGGCCGTCATGAGCCGTCCGTTCAACAGGCGCCTGTCGCCGCAATGCTCGACCTCTCCTTGTCAGGAGAGTCGCAAGGAAAGCAAAGACGATGACCAACTCCAAAGACATTGTTCCAAAGCCCATGATCGTCGGAAAGCCCGCTCTGGTGGTGGTGGATATCCAGAAGTCGGGATTCATGCCGCGACCCACGACGTCCCGTCTTGAATTCATGGGTGACCATATCGAGCGTAACATGTTGGCAAAGAAGGTCATCGATGCAGCGCGTGCGGCCGACATTCCTGTGATCTTCGTCAAGGAAGAGCATCGCGACAGCCTGATCGACTTTGGTCGTGAACTGGATGGATCGGAGAGCATTCATTGCCTCGAAAGCAGCCCGGGCACACCGTTCCCGGAAGAAGAACTGGAAATGCGCCCCGACGATCTGAGGATAACCAAACGCCGGTACTCGGTGTTTTATGGCACCGAGATGGAAATTCTGCTGAAGGCCGTAAAGGCGGAGACACTATTCTTCGTCGGCGGCTTTACCGATGTTTGCATCCATTACAGCTTTGCCGATGCCCACCAGGGTGACTACTACTGCCGCGTCGTTGAAGATTGCGTGTCCGGTTCCAGCATCGCGGCCCACAACGCATCGCTGGTTGCGATGGAATATCTCCAGGCTGGCGCACTTCGTCAGGCCGAGGAGGTGATCTCTGCCTTTGCCGCCCACGGCGCACAGTCCTTATGATAAACACAGATGCCAACAAACCGCCGGGATGAGCTGCGATCGATCCTGTCGATCGCAGCCCCGTTGGCCATTACCCAGGTCAGCCAACTCATCATGAACCTGGCAGCGAGTTTCATGCTGGGCCGTATCAGCGGACCGGCACTCGCAGCCGGTGGGCTTTGTGCCGTCTTCATCCAGGCCATTTCCGTGGTGTCGCAGGGTGTGATCTCGGGATCTCATCCCTTGATGGCGGCTGCCATTGGAAAGAGTGAGCTTTCATCTGGCGCGGAGGATGAGGTCGCTTTCGCATTTGGTGGAGGTATCGTCTGGGCATTTATTTGCTCGGTGATCGGGGTCGTTATCCTGCTCTCATTGCCCAATTTTCTGCACCTGTTTTCCGTTCCGCCCGACGTTTTGGCTGGTGTTCGCAATTTCATTGTCTATGCCGCGTGGGCGTTGCCAGCGATACTGTGGATCGCGCCATTGCGGTTTTACTTTTCCGTCAGCGGAAAGGCCTGGTTGGTCATGGCAGCGATCGGCCTTGGTGCGCTATTCTATATCGCCATGCTTTGCACACTTGTCTTTGGCTATATGGGCATGCCGGCGCTTGGCGTGGGCGGGGCAGGCATCGCTTTCACCACCGCCTGGTGGTCCATTGCTTTGGGGTTGACGGCATTTTGTATTTGGCGATGTTACCTGCCCCGGGCGATGCTCAGACTGGAATTTCGGAAATGGCTGAGAGCGGCCCGCGATGTTTGGGGTGTCGGTTGGCCGATTGGCCTGATCTATGCCGGTGAATTCGGGCTGACAATCACGATGACGCTGATGGTGACCAGTTTTGGAACTGTCGCTATCGTTGCCCACCAGATCGTCAACAGCCTGAATAATATAGCCTTCAATCCAATTGTCGCTCTTGGCCAGGCGGCGACCGTTCGTGTTGCCTATCATTTGGGTGGCAACCGACCGAACAGCGCACGTATGGCCGGTAATCTCTCGCTTGTGGCGACCTTCTTGATCATGGCGTTGTTTGGTTTGATTCTGTTGTTTACGTCAGGAACAGTGACGGAACTGTTCCTGGATCCGGGTGTCGCAAGTTACACCGATATCCAGATAACAACGCATTCGCTCATCCTCATCCTGGTCGCCTTTCTTATTTTCGATGGATTGCAGGGCGTTTCCAACGGCTGTCTGCGTGGGATGAAGGATACGCGCGTTCCGCTGATCATCGGACTGTCCGGTTTCTGGCTCATAGGCATGCCGACGGCCGCAGTCCTGGCCTTTGGTTTCAATTTCGGTGTTGTCGGCATTTGGTTTGGCATACTCTCCGGAATCACCAGTGTAGCAATCATGTTGCTGTGGCGATGGCACAAAGGCAGTATGCTTGCCCAGGCGAGCGGCAAATGGGGTAACGGCTGAAAAATTTGGCGGAGACTATGTATTCGCCGATGATCAGGTTGGATGAGTGTTTCAGCATGTGGAATGACAATGGACGATAGACTGGTTGCGAAACGGGCGATCAAATCAGCCGACGGTGCAGTCGCGCGAAAGCTGACGCGTGCCGAAGAAGTGCGGGCCAAGCTTGCCGACGATATTATCGATGGGAAGCTTTATCCAGGAATGCCACTCGATGAGACCGAGATCGCTGCCCAATACGGTGTATCGAGAACGCCGTTGCGCGAAGCGATCCGCGATCTGGCGGCCATGGGGTTGGTCGAGACGAGGGCGCATCGCAGTGCCATCGTTCGGCGCCCGTCGCCTGATCATATCCGTCAGATGTTTGATGTCATGGCCGAGCTGGAAGCGCTCTGCGCCGGACTGTCAGCCGTGTGCATGACGCCCGCGGAACGTAGCGAACTTCAAGGTATCCATGATAGGTTGGCGGGCGTGCTGAGGGAAAACGACCCGAGGCATTACCACAGAGTTAACGAAGATTTCCACGGTGCCATCTATGCCGGTAGCCACAATAGCTATCTGATCGAACTGACGCTTGCGACGCGTCGCCGCCTGTCGCCCTTCAGGCGCGCCCAGTTCCTGAGTTCCGGGCGTCTCGCGAGATCCTACGCCGAGCACGACGGAATTTTGCAGGCGATTCTTCAGGGAAACCGCGACAGGGCGTCGGTTCTGATGCGCTCACATATCCTGACGGTCGAAGATTCCTATGAAGAATATGCAGGCATCAAAAGCGATGTGACCCTGGCATCACTCGGTTAGCATCGTCGTGTGTCGTTGCCCCCATTTTGCAACACGATTGTGAACGTAATTGTATTGTGCGGTGCTCTATGGGCCCGATCTTTTGAGCAGCCTGTCCATCACGACGACAAGCCGCTAACCAAATCGTCTGACTAACCCGCAGAGCATCGCCGTTGGCAAAACGACGACCCAAAGGGTTTGATCCAAGGAGAAACGGCATCCCTACGAGGAACCGCGTTCGGCTAGACGATCTTCTCATTGGCAGCTCTCGTGGCAAATCGGGGAGAGATGCACACCGCTCAGGCGACAATTTCAGGCCGGAAACAGGCCCCTTCAGACGGAGAAGGAAGCTCGGCAATTTCAGCGCCACTCTCATGCATTTCTGGCTCAAAAGGGAGACATCGCCGCCGGCTCCACCTAAGGCTCGGCTAAGCGACGGGAGGGGGAAGGGCATAGGGATAATGTTTGGCGCCATTATTACTGCACTTGAAGGCCCAGTCTCACTTGAGGGCGGTGTCAGATCGAACCGAGGTAGTACCCGATGGCCTCCTCCAATTCGGTTTCTTCATAGCCGAAATGGGAGCGTACGACCTCTTCCAGTTTTCGAAATGTGTTGCCGGCTTCAATGAAATTTTCCTCCGACGGGGCTTCCGCCAATGCATCTGCGGCACGACTCAGGCGGATTATCAACTCATGGACGACCTCGTGCTCTGGTCTGCCCCCTGAAAAGTGATCCTTCTTGAAGTATGGCTTATGAGCCGAGGAAGGATATTGAAATGGCAGGGAAAAGACACAAGGCAGAAGAGATCGTCACCAAGCTCCGCCAGGTTGACGTGTTGAATGCACAGGGCAAGTCGATGGCGGAGTCGATCCGGTCGATAGGCGTGACGGAAGTTACATATTATCGCTGGCGAGCTGAATACGGCGGCCTGAAGGGCGATCAGGTTAAGCGCCTGAAGGAACTTGAGGCAGAGAATGCCCGGCTGCGGCGTGCTGTTTCCGATCTCACTTTGGACAAGATGATCCTTGCCGAGGCCGCCAAGGGAAACTTCTGAGCCCCACCCGTCGCCGCGCTTGCGTGGATCATGTTGTTGAGGAACTGGGCGTGTCCGAGAGACGGGCATGCCGGGTTCTCGGACAGCATCGTTCCACGCAGCGCAAGATCGCCAGGACGCCTGATGATGAAGAGGCGTTGACCGCTGACATCACGGCGCTCGCGCTCCAGTACGGCCGCTATGGTTATCGCCGCATCACCGCGATGCTGCACCAGGCTGGCTGGATCGTGAACGTCAAGCGGGTCGAGCGTATCTGGCGACGGGAGGGGCTGAAAGTACCGCACAAGCAACCCAAACGCGGTCGGCTGTGGTTGAACGACAGCTCGTGCATCCGGCTTCGACCGGAATACCCGAACCATGTCTGGTCCTACGACTTCGTCGAGGATCGCACACACGATGGCAGGAAAATCCGCATGCTCAATGTGATCGACGAGTTCACAAGGGAATGCATCGCCATCAGGGTCGAGAGAAAGCTGAAGGCCGTCGATGTCATCGACGTGCTGTCTGACCTCTTTATCCTGCGCGGCATCCCCACCCATATTCGTTCCGACAACGGCCCGGAATTCATCGCCAAGGCGCTACGGGAATGGATCGCGGCGGTGGGAGCCATGACCGCCTACATCATGCCGGGCAGTCCGTGGGAAAACGGCTATTGCGAGAGCTTCAACTCGAAGCTCCGTGACGAACTGCTCAACGGAGAAATCTTCTACACACTCAAGGAGGCAAAGATCGTCATCGAAAACTGGCGACGTCACTACAACACTGTGCGGCCACACTCATCGCTGGGCTACAAGCCACCAGCACCCGAAGCAGCCATCTGGCCTCGCCAAAACGGTCCAGCGTCAACACCAGCGGTGGCCACCAGACCGAGCATGCACTAACATTCCAAACGGATCACCTCATGGGGGCAGGCCAGAGGTATGGCCAACGTCAGCAATGCACAACTGCCTCAATGTTACAGATGAGCTGATGTTCACTCCTCAAGCGTGCTCAGTCAAGACCGCTAGATTTGACGCTCCTGCGCTAGGAGGGCGTATTGGCCCCGAGGCAGTTGATGTCTTGCCGAACCGTAGGAACCGCGTGCCCTTATGGCATTTTGGCCCTATAATTAAAGTCGGCACCGTCAAGCTAACCTGTCGGCGATCGACCTGTGCGATCTTTCAGCATGACCCGAGTCACTCGTGATCGCCTTTATCGCCGCATCGGTTTCCAGATGAAGTGATTGCCCGCGTCGGGTGGCTCTATCTTCGTTTTCCGTTCAGCCTGCGCATGGTCGAAGATCTGCTGGCGGCTCGTGGGATCATGGTTTCGCACCAGACCGTGCGCCTCTGGGCGGAGAAATTCGGCAGACATTTCCCCGATGATATCCGGGACGATCGCCGGCAGGCTCGGCGACAGATGCTACCTCGATGAGGTCGTTATCTCCATTGGCGGCAAGAAATACTCGCTTTGGCGCGTCGCCGATCAGGACGGTTTTGTTCTCGACGTACTGGTGCAAAGCCGCCGCAATGCCAAGGCCGCCAAATGCCTTATGCGAAAGCCTATGAAAGGATAGGGGCACTCGCGCGCGTCATGATCACCGACAACCGATCGGGTGGCGTAACGCAGCCATTCCGATCTCAGGGACCGACTTTCGCACACGGTTTTAGTGCGGCTTCGTACTTTCAGCCTCCCGTCCGGAGGATGGCGCAACCGCAGGTTCTGATCTCTACGCCTTGCCTCGGCCAGAAGGGGCGGCGTCTTGAACAAAGTCAACGCACTCGTTTCAGCAGTTGTTGCCGCTTGCGCCGCATTATCTGCAGCACAGAGGCCGATGCCGCCGAAGAGGCGCGATATCCTCTGTCGATCGAAACTGCGGCCGGACGCTGACATTCGAAAAGGGCCTCGTCGCGAACAGTTACCGGCGGCCATAACTCGGCCGAGGTTTTCAATCTTCTGGATCCCCGAAACGTCAGGTGACTTGCCGGATCTGTCAGTTGGGTAAGGGCCTGTATGTCAGATCTGGTCCACCTGGCAAAATTCTGCGCCGGCTCCGGCTTTGGAAGCGCTTACGAGAGAGGTGTCAATGTCCGCAATGATCCGGTCTTTGAAAGTGGTATCATTAAATGCAGCGTGTTCTATCAGGGTTTTGAGGACCGTATGATTGCCCGTTTCCTTGCCCCGACTGCCATACCAAGCGTGTCAGTCTCGCGATTATGCACTGCGCAAAACTCCCCTTACCAGTCGACCTTAGCTGGTCAGAGAATAATTAGAGCATGGAGACCACTTATTTGTCGGCCCTAGGTTGCGCGAAATTAATAGATGCGCAATCATTCGTTGTTTCCAAGAGGGGGCTTGCATGAAAAAATTCCCTAATCAAATTGATGTTCACGTCGGATCACGAATACGCTTGGGTCGGACATTGCACGGGAAGAGCCAAGAGTGGCTTGGCGACAAGGTTGGCGTTACATTTCAACAAATCCAGAAATACGAAAAAGGTACAAATCGCGTTGGCGCAAGCCGGCTGCAGCAAATATCAGAAGCGCTTGATGTGCCAATCCCTTATTTCTTTGAAAGCGCTCCTGAGCAAAAAGCCGCCGATGCGCATCATGACGTTATCGGAGCCTCAACGGTTCTAAGTTCAAGGGAATGCATCCTTCTGGCGACAGCTTATTCCGCGATCGAGGACAAGACGGTGCGCCAGAGGATTCTGGCATTGGTGCGGACCCTTGCCGGTGACAGATTGGGACGCATTGCAATAGAGGACTTCACCCACATAGAGTAGTGACGTCATGGTTATCAAGTTAACCACACTGGGCACTTGCCGCCTGCAGACAGAGGATGGCCAGGCTTTGAATGTGCCAACCATGTCGCTTAAAATGTTGGCTTATCTTTGTGACTTGGGAATGCCTGTTGCCCGTCGTGAGCTCTCATTATTTCTATGGCCGATTGCAAGCACAAGCGCTGCGACAAATCTACGTTCAACGATACGGCGCCTTCTCAACGCTTTGCCTGCCAATTGCAAAGCCGTTCTGAAGCAAGAACAAGGCTACGTATCCATTGATCGCAGACTATTGATCTGGGATGTTGCGACCTCAGGGCTTGGGTCTGAACACTGCGATCTTGGTCTGGCCTGCGACGCTTTATCCTTGAGATTTCTACCGAATTCTGGTGGGGGAAATAGCCATTTCGACCATTGGGTAAGGGACGTGCGCGCACGGTTGCTCGGGCAACTTCGCTCGGCGTGTTTGAAGATCAAAGATCAGGGCCTGGATGTGGCTATGCGGGCTGATCTCAAACGTGCCAGCATGCTTCTTTTGGAGCTTGATGCCGATGACGAGGAGATCAGGACCCTCTTAATTGAGCCTCACTCACTCAACTTGCCCGTGAGACGCGACATCGAATCGTCAAAGGTCAACTCTGGAACCTTGCACGCTCAGACAAAAACCGCGGTGCCGATTTTGCCGGCGGTCGCACTACCGAGAATAGCTCTTTTACCACCAGAGACCACCTCGTCTGCAAATCGGAGCCGATCGATCGGCAATGCTCTTATTGAAGAGCTGACGATTAACCTTTGTGCTTGCAGGACATTATCGGTTGTCGCGCCTTACACCTGCGAACGGCTCCTTTCGTCGAATGACAAGGCCGAATTTCTGAAGCAGCATCATGTGTCCTATGTGCTCGACACAAGGCGTTCGGGTGAAGAGATCTTCGTGCAGCTAATCTTTATGCCGAGAGATGAAATCCTCTGGGCTCATCGCTTCAAGCTGACGTCTGACGCGCTGAATGACAACAGAACCGCCATTGCGGCAGTGATCCAAAAGTCGATCGTTCAGACTGTAAGGACAAATTCTCCTTTGTCTGATGACTTCAATAAGCAGCCATCTGTCTACTATTCATATTTGCTCGGCCTTCAAAATCTCTCCACGCTGACCCTTCCAAGTGTTCGTCGCGCTCGCAACCATTTTAAAACAGCACTGAAAGATGATGCCAAATTCGGGCCAGCTCTTGCCGGACTGTCACGAAGCCTTACCATGGAATGGCTGTTCACAGCACGTGACGACAATACCTTGCTCGAGGATGCGGAGTGCTTCTCTCGGACCGCTGTTGACTTTTCTCCTGAATTTTCGGGCGGGTTCAGGGAACTTGGTGTCAGCCAGTTGTATCTTGGCAAACTCGATGCAAGTCTCCAATCTTTGCAGACCGCTAGAGATATTAGCCCGCATTACGCCGACGCTCTCTATAGCCACGCGGATACGCTTGTCCATGCCAGCGAGCCAAGATCAGCGCTTGACCAGATGCGACTTGCAATGGAGCTCAATCCGTTGTCGCCAGACACATATTTTTGGACAGCAGCGGCGGCAAGTTATTTCCTTGAGGGCTACAGCCAAGCGCTTGGTTACATTGATGAAATGAAAGACAGTAAGCCCGTGTCTCGGTTGGCGGCCGCGTGTTGGGCTATGCTTGGAGATACGGGCAGGGCGCGTGCCTGCAGACTGCGCTTCTTGAAGGAAAATCCGGACTTCAATCTCGCGCGGTGGTTGAAGATGGTGCCGCATAAGGAGCCGTGGCAAACTGAGCTCTACATGGAGGGCCTGAGGAAGGCTGGTTTTTAACAAGGAGAACATTATGGCTAAAGTTGCGATTATCGGATTGGAAGGTGAGGACGGTCTTTGGCTTGCTGACTTCGAAAACGGGACTGTCAAGCGATTGACGCAAGAGTTGAAAGGCGACTTAGCGTCCACTGCCTCAGCGCGTCAGTTAGGAGTATCGGTTGTCAAAGGCGTAAACTACGCAGTGCTTGTGTCTTCGGCGGCCTCGGTTGCTTCAGGACATCATGAACCCTGACCTGCTTGGTGGTTTGCACCCTACTTATCGTAGCTGCACAGCGGGTGAGACCTTCTCTAAGGTCTCACCTTATTTGACGCGTCTAGGAATCACACGAATTGCAAGGCATACGGATCTCGACCGGATTGGTATACCAGTGTGGGGCGCGTATGTGCCTAATGCAAAAGCAATCGTGATTGCACAAGGCAAAGGTTTGACGGACGAGGTGGCAAAAACCTCGGCTGTCATGGAAGCTGTGGAGCGCGTCATCGCAACGCGACCTGCGTGCGGGGGAGAAGAGTTGAGCCTGACCGAGCTCTCACAGCGCTGCGTTAAAGTTCACAAATTGGATTGCCTTCTGGCTGCCGGTGCAATGGAGATCGGCGTCGATGAACGTTTGCACTGGACGTCAGCTAGGAACCTGGTTGATGGTAACGATGTTTGGGTGCCTTTTGACGCCATTCACCTTGATCGCACCATCGTCAACTCACGCTACTGGCTTTCCTCTGATGGGCTTTCCGCCGGCAATACCCGCGATGAAGCCACGCTTCATGGCTTGCTTGAGCGCGTGGAAAGGGACGCTATCACACTTTGGGAGGTTCGCTCTCTAGCCAAGCGTTACGAATGCAAGATCGCTCTTCGTCATATCAATGATCTGGAAGTTGTATCTCTTGTGCGGCGCATTGAGCAAGCTGGTCTCGAATTGGCAATGTTCGACATCACCAGTGATCTGGGTGTCCCCACGATGGTTGCTCTTTTGGCTCCTCGTCGGCCGCAAGCTCGCCGCGATCTTCGACATATAGATATTACTTTTGGCGCCGGCGCATCCTTTTCAGCAGGCGGCGCGATGCTGCGGGCCATCACCGAAGCCGTTCAGTCGCGAATGACGTATATCTCTGGCGCCAGAGATGACATTTTGCCGGATATGTTCACTCAGCCGGCACTAGCAGATCATATCGCGGCATTTGTCGCTCCTGCTCAAAAAATGCCTACGGATATTCCCTCATTGACAGTATCGGGCATCAACCATGCCCTGAAAACCCTGGTATCTCGTTTGGCCGACAAGGGGGTTGAACACATGCTTGCAATCGAGTTGGCCCCCGATTGGCTGCCCGTCAGCGTGGTGAAAGTTATTGTCCCCGAGCTTGAGAATCCTGATGGCGCGCGCCGACAACACTTCGGCATGCGGGCATTGTCGATGAGCCTGCAATGAAAGTCGTTTTTGTGGGGCCGTCATTGCCCGATGCCGCCGATGTTATCCCCCCTGACATCCAAATCAGGCCGCCAGCTTGCCAAGGTGACATCATGAAAGCCCTTCGAGACGGTGCGACCGTCATTGGTTTGATTGACGGGCAATTCGAATATGTCGCTCCGGTGTGGCACAAAGAACTGCTTTTTGCTTTGTCAAGCGGCGTAACAGTCTTAGGTGCTGCAAGCATGGGAGCACTTCGTGCCGCAGAATGTGCGCCTTATGGAATGATTGGAATCGGCCGGATATTTTCCGACTACCTATCGGGAAGACGCGTGGACGATGCCGATGTGGCACTCATACATGGCCCTGCTGAACTCAATTACCCGCCACTTTCGGTGCCCATGGTCAACGTGGATGCAACGTTGTCGAGGGCAAGAGAGCTTGGGCCGATTTGTGATCGTGATGTCGAACACCTGGCAGCGGTCGCGCGCGCAATTCACTACAAGGATCGTAGCTGGCGGCGCATTTTACGAGAAAGCCACTATAATGTAGAGTGTTATAATTCAATTATAGAGAGTTTTCTTGTTAATCAAAAACGCTTGGATGCGCTCGCTCTCCTAGAGACAATCAGGGTGAGCCAGTTCTCAATAAATCCCCGAAATGAATGGGTTTTTCAACCGACAACGATATGGCGAAAGCTTTATGGCTGAGTGTTTCCAGGCACTTGGCTTGACGGCGTTGCATCGCGTATTACGTGTGCAACGGCTTTGCAACGCGCCATCGCTGGGAGAGTGTGCAATGAATACGCAACGGCACATTCATACCTAAGGGGCATAGAGAAATGGTTGCAACCAAGACCACGCCAAGTGCAGAGCGACAACAGGACTTGCTTGCCTTGATGAACATGCTCGGATACGCGCAAAATGCCGCCAAGGACATGGGGGCAAGCGTCGCGGCGTCTCTTATTAACGATGCGGTTATCGCTCTGCTGCCATGCTTGCAAAAAGAGCTTCCAGACTCGTTGGCCGCGGGGTCCGTTGCGCAACTTTCACAGACCAGAAGTGGTCATTGTTGAGTGCAACACCGATCTTCCTCTATCAGCGGCGGATGTGTGGTCACTATATCCAACCTGGCTGGCTAAATTCACGAAGACGTTTTGCAGGAAGCTTGGCTGATCTGCGCAACAGATCGAGAGATTAAGCAGTAGTGGTGACCGAGGTTTTGGGTTTATTTTACCTCTCGATACTGAGCCGCGATATGTCGCCGACAGTTGGCGCACTAGATAATTCCGCCTCAGACCATTGGGCAAAGATATGGATCTTGGCCTATCGAAATCGTGATGGCCGTAAGATGGATCACTTCTGCTTCCGCTGACCAAGACCCATTTGTTTGGCTAAATGCGCGCGCGCATCAGCGTATCCTTTAGCGACCATCGGGTAAGCATTTGGGAGCTTCCACTTCTCACGATAGGCGGCGGGTGTGAGAGAGTGTTTGGCATTCAGATGGCGCCTGATCGCTCGAAATGCATCTCCGCATTCAAGGCAGATTACGGCATCGTGCTGAATGGATTTTCGAACGGTGACGGCAGGCTTTGGTTTTTCAATATCTATCTCGCTTTCAGTGGATTTCACCTGATTGCTCAAGGCAGTCAGCACGCTGACAATGAGGGACGGGAGTTCTGCGCCGGGCACAGCATTATTCCTGACATAAGCTGTTACGATATCAGCTGTTAGTTCGACCAGAAGGTTTCCGTCAAAAATCGTCTCATCCTGCTGCATTCTGCCTATCCTTCACAAACGGAACACATTTACAGATCGCCGTTCAAAGTAAAGTATAAGTGGTTCTCCCGCAATATTTCACTTTGATAATGATAATAAAAGCGGATATATATCGCCTAATTGAACGAAATATATACTTCGTTCCTGCAGCAGCTGTGTCGGAAAGGACGTTGATTTGCGAGAATGTAATTATTATATTAGTATATAATATTATAATTACATTCCTTGCTTTTATTGAGCTGATAATCGATCCCAGGCAGACAATCCGGTCTCGTTATTTCTAGGGTCTCCAAGCTCATATACCATTAGAATGGTGACAATCTTGGTCCCCTATATGTGTCTGATCTGACATTCGCTGGCCCATCAAAGATCAAACAGGTGAGCAGTCTGATCTTCGAGGCGGGCATTGAAATGCATTCAGTTCCATCTTTTCCAAGCGGAATTTAACAATCCTCAATCATGTCGTATTCGACATGTGCGCACAGCCGGATAACCGTGTGCGCGCGGACGGACAGCTGCTTGGTAGATCGGCATCAGACCCATGAGCCGCATCAGCCGCCGGATCCGCTTTTCGTTCACCGGATGGCCTTCGTTCTTCAAGTGCCAGGTCATCTGCCGGACACCGAAGAACGGCGTCTCTAGGAACTGTTCATCGATCTGGCGCATCAGGGCGAGGTTCATCTCACTCTCGCCCTTCGGCGTGTAATAGAAAGACGAGCGCGAGATCGACAGCAGCGAACACTGCTTGCCGACCGATAAGTCTGACTGCCTCGGCTCGATCATGCCGCGCCTCATTTCACGCCCCAGGGCTTGAGCTTTCTGGACAAAAAATCGTTGGCGACCGCCAGCTCCCCGATCTTGGCGTGGAGCTCTTTCACCTCGTCTTCGCCAATCTCTGGCTTTCGTTTGCCGCCACGTCCAAAAACGTCCGAAGCTCCTTCCAGCAGGGCACGCTTCCATTGATGGATCATGGTCGGATGAACTCCGAACCGGCTCGCCAGCTCCGAGGCCGTCTCTTCGCCCTTCAAGGCTTCAAGGGCGACTTTCGCCTTGAACTCCGGCGAATGCTGCTTGCGTTTCGACATCTCTGATCTCCTTGTTCTCGAAGACCAGCAGACAACAAATCGTAGCTTACGTCAGTGTCCGAATTTCGGGAGGTAGCTCAGTCAGCGGCAACCACAAACGACCGCGCGCAAGCAGGGTATCGGCATCTTTCGGTCCCTGAGATCCGGACTTGTGGGGCTGCGGTTCGCCTTTTTCCCAGTCCGTCAGTATTTCGTTGACAACGGCCCAACTTGCCTCGATGTTGTCGGTACGCTGAAACAGAATGGCATCTGCGGTCATGCAATCATAAAGCGACTATTCCTTGCTATTCATGCGCGCCGATTTGTAGCAAATGGGCGATATGCCAAGTTGGTCGACGTCAGCGTGATCCGCCCGGTCGTGGACAAGGTGTTTCTTTTGCGCAGACGGCGGACGCCTTGCCTTTGTCGAGACCGGGCGTGAAAAGGGGAAGTTGTCATTGCCGTTTCGCAATGACCGGCGGCATCACTGCATGATGTCCGCTTCCATAACTCTTGCGGGAGGAGCGGACATTCTTCTTTTTGCCTCGTGAAATACTTCCGAGGTCAGCCAAACTTGTTGGCCTAGCTCTAAAATGGCGCACAGCGTGAAGAATTGGTGTCGATGTCGGCCAAGCTCTTGAGAAGACGTCGCTCTCTCAAACGGGAGGCCGTCGCTATTTGGCATCTGATAGTGCATCTCAAATGGTACGCCGAGGTTCTCGTTGTTCGCGTAGACTCAATGGCCTCCAGCGTTCCGGCGATTTCTCATTCGCTAATGAACGTGGTTGTCAGCTTTGCGCTCTGGCTTCGGGCCAGCGCCAAAAGCGGAAATGCCTTTCCTTGTAGCATCAAAGTCTGGCTCACAGGATCGCGCCATCCTGTGCTTGTTTTTTCACACTGCCGCCCAGATGGTAAACTGCGAGAAAGGGTGCTGCATCTTTAAGAGACGGTGGTTGTTCCGGTTATGCAGCCGCCTACCGTAGCTTTGCCGCCAAAGCAGAGTGACTGCTTTGGCGTTTTGTACAGTTAGCGAAGCGCTATCACTCGGTTCCCAAGGAATCGAGCCTCTTGTTTCTTACGCTGTAGCAAGAAGGGATCGAGTTCTTCACTTGAAAGCGAAATGATCCCCCTAAAATGGAGATCCCTATCAGGCAGCAACAGCGGGCCGAGACGCATCGCTGCTGCCAGCCCTGTAAAGAATCAAGTCCTCGATCGAAATCAGCGGCAGACCATGCAGCTTGCAGAACTCGATCAGGTTGGGCAGACGCGCCATGGTGCCGTCGTCGTTGGCGACCTCACAGATCACGCCGGATGGTTTGGCCCCGATCAGGCGAGCGAGATCGACGGCAGCCTCCGTATGGCCAGGACGACCTAGAACACCGTCGGCATGCGCTCTTAGCGGGAAGATATGTCCCGGTCGCGCAAAGTCTTCCGGCAGCGAGGTTTCGTCCATCAGTGCCCGTACCGTCGCGGCCCGATCCGCCGCCGAAATCCCCGTCGTCGTGCCGTGGATGTAATCGACCGATACGGTGAATGCTGTCTTCAGATATTCGGTATTGTTGGGGACCATAAGCGGGATGTTGAGTGCATCCAGCCTTTCGCCTTCCATGGCAATGCACACGAGCCCGCGGGCATGCTTCATCATGAATGCGATCGTCTCCGGCGTCACATGATCTGACGCGACTATGATATCGCCTTCATTCTCACGGTCCTCGTCGTCGACCACGACGACCATGCCCCCGCGTGCGAGCGTCTCCAATGCGTCTTCAATTTTCGAAAGTGTCATTCAAGTGCCTTTCAAGGGTTACCGCGCGAGCGGCCAAAAACACGACCTGACGGTCGCCATTCTATCCCTTGGGCGAACACAGCACGCGCACCTCTCCTTGGCGGGGAGCCGCAGCAGCCGATGCTCTCTTCCATCCGGACTATGACCGTCGGCTCCGGCATCGCACCGGATCTGCTGCCTTTCACCGAGATGAAAGCGCTCGCGGGCTCCCGGCAAAGCCGGATACCGCCGGTGGGGAGTTTCGCCCCGCCCTGAGAACGGCCTTAATGTAGGGGATTGGCGCCCGGCTTTTCAAGCGCAAACTGTGCAAATTCAGGAAAATATACCCTCTTGTCGCCCAGTCGACACTCGATGACGTGAAACAAAAAAGCACGGTGCTCGCGCACCGTGCAGGCTTGGGAGGCCTTGATATTGCTGGGCGTTTACCAGCAGCAGAAGCCGCCATCGACGAGGAGGTCGACACCGGTGATGAAGCTGGAAGCGCCGGACAACAAGAAGACGGCTGGACCGACCATCTCGTCGACATTTGCCATGCGTTGCATCGGTGTCTGTTCTTCGAACTGTTTTGTTTGATGCACCATCTCAGGCCGTGTGTTCATCGGCGTGGCGGTATAGCCGGGACTGATCGTATTGACGCGAATGCCGCGTCCGACCCATTCCATCGCCATCGACTTCGTCATGTGAATGACGCCGGCCTTCGATGCATTGTAATGGCATTGGTTGAGGCCGCGATTGACGATGACCCCCGACATCGAGGCGATGTTGACGATCGAGCCGCGGCCGTTCTTTAGCATGGCATGTGCCTCGGCCTGGCACGACAGGAAGACGCCCTTCAGATTGATATCCATCATTGCCTGGAACTGCGCTTCCTCCATCTCCTCGGCCGGGTTCGCATTGGCTATGCCGGCAGCGTTAACGGCGAGTGTCAGTGGTCCCAGTTCCGTCTCTGTGCGTGCAACGGCCTCATGGAGCGCTGCGGCCTGGGTAACGTCTGCGGCGATCTTTATGCTGCGACGGCCTGCTGCCTCAATGTGGCGCGCAGTCGTTGCAAGCCCGTCATCGGTGCGGCGGTCAAGAAGCGCTACATCCGCGCCGCATTGGGCGAGCCCGATCGCAATGCGCTGGCCGATGCCGCTTCCGGCTCCCGTCACCAGTGCCACATTGTCCGAAAGATCGAAGAGTTTAGGGGCGTTTAAAGTCATGTCCGACATGGGTGGTTCTCCTGCAAATCAGATCGTAGCCAACTCCATGACCGACACGTCGTTTGCGTCGCCACGGTCGAGAATGCCGGCCTGTTTTCCCTGTGCCATCACCATGATCCGGTTTGAGACGCCGAGCACCTCTTCCAGATCCGAGCTGACCACGATGACAGCGATGCCCTGGCGGGCGAGTTCAATGATGGTGTCGTAGATCGATGAACGCGCGCCGACATCGATACCGCGCGTCGGTTCGTCGAGAACGACAACCTTCGGGTTGCGGGCCAGCCACTTGGCAAGAACGACCTTTTGCTGGTTGCCTCCGGAAAGCTCTCCGGCGTTTTGCTCGCCACGGCCCTTCACGCCAAATTTCCGGATGTAGCCGACGGCGAACTGGCTGAGACGCTTCGATGTGATCCAGCCGGTTTTCGAAACGGCATCCAGATTGGCGTAGCCGATATTCTCCGTGATCGCGTGCTCGAGAACCAGACCCTGGAGCTTGCGATCCTCGGGAACGAGTACGATGCCATTGCGGATCGCATCGCGGGGAGAACGCGGAGTGATCACCTTGCCATTGAGTACGACGTCTCCAGCGGCGATCGGGTCCGCTCCGGTGATCGCACGGACGACTTCGGTGCGCCCGGCGCCGACAAGTCCTGCGATCCCGAAGATTTCGCCTCGCTTCACCGCGAAATCTATGTTTCGGAATGTCCCTGTTGGAGAGGACAGACCGCGTACTTCAAGAATGATGTCGTCGGAAGGGACCGGTATTGCGGGGAACATGCGGTCCAGTGAGCGGCCGACCATGGCCTCGACGATGGTCCGCACCGGGACGTCGCCACTGTCAAACTCCTGCACCTTGGCGCCGTCGCGCATAACAACGATGCGGTCAGCGATCTGACGAATTTCCTCAAGTCGGTGCGAGATGTAGATGATTCCGACACCGTCGGCCTTGAGACGCTCGATCTGGCGGAAGAGGAGCTGTGTTTCTTCGCCACCAAGCGCTGCCGTTGGCTCGTCGAGGATGAGCAGGCGAGCGTTCAGTGTCATCGCCTTGGCAATTTCGATCAACTGCTGCTTGGCAGTCGACAATCCCTCGACGAGACGGTGTGGAGAAACGTTGAGGCCCAGGCGCTGGAGGCCAGCATGGGCACGTTCTTCCATCGCTTGTCGATCGATGCGTCCACCCTTGGTGAGGTAGCGGCCGACGAAAACATTCTCCGCGATCGACAATTGAGGGAGGAGCTTCAACTCCTGGTGGATCATGCCGACACCCGCATCCATGGCGGCGCGCGGTGTGGCCGGCGCATAAGGTGCGCCAAGCCATGTCATCGTGCCGGAGGTCGGCTGAACGGCGCCGGAAATAATCTTCGAAAGGGTCGATTTTCCGGCGCCGTTTTCACCCAGCAGCGCCACGACTTCGCCCGCTCTTACATCGAGGTCGATGCCATGCAGAACCTCAAGCGATCCGTAGACCTTGCGGATCTGCCGGAGTGAGAGGAGGTGAGGGAGGTCGTTGGCAGTCATGGCGCTGTCTTCCGGTCGTGATCAAGGATGCTCGGCGACGAACTTTTCAGCGTTCTCCGGCGTTGTCAGGAAGCCGGGAAGCAATTGTTCAGCTGGGAGCTTTTCGCCGGCGGCGAGCTTGATGGCGCTGTCGACCGCCAGTCGACCGATACCGCGCACCTGTTGCGTTGCCGTAGCGTCGAACCCGCCTTGGGCAAGAATCGGCAGAGCCGTCGTGTCACCGTCGAAGCCACCGACATAGACGCGCTGGGACAGGCCGGACACCTTCACCGCCTGCGCGGCACCAAGCGCCAGACCATCGGCCTGCGCGAAGATCAGCGAAACGTCGGGATGAGCTTGCAGCAGGTTCTGGCCGATGTTCAGACCTTCAGCCTGCGACCACTGCTCGCTCCACTGTTCTCCAACCAGTTCGACGCCGGTATTTTCTCCGATTGCCTTCATGCAGCCTTTGGTACGTTCCACTTCCGGTGTCGTGCCTTTCTGGCCGTGGATCATCAACATCTTACCCTTCCCGTCGGCAAGACCGATGATGTACTTGCAGACTTCGTAGGCTGAAGTCGCATTATCGGTTGCGATGAAGGTGTCGCCCGGTGCTTGGTCAGCATTGCGGTCGACGTTGACCACAGGGATGCCGGCTTCCTTGGCGAGGCGCGTCGGAACGGCGGCGGCCGCAGCGCCGGCCGGAATGTAGATGAACGCATCGATATCCTGCGTCAGAAGATCCTGCACCTGGCTCACCTGGGTCGCACTGTCGTTCTTGGCGTCGACGGTAATGACCTCGATGCCCTTCTCCTTGGCATAGGCTTCGACGCCGATCTTGATCTGGTTGAAGTAGTCAGCCTGCAGGTTCGAGACGGCGAGCCCGATCTTCTTGACCTCTTCGGCGGATGCGCCAAGGGGACTGAGAGCGGTCGTCGCCAACGCTGCGGCGGCCAGAAGCATAATCTTGAGTTTCATGGTAGATCTCCTCCGTTGTTTCGGCACCCCGTTACCATTGCAGGACCGAAGTTTTGCCCGGCATACGCCCGGCGGTGAACTGGCGGCAGTGCCGCCAAACTGATCCGCAACCGAAGCGTCACTTCCTCTTGATGGCTTCGGCTGCGACTGCGAGAGCTATGACTACGCCGATGACGACGGCCTGCGTGAAGGGCGAGACACCGAGAAGGTTGAGGCCATTACGCAGTACGCCGATAATCAGGACACCGATGATGGTTCCGAAAATGCCGCCCTTGCCGCCGCTCAGGCTCGTGCCACCGATAACAACGGCGGCAATTGTATCGAGTTCGTAGGACACGCCGGCAGTGGGCTGTACAGAATCCAGGCGCATCGCGAGCACCACGCCGGCAAGCCCGGCGAGCAGACCGGAGACGACATAAACGCCGATCGTGTAGAGGTTGACGTTGATGCCCGCCAGCCGTGCAACTTCTTGGTTTCCGCCGATCGCATAGAGTGAACGGCCGCCTGACGTATAGCGCAGATAGAGCCAGCCGAGCACGAATACGACCAGCATGACGGCCACGGTCAGGGTCAGGAACCCGCCGAAGCGCGTATAGGCGAGTAGGCTGAACCACGAAGGAAAGCCGACAATCTGTTGGCCATCGGTGATCATGTTGGCGAGACCTCGGGCGACTGACATCATCGCGAGCGTAGCGATGAACGCAGGGACCCCAAGTGCTGTAATCAGGAATCCGGATACGGCGCCCGTTGCGGCGGCAACTGCGAGTGCTAGCAGGATGCCAAGAGGAAGCGGCAGGCCCACCTGGTTCGCCAGGTACCCCATCACCATCATGGTGAGCGCAAGCACCGAACCGACGGCGAGGTCGATGCCGCCGATCAGGATCACCATGGTCATACCGACCGCCATGATCGCAAGCACTGTAATCTGGTCAAGAATGTTGAGCAGGTTGCGCGCCGACATGAATGTGTCGGTGGCAAATGAAAGGAAGAGACAAAGCAGGATGAGGCCGATTAGAGGGCCTGTCGTTCCTCGCAAGGCTGCCAGTGCATTGACGCCTGCACCGCGATCCTGGTCCGTCGCTGACACCGACATCCACTCCTCCCATGCTTTTGCCTGTCGAGCACGACGTGGCATAAATATTCATTGCTGTGTGTAAATTCGTAGCTCAGGGTTTGTTTGGCTGTCAACTACCTATCTTGTACTTGTCTGAGATTTAATTTTCATCCTTAGCTTGACACAAACGGCCGAGGTGCAATTATATAACCAGCAGTATATTTATGCACCAAGAGGTTTTCATGCAGCCGAACGATCTCGACCGCATTGCGAAGCAGATACGTCTTCGCGATCTTCAAGCCGTTTATGAAGCGGGCGCTGGCCATATCGGTGGAGAGATGTCGGCGATCGACATACTGACGGCGCTCTATTTTCACGTCCTGAAGGTCTGGCCGGACCAACCGAAGCACCCGGATCGCGACCGGTTCGTACTGTCAAAGGGCCATGTGGCCTTGGCATTTTACGTCACACTGGCAAAGCGTGGCTTCTTCCCCGAAGAAGAGATCTCGACTTTTCTGAAGCCACATTCTCGTCTTAACGGACATCCGAACTGCAACAAGGTTCCGGGCATCGAGACGAACACCGGGCCTCTCGGCCACGGCCTGCCGGTTGCCGTCGGAATGGCGAAGGCGGCCAAGCTGACGGGCGCCGCCTATCACACATTTGTTCTGACGGGTGACGGTGAGATGCAGGAAGGCTCCAACTGGGAAGCAATTTCGTCTGCCGCCCAGTTCGGCCTCGACAACCTCACCTTGATCATCGATCACAACCGTTTCCAGCAGGGGGCGTCATTGAGTGACACCAACAATATGGCGCCCTTCGGCTCCAAGCTGAAGGCCTTCGGTTGGGATGTCACAGAGATCAAGGGTAACGCCATGGACGAGATCGTTCCGGCTCTTCAGCACCGCACCGATCGTCCTCACTGCATCGTTGCCCACACCAACAAGGGCCATGGCATTTCCTTCATGCAGGACAGGGTGGACTGGCATCACAAGGTGCCGAATGCCGAACAATACAAGATTGCCGTGGCCGAGCTATCGGAGGTGCTGTGATGACTACCCTGACCATGACCGAAAAACTGCATGACTGCCGCGATGCCTTTGTAGCGGTTCTGGAACGTCTCGGTGCCGAGAATTCGAAAGTCGTCGCAGTATGCAACGACTCAGTAGGCTCCTCCAAACTGGGTGGTTTCAAGTCTAAATGGCCGGACCGGCTCGTGAATGTCGGTATTGCCGAACAAAACATGGTCGGCGTTGGCGCCGGACTTGCAAATGGGGGCCTTTTGCCCTTTGTCTGCGGCGCATCCTGCTTCCTTACAGGGCGTTCGCTCGAACAGGTCAAGGCCGACATCGCTTATTCGAACGCCAATGTGAAATTGGTCGGCATCTCCTCTGGCATGGCCTATGGCGAGCTTGGACCGACCCATCATTCCATTGAGGACTTCGCCTGGATGCGGGTTCTGCCCAATCTCCCGGTGATCGCGCCCTGTGACTCGATTGAGACTGCGGCGGCAGTTGAATGGGCAGCGCGCTATGAGGGGCCTGTGTTCCTGCGTCTGTCGCGCGTCGGCGTGCCGGATTTGCTTGAGCCCGGCCATGTGTTCGAAATGGGCAAGGCAAATCGTCTGAGAGACGGCGATGCCGTAACCTTGATCGCCAACGGCACTTTGACCCACCGTGCGATGAAGGCTGCCAAGATGCTTGCAGCGCGCGGCATTGAGGCGCGGGTGCTCAACATGGCAACGGTCCGACCGATTGATGTCGACAGCATCGTTTCTGCTGCGCGCGAAACTGGCGCTATCCTGACGGCCGAGGAGCATTCGGTTTATGGTGGTCTCGGTTCGGCCGTTGCGGAAGTGGTCGTCGCGGAAGCACCCGTCCCGATGAAGATCCTGGGTGTCCCCGGCATCTTCGCGCCAACCGGATCGGCAGAATTCCTGCTTGACGAATTCGGCATGTCACCGGAGGCGATGGCCACGGCAGCCGAAGAACTGCTGGCACGCAAGGCCGGCCGCGCGTAACGGTTTTCGACTAGATATTTCGATGTCGCCACGAAAAGGGCGGCATTTTCATCACTTGGAGCCGACATGACCACCGCAATTCTAGCCATCGACCAGGGAACCACGAACTCGAAGGCCGTGCTTGTATCGGCCAAGGGCGAGATCCTGGCGCGCGGCTCGTCACGCGTCGGCATTTCCCATCCCCAACCCGGCTGGGTGGAGCAGAGTCCCGAGCGGGTTTGGCAGTCTGTCATTGAGGCCATCGGCACATGCTTGGACGCTGCGCCGGCGGTGAGTATTGTCGGGATCGCCATTTCCAACCAGCGTGAATCCGTCACCGTCTGGGACGGTGAGACCGGCGAGCCTCTCGGTCCCGTCATAAGCTGGCAATGCCGCCGCAGTGCACGGGCATGCGCCGAACTCAAAGCCGCAGGTCATTCCGCTCGCGTCGAAGCGCTGACCGGACTGCCCATTGATCCGATGTTCCCCGGACCGAAGATGAAGTGGTTGATTGACCGCGCGCCGCCTGACCGTCCGCTGCGACTTGGCACGATCGACTCCTGGCTCATCCACCGCCTGACCGGCGGCAAGGTCCATGCCTGCGACGCCTCCAATGCGGCCCGCAGCCAGCTTCTTGATCTCAACAGCATGGTGTGGAGCGATGAACTCTGCGATCTCTTTGGAGTATCTAAGGACTACCTGCCGGAGCTGCGCGATAGCGCATCGCATTTCGGTGAAACCCTCGGCGTTCGCGGATTGCCGGACGGCATCCCTGTCGCGGCCGCGATCGGAGACAGCCACGCCGCCCTTTTTGGCCACGGCGCGTTTGCTCCCGGAGATGGAAAGGTCACCTTCGGTACCGGCTCATCGATCATGACGACCCTGCCACAGTTCATTGCGCCGAAAAACGGCATCACCACCACCATCGCCTGGTCGCTCGGCGGTCAGCCGACCTATGCCTTCGAGGGCAACATTCTTGTCTCCGCAGCCTCGCTGCCTTGGATGGCGGAGATTCTCGGCCTGGCCGATGTGCAGGCGCTGATTGATCTTGCCGAAACCGCGCCGCCGCAAGGTCCGGGCTTCGTGCCGGCCTTTGTCGGCCTGGGCGCGCCTTATTGGCAGGCCGATGCGCGTGCACTGTTTTCCGGTATCACCTTCAATACGACCCGGGCACAGATGGCGCGCGCCGTAACAGACTCGATCGCCTTCCAGGTAAACGACGTCTTCAAGGCCATGGCGGGGCAGTCGCCGGCGCCGCTTGGCCGGCTCTTTGTGGACGGCGGACCGAGCAAGAATGCCTTCCTGATGCAGTGCGTTGCAGATATGCTCGGGCATCCGGTGATCCAGTGCGATGCCGCTGAAGCCTCAGCGCTCGGCGCCGCCTATCTTGCTGGCCTCACGCTCGGACTCTGGAGGGATCTGGATGCCGTACGGGCGCTTCCAAGGAAAACGGCGGTTCAAAAGCCCAAGCCGTCGGACACTGCAGAACGTCTTGCCACCTGGCAGGAGGCAATCTTCCGCTCGACCGTTGCTGTGACTTCATCTATGGGTGAATAAAAATTCATCCACCGGAGGGTTCATGGGACGTCTCAACGAGCTGCGACTTATCGCCCGCGTCGCGCAAATGTATCACGCCGAGGGCAAACGGCAGGCGGAGATCGCCGAAATCATGCACATGTCACAGGCGACCGTGTCTCGGATGTTGAAGCGGGCCGAGATGGAAGGCATCGTGCGCACCACAATAATTCCTCCGCCGGGCACCTTCGCCGATCTGGAGATGGCGCTGCGCGAGCGCTACGGTCTCACCGAAGCGATCGTGATTGACTGTTCTGAGGACCGCGACGGCGCGATCATGGCCCGAATCGGCGAGGCTGCCGCCCATTTCGTCGAAGTCACGTTGCAACAGGACGAAATCATCGGGGTGTCCAGTTGGAGCCAGACGATCCTGCGCATGGTCGACAATATTCACCCGCTGAAGACCGGCCGCGCCAAATACATCGTCCAGATTCTCGGCGGCATGGGCGAGGCCTCGGTACAAACGCATGCGACCCAGTTGACAGCCAGGCTTGCCAAACTGACCGGTGGCGAGCCGCGGTTGTTACTCGTCCAGGGCATCACGTCCTCTCGCGAGGCAAAACTTGTTATGCTCGCCGATCCGGTCGTTCGCGGCACAATGGATCTCTTTGGTCGTTTGACGCTGGCCGTTATCGGCATCGGCGCGGTCGAACCGTCGGAACTTTTGGCCCGTTCCGGCAACGTGTTCTCGCGCCAAGAAATGGCGATGCTGCATGATGCAGGTGCCGTTGGCGAAATCTCGTTCCGCTTTTACGACCGTGATGGAAAGCCGGTCGAAACCCCGCTCAACGAGCGCGTCATTGGAATCTCGCTCGAGGATCTCAGCAAGGCAGACCGCGTCATGGCCCTTGCGGGCGGCGAATCGAAGACAGAGGCAATCGCTGGTGCCCTGAGGATGGGTGTCATCGATGTGCTGGTCACTGACAAATTTACCGCAGCGCGGCTGACGGTCTGATCTCCCATCGGGGCGGACTGTCTGACCGACTGCAATATGGAGGAGTAGAAAATGCAGCGTTTTTCCGGACAGACCGTGTTCGTCACCGGTGGCAACAAGGGGATCGGTTTCGGCATTGCCCGCCGCTTCGCCGAAGAGGGAGCAAAGGTTGCGATTGCCGCGATCGAAGCCGATACGACCGAGGCGGCGCTGCGGCTCGCAGAAGAGACGGGTGCAGAAGTGCTCGGATTGCAACTCGACGTCACGAACTCCTCTGCTGTCCATGAGGTGTATGCCGAGGCGGAGGCGCGACTTGGTTCCCTCAGCGTCTCGGTTCAAAATGCCGGCGTGATCACCATCGCCAAGGTCGAGGATCTGAGCGAGCGCGAATGGGACCTGAACCTCGACGTAAACACGAAAGGTGTGTTTCTGTGCTGCCAAGAGGCGATTGCACGCTTCCGTGCGAGTGACACGAAAGGGCGGCTGATCAACACCGCATCAGGCCAGGCGCGTCAGGGCTTCGTTTATACGCCGCATTATGCGGCATCAAAATTCGGTGTCGTCGGCCTTACCCAAAGCCTCGCTAAGGAACTGGCGAAGGAAGGCATAACCGTAAACGCGATTTGCCCAGGCATCATCCATACGGAGATGTGGGACTACAACGACCGCGTCTGGGGCAAGATGCTCGGCGACTACGGCCCCGGCGAGCTTATGGCCGAATGGGTCGAGGGGATACCGATGGGCCGCGCCGGCACACCTGCCGAAGTTGGTGCGCTCGTCGCCTTCCTGGCCTCAGCCGATGCGGCATACATCACGGGACAGACAGTCAATATAGATGGCGGATTGATTATGTCGTGATCGAACTTGCTGCCTTTAGAGAGGTGTAGCTCGCAACCCTTTTATCAACAAGATCGAGCGGGCGTCGCTGTCTTGTGGACGGGTGTTTGCGGAGCGCTTCTTGCGAGTCAAGCCGAGAGGGGATGGGTGGCTACGAGCCAAGGGTAGGATTCAGGGTTTCGAGTCACACTATCTGGCCTCGTTTGAGCGGGGCGGACGGCCTCAGATATTGGGGGTAGATCGCCGGTAATCCCTCTGCGAAATATATTGGATCTAAAAGTCGAAGTTTCTCACCAAGATTTTGGAGAAGGTTTCGATCAAGATATCGCGGTTCTGCGACACGCAAGTTGCGACAAAACTGCGCTAAGCGGAGGAAGGCTTTCCGGTTGCATAGCTTTGTTGCGAGCATACCAGCTTTTGCAAGTGGCGATCAAAGTATCGGCTAATTTCGAACGGCAGTCCGTAAACGGCCAATGAAGGAAGAGGCTATCTTGATGAGGCATGCTCGCTGGAGGTCGTGACGATATGGGATAGAACGGTAAAAGATTTGCTGATCAGGTAGAATGGAATCTCCGTATGAGCTTCAACGTGAAGGATCCCGAAGCGCATCGCCTTGCTCGGGTGATCGCCCACGCGGCCGGGCAGAGCATAAGCCGCGTTGTGGCCGACGCTTGAACACGGAAGGCCGGCCATCGATGATGGCACCGAAAAGCGCACGAAATGCCGCATAGTTCCATAATACATATTACGCGAGCGGATATTGTAGCCGGGGTACATTCTATTTCCAAGTGCGACATGCCAGTAATTTCAATGGCTTCACTTTGGAGATTTTGGCATGTCCAGATGCTACACGCAAATCACCCTCGCCGATCGCCGACGCCTTCAACAGCTGATGACAGCGAAAGTGTCCATCAACGAGATGGCGCGTCTACTGGGCCGTCATCGCTCGACGATCTTTCGTGAGATCAAGCGCAACACGTTCCATGATCGTGAACTGCCAAACTACGATGGCTACTACAGCACCCTTGCCAATGATCTGGTTCGGGAACGGCGATGCAGGCTGAGGAAGCTCAGACGTCATCCCGATTTGCGCGAGGAAATTATCAGTCAATTGAAGGCTCGCTGGTCACCGGAGCAGATTGCCGGACGCCTGGTTTCGGACGGCGTATGCCTGGTTCGTGTCTGCAAGGAAACGATCTATCGCTTCATCTACAACAAGGAGGACTACGGCCTAGCGCTCTATGAGTACCTGCCGGAAGCGCGCCGCAAACGTCGTCCATTGCGCTCGAGGAAACCACGCGACGGTGCGTTTCCATCGACGCATCGGATCTCGGAAAGGCCTGATATCGTTGGGCAAAAATTACAATTCGGTCATTGGGAGGGTGACCTGCTGATCTTTGAGCGTCCATTCGGCCAGGCAAACATCACCTCGCTTGTCGAGCGCAAGAGCCGCTACCTCGTGCTGATCAAGAACCCAAGTAGGCACTCCGGTCCGATCATGGACAAGATCATCAGATCATTCTCACCCTTGCCGGCATTCGCACGTCGAAGCTTCACCTTTGACCGTGGGACCGAGTTCGCCGGATTCAGGGCCTTGGAAGATGGGATGGGCGCATCCAGCTGCTTTTGCGATCCCAGTGCGCCATGGCAAAAAGGCACGGTCGAGAACGCCAACAAGCGTCTTCGTCGCTATCTACCCGGCAATACCGATCTGATGTCGGTGTCACAACGCGACCTGACCACGCTTGCAAGGCATCTCAACAATCAGCCGCGCAAATGCCTTGGATACAAGACGCCGGCCGAGGTCTTCATGGCCAATTTGCACGGAAGCGCGTGATCCCCTACCCTTCGGGCAGGCATGATGCAGTTGGGTTAGCTCCCCCACCGGGTGGGTTCAAGGATCAACTGCGGCCACCGAAGCGATTGTGGAAGCTCCTGATCCGACTAATCATCTTCTGACACCTGATTTTTGAAGACTGGACGATAAACTCGAACGGTTGAGATTGGCGCGTTAAGTAGCGTATCTGTGTGGACTCGCAGCCAGCGTTCATTGAGCTGTAAGACGGACATGTCGCAACACTCTTCAAGTTCTCGTCGATAGAAACTTAAAGTCTGAAAGATGAAACGCCATGCACTTACCCCCTCTGCGGTCGATCGGCGTTTTTTACCAACTCGGACGTCTCAACAGCGTGTCGAAGGCTGCTGAGTATCTGGGAGTGACGTCGTCGGCCATCAGCCAGCAGATCCGTACACTCGAGGAGCAGCTTGGAACCACTCTGGTCCGTAAGGTTGGACGAGAGGTGCGCCTTACAGAAACCGGCGAACGCTATTTCGAGATGATTGCGGAAAACATAGAGCATATCTGGGAAGCAACACGCCAGATCACAGGCGCGCGCTCAACTGAGCTTCTCAACATAAGGGCAACGCCCAGCATTTCCACCAAATGGTTGTTGCCGAGATTGCCCCGGTTCGTCGACGAGAACCCGGGTCTAGACATACGGCTTGACGGCTCAAATGAGCCGGTCGACTTCACCCGGGACAATGTCGATATCGAAATCCGCCATGGAGTGGGTCGCTGGCCCGGCATGCACGTCCAGCCTCTGGCTGAGGAGATGTTCGTGCCGGTATGCTCGCCCAAGCTTGCGACCTCGGGCAGCCTGACCTCGGCTGATCTTCAGGCGATGCGGCTCATCCATTCCGTCAAATCGCAGCTGCAGTGGTCGGTTTGGTTCTCGGCGCAGTCACTGCCGGCCGAAGGCAATTGGCAAAAGATCTATTTCGACCGTTCACACATGGCCGTCGATGCTGCTGTATCCGGGATGGGTGTGGCGCTTGAAAGCCTGTTGATGATGGAAGAGGAGCTCGAAAGCGGCAGATTGATCGTCCCCGTCGCCAACGCTGCCGGTTCTGTATTGACAACGCAATGGCTGGTGTGCCCGCCGCACCATCTGCGCCGCGGACGTGTCAAGCGTTTCATCAGCTGGATTGATCGCGAGGCCAAGGCGTGGCTAGAAAACTGCGTCGCGATACAAAAGAAATTCTAATCATTTGCATAAATTTATTCAATTGAACTACACCAATATTCGCTTGTAGTGTCTGTGTGCCGGGTGGGAGAGAGTAGCCCGGCAGAGGAGGAATTCACCAAATGTTTCTTGCACGGGCTGTCTGCCCGGAGGGATTTCTGCGTCTTCGGCGCCGATCCTGCAGTTCTTTTGGAGCCGATCTTACCCATAAACATCTAGAACCCGCGGCAGCGCGGGCGGTCAGGACAGGAGCGCCCAATGAATCTTTCATCCATGCTTGCAACCCGCAACGATAGCGGTCGCCCGGTCCGCGTCGGGATCATTGGTGCCGGCAAATTCGGCTCCATGATGCTGGCTCAGGCCAAATACATCGCCGGATATCACGTGGTTGGCGTCGCGGATCTGAATGTGAACAAGGCCCGGGAGTCCTTGAAGCGTGTAGGCTGGGATGAACTCCAATATAGTGCCAAGACACTGGCCGATGCTTTCAAGTCCGGCGCCACTTGTGTCACGGATGATGTGGCTTCGCTGGTCGCCTTCGAGGGCATCGACTGCATCATTGAGGCTACAGGCCATCCGCTCGCTGGCACTCGCCACGCGATGATGGCAATCGAAGCCTCCAAGAACATCGTCATGGTCAATGTTGAGGCCGACGTCATGTGCGGTCCCATCCTAGCCAAGAAGGCGCGGGAGAAGGGCGTGGTGTATTCGATGGCCTATGGCGACCAGCCTGCTTTCATTTGCGAACTGGTCGACTGGGTGCGCAGCTGCGGATTTGAACTGATCTCCGCCGGCAAGGGTATGAACTACGAGCCGCGCTATCGTTACTCGACGCCGGATACCGTCTGGAGTTTCTTTGGCTGGACCGATGAAGAAGTGGCGGCGGGTGATTTCAATCCGAAAATGTATAATTCTTTCACCGACGGCACCAAGGCGGCCATCGAAATGGCAGCGGTCGCCAATGGTACCGGGCTCGACTGCCCCGATGACGGCCTGGCCTTCTATCCGGCTGGCCTGCAGGATCTCGCGCAGGTGTTCAAACCGGCATCAGATGGGGGCAGGATGCCCAAAACAGGCCTGGTCGAGATCGCGGCCAGCCAGGAACCGGATGGCCGTGAGGTGCTCAACAACATCCGTTATGGGATGTTTGTCACCTTCAAGGCACCGGACGAGTACACCCGGGCCTGCTTCAAGCAATATGGCCTTCTGACAGACAAGTCTGGTTGGTACGGCTCCATGTGGCGTCCGTTCCACCTCATCGGTCTCGAGACCAGCGTCAGTGTTTTGTCGGCGGTATTGCGGGGCGAACCGACGGGATCGAGTAAGGAATATCGTGGCGATGCGGTCGCCACCGCGAAGTGCGATCTCAAGGCTGGCGACATGCTCGATGGCGAAGGTGGCTTTGCCGTCTGGGCGAATGCCATTCCCGCATCCAAGTCGCGCGCGCTGGACGCCCTGCCGATTGGTCTGGCACACAATGTTCGGCTGAAGAACGCCATCGCCAAGGATCAGGTGGTCCGCTTCTCAGACGTGGAGCTTGTCGATGACGCCGATATCGTCGCCCTGCGTACCGAGCAGAACGGAATGCTGTCAGGAGCGAGTTAAGCCATGGAGGCGAAGCCAACCACGTCAGCATTTGGGGTTGTCGCCCAGTTCGAAGTGAAGACGGGTTTGCGCGAGGAATTCCTCGCCATCGCCAGGGACGATGCCCGACATTCCATTGCCGATGAACCGGGCTGCCTACAGTTTGACATCTGCATGTCGGAGCAAGAGCCAGACCTCGTGACATTTTACGAGGTCTATCTGTCGCGCGACGCTTTCGATGCGCATCTCCAAACTCCCCATCTGGATGTGTTCCGGCGGAAATTTCCGGCTCTGGTCAATGCCGAACGCCCGGTTCAGTTCTTCTCATGTGAGCACAACCACAGGGATCTCGTCGATGTCTGAAGCTCATGTCATCCGCACCGTCGGATTTATTGGCACAGGTATCATGGGTGCGCCTATGGCCCGCAATCTGGCACGCACTGGCTTTGCCGTCACTGCCTGGAACCGGAACCCCGGCAAGGCCGAAAGGCTTGCCGTTGACGGTGTGTCGATTGCCCCAACCCCGGCGGATGCCGCGGCCGGCCAAGATGCTGTGCTGGTGATGCTAAGTTCAGGACCAGTCTGCGACGCGGTGCTGTTCGGGCCAGGCGGTGCGGTTGGCGCCATGCGATCAGAAGCGTTACTAATCGTTATGAGCTCTATCCCTGTCGAGACCGCCAAGGCGCAGGCTGAACTGGCCTCCCGATCAGGAATTGCCTATCTCGATGCACCGGTATCCGGCGGCGAGGTTGGGGCTGTCGGCGCCGCCTTGTCAATCATGGTTGGTGGTAGCGCCGCGCATGTGAAAGCTGCCACACCGATCTTTGCCGCCATGGGGAGGCCGGTTCATATCGGACCGGTGGGCACCGGCCAACTGACCAAGTTGGTCAATCAACTGACAGTTGCAAGCACAATCGTCGCCGTGGCGGAGGCGCTACTTCTTGCCCGTCAAGGCGGGGCAGACATCGCCCGTGTCCGCGAAGCGCTGATGGTTGGATTTGCAGGCTCACGCATCCTCGACCTGCACGGCCAGCGC
This sequence comes from Agrobacterium sp. ES01, assembly GCF_050320885.1. NCBI lineage: Bacteria > Pseudomonadati > Pseudomonadota > Alphaproteobacteria > Hyphomicrobiales > Rhizobiaceae > Agrobacterium > Agrobacterium sp. ES01. The sequence continues at coordinate 171,530 of NZ_JBNQTH010000007.1, forward strand.
ATGATCGAAGGCGCGTTTGCGCCAGGCGGGCCTGCAAAATACCAGATCAAGGATACCGCTGCGGCGCGATCCACCGCTTCGGCGCTTGGACTCGATTTGCCGATGCTCAATCTCGCACACAAGCTGTTCAATGATCTCGTCGACCACGGTGGCGGCGATCTCGACCACAGCGCCATCATTCTCGAGCTTTCCAGGCGGAACGGACTGCCGCCTGAGGAATACGCGCCGCTGACTGCCTGACGCGACGCGGTTAACCGGCCCAGTGCCAACTGTCCGAATTTGGGAGGAAAAGACCATGAAGACCGTATTCAATTCGAAGATCGACCGCCGCTCGCTGCTGAAATATGGCAGTGGTGCTGCGGCGTTGGCATTGGCAGCCCCTGCCCTCATCAGCAGCGCGCGCGCCGCCACCACATTGCGACTGGCCGTGCCGGATCCTGCCGATTCCTCGGTTGGCCGTGCTGCAACGCAGTTTGCCGATTTCGCTAGGGAAGGCACCGGCGGCGAAGTCGTTTTTCAGGTCTTTGCCGACGGTATATTGTTCGGCAAGGACCAGAATGCGGCCGTCAACCAGCTCGGCGGCGGCTCGCTTGATGGCCTCATTCTCGCCAGCAGTGTGTATGCCTCCTTTGAACCGCGGATGAATGCGATCAGCCTGCCTTATCTGTTCAAGGATTATGACCAGTTGCGCGGCTATCTTGGTGGTGAACCGGGCAACACGCTCCTCACCTCGCTGGAGCGCTTGGACATTGTCGGCCTCGGTATCTTCCTGCGCACTTTCCGCGATGTGACCACTCGGGAAACCCCGATCACCAAGCTTGCTGATTTCAAGGGGCTAACGCTTCGTACGCCGAACAATCCACTCTGGGTGCGGCTGTTTCAGACGCTGGGTGCCAACCCGACGCCAATGGCATTCTCAGAGGTCTACAGCGCGCTGCAGCTGAAGACGATTGACGGCCAGGAAAACCCGGTTGAAGTGCCATTTAACAACAAGCTGTTCGAAGTGCAGAAGCACCTCAACATGACGCAGCACCTGGCCGACTCGTTCCTGCTTGCTTTGTCGAAATCAGCTTGGGAGAAGATTCCAGCCGAGCATCAGGATGCCGTGCGCAAGGCCGCCACCGACATGGTCAAAAAGCATGACGACGAGGAGATTGCTCAAGAAGAAGAAATCATCGTCAAGCTCAAGGGTCTCGGCATGCAAGTCAACCATTTTGAACCGGGCGAATTGGAAAAGACCCAGGAGCTCGCGCATACGATATACCCGGAATTCGAAGAGAAGATCGGCGCCGACTTCATGAAATCAAGCATGCAATTCCTGAAGAGCTGAAACATAGCCAACACCAAGGGCCAGCGGATCTGAACAGATCCGCTGGCCGCTCAAACGGGAGGAGAACCAGATGCGGACAATTGACCGGGCCTTGTGGTGGCTTGTTGACGTGGCGATATTCATCGCAGCGGTTGGCATGGTCTTGCTGATCTGCACGCAGGTAACGACGCGCTTCCTTGGCCATTCAGCGCCGTGGACTGAGGAATTGTCGCGTTTCCTCTTCATCTGGACAACATTTCTCGGCATGGCCACCGGCTTTCGCTACGGCACTCATCCCTCGCTTGGTCTGTTCGCCGAGGGTTTGCCGGAAGGAATTCAGAAGTATCTTCGCCTACTCACCCCGCTCGCGGCACTGGTGTTCTTCGCCATCGTCAGTTGGTTCGCGTTCAAGCTGATGCAGCAGCAGATCCGCTTCGGCGAGATTTCCCCCATCCTTCAGATCGGGATGTGGATCACGACGCTGCCTCTGATAATCGGCGCGGTGCTTGCACCGATCGGTGCCATCACCCATGTAGTCTTGCTGATTGTCGAGCATGACGTGGCAATGGAGCACAACCTATGAGCATTGCCCTTCTCGTTCTCTTCGGTGTCATCGCCTTGCTCGGTGTTCCCCTGTCGCTGTCGCTCGGGCTCTCGGCGGTGATTACGCTGTGGTATTATGATCTTCCGGTGTCAATGATCACCCAGAACATGGCCACATCGATCAATTCGTTTCTGTTGATTGCAGTGCCGCTGTTCATTCTGGCCGGGCAGATCATGGAGCGCGGCGGCTTGTCGGAACGGATTTTCGACGCTGCAGAAGCCGTGGTCGGCCGGTTTCGCGGTGGTCTTGGCTATGTCAACATCGCCTCGAGTTTCGTTTTCGGCGGGATTTCTGGCTCATCGGTCGCAGATATCGCCAGCCTTGGCCCGATTACCATTCGGGCGATGACGGCGCGCGGCTATCCGTTACCTTATTCCGCGGCACTGACACTTATTACAGCGACGCTGGCAACATTGGTGCCGCCGAGCATCCTGATGATCGTCGCTGCCTCGTCCTCGGGACAGTCGGTGGGTGCGGCGCTGGCCGGCGGTCTTGGACCAGGGATTTTGCTTGCAGTCGCACTTGCTGCATATAACGGATACATATCCTGGCGCCGCGGCTATGGTGAAATGACTCGGCATGGCGCGGGCCACAGCTTCCGGGCCATCGGTCGCGCTATGCCTGCCGTCGGTGCTCCCATCATTATCCTTACCGGGATGTTTTCCGGCATCGTCACTCCGACGGAAGCAGCAGGTCTCGCGGTCCTCTACACTTTTCTTGTCGGCTTTCTAGTCTATCGTGAGATCAATCTTCGCGATCTGGTCCCGCTGATTGTACATTCGGGCCGCACCGCGGGTTCCGTGCTGCTGATCTTGATGGTTGCCAACGCGGCAACCTTCATCTTCACGGTTGATCTGTTGCCCAACAAGACAGCGGGTATCTTGTCGAATGTCGCGAGCAGTGGCTTTGCCACTCTGCTTCTTATGGGCATCGTTTTTCTGATCGTCGGTATGCTGATGGATATTGTTGCCGCAGCATTGATGTTAATCCCGGTGATGATGCCAGCCGCGGTTCTTGCGGGCGTCGATCCGCTACATTTCGTTGTCTTCATGACTGCATGTCTCGCTGTGGGTCTCGCCTCGCCGCCGGTCGGCACGTGCCTGTTTGCGACCGCCCAGGTGGCGCGAATCCCGGTAGAGCGGCTGACACTGGCGACCATTCCCTTCTACATTCTCAATGTCATTGTGCTGGTGCTGGTGGCGGCATTCCCGGAAATTGTGCTCTGGCCGGCTCGATTACTGACCTGATAAGAGCGTGCTCGCGACCAGTCCGTCGCTTGCCGCGGCATCGTCATGGAACGCTGGTGCAAATAAAAATATGCCCGGAATTCAGTTTTTGATGCGCACCTTATTTGGTTGCTCTCGTCGAGTAATGGATGCGAACGGATTTTGGGCGTTCGCAGGGGAGCAGTCGGTTTAATAATGGCGACGTTGATCGTAGCTTCTGTCTGTTTGACGTTGAGCCTTTCCACTGCGTCAGAGAACTGTGGACAGGCGATCCTCGCGCCGTCGCTTTGACCGAGAACTACGCTGTAGGTTGAATATCCATCAAAGGCTCCATCGGCATTGAGTTGGTCGATCAATGATCTAATCCACCAGCCCATCCAGCTATGACGCATCGCCGGTGTGCCGGTCTGTCAGGCGATGGGCATGATCTCGCCACTGTCTGCATCAACGTCCAAATGCAGCTTTCTATAGCCCACTGGAACTTTGCCTCATGCTGTTTGCCTGCCATAAGCAGGCGGCTTAGATCGCAGCCTGATCACTCCGAGAATGTGGGGTGGGTACGCATCGAGGATAAACCGGACAATCAGCCCGATAGCGACGGCTGAAATCCGTCTTAAGAAGCATGGGCGGTATGATCCAGACGCTAAAGTGGTCGCAGGAAAAGCCACTCGTCAACCAGTGTCTGGAAGCGCTCTGCCATTTGTTTGACTGCGGTTTCGTCGTTGATGCGCCCGGCTAGCCAATCGGTAGCTGTTGTTGCAAAGATCGTGCGGCCAACGGCGAAACCTTTGACAACTGAAGATTCGGAGGCGAGTGCGAAGGCCGGAATGATGTCTTGTATTGGAGCATCGAGCCCGAGCAGGAGAACGCCGCGGCACCATACGTCATTCTCGGTAATAGCCGCCTCGATATTTCTCCAGGCGAGAGCATCATTCTGTGGTTCAAGCTTCCACCAGTCGGGCCGAATGCCTGCAGAATAAATTTCCCGGATAGCGGCGGCAACAGTGTCGGAGTTCACACTCTCACTCTTCGACGCAATGATCTCGATCAGGAGTTCACGGCCAACGCTGCGTGCGGCGGAATAAAGTTGCTTCAGCGTGTTGATCTGATCCGCTTTGAGAGATGCTGAATCGTCTGGATGATAAAAGGTGAGCGCCTTGATGCAATGCGTGACTGGCCATGCAACCAACTGCGAGCCAATGTCTTGACCATATTCTAGCCTGAGCGGACGCGAGCCTGGATCTTCCACCGGACGTCCGATCCAATCCAGCCCGATTTCGCTGGCCCGCGCCATTGCCGGTCGGCCAAATCGCTCATCCAGCAGCATCCCGAACCCGCGTCGCCCGTTGGCGACTTTGGCTGTCGCCTCGACCGCAAGGACTTTCAGCGCTTCAATGCGCCCCAGCGGAACACCGGCCTTTTCGGCCAATTCCACCAACTGGGACCTGTGATCAATGGCAAATGCCATCACTTGTGGCAGATCGATCCGGCGAGTCGTCGCACTATGGATATGATTTAATTCGACATCCTTGCGTAATGCACGATGCGGACTTCCGTGCTTCAGAAAGTATTCTAGTTCCGACCATGTCGGGATCTCCGGTGCACAAAGCAGCCGCGATACCGCGAACGCACCGCAGGCATTGGCCCAGGTGGCGCATGTCATCGACGGTTCATCGCGCAGCCAACCTCGCAGGAAGCCCGACATGAAAGCATCACCCGCGCCGAGAACGTTATAGACCTCGATCGGGAAGCCCTGGCCGACGATACCGTCCTCAAGACTGGAAATATCGCCGTCTTCGTAGACGATGCAGCCCATCGGGCCACGTTTCAATACAATCGTCGCCTTGCTCAATGCCCGGATCGCCTGCACTGCCGCCAGACAATCGCTTTCGCCTGATGCGATCAGAATTTCCTCTTCCGTGCCGACAATCAAGTCGCACAGGGGTAAAACGCCGCGCAACTTGGCCGACACTTCACCTGATGCAATGTAGCGCTGGTCACCGGCGGCATGGCCTGCAAGGCCCCACAGATTAGGTCGATAGTCGATGTCGAACACCACTTTGCGGTTGTTGGCACGGGCAATTTCGATCGCACGCATTTGGGCTGCCGCTGTGTTCGACCGGGAGAAATGCGTGCCCGTCACCAGCACTGAAGCCGAAGATGCAATCTGTTCGATATTCAGATCCCCGACCTCCAGCGCCATGTCGGCGCAGTCTTCTCGGTAGAAAATCAGTGGGAAGCTGTGGTCGTTTTCGACTGATAAAAGCACGAGTGCCGTAAGCCGAGTGGGGTCCGTGCGCACGCCGCTCGTGTCAACACCTTCGCGATCAAGTTGCTCACGGATGAACCCGCCCATCTGTTCGCCGCCCACACGGGTAATCAAGCCTGAGCGTAGGCCCAGCCGTGCCGTACCAACTGCGATATTAGTCGGGCAGCCACCGACAGACTTGGCAAAGCTGGAGATATCCTCGAGCCGTGATCCGATCTGTTGACCATAGAGATCGACGGAAGAGCGACCGATTGTGATCACGTCGAGCCGGCATTTTTTTTCCTGTGCCTTCGAAACTTCATGTGCTGCGGCTTTTGTCGAAGCGCTCATCCCAACATCCTTCCCGTCGACCTCACTAATGTACCCGATCGCCCGGGCGCATCTTCTATTGGAATTCTTGAAACTATAATTCCAAAAGTAAGTCAATACGGAATGTATGTTCTATATTTTTCGCTCGACCGTTTGCCTAATGCCAATTCTGGATTACGCCTGCGGGCCGTGCCGACGTCGTTTGTCGGCCACCGCGACCGTCAGCGCCATCGCCAGCGTGATGGCTGCTGCCTGCGTACGAAAACCTGCGAAATCCGCTTCCGTTAGTTTGAAACATACCTCCGACAAGGGAACGAGTGGAGACAGCGGAGAATCACTGATCGAAACAATCGGTACGCCCTGCTCCTTCAACTGACGTGCCATTGATATCGTTTGGTCGGAATAGGGGAGGAAGCTGACGAAGATCGCAGCATCCTGCCGAGTTGCCATCGCGAGAAGGTCTTCGTCGATGCCGTTGATCGAACCGCAAATCTCGCTGCGGATCCCCAATTTGGCAAAGGCATAACGCATCTGGATAAGAGGGGGGAACGCACGGCGGCGGGCGCACAGATAAACAGTCTCGGCGGACGCCAGGAGTGCGCTCGCGCGATCAAATGCAGCACTGTCGAAGTCTTGCTCCAGGCGGGCAAGCGAGTCCTGCCCTGCTGCAATGAACCCGCTAAGCAGGAGCCGACCTTCATCGCCTTCGCTACCATGATCCAGGGCGCTGAGCCGCACCTCATAGCTCTGATTGCGGTCGCGTAACCGCTCACGGAACAATGTTTGCAAATCTGAGAACCCATCAAATCCGATGGCTTTAGCAAAGCGCACGAGCGTGGAAGGTTGCACACCTGCAGCTTGCGCAATCGTAGCGGCCGTGCCGAAGGCGACTTCGTCGGGATGGCCAAACATATAGGTTGCGGTCTGGGCAAGCCGTTTGGGCATGGTTTCCCGATCTCGGGCCAGCCTTTCACATAGCTCGTCAAAGCTATCGGGCCGCGGCGTCTTGCTGCTCATGCGATGAAGTCTCCGACTCGCCATGGAATGTTCATTCCAAATTATCTGCCACGGAACACCAAGTATAGGCCTTTGTGCGGATGTTCGCTGGCCTGCGCGTAAGGCTGGTAAACCGATCGAAATGCAACATACATTTTATGCTTGCGGAAAAAAGAATATTCATTCTATTGTCTGGAGGAGGCTGGTGGGATGTCGGCCCAGGGAGGATTTATGAAGGCGTGCGTAATTCATGCTGCTGGCCAGATGGCGGTGCAGCAATGGCCAGAACTGTCGTTGGAGAAGGGCGAGGTCCGGCTCGACTTTGCGTGGGGCGGCATTTGCGGCTCCGACCTGCATTACTACCAGCATGGCCGCGTCGCGAATTCTATCGTACGCGAACCGATGATCCTGGGCCATGAATTCAGCGGTATCGTTTGCGAGGTCGCTTCTGACGTGACCGGTCTTTCGATCGGCCAGCCCGTCGTGGTGAACCCGTCACGCCCCTGCCATGTTTGCGATCAGTGCGCAGCAGGGCTCACCCATCTCTGCCGATCAATGCGCTATATGGGCAGCGCGGCTCACCAACCCCATACCCATGGAGGTTTTTGCGAGCGCCCCGTGGTCCTGGCCGCTCAATGCCGACCATTGCCAAAAGGCTTCGATCTGGCGCTCGCCTCAATGTGTGAACCCTTTGCCGTTGCTCTGCATGCCGTTGCGCTGGCGCAAATCACGCCCGGCGCTACCGTGCTGGTCACCGGCGCTGGCACAATCGGCAGTCTGGTGGCAGTCGCTGCCAGAACGGCTGGTGCTGGCCGCCTGATTGTCACCGATATCGCCGAACCTGCGCTGGAACGGATCGCCGAAGTCTCGGGCGCAGAAACTTTCAAGGTCGGCAACGCTGAATTGACAGCCGCGGCCGAAACCGCGATTGGTGAAGTCGACGTCACACTGGAATGTGCAGGTTCTCCGGCTGCCCTCGACATGGCAATCCGTTTGACGCGTCCCCGGGGACGGATCGTTCAGGTTGGCTTCCTCCCGCCGGCTGCTCCGGTTTCTCTGGCTGGACTGCTGACCCGCGAGATCACTCTGATCGGCGCCTATCGTTTCCTCGACGAATTCGATCTGGCGGTCCAGCAGATTACTCAAGGCAATGTCAACCTTTCGTCATTCATCACGGGCCGGTACACCATGGATGCGGCCGCGACGGCTTTTGCCGCCGCAGCCGACCGCAGCACCAATGTCAAGGTTCTGCTGAGCTTCGACGCTTGATGATGACCATGAATTCAGACATAGCGCCGACAAAGAAGGCAGCGTCAATCCTGCATATTGGTCCGGGTGCGTTTCACCGAGCGCATCAGGCTCTTTATGCCGACGCATTGATCAGAGCTGGCCATTTGCAGGCTGGCATTCGGGCCATATGTCTTTTTCCGCCTCATCTTTCGGCGATTCACGCCAACCAGGGCGGTCGCCATCACGTGTTGTTGCGCGACGAGAATGGCGAACAATTGAATAAGGTCGAAAGCCTCTATGAGGTGCTCGATGCCGCCACTGAAGACATGCTCAGCGATCCCGCATTGCAACTGGTGACCATGACCCTGACGGAGAAGGGATATTGTCATGTGCCAGGCACGCAGCGTCTCGATGATGCCGCCATTTCAGGCGATCTGGCCACACCCGACGCTCCCGTCACCGCGATTGGTTGGCTGGCGCTGGCGCTTGACCGGCGTCGTCTGGACGGGCTTTCCGGCATCACGCTTGCGAGTTGCGACAATATTCCGGCCAATGGCCGCCTGCTCGAAGCGGTGATGAGAGAATTCGTGGGCCGCACCCGCCCGCAACTGTCCGACTGGATGATGGCAAATGTCACATTCCCGGTTTCGATGGTCGACCGTATCGTTCCCCGCGTCGATGCCGAAGCCAGCGCCGCAATCGCTGCTCTCGCCGGGCAGCCCGACGCGCTGGGCGTGGCTGCGGAGCCGTTTAGCCAGTGGGTTCTCGAGCGGCGTTTCGCCGGCCCCATTCCACCGCTGGAAACAGTCGGTGTGCAGATTGTTGAAGATGTTGCACCCTATGAGCTGATGAAACACCGGATTCTCAATGGTGCTCAGACTGCGCTGGCGCATATAGGGGCGCTGTCGGGCTTTCCCACCTCGGCGCAAGCGGCGGCCGACCCCGTTCTTGCTCAATGGCTATCCCGCTTTGTCGTAGCGCAGGCTGCCACCCTCGTGTGCCCTGACGGAGAGGATCTGGAGGCTTACGGCCGGCTGACGCTCGAACGGCTACGTAATCCACACATCCGTCACCAGTTGACCCAGATCGGAACCGACAGCTCCTTTAAGCTCGGTCAACGCATCGTCGAGGCTGCGGCACACCATCTCGACAATGAGGAATATAGCAACCTCTATGCGCTCACAATTGCGGCATGGATGCGTTACAATACCGGACGCGATGCAGCAGGTAGAGCAATCCCGATCGAGGATCCGCTTGGCGCTCGTTTCACGCAAATCACAACAGAGGCTGACAGTGATACCCAGGCACTTGCAGACGGGTTTCTCGCCCTCGATCTGTTCGAGGGCCCGATCCGTCAAGATGCACGGTTCCGTTCGCGCCTTGTCGCGATGCTGAGCGCTCTAGCCACCGAAACACCGCGCGCCCTGATCGCCAAAGCAGCCACCGACCTACAGGAGGACAGCACATGCCCGAATTCCTGAGACATCGATCCATAGAGGAGTGGATTGGTGCATTTTTGATGACCGTCGTTCTTATTCTGCTCAGCATGCAGGTGATCGGTCGCTACGCGCTTGGCTGGTCCTTTGCATGGATCGAGGAGGTCTCGCGCTTCTTCTTCGTCTGGGCCGTTTATTTCGGCTTTGTCGTTGCGGCCGCAAAGGATCGCCACATTAGGGTTTCGGTACAGATCATGATGCTGCCACCCCTGGGTCAAAAAGTCATGCTGACCCTTGCTGACGTTATCTGGTTGATATTCAACGGCATCGTCATCTGGTTCGGCTCAATCTATATCGTCGACATGTTTCAGTTTCCTCTAATTTCGCAGACCACGGGCATCAACCTCGTGTGGGTGCAGCTAATCGTACCACTCGGATTCGTGCTGATGAGCATCCGGGTGATCCAGGTAATGATCCGCCGCTGGACCGATGCCGAAACCACGGTCATCGACACACGGCTGGACGACTGAGGCAGGACCATGAGCGCACCAATTATTCTGACACTCGCCTTCTTCGTTTTCCTGTTCCTCGGCGTGCCCGTGGCAGTATCGATTGGCCTCGCCGCAGTCGCCGGCATGGTGGTTGCAAATATCCCGCTGTCGTTCGTCGTGCAGGCGGCCTATTCAGCGGTCAACGATTTCCTGATCATTGCCGTGCCGATGTTCGTGCTCGCCGGCGTTCTGATGGAAAAGGGTGGGCTGACTTCAAGGCTTATCGCATTTTCGCGCTCGCTGGTCGGTCCCACACCCGGTGGCCTCGCCACAGTGACCATCGTCGCCTGCACCTTCTTTGCCGCGATCTCCGGCTCCGGGCCGGCAACGGCTGCTGCGATCGGCTCGATCATGATACCGACAATGATCAAGGAGGGCTATCACAAGTCCTTTGCTGCGGCGATCACTTCCAATGCTGGTGGTATCGGCGTTGTCATCCCGCCCTCTATTCCGATGATCATCTACGGAATCACGGCAGAGGTATCCATTACCGGACTGTTCGTGGCCGGCGTCGTGCCCGGCATTCTGCTGGCCGTTGCCTTGACTGCAACGTCGCGCATTATTTCTAAACGTCGCGGTTATGCTGTTGCCAATCCCGATGGCCGTAGCTTCAAGGCCATTCGAACGGCCGCTTGGGAGGCCCGCTGGGCGATCCTCGCCCCTGTGATCATTCTTGGAGGCATTTACACCGGTATCTTCACTGTGACCGAAGCCTCGGTTGTCTCGGTGCTCTATGCTTTGTTTGTCGGCATTTTTATCTATCGCACAGTGACGATAAACAATTTTGTCGACAGCATGTCTTATGCGGTACGACTGACCGGGGTGGTGCTGTTCGTGCTGGTCAGCGGTCGACTTCTTGGCCGTGTCCTCACCATCTTCCAGGTGCCACAGAACTTCTCGAACCTAATGATCAATACCTTCGACAACCCTGTCGTGTTGATCCTGTTGATCATCGCTCTGCTGATCTTTGTCGGTATGTGGATGGAGACCCTCACCCAGTTGATCATCCTGACGCCGTTGCTGTTGCCCGTGGCGGTAAACGCCGGAATCGATCCGATCCAGTTCGGTATTATGTTCGTCATAGCCTGCGAGATCGGCTATTCGACGCCCCCCCTTGGCGTAAACCTCTTTGTCGCAAGCGAGATCAGCAATGCGACGGTTGAAGAGGTCAGCAAGGCAGCGATCCCGCTGATCCTTGCGGAAATTGGCGTGCTGTTGCTCGTCACCTTTGTTCCCCAGCTTACTTTGTTTCTGCCACGGTTGCTCGGGTTCATCTACTAACTGAAGTTAATGCAGGAGGAGAAATACATGTTGAAATCCACCATCGCTGCGGTCGCCATGGTACTGGCGGGAGGCCAGTTCGCGTGGTCTGCCGACTTTACCATGCGTCTGTCGCACGGCGACAACGAGAGCAACCCGACGCACCTGACTGCCGTGAAGTTCAAGGAACTTGTCGAGCAATATACAGACGGTAAGGTCGAGGTTCAGATTTACCCCAACAACTCGCTGGGCGGCGAATCCGAAGTGGCGCAGTCTCTTCGAATGGGCTCTATCGACGCTGAAATCCTCTATACCGGCAACCTCATGCCGCTTGCTCCATCAGCTGGTGTGCTGATGCTGCCCTACGCCTACAACAGCACAAGCCAGGCCCATAAGGCCATGGATGCGCTGCTGGAGCCATTGAACGAGCGCATTACCCAGGAGGCAGGCGTTCGCGCTCTCGGTCTGATGGAAAAGGGTTTCCGAGTTCTGACTACAAACAAGCCGGTCGAAACGCTGGATGATTTGAAGGGACTGAAGATCCGCGTGTCTCCAAACGACATCGCCATCCAGACCTTCAAAAGCTGGGGCATTGAGCCCATTCCGATGGACTGGGCCGAAGTCTTCCCAGCACTTCAGCAACGCGTTATCGACGGACAGGAAAATCCCTACACCACGGCGATTTCGTCGCGATTCTATGAAGTGCAGTCCGACATCACCGAAATTCACTACATGATGTGGACTGGTCCGCTGGTCATCAGCGAGCGCATATTCCAGTCCTATCCAGACGACATCAAGCAGGCAGTCGTCAGGGCCGGCAAGGAGGCTGTTGACTATGGCCGCCAAGTTTCTGCTGAGAAGACAGATGAAGCGATTGCAGAGCTGACCAAGCGGGGCGTTACGCTTCATGGTGCGCCAAAGGACGAAGAAAAGTGGCAGAGCGCAGCGCAGGCCCTGTGGCCGCAGTTTTACGACCAGATCGGTGGTGCTGAATGGGCCGATAAGGCCGTGGCAATCATAAAGTCGTCCGCACAATAATTTCTTTCGAACTGATACGAGGCTGCGATATTGCAGCCTCGTATAGTGGTGAGGGCCCCTGGATATAGCCTGAACAGCGGTTACAATTCCCGCGAGGCCGTTGTCAGGTTAACTGGTCCGCAATTGCCTGTTTTTCTGGTTGGCCTTAGATTTCAACGATGCAAACATCCGATATCAGTTTCAAGCGTCGCCGTTTTCCTGCGCAAATCATAGCTCACGCGGTCTGGTTTTAAACTGCGGTTTAATCTGAGCCTGCGTCACATTGAGGAAATTCTTCTTGAGCGAGGTGTCGACGTTTCTTACCAGACGGTCCGCCGCCGTATTGCCAAGTTCGGACCCCAGATTGCTCGCAACTTGTGGCGGCGACAGCGGCGCCCAGGCGATGTTTTCATCTGGACGAAGGCGTTTTGAAATGCGCTGGTGAGAAATTTAGGCTATGGCGTGCGGTCGTTCAACATCGCACCGTTCTTGAAGAAATCTGTCCGACATCAGCGCCTATGAGACAGAATTGGTTTAATTGAGAAGAGAGGATTTTCGGCTCATCGTAGCTCAATCAAAGGAAGCGAATATGAGACAGAAATCCGGGCCGCAGACATCG
>NZ_JBNQTH010000008.1:0-176074 GCF_050320885.1 Agrobacterium sp. ES01
TCCTGCCCCCGCAACCAAAATCCAAAACACAAATTCAATCATCATATCAAATACAAGATATGAAAATAAATCCCGGCGCTCAAAACGCCCGGGCGATCAATCCGTCTGCAAACGCGGAATGCCACGATCACCGCTAATCTAGAGCGCGACCTCGTCAAACAACCAACGGTTTATGGCAGGCCTTCCCTTGCATGCCGGAACAAACTGTCCAGCCTACCGTTCCTCGATTCGGATGGATGGCACAAACGTACAGCCGTACGACCGCCACATCCGCTTTCATTACCGATAGGAGCGCGACATGGCAAAAAACAAAGTGGGCAAGCTGGACACCGTCGCCATTGGCGATCAGAAAATATTGCGCGGAACGGGTGGTGAGCTTCACCAGACAGCCGGCGGTGACATTCCGACATTGACCACCCAGCAGGGCACGCCGGTCGCAGATGACCAGAACTCGCTTCGGGCCGGCCAGCGCGGTCCTACACTTCTCGAAGACCAGCATTTCAGAGAGAAAATCTTCCACTTCGATCACGAGCGCATTCCAGAACGCGTCGTCCATGCCCGCGGTTTCGGTGCCCATGGCTATTTTGAAGCCTATGAATCGCTCTCGGATCTCACCAAGGCTGACATCTTTCAGCGCAAGGGCGAAAAGACCGAATTGTTTGCCCGTTTCTCAACTGTTGCCGGCAACAAGGGGTCGCCGGATCTGGCGCGCGATGTGCGCGGCTTTGCCGTCAAGTTCTACACCAAGGAAGGGAACTGGGATCTGGTCGGCAATAATATCCCGGTCTTCTTCATCCAGGACGCGATCAAATTCCCCGACCTCATCCATTCCGCCAAGCAGGAGCCGGATCGTGGCTTCCCGCAGGCGCAGACCGCACACGATAATTTCTGGGACTTCATTTCGCTGACGCCTGAATCGATCAACATGGCGTTGTGGATCATGTCCGACCGCACCATTCCGCGCTCGCTGCGGTTCATGGAAGGCTTTGGCGTTCATACCTTCCGCTTGATCAATGCCGAGGGCAAGTCCAGCTTCGTCAAGTTTCACTGGAAACCGAAGCAGGGTCTGCAGTCGGTGGTGTGGAACGAGGCCGTGAAACTGAACGGTGCCGATCCCGATTTCCATCGTCGCGACATGTGGAACTCCATCAAGATGGGAAATTATCCCGAATGGGAACTTGGCCTTCAGGTGTTCGACGAAAAATTTGCAGACGAGTTCGAATTCGATGTCCTCGACCCGACCAAGATCATTCCGGAGGAACAGGTGCCGGTGAGGATTGTCGGCCGAATGGTCCTGGATCGCTGCGTCGACAATTTTTTTGCCGAAACGGAGCAGGTGGCTTTCCAGACCGGAAATCTGGTGCCCGGCATCGACTTTACCAATGACCCGCTGCTTCAGGGACGGAACTTCTCCTACCTCGACACCCAATTGAGCCGTTTGGGATCGACCAATTTCAACCACCTGCCGGTCAACGCTCCGCGTTGTCCCTTCCACCATTTCCAGCAGGACGGTCACATGGCGTTCCACAACCCGACCGGGCGTGCGAACTACGAACCCAATTCCTGGGGCAAGCAGGGGGGACCGCGCGAAAACCCGGAAAAGGGCTTCCAGTCTTATGGCGAAGACATGGAAGGCGCAAAGGGCCGCTACCGGTCCGAGACATTTGCCGATCATTACAGCCAGGCGCGACAATTCTACGTCTCGCAGACGCCGGTCGAACAGGGACACATTGCCGATGCCTTTGTCTTCGAACTTTCGAAGGTCGAAACCATGGCCATCCGGGAGCGCATCGTCGCACATCTGTTGAACGTGGATGAGGATCTTGCCGGCAAAGTGGCCGACGGTCTCGGGTTGAAATCAATGCCGAAGCCGGCCGATGCGGCTCGCCCGACGATTACCGATCTCAAGACCTCGGACACGCTGTCCATTATCCTCAACGGGCCCAAGAGCTTCAAGGGCCGCAAGCTTGGCGCGCTGGTTACCGATGGTGTCGATATCGATCTCGTCGATGCACTCAAGACGGCGGTTGAAAAAGAAGGCGGCCAGATCGAGTTCGTCGCTCCGAAGATCGGTGGCGTGAAGGCCAGCGACGGTACGCTGATCGAGGCGGGCCAGAAGATCGATGGTGGTCCGTCAATCCTTTACGACGCGGTTGCGATACTCGTCTCCAAGGATGGCGCTGCGGCTCTTGCCAAGCAGCCCGCTGCCCGTGATTTTGCCGCAGATGCTTTCGCGCATTGCAAGTTCATTGGCTACAGTGAAGAGGCCAGGGCCTTGCTCGAGAAGGCCGGAATCTGGAGCGATATCGATGACGGATGCAAGATGCTGTCGAAGAAAAGTGACGGGGCCGCCTTCATCGATATGTGCCGAGACCTTCGCTTCTGGGACCGCGAGGCAAAGCTCGCGTAACGTGGAGTTCGAAAAAGACCAATCCCGGCCGCTCCAATATTGGAAGGCTAAAGGGCCTTGGCGAATTGCGCGGCGCAGTTCGGGCAATCACGCTTCGGATGGATTGTAAGGAGATGAAGCTACCAAGTCCCGCACACTCGAAACAACTAGGCTGGAATTTTCGGCGTGGTCGTTCGGGCTGCGGGAACTGACAAGTTTTGCCGCGAAGTATCGCGCCAGGATGTCATGGCGACGCTCTATGTCGCCTGGTGTGCGGGAATACTGTAATTCGGCGCGGCACCGCATTAAAGTCATGGCCTGTCCGAGCGCCGCAAAGCGTTGATCGGACAGGCCATGACTTGGTGCCTGACGGGGACGTCGAGTTGTTCGATCAACCCCAACCGGACACATTGTGTGCGGACCTCGAACATCCCGCTTGAGACATTTCGCTAGCTTACTGGTTCAAAAAGCTTGCCATAGGTCTCGCGCAGGACATTTTTCTGCACTTTCCCCATCGTATTGCGTGGAAGATCGGGGACGAAGATGACGCGTTTCGGCTGCTTGTAACGGGCAAGCCTTTCCTGCAATGCCGCCAGAATATCCTTCTCCTCGACTGTCTCGCCGGGCTTGCGCACCACAACGGCAGTCACGCCCTCGCCGAAATCGGGATGGGGAACACCGATAACGGCGCTTTCAAAGACGCCCGGCAGTTGATCGATCTCGGTTTCGACTTCCTTCGGATAGATATTGTATCCGCCTGAGATCACGAGATCCTTGCCGCGACCGACAATGTGGACATAGCCTGCCTTATCGACCATGCCGAGGTCGCCGGTGATGAAGAACCCGTCGGCACGGAATTCGGCAGCGGTCTTCTCGGGCATGCGCCAATAGCCCTTGAACACGTTCGGACCGCTCACTTCGATCATACCGGTCTCGCCATCGGGGACCGGCTTGCCGTCCTCCGGATCGGAAACCCTCAGTGAAACGCCTGGCAGCGGAAAGCCCACTGTGCCCGCCACCCGCTCGCCCTCATAGGGGTTTGAGGTATTCATGTTGGTTTCGGTCATACCGTAGCGCTCCAGAATACGATGGCCTGTCATGGCCTCGAACTGGCGATGGGTTTCCGCCAGGAGGGGTGCGGAGCCGGAGATGAAGAGACGCATATTGGCGGTGCGCTCTTTGGTCAGTGCCGAACTCTGGATGAGGCGGACATAGAATGTCGGAACGCCCATCATGCAGGTCGCCTTTGGCATCAGCGCGAGAACCTGCTCGGCATCGAATTTCGGCAGGAACACCATGGATGCGCCTGCGAGCAGGATGACGTTGGAGGCGACGAAGAGACCGTGGGTGTGGAAGATCGGCAAGGCATGGATCAGCTTGTCGTCGCTGGTGAAACGCCAGTAATCGCGCAGCGTCGCCGCATTCGACAGAAGGTTGTCGTGGCTGAGCATGGCACCCTTCGATCGTCCCGTGGTGCCGGACGTATAAAGGATGGCAGCAAGATCGTCGGCACCGCGTGAAACATCGTCGAAACTGTCCGGCTCTGAGCGGGCCAGATCGATCAGGCTGCCGCCACCATTGTCATCCATTGTTTCGACGACTGCACCTTTTGGCACTGCAATCGACTGCAAGCCTTCTTTTGCGCCCGGCGCGCAGACCACCAGGCGCGGTTCCGCGTCGCCGATAAAGTAGTCAAGTTCAGCCAGCGTGTAGGCCGTGTTGAGCGGCAGATAAACGGCACCGGCCCGCACGCAAGCGAGGTAAAGCATCAGCGCTTCCGGGCTCTTTTCCACCTGCACCGCGACCCGGTCGCCCGGTTTTACGCCGAGTTTCGTAAGCGCGCCGGCAAAGCGGGCGGAGAGGGCGAGCATGTCACCATAGGTCCAGCGCTGACCGGGTGCCGTCTCGATGAACGAGGCCTCGGGGCGGATGCCTTTGCGGATCGCGTCAAAAAGGTGATTGCTCATGCGCTGAACTCCTTGCTGCCTTTTTCATTCTGGCTGTTTGCCGGGGTGGTGCCGCCCATCGGAAGAGGGTTTTTCGGGCCCTTGTCCGCCGGCACCAGCTTGCGCACCGGACCAGCGGCCACGACCTCGCTTCGTGCTGCAAAGGCCTCGTGATTTTTCTCGATGTCGTCGAATTTGTAGAGATAGTTGACCATAAGCCCGTGGGACTGGCGCATGGCGCGCGGCGAGCGGTCCGCCAGGACGTTAATCCGCTCCAGCCGCGCGCCATTGCCGAGGTGGAAACGGGCGACCGGATCGATCACCCTTCCACGGGAATTGCGCGCTTTCAGGAAATACCAGGCAGCCGCAGCCGTCAGCACAGGCTGAACGCGGGCCTTCAGTTCCTCGTTATCAGCCCAGCCACTTTCATCGAGAGCTTCGAGCTTTGTCTTATCGGCTGCCGTCAGGGCGTCGGATGTGTCGGCACGTCGTTCCTCAGCCAGCCAGGCGGCAAAGCCTGGGACCGGGGAGAGCGTGACGAAAGTGTCCAGCCCCGGCAAGTCGCGCTTCAGATCCTCCACCACCTGCTTGATCAGGAAATTGCCGAAGGAAATGCCGCGCAGGCCATCCTGACAATTGGAGATCGAGTAAAAGACGGCAGTGGTCGCGTCAGCTTCCGCGATCGGTACGCGATCCTCGCGCAGCAGGTCGCCGATATTGTCCGGGATATCGCGGGTGAGCGCCACTTCCACAAAGATCAGCGGATCATCGGCAAGCTGTGGATGGAAAAATGCGAAACAGCGCCGATCCTTCGGCGCCAGCCGAAGCCGCAATTCCTCCCAACCGCCAATATGGTGCACGGCCTCGTAGCGAATGATCCTTTCCAGGATATCAGCCGGTGTCGACCAGCTGATCGGCTTCAACATCAGGAAGCCACGGTTGAACCAGGAGCCGAACAGATGGGCAAAATCGGAATCCACGGCCTCCAGATCGGGCCGCTCGCTCTTCATCTTGAGGAGCGCTTCACGCATCCGCACAAGGCTCTCGATGCCATGGGGTGCCAGATTGAAGCGGCGGATAAGCTCCTGCCGGCGAGGTTCTGCCGCTTCATGAAGCGTCAGCAGAGCTGAAGGCGTCGGGTCGTTTCGATAAGCGTCTATCGCTTGTTCCAGCTGTTCGGTTCTCGGGCCAAAGCGGGACAGCAGGCGCTGCATGAAATCCAGTTGCTCACTTGGGTTCAGTCGGCGCCAGGATGTCAGAATATCGTTGGCGAGCGCCATGCCGGAGGCTTCGCCGCGCCCTGACAGCAACGCCTCGCAAAGGGCCTCCATCGTGTCGACCGGATTATTGCCGTCGACGCGCGGGCTTGAGGACAGCAGTTTGCGGCCGCGATCGGCAATGGCCTGAAGCATGTCACCAAGGAAGGATGTCGTGTTCATTAGATACCTCCGAGCATTCGATTTGGTAGCCAGGTGGCGATGCCGGGGAAAATGCAGAGGATGAGGATCGCCAGAAACATCACGAGCACGTAAGGAAGCGCGCCCCAGAGGATATCCCTGGTCGGGATTTTGGGTGCGATGGCGTTGATCACAAAGAGGTTGAGGCCAATCGGCGGCGTAATCAATCCGACCTCCATATTGATGGTCAGCACGATTGCAAACCAGTAGGGGTCGAAGCCTGCCTGGGTGACGATCGGAAAGAGCATAGGCGCGGTCATCACGATCACAGCGACTGGCGGCAGGAACATGCCGCAAACCAGCAGAAAGACATTGATGATGGCCAGCAGTACCCAGCGATTGACGTCGAGGTCTGCAATGAACGCCGCAACCGACTGGGTGATGTAGAGCGAAGACAGGGCGAAAGCGAAGAGTTCGGCTGCCGCCATGATCATCATGATCATCACGCTTTCGCGCATGGCAGAGGAAAAGATGTGCGCAACCGGTTTGAAGCGGAAAAGACGGTAGGCAATGATGACGACGAGCAGCGTTAAAAGCGCGCCGGCGCCGGCGGCTTCGGATGGCGTGGCCACGCCGCCATAGAGCACATAAAGCGTGCCTGCGATGATGAGCAGAAAGGGCAGAATGCGCGGAAGGGCGGAGAAACGCTGCTTCATGGTATAGCGTATACCGGCACCATCGAAGACGTAACCCTTGCGCTTGCAGTCGATGATGGCCCAGGTCATGAACATGGCAGTCAGCATGACGCCGGGAATGACACCTGCCATGAACAGGCGGCCAATAGAGGTTTCGGTGGCGATGCCGTAGACGATCAGAGTCACCGAAGGCGGGATCAGGATGCCCAGCGTGCCGCCAGCCGCGATGGATCCTGTGGCGACGGAATTCGGGTATCCACGGTTCACCATTTCCGGAATGCCCATCTTGCCGATCGCAGCGCAGGTGGCGGGCGATGAGCCGGTCATGCCGGAAAAGATAGCGCAGGCACCGATATTGGACAGAACGAGGCCGCCCGGCACACGGTTCAGCCAGCGGTCGAGTGCTGTGTAGAGGTCGGAGCCCGCCGGCGATGACGCGACAGCGGCCCCCATCAGCACGAACATCGGGATGGATACATATGCGAGATTGGCGATGCCGGAGAACATGGTGTCACCGAGCACGTAGAAGATATCGAATCCGCTCTGAAAATAGAGCGCTGTGACAGCGGCAAGTCCGAGCGCAAAGGCAATCGGCATGCCGGTGCCCAGAAGCACGAAGAGCGAAAGGATCAGCAGTGATCCGGCGACGGTCGGGCTCATCGAATGGCCTCCTTGGACGTGGTGGCTTGCGCGGGGATCTCGGCGTCGGACATCATATGCGGTCCGCTGACAGGGATTGTGCCCTGCGTATCGAAGACGAGGCCAAGGATACGTGCCACATATTGCAGACACAGCAATCCAAAGCCGATGGGCAGGGCCATCAGCGGGATCCAGAGCGGCGGTGCCCAAATACTGGAATGCTTCCAATTTCCAGCCCAGGCATCATGGAACTGTATCCACCCGGCGACAAACATGATCGCGCAGAAAAGAAGCCCGAAGACGCTGCCGACGATTTGCAGGCGGGACCTGGTCTTTCGGGACACCATGACCTCAACCACATCGACGCCGACATGACCTCCGGTCAAAAGCACGTATGGTGCCCCCAGGAAGATCGCCACCGTTGCCGAAAAGACGACGAAGTCGGTTTGCCAGATCGTTGGCCAGGCGAAGACATAGCGCATCAGGATCATCTGGCAGACGACCAGCATGGCAGCGATGATCAATGCGGTGGAGATCAGCGCGAACAGACGCGAGATCTGGCTGATGGCCCAGATATAGGCCTTTACCATGGCAGTTTCCTCAGAAGTGTCGGGATCGTGGGCGGCAGAAGGCTGCCGCCCCGCAGGTTTGCCATCACTCGACAGCGAGCGCCTTTTCGATCAGCTTGTCGCCGCCTTCGACCTTTTCGGCGAATTTCTTGTAGGCCGACTGCTTGGCGATCTCGAGCCAGGCGTCATAGTCGCTCTTGGACATTTCGACGACCTCGACACCTGCATTCTTGTAGGCATCGATCATAACCTGATCGCCCTTGCGCACTTCCTCGTTAAAAAACGCTTCCGCTTTTTCACCGGCTGCGAGCAGCGCCTTCTGCTGTTCAGGCGTGAGCTTGTCATAGGTCTGCTTGGACAAGAGCACCGGCTCATACATGAACCAGAGTGCGTTTTCGCCCGGCGCAGTCAGGCACTTGGCCTGCTCGAACAGGCGGTAGGACACGAAGCTTGCCGACGATGTGTTGGCGGCATCCAGAACGCCGGTCTGCATGCCGGAATAGATTTCCGAGGATGGCATCGAGGCAATCGAGGCCCCGGCTTCGGCCAACATTTCCTCGAAGGCAGGACCTGCAGCTCGGATGACCTGACCCTTGATCGTGTCGGGCGAGGTAATACAGTTCTTCTTCGATGCAAAAGCCCCGGAAAGCCAGGCATCTGAAATCACCATGGCGCCCTGATCTTCGATGATCTTCTTGATATCAGCCATGAACGGTGAATCATTGAGCCGCATGGCACGGTCGAAATTGCCAACGAGACCCGGCATCAGCGTTGCCGAAAATTCCGGATGGCGACCGGACGCATAGTCCAGCGGGAACGATGTGAGGTCGAGCAGACCGCGGGTGAGGGCGTTCCACTGATCATTGGGCTTGTACAGTGACGAGCCCGGAAAGACCTGAATCTTCAGATCGACATTGGCCGCTTCGACTTCCTTGGCAATGAGCTGAACCATCTCGTCGCGAATATCGCCCTTGCCACCGGGAAACTGGTGCGAGGCCTTGAGAATGGTTTCCGCCTGGGCCGAGACGGCACCGAACGTAATTGCGGCCATGGCAACGCCAAGACCCAGCATGCGTGTGAGCTTCTTCATAGGTTTCCTCCCTTGAACCGGCCTCCCCGCCGGATTGGGGCAATGTTGAAACCATCTTGCGCACGATGTCAATCGTCTTGTATACGAGAAGAGTAAATCTTGTACGCGAGGCTGGGCGTGAGCGAACAAAGCACTTTTCACAAACTACGGGACGATATCGAGAATGGTATCGTGACGGGCGAGTTCGAACCGGGCGACCGTCTGGATGAGACGCAACTCGCCACACGCTTCGGCGTGTCCCGCACACCCATTCGCGAAGCATTGATGCAATTGAGCGCCATCGGTCTGGTCGAGATCAGGCCGCGCCGCGGTGCCATCGTTGTCGATCCAGGCCCCCATTATGTCTTTGAGATGTTTGATGTGATGGCAGAGCTCGAGGGAATGGCCGGAGCCCATGCGGCGCGCCGTCACTCGGCGGACGATGCGCACGTGCTGCGCGCGGCCCATGCCCGATGCAGGGACGCGGCGCTCAGCGATGACACGGACAGCTATTACTACGAGAACGAAGTGTTCCACCACGCGATCTATGATGCCAGCCATAGCGGGTTTCTCAGGGAGCAGTGTGTCGCCCTTCACCGGCGCCTTCGCCCTTACCGGCGTCTGCAGTTGCGCGTGCGCAACCGCATGAAGGTTTCCCTCGAGGAGCACGGCAAGATCGTCGATGCCATTCTCGAGGGCAATGACGAATTGGCGCGCACGCTTTTGCGCGGTCATATTGCCGTTCAGGGGGATCGCTTCAGTGACCTTGTCGCCAATATCGAGCGGCTGAAAAGCCGAACGGCAACGGATCCAGCGTCGACCGGCAGGACACAGGGCGGCTGAAGCGGCATAGACCGTCAACGCCAAATGACACAAGGCCATTGCATCGAAACAGATGCGTCCTGCCTGGGCCGCCGGATCGACAATTGTCGCTGACTGGTAAACTGAACGTGACAACACGGACGGGTCATATCTGTCTTGCCTCCCACAGCAGAAGCGCTACACTCGCTGTGCGAATGGACGGAAAGCTTTGGGAGGAGCGGTACGTGAAACGGATGTGGCCAGACGAATATGCCTTTCTGCTGGACGATGCAGAGGAAGTTGACCTTCATATTCCCCCGGTGGAACAAAGCGATGGTCCAACCGAAAAGGCAATAACCAGAAAGGCCTTGAAAGTTCGCATCAGCCAACAGGATTTCGAGAAAATCTGGCCCCTTTCAGAGGCTCGCTATCGACTTTCCGGACGTTTTTCGAGCAAAGCGATCACGTTGATCACCAACAACCCGCACTATCAGAAATGGCATCCGTCCGAGGGTGGCAGTGTCGAGAGCGTGTCCGACAGCGGTCAGAAATATACGACCCATTATGTGATGGTGCATTTTCTTCTGGATGATGTCAGGGAGAGCGTCGCCGCTTGAAATCGGCGCGGTTGTGTCTTGCCCTGCCGCAGGCCTGCATTGGCTCTCACGAGCCAGTGCCGGATGATCCGGGATGACTAGCGTTTGACTGGCCGGCGTTCCACTATCCACTGCTCAACGTCAGTATCGTGCGCAGGCGTGACATGGGAAGCCCGGCGTGGCATAGGGAGCCTCCTTTTTTCATCAGGCCCCCTTCATGATCCGCATTGAGAACATCAGTAAGTCCAACAGCCACCGCATCCTTTTCATTGAAGCTTCGGCAGCACTGAACAGGGGTGAGAAGATCGGACTTGTCGGGCCGAATGGCGCGGGCAAGACGACGCTCTTTCGCATGATCACCGGTGAGGAACAGCCGGATGAAGGCCAGGTCTCCATCGATAAAGGCGTAACCATCGGTTATTTCAACCAGGATGTCGGCGAAATGTCCGGCATGAGCGCCGTGGCCGAAGTCATGGAAGGGGCGGGGCCGGTCAGTGTGGTGGCAGCCGAGCTGCGCTCGCTGGAGGCCGCCATGTCGGACCCCGACCGCATGGATGAGATGGATGCCATCATAGAGCGCTATGGCGAGGTCCAGTCGCGTTACGAGGAGCTGGATGGTTACGCCCTGGAAGGCCGGGCGCGCGAAGTGCTGGCCGGCCTGTCCTTCAGCCAGGAGATGATGGACGGCGATGTTGGCAAGCTCTCGGGTGGCTGGAAGATGCGCGTTGCGCTGGCCCGCATCCTTCTCATGCGCCCCGACGTGATGTTGCTCGACGAGCCGAGCAACCATCTCGATCTTGAAAGCCTGATCTGGCTCGAGGATTTTCTGAAAGGATATGACGGGGCGCTTTTGATGACTTCGCACGACCGCGAATTCATGAATCGTATCATTGGCAAGATCATCGAAATCGATGGCGGATCGCTCAATTCCTATTCCGGCGACTATGCCTTTTACGAAGCGCAGAGGGCGCAGAACGAGCGCCAGCAGGAAGCCCAGTTCGAGCGCCAGCAGGCAATGCTTGCCAAGGAGATCAAGTTCATCGAACGGTTCAAGGCGCGCGCTTCGCATGCAGCCCAGGTTCAAAGCCGCGTCAAGAAACTGGACAAGATTGACCGCATCGAGCCACCGCGAAGACGCCAGACTGTGGCCTTCGACTTCCTACCCGCACCTCGGTCCGGCGAGGACGTGGTCAACCTCAAAAGCGTGCACAAGGCCTATGGTAGCCGAAGTATTTATGAGGGGCTGGATTTCATGGTGCGCCGGCGTGAGCGCTGGTGCATTCTGGGGGTGAACGGTGCCGGAAAATCGACGCTGCTGAAGCTTGCCACCGGCACAACCGAGCCGGATGATGGATCGGTAAACCTCGGGGCGAGCGTGAAGCTCGGCTATTTCGCGCAGCATTCGATGGACCTTCTCGATGGCGATCTCACCATTCTGCAATGGCTGGAGCAGCGGTTCCCCCGGGCGGGGCAGGCACCGCTTCGCGCCCTTTCGGGCTGTTTCGGTTTTTCCGGTGATGATGTCGAAAAGCGCTGCCGCGTGCTGTCCGGCGGCGAGAAGGCCCGTCTTGTCATGGCGGCCATGCTGTTTGATCCGCCGAACTTTCTCGTGCTCGACGAGCCGACCAACCACCTCGATGTCGATACCAAGCAGATGCTGATCAAGGCGCTTTCGGCTTACGAGGGCACGATGCTTTTTGTATCCCATGACCGCCATTTTCTGGCAGCGCTTTCCAATCGCGTTCTGGAACTGACGCCGGATGGTGTTCACCAGTATGGCGGTGGCTATACCGAATATGTGGAACGCACCGGGCAGGAAGCTCCGGGGCTACGCGCCGCAGGCGGTTAGGCTGATTGCCTGTTTGGCTGCAGGTATTGTCTCGTTATATGGGCCGAGCATCATGTCCGGATTCGCGGTGAACGGAGGCATGCACGAATCATCGTGAATGGCGTTCGAAGAGCGCTAGTCAGCTGTGAATGGGGTGATGGCACAAATCGACGGCGATACAGCAAGGCTCACCGTGCAGGAAGCGTCGGCGGCATCTCCAATTCCGGATAAGTCGGATGACGGAGAGCTTCGACGATGAGCCGGTGGTCGATAATATTGTCGGAGCTGCGGCGATGTGTGCCGACGAGGGCGTGTTCGCCAACTAGTGACGTGGGGTTCGGTGAGACGATCGTTGATGACGCCAACATCGCCTGAGCGTATGACAGTGTGGATGCCGTAGCCTTATCGGATGGTTCCATAATTCGTATTACGCGAGCGGATAGTGTAGCGGGGGTACATTCCATTTTCAAATGCAACGAAGACAATAATGGCCATGGTTTCAGGAGGATGGAATGGCCCGCTCTTTTGTTCAGTTGAGTTTGGACGAACGTCGCATCATTGCGCGGATGCATGAGAAGAAGATCAGTCAGGCTGAGATCGCACGAGCCCTTCGTCGCGACCGTTCGACGATCTGCCGGGAGCTGCGACGCAATTTCTGGCACGACCGTGAGGCTCCGATTGCCGAAGGATACTGGCACGTCACGGCACATGGGATGGCGGTCGACCGGCGTCGTAAATACCGCAAGCTACTGCGCGATCCTAGTCTGTGCGCTGCCGTAATAGATCGGCTCAAGGACGGCTGGTCGCCAGAACAGATTGCCGGTCGGCTACGGCTTGCCGGTGGTGTCGCCACGCGGCTGTGCCATGAGACAATCTATCAATACGTCTATTCACAGGAAGGCCAGGATCAGCAATTGGCGCGTCACCTGCCCGAACGACGGCGCAGACGGCGACCGAGATATGCACGCAAACCCAGAAGCCTCATCTTTCCAATGGAATGCGCCATTCGCAACAGACCTGACAGCATCAATTCCCGAAGTGAGTTCGGTCACTGGGAAGCGGATCTGATGATCTTCAGAAAGGAATATGGCGCCGCAAACATCGCCACCGTCGTGGAGCGCAAGAGCCGTTACACTCTGCTGTTTCGCAACAATGACCGGCGCTCGAAGCCGATCATGAACCAGTTGATACGGCATCTGGCACCCCTGCCCGTTCAAGCCAGGCAAAGTCTGACATTTGATCGAGGGTTGGAGTTCGTATCATGGCGTGAGCTCGAGCACGGCATGGGAACGGCCGCCTGGTTCTGCGACCCCCAAGCTCCATGGCAGAAAGGCACGGTCGAAAACACAAACAAGCGTGTTCGACGTTACCTGCCGCCGGAAACGATCGTGCTGGATGTCAGCAATCAGGAGATCCGCTCCTTGTGTGACACGCTGAATAACACGCCGCGCAAATGCCTGGGGTTTCACACGCCGAAGGAGATGTTCAGCCAGCATCTATTGGCTCTCCAACGGTGATGCGTGTAGATTTCCAACAAGTGTTGCATTCAAGATGGAACCAACAAAAGTTAGAATGTCCTGTTTCTGCAAAGTTGGAATGTCACACTCCCCGGGTTTCAATGATGCCTGGGAGATAGCAGATGGGAATGATAGCGATGAGCGATCGCGACCCGCAGCGGTTCGTGATCTTGTCAAAATCGAAAAGCCGTTGCTGCGGGCTGAAATTGGCCGACCGCAGCCCTGCCCGTTTTCGTGCTACCCACTCTTTACCGTAGCAACCCGAAAACGAATGCTTGGCAGACTTTCGTTTTCTCGTAAAATGATGGCGAAACGCATCTGCAAGGAAAGTATCGCCATGTTGCTGAGCAGCCGACAGACGGAAATCGTGGCGCTTGCCAAGGAACAGGGCCGGGTTCTGGTCGATGACCTCGCGACATTGTTTCAGGTGACGCCCCAAACCATCCGCAAGGATCTCAACGACCTGTGCGATGGAAAGGCACTGACCCGCATCCATGGCGGCGCGCTGTTTCCAAGCGGCAACGAGAACGTCAAATACGAGGCGCGCCGCTCCATTGCCGCTACGCAAAAGCAGGCCATCGGCGAGGCCGCCGCAGCCCTCATTCCCGACAACTCCTCTCTCTTTATCAATATTGGCACCACGACAGAGGCGGTTGGCGAGGCTTTAGCAGACCACAAGGAACTGATGGTCATTACCAACAACATCAATGTTGCCAACAGGTTGCGTGTCTTTCCATCCATCGAAGTGGTCATTGCAGGCGGTGTTGTGCGCGGATCGGATGGCGGCATCGTCGGCGAAGCGGCAGTTGATTTCATCAAGCAGTTCAAGGTCGATTTTGCGGTTATCGGGGTGTCGGCGATCGACAGCGATGGCGCACTTCTGGATTTCGACTATCGCGAAGTGAAGGTCGCGCAGGCGATCATTGCCAACGCCCGCCACGTCATTCTGGTCTCCGATGCGTCGAAGTTCGAGCGCACAGCGCCCGTCCGCATCGGTCACTTAAGCCAGGTCCACACCTTTATCACCGATTTCTGTCCCGTGGCATCGGTTCGGCGGGTCTGTGTGGATAATGAAGTACGGCTGATCGAGACCAGCGGCGTCGATTCCACAGCTGATTGAAACTTTCATTTTATGTTTCGTTTGACATTCGTTTTCATTTCAAATTAAATATAAATATGTTCGCAAGCGCAATAGAATGCTGCAATGCGAAAGTGGGTGGGGAATGTCCAGCGATACTGAATTCGATCTTTTCGTCATAGGCGGCGGCATCAATGGCTGCGGTATTGCGCGTGACGCGGCCGGTCGCGGCTACAAGGTCGCGCTTGCCGAAATGAACGATTTCGCATCGGGCACATCGTCCGGTGCCACCAAGCTGATCCATGGCGGTCTGCGCTATCTCGAACATTTTGAATTTCGACTGGTCCGCGAAGCGTTGATGGAGCGAGAAGTGCTGTGGGCCATGGCGCCACATGTCATCTGGCCGCTGCGTTTCGTGCTGCCCTTCCAGAAGGGCGGTATCCGTCCGGCCTGGTTGATCCGGCTCGGTCTGTTTTTGTACGATCATCTGGGCGGCCGTAAACTTTTACCCGCAACCAAGACGCTGGACCTGCGCCACGATGCGGCAGGAAAGCCGTTGAAACCCCTGTTCAGCAAGGCATTCGAGTATTCCGATGGCTGGGTCGATGATGCCCGCATGGTGGTGCTCAATGCCCGCGATGCAGCGGATCGCGGTGCAACCATTCTCAATCGCACAAAGGTCGTGTCGGCCCGCCGTGAGGGCGCTGTCTGGCAGGTCACGGTGCGCAATGAGCATAGTGGTGAAACGACGGTTCACACGGCGCGCATGCTGGTGAATGCGGCGGGTCCGTGGGTGGATAATGTTCTCGCCGGCACATTCGGGCGCAACAATGTCCATAATGTCCGCCTGGTGCAGGGCAGTCATATCGTCGTGAAGAAGAAATTCTCCGATCCGCGCGCTTACTTTTTTCAGAACCCCGACAATCGCATCATCTTTGCCATCCCCTATGAAAAGGATTTCACCCTGATCGGCACCACGGATCGTGACTATACAGGCGATCCGAAAGATGTGAAAATCAGTGGAGAAGAGGTGAGCTATCTCTGCAATGCAGCAAGCGAGTATTTTGCCGAACCGGTTCGCCCTGACGATATCGTCTGGAGCTATTCGGCAGTGCGCCCGCTTTACGACGACGGTGCTTCGAAAGCCCAGGAAGCGACGCGGGATTATGTGCTGAAGCTCGACGCACCCGCAGAGGGTGCGGCCCTTCTCAACGTATTCGGCGGCAAGCTGACAACCTATCGTCGGCTGTCCGAACACGCGATCGAGAAGATCGCCGAGATGATCGGCACCAAGGGCTCGCCGTGGACAGAGGGAAGCGCGCTTCCAGGTGGCGATTTCCCTGCAACGGGCTATCGCCAGCAGGTCGACAAATTGATGAAGGCGCATCCGTTTGTTGGTGAGCTTTACGCCGAACGACTGGTGCGATGCTACGGAACGAAGGCACGGGAGATCCTGGGAGATGCGGCCAGTGCCGCAGATCTCGGTCGGCATTTCGGGGGCACGCTCTACGAGGCAGAAGTCCGATATCTGATGGACAAGGAGTGGGCGCGCACGGCGGAGGATATTCTCTGGCGGCGCACCAAACAGGGATTGTTCCTGTCGGCTGAACAGGCCGCGGAACTGGGAGACTATATGAAGGCGCAACACGCTGCCTGACCGGCTCTGCCGGTAACCTTGAAATAGACCGACGGTTTGGAGGAGGCCCGAGGAAAACATGCTTGAATTGCGCAATGTGTCGAAGATGGCAGGCGGTGGATATCATATCCACCCAACCGACCTGACGTTTCAGCGGGGTACGCTGAACGTGTTGCTCGGGCCAACGCTGTCCGGCAAGACCTCGCTGATGCGACTGATGGCGGGGCTGGACAAGCCGACCGACGGCAGCATCCATTTCGACGGCGAGGATGTCACCGGCATGCCGGTTCAAAAGCGCAATGTCGCGATGGTGTACCAGCAGTTCATCAACTACCCGGCGCTCAGCGTTTATGAGAACATTGCCTCGCCGATGCGTATTGCCGGGGCCGACAAGGCAACCATCGATCAGGAGGTTCGCAAGGCCGCCGAACTGCTGCGGCTTACACCTTATCTGGATCGCACGCCTCTCAATCTGTCCGGCGGCCAGCAGCAGCGCACAGCGCTTGCCCGCGCTATCGTCAAGAAAGCCAATCTGGTGCTGCTCGACGAGCCTCTTGCCAATCTGGACTACAAGCTCCGTGAAGAATTGCGCGAAGAGCTGCCCAAGCTGTTTGCCGAATCCGGCGCGATCTTCGTCTATGCGACAACGGAACCGTCCGAGGCTCTTTTGCTGGGCGGGCACACGGCGACCCTCAGCGAGGGGCGGGTGACGCAGTTCGACGAAACCATCAAGATCTATCGCAATCCGGTCGACCTGCTGACGGCCAAGACCTTTGCCGATCCACCGCTCAACACCCTGGAACTGGTCAAGTCCGGCGATGTGTTGACGCTGAATGGCGCAACCGTCATGCCCCTGCCCGTCCATCTGACGGGTATTCCGGACGGACCGGTGACGGTTGCGTTTCAACCGCATCACCTGTTCCTGAAACCGCGTGACGGCTTATCCACCGCCTTGAGCGCGCGCACGCTGGTCTCGGAAATTGCCGGTTCGGAAAGCTTCATTCACCTGGAATATGCCGGCGCCCGCTGGGTGATGCTGGCGCACGGCATTCACGACATCGACGCGGACCAGACCATCGAGGTCTATCTCGATACACGCCACCTGATGGCATTCGACCAGCGGACAGGCCGTTCGCTGGCCGGTGCCGGTCACGAAGCGGATTAAGGGAGAGAACCATGGCTCGCATCAATCTCGACCACATCCGCCACGCTTACAGCGCCCAGGCAAAAGCTGCCGGCGATTATGCGCTGAAGGAAGTTCATCACGAATGGGACGATGGCGGCGCCTATGCGCTGCTCGGTCCCTCCGGCTGCGGCAAGACCACCTTGCTCAACATCATTTCCGGGCTGTTGCAACCCTCGGACGGCCGCATTGAGTTCAACGGTGTGGACGTCACCCATCTGTCCACCCAGCAGCGCAATATCGCTCAGGTCTTCCAGTTCCCGGTGGTCTACGACACCATGAGCGTGTTCGACAATCTCGCCTTTCCCCTGCGCAATCGTCAGGTTCCGGAAGCGGATGTGACCAAACGCGTCAATGAAATTCTGACGATGATCGATCTGGCGGACATGGCAAAGCAGAAGGCGCAAGGGCTGACTGCAGACCAGAAGCAGAAGATCTCGCTTGGTCGCGGTCTGGTGCGCGCCGACGTCAATGCCATCCTGTTCGACGAGCCGCTGACTGTGATCGACCCGCATATGAAATGGGTTTTGCGTTCGCAATTGAAGCGCCTGCATCGGCAATCGGGCTTCACCATGGTCTATGTGACCCATGACCAGACGGAGGCGCTCACCTTCGCCGACAAGGTGGTGGTGATGTATGATGGCGAGATCGTGCAGATCGGCACGCCGGCGGAGCTGTTTGAGCGGCCAAGCCACACCTTTGTCGGCTACTTCATCGGGTCGCCCGGCATGAACTTGATGCCTGCCCGAATTGATGGCGCAAGCGCCGTCGTCGGCGACCAGACGATCGCCCTGCCCTCAAGGCCGAAAATAACCGGCAAACCCAAGACAGAGCTGGGCATTCGCCCGGAATTCATCAGGCTCGGTCATGAAGGCATGCCAGTGACGATCCGCAAGGTTGAAGACATCGGTCGACAGAAGATCGTGCGCGCAGAATTCTGCGGCGAGCCGCTCGCCATTGTTCTTAGCGAAGACAGCGACATACCGGTAGACGCGAGGGTGACCTTCGACACCGATGCAATCGGAATCTACGCCGATAGCTGGCGCACTGGGATGGAGGGCTGATCATGGAAAAGACCTGGAACAACAAGGCCTGGTTCATGGTGCTGCCGGTGCTGGTGCTGGTGGCATTTTCGGCGGTCATTCCGCTGATGACAGTTGTCAACTATTCGGTTCAGGACACGTTCGGCAATAATCAGTTCTTCTGGGCCGGCACGGACTGGTTCGTCGATCTTCTGCACTCCGATCGTTTCTGGCAGGCGCTGGCGCGCAACCTGTTTTTCTCGATCGTCATCCTGGCAATCGAAATACCGCTTGGCATTCTCATTGCCCTCAACATGCCGAAGAAGGGCTTGGGCGTGCCAGTCTGCCTGGTGCTGATGGCGTTACCGCTTTTGATCCCGTGGAATGTGGTCGGTACCATCTGGCAGGTTTTCGGTCGCGTCGATATCGGCCTTTTAGGCTACACGCTCTATTCGCTCGGCATCGACTACAACTATGTCGGCAATGTCGGAGATGCCTGGGTCACGCTGATCGTCATGGATATCTGGCACTGGACGAGCCTTGTCGTTCTGCTCTGCTATGCCGGACTGGTCTCCATTCCGGATGCCTATTTCCAGGCGGCCAAGATCGACGGCGCCTCGCGCTGGTCCGTCTTCCGTTACATCCAGTTGCCGAAGATGAAGCGCGTGTTGCTGATCGCGGTACTGCTGCGCTTCATGGACTCCTTCATGATCTATACCGAGCCATTCGTGGTGACCGGCGGCGGGCCTGGCAATTCGACCACCTTCCTGTCCATCGATCTGGTCAAGATGGCCGTTGGACAGTTCGACCTTGGACCGGCTGCTGCCATGTCGCTTGTCTACTTCCTCATCATCCTCCTGCTGTCATGGGTCTTCTATACGATCATGACCAGCAGTGACGAACAGTCTTGAAGGGAGGCGAGATCATGAGTGCTCACGTGCAACAGACCCAAGCCGGCCAGACGCAGGGACGGAACCTGTCCTGGCTCATCCCGACAATCTATATCCTGTTCCTTTTGCTGCCGATCTACTGGCTCCTCAACATGAGCTTCAAGACCAATACCGAGATTACCGGATCGTTTTCGCTTTATCCGCACAATCCGACGCTCGGCAACTACGTGGTGATTTTCACTGATCCGTCCTGGTACAAGGGCTACATCAATTCGATCATCTATGTGGTGATGAACACGGTGATCTCCGTGGCCGCCGCCTTGCCTGCAGCCTATGCCTTCTCGCGCTACCGCTTTCTCGGTGACAAGCATCTTTTCTTCTGGCTGCTGACCAACCGCATGGCACCGCCGGCCGTGTTTGCCCTGCCCTTCTTCCAGCTCTATTCAGCCTTCGGACTGATCGACACCCATATTGCTGTTGCCCTGGCGCACTGCCTGTTCAACGTACCTCTGGCGGTTTGGATCCTCGAAGGCTTCATGTCGGGCGTGCCGAAGGAGATCGATGAGACGGCCTATATCGACGGCTACTCGTTCCCGCGCTTCTTTGCCCGCATCTTCGTGCCGCTGATCGCATCGGGCATCGGGGTCGCAGCCTTCTTCTGCTTCATGTTCTCCTGGGTAGAACTCCTGATCGCCCGTACGCTGACGACGACGGATGCCAAGCCGATTGCCGCGATCATGACCCGTACGGTTTCTGCATCGGGCATGGACTGGGGCGTGCTGGCTGCTGCCGGTGTGCTGACCATCATTCCCGGCGCCATCGTCATCTATTTCGTCCGCAACTACATCGCCAAGGGCTTTGCCCTCGGGCGGGTGTGAAGAAGGGAGGCTCTTATGGATTTTTCATGGATGGCCTGGACGCTGCCCACGGCCCTGTTCTTCATCGGCATCTTCTCGCTGATCGCCGGCATGGCGGTCTGGGAATATGTCTCGCCGGGCGGCAATCCGCGCGTCGGTATCTTGCGCTTCGAGACGACGCGGGGCGACCGCCTGTTCGTGTCGCTGCTCGGCGCCGCATTCATTCATCTCGCATGGCTGGGCCTGGGAGGCCCCAGCCTGTGGTGGGCTCTCGCCTTGTCGGTGGTTTACGCGATCGGCGTTTTCCGCTTCGTCTGAGGCAAGCCAAGGCTGCTGGCGGCATCTTCCGCCATCCAGAACTTAAGAAATGGCAATCGCACACTTTGGGAGGAAACCTATGCGAAAGCACCTACTCACATCGACAGCAGCCATGCTGCTGGCCCTTACCGGCTCGGCCTTTGCCGGCATGGACGAGGCAAAACAATTCCTGGACGCCGAGATCGGCGATCTGTCGACGCTCTCGCGCGCCGACCAGGAAAAGGAAATGCAGTGGTTTATCGATGCCGCGAAGCCATTTGCCGGCATGGATATCAAGGTCGCATCCGAAACGCTGACCACGCATGAATATGAATCCAAGACACTGGCCGCCGCATTTACTGCCATCACCGGCATCAAGGTCACCCATGACCTGATCGGTGAAGGCGATGTGGTCGAGAAGCTGCAGACGCAGATGCAGACCGGCGAGAACATCTATGACGCCTATGTCAACGATAGTGACCTGATCGGTACCCATTGGCGCTACCAGCAGGCCCGCTCGCTCACCAAGTGGATGGCCAATGAGGGCAAGGATGTCACCAATCCGATGCTCGATCTCGACGATTTCATTGGCCTGAGCTTTACCACGGCACCGGATGGCGATCTCTACCAGCTGCCCGACCAGCAGTTCGCCAACCTCTACTGGTTCCGGTATGACTGGTTCAACGACGAGAAGAACAAGGCCGACTTCAAGGCCAAATATGGCTACGACCTCGGTGTACCGGTCAACTGGTCGGCTTATGAAGACATCGCCGAATTCTTTACCGGACGCGAGATCGACGGCAAAAAAGTCTATGGCCACATGGACTACGGCAAGAAGGACCCGTCGCTTGGCTGGCGCTTCACCGATGCCTGGCTCTCCATGGCTGGTAATGGCGACAAGGGCCTGCCGAACGGCTTGCCGGTCGACGAATGGGGTATCAAGGTGGACGAGAACTCCCGTCCGGTCGGCTCCTGCGTTGCCCGTGGTGGTGACACCAATGGCCCTGCAGCTGTCTACTCCATCCAGAAATATCTCCACTGGATCAAGGCCTATGCTCCGGCAGCAGCCGAAGGCATGACCTTCTCTGAATCCGGTCCGGTTCCGGCCCAGGGCGAGATTGCCCAGCAGATGTTCATGTACACGGCGTTTACCGCAGACATGGTCAAGGATGGCCTGCCAGTGGTCAACGAGGACGGCACTCCGAAGTGGCGCTTCGCTCCAAGCCCACACGGCGTCTATTGGAAGGACGGTATGAAGCTCGGCTATCAGGATGTGGGTTCCTGGACACTGATGAAGTCCACCCCGGACGACCGCGCCAAGGCCGCATGGCTCTATGCGCAGTTCGTGACATCCAAGACGGTCGATGTGAAGAAGAGCCATGTCGGCCTGACACTGACACGTGAATCGACGATCCAGGACAAGAGCTTCACCGAGCGCGCACCAAAGCTCGGCGGCCTGATCGAGTTCTATCGTTCGCCAGCTCGTGTTCAGTGGTCGCCAACCGGCACCAACGTGCCTGACTATCCGAAGCTGGCTCAGCTTTGGTGGCAGGCCATCGGCGATGCATCCTCCGGGGCAAAGACCGCGCAGGAAGCCATGAACTCGCTCTGCGAAGAGCAGGAAAAGGTCATGGCGCGTATCGAACGCTCCGGTATTCAGGGTGATATCGGGCCGAAGCTCGCCGAAGAGCATGATCTGGAATACTGGAACAAGGATGCGGTCGCCAAGGGCAATCTTGCACCGCAGCTGAAGATCGAGAACGAGAAAGAAAAGCCTTTGACTGTCAATTATGACGAATTGGTCAAGAGCTGGCAGAAGTAATTCCACTCAAATTGTGAGTGAGAATGGACCGGGGCGCTTCGCTGAAGCGCCCCGGTTTGCGTTTGGCGACAACCCGCTTCACGACGGAAGCGTGGGCAGAAAGGCAACATCTTTGGATGTGGAGCCACTGCGATCGCGTCGCTCCAATTTGCGTCGCATACACTTTGTTGCCATCACAGCTTTGTTACCTTATCTTCAGATTGAAATATTCGAATTCTGCAAACAAGCAGGTATGCAGGCTTGGAATTCCATGTGGTACCGCGAGCTTGATACTGCAGTGGGTCCAAATGTGACGCCGCAAATATCAGCAACGGCACAACCACTTTTTACAGCGATGAAGTGTGCAACTCGCCGTGCGCGATCGGATGCAACTGTCCGTCA
Source organism: Agrobacterium sp. ES01 (assembly GCF_050320885.1). Classification (NCBI taxonomy): domain Bacteria; kingdom Pseudomonadati; phylum Pseudomonadota; class Alphaproteobacteria; order Hyphomicrobiales; family Rhizobiaceae; genus Agrobacterium; species Agrobacterium sp. ES01. The sequence goes on from NZ_JBNQTH010000008.1 coordinate 22,613, forward strand.
GCCAACTATTCTCACTAAACGAATTTGCGACAAAGCCGTATTTTATGCCCCATCTGAGAAAACATATCATCGAATCAAACAGTACAATTGACGCGCAGACCGTTGTCGAAAAAGTGTTCAGGCCAATCAATCTGGATCTTCACCAACCCTCGGACACGTTCGACCTGAAGGTGGAATTGGCAATTGTTCAGAACATGACGTTCTGGCGTTCAGCTTCACAGTCTGGCTACGGCGTCCGTTACGGATGCCCAAACCAGTATCATTTCGAAATTCACTTCATCGAAGCCGGCAAATTCACGTTCCGCGCCAACGGTGAAGAAATTCACGCATCTGCCAACAGCGCTGTGCTCCTAAAGGATACCAAAAATGTCGAAGTGATCGCGAGCCAGGGCTCCAGCAAGATCGGAATTGCCGTTCCCTTCAATCGTTTGACCGCTCTTTTAGGGAGCAAGCACTCCAGTAAAGCGGCACTACTTGGCAACTTTCTCTCCCAAGTCGGGATCAGCGTTGCCGGCATTGAGGTCATCTTGCAAATCGCCATGCTGCTGATCGGCGATATCGACCAATCGCATCCTTTTCTCGAAGCCCCGACTGGCGCGCTTCTGCTTCGAGATGCGTTGATCATGACTTTTGCAAGCTTTTGGCCTCGACGCGAAGATTCACTGGCCCCCACGGTTGCATTGCCACGACATCTCGAGCGTGCCGTCGATTGGCTCGACCAACATGCAGGCGAGGAATTTTCGATCGAACAACTTGCTCGGCGGTCAGGCGCCAGCATCCGCACTTTGCAGAATTCGTTCCGGCAGTATCTGTCCACAAGCCCCAATGCCTATATCCAGCAAATTCGGCTGAACCGCGTGCGCCACGAACTCCTGTATGGGAATGAGAGCCAAACGATCGAACAGATCGCATCGCGCTGGGGCTTCAGCCATATGGGATATTTCGCGGCCCGTTATCGCGGCATGTTTGGCGAATCGCCATCTGCCACCCGCAGAGAACGCGCGAACGACCAGTAAGCACGCTTATCGGCATCACAAAAACGCAAGCTTATCACGAACGCGCATATTCTTGGTGTGAAGCTCAAAAACAATATAGGCTTAAGTCTGCGTTAAGATGCAGTGCCGCCTATTGTTGCATATTCCAGCCTTCATCATGAAGGCTTTCCCCGCATGACGCGGAAATAATCACATTTCTCATAATAAATCTGTCCTGCCCTGCAGTTAATCCTGCCTGGCCCAGGAGAAGCTATGCATATATTCGCAATAGACGATAGCCCATCAGTTCTTTCATTTATGCAGATATGCATCGAGGCTATTGATGCGTGCAAAGTCCTCACATTTCTGGACCCCAATCATGCGCTCAATGTCCTGAGAACGCAGCAGGCGGATCTTATTCTAGTCGACTACAATATGCCGGGACTGAACGGTATCGAACTGATTTCACAGGTTCGCCTGCTGCCACGCTACAGTGACATTCCGATCATCATGCTGACGTCGGAAACCGATCCGGCCATCAAGCTTGCAGCGATCGAAGCCGGTGCAACGGAATTCCTGACCAAGCCGATCGACAAGGCGGAGCTGACTATCCGTGTGCGCAATCTTCTCGGCCTGCGGATTGCCCAGCGGGCACTCGCGCGCCGCGCAGAAGATCTGGAAACTGAAATCGATGCTGCCAAGAAGCGGATCGCCGACCAGGAAAGGGAGATCATCTGGCGGCTGTCGAAAGCCATGGCATGCCGTGACGGCGAGACGGCCCTCCATCTCGAACGGGTCGCAGTCATTACAAAGATGATCGCAGAGGAACTTGGGATCGATGCAGACGCCGCTGAGAAAATCTATGTGGCAAGCCCGCTGCACGACGTCGGCAAGATCGGTGTCTCGGATGCGGTGCTGCAGAAACCTGGTCCTCTTGATGACGACGAGATGGCTCAGATGCGCGAGCACGCCGCCTTCGGAGCAGAGATCCTCGGCGGTAGCGCCTCCGACATTATCCGTACGGCAGCCACCATCGCCGAAAGCCACCACGAGAAATGGGACGGTACGGGATATCCGCACAAGCTGTCGGGGGAAGAGATTCCCTTGGAGGGACGTATCGTTGCCATCGCCGATGTCTTCGACGCTCTCTGCTCTGAACGTCCCTACAAGAAGGCGTGGCCGATAGACGAAGCCCATCGCGAGATCCTGAGATGCAGCGGAACCCATTTTGATCCGGTCTGTGTCGCTGCCTTCGATCGCAGATGGGAACAGATACGTCCTCTCTACAGCAAGTCTGCGGGTGTCGAGCAAGCTGAATTGCTGATCAAAGATGCCCGTCACGACACCCCTTCAAAAAGCCAGAAACTGGGAACTGCAGCATGACCGAAGCCATTACGACGCTCCGTCTCGAAGGGGCATTGACGATTAAGACGGTTGCTGAAACGCGCGATCGGCTGATCGCCGCTTTTAGCGAAGCCCGCACAGCCAAGCAGCCGTTGGAAATCGATATTTCCGCGGATTGCGAATGCGATCTCACACTCCCGCAGCTTCTGCTGTCAGCAGAAAAAACGGCTGAGAAAGAGGGCATCGCACTTCGAATCCGCACAGCCGTCAACGGCGCATTTGCTGCCACTCTCGAACGGGCGGGCATTACCGCTGCCATCGACAGTGGCTCACTATTGACCATGAATGGAGACCAGAGATGAGTGCAAACATTCTCACAGTAGACGATTCCGCCAGCATTCGAATGACCACGCGGATCGCACTCACAAACGCCGGCTATTCCGTCACCGAGGCGGTTGATGGCGCGGACGGCTTGGAGAAAATGAAGGCTGGCAGCTTTGATCTGATCGTCACCGATCTGAACATGCCCAACATGGATGGCCTGACGATGATCCGGAACCTGCGGCAGCTCCCTGCCTATATGGGTACGCCGGTGATCTTCCTCACCACCGAATCCGACGGGGAAATCAAGCAGCAGGCAAAGGCTGCCGGCGCGACCGGTTGGCTGACCAAGCCATTCGACGCTGAAAGCCTCACCAAGATTGCGCGCAAGGTTCTCGGCCGATGAACAATCTCGACCCCATTGCGGTTTTCCGGACGGAAGCTGCCGAACAGCTGGAGGTGATCGAGGCGGGTCTATTGGACCTTACGCGTAACCTCGGCGACAAGGCGCAGATAGACGCGGTGTTCCGCGGTCTGCACACCCTCAAGGGATCGGGCTCGATGTTCGGTTTCGACCAGCTTGCAGCCTTCACCCATCATTGCGAAACGGCATTTGACCGAGTGCGCAAGGGCGAAGCCCCGGCAACGCATGAACTCATCTCCGCGGTGCTCGACGCCCAGGGCCATATGCAGGCATTGCTCGACCAACCCAATGGCGAGCATGATGCAACGAGCTCGCGACTTCTCGAGCAATTGCAGCAGGCAGTCGGTCGCGAGGTCACAGGCTCCAGGCAGCCATCTGTCTCCGTTCAAAACAAGGCTGACACGCCCGAGCAGGCGTCGACGCGCACCTGGCAACTGGACTTCCGGCTGCCCGCCGATTCCATGATCAACGGCACCAATCCGCTGGGGCTGCTCGACGAATTGCGTGACCTTGGCGAATGCACGCTGAGTGTGAGCGCCGAAGCGCTACCGCTTTTGGAAGCGCTCGATCCGAGAGAACTTCATCTCGGCTGGAGCGCAACCATCGTCACCGACAAGCCGCGCTCCGACATCGAGGATGTCTTCATCTTCGTCATGGACGACATGGTCATGGAGCTGAAGGACGTCACGCCGGAAGCCGTAGCCGCAACACGCGTTGTTGAAGATGCTCAGCCGGTGACAGCGCAGGCCGACACCAGCGGCATGTCCCCGAACGAGCAGCGCATGCCGGCAAACGATGCCAAGTCCCAGAGGCAGGCTGACAATGTTCGTGTTCCGGCACTTCGTCTCGATGAGATGATGGACCGGGTCGGCGAGTTGGTCATCGCCCAGTCGCGTCTCAGCCAGATGGCAGGCTCGGTTGTTGATCTGGGCCTCCGCTCCGTTTCTGAAGAAATCGAGCGACTGGCCGGTGAACTGCGCGACACGATGATGGTCCTGCGCATGATGCCGGTCGCCAGCCTCTTCAGTCGCTTCCGCCGCCTGGTGCACGATCTTGCGCGCGAAACCGGCAAGGAGATCGAGCTTGTGACCACCGGTGAAAGTACCGAGGTCGATAAGACTGTGATCGACAGGCTGGCCGATCCGTTGGTCCATCTTGTGCGCAACTCCATCGATCACGGACTGGAATTGCCAGAAGACCGTATTGCCGCCGGCAAGCCTGCAGCCGGGAAAGTCACGCTCTCGGCTCATCAGACCGGCAGCGAAGTGGTCATCACCATCAAGGATGATGGCCGCGGTATCGATCGGGCGCGCGTGCGGACCAAGGCGGAAACCAGCGGACTTATCCAACCCGGTCAGACGCTGTCGGATCAGGAATTGCTGCAGCAGATCTTCCAGCCGGGTTTCTCGACAGCCGAGAAGGTGACCAATCTTTCCGGGCGCGGCGTGGGCATGGACGTGGTCAAGAAGACCATCGAAGCCCTGCGCGGTTCCATCGACGTCAAGAGCGAACAGGGTGCAGGCTCCGAAATTGCCCTACGCATCCCGCTGACACTGGCCATTATCGACGGACTGCTGGTGCGGGTTGGTAACGGAAACTACGTCATTCCACTGTCTGCGGTTGAGGAATGCCTCGAGCTTTCCATCGAAGAAGATCTCCGTTCGCGCGGCCGCAGCTTCATCTCGCTTCGAGACGACCTCGTGCCGTTTCTGCGTCTGCGGGAATTGTTCCGGACCGGCAGCCAGCCGGACCAGTACCAGAAGGTCGTGGTCATCTCGACCGGCCGCGAACGCGTCGGTCTGGTCGTCGACCAGATCATCGGCGACCACCAGACGGTGATCAAATCCATGTCGAAGCTGCATGATCAGGTGTCGTCATTCTCAGGCGCAACCATCCTTGGCGATGGCAATGTCGCGCTTATCCTGGATGTCGCGCATCTGATCGCAGCCGGCCAGCAACAGGAGGCGCAAATGCGTGCAGCAGGATGAGTGAGAAACAGATCCAGACAGACCACCGCGCAGTCTTCATGGGCGCAGACGACCTATCGGTTCTCACCTTCACCCTCAACGGCGAAACCTTCGCCATCGAGGCGACAGTGGTTCAGGAAATCCTCGATCTTCTGCCGGAAACCAGTGTGCCCGGCAGCCTGCCCTTCGTTGGCAGCGTGATCAACTTCCGCGGCAAGGTCATTCCGCTGGCCGATATCCGTGTTGCCTTCGGAATGGAGGCCGGCGACGTGACGATCGACAGCCGGATCGTTGTAACCGAACTCGACCTCGACGGCGAACTGGCTCTGATCGGCATTCGCACCGACAAGGTGCACGAGGTCACAAGGCTTCCGGTATCGGCAAGCGAACCACCACCAATCGTGGGGATGCGGTGGCGGCCCGATTACATTCATGCCCTCGTGAAGAGGGACGGCGAATTCATCATTCTTCCAAACCTGCAGGCGATTTTCTCGTCGCAGCGCGGATCCAACATCAAAGCGACAGCTTGATAGAACGCGAGGGGACTATGCGCTTCACAATCAAACTCAAACTCTTCCTGGCCTTTGGCTTCATCGTCACAATGCTGGTCGGCACGGCCATCTACAGCGTGTCGAGCCTGGCCAACGTCAATGATCATTGGAGCGATACGTTGCATGGGCCGGCAGAACGCCTGAGCGCTGCTCAGGATCTCAACATCGCTCAGCTGCAGCAGATCCGGCAGCAGAAAAATATGCTGTCGTCGAATTCCACGGCCGAGACGGAAAAATATATCGCCAATAGCGATAGTGCGCGCACAGAATTTGACGAGACATTTGAGGTCATCCTTAGCAAGGCCACAGACAAGGGTATGGTTCTCTGGAACAAGCTCAAGGGGCTCACCTCTGACTTCCGCAAGCAGGACGATCAGATCCGCAATTACATGCTGGCCGGCAATCCGGAGGCTGCCCTTCGTGTGTCCTCCACGACGGCCCGCGCAACGACCTCGGAGATTGACGCACTCCTGACGGAGGTCTTCGACCTTGAACGAGATCGCCTGATCGCTGCAGATAAAAATGCAACCGACGAGTATACGAATATCCGTTCGATCGTCGTCGGTGTTGCAGTCGTTGCATCGCTTGCAGCGCTGGGGGCCGCGATCTGGATCATCATTTCCATCAGCAAGGGCATCAATACTGCGGTTACGACGGTGCAGCGTGTTGCGGATGGCGATCTCACAAGCTTTGCAGAGATCAGGACCAGTGATGAAATCGGCATGCTGCTGGGGCACGTCAATTCCATGATCGAACGTCTGCGCGGCGTCGTCGGCGATGCTCTGTCGGCTTCGGACAATGTTTCTGCCGGTAGCCAGCAGCTCTCATCGGGTTCCGAGCAGCTCTCGCAAGGGGCAACGGAACAGGCATCGTCTGCCGAAGAGGCATCCGCCTCGATGGAAGAAATGGCGGCCAACATCAAGCAGAATGCTGACAATGCTGCCCAGACCGAGAAGATCGCCCGCCAGTCTGCAATCGATGCAGAAGAGAGCGGTCAGGCCGTCGACAAGGCCGTCACTGCAATGCGCACGATCGCCGAAAAGATCTCTATCGTTCAGGAAATTGCCCGTCAGACCGACCTGCTTGCCCTGAATGCGGCTGTCGAGGCTGCCCGTGCCGGCGAACATGGCAAGGGCTTTGCCGTGGTGGCTTCTGAAGTGCGCAAGCTTGCCGAGCGCAGCCAGTCGGCCGCAGCGGAAATCTCCGGCCTGTCCGGTGAGACCGTGACGGTTGCCACCCAGGCCGGCGAAATGCTGACGCGTCTGGTGCCGGATATCCGCAAGACCGCGGAACTGATTTCCGAAATCTCGGCGGCCTGCCGTGAGCAGGACATCGGTTCCAGCCAGATCAACGAGGCGATCCAGCAGCTCGACAAGGTGACCCAGCAGAATGCCGGTGCATCCGAGGAGATGTCTGCGACTTCGGAAGAACTGGCGGCACAGGCAGAAGAGCTTCAGGCATCGATTGCCTTCTTCAGGGTCGATGGTGCGTCCAAGCAGGCGACCGGCAAACAGGTCAAGCAGTTGAAGACGGTTGCGGCCAAGATGGCTAGCCATCAGCCAGCCAGACGCCCGGCTTCTAAGCCGAGCGTATCGAACGCCAAGCCGCAGGGCTTCGCTCTCGACATGGCCATGGGTGGCCCCGACAGCGACGACGACGACTTTCGCCAGAGCGCGTGAGGCGGGGTCCAGTCTTTGAAAACGTTCGGCGCCACCAAGAGGCGTCGAACACCCCGGCACATGATGTTGCTGGGTTAGAGGCCTCATAAGGCCTTCAGAAGAGTGAGTGTCTTAGTCTTCAGACGTGCGACGACGATCCGTCGAATGAAACCTAGCCAAACTACTGTCATCAAATCTCAGGATTTAGTTCCATGCGCTTTACTATCAAGCTTAAACTGGCACTCGCTTTTGGTCTTCTGATCGTCATGTCGACAATCATGTCGGTTATGGCAATCACAAACCTCTCGTCGCTCAACACAGCGATTACCGACATCATCCAAGGTCCCGCAACAAATCTCCGTAATTCCAGTGACCTGTCAGATGCAGTCCTGAATGCGATTCGCAACGAAAAGAATGCAGTCCTCAATACGGATCCTAAGTTGATCGAGGTCTTCGTTCAGGAAGTTGCTGCGAACCAAGAGAAAATTCAAACCTTGGCTGCCGAAATCGGCAAGGATCGCGACCCAGGCATCAAAGAAAAAATACAGCAATTTCTTGGGCTCGTCCCAGCATGGAAAAAACTGCAAGACAGCGTGATCGCATTGGCAGTTGAAAACACCGAATTCAGCAATCGGCGAGCTTCAGACATAACGATGAGCGAAGGACGAGATGCCGCAGCTGCTGTGCTGGCGTCCCTCGGCGCGTTGAATGAACAAATTGCCGCTGACCTGCGCTCGACGGATAATGCGACCAACGAACAATATTCTTGGTCCCGCAATCTCTTGATCGGCTCTCTCGCTTTGATGTTCGTTATGTCTACTGCTATCGCTCTGTGGATCGCACTGGGCATTAACAGCGGTCTGAAAAAGATCCAGGCCGTTATTAACGGCGTTGCTATCGGCGATCTCGACCAGAATATCGAGATCAAGACGAACGACGAAATCAAGGATCTCGTCGATACGGTCAATATCATGACCGGCAATCTGCGCGTTACCGCTAATCTTGCCGATGAAATTGCCAACGGCAATCTGACTGTTGCCCCCAAGCCTTTGTCGGACAAGGATACGCTTGGTCTGGCACTGGAAAGCATGGTTGAGCGTCTGCGTGGGGTTGTTGCTGACGCGCTGTCGGCTTCGGACAATGTTTCTGCCGGTAGCCAGCAGCTTTCCTCGGGTTCCGAGCAGCTCTCGCAAGGGGCAACGGAACAGGCATCGTCTGCCGAAGAAGCGTCTGCTTCGATGGAAGAAATGGCGGCCAACATCAAGCAGAATGCTGACAACGCTGCCCAGACCGAGAAGATCGCCCGTCAGTCGGCGGCAGATGCTGAAGAAAGTGGTAAGGCCGTCGACAAGGCCGTCACTGCCATGCGCACGATTGCCGAAAAGATCTCCATCGTTCAGGAAATTGCCCGTCAGACCGACCTGCTTGCCCTGAATGCGGCTGTCGAGGCTGCCCGTGCCGGCGAACATGGCAAGGGCTTTGCAGTCGTTGCTTCTGAAGTGCGCAAGCTTGCCGAGCGCAGCCAGTCGGCCGCAGCGGAAATTTCCGGCCTGTCCGGTGAGACCGTGACGGTTGCCACCCAGGCCGGCGAAATGCTGACGCGTCTGGTGCCGGATATCCGCAAGACCGCCGAACTGATTTCCGAAATCTCGGCGGCCTGCCGCGAGCAGGATATCGGCTCCAACCAGATCAACGAGGCCATCCAGCAGCTCGACAAGGTGACCCAGCAGAATGCCGGTGCATCCGAAGAGATGTCGGCGACTTCAGAAGAACTGGCGGCACAGGCAGAAGAGCTTCAGGCATCCATCGCCTTCTTCAAGGTCGATACCGGCACCAACAAGGACAGCAGCCATCAGGCGAAACAGCTGAAAAACGTCGCGCAAAAGATGGCTTCAAACCCGACTGCAAAGCGTCCGACGCCCAAGCCCGCTCAGATGCAAAAATCCTCGGGCTTTGCGCTGGACATGAACATGGGTGGTCCAGACAGCGACGACGCCGACTTCCGCCAGACGGCATAACCGCGCCGCAGAAACAAAATCAGATAACCGGCCCACGTCAACTTTCAAGACGTGGGCCGGAGCCCAACCGCCACCGATCGGTGTCCTGCTATTCGTCATAGTTGCGACAACCGATCTCACAGCGGAGCCGATCTCAAGGAGAGCGCCTCATGGCCAATGCAGCATCTGAATCGCAATATGTGACCTTCAGCCTCGAAAATGAATGCTTCGCCGTTCCAGTCGAGGTGGTACGGGAAATTCTCGATCACGAGGACCCTTTCAAGATCCCCCACGGCCCCGATTATCTTCTCGGCCTGCGCGAAGTGCGCGGTCAGGGCGTGCCGGTGATCGATCTTCGCCTTCGTCTTGGCATGTCGCAGACACAGAAGACACCCCATACGCGGATCCTCGTCATTGACGTGACAATAGACGGACGTTCGCTGACGCTCGGCCTTGTGGCCGACAGGGTGTTCGAAGTCACCTCATTCCGCTGTGACGCGATCGAGGCGGCACCCGATATCGGCGTGCGCTGGCCGTCAGACTATATTGCCGGCGTTGTTCGCCGCAGCAGCGATTTTGTCGTGATCGTCAACCTGACGAAACTGTTTGCGGGAACAGATGCACACTCATTGGGTTCGGTTGCTGCAAACCCGATGGAACCCGCATGAGCACTATGGCTTCGAGAATGTCATCTGCTGCCGCATCGGTCCGAGAGTCAAACCACGTTTCCTTGCGAGATCCGGCCATCGAAGGGCTAAGTGCGCGCAATTTCGAGCTCCTCTCGCGCTATATCTATGACTATAGCGGGATCAAGATGCCGATCGGCAAGAAGACGATGCTGGAAGGCCGCCTGCGCCGTCGGTTGCGCGTGGTCGGCATCGATAGCCTCGACCGTTATTGCGACTATCTGTTCAAGCATGACGGCATCCAGAGCGAGGCCATTCACCTTATCGATGTGGTCACGACCAACAAGACCGACTTCTTTCGGGAGCCGAAACACTTCGAGCATCTGATCGATAACGCGCTACCCAATCTCGTATCCAAGGGACACCGCCGCTTGCGTGTGTGGAGTTCGGCCTGCTCGATCGGTGCCGAGCCCTACACACTTGCCATGGTGATTGAGGATTTCATCAAGGCCAAGGGCGGACCGGATTATTCGATCCTTGCCACCGACCTCTCCACCGATGTGTTGCAGGTCGCCCGGCGCGGTGTCTTCTCGACCGCCATGATCGACCCCGTCGATACCGAGCGACGAAAACGGTATGTGATGGAGCCGCTAGACCGCAATCGCGGCGAAGTACGCATCCATCCCAAGCTGCGGTCGAAGGTGGGCTTTGCCCGGCTGAACCTCATGGATTCGTCCTATGTCGTGGGCGATGCCATGCATGTGATCTTCTGCCGCAACGTGCTCATCTATTTCGACAAGCCGACGCAGGAAAAAGTGCTTCAGCGGCTTTGCGACAAGCTTCTGCCCGGCGGCTATCTCTATGTCGGTCACTCCGAAACCATCACCGGCTTTGATCTGCCCGTAAAGCAGGTTGCCAATACGGTTTTCCAGAAAGTCTGAGCGCTCAAATGGCGAAAAAGATACGTGTGTTGATCGTCGATGATTCCGCGAGCGTCCGCCAGGCGCTGACGCGTGTCTTGGAAGCCGATGGCGATATAGAGGTGATGGGGGTTGCCTCGGATCCCTTTGTTGCAGCGCGCCGCATTCAGGAAGAAGTGCCCGATGTGGTAACGCTGGATGTGGAAATGCCGAAAATGGATGGCATCACCTTCCTGCGTAAACTGATGGCGCAGCATCCGATCCCTGTCGTGATGTGCTCGTCTCTGACAGAGGCTGGATCGCAGACGCTGATGCAGGCGCTGGAAGCCGGTGCGGTGGACATCATTCTCAAGCCGAAGATCGGTGCAGCGGATCACCTTGCCGAAGCCGGCGAGATGATCCGCCAGACGGTCAAGGGGGCAGCTCTTGCCAGAGTGAAATCCGATCGCCGGCGAGTGGCCTTTGCCGGTGCCACGGAAGCCAAGCTGACGGCCGATGCCGTTCTGCCGCCGCCAACCGGACGGGCAATGGCAAAAACCACCGAAATGGTCATCTGCGTCGGTGCCTCCACTGGTGGGACCGAGGCGCTGCGTGAGCTTCTGATGGCGCTTCCGGCCAACGCGCCGGGTATCGTGATTGTTCAGCACATGCCGGAAAAGTTCACATCCGCATTCGCCTCACGGCTCAACACGCTCTGCCAGGTCGAGGTCAAAGAGGCCGAGCACGGCGATCCCGTCTTGCGCGGCCATGTGCTCATTGCCCCCGGCGGACAGCACATGCTGCTGGAGCGGCAAGGGGCCCGCTACATGGTGGCAATCAAGGAAGGCCCCCTTGTGTCGCGCCACCGTCCTTCGGTGGACGTGCTGTTTCGCTCTGCCGCCCGCTCTGCCGGTTCGAATTCCATGGGCGTGATCATGACCGGGATGGGCGATGACGGCGCGCGCGGCATGGACGAAATGCACAAGGCCGGTGCCTTTACGCTGGCGCAGGACGAGGCGACATCCGTGGTCTTTGGCATGCCCAAGGAAGCGATTGCCCGGGGTGGCGTCGACCGGGTGGTGCCCTTGGAACAGATCGCGCGGGAAATCCTGGCCGCCGATCGCCGCCATCTCGCCTGAACAACAATCAGCCGGACGGACGTTCCGGCCGGGAACGCATTAGTAAGAGTAACGAGGGTTCAAGATGAACACCAAGAGATCGCACAAGGCAGCAGAGATATTCGCGCCGACGGCACATATCAGCGCCAAGCTGCAAGAAGCACTGGTCCAGATCGAACAGCGCTTCCTCGATGGCGGAACTGTGCTCGTCTCCGTGCTCGATGTCTTTACCGATCTGTTAGGTGCGCTTGAAGGCATTTCGAATGCGTTGAAGGAGGACGAGGCAGCCGAAGCCACCGGCGAACTCATGCGCACCGGCGAACTGATCGCCGCCCTGCCGGCGCAACAGTTGGAACGGCATCAGCGTTTTGCCCATATCAGCGAACACGGCCAGTCACTGGCAGACGAAGTGGTGGCAATGGAAGATACCCTGCGCTATCTGCGCACCTTTGCCGTCACCGCAAAGATCACGGGCGCCGGAATTGCCGATTTCGCCGGCTTTGCCGAAGAAATTGTCGAGCGCATCCAGTTTGCAAGCTCTGAGGTTAAGGGCTTTGCCGAGCGGATCCATGCGTTGCAGGAACTAATCAGTCACGTCCATATCGGCACCGGGGCGATCGCATCGCCCCGGCACGACATCTCCGCCATCGTCGGTGATCTCAGGCAAAATGCGGAAGCCATCCAGACCCAGCGCACCGCACTTGCCGATATGGCCCGCCAGGTGACGGGTCTTGCCATGAAGGTTCAGGGCCGGCTTGCAAGCACTCTGTCCTCTCTGCAGATCGGAGACGTGACGCGCCAGCGGATCGAACACTGCCAGGCAGCCTTTGAGATCGCGAACGACCATCTTGCCCGCGACGGTGCTGCCTATCTTTCGTCCGATGATCGCAATCGGGTTGTCTTGCTGGCGATCCGGCTCGTGCGCGATCAGCTTGAGGCGATTTCCGTCGACTTCAAGGCGCAGTGCGCGGCGATCGTTCAAAATATCGGTGCCTTTACCAATGACGTGACGGCTTTGATGAACCTGCAGCAAGCCATGCTGCCCGGCAACACAAACACGTCCAAACGTTCGGCCATGGGGCGCGTGCAGGAAAGCCTCGAGACCGCGCGCACTGTCGTGGGGACCATCGAGCAATCCGCAGGTGAAGCCTCACGGCTGAGCGGTGCAGCCAGTTCCATGGTCAAGCACCTGGTGGAAAGTGTGGAAACGATCCAGATCGTCAGAACCGACATCCAGTATATGGCCCTCAATACCAATCTGCGCTGTAGCAAACTGGGCGAAGAAAGCCGTGCCATCAATGTGGTGACAAACGAGTTGCGAGCCTATTCGGCAAGGCTCGATGATGTGACCGACCGCGCCCTGGAAAATCTGAAACAGCTCAACGAGCAGGCGCTGGGTCTGCGCCAGATGCAAGGCGACGACGATGGCGATGCGGGTCCGGATCTCGTGGCGCGCATTGAGATCGCGCTCGCCCATGTCACACTGGCCGGAGAGACCCTCGATGCGAAAGTCGGCGATCTTGTCGATCGTGGTCAGGACGTCGCCATCAAGGTGGCGGCAGCGACCGCGGGGATGGATTTCCATCAGGAGCTGACGACAATCTTGCGCGATTGCTCATCGCTTGCCGCAGCGGCGCTCCCCTATGAGCCGCATTGCGACGGTCTGGAAGACATCTTGGCAGGTGTCTCTGCCGAGATCTTCTCCACCTATACGATGAAGTCGGAGCGCGATGTCCACTCGGTCATCTTCGGCACGCCATCCGGGACTGAAGACAAGGCGGCTCCTGCCGCAGCCCAGAGCATGTCGGACGACGATCTGTTCGACGATGCCCTTTTTTGAGAGCATCGGTTAGGCTTCAGTATTGAATTGACTGTGGTTCAGGCAACCAGTCGAGCGGCCTCGGCCAGATGGGCCTCGTTCGTGCAATATCTGAGCACGCGGGCCAGCACTTCGCGACCGAGAAGCTGGGCATTTTCCTGCGCACGCGGGAGATTGCTGACCTTGTCTGGATCCATCGTGTAAAGCGTTTCGCCGCAGCTGAAGACATCGCGGAAGGCCGCACGCTCGACAATCGGCGTGCCGATCAGATGAACGCGTTTCTCTTTCAGCAGAGCTTTCACACCCTGCAAGGCGCGCGTGGTGATGATCGGATTGATACGTGTCAGCACCACTGAATGCGGAATTCGGATTCCTGCCTTGTCTTCCAGATAATGCAGCAGATCGATCACGTTGGCAGCGCCTTGTGCATCCATGGCCGAGCCCTGAGCCGGGATGAGTACATAATCGGAATAACCGAGTGCCTGGGCCAGAAGCGGGCTTCTGGCGCCCGGGAGATCGAGCAGAACGAAGTCGACATTGTCGCGGTAGTTGCGAATATGCCGTTCCAGATTGGCGCCGGAGACATAGGGAACAACCTCAAGCCGTTCGGGGCAGTTCTTGCCCAACTGCTCATGCCAGCGCGAGATCCAGTGTTGCGGATCGACATCGAGTACTGCGACGCGCAAGCCCATCCGTGCCAGTTCCGTGGCGATCAGAAGAACCGCCGTCGTCTTGCCTGCGCCACCTTTGGTGTTGGCGAAAGTCACTATGGCCATATCCGGTTCCATTCCTGGGGCTGGCTGCGCGCGCAGCCGTTACGTATTCTAAGACCCCTGAATCATGCAGGAAATATGGTTAACCAATGGTGAAACGGGCAGGCCAGAATACGGAATTACCGCGGGGAACTCAGCACGCTAATGCTATTCGAAAGTGTCGGGGCGGACTTCAATTCGACAGTGCGGTATTTCAGGCAGAGACGCCCCTGCCCTTCTCGGCTCGCAGAAGAATGAATCCACCGACCAGCGAGAGAAGCGCCATGCCGAACCAGGTGATGGCATAGGACAGATGGCTGTTGGGGAACTGAATGACCGTCAGTCCCCCAATGGGTGATCCATCGGCTTTGACGCGTGGGCTGGCATCTGCATCGATGAAGAAAGGCGCGACGTTGGTCACATCCAGATGTCCTGCCATTGCCACCACATCGCGCGAATACCAGCGATCGTCATCCGGATTGTTGGATCTGAGCAAGGTCCCGTTCGGCTCGTTCAGGCGCAGGAGCCCGGTTACGGTCACGGGGTCTTGCGCGACGGGCCGGCGCGACTGCGCATCCTTGTCGTCTAGCGGGACAAAGCCGCGATTGACGAACACGGCAGCACCGTCTTCCCTAATCAGCGGCGCAAGGACCCAGTATCCTGGACCGATAGCCGTCGATGCATAGACCAGGGCTTCCTTGCCTTGGGCAAATCGACCGGTCACGCTGACATGGCGATATTCGTCATCGGCCGCAGTGATCGAGGCCCAGTTCGACGGGTCGGGCAATGCTGATGCAGGCGCATGAACGCGGGCATCGACACGGGCGATGAGATCACGCTTCCACTGAAGGCGCTCCACCTGCCAGATGCCAAGCGCCACAAAGATCGCAACGAAGAAAAGCGAAAGACCAGCCAGAACAAGCATGCGCGATCTACGCGGGCGCGTTGGCGATGCTGTTGGCTGATCGGGAGTGTCTGTCATGGTTGTCTCGCGACCTCTTCCCGTCATTTGCAGACGGGAAGAGCGTTGATGCGAATAGCTATGGCCCTTTAGGGAAGGTTTTTCATCATCTCGGGCGACATGGGCATCATGTTGGTGTTGAGGTGATGCATGACCCAGAGCGATCCGGTCAGGCCGATCAGAACCAGCACGACCGTGAACATCAGCGCCATCATGTTCCATCCACCTTCGGACTTGGTGTCCAGGTGCAGGAAGTAGACCATGTGCACGACGATCTGAACGAGCGCGAAGGCCATGACCAGAGTGGCCGTCAGTGTGCTGCTGGCAAAGACCTCGCCCATGACCAGCCAGAAGGGGATGGCCGTCAAGATGACCGACAGCACGAAGCCTGTCATGTAGGACTTGAACGAACCATGGCTGGCATGATCGCCGTGATGATGATCGTGGCTGTGATCAGCGGCAGTATCTGAATGGGTTGGTGCGCTCATCACAGGACTCCCATGAGGTAGACGAAGGAAAAGACGCCGATCCAGATGACGTCAAGGAAGTGCCAGAACATCGAAAGGCACATCAAGCGACGCTTGTTCTCCGGGATCAGGCCATAACGGGATACCTGAACCATCAGAGTGACCATCCAGACGAGGCCGGTGGTGACGTGAAGACCGTGGGTACCCACCAGTGTGAAGAAGGCTGACAGGAAGGCGCTGCGGCCAGGCCCTGCCCCTTCATGGATCAAGGTCGAGAACTCGTAGAGTTCGATGCACAGGAAGGCCAGACCAAACAGACCGGTTAGAGCCAACCAACCCAGAACCGCATTCTTTGCACCCTTTTCCATCTGCAGCATGGCAAAGCCGTAGGTGATGGACGAGAACAACAGCATGGCAGTGTTGACGGCCACCAATGGAAGCTCGAACAATTCCTTTGGATTCGGGCCTCCGGCATAACTGTGGCCGAGCACGGCATAGGTTGCAAACAGCATCGCAAAGATGAGGCAGTCGCTCATCAGATAGATCCAGAACCCGACCATCGTGCCGGATTCCGGGTGATGCTCGGTGGTCATGTAGAAGTCCGGCTTCTTGCCGTTTTCAACGATCACGTCAGTCATGGATCAAGCCTCCGCCGCAAGGATGCGGGTGCGTTCTCTTTCAACGCGATCCACTTCCTCTGCAGGAATGTAGAAATCGCGCTTGTAGTTGAAGGTGTGGGCGATGGTAACGCCGACGATGGCAACGAAGGACAGAACTGCCAGCCACCAGATATGCCAGACCATGGCAAAGCCGAAGGCAACGCTCAGACCGCCGATAATCACACCTGTTGCCGTGCTCTTCGGCATATGGATCGGAATGAAACCTTCCTCAGGGCGTTTATAGCCGTGCTTCTTCATGAACCACCATTCATCGTGATCGTGAACGATCGGTGTGAATGCATAGTTGTAGGAAGGCGGTGGCGATGATGTCGACCATTCCAGCGTCCGGGCACCCCATGGGTCGCCGCTCACATCCTTCAGCTGCTCGCGATTTTTGACGCTGACAACAATCTGGATGAGGAAGGCAGCGATGCCGAGTGCGATCAGGAAGGCACCAAAGGCTGCGATAATGAACCAGATCTGCAAGGACGGGTCGTCAAACTGGTTCATACGGCGGGTCACGCCCATCAGCCCCAGAACATAGAGCGGCATGAAGGCGAAGTAGAAGCCGGTCAGCCAGAACCAGAAGGACATCTTGCCCCAGAACGCATCGAGCTTGAAGCCGAACGCCTTGGGGAACCAGAAGTTGATGCCGGCGAAGACGCCGAAGACAACGCCACCGATGATCACGTTATGGAAGTGGGCGATCAGGAACAGCGAGTTGTGCAGCACGAAGTCGGCCGGTGGAACGGCCAGCAGAACGCCGGTCATACCGCCGATGACGAAGGTCACCATGAAGCCGATGGTCCACAGCATGGGCACTTCATAGCGAATGCGCCCGTGATACATGGTGAAAAGCCAGTTGAACATCTTCGCGCCCGTGGGGATCGAGATGATCATGGTGGTGATGCCGAAGAAGGCGTTGACGCTGGCACCCGATCCCATGGTGAAGAAGTGGTGCAGCCAGACCATGTAGGACAACAGCGTGATAACCACCGTCGCGTAGACCATGGATGTGTAGCCGAACAGGCGCTTGCCCGAGAAGGTCGAGACCACTTCGGAAAAGACGCCAAACAGGGGAAGAATGAGGATGTAGACTTCCGGGTGGCCCCAGATCCAGATCAAGTTCACATACATCATGGCGTTGCCGCCCATGTCATTTGTGAAGAAGTGCATGTCCGCATAGCGATCAAGGGTCAGGAGCGCCAGAACGGCTGTCAGAACGGGGAATGCGGCAACGATCAGAACGTTGGTGCAAAATGCAGTCCAGGTGAAGATTGGCATCTTCATCATGGACATGCCGGGAGCGCGCATCTTCAAGATGGTGGCGATCAGATTGACCCCGGACAACAGCGTTCCGATACCGGCGATCTGCAGACCCCAGATATAATAATCGACCCCGACATCCGGACTATAGATGATGCCCGACAGCGGAGGATAGGCCAGCCAGCCGGTCTTTGCGAACTCGCCGATAAACAGCGAAATCATCACAACCACGCCGCCAGCCACGGTCATCCAGAAGCTGAAATTGTTGAGGAACGGAAACGACACGTCGCGGGCACCGATCTGCAACGGCACGACGAAGTTCATCAGGCCGGTAACGAAAGGCATGGCCACGAAGAAGATCATGATCACGCCATGGGCGGTGAAGATCTGGTCGTAGTGATGCGGCGGCAAAAAGCCTTCGGAACCATTGAAGGCAATGGCCTGCTGCAAACGCATCATCAGCGCGTCGGCAAAACCGCGCAACAGCATGATGATGGCGAAGAAGATATACATGATGCCGATCTTCTTGTGGTCGATCGACGTGAACCATTCGTTCCAGAGGTAACCCCAGAGACGAAAATAGGTAAGCGCGCCCAGGACCGCGATACCGCCGAGAGCCACCACCGCAAAGGTGACGACAAGAATTGGCTCGTGCAGCGGGATCACATCCCATGTCAGCTTGCCAAATATAAATTTCATCAAATCCGGATCTGATAGCATCGGATTTCCTTAATGCTGAACGTCTTTTCCATATCCGGGCGGTGATGCACCGGACGCCATTTTTTCCGCATGGGCCGAAACCCACAAGGCTTCGCCATCGTGTCAGGGCAGGTAACGCTTCCGTTCATCGATGGCTGCCGATTGCTGAGGCAAGTTTTCCGGTGCGCGGCAAATCATGCCCGCATCGATCATCGCCATTTCACTCATGCACATGTTGGATGGATCTGCGCACATGTTGAGGATGGCGGTGTAAAGCTCGGGATCGGTGCCGCCATAGTAATGGACCGGCTCCTTCTCGCTCGGCTTTTCGAGTTCCAGATAGACATCGCGTGTCAGTTTCTGGTCGTCGTTTCTGACCTTGTCGACCCATTGATCGAAATCGGCCTGCTCAAGCCCTTTGAATTTGAAACGCATGTTGGAAAAGCCTGCGCCGCTATAGTTTGCGGAGAAGCCGTCATAATCGCCCGGTTTGTTGATGACCGCATGCAGCTTCGTTTCCATACCCGCCATGGCATAGATCTGTCCGGCAAGGGCGGGCACATAAAACGAGTTCATGACCGAGGATGCCGTGATCTTGAAGTTGATCGGAACATCGACCGGAGCCGCGAGTTCATTCACGGTAGCAATACCGAGATCGGGATAGATGAACAGCCACTTCCAGTCGAGCGCGACAACTTCCACCGTCAGCGGCTTCACATCGGCCGGGATTTCCTTTGTCGCGGAAATACGGTCGAGCGGCCGGTAGGGATCAAGCGTATGCGTGCTGATCCAGGTGATGGCGCCAAGGGCAATGATGATGGCCAGCGGAGCAGACCAGATGATCACCTCGAGCTTCGTGGAGTGACTCCACTCGGGATCGTATTTGGCTTCCGTGTTCGACTGTCGATAACGCCAGGCAAAGAACAGCGTGAGGAATATGACCGGGACGACCACAATGAGCATGAGGATTGTCGATACGACAATCAGATCACGCTGCTGCGAGGCGATATCGCCAGATGGCGCCATGACGACGAGATTGCACGAGGAGAGAATCGCCGCGAGGGACGCTACAACTGCCAATCTGCAAAGATTTTTGAACGGAGTGCGCAAGCTTTCATTTCCAAGTTGTCTGCCCTCCCAGGAACCAGATCATAATTGATCGCAATCAAATTACGATGAGGTAAGATGCCGCGCCCCCAAAAAAATGCCGGGACCAAGTTGGAAGATCAGCGAGACACGAATGCAGAAGGCATTTTTCAACACGTATGATAATTTTCTTATAAGCGATTTGACGGCCATTGGCCACCGGCGCATACTACGCAATCAAATGCTGCGGTTAACGGGATGTGTGGTATCGGGTTCGCCACAACTGCTTTCACACCGATAATGGCAGCGCCGAAATAACGGAGACGACATGAGCGCAGGAATTTTTACGATGGATCAACCCACATCGTCCGATATGGAACGCGATGCCCGCTCAATGCATGCGGATACCGGCTCGAATCCGGGCAATATTGCGCTTGGCGTCATCATCGGACGGTCCTCCGAGTTTTTTGACTTCTTCGTTTACGCAATCGCCTCGGTGCTTGTGTTTCCAGCGCATTTCTTTCCCATGTATGACCGCCTCACCGGGATTTTGCTGTCTTTTGCAATCTTCTCGCTGGCCTTCATTGCACGACCTATCGGCACGGTTGTCTTCACAGCGATCGACCGGGTCTATGGACGCGGCACCAAACTGATCGTGGCACTCTTCGTTCTGGGCGGTTCCACGGCCGCCATAAGCTTTCTGCCAAGCTATGATGTCATCGGCAGCCTGGCGATTATTCTCCTCATCATCTTCAGGCTCGGCCAGGGCTTCGCACTTGGCGGCGCCTGGGATGGACTTGCCTCGCTTCTGGCGCTCAATGCACCGCATAACCGGCGCGGCTGGTATGCCATGATGCCGCAGCTCGGAGCCCCGCTCGGCTTCATTCTTGCCAGTGGCCTGTTTGCCTTCTTCTATGCCTCTTTGAGCTCGGCAGACTTCCTCGACTGGGGCTGGCGCTATCCGTTCTTCGTCGCCTTTGCCATCAACGTGGTCGCTCTCTTCGCTCGCTTGCGGCTGGTGGCGACAACGGAATTCGGCTCCATGCTCGACCGTCTGGAACTGGCACCCGTGCGCACCATAGACCTTCTGCGCAACCATGGTCTGGACGTGCTGATCGGTACGTTTACGCCGCTTGCAAGTTTTGCCATGTTCCATCTGGTCACTGTGTTTCCGCTCAGCTGGATCAGTCTTTACTCCCAGCACGAGATCACCAGCTTCCTGTTGGTTGAAATGGTTGGTGCGTTGATCTGTACCGGTACGATCATCTTTTCCGGCGTTCTTGCCGACCGTATCGGCAGACGTGGCCAGTTGGCGGTTGCCGCCGTCATCATCGCCATCTTCAGCGTCACTGCACCCTTCATGCTGGCGGCCGGCACCTGGGGTGAAGATGCCTTCGTGCTGATCGGCTTTGCTGTTCTCGGCCTGTCCTTCGGTCAGGCGGCCGGTGCCGTGTCGTCGCGGTTCGGACGGGAGTATCGCTATTCCGGTGCCGCCCTCACATCCAATCTGGCATGGGTGATCGGCGCCGGCTTCGCACCGCTTGTGGCCCTGGGCGTCGCCAGCACATTTGGCGTCCAATATGTCGGCATCTATCTTCTGTCGGGTGCGCTCTGTACGCTCGGCGCACTGGCTGTCAGCCGCAAGCTGGAACTTTCGGAAGATTGATCGGCGTCCGGCCAATTCCGTTGGCCAATACAATCCGGAATGATAGACGGCCCGGCATTCGCCGGGCCGTTGCCGTTTTAACGAAACAAGCTCGCACGGCTATTATTTTGCCTTGGCAACCGCCATCAGCGACAGGATCTCGAACAACATCTGCGCGCCGGCATGTGCGGTGTTGGTCGTCGCGTCATATTGTGGTGCGACCTCGACGACATCGCCGCCGATGAGATTAAGTCCGGTCAGGCCGCGTAACAGGGCCTGCGCCTCGCGGGTTGTCAGGCCGCCCACTTCCGGCGTGCCGGTCCCGGGTGCAAAGGCTGGATCGAGGCTATCGACGTCGAAGGAGAGGTAGACCGGCATGTCGCCCACAAGGGTCTTGGCCTTTGCGATCGCCGCATCGATGCCCATCGCGGCGAATTCTTCGGCGTGAATAACCGTCATGCCGGAATCATAGGAGAACTCCCACAGCATTTCCGCAGAGCCGCGGATACCGATCTGGATGGTGTGGCGCGGATCGAGCTTGCCTTCCAGAACGGCATGACGGAACGGGCCGCCGTGATGGAACCGGTTACCCTCGAACGGGCCGCCGGTGTCGCAATGGGCGTCGATATGGATCATTGCCACCGGACCGTATTTAGCGCCAAGGGCCCGCAAAATCGGCAGGGAGATCGAATGATCGCCTCCGACCGAAAGCGGAAGAACGCCCTGGGCAACAATTGCCGCCACCGCCTTTTCAATATCGTCGTGGCATCCGGGCAGATCGTAGCGGCTGCGGAAATTGACGTCGCCAACATCGGCGACGTTGAGGTCGAAAGTCGGCGCGACTTTCAAGACGTGGTTATAAGGCCCGATGCGTTCGATGCTGCGAAGTGCGCGCGGTCCAAAACGGCAGCCATTGCGGTTGGAGATCGCCAGATCCATCGGCATGCCGATCAAGGCCACGTCGAGATCGGAAAAATCGGGGGCATTCCAGTCGATATTGCGCGCCGGCGCATCGAGCAGTGTCGGAAAGCCGGCATAGGGAGCGACACGCTTGCCGCTCGGATCGATGACGCGGTCGGCGACGGAGGCAAAGTGTTCGTCATGGATGATGGATTCTGCCGCACCGGTATAGCGCTTCTTCAAATAATCCAGATGATTGTCCGACATTGTCGTTCCTTGGTTCTTGGCAACTGCAGCAAATTAACAGCGACGCTGGCATCGTCTGAGCCGATGATGCGCAGCGCGGCGTGACACGCAAGGTCATTTTCTGAAAATCACGCTGCGATGTTGCAGGCAGCTCAGCTTTTATAATCCCGCTGCTGAAACGGGATCTCTTCGATACGCTGGCGGATCATGGCGATCAGGTGCTGTTCGGCGCGGTTGAGTCTGGTGCTTGGATTGGTGACCACGTGAATGTCGATTGCCGGCGGGGCATCATAGGGAGGCAGGCGCCATAAAAGGCCGGCTTCCACATCCTTTTTGGCGACATGGATCGGCAAGGGACCAATTCCCAGACCCGCCAGGATCATGCGTCGCACTTCCTCCAGGCTGGAGGAGACGCCGACAACCCGGTCTTCCAGTTCGGCCTCGGCCCTCACCAAAGCCACCGGGCGCAAGGCGTCCGACAACCTGTCGGTGCGAAACGACACCGATGTCTCTCCGCGAAGATCGGACATGCTGAGACCCTCGCGGCCGAACAGGCGATGCTGCGGGCCGCAGAAGAAGCCGAAATACTCGCGAAAGAGACGGGCATAATTCAGTTGCGGCTGCTTTTCGTGGACCAGACAGATGCCAATGCTTGCCTGCCGCTGCCGCACGGCCTGAATGACGTCATGGCTTGTCATGACATCGATGCCGAGTGTGGCGCCCGGATAGCTGCGGTGGAAGGTGGAGAGCACCTCGTCCAGCACCGGCGAAACGACATGGCTTGCCATTGCGAGTGTCACATGGCCGGACACTTCTTCATCCATATCGCGAATGAGGATGCTGAGACGCGATATGCTGCCGAAGATCTCGACTGCCTCGTCATAGAGCAACTGTCCGGCAGGCGTGACTTCGAAGCGTCCCGGCGCCCGGACGATCAAACGCTTCGCCAACCGTTGCTCGAGGCGTTGAAGCGCATTGGACACAGTTGGCTGTTTCAGGCTGAGGGCGTTGGCAGCAGCGGTAATGCCCTGCTCCTCAACGATGACCAGAAAGGTGCGGATCAGGTTCCAGTCCAGATCCCAGACCATGCGGCCTTCCTTGGTGGGCGCAGCGCTCAGGCGATTGATCACGTGACATTCCCCAAATCTATATCAACAATTCTCATTATCTATTTTGAGAATGTCACTTTTTCGGGCCAAACTCCAGACAACAAAAAAGAACGGGAACAGTGGTCGTGCTCGCACGGTCATGCCAAATCAGACGGAACTTCAGGATGAGCGATAAGGCGTATACGGCACGCCCATGGATATTGCTGTCTCCAGCACTGGCTGCGGTGGCCTTTTTGCTGGCCGTGCCGGTGATGTTCATCATTGTCTATTCGTTCTGGCTGCGATCCGCAGCAGGTGCCGAGATTCCAGGCTTTTACCTCGACAATTGGCACGAGGTGTTTAGCGATCCCTTCTACCGGGACATCCTGTTCAGCACCTTGCGCATCGCTGCCATCACCACGGTTTTCTGCGCTCTGCTTGGCTATGTGCCCGCCTATTTCGTCGCCATGTCGCAAACCAGATTCAAGACGCTACTCCTGTTGCTGCTGATCCTTCCCTTCTGGATCAGCTACATCATCCGAACCATGTCGTGGATCAATATTCTGGGAGCCAGCGGCGCGCTGAACCGGATACTCATCTATTTCGGCCTGATTTCGGAGCCTGTTCAGTTTCTCTACAATGAGTGGGCAGTCATTCTGGGACTGGTGCATTTTCTGCTGCCCTTCATGGTGCTCAACGTCTTTGTCAGCATCGATGGCATCGACCGCAATCTGCTCGACGCCGCGCGGTCGCTGGGAGCTTCCGGCTTCCAGTCGTTCCGGGAAGTCACCCTCCCCTTGTCGCTGCCGGGGCTGGCGGCCGGCGGACTGCTCTGCTTCGTCTTGTCGGCTGGCACCTATATCACGCCGCTCATTCTGGGCGGACCGCGTGATGCCATGTTTGCCAATCTGGTGTTCGAGGCGATCATAACGCAGCTCAACTGGCCGCTCGGCTCTGCACTGTCGATCGTGCTTCTGGTCGTCCTCGGTGCCATCGTCGCCGTCTACAACCGCCTGGCCGGGCTTGGCCAGATCGCAAAGTCATTCGGATGAGGGGAAGCATCATGTCGGGCTGGTCCTTCATCAGGCTCTATACCATTCTTGTCTATCTCTTCATGTTCCTGCCGGTCGCAGTGGTCGTGTTGCTGTCCTTCAATTCCAGCCAGTTCGGCGCCTTTCCCATGGAAGGTTTGAGCTTCCGCTGGTTCGTGCGGCTGTGGGAAAATGAGGCGATTGTGCGAGCCTTCCGCGTCTCCCTCATTCTGGGCGCGCTGACGGCCGTCATCTCCACCGTCATCGGTATTCTGGCGGCCCTTGCATTGGTGCGCTACCGCTTTCCCGGCAAAGGGGCTGTCACCACACTCCTGATTGCACCGCTTCTGATCCCCGAAGTGGTTCTGGCCGTGGCCCTGCTTCTGTTCTTGCGCTGGCTGCAATTGCCCAAGAGCTTCGTGCTTCTGCTGCTCGGCCACGTCATCTTCACGCTGCCCTTCGTCGTGCTTGTGGTGCAGGCAAGGCTGGTGGCCATGAAGCCTGAATATGAAGAGGCAGCGCGCAGTCTCGGGGCCAATCCGGTGCAGACCTTCTTTGCCGTGACGCTGCCGCTTCTGCTGCCAGCCGTTCTGGCCGGAATGCTGTTTGCCTTCACCATGTCCTTCGACGACGTCACCGGAACCATGTTCTGGAAACCCGGTGGGGTGGAAACCGTGCCGACGCAGATCTTTGCCATGCTGCGCAATTCGATATCGCCAGAGATCAACGCTTTGGGCACGGTGATGATCGCTTTCACCATCCTGATGCCCGTGCTTGGCATGGCCATCGCCCGAAAACTCACCGCCAACCGTAGATGACAATCGCATGGAGCCATGGTCCGCAGCTCACCGAACAAGAGCGGGCATATTTTGCAAAATGGAGTATTCAATATGGATGATACCAAGCGCTATGAGCGACTACTCGACCGTTACCGCGATGGCAGTGTCAGCCGCCGCAGCTTTCTCGGTCTGATCGGCGCTTCGGCTGCCGCCTATGGCGTCATGGGCAGCCCTTTCACCAAGTTCGCGCATGCGGCAACGCCTGATCAGATCCGTTTCGACGGCTGGGGCGGCGTGGTGTCGGAAGCATTCCGCAAATATGCGTTCGATCCCTACACGGCCAAAACCGGCATCAAAGTGGTCGACGGCACCTTTGGCGGCGCCGATGAGTATATCGCCCGCATTCGTTCCGGCCAGCCGGGTGAGTTCAATCTGGCGCATCTGTCCGGTGTGTTCGACTATTCCCGCTATCACGAGCTTGGCCTGACATCGGAACTGAACGAAGCCAATATTCCGAACCTGTCCAATGTCATCCCGGCGCTGCAGGACGTGTTCCGCAAGATCACCGACGGCAAGCTTTCGGCTGTTCCCTACGACTATGGCACCACCAGCATTGCCTATAACCGCAAGTTCATCTCCGATGACGAGGTCAAGGAAAAGGGCGCCAAGATCCTGCTCGACGCCAAATACAAGGGCAAGATCGGCGGCTGGAGCGATTGGAAGACCCGTATCTGGTACGGTGCGCTGCAGACCGATCAGGACCCCAACGACATCAAGGACATCGATGCCGTATGGGATGCGATCCGTACCAACCGCGATCTCGTCCTGAAATACTGGACCTCGGGCGCGGAACTGATGAGCCTTCTGACGGAAGAGGAAATCTACGTGACCGAAGGCTGGTCGGGCCGCATCAAGGCCTTGCAGGACCAGGGCCACGACATCGGCTATTTCGATCCCAAGGGCGGACTGGGCTGGCAGGAATGCATCTTCGTCATCAAGGGCAGCCCGATGGAAGCCTGCGAGGAACTGGTCAACTTCATGCTGGAGCCGGAAGTGGCGATTGCGGTTGCCGAAGGCCAGTTGTACCCGCCGTCCCTCGACCCGCAAAAGGTCGAACTGACCGACAAGATCAAGTCGCTTCCAGCCTTTGATCCGACCGGTACGCTGGCAGGTCTCAACTTCTTCAACGCCGATTACTGGAACGGCCATGAAGCGGAATGGTCCAAGACCTATTCGCGCGTCGAACGCGGCTACTGAGCAAAACCTCCGGAACGCCTCTTCGGGCGTTCCGGAATACATAGTATTCGATGGAGTGATCCGCATGACGGAAATTGCAGGCAAGGCCGTGGAACTGCGCGGTATCGTCAAGCGCTTTGGTGCCGTTACGGCCGTGCACAGGATGGACCTGTCGATTGACGAGGGCAGCTTTGTCACCCTGCTCGGCCCTTCGGGTTGTGGCAAGACCACGACCTTGCGCATGATTGCCGGTCTGCTCGATCCCAGCGAAGGCGAGATCACGATCAAGGGAAAGAGTGTCACCCGGACCCCGATCCACAAGCGCAATCTGGGCATCGTGTTTCAGAACTATGCCCTCTTTCCCCACAAAACCATTTACGACAATGTCGCGTTCGGTCTGAAATACCGCAGCCAGAGCCAGAGCGATATCGATACCAAGGTGCGTCAGGCGCTGGATCTCGTGCAGTTGCCGGACCTGTCCAACCGCTTCCCACGCGAGCTGTCCGGCGGTCAGCAACAGCGCATCGCCCTTGCCCGCGCCATCGTCATTGAGCCCGACGTATTGTTGCTCGATGAGCCCCTGTCGGCGCTCGATGCCAATCTTCGCGAGGACATGCGGGTGGAATTGAAGCGCATTCAGGCGCAGCTCGGCATCACCACCATTTTCGTCACCCACGATCAGTCCGAAGCGCTGGCCATGTCCGACAAGATCGTCGTCATGAGCAAGGGGCATATCGAGCAGATCGGCGATCCGGAGGAGGTGTATGTCAATCCGGCCTCGGCCTTCGTTGCCCGCTTTCTCGGCAACTCCAATCTGGTGGAGGGCAAGATTACCGCCCGCACCGGCAGCGACGTGAATGTGGCGATTGGCGGCTTTGGGAGCTTGAAGGTGCCGGTTGGACGCTCCCGCGACATGGCAGACGGCGAACGGTCGATGGTGGTGGTGCGTGCCGAACGGCTCTATCTCGACCAGTCCGGAGCGGATGTTCCGCCCGATGCAATCTCGCTTCCGGCGGAAATTACTGCGGTGGACTATCAAGGCCAGGCGGCGCGCTATTTCGTCGCTGTCGGCGGCAAATCCCTGCAGGCCATCAATCCGATTGAAACGCACCCCTATCGTCAGGGAGACAAGGTGCGCGCAGTCATTCGCGGTCGCGACTGTGCCCTCGTTCCCTTTGAGGCAAACCTATGACCAGCAGGCAGCATGCTCCGTCCAACCTCTTCTATCAGACCCGCCAGCGGCGCCCGACCGTTGGCGAGGCACGCGGTATCTACATCTGGGATGCGGATGGAAAACGCTATATCGACGGATCGAGCGGCGCGATGGTGTCGAATATCGGCCACGGCAACGAACACGTTCTGGCTGCCATGCGATCCCAGATGGACAAGACCACCTTTGCCTATCGCCTGCATTTCGAAAACGAGCCGGCAGAAAAGCTGGCGCAGATGACGGCTGCGCGCATGCCGGACGGCCTCAACAAGGTGTTCTTCGTTTCCGGCGGGTCGGAGGCCGTGGAAAGCGCGATCAAGCTGGCGCGCCAGTATGCGCTGGCCGTTGGCGAGGAAAGCCGCTGGAAGATCATATCACGCTATCCATCCTATCATGGCTCCACACTGGGGGCTCTGGCACTGACCGGCATGGAAAACATGAGCGCGCCATTTGCGCCGATGCTGCGGGAAATGCCGAAGGTACCGGCCCCTACCTGCTATCTCGATCACGACGATCTTTCGATGGAAGACCGTGGCCTTCGTTATGCTGAGATGCTGCGTGCCGAGATCCTGGCGCAAGGACCGGAAACTGTGCTTGCCTTCATTATGGAACCGGTCGGCGGGGCTTCGACTGGCGCACTGGTTGCGCCAGACAGCTATTACAAACGCGTGCAGGAGATCTGCCGCGAGTTCAACATCTTGCTGATCCTCGATGAGGTGATGACCGGTGCCGGGCGCACAGGTCGTTTTCTCGCAGCCGAACACTTCGGTTTGCAGCCCGATATCATCGCGCTCTCCAAGGGCTTTGCAGCGGGCTATGCGCCACTGGGTGCCATGGTCGCGCATGAGCGTTTGGTGGAGCCTGTGCTGGCAAAAGGCGGGTTCATTCATGGCTATACATATGCCGGAAATCCGCTGGCCTGTGCCGCAGGCGTGGCCGTGCTCGAAGAGGTCGACCGCCTGTCGTTGTGCCAAAACGCCGAAGACATTGGCGACCGTCTGAAGGCCGAGTTGACCGGGCTGAAGGCTCGATACCCCTTTATCGGCGATGTCCGTGGAAAGGGCCTGCTGCTGGCCTTCGAGCTGGTCTCGGATTTGGACACCATGGCACCGCTGCCAAAGGCCATGGATGCGCATATTCATCTGGTGGAAGAGGCCTATTCGCGTGGCTTGATCCTCTATTCGCGCCGCACCCGCGGCGGTGTCGAGGGCGATCATTTCCTCGTCTGCCCGCCGCTGATCCTGACGGAACCGCAGATCGGTGAAATCATGGAAATCCTGACGGACAGTCTGGATGCCTTTGCCGACAAGTTCGATCTCCCACGGGGAAATCGCATGTCATGACGGGCAAGATCATCCTCACCTGCGCACTGACAGGATCCATTCACACGCCGACCATGAGCCCGCATCTGCCAGTCACGGCAGACGAGATGACCACGCAGGCGCTGGCGGCGGCTGAGGCCGGAGCATCCATTCTGCATCTTCATGCGCGGGACCCGGAAACGGGCATGCCCAGTGCCCGCCCGGACGATTTCATGGGGTTTTTGCCGCGCATCAAGCAGTCGACGGATGCCGTTCTCAACATCTCCACCGGCGGGTCCTCTCAGATGACGCTGGAAGAGCGTCTGGCACCGGCCATGGCCGCGCAACCGGAAATGTGCTCGCTCAATATGGGCTCGATGAATTTCGGCATTTTTCCTTTGGCAGAGCGATACGAAGACTGGAAGCACGGCTGGGAGCAGCCGTTTTTGCGCGCCACCAAGAATGTGGTGTTCAAGAATACTTTTGCCGATATCGAACATATCCTGACCGCGCTTGGCGACGGCTGCGGCACGCGCTTCGAATTCGAGTGCTACGATGCCGGGCACATCCAGACGGTGGCCTATTATCTCAAGCAGGGCATGCTCAAACCGCCGATCTTCATCCAGTTCGTGCTGGGAATTCTGGGGGGCATCGATGCCAGCCCTGAAAGCCTGATCTTTCTGAAATCGACTGCTGACCGGCTTTTGGGCAATGCCTATCAATTCTCGGTTTTGGCGGCTGGACGTCATCAGATGCGGCTCGGTGCCATGGGGGCCGTGATGGGTGGAAATGTGCGGGTCGGGCTGGAGGACAGCCTGACCACCGGCGCCGGACGGGAGCTCGCCCCTGACAACGCCCATCAGGTGGCGCGCATCCGTCGTATCGTCGAAGATATGGGCCTGGACGTCGCGACACCGCAGGAAGCGCGAAAGATGCTCGATCTCAAGGGAGGCGACCGTGTTGCGTTCTAAGATTGTGCCGACGCTTTGCCACGCAGGCCATACCTTTTACAGGCAGATAAGCTCATGAAAACCGTCTTTCACGATGAACAGCGCCACCACGATCCGAAACATTTCCTGTCGTCGGGCGCACAGCAACCGAACCCGGAAGTCCCCGAGCGTGTCGAGCGCCTTTTGGCCGGTGCAGGTGCTGCAGGCCTCAAAACGGTGGCCCCGATCGATCACGGCCTGTCGCCCATTGCCGCCGTCCACTCACCGGAATATCTCCAGTTCCTGCAAAATATCCATGAGCGCTGGATGCGGATCGAGAATGGCTCTGCCGAGGTGATCCCCAATATCCATCCCGACCGCCGCGATCTGACTTATCCAGCTTCTGCCGTCGGCCAGGCCGGATATCACATGGCAGATACGTCGTGTCCGATTTCTGCCGACACATGGAACTCGGCCTACTGGAGCGCACAAACGGCAACACATGCAGCGCAGATGCTGCTGTCGGGAGAGGAAGATGCCGTCTATGCCTTGTCGCGACCGCCCGGCCACCATGCCTTTGCCGACCTCGCCGGTGGCTTCTGCTTTCTCAACAATTCAGGCATTGCGGCACAAAGTCTTCGCAAGAGCCACGACCGTGTCGCCATATTGGACGTCGATCTGCATCACGGCAATGGAACCCAAGGCATGTTCTATTCCAGAGCCGATGTCCTGACGGTCTCGATCCATGCCGATCCGGTCCGATTTTATCCGTTCTTCTGGGGCCATGTCGCAGAGCGCGGCCAAGGCGCGGGCCTCGGCTACAATCTCAACCTTCCGCTGGCCCGCCATTCCGCAGACGACGCATTTCTGGCAGCACTGGATACAGCCCTTGTGCGCATTCGCGCCTTTGCGCCCGGCGCTCTCGTCGTCGCTCTGGGGCTGGACGCCTTCGAAGGCGATCCCTTTGGCGGCTTGTCGGTCTCCACCGGCGGCTTCTCCAAGATCGGCGAGCGTTGTGCTTCGCTCGGCCTGCCCACCGCGATTGTGCAGGAGGGTGGCTATCTCTGCGATGCGCTTGGCGACAACCTGACATCCTTCCTCAATGGATTTCAGCAAGGGCGAAACGGCTGATCAGCCTTTAAGAATGCTGCGGCGCGATCTGTGCAACGATCAGACTGGACAGGGCTTCCACCAGTGCCGCATCCGCGCCGCGTCGGGGGACCAGTACGAATTCCACGTCTTCCAGCACCGGAAGCCGTTCTCCGGTTATTTCCCTGAGGCCCGACGGTGCCATGCTGCGGGGCTGGACCAGCACGCCCATGCCGGCACGGGCGGCAGCCGTCAGGCCACTGAGGCTGCCGCAGGTGCACACAATCCGCCAGGGCACATTGCCGCGATCAAGTGCCTCCTGAGCCACCCGTCTGGTAATTGAGGGTGGTGGAAATGCAATGAGTGGCAGGACATCGCTGCGCGACAGGATAAAGTCCGGGTCCCTTGCCAGCCACACCAGCGGCTCGCGATAAAGAAGCCGGCCGTGGGTTTCGCCCAGATGACGTTTGGCAAGCACCAGATCGAGATCCCCTGTCTCCTGCATCTGATAGAGCGAAGCGCTGAGCGCCACGGTCAATTCGAGGTCGACCAGCGGATGCTGGCGGATGAAATCTTCGAGGATTGATGTCAGTCTGCTGGCAACCACGTCCTCGGACACACCAAGCCGTAACTGTCCGCGAAGGCGGCCCTCGCCGAACCGGGCAGCAATCTTGCCATCAAGATCCAGCATCGCCCTTGCATAACCCAGTAACGCTTCGCCTTCCGCCGTCAGCTTTACCCGGTGGGTATCGCGAAAGACGAGTTTGCGGTCGAGTGATTTTTCCAGGCGCTGAATGTGTTGCGTGACTGTCGACTGACCGATCCCGAGCCGCGCGCCGGTTTCTGTGAAGCTGCCGGTTGTATGCAGGATGACAAAGCTGTTCAGATGGGCAAGATTGAGCATGTTATCGGCTTTCGTGATAACTGTTAGTGTTTGCGTTGTAGGTCGTGATAAGCGAAATGAAAAGTTCAATATGAGGAACTGTCCCCGATGAGTCGCTTTGCGCCCGACCGCTTCACGATCTTGCTGATCTGCACTGTCATCCTGGCATCCATGCTGCCGATTGATGGCGTCTACGCCGAATGGTTCGGCGTGGCGACGGATATCGCCATCGGATTGCTGTTCTTCCTCCATGGCGCGCGCCTGTCGCGCCAGACGGTCGTGGCCGGCGCCCTGCATTGGCGCTTGCATCTGACGATCCTGCTCACGACATTTGCGATCTTCCCGGTTCTGGGCCTGATGATCGGCTTTATTCCGCAAAGCATTCTGGCGCCGCCACTCTATATGGGCATCCTGTTCCTCTGCGTGCTGCCATCAACCGTGCAGTCGTCGATCGCATTTACCTCAATGGCGGGCGGCAATGTGCCGGCGGCCGTCGTTGCCGCGTCCGGTTCCAATATCCTTGGCATGTTCCTGACGCCGCTTTTGACAGGTCTGCTGTTGTCGACCACAGGCAATGGCGGCTTTTCCTGGGATGCACTGGAAAGCATCATGCTGCAATTGCTGCTGCCTTTCGTCGTCGGTCAGCTTCTTCAGCCCTGGATTGGCGACTGGATCCGCTCGAAGAAGAAAATTCTGGCACCGGTCGACCGCGGTTCCATTCTGATGGTGGTCTATCTTGCGTTTTCCGAAGCGGTGATCGAGGGCCTGTGGCACACCTTTACCATCACCGACATCGCAACCGTGATTGTCGTCGACATGGTTCTGCTCGCAGTCGTCCTAGCCGTCACCATGTATGGCAGCCGACTTCTCGGCTTCAACAAGGAAGACGAAATCACCATTACCTTCTGCGGGTCGAAGAAATCGCTGGCAAGCGGGGTCCCGATGGCCAATGCCATCTTCGCCAACCAGTCATCTTCTGTTGGTGCGATCGTTCTGCCGCTGATGCTGTTCCACCAGATCCAGTTGATGGCCTGCGCGATCATTGCCCAAAAATATGCAAAACGGCTTGTCCACGATGATCCGGTCCCGGCACCAGCTCAATAACGCCGCGATACGCGCCTGCTGACAGCTGTCTTGATTAGACCTAAGGTGCGTCCGGTTGAGGATTGGGCGAAGCGCTTCAGGGCTCATCGCCTGCAGGGTGCAAGTCGCGGAGGGATCATGAAACTTGCCTTTATCGGATTTGGCGAAGCTGCACGGGCATTTGCGGATAGCTTGGCCGAGCAGGCAAGCGTGGAGATCACCGCTGCCTATGATGTTCGGCAGGTCGAGGCGATGAGCGAGGCCTGCAAAGCGAGGGGCATTTGTTTTTGTGCAACCCCCGCAGAGGCAATCGCCGGGGCAGACTGGATCATCAGTGCCGTCACGGCCGACCAGAGCCTTGATGCCGCAAAGGCCATTGCCGACAGCCTGCTGCCGGGCCAGACCTTCATCGACATCAATTCCGTTTCCCCGGACCGCAAGCGCGAAACCGCCTTACTGGTGGAGGGGAAACAAGCCGGCTATCTCGACATGGCCGTGATGGCACCGGTGCATCCGCGGGGTCATGCGACGCCAGTGCTGATTGCCGGAAAGCTGGCACAAGACATGGCAGCCGATCTTCAAAAGCTTGGCTTCAAACTGGAGATTGTAAGCCAAGAGCCCGGTGCTGCCACCGCGATCAAGATGGTGCGGTCCCTGTTTGTGAAGGGACTTGAGGCGCTGACGGTCGAGACGCTGCTGGCAGCCTCCGTTTCCGGTTGCTTCGACCGCGTCTTCTCGTCGCTCTCGAACAGTTATCCGGGGCTGGGCTGGCCGGATGTCGCGACCTATAATTTCGAGCGCACGCTGCAACATGGCGCACGCCGCGCAGCCGAAATGCGCGAAAGTGCTGCAACGCTGACGGCACTTGGCCTGACCGGCGCGCTTGCCGATTGCATAGCAGATGTTCAGGCCGCCATGGGGGGCGTTTCGGCCACATCGCTCAGCGATGCACCGCTTTCCGAGGCAATTGCCGAGATTGCCCGACTTCGCCTCGTAAAACGCGAAGGCTGAACGGCCCGAGACAATCCCGGACCGTTTCAAGTTATCTCAGTCGTTGATGGTTCAGACCGGAACAGAGAGAACGCAGACACAGTCGCCCGGCTTTACCAGGCCCGGTACATGTCGCGCTGTCAGGATACCGTCCATCTTGGCGCGAACCTCGATCGGTTCGATGCCGGTTCTGGCAATGGGCGACACACGGGCGATGACCATGCCCTGCTGGACCTGGTCACCCAGATCGACGAGCAATTCGATCAAGCCGCCGTCATCGGCAAAATAGAAGCAGTCATTGCCCGGCATATCCAGCCATTGGGTCTTGTTTGCCTCAACCTCACCCTCCAGAATGCCGGCGGCCTTCAAGAGGTTGTTGATGCCGCGTTTGGCGATCGCTGCACTTTTCGCCGTCGCTGTGCCGGCACCACCCAGTTCCGTGGTGATGAAGGTTTTGCCCATGTCTTCGGCGGCAGTGTCATACATGCCGACGGAATCGATCTCCAGCATCTTCATCGAGTAAGGTGCGCCGAAGGCTTCTACGAATTCGAAGGATTTCGCCTCCTGCATCTTGTCGGGCAGGATATGCGCGGCACAAAAGGGCAGGAAATCCAGCGTGCGTCCACCCGAGTGGAAATCAAGCACGATATCCGCCAGCGGCAGCAATTCGCGCTGGAAATAGTCAGCGATCTTCTCGGTCACCGTTCCATCCGGGCGACCCGGAAAGCTGCGATTGAGATTGCCCTTGTCGATGGGCGAGGTGCGCGTGCCGGCGGCGAAGGCGGGATAATTCATCGCCGGGACGATGATCACACGTCCGGTGATATCCTCCGCCTTCAGGGTGCGCGCCAGTTCATAGAGCGCAATCGGGCCTTCATATTCATCGCCGTGATTGCCGCCGGTCAGAAGGGCCGTTGGCCCCACGCCATTGTTGACCACTGTCAACGGGATCATCACCGATCCCCAGGCGGAGTCATCGCGGCTGAAGGGCAGACGCAGGAAGCCGTGCTGCACACCGTCGGTGTAAAAATCGACGGTGGCAACAATCGGCGAAGGACGCAGGCCAGTCTGGACGTTCATCGGTTCAGTCTTTCACGACAAGTTTGCGCGGCACATTAGAGAGGCATTCCACGCCGTTTTCGGTAATCAGGATGCTTTCGGTGGTCTCGAAGCCCATATCTTCCAGCCAGAGACCGGTCATGAAGTGGAAGGTCATTCCGGCTTCCAGAACGGTCTTGTCGCCCGGGCGCAGGCTCATCGTGCGCTCGCCCCAATCCGGCGGATAGGACAGCCCGATGGGGTAACCGGTGCGGTTGTCCTTGACGATGCCGTATTTGTTGAGGACCGCGAAGAAGGCGTTGGCGATGTCCTCGCAGGTGTTGCCGGGCTTGGCCACGGCGAGACCGGCTTCCATGCCCTCGAGCGTTGCCTTTTCCGCATCGATGAAGGCCTGCGTGGGTTTGCCGAGGAACACCGTGCGCGATAGCGGCACGTGATAGCGATTGTAACAGCCGGCAATCTCGAAGAAGGTCCCCTCGCCCGATTTCATCGGTCGGTCATCCCAGGTCAAATGCGGTGCGGATGCTTCGACGCCCGATGGCAGTAGCGGAACGATGGCCGGATAATCGCCACCGATCCAACCGTCCGGTCCCTGCACACCCCGCGTACCAGCGTCATAGATGTCGGCCACCAGATCGCATTTGCGCATGCCGACTTCCATCTTGTCGAAGATGCGCTGATGCATGGCTTCGACGATCCGCGCGGCATTGCGCATGTATTTGATTTCGGTCTCGCTCTTGACCGCACGCTGCCAGTTGACCAGCGCGGTCGCATCGACAAAACGGGCATTGGGGAGGTTCTTGACGAGCGAGGCGAAGGCGGCTGCCGAGAACCAGTAATTGTCCATCTCCACGCCGATGGTAAGCTTGCCATAGCCCTTGTCGGCCAGAACGTCCGACAGATAATCCATGGGATGGCGCTCGGTGGACTGCACATAGTTATCGGGATAGCCGATGATGTTGTCGTGCTTGATATAGGCCGTCAGCTTGGCACCATTGCCATCCTGTCCGCGCCCGAACCACATCGGTTCGCCAGATGGC
The DNA here is from genome assembly GCF_050320885.1 of Agrobacterium sp. ES01. Lineage (NCBI taxonomy): Bacteria > Pseudomonadati > Pseudomonadota > Alphaproteobacteria > Hyphomicrobiales > Rhizobiaceae > Agrobacterium > Agrobacterium sp. ES01. The sequence goes on from NZ_JBNQTH010000008.1 coordinate 58,710, forward strand.
GGCACGATCACACCCTGATGCACATAGAATGACCATCCGTCATAGCCGGTCAGCCAATTCATGTTGGAAGGGTCGCTGACGATCAGGAGATCGATGCCCTTGGCCTCCATGGCGCGGCGGGTCTTGGCAAGACGCGCCTCGTATTCGGCAAGAGAGAATTTGAGATTGGGTTGGGTCATGCGTCTTCCCTCATTGACCGGTCTTTGCCGGTGTCAGCTTTCGAAAATGGTGCCCGCCCCGGCGGTGCTGGCGCGGTCAAAGGCAAGCGTTGCAATGGCGGTGTCCTGAATGCCGGTGCCCGTCAGATCGGCAACCGTGATCTGTGACGTATCCGTCCGGCCGGATTTCTGCCCCGCGATAATCTGGCCAAGTTCGGCAAACTTGGCATCCGGCTCAACCAAACCCGCTTCAATGGCGTGGTGAAGTTCACCCAGCCGACGTGTCTGCTTCAGGCTGTCCGCAACATAGAGCCCGGCCTTGGCGATCAGCGCCGGCTCCAGCTCGTTCTTGTGCTCTGCATCCGATCCCATGGCCGTCACATGCTGGCCGGGAGCAAGCCAGTCGTATTTCAGGATCGGCGTCTCGGATGGTGTTGTGGTGACGATGATATCGGCGTCCTTGACCGCCTCTGCCGGATCGGTGATGGCCGAGACGGCATAACCGAGTTCCAAGGTGAGCTCGGCAGCGACCTTGCTGGCCTTGTCGTGATCACGCGCCCAGATGCGAGCGGTGCTTATCGGCCGCACAAGTGTCAGTGCCTTCAGTTGAAGTCTGGCCTGCATGCCCGCGCCGAAGATTGTGGCGATGGCGCTTTCCGGTCGCGAAAGATGTTTGGCTGCCACAGCACCGGCCGCTGCCGTGCGTACATCGGTCAGATAGCCATTGTCGAGCAACAGCGCCTGAACCAGTCCGGTACGGCTCGACAGCAGAACCATCATGCCATTGGTGCTGGGCAGGCCGAGCTTGTAGTTGTCGAAAAAGCCGGGGCTGATCTTGACGGCAAAGCCATCTATGCCGGGCACATAGGCCGTCTTCACGTCGACTTCGCCGCGATGTTCGGGAATGTCGAGCCGAAGGATCGGCGGCATGGCAACGGGCTTGGTTGCCAGCGCCTCAAAGGCCGCCTCAATGCAGGCGACAGTCTCCTGATCGAGGCTGACGATCTGTCGGAGGTCTTTTTCAGTCAGGATCTTCATCTGGCTCATGCAGCCTCCCTGAACGGATCGCTCTCGCCGTTGATCACCTTTCGATGCAGCTCCATGTCGACATTGCGCCCCGACAGGATGACGGCGACGGGACCGCTGATATTGGAGATCTTGCCCGCCACAAGCGCTGCAATCCCGACAGCTGCTCCGCCTTCGATGATCTCGCGCTCTTGCGTGTAGGCATGGCGGATGCCGGTCGCGATTTCGCTTTCAGAGAGCAGGATCAGATCATCCAGCAGGTGCCGGCACATGGCGAATGTGACGTGATTGTCGAGACCGATGCCACCGCCCAGTGAATCTGCAAGGCTTGGATATTCCTCCACCATGACCGGATGGCCGGCATCGATACTCGCCTTCATTGCAGCACCGCGCTCCATGGTGATGCCGATGATACGGGCCTTGGGCAGACGCGCTTTGACGGCAGCGGCAACACCTGCCGCCAAACCGCCGCCGGAGACGGGAATGAGAACTGTCGCGAGGTCTGGCATGTCATCGACAAGCTCCAGCCCCAGCGTGCCCTGGCCCGCTACGATATCGCGGTGGTCGAAGGGCGGCAGCATGACCATGCCCTCCTCCGAAACCAGACGATCGACCTCTTCCTGGGCCTCGTCCTGAGACTTGCCGATAATGCGAACATTGGCACCCAGACGCCTGATTTCGGATACCTTGTTGTCTGGCACCAGTCGCGACATGCAGATGGTGGCAACAGCACCCTCGGCTTTGGCGGCAAAGGCAAGGGCTCGACCATGATTGCCGGTGGATGCGGCAACGACGCCGCGGGCCCGCTCGTCAGGTGTCAATGCCAGCACCGCATTGGTGGCACCGCGCAGCTTGAACGCGCCTGTTGTCTGGTGATGTTCGAGCTTGAGACCAACCGGCACGCCGCAAAGCGAACTCAGCGACGAAGACGGGACAAAGGGCGTGCGCAGGACCTTGCCGGAGATGCGGACGGCTGCAGATTCGATATCGGACAGGGTGACGGGCAAAGCTGTCGTGGACATGGTTTATTCTCTTGGTAATGGCAGCGCCATCAACTGACCGAGTTCGGGCAATTCGGCATCGTCCCCGCAAAGGCGCAGACAGGCCCAGGCAGTCGCCAGATTGCTGGAGACCACAGGCTTGCCGACCGCAGCTTCGATTTCCGCGATCACAGATGCCGCACGGACCGCCGTGCAGGAGATGAACAGCGCATCGGAACCCGGTGCCATTGATTGCTTGGCGAAGGCCACGATTTCGTCGGTCGAAATACGGGCCATTTCCCTGTCATCGGTAAGGCCAAGGCAGGTGAAGCGGTCGATCTCGAAGCCGAGTCCGGAAAAATAATCGGCCATCGGCGTGCTGGTCCCGACCGTGTAGGGCGTCATCACAGAAATCCGTTTGGCGCCGAGCGCGCGCAATCCCTTGACGGCAGCAGCCGTGGGCGTGACCACCTGAGCTTCAGGCTTGGCCGCCTTGATCGCTGCTTCAATTTCGCGGTCGCCGATGACGACCGATGCCGACGTGCAGGAATACATCACCACATCGAGTGTCTCGTCAGGCAGGATCAGTCCGGCAGCCTCGGTCAAAGATGGCTGCATGGCGCGCAGGTTTTCAGAGGTCACCGGATTGGCATAGGGGATGCGTGTCACATAGACCCCGATGCGGTCGCTTGCGACCATGCGGCTGAAGTCCGGCTCTGTCGTGTGATCGGTCGACAGGATGATCAGCCCGATACGTTTCTCAAGCGGCCGGTCATCGAGTTGTGGCGGTCTGGAGGCCAGCTGAAGGGGAACGCCATGCGCCATCAGTGATCATCCTGATTGGAATAGCGGGCTTCCAGCAGCTTGAGGAACATCACCGAGATCAGGCTGATGACGAGGAAGAACACGCCGACCAGAGTCATGGGCTCGATATAGCGGTAATTGCTGTTGGCGATGCTCTTTGCCTGGTTCATCAGTTCCAGCACGGTAATAGCCGACAGAAGCGGTGTTTCCTTGAACATCGCGATCATGTAGTTGGCGAGCGCCGGGATCATGGGTGGGATCGCCTGCGGCAGGATCACATGGAACCAGGTCTGACGTGTGGTGAGGTTCGTGGCCTTGGCGCCTTCCCACTGGCCGCGCGGCACGTTTTCGATACCGCCGCGATATACCTCGGCGACATAGGTGCCGTAATGGATGCCAAGGCCGATGACGCCGGCCACCAGTGCTGGAAGGCGGATGCCGATATCCGGCAACACGAAGAAGATGAAATACAGCTGCACCAGCAGCGGCGTGCCGCGAATGAATTCGACGACGAAACCGGTGGCGCGCGCAATCGGCTTTGGAGCCGTCATGCGCAAAATGGCAAAGACCAGTCCGATCACAGCCGCCAGGGCTGCGCCGAGAACTGTGGCCAGCAAAGTGATCTTGAAGCCTTCAAACAGGGTTGGCAGGATCTGCCAGACGAATTCCCAATCCCATTCCATGGTTTAAGCCCTCACCCCGTCAAGGCCGCGTGTCACACGCCGCTCCAGCCATTTCATGCCGCGGGCAATCAGCCAGGACATGGCGAAATAGAGAACCAGGATGGTTGCGAACGGAATGAGCGTGCTGCCCGTTTGCGCCCGCACCACCTGCGCCTGAAAGGTCATGTCGCTGAGCGAGATCAACGAAACGACCGCCGTCCCTTTGAGCAGCTCAATGGCATTGTTGCAGAATGTCGGCAGCATCAACGGCAGCGCCTGTGGCAGGATGATATGGCGCATGGACTGGTAGCGCGTCAGGTTCAGCGCGACACAGGCTTCTTTCTGTTCGCGGCCCGTCGCCTTGATCGCGCCGCGCACCACTTCTGCGCCATAAGCCCCGACATTGAGGCCCAGGGCCAGAACGCCTGCCTGAAGCGGCGTGAGCGTAATTCCGGCAAAGGGCAAAACGAAATAGACCCAGAATAACTGGACGAAGATCGATGTGCCGCGAAAGAACTCGACATAGGTGGTTGCCAGTATGCGGACAGCCCGAAAGCGGCTGACCCGGCCCAGCCCGGCGGTAAAGGCTGCAACAAGCGCAAGTGCCGAGCCCATCACGGTCAGTTCAAGCGTGACGAGCGCCCCTTGCAGGATCAGCCCGATATAACCGGCCCAGTCAATCATCTTGGATGGCTTCCCATATCAGAGACATCGCGTATCAAGTGGCCTGCCCGGCCCCGCACACTGAATTTCCAATGCGGGGGCCGGGAAAGGTCGAGACGAAGCTTACTGCGCGGAGCACAGCTTTTCGCGCGAGGTCGACATCGCCGCTGCAGCCGAGAAGCCGTAGGGCTCGATGATCTTCGCGAATTCACCGGATTCCTTCATCTTGGCGAGTTCGACGTCGAAGGCATCGCGAAGGGCTTCATCACCCTTGCGGAACGCAGCGCCGTCGCAATAGACCGGCGCGCCCATGACGGGTGCCACGACTTCCAGCGTCGGGTCTTCAGCCTTTGACAGCAGATCGTTGATCGACAGAACCGGCAGCGAATAGACGTCGATGCGGCCATCCTGCAGCATCTTGATGCCGCTCTGGCCATCCGGCACCACAATCACGCGGTCGCGCGGCACACCGGCTTCAAGGGCCAGCTTTTCTTCCGTACCGCCGCCTGGCGCACCGATCTTGGCATCCGGATTGTCAGCGATATCCTTGTAGCTTTTCAGGCCGAGCGGATTGCCCTTTTTCAGCGCAAAGGCCTCTGCGTCGCAAAGGATCGGTTCGGAATAGGCAACTGCCGAGCAACGCTCAGGCTTCATGAACAGGCCGGCCGTGATGGCGTCATGGCGACCAGCCTGAAGGCCGGGGATCATGGCGCCGTATTCCGAAATAGAGGCGACCACATCCGGCACGCCCAATTTCTTGAAGATGGCGCGTGCAACATCAGGTGCGGCACCGGAAACCTTGCCGTCGGCACCGACTGCGGTGAACGGCGGCTCGTTGGCGATGGCGATACGGGCAAAGCCCTGATCCTTCAGTTCCTGCAGCTTGTTTTCATCGGCGGAAACCGGCGCGACCCAGAGGGCCACCAGAGCCGCAGCACTTGCGGCGAATGTGACGAGATGACGTGATTTCATGTTTCCCACTCCATTGTTTTGATTGTCAGATTGCTCGGGGCAATATCCAGGGCGAAAAGGCCTCAGACGCGGTGCCCCGCCGCGATGATCTTCTTGAGGAAGGCCTGCGTGCGCTCTTCCTTCGGATGACTGAAAATGTCGTCCGGCTTGCCCTGTTCGACGATTTTCCCCTTGTCGAAAAACAGCACCCGGTCGGCAAAGTCATGGGCAAAGCCCATTTCATGGGTCACCAGCAGCATGGTCATGTCGGTTTCGGCGGCCAGCCTGCGCATCACGCTCAGCACTTCTTCCACCAGTTCCGGATCAAGCGCCGACGTGACTTCGTCGAACAGCATGATCTTTGGCGACAGAGCCAGTGCACGGGCGATGGCGACACGCTGCTTCTGACCGCCGGAAAGCTGGGCCGGCATGCTCTTCGCCTTGTCCGCCAGCCCCACCATGTCCAGCAATTCCATGGCCCGTGCTTCGGCGTCGGCCCGCGAGACACCCTTGGTCAGCATGGGGGCAAGCGTCACATTGTCGAGCACGCATTTGTGCGGAAAGAGGTTGAAGTGCTGGAAGACCATGCCGATCTTTTCGCGCATCTTGTGCAGATGGCGCTCGTCGGCTGGCACCGTCGCACCGGCTTTTTGCATGTGGTAGAGCTGGTCGCCGTCGACCTCGATTTGGCCGCCATTGATATGCTCGAGCGTCATCAGGATGCGCAGGATGGTCGTCTTGCCGGAGCCGGATGGGCCGATCAGCGCCAACTTTTCTCCAGGCATGACATCCATGGACAACCCGTCGAGCACGGTCAGCGGACCAAAACTCTTGGTAATCTTGTCTATGCGGATGATCGGCGCAGTCATTTGCGTCTTTCCCTCTAGTCCCCGAAGTGGCCTAACGATGAACAGCGCTTTAAATCATGTCAATGTGTATAATAATATCAGTACAATATTTTCGGGGATGCCCAAAAAATGGCCAGTTGCGTTAAATCGCGTGCACCAGCGCTTCCGGGTTTCCGAGACATAAAGAGGCAATTATTCCAAGACCGGCACGCAATTCCGATTCCGACGTCGATCCGAGCGAGATGCGTACGGCCGGATGATCGCTGTCTGGCGTGGTTCGGAACGACAGGCCGGGGGCAATCGCCACGCCGCGCAGACGCGCCTGGGAGACGAATCCGTTTTCGGTGTGCCCTTGCGGCAGCTTGAGCCAGATGTGCAGGCTCTGTGGATGGCAGTGATAATCAAGCCCTGACAGCTTCTCGTCTGCAATGGCGTGTCGTTTTAAGAGTGCATCGCGCTGCCACTGAACAAGCGCTTTTGCCGTCCCGTCCTCCACCCAGCGTGTGGCAATCTCGGCGATTGCCGGCGTTGCCATCCAGTTGGTGACCAGATGCCGATTGGTCACTGCCGAAATATAGCGGTCAGGAGCGGTCAGATAGGCTATCCGCAATCCCGGAACAGTAATCTTTGTAAAGCTGGTGATGTAAATCGTCCGCTCTGGCGCAAAGGCCGCCATCGGCGGTGCCCGCCCTTCAACAAGTGGTCCGAGAATATCATTTTCGATAATCGCCAGGTCATGCCTGCGCGCCACCTCGGCAAGCGCTGCACGGCGCTCGGCACCCATCAAGGTTGCGGTGGGGTTGATCACCGAAGGTTGCAGAAATACAGCGCGGATGACGCCCGACCGACAGGCCTCGTCCAGCGCCTCCGGGATCATACCCTCATCGTCAATGGGCAGGCCTTCCAGATGTATTCCGAGATAGCTGCAGAGCGGTGTCAGCGTATGGTGGCTGATCGCCTCAGCCGCCATGGTGCATCCGGGAGGCACAGCACCCATGATGGCCACGGTCATTGCCGCCGTCGCCCCATTGGTGATGCTGATATTGAGCGGCGAAACCACGATCCCGCACGATGCCAGCCAATCGGCCGCGACCTTGCGATGGCGGGGAAAGACGGTGTTCGGGCGGAAGGAAAGTGCAGCCGTCGCTGGCAGATTGTCGGCCAACCAACCAAAGGCTTCGCGCATGCGGTCAAGATGGATCTGCTCGCAGACCGGCTTCAGGATCGACAGGTCGATGAGTTCGCCAAGGCGTTCGGGCAGATAGGGTGTTGCAGGCTCCTTGGCCTGCGTCTGCACGAAACTGCCGCGCCCGATCTCGCCACTGATGAGACCCCTGCGGATCAGTTCGTCATAGGCGCGACTGACGGTCTGCACTGACAGATGAAGGTCTTCCGCCAGTCGCCTATGGGTGGGCAGGCGGGCGCCATTGGGCAAATCCCCTTGCTGGATTGCACGAGAAAACTGCTCAGCCAACGAAAGATAGGCCGGACGACGAAGTTGCGAAGGATCAGGCTGCCAATTTGTCATGATATGACAGTGCAAAACATCATATCAATTGACAATGCCTAAATGCGTCCCCATTCTGTTTTTCCAGAATTTGACACGATTTGCCGCACTGCGGGACCCCATTTGCATGAAACTCGACGCGATTGATCTTCGCATTCTGGCTGCCGTTCAGGCTGATGGCCGGATTACCAAGCTTGCTCTTGCCGAAAAGGCCGGTCTGTCGCCGACGCCTTGCTGGATGCGGCTACGCAAGCTGGAAAAGGCGGGCGTCATTTCCGGTTATCACGCCCGTGTCGCCGTGCGTCGCATCGCGCCGGTTGCCAGCGTCTTGATGGAAGTGACACTTGCCAATCATCGGCAGGCCGACTTCGATCGCTTTGAACGCGCGGTTGCGGCCACGCCCGAGATCACCGCTTGCTGGTCGGTGGGCGGCGGCGTCGATTACATCTTAAAAATCGTTGCCTGCGATATCGACGCCTATCAGCGTCTGGTGGACAGCCTGCTTGGCCGCGAACTCGGCATCGACCGCTATTTCACCTACATTGTCACCAAGACAGTGAAGGAGGAAACCGAGCTGCCGCTGGATATGCTTTTGCCGCAAGCGCAGTAGACAATCTCTCTCTTTGGCGTGGTCTTTTTGGTCCAGCTGTCTGCCGCACTCCCCCGGAACAGACAATCTCTCGCCGTATGCGTGACACACTGCGATCATCAACCGCCGAGGAGATCCGCACATGAATGCCGTGTTTGCCCGCGCCGACTTCCATGATGGCCTCAACCGCCTGACTGATCGCCCCTTGCTGCGTCAGCTTGCCTATGTCGACGGACAGTGGACGGCTGGAAGCGATGCAAAGGCATTCGAAGTGACCGATCCCGCAACCGGGGCCACGCTTGCATGGGTCGCCTCGCTTGGCCGCGATGAGACCGAGCGGGCCGTCACCGCCGCGCAGAGAGCATTCAAGCCCTGGGCCAGTCTGCTTCCGCAGCAACGCGCAACGATCCTGCGCAAATGGTACGATCTGATCGTCGCGGCAAAGGACGATCTGGCACTGATCATGACTTTGGAACAAGGCAAGCCGCTCGCTGAATCGCAAGGGGAAATCGACTACGCCGCCGCCTTCGTCGAATGGTATGCAGAGGAAGGCAAACGGCTCAATGCCGAAAGCGTCACCAGCCATCTGCCGGACGCCGATATGAGCGTCAGCCGCGAGCCGCTTGGTGTCATCGGCATTGTCACACCTTGGAATTTCCCGCTGGCGATGATTACCCGAAAGGCCGCAGCAGCTTTGGCTGCCGGCTGCACCGCGATCGTTCATCCGTCTGCCGAAACGCCACTCTCCGCTCTGGCGCTGGCCGAACTTGGCGAGCGGGCAGGCATTCCAGCCGGCGTCTTCAATGTTTTAACCGGCGATGCCGCCACCATTGTCGGCAGGCTTTGCGAAGACAAGCGGGTGCGGGCCATGAGCTTTACCGGCTCGACCGGCATCGGCAAGATGATTGCTGGCCAATGCGCCCCGACCATGAAACGGCTGGTGATGGAACTGGGCGGGCACGCACCGCTCATCGTCTTCGCTGACGCCGACATCAGCAAAGCCGTCGACATTGCCATCAATGCGAAATTCGCAACCTCGGGCCAGGATTGTCTGGCGGCCAACCGCATTTATGTCGAGCGCGCCGTGATGGACGATTTTTGCGCAGCCTTTGCCGCCCGCATTGCCGCTTTGAAGGTAGCACCGGGACTTGAGGCAGGATCGGAGATCGGACCGCTGATGCATGAACGTGCTGTCCGAAAGGTCGAGGAACAGGTTGAGGACGCGATTTCCCGCGGCGCTAAGCTGGCCGTCGGTGGCGCGCGCGACAAGACAGGCCCGCTCTTCTATCAGCCAACGCTGTTGACCGATGTCCCCGATGACGCCCTGATCATGCGCGAAGAAACCTTCGGTCCGGTGGCCGCCGTTTGCGCCTTTGACGAAGAGGACGAGGTGGTCGCGCGGGCGAATGACAGCGAATACGGGCTGGTTGCCTATGTCGTGACAGACAATGGTGCGCGCCAGCGGCGTCTCTGCCGTGCGCTCGAATATGGCATGGTGGCCGTCAACCGGGTGAAGATCACCGGCGCCCCCGTTCCCTTCGGTGGCTGGAAGCAATCCGGAATCGGCCGCGAAGGCTCCCGCCACGGCATGGAGGCCTTCACCGAACTCAAATATCTCTGCATCGATACGGCCGCCTGACCGGGCGAGAAGACACCACGAAAGGAAAAGATATGCTCGACAGAAGTAACGAACTCACCGCCTGGGATCGGGACCACTTCTTCCATCCGTCCACTCATATGGGCATGCATGCGCGCGGCGAAATGCCGACCCGCGTGATCGCCGGTGGTGAAGGGGTCTATATTACCGATACCACGGGCAAGACGAGCCTCGATGCGTTTGCCGGCCTATACTGCGTGAATGTCGGATATGGTCGCCAGAAGATTGCCGACGCCATTGCAAGCCAGGCCAAGAACCTCGCTTATTACCATGCCTATGTGGGTCACGGCACGGAGGCGTCGATCACGCTCTCCAAGATGATCATCGACCGGGCACCCGAAGGCATGAGCCGTGTCTATTTCGGCTTGTCTGGATCGGATGCCAACGAGACCAACATCAAGCTGATCTGGTATTACAACAACATTCTCGGTCGCCCGGAGAAAAAGAAGATCATCTCGCGCTGGCGCGGTTACCACGGCTCGGGCGTCATGACCGGCTCGCTGACCGGGCTTGAACTGTTCCACAACGCCTTCGACCTGCCGCGCGCACCGATCCTGCACACCGAAGCACCCTATTACTTCCGTCGTGCTGACCGCTCCATGAGCGAAGAACAGTTCGCCCAGGACTGCGCAGACAAGCTGGAAGAGATGATCCTTGCGGAAGGCCCGGATACGATTGCAGCCTTCATCGGCGAGCCGATCCTCGGGACCGGCGGCATTGTGCCGCCGCCTGCGACCTACTGGCAGAAAATCCAGGCCGTGCTCGACAAGTATGACATTCTGCTTGTGGCCGACGAGGTCGTGACCGGCTTTGGTCGTCTCGGCACCATGTTCGGCTCCGACCACTACGGCATGAAGCCGGACCTGATCACCATCGCCAAGGGCCTGACGTCGGCCTACGCACCTTTGTCCGGGACGATCGTCTCTGACAAGATGTGGCAGGTGCTGGTGCAAGGGTCCGACAAGATGGGCGCTCTGGGCCATGGCTGGACCTATTCGGCCCATCCGATCTGCGCTGCCGCAGGCGTTGCCAATCTTGAACTGATTGATGAGCTCGATCTGGTCACCAATGCCGGCGAGACCGGAGCCTATTTCCGCGCGGAACTGACCAAGGCGCTGGGCGACCACAAGCATGTCGGTGAAGTGCGTGGCGACGGCATGATGGCTGCCGTCGAGTTCGTCGAGGATCGCGATGACCGCAAGTTCTTCGAACCGTCAGCCAAAATCGGCCCGCAGATCGCAGCCGCCATGGCAGCACGGGGCGTTATCGGCCGGGCCATGCCGCAGGGCGATATCCTCGGCTTTGCACCGCCACTCTGCCTGACACGGGAAGAAGCCGACGTCGTCGTCAAGGCAGCTGCTGCTGCCGTTGATGAGGTGTTTGAAGGCCTCTGAAATCACTGCCCGGCGAGAGCCGCAGTCCTTTCGCAGACATAAACGAATCCGTCCCGGAACACGGGGCGGATTTTTTCTGCCGGTCTCAAATGTTGGGTAGAGCCTCGGACTTCTTGAGGCGGGTCAGTTGATAAAATGCCAGACCTATACCCAGTAACGAGATCAGCGTGGCGCCGCCAAACAGGGCGGAATAGCCGAACCTGTCGGCAAGGAAGCCGGCGACTGACGACCCCAGCAGATACACCACCAGTTCCGCACAGGTCAAAATTGTAAAATCCGTTCCCGGCTGATCTGAAGAGGACGAGCGCATGAAGAAGGAATAGATGGCAACCAATTCCATATAGCGGATCAGCGTCTGAAAGGCGGAGGCGGTCATGGCGAACATGAAGCCCGGCAAAATATGCGCCGCACTGAGGGTGAAGCCCAGAAAGCATGTCGTTCTAAGAAGACCAAGCAAAACCAGTGTCGTCGTGAGCCCCGCACGGCGAATGATCAGCGCAGCCATGGCCGCCCCAACCAAACCCGCCGTCGCCGCAGCAGCGCCTGACAGATAACCGATCCAGTCGACCGGCAGTCCCAGATCGACAAGGAACGGGCCCTCCATGCCGCGCACCAAGCCTTCGCTTGCCCGGTAAGTCAGCGCAAAGCCCAGAACCAGCCAAGCGCTCGGCCTCGCAAAAAAGCCGCGCAGGCTAGCCCGAGCCCTGCCTTCAACGGGCTCAAGATCCGGCGTCTCACGCATCCAGATTGTCGCGAAGAGTGGTAACAGCGACAGTCCCGCCACCAGTAAAATGGTCGGCTGCCAGCCAAGCTTGTGAAATAGCACAAGCGCCAGCGTACCGCCCAGAATGACGCCAAGGGCAATCGATCCTGCCTGGATGGCATTGCCAACGGGACGGGAGGACTCATCCAGTTGCCGCACCGCATATCCGTCGGTTGCGATATCCTGCAACGACGAGAGAACCGTAATCAGGAAGCCGATCATAAAGAGCGGCCCTGCTTGTGAGGGATCGATCAACGCCATGGAGGCTATCAGGGCGCTGACCAGCAATTGTGTGGGAATGACCCAGCCGCGACGATGTCCAAAGCGGGCGATCAGCGCGGTTCGGTCCACATAAGGCGCGACAACGAATTTCAGGATCAGTGGCAGCATCAGCAGGGAAAACAGCCCGATGGCCGTTCGTGAAGCGCCGCTTTCACGCATTAAAGGCGGTAGTGCGACAAGCAGCAGATAGGAGGGTATACCCTGGGCAAGATAGAGGCCGCCCAGTACGGCATAGAGACGGCGTGCCCGCGTCGACAAGGCCCTGGCCGCCGGAACGTCTCCGCCGGCCTGCAAATCATATGCGGAACCAACCATGCTTAAAATACCTTGGTCAGCGATACGGCGAAGGTGCGACCGCGGCCCTTGTAGTCGAAGATCGATTCATCGGCCAAAGCGCCATAGAGGGCCTTGGCACGCTGGCCCCATATGGTGGTGTAATCCTTATCGAAGAGGTTATGAATGCCGAAGTTCAGGGTCGCATCCATGCTTTCCACACGATAGGCACCCGTCAGATCGAAGAGTGTATAGCCGTCGATCTTGTATCCATCGCTGTCGGACAGATCGAACACATGCTGGCCCTGCAATTGCACGCTGAGGGCCTCGCCTTTCCAGCCGATATGCGCGCCGAGCTTGGAGACGCTGGAGGAACCGACCGTATATTTGCTCCAGCCATCATCGTCCTTCACTTCAGTCTTGATCCACTGGCCCAGCATGCCGACGTCAAAGCCGTTATCGAGCTTGGCCCCGACCTTGCCCTCGATCCCGTAGACCCGCCGTTTCTGATCCAGCATTTCGATGGCAAGCGTTGTGCGATTGAGCGCTATGGATCGGTCGGAGAGCGAGTAGAAAGCGGCGGCATCAAAGCTGTATGTACCGTCATCCAGACGATAGCCGATTTCGAAGGAATTGGTTTTGATCGCCTCCAGTGCCGAATCGCCCACATTCACGCTGTCGGTAAGGGTGTAGTGCCCGCCGGCGAGGCTGTAGTTGCCAATGCCATAGTATTTCGCGGGGTCAGGCAGTTCGAAACCCTGACTGAAATTGGCATAGACCTGCTGGTCAGCGTCGACGCTATAGGTTGCTCCGGCATTGAACAGAAAATCGCCATAATCGGTCGACCCTCCGGGGATTGCGTCTGCAGATGTCGCTGAGCCTTGCAGGATCGCAATCTGCTGGGCAACGCCTACAAAATCGCCGACTTTGGTGTTCACATACTGATAGCGCACACCGCCACTGACCTTCAGAGCATCGGTTACATCGAAGGACGCCTCGGCAAAGGCAGCAACGGTTGTCACATCGATCGCCGGATAAAGCCCGGTTACGCCGACCGTATCGAAATCCATGGCGCCGGAGGCCATCGCCGTTGCCATGTCGAAGATGTTCTGGCTCGATGAGAATGAATCCCTGTCTGCGTCAATGCCATAGGTGATGCGCAGTCTGTCGGTCGGCTCCGCCACCAAGGCGGCCTTGATGCCGTAATAGTCGGTATCTTGGGAACTGCCGTAAAAATAGGTTGAGGCTGGAAACGGGTGGAAGCGTACTTTTTCGTTGCGATAAAATGCCTGCAACAAAAGGCTCTGCCCCAGAAAATCGTCGTCGGTATAGGTGGCATTGAGCATGGCGCGGCGCGTGCGGGGATCGAAATCCGACGCGTAGCCGCTGCGCGTTTCAAACAGGCTCGGATCGGCAAGTGCAGCCAGGTTGGTCCCGAAGAATATCCCGTAATCGGAATCCTGTTCGCTATCGAAATACTGGCCGCTGAATTCAACGCGCCGATTGACGTCGATCTGGTAACCGACCGAGCCCATGACGTCGACACGCTTGTTAAACGCCGTCGAGGTTTGAGTGATGTCGGGCACCAGCATCGTTCCGGACCCATCGTAATAATTACCGGTTCCACTGCCAGCGACAGAGATGCGACCGTCCCAGTCGCCCTTGTTGTAGGTCACTGCCGCTGCGGCATTCTTGTCGAGGTCATGACTGCCGCTGAAACCGCTTTCGAAGCCTGTCGTGACTTCAGCGTGCACGCCTTCCTCAGCGTCCTTACCCTTTTTGGTGATGATGTTGATAATCCCCCCGGTGGCATTGCCGCCATAGATCGAGGTGGCGCCGGAGAGGACTTCGACACGCTGGATGTTGAACGGATCGATAGAATCAAATTGCCGGCTGACACCACGCGTGGAATTCAGCGACACGCCATCCAGAAGAACCAACGCCGTGCGACCTCTAAGGTTCTGGCCATAGGAGGTCCGTGAACCATAGCTGGCCGCGTCGAAGCTTGGGATTTCCTGGGCCAGTATCTGCGGGAGGCTTTCTCCGGAACGGGCACGGGCCTGGATGTCTTCCGCGGCAACCACATGGATTGTCTTTGCCATTTCGGAGATCTGTTGCGGCGCTCGGCTACCTGTGACCGTGATGGCCTGGAGCACTGTGGCGTCGTCCCCATCTGCCGCTTGCAGATCAGTGTTGTCTGCCTCCTGCCCATGCGCTTGCATCGCCACCGCAAGCGTCAATATCGATACACCCAGTCCAATTCTCCAACGCATGGAACTACCCCTGAAATCACTGACCCAAGTCTTATCGAGAAGGTCGTTGTAAAACACGATTAATATAGTCATGTTTATAGAGATCCCCTCGGCAATGCGCAGACAGTCGCGAACCGGATTTGGACCAGGGCGAACGAAACGGAGTTTGTACACAGTGCAGCATGTCAGGCAGCTCACCCCTCTTGCATTCGGAATGCAGACAGCTCCGGACGATTCCAGGCCGCTCTGGAGGCTGATCCTGCGAGACATGATGGGAGACGTGGAAACCGAAATGGAAGACCGGCTTGCGGGGACACGCGGGTTGTTCTGGGCCCATGGCGGAGTTGCCATCACCACGCTCTATCTGCCGGAACAACAGGTGAAGCTGTCTGCCAACGGTCTTTCCGAGTCCGGAATTCTTATTATACGCGCAATGGACGGACCATTGCATGTGGCCCAGCAAGATAAGCATGCCGAGGCCGCGCGCGCAGAAGTCCTGTTTGCGACGGCTGGACATCCTCTGTCGATCGCCCTTCCGCAGGGCGGACGGCTCGACTGTGCCTATTTGCCCCGTCATGCCTTGGGAAGTACGGCTCAGCAGCTATCGGCAATCGTGATGCGCCCGATCGCGCATGACTGCCTGCCGCTTCAGCTCCTCATCACCTATGCCGGGTATCTGCTTCAACAACAGCGCCAAAGCGAAATTCAGGCGGAAATGATGGTGCGGCATTTCTATCAACTGCTGCCGGTGCTTGCTGCAGAACTGGCAGACGGCAGCGAACGCGGCGGCGCACCGGGGCGGCTTGCATCCATAAAGGCACGAATTACAAAGCAACTGACGAACAGTGGCTTTTGCCTTGCCGATATTGCCAAGGCTGAAGGCGTGTCACCCAGATCCATACAGAAACTGCTGCATGGCGAAGGCACGACCTTTTCGCGCTATTTGCTTGAGCGCAGGCTGGATGCCGCCAAGGAGGCACTGTTGTTGCGAGGGGCATCTGCTTCGGTCACACAAGTCGCGCTGGACTTCGGGTTCAACGATCCCGCCTATTTCAGTCGCGCCTTTCGCAAACGTTACGGCATGCGACCGATGGACCTCAGGCGGTCTGCCCGGACGTCCGGCAACACAAGATGACAGAACAACCTGTGTCCTAAAGCTTCACATGAGCGCCCCGATCTCCACGATGGCATTGGAAAGCCCGCTCCCGTTCCCACCTTCACAGTGATGGCAGCCATTGCATCGCGTTGCTATTTTCAGGGCGGAATTCACCGTGGACCCAAACAAGGAGGACGCCATGTCTTCCGGTTCTCTCGACCGCCAAATCGATGTTGCCGATGCAGAACTGGCACGGCAAAGGATGGATTACGCCGGCGTTCTGAACAATCCTGCTTTGAGTGAGACGATACAGGGTATTGTCCGGTCACTCGGCATACAGGTTCAACGGGGTATGCGTACCCAGCAAGGCCTTGTGGAGGCTCTGGCCGAACCTGCCTTACCTGTCACACCAAGACGTCAGGCCGTTCCAATTTCAGCCAGGACACAAAGAGGATATCAGTCTTGCCCCTCTCCTTTCCCAATCCTGTAGGCAGCTATGATGACGTTAAGCGCCGAGTGCGCTTTCTGGGACATGACGTCCTTTCCGAGAAAGATCCATGGGCGTATGCCATGATTGCCCTGCCCCATGCCGTGTCTGACGGCTATTCAAACTTCACCACCATGAAGATCAGTGCACTGCTTCAATCCATGCAACCGTTTAGCTGAGAGGCGATCGCAATCGTTTGCTGAACGAACGCAAGCCGGCTTCGGCACACTGGGCTAGGCCTTGCCGGCAGCGATCGGCGGCAAGATCGCGGCTGCAGAAATACCGGTCGCCGTCAGCGTTGGCGATGGTGGGTTTCAATTCACGCTGGAGGAATTGGAACGGTTGTCGAAAACAAGCTTCCCCTCGCCGTCATTCTTTGGGACAACAATAGTCTGGCCCAGATTCGCGTATTCTTTGGAACAACATGGGATGATGGAGCGGAATATTCCAACCATTGGCGTCAATCAGCGCAATCCGGATTTCGGGGCGTTGGCGAAGGCTTGCGGTTGCTATACGGCAGTGTCTGAACACTATATCGAACTGGAAGCCGCCGTGACCAATGCCTTCCGTGCGGATGGACCGACAGTCATCCACCTTCGCGAAAGCGCCGAATTTCTTGCCTGAACACAATGTGAGCCTTGATATGACCGAGACACCGCAAGCAACCCTTTCCAATTGGCGCAAAGCGCCCCACAACACATGGGGCTTCAGCCATGTCGATCGGTTGGTGAAGACGGATACGATCAAGGCGGGGATGCAGTCAGCGCCGCTCTCCCATGGGCCAGACCTCGATCTCGATGCAATCCGGCTATCGTCCGGCCAGACTGTCAGCGAAGCGCTGGATGCGAGTTTTACCGATGGTTTCATGATCCTGCGCGAGGGTGAGATTGTTGCCGAACGCTATGGCCCGGCGCTGGATGCCGATACGCCACATATCGTCTTTTCCGTCAGCAAGTCGATCACGGCCACGGTTGCCGGTGTGCTTGTCGAGCGCGGCGAACTTGATGTCGACCTTCCGGTGATCCACTATCTGCCGGAACTGGCTGGCACCGCTTATGGCGATTGCACCGTCCGCCACGTTCTCGATATGACCGTCGCAATCGAATTCAACGAGGATTATCTCGACCCCAAGGGCGATGTCTCCCGCTACCGCGTCGCCATGGATTGGGACCCGGAGGGCAATTTTGCCTATGAAGGTGGTCTGCACGCTTTCATCGCCACCATGCGGCGCGGAGAGGGTGCACATGGCGACAAGTTCCACTATGTTTCGCCCAATTCCGACGCGCTGGGCTGGATTCTGGAGCGCGCCAGCGGGCTTTCCATGGCAGACATTCTCACGCGCTATCTCTGGCAGCCGATGGGTGCCGGCACAGACGGATTGATCACCGTCGACCGGCAGGGCGGTGCACGAACAGCAGGCGGTATCTGCACAACGCTTTCGGATCTTGCCCGCATCGGCGAGTTGATGCGCCTGAAGGGCCGCGTTGGCGACCGCCAGGTGATACCGCAGACCTGGATCGACGATATTCTGGAGGGTGGCGACCACGGGCCATGGGCGCGTGGCGACATGACCGACCTCTTTGCCTCGGCCCGCTACCGCTCGAAGTGGTATATTCCGGATCAGGTCCCGGGCGAATTCTGCGCCATCGGCATCCATGGTCAGTGGATTTATGTCGATCCGGTTGCAGGTCTGACCATCGTCAAGCTTTCCTGTCAGCCGATACCTGCCGATGACGATCTGGATGCGCTCAATCTGGATATCTTCCGTTCGATCGGCAAAGACGTCAGAGCCAGATAAAGCCCACAGCCGGAAAATCACGCGCTCGGGAACATGGCGACAGCTTTCGGCTTTACTGCTGGATGGTTGATCAGGTTTCAGTAAAGCGATGAGTGACAGTCTTGAACCACGGATCCTGCGCAAGGCAGGTCTGGTCTATGTGAGCGATCAGGATCCCGGTCTTACACGCCACCGTCGGGGGCGTGGTTTCTGCTATAAATTGCCATCCGGCGATTTGCTCAGCGACGAGCAGATCAGGCAGCGGATCAAGGCGCTCGGCATACCGCCCGCCTATCGTGACGTCTGGATCTGCACGCTCGAAAACGGTCATTTGCAGGCAACAGGCCTCGATGATCGCGGACGCAAACAATATCGCTATCATGCCGACTGGCAGGCCCTGAGGGATGAGCGGAAATATCACGAGCTTCGATCTTTCGGCGAGGTCTTGCCGAGGATCCGGCGCAAGGCCCGGCTGGACTCAGAACGGACCGAAGATAGCCAGACCGCAACATTGGCAGCGCTTGTCTTGCTGCTCGATGCTGCGCATCTGCGGGTGGGCAATAGCTATTATCTTGAGACCAACGGCACCTATGGCGCAACCACCCTGCTCAAACGCCACCTGTCGTTCGACGAAGGGCTGGAACTCAAATTCACGGCCAAGGGAGGCCGCAGGGTTCGCCACAAGCTGCGTGTGCCACGATTGCAGCGGATACTGGAGCGCATCGCCGATTTGCCCGGTCGCAAACTCTTCGTATGGCAAGACGGTGACGGAGACATTCATCCGGTCGATTCCGGTCAGTTGAACCGCTATCTCTGCGACATCAGTGGCGTTGCCATTTCGGCCAAGACCTTCCGCACATGGGGTGGAACCGTTGCGGCCTTCAGCCAGGCGGCAGAGGCGATCGGCAGAGACGAAAAACCAACCGTCAAAAGCATGTCGGAAGCGGCAGCAGCCGAACTTTCCAATACCCCGGCAGTCTCCCGTAAAAGCTACATCCACCCAAAAGTGCTGCAGCTGGCAAGCGATCCGGAACTGGCGAGATTGCTCACCGGCATAGTTTCGACCCCTCAACGCCCAAGGCAAGGTTTAAGATCGATGGAACAGCGGCTATTGCAGTTCTTGAGCGACTGAGGGCTGGCCGAGTGGTGGTCGATCCCGTCTGGAGGTTCGGGCAGCCTCGACAATCATCAGGACCACAGAGACGAGCATCAGGGCCATGATGAAGGAGAATGGCACCGCGCCGACAATCATGACGTCGCGGATGGAATCCACACCTCCAACGGCCATGACCGCGCCGGTGATAGCGGCAATGACGACAGCCCAGGTCATGGAGTGAAACGGCGTTTCGCCATGGTCGCTGCCGGCCGCCCCAATGGACTTGATGGCAATGATCGCAGCCGTCGACGAGGCGATGATCAGCACCAGAAACAGGAAGACCAGCACGGCTTTGACCACATAGGCGAAGCTGCTTGCGTTTTCGAGCATCACATCGACGGCGGCGTAGATCCGAAACGCATGTTCCGCCTCCAATATGCGCCCGGCAGCGCGGCCATCGAGTTCCATCAGCAAGACCGAACCTCCGGTGGCTGAAAACCAGACGAAGCACATGGCTGCGGGTGCCAGCATGGCACCGAGGATGAATTCGCGCACCGAGCGGCCATAGGATATGCGGGCCAGAAACAGGCCGACAAAGGGTGAAAACGCAATCCACCACGCCCAGTAAAATACCGTCCACTGGTTTTGCCACTCACTTTGGGCTTTAGACGTCAGTGAGCCGGCGGGGTCATAGAGCGTGGCAATCTGCGCCGGTAAAGTTGTCACATAGCGCCAGGACGACTGGATGAAGACGTTGAACAGTTCGGCACCGCCACCGAAAATCACGAAGACGAGCAAGACGGCAAAGACAATCAGAATACCGAGCTGCGACACCCATTTGACCCCGCGATGCGGCCCGGAAATGATCGAGCCGATGGCACACGAGATCGAGACCACCAGCATCGTCAGGAGCGCTGCAAGCGGAGGATTGCCAAACTGATCTGCAAAGAAGGCATTGCCGGTCAGCACGGACAGGCCGGAGCAAATCTGTTCGAGCCCAAGCACGATGGTGGTGGTGATGCCAGCGATGATCGCCATCAGCGAGAGCACATCGACAATATGCCCTCCCATTCCTTCAAGCCGCTTGCCGAACAATGGTGCAACCGCCGACCGCATGGCCATGGGTTGACCGAAACGGTGACAGGCGAGACCGAGTGCCAATGCGGTTACCGCATAGCAGGCCCATGCCGATAAACCCCAATGCAGAAAGACGAAGCGCATGGCCGAGATGGCCGCATCGTGGGATCCGGGAAGGACGGCCCCTTCCAGCAGGGCAGGATTGGTCTTGAAGTGGGAAATCGGTTCGCTCACAGAAAAGACCAGCACGCCGATACCGATGCCCGAGCAGAACATCATCGACAACCACGCTGCCGTGCTGTGTCGGGGCGGAGCGCCGTCCGGGCCAAGCGTAATGCGGCCTGCGACTGGAAGCATGACCAGCACCAGACAGAAAATCACGAAGATGGCGAGAAGATAGACGTACCAGCCGGCGAAAAAGGTGAGCGTCATATGCTTGAGTATATCCAGCACGTTGCCGGAGGCAATTGGCGCGGCGACCAGCGCCAAGACGAGTGCGCCGACCAGCAAAGTCGTGACCGCCGCGACAACGGGATTGAACCCCTGATAAAATCCTGTGCCCACGACCAATATGTCCAGCCGTCTCGTGGTGTTTGTCCCTGCCATGATGAATTGCCCCCAAACCTATAACAGGCGGGCGCTTGCACGCAGTGATCTCTGGTCCAGAGACCGGGTGGATATTGGACTGAATCTGCGCGAAACCCCGCGTTCCCTTAAGGCGCGAGAGTCGCGGGCAATTGTTGCACAATGATTTGCAACTCACGTTTTGTCGGATGAGCGCTCGAATAGCGATGGGGCAGAGGCGACAAGTTCCGCAGGGACAACGGTGTGACCGAACCGGCGCACGAAAAGTGCTATCGGGGTGCGCAGAGCGTTTACTCTGTGCTCGGGATCATCGAACAATCTGGAATGGATGTGATGGAGGAAGCGAAGAACGCCGCAGGCGCGGGACCTCGACATCGTGAGCATGGCACCCTTGGCGCGCAGGGACGGCTGCTCGGCATCCGTCATGACCAACTCATAGAGAAGCCGCGCCAGGGGATGGAAATTGTAGACTTGCGCCCGCACAGGCTCCAGCGCCGCGCGATCATCTGCCGCAATCAAGGCCTGACAGATGAAAACCTGAACATAATGCCGGAAGCGCGATTTTGGCATCGCCAAAGCCTCGGCCTGCCGTAGCAAGACAAGCGCTCCGTCGGTATCGCCCGTAAATGCCCGCAATTGCCCGAAAATCGCAAGCGAGGACGCAATCGTTGTACTCTGACTGTAGGCTTGTTGCGCGAGTTCAAGGGCCAGCGACTTGTAACCGCGATCGACATAGTAGAGCAGCTTTGCGGCAATCATCAGCAGTTCGGGCTTGTCCTGGCAACCAGGCAGGGCACCTTGGACAAGCTGTTCTATCTCGGTGTCGATGGACCGGCATGCATCTGCGCCAGTCTGGAAGAGATCGCGTCCGTGGATGATCACCCTGGAATGCAGATGATGCGCATAGCTGACGGCAATTTCCGGGTCATCAGGGTGGTCAGCACGCATCTTGCTGAGATGAACATTATTCTCCAGCCAGGCCTTGGCGGTGCTCTTCTCATTGAAGGAGGCATTCTGCATCGCCACAGCCAGTGGTTCGCTTGAAATCTTATAGCCCATTTCACAGCGCCAGCGCGCCAACAGGATGAGGGGGATCAGGCGATCTGCTTCTCGTCGCAAACTCGGATAGGGAGCCCCTTCGCGGATCAATGTCATGCGCTCAACGAAGAACACGCCGCCGGAAATACGCGACCAGCATGTCACGACGCATTCGGGGCGCTCGGCGACGCGGAAAAAGGAGATTTCCAGGTTGAAGCGTGCTGGGCCGTCCGATGGCTGCTTTGTGGGATCAAAGTCGGGTTCAACCGGGACACTCCGCTCGATCTCCGCCTCCAGGGCTTTTGCCAGATAGCCAGCAAAGGCTTCCCCTGCACCGCTTGCCGCGCCGAGCAGATCCAGTCCGCGCACCGGGCCGATCACGGCCTCAGCTTCGACGATCTTCTGGACATCCATGACCACCGGTGGGGGACCGAGCCACACATAACCTCCGCCATAGCGGGTGCCTATGAAACGGGGATCTCTGGGACTGTCGCCAAGTTTGCGCCTGACGCGATTGATCAGAAAGTCCACGCTACGGTCGCTTTTGTCCGAGCCGACGTCGGACACAGCGTCCAGTATCTGGTCGCGCGTCAGCGTGCGCCCGGCATTGCGTGAGAGCACCTTTAATACCCGTGCTTCGGCGACGGTAAAATGCGCCACGTCATCGCCGAATTTCGCTGTCCTGTAGTCAGTCCCAAACACTGGCCACACCCCCGCTCGAACAGTCTCATCAGCGCAAAACCCGCTTGTTATTGCGCGTTCGCGATCAGGGCCACCAATGACTATTCAGAAACGACCGCCCCACCCTTGGTCGTTAAAAAACAATGTAGCACGCAAAAATTGAATTCAAGCTATAAAATAAGACATAGCGCTTCGGGCGTTCAAGGCCAGGCCCATGCGGACGGGCAGTTATCCGGGGAAATGGACCTTATCGCGAGGCGAGAAACAGTCGGTCGCGGGAGCCTGTCAGATGTTTCAGCATCATCTCGCGTGCCAGATCCGCGTCGCCATCTGCGATAGCCCTGGCAATGGTTTCATGCTCGGCAAAGACACGCGAAAGCCCGCTCGCCTCACGCTTGACCGACGCCCCGTGGAACTTCATGCCAACGGCAATATGCTCCTTCAAAGCTTCCATCGCGGTGGAGAAGTAATTGTTCTGGGCGGCGCGCGCGATGGACAGATGGAACTGGTAGTCTGCATCTTCGCGGTGGGATTGCCTGTTGGTGGCATCGCGCAACAATTCGAGTGCCCGCCTGATGGCATCGAGATCTTCGGGTGTGTGGCGGGCTGCTGCTGCTGCTGCTGCTGCCGGCTCAAGCGTCAGGCGAAACTCGTAACAATTGAGCAGATCAGCCACGTTTTCGAGTTGGCCGAAACCGAGCGGTTCGCGCAGACCGGTGGAGCGGATGAAACTGCCGGCACCGCGGCGCGAATAGATAAGTCCCTGCTCGCGCAACCGCCGCAATGCTTCGCGGATCACGGGCCGGGATACTTCGAACTCGATTGCCATGTCGTGCTCCGTCGGCAATCGTTCGTCCGGCTTGTAGGAACCTGACTTGATGGCGCGGTGTATCCGTTCGAACACCATGTCTGGCAGACCCTTGCGGGACGTTCCTTGCTGAAGTCCCATCGTCAGGCCGCCTTTCTCAGGATCTGTCGCACCAGTTTTAGCAGTGTATCGGGTTGGCCGAAGCCGCCCGACTTGGTGACGATATGGCGCCCATCGGCAATGGCGAGCCCCATGCCGGGCATGCATTCGCCCAGAAGCCGGAAGCGCAAAATACCCATCTTCTCAAGAACGGCTTCGGCAGTCGCTCCGCCGGTGAGTACAAGAGTAGATGCACGGTCGGTGAACGCTGGAACAACCATATTGGCAAGATTTGCAGACATCTCTAACGGTTGAACGGGTGCTGACCCTTCCGTGGCCTGCACGACGACAACCATCTCACGCGCTTGGGCGGGGGAAGTGTCACACTTACCACCGGGCGCTGCGACATAGTCGATCACGCAGCGGCTTCGAAGATCATCAACTTGTTTAACCGTGATCGGATCGCGCGAACCGACAACGATCAGCGTCGGCACTTCCGGCACAGCGATCAAAGGCTGCGGCTCTTTTGACGTCATTGTTTGGGCCAGGCTATCGGCAAGGCCTCTGGCGCCGATCAGCAAGTCGAAGCCCTCATTCTCCGCCAATTTCAGTGAGGTGAGCATCTCATCTTGTGATGATGTATCGGGAATATGGGCGCGAGCCGCATGGGCACCCAGTTTTTCGGCCACGGCAATCGGTGTCTCAATGCCGAAGCCGCGCACATGACCGCCAACAACCAATCGACCGAAGTCGGGAATAGCCGGCGCGACCAGCGCCCGTTCAAACGACATCGCATCGAGCTCGGCCACGATATTGCCCTTCAGGCGCGAGTCGACCTTCTTGAATATTCGCACACCCACGGGCAATCGCTTCAGCGCTTCTGCCGTCGCGCGTGCGGCCTCACTGGCTGTTATTTCTCTCGATCTGAGATTGACGGCCAGCACGTCAGGCGCCTGAGCGAGGGCTTCATCCAGCGCGTCTGGATGAAGCACCACTTCGGTTGCCAGGCCGCGGCCGGCAAAAGGTGCAGCAGAATCGAGCGTTCCCGTTAGGTCGTCGGCGAGAATGACAAGCATGAAAATTGGCGCCCGCTAGCTGTTGTTATCTAAATTTCCGAATTTTATTCATATTTGTCAAGCAATTGACGCTGGTGAATTACAAATAAAGGGCGGCGCAGATTACGACCCTGGCGTGTTGTCCTATGCTCGATGCGTTTCAATGCGCGCATTTTCTTCTCAAGCGTTTCTTGCGTCTCCCGCCAAGGGGGAGGAAAATTTCCTGGCGGGAGACACAAGGCGGGTCCAGGCAATGCCTAGAAGGCCCCGCGGTAGATCTCCAGAACGTCTGTCTCACTCATGTCGATGGGGTTATTATCCATCAATCGTCTGATCGCATGGGCATCACTGGCGTATCGCGCCAGATCCCCTTCGGTTGCCCCATGGGCCGCGAGCGACATCTCGATTCCGAGGTCAGCACAGAAGCCGTGGGCGGCAGAGCGAAGATCGGCTTGCGACAGCCCTTCTCCAAGGTTCAGCGCCAAGGCCACCTCAGCCGTTTTGGCTGCGACCACCGGCTGATTGAACGCCAGCACATGGGGGAAGATAATCGCATTGGCGAGACCGTGCGGCAAATGCAGCAATGTGCCGAGCGGATAGGAGATGGCGTGTCCCGCAGCCGTGTTTACCGGCCCCAGACAAATACCGCCATAATAAGAGGCGAGCATCATGCCCTCGCGCGCTTCGGTATCGGCACCGTCCTTTACGGCGCGCGCCAGAAACTTCCCCACCAGATGAAAGCCCATGCGCGCAAACCCGTCGATCATCGGGTGGGCCTTGCGGTTGGTGAAGGCCTCAACGCAATGCGCCATGGCATCGACACCGGTCGCAGCCGTCACGGCAGGTGGAACGCTATAGGTCAGTTCCGGATCGAGCACGGCCAGATCGGCAATCAGATGCGGGCTTTCAACCGCGATCTTGTTGCCTTTGCCCGGATCGGTGATCAATGAGCGGATGCCGGCCTCCGATCCTGTGCCAGCCGTCGTTGCGACTTGCGCCAGACGCGTGTTTCGTCCGCCGACACGATTGGGACCGGTGACATCGGCCAGCGTCTGCTCGCTGTCCCAAAGGGCGGCGACCAGCTTGGCTACATCCATGACGGAACCGCCACCCAGGCCGACAACGAGGTCCGGCTTTAGTTCGCGCGCCGAACTCAGCGCTGCCTCAAGCGTTGCGATATCCGGTTCCCCCGGAATGGCATCAAAGACGACGACCTTTCCGGAAAGCTTCAAGCGGTCGGCAAAACCGGATGTGATCGGTGTGGCGATGACGAGCGTTGATGCGGCGTCATGCGCCCAGGCTCCGACCTGTTCGATGGAGCCTGCGCCGACGACGAGGCGGCGCGGCTGATGAAGCGTGATCTGTGTTGCCATCATGACGCGTTCCTCGTCTCGTCCCGGCCGGCCACGAGCTTGCGGGCATAGGCGATGGCGGAGTTCATGTTGCCGTGATTGGCGATCCCGCGGCCGGCGATGTCGAAGGCGGTTCCATGATCAACCGACGTGCGGTCAATCGGCAGATCGACGGAGACGTTGACGGCTGTATCGAAGGCGACCAGCTTGATCGGGATATGGCCCTGATCGTGATACTGGGCGACGACCAGATCGAAACCGCCCGAATAGGCCCGATGGAAGACCGTATCCGCCGAAATCGGGCCTTCCACATTGATGCCTTCGGACTTCGCCGCCGCCACAGCAGGTGCGATCTGGTCGTCATCTTCAGTGCCGAACAGCCCGTTCTCACCGCAGTGCGGATTGAGACCGGCAACGGCAATGCGCGGGCTGTCATAGCCAATGCGTTTCAGGTGGGCATCGCCCGCGCGAATGGTGGCAAGCACGCGCTCGGTCGTCGCGCGGCGGATTGCCTCCTGCAACGACACATGGGTCGAGACATGAATGACCTTCAACCGCTCCGATGCGAGCAGCATATAGGCTGCGGTCGAGCCGGTCAGGCTGCGCAACATTCCGGTGTGACCGTCATAGTGGTGGCCCGCCAGATTCAGCGCTTCCTTGTTGATCGGGGCAGTCACAATACAGCCAATCGCATTGGCCTCGGCATCGCGCACGGCCTTTTCGATAAAGCGGAAGGCCGCGTCGCCGGCGACTGGAGAGAGTGTTCCCCAGGCAAGCGGCGCACCTTCGACGGGCAGATCGACGACGAAAGGCTTCAGATCCAGCGTCAGACCAAGGGCCTCGCGGGCCGCTTCCAGCGTTGCCAGATTGCCGTAGATACGAGTCGCGTCCCGATCCTTAGGCGACATCTCGGCCAGTGCCTTGACGGTGATTTCGGGGCCAACGCCACAGGGGTCACCCATGGTAATGCCGATGATATTGCTCATGCTTGTCTCCCTGCCGCGCTGGCCCAACCGGGCGCCAGACGGACATATTTTATAGCGCGCCTGTGATAGGTGTAGGCGATATGAAGGCTGCCGTCTTGACCCTCCAGCAACCAGGGATAGGACATCTCCTTGTTGCGGCCATCGATGGAATCGTTGGAAAGGCAGGTG
This sequence comes from Agrobacterium sp. ES01, assembly GCF_050320885.1. NCBI lineage: Bacteria > Pseudomonadati > Pseudomonadota > Alphaproteobacteria > Hyphomicrobiales > Rhizobiaceae > Agrobacterium > Agrobacterium sp. ES01. The sequence goes on from NZ_JBNQTH010000008.1 coordinate 85,824, forward strand.
CCGGGTCCGTCTTCGATCAGGATGCGATGTGGAAAGCTGCATCCGTTATCCTGCGACACGGCAACGATAACCGGCGCACGCGGAACGCCCCAGACCGGCACGCAGCCGCCGGTCGGATCTGCATCCGGCCTTGCGTCATCCTCGCCCAGTTCATCGTAGAGCGAAGCGCGACGATCGGGCGACAATTCGGCATTGATCGGATTGCAGATCATCGCGATGGTACCATCCTTCAGCCGAATGGCGGCGATGGAAGAATTGTTATTGGGCAGGTCTGTCGCCGCAGGCGCAGACCAGGTGCGCCCGCCGTCTGTGCTTTCAGTGCGGTAGACGAAATCGGCTTGCCGGCGGCGAAAGAATGCGGCGAAATGCCCATCATCCGTAGCGACCGGGCTCATATGGACACAGCCGGTGGACTGGTCCAGATCTTCGAGCGTCCAGCTTTTGCCGCCATCCATTGAAATACCAACCGCTGCACGGTCGTGGCTGCCATTCCATTTCTGGCCAGGGCGTTGAATGCAGCGGAAAATCGGCAACATCCATGCACCGTCTTCGCGCACCACCAAAGGCGCGCGCACGAAGCAGCCGCGCGGCAGATCGAGATAGCGCCCTTCTTCGGCGTGAAGGACAGCGGGATCGTGCTGATCGCGGCGGATTTCGGCCATGCGGATCTGGCACTCATCCTGATTGCCGGAAGGCTGCGAGGTGTGAAACAGCAAAAGCCGGCCATCGGGTGCCGGAAACAGCACGGGGTTCTGCTCGGAATGATCCGGATCGAAGCTTAGTCGCTGGGGTTTGCCCCACGCGCTCGCGCCCGCCGCCAGCACGGAGGCGAAGACGGAGATATCCGACTTCCCTTCCAGCGTTCCGCCGAACCAGGCACATACGAGATCACCATTTCCAAGCATATGCAGGAAAGCTGCATGGTTCTGCACCATGGGCGATGGCAGCGAGGCTTCGTGTCTGCCGGGCGCCGGATTTTCAAGCACGCCTGTCATGGATCGGGCGATGTCGTCAGGTGTCATAGAATACTCCTCCATGGTGGCGACAATCGTCACTTTTACAAAGTTGTCAAGTTTTATAGGTTCTAGATCGTCGCGGTAATCATCCTGATGTTGTGCCTAAATTATTGTTTTCATGATATTTATTTTGTAAATAAAAAATATCTGAAATCAGAAACGTAAAATAATTTGACAAACTTGTCGTCACGTTGGATGTTTTGGTCAACGTGAAAAGCTCAATGACGCGGGAGGAATGTTCCGTCACAGGGCGATAGTCGCGGAGGGTATCCAAAAGTGCTGTCTGCACCCGGTGCCCGCACTTGCCAGCCGTTACACTGCGCATTCAAAAGGGAGGAGAACCCAATGAAAAGATCACTATTGCTCGCAGCACTGCTGCTGGGCTCAACGCTGTCTTCGGCCCAGGCCGCTCCGGGCCCAATCACGATCGTTCTGCCGGAAGAGGCCGATCTGCTTGAGCCCTGCATGGCGACCCGCTCGAATATCGGCCGTGTCATCATGCAGAATGTGTCTGAGACATTGACCGAACTCGACGTTCGTGGCGACAAGGGCCTGATGCCCCGCCTGGCGACCAGCTGGGAAGAAACGGAGCCGGGCACATGGCGCTTCCATCTTCGTGAAGGTGTAACCTTTTCGGACGGCACATCATTCGATGCGAAAGACGTCAAGCACAGCATTGAACGGGTGATGAGCGACAAGAATGCCTGCGAGTCGCGCCGGTATTTCGGGGGCATGACGATCACGCCGACCGTCGTCGATGACAATACCATTGACGTGACAGTCGATCCGGCCCAGCCGATCCTGCCGCTTCTGCTATCGCTTTTGACCATCGTGCCGGAAGAAACACCGATGGAGTTCGTCCGCGAGCCTGTCGGCACCGGCCCATACAAGCTGACGGAATGGACCCCCGGCCAGCGCATTGTTCTCACAGAGCGCGACGATTATTGGGGCGACAAGCCCGATGTAACCGAGGCCACATATCTGTTCCGCGCCGACCCGTCCGTTCGCGCTGCCATGGTGCAGACCGGAGAGGCCGATATCTCCCCCTCGATCTCCCAGATCGAAGCCACCAATCCGGCCACCGATTTTTCCTATCTCGACAGCGAAACTGTCTATCTTCGCATCGACCATAATATCGAGCCGCTCAATGACGTGAGAATTCGCAAGGCGTTGAACCTTGCCATCGATCGTGATGCCTTCCTCGGTACGCTGGTTCCGGAAGGCGCGATCCTGGCAACAGCCATCGTGCCGCCGCCAACCCTTGGCTGGAACCCGGACGTCAAGGTATTCCCTTACGATCCGGCTGAAGCCCGCAAGCTGCTGGAAGAGGCCAAGGCCGACGGCGTGAAGGTCGATACACCGATCACCATCATTGCGCGCTCTGCAAACTTCCCGAATGTCACTGAGATCATGGAAGCGATCCAGGCGCAGCTTCAGGAAGTCGGCTTCAACATCGAGCTGAAATTCGTCGAAGTGGCCGAACACGAAGTCTACTATTCCAAGCCGTTCAAGGAAGGTCGCGGTCCGCAGCTCGTTGCTGCCATGCACGACAATTCCAAGGGTGATCCATCCTTCTCGATGTTCTTCAAATATGACTCGAAGGGTACCCAGTCGGGCTTCTCCGATGCCAAGGTCGATGACCTCATTGCGCGGGCCTCTGCTGCCACCGGCGACGAGCGCGCCAAGTTGTGGTCGGAGCTGATTGCCTATCTCCATGACGATGTCGTGGCCGATGTGCTGCTGTTCCACATGGTCGGTTTCTCCAGGGTCTCCGAGCGCCTGGACTACACTCCGACCATGGCAACAAACTCCATGCTCCAGCTGTCCGAAATCAAGATCAAGTAACGGCTTCGGCGACCCGCTCGCCGAGATCCAGGACATACCGACGGCGGGCCATGCCCGCCGTCAACCGAGACCGAGGCAAGCATGTTCAGATTCATCCGCAAACGGGCTTTGGCCAGCCTCTTCTCCCTCGTCGGGCTTCTGGTGATGGTGTTTTTCCTGTCACGCCTGACCGGTGATCCGGCCGCACTCTTCCTGCCGGTTGAAGCCTCAGCGGAGATGAAGAACCAGTTTCGCGAATTGCATGGCCTGAACGATCCTCTGCTTGTGCAATTTGCCCATTATGTTGGCGACGTGCTTACCGGCAATCTGGGAGAGTCGCTGCGCAAGGCGCGCCCTGCCCTCGACGTGGTGCTGGAAGCCTTTGTCTGGACGCTGTGGCTTGCCGTTATCACCATGTCGCTGGTGACCGGTGCCGCCATCGTCGTCGGTTCGCTCGCGGCATTCCGGTCTGGTGGCTTCTTCGACCGGTTTTCCTCGATCATTTCACTGATCGGCGCGTCGGTGCCGGATTTCTGGCTGGCAATCGTTGCCATCGTTGTCTTTTCCATCCAGCTCGCCGTCCTGCCGACCTCCGGCACGGGTTCCATATCGCACTGGATCTTGCCGATCGCCGTGCTCTTCGTTCGCCCCTTCGGCATTATCGTCCAGGTCGTGCGCGGCTCAATGATCGGAGCGCTGTCGTCAGCCTATGTGAAGACAGCCCGTGCCAAGGGCGTCAAATCGGGCCCGATCATCTTCATTCATGCGCTACGCAATGCCATGCTTCCGGTCATCACCGTGATCGGCGACCAGGCTGCAAGCCTGCTCAACGGGGCCGTGATCGTGGAAACCATTTTCGGTTTTCCGGGCGTCGGCAAGCTGATGATCGATTCCATCCTGCAACGCGACTTCAATGTGGTTCTTGCGGCCATTCTGGTCACTGCGCTTGCCATCTTTGTCATGAACCTGCTGATCGATCTTGCCTATGCGCTGCTCGATCCTCGCATCCGTCACTGAGAGGACAGACGCATGGCAATGCCATCAACAGACAGCCTTTCCGCAGCCGAGCCTCCTTTCGTCATTCGTCTCGGACGCATGCTTCTTGCCGACAAATTCGCGCTGTGTGCAGCCATCTTCCTCGTGATGATGCTGGTCTTCGCATTGCTCGGTCCTGCCTGGCTTGGCGATGTCGCCACCAAGCAGAACCTGCGCGGCCGCAATCTCGCACCCTTCGATTTTGAGCGCGCCTGGTTCTGGTGGATGGGTGCCGATGCCCTTGGTCGCCCGCTTTTTGCCCGCATCATTGTCGCCACCCAGAACACACTGATGGTCGCTGCCGGCGCCGTCCTTCTTTCCTCGGTCATCGGCACCGTTCTGGGCCTCATTGCCGGCGTCGCTTCCGCCCGCGTCAGCCAGATCATCATGCGGCTTGCCGATGTGATCATGTCGTTCCCCTCGCTGCTGATTGCAGTGATCGTGCTCTATGTGCTGGGCTCGTCGATCCTGAACCTCATGCTGGTTCTGGCGATCACCCGTATTCCGGTCTATCTGCGCACCACACGCGCCGAGGTGCTGGAAATCCGAGAGCGCATGTTCGTACAGGCGGCCCGGGTCATGGGGGCCTCCGGCAAGCGCATCCTGTTTCGCCATATTCTGCCCGTGGTGTTCCCCACGCTGACCACGCTTGCCACGCTCGATTTCGCCTATGTAATGCTGGCTGAAAGCGCGTTGTCATTCCTCGGCATCGGCATCCAGCCGCCCGAAATCACCTGGGGCCTGATGATTTCGCAAGGCCGCCAATATCTCACCAATGCCTGGTGGCTGTCCTTCTGGCCGGGGCTTGCCATCATCCTGACCACCATGTCGCTCAACCTGCTGTCGAACTGGCTGCGCATCGCGCTCGATCCGGTGCAGCGGTGGCGGCTGGAAATGAAAGGCCGCTGACATGGCAGATCATCTGCTTGAGGTTCGCAATCTTTCCGTCGAATTCCACACCGTCAATGGCGTGGTGCATGCGGTACGCGATATCTCCTATCATCTCGACAGAAGCGAAACGCTGGCCATTCTCGGCGAAAGCGGTTCGGGCAAGTCCGTGTCGTCGTCTGCAATCATGAACCTCATCGACATGCCGCCCGGTCGCATTACGTCCGGCGAAATCTTGCTGGATGGCGAAGACCTGCTGACCATGCCAGCGGAGCAAAGGCGTAGGGTCAACGGCTCGCGTATTGCGATGATCTTTCAGGATCCACTCAGTCATCTCAATCCGGTCTATACCGTTGGATGGCAAATCTGCGAGGCAATGACGACCCACGGAATGGCGTCTGATGGTGCCCGAAGCGAGGCCTTGCGTCTGCTGGGTCGCGTCGGCATTCCCGATCCCGAAAACGCGATGGACAAGTATCCGCATGAATTTTCGGGCGGCCAGCGACAACGCGTGATGATTGCCATGGCACTGGCGCTGAAACCGGATCTCCTGATTGCCGACGAGCCGACCACCGCCCTGGATGTGACGGTACAGGCCGAAGTACTGGCGCTCCTCAAAGAGTTGCAACAGGAAACCGGCATGGCCGTCTTGATCATCACCCATGATCTGGGTGTGGTTGCCGATATCGCAGACCGCGTCGTGGTCATGGAAAAAGGCGTGTTGGTCGAGGGCGGCACGGTGCGAGACGTCTACAAGAATGCGCGCCATCCCTATACCAAAAAGCTGATTGCCGCGGCACCGGGTAAAGGCAATATGCATGAGCCGATTGCTGTTGGCGAACCGCTGCTGGCCGTGAAAGACGTGCGCAAGTTTTACGGCGCCTTCGAAGCGCTGAAGGGTGTCTCCTTCAACCTGATGGCCGGGGAAACCATGGCCGTGGTGGGCGAAAGCGGGTCAGGCAAGTCGACGCTTGCCCGCGTCTTGCTGCGGCTTGAGGAACCCGACGGCGGCAGCGCGCAGTGGAAAGGCAAGGACCTTTTCCAGATGCCGCCGGGCGAACTCTACAAGCTCAGGCGCGATCTGCAGATGGTGTTCCAGGACCCAACCCAATCGCTCAATCCGCGCATGACCGTCTATCAACTTGTCTCTGAAGCCTGGGTCATCCATCCCGATATTTTGCCCAAGGCGAAGTGGCGCGAGCGGGTGGCCGAGTTGCTGGATCAGGTGGGGTTGTCGCAAGAGCACATGAGCCGCTATCCGCACCAGTTTTCCGGCGGACAGCGTCAGCGTATCGCCATCGCGCGGGCGCTGGCGCTGGAACCGCAGTTGATCATCTGCGATGAGGCCGTTTCGGCGCTTGATGTCTCTGTCCAGGCTCAGGTGATCGAGCTTCTGGACAGGTTGCGCCGTGACATGGGCATTGCCTTTATCTTCATTGCCCACGACCTGCCGGTTGTCCGGGATTTCGCCGACCATGTGATGGTGATGGAAAAGGGTGACATCGTCGAACTCGGCACGGTAAGGCAAGTCTTCGACAACCCGCGCGAGGATTATACCCGCGCACTTCTCGGCGCCAGCCTCGACCCCGATCCAGACGTCCAGTCTGCCCGCCGCAAGGCGCGTCAGGCGGGCCTTGCGGCCACTGTCCCCCCTCTCAAGCGGAGTTTCTGATGTCCAAGAAAGCCTTTGTCGCGCTCGTGACCTGTTTCAACGAGGACGAGACGATCAATTATGAAGCCACCCGCGCCCAGGTGCGCCGTCAGGTGGCGGCGGGCAACAACATCATGTGCGCCGGCACCAATGGCGACTTTAGCGCCCTCACCCATGGCGAAAAGATCCGCCTGACGGAAGAAGTGGTCGACGAGGTTGCCGGCAAGGTGGATGTGATCGTCAATGCCGGCATGCCGGCCACCTTCGAAACGCTCCAGCTTGCAAAGGAATTCGACCGCATCGGCGTAGACGGCATTGCGGTTATTACGCCCTTCTTTATCGCCTGCACGCAGGACGGTCTGATCCGCCATTTCTCGACAGTCGCCGATGCAGTGAGTACCCCTGTCTACCTCTACGATATCCCGGCCCGCACACAGAACCATATCGAGCCGGAAACCGCTCGAAAGCTTGCAAGCCATAGCAATATTGCCGGCATCAAGGATTCGGGCGGCGCACAGGAAACACTGGAGGCCTATCTGGCGATTGCTCGCGACCTGCCGGATTTCGAGGTTTATTCCGGGCCCGATCATCTCGTCTTGTGGGCGCTGCAAAATGGGGCCGCTGGCTGCATCTCCGGCCTTGGCAATGCGATGCCCGACGTCCTTGCCGGCATCTTGAACGGGTTCAACTCCGGCGACATGGCCGATGCCGAGCGGCAACAGGAAATCTACACGGCTTTCAGAACGGAACTCTACGCGCTTGGCTTTCCGCCGGCGCTGGTCAAACGGTCGCTTTATCTGCAGGATAATTCTGTTGGAGCCTCGCGCCAGCCGGCACTTTTGCCAAGCGCGGAGCAGGACGCGAAGATCCGGGCTATTCTCGGACGCTTCGATCTGATCTGAACCTGCGATCACCGCTTGCAATGCGGTGAAACAGACTTATCTTCAGAGGCGCCGGTGAATAGATCCCGCGCCTTCAAAAACCTGATACCGGGCCCCTCTGGCGAGAATGACGGCGCTCTCGTGATGTCGGTATCACCCGCAAATAAGCCGGCGGCGAGTGAAAAATGTTCTCACCTGTCTCCCTTGCGACGCGTGTCGAATTCGACACCGTGAACGACGCCATATTGGCTAGCACAATGATCCAGGGTCTGATCTTCGAGGTGCAGCCATGAGCAAGATGCCCTCCACAACATCTACTTTACGCTATTTCAGGTGGGCCTTTATCCTGACCTTTGTCGGACTGGCGCTCGGTGCCTGGCTCGGCTGGCAGTCGACCGGCACCGTGGGTGGAACGGCAACGATCTTCATGATCTGTGCCATTCTGGCGGTGCTTGAGATCTCGCTTTCCTTCGACAACGCCATTGTGAACGCCAACAAGCTCAAGACCATGACACCGGTCTGGCAGAAGCGCTTTCTCACCTGGGGCATCGTCATTGCCGTGTTCGGCATGCGGATCGTCTTTCCATTGCTGGTCGTGGTCATTGCCGCCAGGATCGGCCCGATCGATGCCATCGTCATGGCCGCGTCGCGACCGCAGGAATATGCTCTCATCATGCATGAGGCGCAGTTGCCGATAGCCGCCTTCGGCGGCACATTCCTGATGATGGTGGCGTTGAAGTTCTTCTTCGACCAGGAAAAGGATGTTCACTGGATCGGTTGGCTGGAGCGCCATCTGTCCAATTTCGCGGCCATCAAGGGCATCGAGATCGCCTTCATGCTGGTCGTGATCCTGGCATTTTCCTACACCATTGTTGATGCTCCGCAGACAGAGATGAACGAACCGGTTTCCTTCGTCTACAGCGCCATCTACGGCCTCGTGACCTTCCTGCTTGTTGAAGTCGTCGGCGGATTTATGGACGCGTCTCAGCAAAGTGTGCGCTCAGCGGCAAGCGGTGGTCTGGGTGCCTTCATCTATCTCGAAGTGCTCGATGCCAGCTTCTCCTTTGACGGCGTGATCGGCGCTTTCGCTTTGACCCAGAACCTCTTCATCATTGCCATCGGCCTTGGCATCGGCGCCATGTATGTACGCTCAATGACGATCATGCTGGTCGAAAAAGGCACGCTTGCAGAGTACAGATATCTGGAGCACGGCGCCTTTTATGCCATCCTGATCTTGTCGCTGATCATGTTCTGCCAGACCCAGATCCATATCCCCGAAGCCTTGACGGGCCTTGGCGGCGCTGCCTTGATCGGCATATCGCTCTGGTCCTCCATCTTGTACAACAGACGGGAGCAGAGCTAGCAGCTCTTCGATGAACCGTTGTTGGCATGCGCCGGAAATGGCGATAAAAGCGGGCCGGCATCTCGACCCGCACGGACCTGATCATATCCGGCCTGGCGATGCCCATGGGTTATGGCAGAGGCATGAGGTGATGCAGCGTGAGTGGACCAGACAGGAACAAGCACGCAGGCACACCACCTGAACGGGTTCGCGGTCTGGCGCGCTGGCTTGAACTGCGCGCCATCGCACTCACGCCTGAACATTTGCATCTGGAAGATGGCATTCGCGCCGCATTCATTGTTGCAGTACCATTGCTGGTGGTCGTAGCGACCGGCCAGAGCCACTTCGGATGGGCGATCTTTGCTGCCTTCTGGACCTGTCTTGCCGATACCGGTGGCCCCGAGCGCCGACGCCGCGGTTTGCTGATGGGCTTCGTGGCGCTGGGCAGCATGGCCGCACTGATCGGCTCATTCCTGGCTGGCTACGGCATCGTCTTTGCCCTTTCGGTCGGCCCGGTGCTGGTCACCATTACCGCACTTTTGCCGCTGCGTTGGCCAGCGTCGACAATGGTTGCGACCCTGGTTGGCGTGGTGGCAGTGGTGGCGGCGGGTTATCCGCTGCCTGCAGCCGGTGCAGCGATGCTTGCCTTGACATTCTTCTGCGGTGGCAGCTGGGCTGCCATTATCCTCACCATTGTCTGGCGCACGGACCGGTGGCTTCCAGCGCGACAGGCGATTGCCGCAGTCTATGCGCGGCTAGGCGACATGGCGACCGATATAGCGGAAGCGCAGGGTGCAGACCAGATGGATCCGCGACGTTCAACGCATAGCCAGCACCGCCGGGCCGTGCGCATGGCAATCGAGAGAGCGACCGGTCTCTTGGACCAGAACGCAATCGCCGATGATGCCAAGTCCAACGGACTGGATGAAGCACTGGCCATAGCCGACAGTGTTTTCCACGGCCTGCTGGCACTCGATCATCTGCGCCTGACAAACCAGCTCGATGCGGATTTGCGCGCTGCACTGAATGCGATCGCGCCTCTTCTTGCACAGGCACGGAAAACGATTGTCGACCGCTCGACCGATATCAAAGCGGTTGAGCAGAGAGCGAGGATGTTGGCGCAAATGCTGCCCGCCCAGCATGGCGCCGGTACACGCGCCATTCACGCCATTGCGGCTGCCTTCAAACATGAGGATGATGATGCCAGTGTTGCGCTGAGCGGTTCGCGCATGCAAGCGGCAGACAGCGGACAATCAAGGCGCGTCCTACAGACCGCTGTCCGCTCCGGGGTCGGCGTTGCTGTCGTCACGCTTGTCGCCCATCTGCTGTCGCTCACCTATCCCTACTGGGCGACCATGGCAATCATCGTTGTCCTTCAGCCGGGACCCCGCATGAGCTGGAGCCGCAGCCTGGAGCGCATTCTCGGCTCGTCTGCCGGCGGTGTACTGGCACTGGCAATTCTGTCTGCGCCCATCGGCTACACTTTTTTGATCGCTTTGGTGATTACCATCGCCGCGGCGACAATTGCCGTGCGCTCGGTCAACTACACGCTGTTCGTCGTCTTCCTCACACTACTGTTCGTGCTGGTCATGGACATCCTCAGCCCCGGCGAAGGGATTGCGTCTGCGCGCATTCTCGACAATGTGCTTGGTAGCGTGGTCGCCATTCTGGTTACGTTGATCGTCTGGCCCAATCGGGAAGCATCGGTTTCCAGTCTTGTCGCAGAGGCGGTTCATGCCAACCAAGCCTATCTCGACGCGGTCGGTAGCGGCGATGCGAGACTAATTGCGCCTGCACGTCGCGATGCAGGCCTTGCCAGCACCGAAGCCGAAATCGCCATGCATGCGTCTGACCGTATCATTCGGCGGCGATCGACCGAAGAGGACAAAACGGCCATCATTGCCGCGCGCCAGCTGGCCGGCGAGGCCGCCGCACTCTGGTACTCGAACCATGAGCTGCCGAAGCCTGGCGGCGATGCCCCATCGATCACTTCCCCTGGCGATAGCAGGCCTTGAGCCGTAAAACAGTGATGTCGGGCGGCGACCGGCTTGACCGGGGCTTCTGCATGGACTTCAATCATCCGCGACATGCATTCGCAAAATGAACACGCGCCGAAGGGCGAACATCGCAACCCAAATCAGCTGCGGGTCGGGTTTATCCTGGCGCGCGGCTTTACGCTGAGTGCGTTCGCTCTGTTCGTTGATGCGCTGAGGCTTGGCAGCGATGTCGCCGATCGCTCGGGCCGGATCAATTGCGATTGGGAAGTTCTGAGCAGCAGTCGGCATTTCATGACGTCGAGCTGCGGTGTGCAGGTCTCCCCCACCTCGTCGCTGCGCCCTCCGACAGAGTTCAGCTATATCGCTGTCATCGGCGGACGGCTCAATGTGAGCGAACCGATCGATGCCGAAACCGAGCGCTATCTGAAACAGGCAAGTGCCCTTGGCGTGCCCGTTCTGGGCGTGTGTACCGGCAGCTTCATTCTGGCCCAGGCCGGACTTCTGGATGATCGGCTGAGTTGCGTCAGCTGGCTGCATTACGGCGAGTTCAAGGAACGCTTTCCCAATCTGAGCGTGACCTCGCAGCGCATCTTCGTCGAAGATCGTAACATCATGACCTGCGCCGGTGGCAGCAGCGTTGCCGATCTTGCGACCTTTCTTCTGCGCCGCCATGTCGGTCCGGAGGCGGAGCGCAATGCGCTGGAAATCCTGCAGATCGTTCGCCGCCGCGATTCAGACGAACTCCAGCCGCGCGACCCACTCGATTTCGGTGGCATTCGCGACGAGCGGGTCAGCCGCAGCCTGATGCTGATGGAACAGCGCATTGAAGAAGTGCTGGATATTGCCGCAGTAGCGGACAAGATCGGCCTGTCGCGCCGGCAACTGGAGCGGCTTTTCCAGAAGGAGCTGAATGCGACGCCTGCGGCCATCTATCAGGTTCTTCGCCTGAAAACGGCTATGCGGCTGGTCGCGGGAACGGATATGCCCTTGATCGATATCGCCATTCAAACCGGCTTTGAAAACTCGTCGCACTTCATCCGTCGCTTCAAGAAAGCCTTTGCCGTAACGCCGACGTCCGTCAGGCGGCAGGGCGAGCAGCAGCGGCAGGAATGGGCAAAGCGCAGCATGCCGCAACTGCAGGGACGAACGGAAGCGCGCACCTAGTGCGACCGCGAACGCGAAGGGCTGCAGTGAGGTCAGGCGGATCAGCGTATTTTCGGTATTGAGGTCGCAATCGCCAGTCCGCTTGACGGCGTTCATGGCGTGCAGAGGCGATCCGTCGACATTGCCTCGCCCGATCTATTGCGACAGGGTGAAGGACCAATTGCACGGTGAAGAAGTGATATGAATCAACGACAGATACTGGCCTTTCGCCTTGCCATGCGGCACGGATCGATCACGGCGGCGGCACAAACGCTCAACGTCTCACAGCCCGCCGTCAGCCGTCTGATCGCGGATCTGGAGCAGGCAATCGGGTTTTCGCTCTTTCTGCGCCAGGGCGGCAAGATCCAGCCGACACCGGAGGCGATCCAGTTTCAGCAGGAAGTCGAGCGCATGTATTACGGTTTCGACCGCCTGAAGCAGGCGGCCAACGAGATCAAGGATCTGCGCCGCGCCACCTTGCATATTTCGACCATGCCAATGGTCAGTTTCGAGATCGTACCGGCAACGCTGAAGCGGTTCCTCGACGAGCATCGCGGCATCAGGGTGACCCACAATGTTCACACCTCCTCCCGGATCGTGGACATGATGACGTCGCGACAGCTCGACTTCGGCCTGGCCCAGACCCATGTCGAACGACGCGACATCGACATCATCGCCTCCTATCGCAGCTATTGCGTTTGCGTCATGCCGAAGGATCATCCTCTGGCCGGGCTTTCGTCCATCGGTCCCCGCGACCTCAAGGATGAACCGATGGTGGCGCTCGCACATCACACCGTCACGGCCAATTACGTGACGCAGAGCTTCGCTTCAGCCGGCATCACCCCGAGTATTGCCATGGAAAGCCAGCCATCCTACTCCGCTTGCGGCCTGGCTGCTGTTGGCATCGGCGTTGCAATCGTCGACCCGTTCACGCCTAAAATTTTCGGCGACAGGTTGGCAACTGTGCCATTCGAGCCGGAAATTCCCTTTGATTTCCATCTGATAAAGCCGGCAGAGATTCCGATCACGCGGGCAGCCGAAGGCTTTGCCGATGCGCTCGTCAGGACGCTGGCCGAGATACCCGGCCTGGAAGTTTTCACGCCATAACATTTACGCATGGATCGAAAGATTAATTCTATTTGATTTTATGGGGAACCGGACAGAAGCTCGTCTTAACAAATAGCAAAAGGGAACCACGACCATGCGCGCCAAACGCCTCCTCGCCACAATTGCGTCTTTGACCATCAGCGTCTCGTCAGCAATGGCTGCAGATTTCAACATGCGTCTGCACACGCTGGTGAAATCGCCGCATCCGTATAACGACATGGCGGAATTCATGAAGAAGACGCTGGAGGAAAAGAGCGACGGGCGCATCGCCGTCCAGATCTTCGATTCGGGACAGCTCGGCCAGGATCCGGCTGTGATCAGCGAACTGGCGTTCGGCACGATCGACATGATGATCAGCACGACCAGCAATGCCGCCGAGCAGGTTCCGGAATATGGCATCTTCACCATGCCCTATCTGTTTGACGGCATGGAAGGCATCACCAAGAAGATCGGCCCCGGCACACCGGTTGAGGCCCATTTCGAAAAGATCTACGAAGATCGTGGTCTCGGCATTCATCTTCTCGCACTGGGCGCATCGGGCGCGCGTAACCTCGCGACCAAGGACAAGCCGGTCAATGATCTTGCCGATCTCGCCGGTATGCGCATGCGTACGCCACCATCGCCGATGGATGCCGAAACCTGGAGCGCGCTGGGCATGCTGCCGGTGACGATCGCCTGGGGCGAACTTTACGCGGCACTTCAGACCGGTGTTGCAGGCGCGATGGAAAGCTCGCTTCCCGGTTACTCCGGCGCCAAGCTCTACGAAGTCGCCCCCAATCTGGCCCTCACCCAGCACACGCTTCAGATCAACCACATCTCCATTTCGGATGTCACCTGGAACAAGCTGCCGGACGACCTGAAGGCGCTGGTGCAGGAAACGGCCACCGAAGCCAATGAACTGGGTGTCGAAAAGGCCATCGAATATGATGCCAATCTGGTGGATTCTCTGGCCAAGGATCACGGCGTCAAGGTTACCCATCCGGATACCGCAGCCTTCAAGGCAAAGCTCGAGCCGATCCAGGCCAAGCTTGCCGAAAAGCTCGATCTGTCTGCAGAATATGAGTTGCTGACAGCCAAGTAAGTCTCGGCTGCCCCCTCAATCTGTCTCGGGAAGGTATTCCTTCAATGTTGCGCCGTTTTAACACGCATGTCGCAGCCGTGGCCGAGTTCGGCCTCTGGCTCGGCTTCCTGGGTCTGATCCTTACGGTCGGGCTCCAGGTTCTGGCCAGAACCATCCTCAAGCTGCCGCTCATCTGGACACCGGATCTGGCACAGCTTCTGTTTTCCTGGCTGATTTTCGTCGGTGCCGCTGTGGCACTGCGGCGCAACGCCCACTACACGGTGGACATGCTGCCACCGAGCTGGCGCGCGCTCAACGTGCCACTCGCGTTCTTCGGCATGCTCGTTACCGCACTGGTCGTCTATCTGCTGGTCGTCAACGGCTATGCGCTGGTGGCCTTGCGCCAGTCCGGAACCATTCAGTCACTGGGCATTTCCCGCATGTGGCTGTTCCTGCCAATCCCGGTCAGCGGGATTTTGATGGCGCTATTCTCCTTCGAGACACTGCTCGACATGCTCACCGGAAAGTCCGCCCGATGAACCCGCTGGTCCTCCTTCTGTCAAGCTTCTTCGTCCTGATCATTCTCAGGGTCAATATCGGCTTTTCGCTCATCGCCGCCTCCCTGATTGTCATGTGGCAGCAGGGCCTGCCGCTGACGTCTGCGGTCAACCAGATGTATTCCGGCATCGACAGCTTCACCTTGCTGGCGGTTCCCTTCTTCATGCTGCTTGGCCGTGTTCTCAATGCCGGCTCCATCACCGATCGGCTACTGGCCGTTGCCAATGCAAGCGTTGGCCATGTCCGTGGCGGTCTGGGCCATGTGAACGTGTTCGTCTCAATGGTCTTTGCCAGTCTCTCCGGTTCTGCTGCCGCCGATACCGCAAGCGTCGGCTCTATCCTCATTCCGGCGATGAAAAAGGCCGGCTATGATCCAGCCTTTGCTGTTGCCCTGACAGCCGCATCCTCCACGCTCGGGGTCATCATTCCGCCGTCAATCGTACTGATCGTCTATGGTGCCTTCGGCAATGTTTCCATCGGCGCGCTTTTCCTCGGCGGCGTCGTGCCGGGCTTGCTGATCGGCCTGTCGATGATGATCTACACCTACATCCTTGCTGTTCGTCACGGTTATCCCGCCGACCCGTTCCCCGGTATCAGGGCCATGGGTGGCATCCTCAAGCGCGGTGCAGCCCCCATGCTGATCCCCGTGCTGGTGCTGGGCGGTATCGTTGGCGGTGTGTTTACGCCCACGGAAGGCTCCATCATCGCGGTTGGCTGGGCGTTGTTCCTGTCGCTCGTCGTCTATCGCGACGTGCCATTGCGCAGCATGCCCAAACTGCTCACCGATGCGGTCATCGACTTTGCCGTACCGATGTTCACAGTAGCCGGCGCCGGTATCTTCGGATGGCTGATCGCCTATCTGGGAGCAGCCCAGATCGTGGTGGACTTTATTACCGCGCAGACATCGAACCCTTACCTCATCATGCTGATGCTGGTCGGCTTCCTACTGCTGATCGGCACCGTCCTCAACCCGATTTCGGCGACCCTGATCTTCCTGCCGATCATCCAGGCGCTTGGCACGACCTCGGGTGTCGACCCGGTTCATCTGGGGGTTCTGACCACCATCATCCTGTCGATCGGTCTCGTCACGCCGCCATACGGTATCTGCCTGCTGATCGCGGCCCAGATCGGTGAGGTCAGTATTGGCCGTGCCATGATCGCGGTTCTGCCGATCTGTATCCTGACGATCTTCATCGCCTGCATCTCGCTCTGGGTCCCCGACATCGTTCTGGGCCTGCCCAAGCTTCTCGTTCCACAATATTTCTAGGAGATATTACCATGGCTCATATCAAGCCAAAGGGCTCGTTCGTCGCCCTCGTTACCCCGATGAACAACGACGGAACGATCGACTACGAAGGTTTCCGCACGCTGTTGAACTGGCACCATGAAAACGGCACCGAAGCGGTGCTGATCATGGGCTCGACCGGCGAAGTCTCGATGCTGTCTGCCGAAGAGCGCAAGATGATCATCTCCGAGACCGCCAAGATGAAGCCGGGCAATATGCTGATGTATTACGGCATTACCGGCAACAATACCGAAACCACCATCGATTATGCCCGCTATGCCAAGGCAGAAGGTGCCGACGGTGCCATTCTGGCAGCGCCTGCCTATATCTGCGCCGACAATGCCGCCATCACCGATTACGCCATGGAAGTGCTCGACAGCACCGATCTGGCCATGGGTTTTTACAACAACCCGCCGCGCGTGAAGACCGACCTGCACTGGAACGATCTGCTGAAGCTTGCCGAGCATCCCAATATGGTGGTGCTGAAGGAATCGACCACCCGCGTGGGCCAGGTTGCTCAGGTTTGCGCTGCCAAGCCCGATATGGCGATCATGTGCTGCTGCTCGCCGAACCTCGGTCTGGTTATTCCAACCATGGCGCTGGGCGGCCATGGCACGGCAAACATGACAGGCAACATCATTCCGCGCGAAATGGCGATCATTTCCAAGCCATGGGAAAGCGGTGAGGATGCCTTCAACTGCCGTGAAGCATGGCTGACCAACCTGCCCATGCTGCACTTTGCCTATTCCGCCATCAACCCGGTCGCCGTAAAGACGCTGATGCGCGTTCTCGGCATGCCGTCTGGTCCGCTGCGCAAGCCTTTGCAGCCGATTGACGGTGCCAAGCTGCAGGTCGGCATCCAGGCCTTCAAGGATCTTGGCCTTACAGAGCGTTACGGCTTCGAAGTCGATTTCGCCGCTGCGGCTGAGTGACCTTGTCGGGCACGCATAAAATAAGCCTCTGCCATTGGGGCGCATTCGAGGCGCTGGTCGAAAACGGCCGGCTGATCGAGGCGCGTCCCTTCGGCGATGCCGGCGCCGATCCGCAAATGATCGGCGCCTGGCCAGAACTGGCCTATTCCGATCGGCGCATCGATCGTCCCTATGTCCGTGCCGGCTTCCTGAAAGGGAGCCGCGATGGCAGCAAGCGTGGCGAAGAGGAGATGGTCCCCGTCAGCTGGGACGAGGCGCTTGATCTGGTGGCGGGTGAACTGACCCGTGTCTATGCAGACCATGGTGCAGCATCCATCTTTGGCGGGTCTTACGGCTGGTCGAGCGCCGGTCGCCTGCATCATGCCCGCACGCAGGTGCGCCGTTTCCTGAGCGCTGCCGGCGGCTTTACCGATCAGGTTGGCAATTACAGCTGGGGTGCGGCCAATGTCATCCTCCCCCATGTGCTGGGTGACGCGAGTGCCGTTTCCCATGCAGCAACGAGCTGGGCAAGCATTGCGGACCACACGGATGTCGTTGTTGCCTTTGGCGGCCTGAATCCGAAGAACTGGCGTGTCACCTCGGGCGGTGCCGGTCGCCATGACATGCCCGAATTCATTAAAAAGGCCAAAGCCCGTGGCACACGCTTTGTGGTCGTATCGCCCTTTGCTGGCGATGCACCCGACGATCTGGATGCCACCTGGATTTCACCACGCCCGAACAGCGACACTGCGATCATGCTGGGCCTTGCCCATCAGGCGCTTGTCAGCGGTCGTGCAGATACCGAATTCCTGAACCGCTATGTGACCGGACAGGACGCGTTCTTCGCCTATTTGCAAGGTAGGCATGACGGCGTCGTCAAATCGCTTGGCTGGGCTGCTGAGACGAGCGGCGTGCCGATTGGCAAGCTGGAAGCGCTCTGGCAGATGATGTCGTCCGGTCGTGTCATGCTGAGTGCAGCCTGGTCGCTGCAACGCGCCGACCACGGCGAGCAGCCGTTCTGGGCGCTGATTGCCCTTGCGGCCATGCTCGGTCAGATCGGCCTTCCGGGCGGCGGTTTCTGCTTCGGCTACGGCTCCATGAACGGCGTCGGCGCGATGGCAAGACGCGGTTATGTGCCGGTTATGAGCGGCCTGAAAAACCCGGAAAACAGCGCCATTCCAGTTGCCTGCGTGACCGATTGCCTGCTCAACCCTGGCAAGACGGTCGATTTCAACGGCCAGTCGCTTTCCTATCCCGATATCAAGCTGGTCTATTGGGCGGGCGGAAATCCGTTTCACCATGCCCAGGACCTGTTCAAGCTCGAGCAGGCCTGGAAGCGTCCTGAGACGGTGATCGTGCACGAGCCGTGGTGGACGCCCACTGCCAAGCGCGCCGATATCGTGTTGCCGGCAACCACCAGTCTGGAGCGCAACGATATCGGCGGATCGTCCCGCGATCCTTACGTCTTTGCCATGCCCAAACTGATCGACCCGGTTGGCGAAGCGCGCAATGACTTCGACATTTTCTGCGCCCTTTCAGACCGTCTCGGCTGCCGCCCTGCTTTCGATGAGGGTCGCAATGAGGAAGAATGGCTGCGGCATCTGTGGGAGAAAACAGAAGCCCGTGCCCGTGCCGAAGCGCTGCAGGCGCCATCCTTCGAACAGTTGTTTGCGGAGGGCTATTGGCGCGTTCCGGATCCGGAAGCTCCAGAGGTGATGCTCGAAGATTTTCGTGCCGATCCGTCCCTCAAGCCACTTGCCACGCCCTCTGGCCGGATCGAACTCTTCTCGACGGCAATCGAAGGTTTTGCCTATGCCGACTGCCCGGCGCATGCTGCCTGGCTCGAACCGGTCGAATGGCTCGGCAATGCCAAGCTCGGCGAGTTGCACCTGATAACCAACCAGCCGGAAAAGCAGTTGCATGGTCAGCTTTACCCTGTGCTTGGCAGTGACACGGCTGCGCCGGTGACGATCCATCCCGACGATGCGAATTTGCGCGGCATCGTGGATGGCCAAAAGGTCAGGCTCTTTAATGCACGCGGTGCCTGTTTTGCGACCGCCAAGGTGACCTCGTCGATCAGGCAAGGCGTATTGTTGATGCCGACCGGCGCCTGGTTTGCGCCGACTGATACCGCAGAGGGCACAGTCGAACAAAACGGCAATCCGAATGTTCTGACCGCCGATCGGCAGACCTCGTCGCTGGCCAAGGCCTGCGCGGCGCTCAGTGCCCTTGTGCGGATTGAACCGTGGGCTGCCAATACCGATCAAGGAAACTGACATGGATCTTGGAATTCGCGGGCGCAAAGCTCTGTTGACCGGTGCCAGCAAGGGCATGGGAAAAGCCTGCGCAATGGCATTGGCGGAAGAGGGCGTGGCAATCACCATCGTTGCCCGCAATCTGGATATGCTGGAACAGACGGCCACCGAAATCCGGGAACGGACGGGCGCAGAGGTCAAGGTTGTCTCAGCCGATATCACCAAACCCGAAGGCCGCGCCGCAGCCCTGGCCGCCTGCCCTTTGCCTGACATCCTCCTCAACAATGCCGGCGGTTATCCACCCGGCGACTTCCGCACATGGGAGCGCGAGGACTGGATCGGCGCTCTGGATCTGATGATGCTGGCGCCCATCGAGATGATGCGCGCCACAGTCGACGGAATGATGGAACGCGGCTTCGGCCGGGTCGTCAACATCGTCTCGCGCAGCGTCAAGATCGCGCAATTGGAACTCGGACTGTCGAATGGCGCCCGCTCCGGCCTCGTCGGTTTTACCGCGGGTCTTGCGCGTCAGACCGTTGCGCGCAACGTTACCGTCAACAACATCCTGCCCGGCATCATCGACAGCGATGCGCAGCGCGAGCATATCGCTGGTATGCTGGAAGAAGGCGGTCCAAGCTTCGATGAAATCTGGCAGCAACGCGCCAAGGGTAACCCCGCCGGCCGCTATGGTCGCACCGACGAGATCGGCGCCTATTTCGCCTTCCTCTGCAGCGACAAGGCCGGATTCGTTACCGGCCAGAATCTGCTCATCGATGGCGGCGGCTATCCCGGAACCTACTGATCGCACCTACAGGGCACGCGGGAAGAAACAAAATGAAAGTCATTATTATCGGGGCCGGCGTCGTCGGTGTGACCACAGCCTGGTATCTGACCGAGCTTGGCCATGAGGTGACCGTCGTCGAGCGGCTGCCCGGGCCTGCCGGTGAGGCAAGCTATGGCAATGCAGGCGGGATTTGCCCGAGTTTCGCAGGCCCCTGGGCCGCGCCTGGAATGCCACTTAAGGCATTGAAATGGTTGTTTGACGATTTTCCACCGCTGAAGATCCGACCGCGGCTCGATTTGGCGCAATGGCGCTGGCTTTTGAGTTTTCTCGCCAACTGCAATCCGACTAGCTTTGCCGAAAACAAGTCCAGCATGCAGCGCATTGCTCACTATAGCCGTCATTGCCTGAGCGAACTTCGTCTCAAGACTGGCATCCGGTTCGATGAAGCTGACAAGGGCGTATTACAGGTCTTCCAGACCGAGGAAGAGGCAGAAGGCGGACGCCGCTCTGCCAAGGTTCTGATGGAGCTCGGCATCGCCCACCGCTTCGTCGAAACGCCGGAGATCATGCGTCTCGAGCCGGCGTTGAAACAGGCCGATGCGTCCTTTGCCGGCGGACTCCATTTGCCCGAAGACGGCACCGGCGACAGCCATCTGTTCACACGGGCGCTTGCGGATTTGCTGATCGCTCGCGGCTGCCGTTTTCATTTCAATACGGCCGTCACGGCGCTCGAAAGGGACGGTGGCAAGATTGCCCGCATTCGCACCCGCTCTGACGAGGCCCGCGACAGCGAAATGAGCGCGGATGCTTTCGTGCTTGCCGCCGGAGCCTTTGCACCTTCGCTGCTGAAGCCGCTCGGCATTGATCTGCCCGTCTACCCGGTGAAGGGATACTCGATCACTGCAGCCATTTCTGACGACCAAGCCGCACCGGTCTCGTCTGTCATGGACGAGCATTCCAAGGTCATGGTCACGCGTCTTGGCAATCGCTTGCGCGCCGCCGGCGTGGCCGAAATCGCCGGCTATGACAGGGCCTTGAGGCCCGAAGCCCGCAAGGGACTGATTGCACGTGTCAAAACGCTGTTTCCCGATGCCTGCGACTACGAACAGATCGAGTTCTGGTGCGGTTTTCGTCCGATGACGCCGGGCGGACCGGCCAAGGTTGGGCCAACGCAATTTGCCAATCTCTATCTCAATGCCGGTCATGGTTCCAATGGATGGACGCAATCCTGCGGAACCGCGCGCATTCTCGCTGACCTGATGTCAGGGCGCAGACCGGATGTTGAACTTTGATGTGAATTCATAGAAGTCTAGCCCCGGTATCAGACACACGAAAGGACCTCCTCATCATGAACGCTATCTCCACAGACAAGGCACCTGCCGCCATCGGCCCCTACTCCCAAGCTGTTCGCCATGGCGACCTGCTGTTTGTTTCCGGCCAGCTGCCGATCGATCCGGCCACCGGCGAGTTTGCAGCCGAGGATGCGGTTGGACAGATGCAGCAGTGCATGAAGAATATTGCGGCCATTGCTGAAGCTGCCGGCACGGATATCTCCAAGACCATCAAGACGACGATCCTGCTGACCGATCTCTCCGGTTTCGCTGCAATCAACGAAGCCTATGGCGCTGCCTTCACCGCACCTTATCCGGCTCGCGCCACCTTCGAAGTTTCGGCATTGCCAAAGGGTGCCAAGGTCGAAGTTGAAGCCGTCATCGCCATCTGATCGGACACATATCCATGACATCCCCTTCCATTGCCTGCCCCAACATTACCGAGCTTCCCGCAAGCGAGGATCGTGTCTGGGCACGCGAGGCCATTGCACTGCTCCAGGGCGACGGTCGGCGTTCTGCCGATACCCATCTCGTCAATCCTGTCTTTCCGGGGCTGAAGGGGATTTCGATCTATCTGAAGGATGAATCGACCCATCCAACGGGAAGCCTGAAACACCGGCTTGCCCGCTCTCTCTTTCTTTACGGCATCTGCAATGGCCGTATCCGCAAGGGCACCACGCTGGTCGAAGCGTCTTCCGGTTCGACGGCAGTCAGTGAAAGCTATTTCGCCCACCTGCTCGATCTGCCTTTCATTGCGGTGATGCCGCATAGCACCAGCCGGCAGAAGATCGAGGCTATCGAACGTTTCGGCGGGCGCTGCCATTTCGTCGATAATCCGGGCGAGGTCTACGACGTCGCCGCGCGGCTGGCTGCCGAAGCCGGTGGTTACTATCTCGACCAGTTCACCTATGCCGAACGCGCCACCGACTGGCGTGGCAACAACAATATTGCCGAGTCCATTTTCCAGCAGATGGAGGGTGAGGTTCATCCCCATCCGACCTGGGTGGTCATGTCTGCCGGCACCGGCGGCACCTCGGCAACGCTCGGGCGCTATATCCGCTATCGCAATTTCCCGACGCGCCTTTGTGTCGTCGATGTTGAACATTCAGCCTTTTACGATGCCTGGCATAGCGGCGACATGAAGGCCACATCTGCCCGCCCCTCGCGGATTGAAGGCATCGGGCGACCGCGTGTCGAGCCGTCCTTTGTGCCCGGCGTGATCGACCACATGATCCGTATTCCGGACGCGGCTTCGATTGCCGCCATGCATGTGCTGTCGGAAAGACTTTTCCGCCGCGTCGGCGGGTCGACCGGCACCAATTTCTTCGGTGTTTGCTGGATTGCCAGCTGCATGCTGGAGGCCGGTGAAAAGGGATCGCTGGTTTCGCTTATCTGCGACAGCGGTGACCGCTACACATCGACCTACTACAATCCGGAATGGCTTGCCGCCAACGGTATCGATATCGCGCCCTATCGCGAGATGATCGAGACATTCCTGGACTCAGGCCAATTTACGCTTCCGGTAGAGACTTGAGAAATCAACGCCGACGCGTATGAGCTTGGCTTAAGTCAATGCATGGATTTTCCGAAATCGAGCGGCAAGGAACGTGAAAGAGTAGTTTTGCACTTTCAAAACAACCTTAAGTAGATACCGGAAGAACACGCTGAAGGCGTC
Source organism: Agrobacterium sp. ES01 (assembly GCF_050320885.1). Taxonomy (NCBI): domain Bacteria; kingdom Pseudomonadati; phylum Pseudomonadota; class Alphaproteobacteria; order Hyphomicrobiales; family Rhizobiaceae; genus Agrobacterium; species Agrobacterium sp. ES01. The sequence continues at coordinate 108,567 of NZ_JBNQTH010000008.1, forward strand.
CAATTCGGGCAATGCAATTTCTAATAAATGTGAATTCTTTCCTGGCCGTTAAACAACGTCCGGGAGAACGACTCCGCTGTCTTGCAGCTGCGCAAAAACGCACTTAAGCTTAGCCAAAATTGCAAGATCATAAGAGGGAGTTACCATGAAACACTACAAATTCATCGCGGGCGCAGCACTGGTTCTGGGGCTGGCAACAACCGCAATGGCGCAGGACATTTCCTTCTTCCGGATCGGCACCGGCGGGACAGCCGGGACTTACTATCCAATTGGCGGACTGTTGGCCAATGCGATTTCAAGCCCACCCGGTTCGCGCCCTTGCGAAGAAGGCGGCTCATGCGGTGTGCCCGGTCTCGTGGCCTCGGCGCTGTCGTCCAACGGCTCTGTTGCCAATATCAACGCCATTGCCGGCGGTTCGCTGGAATCCGGTTTTGCCCAGTCTGACGTTGCCACCTGGGCCTACACGGGAACGGGCATCTGGGATGGCAAGCCTGCCGTCGAGACGCTGCGCGCCATTGCCAACCTTTACCCGGAAAGCATCCACCTTGTAGCTAGCGCCGGTTCCGGCATCAACAGCGTTGCCGACCTCAAGGGAAAGCGCGTTTCCATGGATGAGCCTGGCTCGGGTACGCTGGTTGATGCACGCATCATCCTGGAAGGCTACGGCCTTTCGGAATCCGACATTTCGGCAGAATTCCTCAAGCCCGATCAGGCCGCTGACCGCATGCGCGATGGTGCCATGGATGCGTTTTTCTTCGTGGGCGGCTTTCCGGCCGGCGCGATTGCAGAACTGGCCAGCCAGCATGACGTGAAGTTGGTACCAATTTCCTGCGACGAGGCTCCCTCGATCTGCGAGAAATACACCTTCTTCGCCTCCAACACGATTCCGGCCGGCACCTATGAGGGCAGCGACGCCGACGTGAAGACCCTGGCAGTGGGTGCGCAGTGGATCACCAGTGCTGACCAGCCGGAAGACCTGATCTACGGCATCACCAAGGCTCTGTGGAACGACAACACTCGCAAGCAGCTCGATGCCGGCCATTCCAAGGGCAAGGTCATCACCAAGGAAAATGCCTTGAACGGCATTGGCATTCCTCTGCATCCAGGCGCTGAGAAGTTCTACAAGGAAACAGGCCTTCTGAAGTAAGCATCTGGTTACCTGGCCTTGGCCACGTAGCGATCTGATGAGGGCCGTGCAGCCGATGCACGGCCCTTTCTTTCCCATATTTGCAAAAGAGGCAGGTGCCTATGACCGGTGATCAGAACAGGCAGGATACGGCTGAGGACGTCAAACACATGACGGCAGACGAGCTGCAGGCAATCGAAGAAACCTTCGATCCGGAGATGCGGTTTCGCACTCTTGCCTGGCCCATGACCCTGATTACGGCGGCAATCCTGTTTCTGCTGTCGTGCTATCACTTCTACACCGCAGGCTTCGGTATCCCGCAGGCAACGGTTCACCGCGGCCTTCACCTGGGCGTCACCTTGCTAGTGGTTTTCCTGAGCTTTTCTGCCTTCGGCAAGAAGGAGATCAAGCCTGGCATCCTGTCGCCCTTCGGTTTGCCATTGATAGACTGGGTCCTGGGCATAGCCGGGCTGATGGCTGCCCTTTATGTGCCTTGGATCTACAGCGATCTCGCCTTCCGCGTCGGCAATCCACTCCCGATCGACATCATCATGGGGACAATTCTGATTGTCGTTCTATTGGAAGCGGTTCGCCGCTCCATGGGCTGGCCGCTCCCCGTCATCGCGCTTCTTTTCATTGCCTATGCCTATTTTGGCAAGTCGATGCCGGGCATCCTCGTTCATCCGGGTGCCAGCTGGTCGAATATCGTCAACCACCTCTATCTGACATCGCAGGGCATCTACGGCACGGCCCTTGGCGTCATTGCCACCTATGTGTTTCATTTCGTGCTGTTCGGTGTGATGGCGACACGCATCGGACTTGGCCAGTTATTCATTGACGTGGCATCGGCCTTGGCCGGTCGCTATGCCGGTGGCCCTGCCAAGGTCTCGGTGCTTTCCTCCGCATTGCTCGGTTCGATTTCGGGATCGTCTATTGCGAATACGGTGACAACCGGGGCTCTCACCATTCCCGCGATGATCCGCATCGGCTATCCCCGCCACTTCGCCGCAGCCGTGGAAGCCGCCGCCTCGACCGGCGGTCAGATCACGCCACCAGTCATGGGTGCCGTCGCATTCCTCATGATCGAATATCTGGGCCTGCCGCTCACCACCATCCTGACCGCAGCGCTCGTTCCGGCTTTCATGCACTTCTTCGGCGTTCTGGTTCAGGTCCATCTGGAAGCGCGCCGCCTGGGTCTGCGTGGACTATCTCCAGAGGAAATTCCCAATGCGTGGAAGGTACTGAAAAAGGGCTGGCTGACAGTTGTGCCGCTGCTGCTTCTGGTGGCAGTGCTGCTGTCCGGTCGCACACCCTTTGCTGCGGCCTTCTGGTCGATCACAGCCTGCATCGTGGTCCTGATCATCCAGCAGGTGCGTGCAAGCGGCATCGTCGATGGTCTGCGTGGTACCGCCCATGGCGTATGGGAAGGCTTTATCCTTGGCGCCAAGCAATCGCTGTCCGTCACAGCCGCCGCGGCACTGGTGGGCGTGGTGATTGGCGTGGTGACCCTGACCGGCGTTGGTTTCAAGATCGCCTATATGGTGACCAGCGTTGCGCAGGACTGGGCCGGTTCGATCCACGGCCTGCTGGCATTCCTGCCATTCGAACTGATGGGCGTGCCGACACTCACACTGCTCTTCACCCTGATGCTGACCGCCATCGTCTGCATCCTGATGGGCTGCGGCATTCCGACAACCGCGAACTATATCATCATGGTTGCCGTTGCAGCACCGATCCTCGGAATGCTCGGCGTCCAGCCTCTGGTCGCCCATTTCTTCGTGTTCTACTATGGCGTTCTGGCGGATGTGACCCCGCCGGTTGCGATGGCGGCCTATGCGGGAGCGGGCATCGCCGGCGCCAATGCCTTCAAGGCCGGCAATACGGCATTCCGTCTCAGCATGGGCAAGGCACTGGTTCCCTTCGTCTTCGCCTTCCAGCCGGCACTGCTGCTGGTCACCGATAACTTTACCTGGACGGCCTTCTTCCTGGCCTTCAGCGGAACGGTTCTGGGTATCTGGGCACTGGCTGCGGCGGTATCCAACTGGCTCTTCGCCCAGCTTTACTGGTACGAGCGTATTGCCCTGGTTCTGGCCGCAATTCTCCTGGTCGCGCCGGATCTGATCGCCACCGTCGTCGGTCTTCTGCTGATGGCACCGATTGCGGCAAGGCAGTTGCTGTTGAACAAGAGGGCTGCTGCGGCTTAGGGGGCGGGCCAAAGCACGTCATGCCAGGTACGATTTTCGGACGCTGAATTCCAATCGATTCAGCGTCCGATTTGCGATCGGGCATGGACTTCGGCAGTCGAGGCTCTAGACAGCCTGCCCCCCATAGCAAGTCTTCAGATTCAGCCTGCAAAAGGGGCAGCAGTCGTCTCACGCACAATCAATTCCGCAGAGACTTCGGAGATACTCACGGGCATGCCGGGCTCCCGCAAGCGGTCCAGCAGAACCAGCGCCAGGCGCCGTCCCAACTGATAGGGACTGACGGCCATGGTGGTCAGTGCAGGCGTTGCCATTGCGGCGTCCTCGATATCGTCGAATCCCGTTATCGAGATATCTCGTCCGGGTTGTAATCCCGACCGCATCAGCGACAAGCATGCCCCAAGGGCAACCGTATCGCTGTTGCAGACGACTGCGGTTATCTCTGGATGCGCTCGCCGCAATTCGAGCATGGCCTTCAGCCCGGCCAGTTTTTTGTCGCCGGAATCCCAGATCACCGGAACACCGAGATTTCTGTCGGATATCATGCTCGCATATCCGGCGATCCGCTCCTTGCGCACATCGGTCATAGTCGTTCCGCCCAGAAAGGCGATATTGCGATGGCCAAGATCGGCCAGATGTTTCGTCGCGCTTGCGGTTGCCTCGGCGTTGCGAATACCCACGTGATCGAAGGCGCTTTGGTCGGGGCGGCGCAGAAACGTCACGGTCGGGACGGCATGCGTTGCAAGAAAATCGAGTGTTTTCTCGGTCGTACCAACCGCCGGCACCCAGAGAAGTCCTCCACGTCCATTGCGAATGAATGCTTCAAGCTGGCGATCCTGGCGGCTCAGATCGTCGCGCGCGTCCAACACCGAAACGAGATAGCCTTCGGCCTCCAGAAGATCGCTGACACCGCTGATGACCTCGGCATTGAACGGATTGGAGATCTGGTGGATCACGAGTCCGATTTCGCTGTTCTTGCCCGATCGCATCGAGGCAGCTCGTGCATCCGGGACATAGTGCAGCCGGGCGGCAGCTTGCAGGACTTTCTTGCGCGTCTCCTCCGATATCCGGCCCGTCCCGCGCATGACCTGGCTGACGGTCGGGATCGAAACGCCGGCTTCCTTCGCTACGGTCTCCAGTGTCGGCTTACCTGCCATCGATGGACGCGCCTTTGATACAACGATTTCGCGAATGACGCTGCCATTTAGGCGTAAATGCTCAGCAGATCAACAGCTTCACCCGCAGTCACGACTGCGGATGACTGGTCTCGCGGGAGTTTGGCGTTGACTTGGATATAACGATGTACCATGATTTCGACATTCAGCGATGGAGGTCGCTGAGTGCATCTGATGCCAGCAATATGACATCGGGCCGCATGCCAAGATAGCTGGTCGCCAATCGGTGACGAGACTGTCAGAAAAATGCGCATCGGAGGGGAGTCCGGTGCTCGAAATGCATCTTTGGGAGGAATTCATGACTGTGAGATACACGCTCGCTGGCGCCGTTTCCGGCTTGGCCATTCTATGCTCCGCCGCCATTGCCCAGGCAGACATCCTGTTCTGGTCGACCCAGGCACGGCCGGTCGAAGAAGCGCAGGCCATGCGCGAAGAAGTCTTGAGCGGCGCACCGGAGAAAGTTGACTATCAGCCCAATGAAGATGGCCCTTGGTTGACCCGTCTTCAGGCTGAGCTTCAGGCCAATTCGGGATCGATCGGCACTTTGGGTGCCCTGCATGGCAATTTCTCGGCATTGGATCCGGAAAACCTTGTCGATCTGGATGATCTCGGTGTCACGGCCAAGAGCGAGACCTTCAACACACTTGCAAAGCTTGGCACCGAGCACATGCAATATGTCCCGTGGATGCAGGCAACCTACATCATGGCCGCCAATAAGAAGGCGCTGGAATTTTTGCCCGAAGGCGCCGACATCGATGCTCTGACCTATGATCAGTTGATCGAATGGACCGCCAAGGTTCAGGACGCGACGGGCGAACCCAAGTTCGGCTTTCCGGCTGGACCGAAGGGCCTCAAACATCGCTTCTTCCAGGGCTATCTCTATCCGTCCTACACCAATGGTGTTGTGCGCACCTTTGCCTCCGATGGTGCTGTAACCGCATGGGAAAAATTCCGCGAGCTCTGGACGCATACCAACCCCGCCTCGACCAACTTTTCCTTCATGCAGGAACAGCTTTTGTCTGGCGACGCATGGATCGTTTTTGACCACACCTCCCGTCTCGCGCAGGCATTTAATGAACGTCCGGATGATTTCGTCGCCTTTCCTGCGCCCGCAGGACCGGAGGGTCGCGGCTTCATGCCTGTGCTGGCCGGTATCGCCATTCCAAAGACGGCACCCGATATGGATGCGTCCAAGGCGCTGGTGAAATATATGCTCGCACCCGAAACCCAGATTGCGACGCTGCGGGCGACAAGCTTCTTCCCGGTGATCGACGTCGATCTGCCGGATGACCTGCCGCCTGCGGTCAAGGCTGCCGGTGCGGCAGTTGCAAAAATGAGTGGATCAGCGGACGCAAATCCCGGTCTCCTGCCCGCGGGTCTCGGCGAAAAGGGCGGCGAGTTCAACCGTATCTTCGTCGACAGTTTTGAGCGCATCGTTTTGGCCGGTCAGGACATCAGGTCGGTTCTGGACGATGAGAAGGTTCAGCTGAAAGCGATCATGGAGGAAACCGGTGCGCCTTGCTGGGCACCCGATGCACCATCTGAGGGTGCATGCCCGGTCGAATGATTGGCACATCCTTGTGAGATCCATCGCGTCCGGGCTTCTTGCGGCCCGGACAATGCCGCCCTGATTTGCAAAAGAGCGCTTTGCGCAAGCATGGGAGCGATCCAATGAACGCTCGAATTCTGCCCTATGTGCTGATCCTGCCGGTCACGCTGTTTCTGGGGGTGTTCTTCGTCTATCCCTTTGTGCTGGTCGCGCAACAGGCCTTCAGCACCGGCGCGGGCTTGACCATGGATAACTTCCGTGAGGTGGTCGGTTACTGGAAGTTTCCGATCTCGCTGAAAAACACTCTGTTGCTTGCAGCGCTCGTCGTGCCCGTTCAACTGGCACTGTCCCTGTTGATGGCGACGATGGTCAGTCGCATGAACCGGGGACGCGATATGGTCCTCTATATCTGGACAATTCCGCTCGGCATCTCCGATCTTGCGGCGGGCATCATCTGGCTTGCGATCTTCGACCAGTCGGGCTTTCTGAATTCGATGATGAGTGGACTTGGCCTGGTTGATCGCCCTGTCAACTTTCTCTCCTACCAACATCCGGGGATCGTATTTGCCGCCATTGCGCTCGCCGAAATCTGGCGCGCCACGGCGATCATGCTTGTCATCCTCGTGGCCGGCATTGGTTTGATACCCAGGGAATACTATGAGGCCGCCGAGGTGTTCGGAGCCTCGCGCTGGAAGCAGTTCTTGCGCATCACCCTTCCCTTGCTCAGGCCGTCCTTGCAGACCGCGCTCATCCTGCGTGTCGTGCTGGCCTTCGAAGTCTTCGCTGTGGTCGCAGCCCTCGGGGGCACACTCTTTCCCGTGCTCATGGGTGAGATCTATTCCTACCAGTTCAGTCTCCAGAACAATGGCGCGGCGGCGGCCCTGGCCCTGATCGTACTTGCCATCTCGATCGCCTTCACGCTGATCATTCTGCGCGTCTTGCGCGTGCCGAAGGGAGCCTCGATATGACCGCTTCCGTTGCGACCCCCGCGCAGGTTGCCTCGACCCGCAGAACCGGGCGCACTGTCTATGTCGCCTCGGTCATTCTGCTGTGTGCCTGGGTGATCGTTCCGCTCTATCTGCTGTTCATCAACACGCTGTCCTCACCGGAAACGGTCAACAGCTTTCCCAAATCCTTCATTCCTGAATTCGATCTTGGCAGCCTGACCTTCTTTGCCAGTTTCAACGGCATGCTCACTGCCTTGAAGAATTCGATTCTCGTCGCCGGAATGACAATGGTGCTGTCGATCGCCATCGGCGCGCCGGCAGGCTATGCCCTGTCGCGGTTCGATTTTCGTGGCAAGGAAGTGTTCCGTATGTTGATCCTTCTCACCCGTGCCTTTCCGCTGCCGCTACTGGCGCTTCCGCTTGCGGTCCTCTTCATCCGCACCGGTCTCGACGACACGGCCTTCGGGCTTGCCCTCGTACACACGACATTGGCAATCCCCTTTGCCGTCCTGATCACCTTTTCGCTGTTTTCCGGAATTCCGGTTGAGCTGGAGGAAGCCGCCTGGACGCTTGGATGTACGCGGTTTACCGCCTTCACCAAGGTGGTCCTGCCTCTCATCCTGCCCGGTATCACGGCGTCTGCGATCTTCGCCTTTGTAATCTCGTGGAACGAGGTTTTTGCCGCAGCCGTTCTGACCATCGAAAACCGCACCTTGCCCGCCTTTTTGCTGCAAACGCTCGGCGAAGCACCGCTGCATCTGAAATTCGCAGGCGGCTTCATCCTCGTTGTCCCGGCGCTGATCTTTATTTTCGCCGTGCGCAAATACCTCTTCGCCATGTGGGGCATCGCCAACCGCTGAGCGGAGCGCGCCTAGACAAAGGAACCAGTCAAATGGCTGAAATTCGTATCAAGAACGTCGCCAAGACCTTCGGCGCTTACCAAGCGCTTCATGATATCAACCTGACCATTGCCGATCAGGAATTCATGGTCCTGCTCGGTGCCTCAGGCTGCGGAAAGACAACGCTTTTACGCATTGTAGCGGGACTTGCGACGGCCAGCACCGGCGAAGTCTGGATCGGGGGCAGGCGCGTGGACCATCTACCGCCGAAAGACCGGGGCATTGCCATGGTGTTCCAGAACTATGCGGTTTTTCCCCACCTCACGGTGTTCGAAAACATCGCCTTTGGTCTGCGCATGAAGAAGATGCCGAATGATGAGGTCACGCGGCGGGTCGAGCGTACCGCGACGCTCATGCATATCGAACAGCTGCTGAAGCGCTATTCAGGCGAATTGTCGGGCGGGCAGCGGCAGCGTGTTGCCGTCGCCCGAGCGCTCGCAATGGAGCCGGACGTTATCCTGATGGACGAGCCGCTGTCCAATCTCGATGCGCTTCTGAGGCTCGAAATGCGCGCCGAACTCAAAGGCGTACTCGCCGACAGCAAGACGACGGCGATCTATGTCACGCATGACCAGGTGGAGGCCATGAGCCTTGCCGATCGCATCAGTGTCATGCACCAGGGCAAGATCGTACAGGCGGCGACGCCAATTGAGGTCTATCGCAGTCCTGCCGCAGAATTCGTCGGCAGTTTCATTGGCAACCCGCCGATGAATTTCATCAAGGCGACACCCGCCGGTGACGGAAAATGGCGTGTTGCCGGTGAAATCATCGATGGTCCGCGCACCGATAGGCCGGCATTGCAATTTGCAATCCGTCCGGAAGATATCCGCCCTGCCGAACACGGATTGACCGCAACGGCAAAGGTGGTGGAGCCGCTGGGTGCGCATCTTCTGGTCACCTGCGACGTGGACGGCAGACCCTTCCGCGCGGTGCTGGACAGCGATCTGACCGTGCGCCCGGGCGATACTTTGACCTTGGCGCCGCAAGCCGATCGTATACGCTGGTTCGATCCTGAAACCACCCTAGCCTTGGCCTGAGATACAGATGAGAGATGCATTGATCGAACAGGCGGTGCAGGTGCTGCGCCGCAACGACCGGGGTACGTATACGGTGCCGACCCACGGCCTCTATCCGTTCCAATGGAACTGGGATAGTGCGCTCAGCGCCCTCGGCTTCGCCCATTTCGACGAGGTTCGGGCCTGGACCGAGATCGACACGCTTTTTGCCCATCAATGGGAAGACGGCATGGTGCCGCATATCATCTTTCATGAACGCGACGAGGGCTATTTTCCCGGACCCGATGTCTGGGCAACTAGCCGAAAGGTTCCCACGTCCGGCATCACCCAGCCCCCGGTGGCTGCCTTTACGGTTCGTCGCCTGTTCGACCGGGCAAAGGACAAGACCCTGGCCAGAGAGAGAGCCAAGGCCCTGCTGCCTCAGCTTCATGCCTGGCATCAATGGTTCTTCCGTGCCCGCGACCCCAAGGGGAGTGGTCTGGTCGCTATCATTCACCCGTGGGAGTCCGGTCGCGACAACTCGGTGGACTGGGATATCGCGCTTTTGCGCGTACCGACGGACGGTGTCGAACCCTTCACACGCCGGGACATCCAGCATGCCGATCCGGCACATAGACCGACCCGGGCGCAATATGAGCGCTATATCTGGTTGGTGCAGACCTTCCGCAGCCTTGGGTGGGATAACACCAGACTGCATGATGCCTCGCCGTTTCAGGTCGTCGATCCCGGCTTCAACGCCATCCTGATCCGCTCTTGTGCGGACCTCGCGGATCTCGCGGATCAACTGGATGAACCGGATATCGCTCGGCAGTCTCGCGACTTGGCAGAGCGTGGCAGTGCCGCCATGGAGACGCTTTGGAGCAGGGCGCATGGACAGTATCTCTGTCTCGACCGGACTACCGGCAGCCTGATCGACAGCCCCTCGGTCGGCGGACTTCTGGCCGCTTTCGCGGCGATTCCGGCGGACAGGGCCGCGAGCATTTCCCGACGTATCGAAAAACTGGGTGAAGCCGCACAATTCCTGATCCCCAGTCATGATCCTACGACGGCCGAATTCGATGACCTGCGCTACTGGCGTGGCCCGGCCTGGCTGATCGTCAACTACATGATCGCCGACGGACTTCTCGCTGCTGGCCAGAGTGACATGGTCGATCGCATCATCGCCGACAGTATCCGCTTGATCGAACTCAGCGGCTTTGCCGAATATTACAGTCCGATCACCGCCGCGCCCTGCGGCGGCGCGCATTTTACCTGGACAGCCGCCATGGTTCTCGAATTCCTGGCCAGTCCGACGACCGGTCCATCTTTGCCGCAGTTATCAGGCAGCGCGATGGGCTAGCACTGCCGTCGCATCATGGCAGCTTATGAATTCTCACATCCGGTACCACTGACTGGGCGATTTCGCACAGGTGCCAGTGATGGGTAAGATAAATGACCTGACCGACCTTCGACATGTCGCCCAGCAGACGAAACACCTCTTCAGAACGGGGATTGTCGAAGCTTTCCATGATGTCGTCGGCAATGAAGGGAACGGCGGGACGGACGGCTGCGAACTCCTCATAGCCGGCCAGACGCAAGGCGAGATATAGCTGGAACTGCGTGCCGGTCGACATGTCTTCCGCAAGCTTGGAGCTTCCGTCCCGGGCAACGCCGATCAGGATTTCCTTGTCTTTGTCAACCTGTGTGGCAAGGCCGGAATAATTGCCTCCGGTAATGAGGCTGAAGGCTTCCGAGGCCCTGTTCATCATCGAGCTACGGTGCTTGTCACGATAGATATGCAGGGCCTTTTCAGCTGCCAATATGCCGGTTTTAAGCGTCAGGTAACGGGTGGCCAGATCCTCTATCTCGAGAAAGATGGTCTTTCGCTTGGCTTCGATCCTGGCCACAGCGTCGTCTCCACCGACGGCGTCGAGCTTGTCCTTGGCGCGCGTCATGTCCGCATAGAGTTCTCGCGCCCGTTCGGTTAGGTCATCGATGCGGGTGGCAAGCTCCATTGCTTCTTGCTCTGTCGCTTCTGCGTCAATGTCTTGCAGGTGCTGCTGAGCCGCTTCAAAGCTTGGTACTCGCAAGCTTTGCGCGATCTGCTCGCGAAGTTCGGCCATGCGGGCCTCAACCCGTTCGCGCTCTCTGGCCTGATCCAGAAATCCTGCAACGGAGGCCAGAGTGTCCGTTCCGAAATAAGCCGTCAGTTCACCCTTGCGGGCGTTATGGACTGCAAGTTCTGCTGAAAGGTCTGCGCGCTCGGACAGCAGTTTTTCAAGATCCAGCTGGCGGTCAGATTTTATCTGTTGTTGACGGCGCGCGGCGTTTTGTCTTTCGAGCAATCGATTGGCGAGCGCCAGCGGGTCATCGATATCACGATCCTCATCAAGCTTGCCAAGCAGGTTTTCGAGATCGTGGCGAAATCTCGCCTGATCACGCTCCATGGCTGTGACGCGTTGCGTCAATTCCTGGCAGTCTTTCAAAATGGCGGGCAGCTTGGCAAGCTCTTGGAGAATATCGCGAATGGCGGCAATCGATCCGGCCTTGTCGGAAAGCCAGGTCTTTGACAGCGCCTGTTGCCAGGCCTCCTGCCATTTGTCGGCATCTTCCTGCGCCTCACTCAGGTCGCGCTCGCGCTCTGCGACGTCGCGCGCCAGATCGGCCATCGTTTTGGCGTGACCTGCCTTGGCAGCAGCTCCGGATTTGAGTCGCGTCACCAGTGCCGAGGCGGCCCGGCTCAGTTCCTGGGGCGTTGTCTCGTCACGATTATCCGCTCCAGCCGCAACCAGCGCAGTCTCCAACTCGGCGCAAACGCTTGTCAGCTCTGCGCTCAAGTCAGCAATGGTCGCTTCTACCTGCCCCAGATCGGTCCAGACCGACAGGGTGTCAGCACGTCTGCTGGACCAGCTTTCCAGCGTCGCCAGCCTCTGCAGCGCATCGGGTTCCGTCACAAGCTCGTCCGGCAACTGAGCGGCGATGCGCTCGCCAAGTGCGGACTGCTCGGTCGATGCCTCGTCCAGCAACTCCCGCTCTCGCTCGATTGCGGCCCTCGTCTCCGCAATCTTCTGATTGAGGTGGCGTAATTCTGCCAGTTCGTGGGCCCGTGCCAGGCGGTTGTGAGACAGAACATCGTCGCGGCGCAACGCCTCTTCGAAAGTCAATGCTGACGCTCTGTCCAGCGTCACGATATGGGCTTGCCATGCCGCATCCCGGTCTGCCCGTACCGATTGCGCTTCCGCATCGCCAATCGCGCCGCCAGCGGTGAAGGCGGCAAATCGTGCCTCTAAAGTCACCAGTTCGGTCGTGACAGCGCGGTGACGATCTCGGTGATCGGTCACACGTCGATCAATCGACGTCGCCAGATTGCGCCATAGCTCGATCTGCCGCGCGTCGACTGTCGGAGTAGCGGCAAGCTCTTCCCTGTTGCCAGACCATGGCGCGAGCATCAGCGCGTGGCTTTCCAGCTTGCGCTGCAATTGCGTGCGGGCACGCTCTTCGATGGCAAAACGCGAGACAAGATCCGATGCAGTCAGGCGTGCAAGCCCGGACTCCAGTTTGGCCAAAATGCCTTCGTCAAGTGTGTTGCCGATATCGTGGTCCGCGTCGTGGTCTTCCTCAATACGCCTGAGACTGTCGTGACTGCGCTGCAATTCACGCTTGGCGGCGGCAAGCCGTGCCTCAACGCCTGAACGTTTCTCCAGCAGGTCATGAATGATCGCCGTGACCGAAGTCGGCAGCAGCAGGCTTTCCGGGCTCTCGTCTGCCGGACGTTCGAGATCCACGAGCAGACGCGAAAGCGCCCCCTGTTGTTCAAAGAGAGACTGACGCCGTTTTGGCAGGTCGTTTTCGGCAGACCGAAACCGGGCAATGCCATCGCCGAGCATGTCCATCGCAGAGGCAATGGCGAGGCCCTTCTCGTCGATGACGATGGCATCGATTTCGCCTGAAAGCTGTTCGATGCCACGGTCCTTTTCCTGCAGCAGAGCCTGCAGCCGTGTCTCGTCGCGCGATAGCTGCGGCAGGAGCGCAAACCACTCGGATGGCGGTCGCGGCAGTTCGATCTGGTTCGCGGGGTCGTTTGCGAGCCGGGCCAGATCCAGGGCGAGCGGGAGGGCGGCCAGGATCCTTGTTAGCTCGGCATGCCGTGTTTTCGCGGCGGCCAGTTCAACCGCTGCGGCATCGTATGCGGATGTCGCCTGCAGATGCGTTGCAGAGAGCGCCGCATGTGCAGCTGCAAATGTGTCGATTGCGTTGCGCTCGGTCTTCAGCGTTTCAAGTGCACGCCTCAGTTCGGCAAGCCTGGTGCTCGACGACCGCTTCTTGTAGACGGATGCCGCCTCTTCTGTAGCCGCGGCGAGCGACTTGCTGAGGCCGGCAAGACCGGAGCTTGCGGAAAACAAAAGCTCACCCAACTCACCCTTGCTTTGGATGATCGCATTGCCACCTTCCTTGAGCGACTGGTCATCCAGCGAAAACATGGTGCGATAGGCGTCGCGCGTAATTCCGCCGAGAGCAGCGACGAGCAGCGCATCGTTGACTGGCGTTCCCCGCGCATCCACGAGACTTCCTGTCCGCTGTTTCAGCCGGGCAAGCTCGTGGACCGCGCCGTCGATATCCAGCTGCGCGCCGATGCGCATCGAACCGTAGGGATGCAGAAAATTGTACGGTGTCTGCTGGTGCATGCCAAACAGCAGGTCGAGATAGGCCGCAAAGGTCGTCGACTTTCCAGCCTCGTTGAGACCGTAGACGATGTGAAAATCCGGCTGCCCATTCTCGGCCTTGCCGAAATCGATCACATGATCGGTGAACTTCCCATAACGTGTGAGGTCAAGACGATTGAGGCGCATCAGTTGTCGTCTCTTTCGGCTGCGCTCATGCGTGCTGTAATATCATCGGTCCCTTGGGCCAGCAGGTGATCTATGAAGCGGTCAAACGCTGCTTCGTCATCACCGGCAAAGGTCCGGCTTTCCGGCGGCAGATCGGACATCATTTCCCGCACCATGTCTCGAATCTCAGTGCGAAAGCCGTCACCTGCAATCACGTCGTCACGCATCAGGTGACCGAGTTCGATGACGGGATCGGCACTTTCCTTGGCCGCTTCGCCGGGCGGGCGTACATCAAGTTCCAGTTTTTCAATCCATGTATTGCCAATCCGTTCGCCGCGCTGCTCAGCCTCGGCGGTCATCAGATCGATGTCGCGGCGAAGCTTGAAGGAAAGCAGTGTCTCGCCGGACATCCGCAAGCGGGCGACAAGATGGGGGGAAACGGTATGGTCGCGTTGCCTGGCAAGCGCCGTCTCGATTGCCTGGGCCGCTTGCGCCCAATCCGTCACCTCAGACAGATCGACATTCACGCGCTCGAACTGGGCGATGCCGGTCAGCCGTTCTTCCACGGTGACCTTGCGATCGTCGGCAATCGTCACCAGCGACACGGTTTTCGCACCGGCTTCGTTGATGTCGCGGCCCTGTGGCATGCCCGGCATGATCACGGTGCGGGCACCGAGATGATCGCTGCGTTGATGGATATGGCCGAGAGCCCAATAGTCGAAACCGGAGCCGTGCAAATCTGCAACATTGCAGGGGGCGTAAACATCGTGGCCAGGCGCGCCGGCGAGGCTCGTGTGCATGATGCCGATGTTGACCGCGCCAGAGACCGGTGATTTGTATTTCGGCAGCAGAGACTCCGGAGCCTGCGGCTTTGCAAAACTCATGCCGTGAATAGCAACGGAAAGCCCGTTTGAATCCGTTTCGATTGCCTCGGCTCGTCCGCCAAAGACTTTCACGTTGGGTGGTAGAACCAGTTCCTGCGTGATCCTCGACAAGGCGTCGTGATTGCCGCGAATGATGTAAACGGCAATACCGGCCTGATGCAGCCGCTCCATCTGGCCGGCGAGAAAACGAGCCGTCTTCATCGATGTCTGGTCGCCATCATATAGATCACCGGCGATTACCAGCGCATCGACCTGTTCCTCAAGGCATATATCGACGATGGCAATCAATGCCTGCCGTGTGGAATCACCGACCAGTTCCGCCAGTTCACCATTGCGCATTGCCAGCGAACGGAGCGGTGAATCGAGATGAATGTCGGCAGTGTGAACGAAGCGAAATGGCATTTGGGATTCCGGTGATTGTTTGCCCTTATAGGGCAGATCAGCCGGCCAATGCTACCTCATGATGACGTGGACATTCTGGAGCATCAGGCACTCCGGCGGAACTGAGCGAGCCTCGATGTCTTGTCTGGCCGCGCACAGTCTTTGAATACAGTGACTCCGACCCTGAGGCAGTTTGCCTCAGAGTTCGCTGTGGAACACAGGGTTTGCATCAATGGTGCCGGTGACAGGCAAGGGACAACTCACGCTGGCAAAGCCGATGTAAATCAACAGGTTTGTGTTCGTCTCACGCCTTGGTATCGAGCGAGTACAGTTCCATGAATACCCGATAGCGGCCTTCGTGCATGTCTTTGCTGGCCGGGTCCGGAAGCAATATATCTTCACCCGGTGTCAATTGTCCGGCGATCGACAATAGATCACCATCCGACTGCGGCCCCAGCGCTGCCACCGCAGCACCGAGAAGGACCGGTTCAGGCGCTTGTGAGAGCACGACGCGGCATCCTGTTCCATCGGCATAGAGCTTGCGCAGAAGCGGGGAACGGTTGTGTCCGCCACTTAAATGCAGAGTATCGATGGCGTAGCCGTTTGCATTCATCCGATCGATAATGAGCTTTGTGCCATAGACCAACGCTGTGGCGGCCGCCCAATAGACCTTGATGAAGCTCTCTTTGGGATCGTCCAAGGAAAGACCGGCAATCACGCCTCGAATGTCGGGATCGGCATAGGGAGAGCGATTGCCAATGAAGTCCGGCAGCACATGGGTGCGCGGCGCTGGATCATTACCATTTTCAAGACGTTCCAACAGCAGCGTCGACAGAGCATCATGCGGGTTGTCGCCAAATTCCTTGCCAGCAGAAAATAGTGCCACCAGATGGTCCAGCAAGGCGCCGCTGATACTTTGGCCACCCTCGTTTGCAACATAACCGTCGCATAGCGCACCGGGGTAAGGACCCCATACGCCGGGGACTTCCTGACGCTCCGGCTGGGCTGCAATATGGCATGTCGATGTCCCGGCGATAACGGCAACCCGTCTTGCGGGGGCATCTGTCAGGCTGCGTCCAAGCGTGCCCAATGCACCCGCATAGGCGTCGATCATGCCCACAGCGAAAATGCAATTGGTGGTCAGGCCAAGATCGTCTGCCGCCTCTTCGGTCAGCGGTCCAAGCGTTGCACCCACGGGCAAAGCCTGTTCGGGTAGTCCGGCCCGAACGATCACGTCTTCCATCGAGATCTGACGCAGAAAGTCACGATCCCAACCCTGGCCGGGACGCGGATCGAAAGTCCACTTGCAGGCCAGCATGCAGACCGAGCGTTCCCGCGAGCCGGTGCACTTGAAGCCGACCCAGTCACCGAGATCGCCAGCATAACCGATCTGCTGATAGAGATCAGGACGGTTGCGCTTCAGCCACATGAGCTTGGGCATCTCCATTTCCGGTGACATCACGCCACCCAGATTGGCAAGCGGTTTGGCGCCTGTTGCTGTGCATTCCGCCGCTTCCGCTGTGGATCGGTGATCCATCCAAACGATGATGTCCCATTTTTCATCACCATCGGACAGGCAAAGTGGCTGGTCATCCTTGTTCAGCAACACAAGCGAGCATGTGGCGCTGACGGAGACGCCCGAAACGCTCTCAGGCGCAATACCGGCATTGGTGACAGCCGTTCGAACCGAATAGCAGATTGATCGCCATATATCCGTGGAACTCTGCTCTACATGATGCTCTTGCGGGCGATTGAGGGCGATCGGCATCTTTGCCTCCGCCAGCATATTTCCTGCCCGGTCGAACACGCCGGCACGGGCGCTGCCGGTGCCGATGTCAATGCCGACGACGTAATCTTGAGTGCTCATGCTGCCGCTCCGCCTGTTAGGATTTCTTCAAGAAGGGTGCGCGCACGATCATGACAATGATCAGGAAGCCGCCCCAGACTGCGGTTGCGAGATGTTGACTGGCACCCATCAGGTTCATGCCCGACGCGATGACCTGCAGGCTCATCAGTCCAAGCACCAATGGCAGCACACGCCCAAATCCGCCGAACGGGTTTGAACCCGCCAGAAAGCAGGCAAGCACCGTGATCAACAGATAGCTTTCGCCATGCCCGATGCGGACCGAGTTGAAACGCGCAAGCATGACCATTCCGGCAAGTGCCGACAGCAGGCCGGAGATCATGTAGAGAATGATCAGAACCTTCTTCACGTTGATTGCGGAGTATTCCGTGGCCTTCAGGTTCGATCCCAGCATGTGAATGGAAAAGCCTGCTCGGGTGAACTGCATGAAGTAGGCAAGGGCTGCGGCGGCGCCGAGGAAGATCAGCATTGGTATCGGAATGCCGAACACGCTGCCGCTACCCATCGCCTGGAACGCATCCGGCATGCCGGAAATGCCGCCACCACGGGTTACAAATTCTCCGAGCCCGCGCAGAAAGATCATAGCCCCAAGCGTGACGAGGATCGGATGCGCGCCGACATAGGCGACGATCACACCGATCGTCAGGCCGGCAAGCGCACCGGCGACAAGCCCGCCGGCAATGGCCACTGGCATGGCCGCAATGCCGGCACCCACAAGTGCGCCCTTGACCAGCCATGCAGTCGTCAAGCCGGCAATATTGGCCGTGTAGGTGACGGACAAATTGAGGCCACCTGAAATGATCGGCACGAACATGGCCAGAGACAGAATACCAAGTTCAGGCAACTGGACCGCCATGGAGGAGAAGTTTCCGGCGCTCAGAAATCCAGGCGCCATGAGCGAAAACACGGTGATGCTGACGATCAGCAAAGCCAGCATGACCAGAAGCTCGACCGTATCCTTGCCGAGCCTGGGAGCAGGCTTGGTCGAGAGAGTGGTGTTCTTGACGTTGTCGGTTGCCATGATCAGACCTCCCTGCCCTTGGACTTGAACGGCAGGATATTGCCGAGATTGCTGGCGGTGATCGCGATCAGAATGATCAGGCCGACAATCATGCGGAAAGCGTAAGGGGTGACGCCCAGGAGATTGAGACCGTTCTGCACCACGGCAAGCAGCAGCACGCCGAGAATTGCGCCTGCAACGGTTCCGCGGCCACCGCCGAGCGTTGCCCCACCGAGGACAACGGAGGCGAGGATCGGAAGCTCTTCACCATTGAGTGCGTTGGGCACGGCTTCTTGAACGATATGCGCCTGCATAAGGCCCGCAACACCGGCACATATTCCGAGCCAGCCATAGGCAAAGGCAATCACCTGCCAGTCGCGCACGCCGGAACGACGGGCCGCTTCCGGGCTGGAGCCGAAACCATAGACAGCGCGGCCGAAGCCCGTGCGGTTCAGGATCAACCAGGTCACTGCGGCCATCACGATCATCACGGCGACGGGCAGATAAAGTGTTGCCGTGCCACGGTCGGCTGGAAGCGAAACGAGGGGAACGGCATCGTAGAGCCAGTCGGGAATGTCGTAGATCGACACCCCTTCCGTGAAATACATCAACAGGCCGAAATAGAGGTTGAACGTACCAATCGTCGCGATGATGGAAACAATGCGGAAGCGCTGGATGAGGAAGGCGTTGAACAATCCCAAAAGACCGCCAAAGAGAATGGCAAGCACAAACCCGAAAAACCAGTTTCCGCCCCCGATGGGCAAAAGCAGGCTGAGCACGACGTATTGAACGACAGAGGCCGCCACCGCGAACGAGATATCGATGCCGCCGGCGATCAGAACCACCACCAGACCAACGGCAAAGATGATATTGACCGATTGGTTGTTGAGAAGGTCGAAGAGGTTTTGCACGGTTGCAAAACTGTCTGTCGTCAGCCCCAGAACGATACAGAGGCCTGCGATCAAAAGGGCGAGCACACCTTCGGTGCCGAGCCTGACACTACGCATTGATCATCTCCTCCAATGCCTGTTCCGTGATGTCTGCAGGCCGGACTTCCGCCGCCATGCGGCCTTCGCGCAAGAGAATGACGCGATCGCAATTCTGCCAGACTTCACCGGCCTCGTCAGAGATGAGGATGATCGCCATGCCCTGTGCGGCCAGTTCCCGCACGATCTGGAAAATGCCCTCCTTGGCACCGACATCGACACCGACCGTCGGGCAGTCGAGGATCAGCACATCGGGCCTTGTGGCAAGCCACTTTGCCAGGACGACGCGTTGCTGATTGCCGCCCGAAAGCGATGACACCGGCAAGTCTGCATCCGAAACCTTGGTCTTCAGACGCTCGATCCAATCCGCCGTCAGTTGCCGAATACGTCGCGGCGACAGGTAGAAGCGCGGCTTTTCCAGTTCGGGCAGCACGGTCGCGACAGTATTCATATTGATCGACTGGCTCTGAACCAGACCGAGATTAAGCCGGTCTTCCGACACATAAGCAATTCCGGCATCCACAGCGTCGCGGTTGGACGACAGCTGCAGTGGCTTGCCGTCTTTCAGCATCTGCCCCGCAGTCGGCTGGGTCATGCCGAAGATGACATGGGCAAGCTCGGTGCGTCCTGCGCCCAAAAGTCCTGCCATGCCGAGGATTTCGCCGCGACGCAGATCGAATGAGACGTTCTCGAACTCGCCATGACGGCTCAAACTCTTCAACTCAAGCACTGTCTCGCCAAAGGTCGCGTCGGCAGCGCGTGGCTCCAGGTTCAGTTGGCGACCGGTCATCAGCTCCGAGAGCCTGGACTGGGTCATGCCTTCGGTTGGAAAAGTACCAACGAGCTTGCCATTGCGCAGCACCGTCACGCGGCTGCACACATCTAGCACTTCCGAAAGCCGGTGGCTGACGAAGACGATGGAAATGCCCTGCTCGGACAAGGAACGGGCAATCTTCAGGAGTACATCGACTTCGCGGCTTGTCAGCGAGGCGGTCGGCTCGTCCATGAATATGATTTTTGCGTCGGCGCGCATCACGCGGGCGATGGCAACGAGCTGACGTTTGGCAATCGTCAGATCCTGCACCAGGGCGTCAGGGTCGAGATCGACGCCAAGCCTGGAAATCACCTTGTGCGCTTCCGCGCGCGCGGCTTTTCGCGACAGCGGACGCAGCGGATGGGTGACATAGTCGTCGAATACAATGTTTTCTGCCACGGTCAGATGGGGAAAGACCGCAAGGTCCTGCCAGATGACGTGGATGCCGCGCGCGCGCGCATCATGCGGCGACATGGACTTCACCTGCTCGTCGCCGAACGTGAATTCCGCGCCGGCTTCAGGTGTGTAAACGCCGTTGATGATCTTGATCAGCGTGCTCTTGCCGCAGCCGTTCTCGCCGGCGAGGCATAGAACCTCGCCGCGGCGCAATTCGAACTCGACGTCTTCGAGAACACGCGCCTGACCGAAGACCTTGCTTATATGTCTGGCGTGGATTGCAATTTCTGTCATTGAATTCATGTCCTTGCCGGGACCTTATCGGTCAATCGCCCGGCATCGGGGATGCCGGGCGACCTGGATACAAAGAGATAGATCAGAGGCCAAGCTTGGCCAGATCGTCCACCGTGTCCTTGTTCAGCTCAAGGGGCTTGGAGGCGAAGAGAACCCTGCCTTCCATCTTGACCGGGCCGAGAACCGGCAGATCGGCGCCGTCCGTGACCTTGCCGCCCTTGACGAGCATGTCGCCGAGCGCAACGAAGGCCTTGCCGGCCTCAAGCGGGCTCCACTGGAAACCACCCGTGATGACGCCTTCGTGAACCAGACGCTTGCCCTGGCCCGGGGAGAAGAGACCGAGAACCGCAACCTTGCCGGCCAGGCCACGTTCCTTGACGGCGCGCGCCGCACCGATGGTGCCCTGGCTGCCGAAAGACATGATGCCTGTCAGGTCCTTGTGCGCACGGATCAGGTCGAGCGCAGTGTCGCGGCTGTCGTCAACACTTTCGGCAACACCGAAACGGTCTGCCGCCTGCTTCATGTCAGGGCAATTTGCCTTGAGCCAATCAACAGCTGCATCAGCCCAGGCGTTGTGTGCCGGAACGTTGAGGCCGCCGACGAAAATAGCGTAGGAGCCATTGCAACCGGTGGTTTTTGCCAGCAGTTTTGCATGTTCTTCGCCAAGCTGTTTGGCCGAGATCATTTCAAAGTCATAATCGATATTTTCAGAGTTCGGGCTTTCATGCGTGAGGACCACGATGCCCTTGTCTCGTGCCTTCTTCAGGACGGGCTCGAGGACCTTGGCATCGTTGGGTACGACGCCGATGACGTCGACGCCGCGTGCGATGAGATCCTCGACTGCGCGGACCTGAAGTGCCGGGTCAGCACTTGTCGGACCCACCATGAAGGCATTGACGCCCAGAGCGTCGCCTTCTTCCTTGATGCCTTTTTCCATGGCGTTGAACCACGGGATACCGCCCACTTTGGCAACGACGGCAATCGTCGGCTTGTCGGCCGCAAGGCTTGCGCCCGCGCTGATCATGGTACCCGCAATTGCGGCGGCCAAAATGAATGCTCTGCGTTTCATGGCGTCCTCCCAGACGTCGCCGACTTCTCATCTGTCGGCCAGGTTGCAAATTATTGCACCATCCTTTGTGCAAGGTTGCGCAATCGGTTGTGCATTATCTTCTTGCAGGTTTCGTTGTCAATGGTAATTTCCCGATTCACGTCAGGAGCCCTGTTTTGCGCGTAAACACCCCGAAACGTCTTACCATCTATGATTTAGCCAAACTTGCCGGGTCATCGCCCAGCACGGTTAGCGCGGTTTTGAACGGCACATGGCAGCGCCGTCGGATCAGCGAAAAGCTGGCCACGCGCATCCTCACGCTTGCCGAAAAAGAAGGCTTTTCGTTGAATATGCAGGCACGCGCGCTGCGCAGCGAGCGGTCCGGGATCATCGGGATGATCGTGCCGATGTATGACAACCGTTATTTCAGTGCCATCGCACAGCACTTTGAGACAGAGGCGAGAAAGCGGGGCCTCTTCGCAATCGTTTCCTGCACAAATCGCGACCCGGCACAGGAGCAGGCAGCAGCCCAGATGATGCTGTCCTATCGGGTCGAAAAACTCGTCTGCACCGGGACAACCGATCCCGACAGCATCGCGGAAATGTGCCGTGCCCACGGTGTCGATACACTCAATCTCGACCTGCCCGGAGAGTTGGCGCCATCGGTGATCTCGGCCAATCGTCAGGGTGCTCACGCTCTGACCGATGCGATTATCAAGCGGCTTGACGATGCAGGCAACAAGGGAAAACCGATCCTTTTTATTGGCGGGCGCAGCAGCGATCACAATACCCGCGAGCGTATAGCCGGCTTCGAGGACGCTCTGCGCGCACATGATCTGGTGGCATCGCCGAGTGACATATTGCCGTGTGGATATGCCGGCGAAAAGGCACAGGCGGCTCTGGAGGAATATGTCAGCAAACGCGGCGCGCTTCCGGCCGCCATGTTCGTCAATTCCACGATTTCGCTTGAAGGTATCGGCTCCTGGTTCCACCAGAGCGGGCATCAAATGGATGAAGTTATCTTCGGCTGTTTCGACTGGGATCCGCTGGTTTCGGTTTTCAGCCCCAAGCTTGTAATGGCACGCCAGAACGTGCCTGAGATGATCGCCGAGCTCTTTACATTGATCGGCGCGCCCTCACCTGATCCGAAGACCTTCATCGAGATCCCGCCAGAAATCGTCGGCCTTTGACCCGTTGGAGAGGCTGATCGTCAGATCCGCGTGCCTCAAGCTACCCGATGACATTCAAGGTCAGCGCGGCGACGGCCATATAGCGGACGAATTTGGCGATGGTCACAAGTACGACAAATGTCGCAAGTGGCTCGCGCAGCACGCCGGCAACGACGGTCAGAGGATCACCGACGACGGGTACCCAGCTCAAAAGCAGTGACCATTTGCCATAGCGCCGATACCAGTCTTTGGCCCTTTCGAGCATTTCTTCGCTGACTGGAAACCACTTGCGATCGCTGAAGCGCTCGACGCCTCTGCCGAGGAACCAGTTGACGATGGAACCCGCGACATTGCCGGCGGTTGCGACAAGCACCAAAGACCACGCCGAAAGGCCGCTCACCGTGATCAATCCGGCGAGAGCTGCTTCCGACTGCATCGGGAGGATAGAGCCCGCGGCAAGTGCGGTCAGGAACAAGCCTCCATAGGTCAGCAGACTTGTGATCACGGGCGGGTATCCTGGCGAAAGGAAGACAGAGGGTCCTTTACGCCTCGAAACGGCTGGGCACCAGTGCGCTTTGAAACCAGCGCACGAATGTTTCTATTGAAAATACTGGTAGTCCGGTTGCAGCGCGGATGTCTGCCGCATAGGGCACCATATTGGTGCATTCCAGCACGAGGGCGCCAAGGTCTGGATGTGCAGCCACGAGCGCGCGCGCCGCATCGATATTGTCGGCGCGGGCTGCCTCTACGTCCAGCTCGATCTCGTTGCCGAGAATGGCGCGCGTGAATTCCCGCCCGCCTTCCGTCGTTCCAATAGGGGTGCCGTCGGGCACGCCCGCCGTCTTCAGATGGGCAGGCGTCAATGTCGAGGCGGAGATCGTGAGAATTCCGGCACGGCGGCCGGGTGCCAGCAGCCGGTTGACCATGGCGACCTGCATCAAGGACGAGGTCGCGACCGGCACGGATAGGGCGGCGGCGAGCTCCTCCTGGAACAGCGACAGAAATCCGCAATTGGTGGTGACGCCATCGACCCCGTCATCCACCAGCTCGCGGGCTGCCGTGATGAACGTCTGCAGCAGGCCTTGCGCGCCCTTGCGCACCACGCGATCCGGTGAAGCGCCACGCACGACCTTGTAATGCACCGGGAACGGCCAGCTCGTGGCATTGCCCATATCGCCCGGAATGCGCGGAAACTGCGCCTCCAGCATCAGGATACCGACCGATGCGCCGTAAACCGCCTTGCCGCCCTTTACTTTCATTCCACACATTCCTCGTTCTGGAGACGACGCTCGAACAGTTCCTCGGGCCCGGCGACATAGATATTCGAATAGCCCTCGCGGACAGAGGCTATGATCTGATCCATGCGTTTGACGATATGGCCGCGCATGAGAAGTACTGCCGCATCCATGTCGCGGCGCTGAATGGCATCCATGATACGGCCGTGTTCTCCCTTGGTGCGTGTCACGGCGGCGGCCATATCGACCCAGCGGATGAAGCGGATCCTCTCGTTGATCTGCGCCAGTTGACGGTGAAGCTCACGGTTTCCCGACAGTCTGGCAATCGCCAGATGAAAGGCTTCATCGGCAGCACTGGCCTCGCCGATAGTGCGCCCCGCATAGAGCAGGCCGTCCTGATATTCGTTGTCGCGGAGGATGGAAATGTCAGCGTCACTGGCGCGTTCGCACAACAGGCGCACCGCTGTTTCCTCCAGCACCGCGCGGATTTCGTAAAGTTCGAAAATCGACTGGGCGTCGAGCTCGCGACAGAAGAAGCCCTTACCCGGCTGGAAATCGATCAACTGCTCGGCCACTAACCGGTTCAACGCCTCACGCAAGGGCGTACGACTGGCGTCAAGCTCACGCGCCAGCGCGACCTCGTTCAGGCGCTCGCCGGGACGAATGCGGAAGTTGACCGTCATTTCCTTCAGCTGCGCGTAGAGAGCCTCGACCCGTCCCTCGCTCATTCCCGCTCCTGCCTAATTTCATCGGGCCTTCTTGACACATGTCCCGTACATACTCAACATGCAGATCTGTATACAGTTCAGAATGCAAATATTTCGACGATCATTTCGCAAGGACCATCTCCAACATGACAGACCAGAGCCGCCCCAATACGCTGACAGCCGCCGAAGCGATGGTGCGCATGCTCGAGGCCCATGGGGTGACCCACATGTTCGGTCTGTGCGGCGACACCACGCTGCCCTTCTACGATGCCTTGGCGACTGTCGATCACGGCATTACCCATATCCTGACACGCGACGAGCGCCATGCCGGATACATGGCCGACGGATATGCTCGTGTCACCGGAAGGCCGGGCGTCTGCGAAGGACCGTCAGGCGGCGGTGCGACCTATATCCTGCCCGGTCTGGTGGAGGCCAATGAAAGCTCCATCTCGATCCTTGCGATCACCAGTGATGTGTCGACCAATTCGCGCGGGCGCTATCCCTTGACCGAGCTGGACCAGTTAGCGCTGATGCGACCGCTGACAAAATGGAATGCCTCGATTGACGATCCGTCCCGACTTCCGGCCATGGTGCGGGCAGCATTTCGGGCCATGACCACGGGCAGGCCGGGTTCGGCTCATATCGCCCTGCCCTTCGACACCCAGAAGGGCGCATCCGATCCAGGCGAGATCTGGGCCGATCCGCATCATCAGCTCTTTCCGACCGAACGGGCAGCGCCCGACCCACAGGCCATCACCGACGCCGCCGATGCGCTGCTGTCGGCCAAAACTGCCGTCGCCATTTGCGGCGGCGGCCCGGTCATTGCCGGCGCAGAGGCCGAACTCTTGCGTCTGGCCCGCCTGCTGGACCTGCCGGTTGCCACCACGGTTTCCGGCCAGGGTTCGATTGCAGAAACCGATCCGCTGGCAGTGGGCGTCGTGGGCTCTAACGGCGGCGTGCCGTCCACCCGCGCTGTCGTCGATGAGGCCGATCTCGTGCTGTTCATCGGCTGCCGTGCCGGCTCGGTAACAACCGAACGCTGGCGCTCTCCAAAGAAGCAGGCCCGCATCATCCATATCGACAGCGATCCGCTGGTGATCGGCGCCAATTATCAGACCGAAGTGGCCATCTGTGCCGATGCCAAACTGGCACTGGCAGCACTCTGCGAGGAACTGGAAGGCAGAATGCCTTCCGTCTCGCAAAATGGCGCAGCACGTGCCAAGCGCGCCTGGGATCTGAAACTGGCGGCCTTCACGCCGTTGGCCCAATCCAGTGACACACCCATCAAGCCGGAGCGAGTGGTTGCAGCCCTCAGTTCGCTGCTGGATGACGACGCGATCATCGTGGCTGATCCCGGTACGCCCTGCCCCTATTTTTCCGCCCATTATCGCTGGCGCAAATCGGGGCGTAATTTCATTACCAACCGCGCTCACGGCGCGCTTGGCTATGCCCTTGCCGCGTCGATGGGTGCCCATGTCGGCCGACCCGACGTCAAAACGGTTGCCGTCATGGGCGACGGTTCCTTCGGTTTTTGTTGCGGCGAATTCGAAACCATCGTGCGCGAGAATATGCCGATTACCGCCATTGTCTTTTCCAACGCCACCTATGGCTGGATCAAGGCGGGCCAGAACACCGGCTTTGGCAAACGGTTCTACAATGTCGACTTCAACCGCACCGACCATGCCGCTGTCGCCAGCGCCTTCGGCGTCAAGTCCTTTCGCGTCGAGGACCCCGAAATGCTGATCCCGGTTTTGACGGAAGCACTCAACCATGACGGACCGACACTGATCGATATCATTTCCCAGCCGCTGCATGAGGCCGCGGCTCCTGTCAGCGAGTGGGTTGCGTAATGACACCATCCGAACCAAAGCATGTCGTCGTCGTGGGGGCCGGCATCGTCGGAGTCTCGGCCGCCATCTGGCTGCAGCGGGCTGGACACACGGTAACGCTCGTCGATCGCCTGGGTGTTGGCGAGGGCACAAGCTACGGCAATGGCGGGGTGCTTGCCTCCTGCGCCTGTGTACCGGTGACGGTGCCCGGCCTGTTGCGCAAGGCGCCGCGCATGTTGTTCGACCCCAATCAACCGCTCTTCCTGCGCTGGCCCTATCTGCCGAAGCTCGCGCCATGGCTGATCCGCTATCTCAGCCACTGCAACAAGACGGATGTCGAGCGCATAGCATCCGCCATCCACGGCGTGGTTGGCGACAGCCTTGCCGACCATCAGGCACTGTCTCAAGGCACAGGTGCCGAACGCTATGTGGTCCCGTCTGACTATGTCTTCGCCTATCAGGACCGTGCCCATTTCGAGGGGGACGCCTATGGCTGGTCGATCCGCAAGGCGCATGGCTTCGGCTGGGATGAACTGGAGGGCGCCGCATTTCAAGAGTATGATCCCGGTCTGTCCAAGTCCCTCGGCCTCGGCATCCGGGTTGGCGGTCATGGCCTGATTGCCGACCCCGGTGCCTATGTGAAGGCACTGGCAGCCCACGCCCAGGCCGGCGGCGCGACATTCCGCAAGGGTGACGTCGATGACATCGTCCATGACCATGGCAAGGTGAGCGGCGTCCGCATGGGCGGCGAGACGCTTGCCTGCGACGACGTGGTGATTGCGACCGGTGTCTGGTCCAAGCCCCTTTCAAAGAAACTCGGCCTTGACGTGCCGCTCGAAAGCGAGCGCGGCTACCACATCGAACTGCTGGAACCCAATATCATGCCACGCTCTCCGGTCATGATCGCGTCTGGAAAATTCGTTGTGACGCCCATGGAGGGCCGTATCCGGCTCGCGGGCATGGTCGAATTTGGTGGACTGGATGCGCCGCCGTCTCGCGCGCCGTTCGCGCTTTTGATGCGCAATATCAAGGCGGCGATGCCCTCCCTGACATGGACAGAAACCCGGGAATGGATGGGCCATCGTCCGGCACCGGCGGATTCCATTCCGGTGATCGGCGCAGTGCCCAAGATAGCCGGTGCCTGGCTCGGCTTTGGTCATCATCATATCGGTCTGACCAGCGGACCGAAGACCGGTCAGCTCCTGGCACAGATGATCTCCGGGCAAAGATCGAATTTGGACCTTGCACCTTACGCACCGATCCGCTTTCAATAGCGGCACAATCAAAAAGGGGAATGACAATGAAAAAAACGATCGCTCTTCTCGCTGGCACCGCCTTCAGTCTGGCCTTTGCAACCTCGGCCTTCGCTGAAAAATGGGACATGCCGGTTGCTTATCCGGCCAGCAACTTCCACACCGAAAATGCGGTTGCCTTCACCAAATGTGTCGCCGACGGCACCAAGGGTGCGCTCGAGATCGTCGTCCATGCCAACGGCTCGCTGTTTGCCGGCAACGACATCAAACGCGCTGTGCAGACCGGGCAAGCCCCGATCGGCGAGCGCCTGCTTTCGGCGCATGCCAATGAGAACCCGCTCTTTGCGGTTGATTCCATTCCCTTCCTTGCCAGCTCGTTCGATGCATCTGACAAGCTTTGGGCCGCAGCCATCGACAAGGTGAGCGCCGCTCTGGAAGCGCAAGATCTGGTCTATGTCTATTCCGTCGCCTGGCCGCCACAGGGCCTCTATACGAAAAAGGAAGTCAATTCTGCAGCCGACCTCAAGGGCGTCAAGTTCCGCGCCTATAATGCGGCAACTGCCCGCATCGCCGAACTGGCCGGCATGGTTCCAGTGCAGATCGAAGCCGCTGAACTCAGCCAGGCGCTGGCAACAGGCGTTGCCGACAGCTTCATCTCGTCCGGTTCGACAGGCGTTGACTCCAAGGTCTGGGAGAGCCTGAAATACTTCTATGACGTGCAGGCCTGGTTGCCGCGCAATGTCATCTTCGTCAACAAGGGTGTCTATGACGGCCTCGACGATGCATCCAAAAAGGTCGTGATGGATTGCGGCGCCAAGGCAGCAGAAACAGGGGAAGCAACCTCGCGCGAACTCACTGCCAAATATCTCAAGGAGCTTGCCGAGAACGGCATGATCGTCGGCGATCCCGGTGAACAGCTGAAGAGCGATTTCGAAGGCTTTGGCGCAACCATGACCGAAGAGTGGCTCGCCAAGGCTGGTCCGGACGGCAAGGCCATCATCGACGCCTACAAGGCCAACTAACAAGATCTGACGGAACGACAGCCCGGCGTGACGCGTCTGGCTGTCGCTCACAATTCGCCGCGTTCAACCCAATGTGTCCGCTGCGCTTCCTCTCTGTTTTGGTGCATGCCATCGCCCCCGAAGATCACGCCCGATTTGGCGTGACATGCTTGAATGTCGAAGGGACGTCATGAACGGATCGATCCGCAAAAACCCGGTGCGCCTGGTTCTTGACCGCGTCTACGATGCAGCAGGTGTCCTTGCCGCCATGTGCATGATCGCCATACTGGTGGTGATCGTCGTTCAGATGGTGGCTCGCTGGTCGAGCATGACCTTTCCGGGCGGCGCTGAATATGCGGGCTATCTGATGGCTTCGGCCTCGTTTCTGGCCTTTGCCCACGCCCTCAACCATGGCGCTCATATCCGCGTCAACCTTCTGCTGACGGCCCTCGGTCGCAACAAGTTCTGGGCGGAACTATGGTGCCTGCTCATAGCCACGGCTGCCTCGACCTATGTCGCATGGTATGCCGTCAAGCTGGTCTACTGGTCGCGACGTTTGGGCGACATCAGCCAGGGTCAGGATCAGACCATGCTGTGGATCGTGCAATTGCCGATGGCGGTGGGTGCGATCCTGCTTGCCATCTGCTTTGCTGACAATCTTGTCACCCTGATCTTCACCGGCCGGGACAATATCGCATCGGATTTGGCCGAGCAGAGCCACGGCGAATAGGGGCACCATCATGATCGCAGAACTCGCCCCCATCGCCATATTCCTCTTTGTGCTTTTCCTTCTTCTGGGAACCGGTGTCTGGGTGGGGCTGGCCCTCCTGGGCGTTGCCTGGTTCGGTATGGAGATCTTCACCAGCCGTCCGGTGGGCGACGCCATGATGACCGTTCTCTGGCGCTCCTCCTCGTCCTGGACACTCACCGCCTTGCCGCTGTTCATCTGGATGGGCGAGATCCTGTTTCGCACCCGATTGTCGGAGGACATGTTCAAGGGCCTCTCCCCATGGATGGCCAGGCTGCCCGGTGGATTGCTGCATACCAATGTCGTCGGCTGTACCGTTTTTGCAGCCGTTTCCGGGTCGTCAGCGGCAACGCTCACCACGGTCGGCAAGATGTCGATTCCGGAACTTCGCCGCCGAAATTATCCCGAAACGATGGTGATCGGCACGCTTGCGGGCGCCGCAACGCTTGGCCTGATGATCCCGCCGTCGCTGACCCTGATCGTCTATGGCGTCACGATCAACGAATCCATCACCAAGCTTTTCATGGCCGGCATCGTGCCCGGGCTGGTCCTGGCGGTGCTGTTCATGGGCTATGTGGCGATCATGTCAAAGCTGTCCAAGAGCTATCGTCCGGATGCCGAGCCGGAGATGACGTTCAAGGAAAAGCTGATCAATTCACGCTTTCTGCTGCCGGTCATTTCGCTGATCCTGGTGGTCATCGGCTCCATGTATATGGGTTTTGCCACGGCCACCGAAGCTGCCGCCTTCGGCGTCATCGGATCGCTGTTGCTGGCGCTGGCGCAAGGATCGCTGAACCGCAAATCGCTGACGGAAAGCCTGATGGGGGCCACCCGGACTTCGGCCATGATTGCACTGATCCTCGCCGGAGCCTCCTTCCTGTCCTTGTCGATGGGGTTTACCGGCCTGCCGCGGGCACTGGCCGAATGGATCGCCTCACTGCAACTCAGCCGGTTCGAACTGCTGATGGCCCTTCTGGTCTTCTACGTCGTCATCGGCTGCTTTCTCGACGGTATTTCCTCGGTTGTTCTCACCATTGCCGTAGTAGAGCCGATGATCCGCCAGGCAGGAATCGATATCGTCTGGTTCGGTATCTTCATAGTGGTCGTCGTCGAGATGGCGCAGATCACCCCACCCATCGGCTTCAACCTGTTCGTCATGCAGGGCATGACCGGCCACGAGATGGGCTTCATCGCCAAGGCAGCCTTTCCCATGTTCCTCATCATGGTGGCGATGGTCTTCATCCTCATCCTGTTTCCCGATCTCGCCACCTGGCTTCCGGAAAACATGCGGCAGGGACCGGCAGGCTAGGACCGGATATTGACCCAGGACCTTCTTTCCTCGCCGCTTCTTCTGGCTGCGGTGTTTGCCATCGTGGTTGCCGCGGCAATCGTACAGGCGGGACTCGGCATGGGCTTCGGCCTCACGGCAGCACCGCTTTTGGCACTGATAGACCCGCAACTGGTGCCGGCCCCCACGCTCTTTCTCGGCATGATCACGGCAGTCTGGGGCGCATGGCGCGAGCGTGACGCAATTGTCTGGAGCGAAGTGGGCCTTGGAGTGACCGGCCGCCTCTGCGGCGTGTTTGCAGCCACCTTTGTGCTGGCAGCGCTGCCGAACCGCGACACCTTCACACTGTTGTTCGGTCTGATGATCGCAGCTGCGGTGCTGTTATCGGTAATCGGCTGGAAGCTTGTCTTCAACCGCACAACACTGCTGGCGATGTCTGTGATTTCAGGTCTGTTGGGAACGATCACCTCGGTGGGTGCGCCGCCGCTGGCGCTCATCTATCAGGATCGCTCGCCGGCGCAGGCGCGCCCCACTCTGTCCGCCTTCTTCGCCATCGGCTGTATCCTGTCGCTGGGCGGGCTCTATGTGAGCGGATGGGCCGGCCTGCATGACCTGATGCTGGCCGCACTCATGCTTCCGCCAATGTTGCTCGGCACCTTTATCGCCCGTCAATTTGGTGCCCGCTTCGATAAGCGCTTCCGACCTGCCTTGCTGGCCGTTTCGGCAGCAGCAGCGCTGATCCTGATCTTGCGAGGCGCTCTGTGACCCTGCTGTACCCGGCGCTTCATTTTTTCGCACGCCATGGCCGTTATGTCCTGGTCGCCGGATTGGTGGCGGGCATCGCCTTCCCCGCCCTCGCGGCACTCTTGCGACCCATGATCCCGGAAATGGTCGCCGTCATGCTGTTTGTCGCAGCCTTGCGGATCGGGCCGGCACAGGCCTTTGGCAAGCTGACCGAGATACGCGCGTCTCTCGCCATGGTGGTTCTTTACCAGATCGCTTTACCCTGCGGCCTGGGGCTTGTCTTTCTGGCCCTCGGCCTCAGCGGTCCGCTCGTCACAGCCGCCGTATTGGTCACCGCGGCATCGCCGATTTCCGGCAGCCCAAACCTCACGCTTCTGACAGGCAATGATCCGGCACCTGCTCTGAGACTGCTGATCGTCGGCACAGCGCTCCTGCCGCTCACGGTGCTGCCCGCCTTTGCCCTGTGGCCGGCATTCGGCACGGCCGGCACCGTCATCTTTGCCTCGCTGAAACTTGTGGGGTTGATCGGCCTTTCGGCAGCCCTTGCCTTCGCCATCAGGCATTTCGCCCTGCCGCGACCAAGCGCTGCGACAATGACGGCAATCGATGGCTTCTCGGCACTGGTGATGGCCGTCGCTGTCATCGGCCTGATGTCGGCGATAGGCCCGGCTTTTGCCAACCATCCGGGATCACTGATTACAAGCTTGGTTGCTGCTTTTGCTGTGAACTTCGGCCTGCAATTGCTGGTCTTCGGCGCCATGCGCGCACGCGGACCGTCTGCATCGCTTACGGCCTATTCCATCATCGCGGGGAACCGTAACGCAATGCTGTTCCTGACCGCGCTACCTGCCTCGGTTACCGAGCCCTTGCTGCTCTTCATCGCCTGTTATCAGGTGCCGATGTATCTGACGCCAATTCTGCTCGGGCGGCTTTATGCACCGGTCAGGCACTGAGTGAGTTGACCAGGGGCGGGCTGAGGTCAGTGCGGCAATTCAAGGGACGCCCGCCTCACTCATATCCCGTCATTTCCAGATATCCCTCGCCTGTCGAACTCCCGTCAAAGGTGATCGGCCCTTCCCAGTACGGCGTTCGAGTTGCCATCCAGGACTGGTCGTTCAACGGAGTCGTCGTCACGTCGAAACCCCGCTCGGGGATTTGCACCCGCCAGGCCACCGGGATATCTCGGTCCCCAACATGGGCCGAGCGTACGGGTGACATCTCAACCGATCCGGGTGGCAAAGATGTCGGCGTGCCATCGGCAGCGATCCAGGTCGCGGATGTGTAACCTTCACCACTATCCCGCAGGCGGAAGGCCATCAGTTTTTCGCCGCTGTCCAGATGCAGGGAGAACCAGTCCCATCCCGTCTGGTCTTTGGCCAGTGGTTGTGACGACCATTCTCGGTCGAGCCAGGCTTTTCCATGGACCCGAATGGTCCTGGCCCCAATGTTGAGCGACCCCGTGACCTCGTAAAAAGGCTGTGAATAGTAATAGCTCGCCTGTCCTTGGGCAGACTTGACCGAAAAACCGTGATCGCCCTGCAAGACCAACGGCCCCTTGGCTGACATGGCCAGTGTGTAGCTGAAGCCTTTGCCGGTTGCGTGCAGGCTCACATCATCCAACGGGTCGCCGCCGGATGGTGCCATGCCGTTCAATTGCCAGTCGTCGATCCAGGCCGAGAATGGCGCGACATCCACTCCCGCCTGACCAATGCCGCCACGGGCCAGTTTTTCCGCCACGAGATGCTGGTCCTTCGTGGTCAAGGCGGCATGGCCCATCCAAAGCTGAGGATCGGACCAACCCTCTTCGCTCTTGGGTGCAAGTGCAGAGCGAAAGAGTGTCCACTGCACCCCGTATTGCGCTCCGTCCTCGCCAGTCAGGTTGGCTGTCACGTACCACCACTCGATCCGGTAGTCAGTATGTGCGCCATGGTCGGCGGGAAACTGGATCGGGCTGTCCCGACGTGGAATGGCAAAGCCATTGGCCGTCGACCCCAGCCCGGCGAAGCCTTGTGCCATGGCAGTCA
Source organism: Agrobacterium sp. ES01 (assembly GCF_050320885.1). Lineage (NCBI taxonomy): Bacteria > Pseudomonadati > Pseudomonadota > Alphaproteobacteria > Hyphomicrobiales > Rhizobiaceae > Agrobacterium > Agrobacterium sp. ES01. The sequence goes on from NZ_JBNQTH010000008.1 coordinate 141,953, forward strand.
TGGGCTGCGCGATGCTCAATGCAAGAGTTACAAGAACTGCCAATATCTGTTTAGCGTTCATTGGTGAAAACCCTCAGCAATTCCGCTGGACCGATTTTTGCCAGTCTGCGTATCGGGATAAAAACCGAAACCAGCGCCGCCAGGAGTGCAGCCAGGCCGAGTATCAGCCAGTCGAGGGGAAAGATCCTGAGCGGCAGGCGCCAACCGAATGCCTCGACATTGACGATCGCCAAAAGCACCCAGGCCAGTCCAAGGCCAACAGGCACTGCGGCGACGAAGGTTGCAAACCACAGTGCCAGAGTGCGCAGGACTTCGAGCAGAGCCAGATCGCGACGGCGGATACCCATGGCCCAGACGGGCGCAAGCTGTGGCAGACGAATGCCCGACAGCGTCAGAAGGCTCGAAAACATCGCAAAACCCGCAACACCCAGCGTGAAGACATTAAGCGCACCGGTCACGGCAAACGTCTGATCGAAGACCGCGCGCGATTGCCTCTTCAGCGCGGCCTGATCGATAATATTGTCGGCGGGAAGACCGAATTCAGAGGTCAGCAGGCCACGCAGGGTTGGTGCTTCGGCGGGATCAATGCGCACACCATATCTGAGCTTGGCAACATCGGGGTAATGGGCGGTCAAAGTGTCGATGCCGATAATGACCTGTCCCTTCGGATTGCCGTAGTCGGAATAGACGCCCACAATCGGAATGTCCCAATCTCCAGGCATGGCCAGCGTGTCGCCGACGGAAAGCCCCTTGCGACGCCAGAGCTGCTCATTGATCAGCGCGCCTTCGCCATCTGCCACGCGATCCCAGACATCGGCTGTGCCAGACAGAAGCGGCCAGTGGTCCCGGTAGGTCGCATCGCTGGCAGCAGCACCGTAGATCTGAAGCCGGTCGCCCAATATCTCGCCTTCCACGCTCCAGATCGGCAGCACGGATGTCGAATGGGACGGAAGCCACGCTCTTAGTCGCGCTGCCTCATTTTCATCGCGGGCTGTCACATAAAGCTCCGCTGCCAGGCGTTGATCCAGCCAGCCGACAAAAGTGAGGCGAAAACTGGAAACCATGGTTCCGACGCCCACATTGGCAGCAAGTGCCAGAAGCAGTGCCATCAGGGCGAGAGATAGACCCGGAAGCTGCTGGCGCGTATCAGCCCAGAACCAGGTGATGAGCGCGCCCGAAGAACGCTTTTGCATCGCGGCAAGTACCGCCGACAACAGGCCCGGCAACAGGAGCGCAGCCCCCAGAAGCAAGGCCCCCAACACCGCAAAGCCGATGACAAGCCCGTGTCCGAATACCGCCAGAACCACCGCGGCGGCCAGCAGCGCCAGACCGGACAGGACCTGAAGCTTCAAACCGAGGGCAGTCGCCCGTGCCCAGGCGCGTGGTTGCGCAGCGGCCAGCAATGGCATTTTGTGCAGCCGCCACAGGCTTTGCACGGACGAGACAAATGTTCCGCAAACTGCAATGCCAATACCGGTTGCCCACCATTCGGGCCGAATGGACAAGGTGCCCGGAACACTTGCACCATAAAGCCCTTGCAGGGTTGCCGCCACGCCTGGAAGAAGCAGCGAGGCGACAAAATACCCGGCAGTCACACCGACAAGTCCGGCCAGCAATGACAGAACCAGGAGTTCGCCGATGACCAGTAAAATCAGCGATGACAAAGGCAGGCCGAGTGCACGCAAGGTCCTGAAGGTCGCTCTTCGCTGATCAAAGGCAAGGCCGATTGCGGCGTAAACGATGAACAGGCCAACGGCAAAGGCAAGGAAACCAAAGGCCGTCAGATTGAGATGAAAGCTGTCAGTCAACTGGGCGACGTCGGGTCGCTCGCCGGCAGGCCTGGTAACGATCTCTGGCGCAAGCGTTTCAAGCGAAGGCAGATCGGGACGTTGGTCCGGTGAGACCACCAGCCGGCTGAGCTCGCCAGGTCTGTTGAGTATGCGCTCGGCGATGCCGATATCGACAAAGGCGGCACCGTCCGGCATATCGGGCGAGACCTGAACGGCCATCTCGGTTTCGCCTTTGAGCCGCACCGCAGTCGCCGGAGACACCATCAAGATTCCCGGCTCGCTTATGAATGCGGTCCGCTTGTCTGCACCGCCAGTCTCAAACCCGCTTTCCCTGGCAGGCATGGTCAGTGGGTCCATCCCGATGATGCGTACGCGCCGGGTGCCAAAGCGATGATCACCCTCAAGGACTGGCGACACATTCCATCCCGCCCGCCGCAATTTGGCGTAGGTGCTGAGCGGTATTGTCTCACCGTCCCGGGGTACCAGTTGGGTCAACGCGTTTTGATCCAGCACCGAGGCAGCGCGCGCATAACTTGCCCTTGCCTCTGCATTGATTGCCTGGACGCCGGACCAAAGCGCGGTCGCCAGAGAAAGCCCGAGCAGAAGCGTGGCAAGCTGTAACGGGCGACGTCGCCAATGCGCCAGAAGGGCCGTGGCTGCGGTCCAGAGCATCAGGCAATCTTTCCGCGGTGCAGGTGAACCCGGCGATCGAGCTTCCCCGCCAACCGCAAGGAATGGGTCACCATCAGCAATGCGGCACCTGCACTCTTCGTCAGGGACAGCATGACCGAGAGGACAGCATCGCCCGTTGCCTCATCCAGATTCCCGGTCGGTTCGTCGGCCAGCACCAGCGGCGGCTTTGCAGCCAGCGTTCGGCCAATCGCCACCCGCTGCTGCTGTCCCCCGGAAAGTTGCTCCGGGTAGCGCGAAAGAAGTGTCTCGACCCCCAGAAGCGCAACGAGCTCGCTTTCCCATGCCGGATCATGCCTGCCGGCGAGCTTTGCATGGAAGGAGATATTGGCCGCGACATCGAGCGATGGAATGAGGTTGAACTGCTGAAACACAAGGCCGACGGAGCGGCGCCTATATTCGGCCCGTCCTTTGTCATCGAGTCTGGCAAGCGAAAGCCCGCTGGAAACGATTTCGCCGGCATCGGCCCGGTCCAGTCCGGCGGCAAGGTGCAGCAGGGTACTCTTGCCGCTCCCGGATTCGCCGGTCAGTGCCACGCTTTCCCCGGCATCGAGATCGAGGTCGATGCCCCTCAGGATCTCTAACCGTCCCTCGACGGTGGTGTAGGATTTCGTGACATCGCGAAGAGTGAGCAGCATGGGGCCCGGATCAAGCTATGAAGGATGCGAGCATATGTAGGCCCCGCGTGCGCTATTGTAACCCGAAGAGAAAGGATTTTGGCCGCCCGGTTCAACAGGGACGGGCGTGCCCTTCGCCTTTGCTATTCCATCGCCAGGATCATGTTGCGCACCACCGGATAGATTTCCGTCTCCCAACGCCTGCCGTTGAAGACGCCGTAATGGCCGACATTTGCCTGCAGATGATGTCGCTTCAAGTGAGGGCGCAGCGAACGGCACAATTCGTGGGCGGACGATGTCTGACCCAGTGCGCAGATATCGTCGCGTCCCCCTTCCACGGTCAACAAGGCCGTGTTGCGGATATGCGCCGGATCGACCTTGCGGCCATGATGGGTAAAGTGGCCGGTTGCCAGTTCCGCTTTCTGGAAGACCCGATCAATCGTCTCGATGTAGAACTCCTCGGTCATGTCCAGAACGGCAAAATACTCGTCATAGAAGGTTTTGATTTTCTCCGCCTTCTCGACCTCGCCCTTTCCCAGATGCTCGAACAGGTTCCGATGGGCCTGAAGGTGGCGTTCCATATTCATGGACATGAAGGCGACCAGTTGCAGGAAGCCCGGATAAACCCGTCTGCCGCCGCCGCCATGGCGGTGGGGCACCGTGCTGATGAGGGTGCGTTGGAACCAGGAGAGCGGCTTGGATACGGCAAGCTCGTTGACCTTGGTCGGGCTTTCGCGCGGATCGATCGGTCCGGCCATCAGTGTCATGGTGCGTGGTGTTGCCGGATGATTGTCCTCAGACATCACCGCGACCGCGGCCAGCGCCTGCACGCAGGGCTGACAAACGGCCAGCACATGTGCGCCCGGCCCTATTTCCTCCAGAAAACGCACGACATAATCAACGTAATCATCGATGCCGAAGCGCCCGGCGGAGACCGGAACGTCACGGGCATTGGCCCAGTCCGTAATATAGACATCATGATCTTTAAGCAGGGTCTGGACTGTTCCCCTGAGAAGTGTCGCGAAATGTCCGGACAGAGGAGCAACCACGAGGACCCGAGGTCGCGGCGTGTCGACATCCACGGCAAAGTGCAGCAGCTTGCCGAAGGGAAGGTCCAGGACTGTCTCGATCGTCACCGGCGCATCCTGATTGCCGATCAGAACTGATGAAATTTCAAAGGGCGGTGCTGTATGGATGATCTCGAAGCGAGAAATCAGTTCCATTGCAGCACCGAAATAGCGCGACATTTCGGCGACCGGCTCAAACAGGGTTGCGGGCGTAAAGCTCTGCAGTCTTCGGGCGAGGTCGCGCATCGGCGCCATCAGATCGTCCTGAAACTGGTAGGTTTGGTAGAGCATCATCGAAAAACCCCGTAGCAACGCAATTGCTGCATTGCAAAAAATGCTAGTGCATTAGATCCCGCTATGCGAGAACATTGTTGCAGCACGCATAAGATTTCCGACAGGGATAGACTTCGATGTCACAGGCGACACTCACAATCTCCTCCAAGAACTACTCTTCCTGGTCATTGCGAGGTTGGCTGTTGTGCAAGATGGCAGGACTGGACTTTACCGAGATCCTGGTGGAGCTGGATGACGAGGCCCGTCAGGAATTGCTGCTTCTGTCGCCATCCGTTCTTGTGCCGCGCTTGACCCATAAGGACGTGGCGGTATGGGATACGCTGGCAATCGCCGAATATCTCCACGAACTGGCTCCAGAGGCGGGACTGTGGCCCAAAGACCAGGCGGCCCGGGCGCGCTGCCGGTCCATCTCCGGCGAAATGCATTCCGGCTTCCACAATCTCAGGTCCGCCTTGCCGATGAACCTGAAGTCCACCCATAAAAGCTTCAAGATTTTCTCAGGCGCGCGACCGGATGTCGAGCGTATCAAGACAATATGGACCGAATGTCTGGAAAAGAGCGGCGGACCGTGGCTGTTTGGCACGACACCGACCGTCGCCGATGCCATGTATGCACCGGTCTGCAGCCGCTTTCGCACCTATTCCGTAGATCTGGAGCCGCTGCTGGCTGCCTATTGCGAGACCGTGTTTTCTTGGCCGTTAATGGTCGAGTGGACCAATGACGCCATCGCCGAGCCGGATGAAATCATAGAGCTCGAGGTCGAATTTTAAGGGCTTGGTGATCTGCCAGCACGGCAAAGCAAGATGCGGCCGCTGATTTTCAGCGCGGTTCATGGTCCTTTACGGCGACCGTTTCATCGGTCGGGCCACTCTCAAACGTCTCATCCTGATCCACAGTGAGATCCAGCTTGCCCCATATCGAGGGCTTGCCGGTATCAGACTTTATTTTACGGGATGTCTTTCGCTCAATGATGAACGTCTTTTGTTGCTGACGCATAAATCCTCCAGGCGACGAATCGCGGGTAAACGATAGCGCAGGTTTCAAAAGGCGCAAGGGCGCGACAGAGCATTGGGTGCATGCGTTGAAAATAAGCTGTAGCTATGTCGCATCCTGAACGCGGGTATTGATTTATATGCAGCCCGGTGCTGACTTTTGCGGAGCCTTTGCGGGCTGATCGGTCTCGCCGATAGCTGAAGATTAAACTTCGTCCATCTGGAAACCTTCAGACATCTGTCGCGTTCGATTTCCTAGCGAACCGCAGGAGGCCCTCCATGACTGACAAGATCACAAATCCTGAATCCGAGGGGCCCGCAGGCGGCTGGGGCTCGTTGAAATCCATGGCCCGTATCTATGGAGATGCCTGGCCCACTCCCGCTGCGATAGACACGCTTCGCCGCCAGAACAAACCGGGCGGGTATATGTGTGCCTCCTGTGCCTGGCCCAAGCCTGCCAATTACAGCGCATTCGAATTTTGCGAAAATGGCGCCAAGGCTACCCTTTGGGAAACGACTAGCGCTCGGTGCGGCCCGGATTTTTGGGAGAGCCATACTGTTGGCGACCTGAGATCGTGGAAAGATCATGATCTCGAAATGACCGGCCGGCTCACTCACCCCATGCGCTATGATACGGCGACGGATCGATATGTGGAAATCAGCTGGGACGAGGCATTCACCGCCATCGCCGCGACGCTCAACCACCTCGACCCCAAAGACGTCGTCTTCTATTCGTCCGGCCATGCTGGGCTGGAGGCATCCTATTTATACGCCCTGTTCGCCAGGCTTTACGGCAACAATAATCTTCCGCAGAGTTCAAACATGTGCCACGAGACGACGTCGGTCGGGCTCACCAAAGTCATCGGCTCCCCGGTCGGCACCATCGTCTGGGACGATCTGGAAAAGACGGATTGTTTCTTCTTCTTCGGCCAGAACCCCGGCTCCAACAGCCCTCGTTTTCTGCATCCTCTTCAGGAGGCCAAGCAGCGTGGAGCCAGGATCGTCACCTTCAATCCGGTGATGGAGCAGGGCCTGGTCTCCTTCGTCAATCCGCAAAGCCCGACCGACATGCTGACAGGACACGAGACCCAGATCTCCGATCAGTATCTCCAGGTCCGCAGCGGCGGTGACGTGGCCGCAATTATGGGTCTTTGCAAGGTCGTGGTCGAGGCAGACGATCTGGCCAGGGCAAATGGCGAAAAGCGCGTGCTGGACTTGGACTTCATCGATCAGCACACGACCGGTTTCGAAAAATTCATCGACTGCGTGCGTGAAGCGCAATGGAAGGACATTGAACGCGAGAGCGGCCTCTCTGAAGACGCCTTGCGCGCGGCTGGTCAGGTCTATGTCGAGGCGGAGCGGGTAATCGGCGTCTATGGTATGGGGCTCACCCAGCATGCCCACGGCGCTCTCAATATTGCAATGCTGGTCAACCTGCTTCTTCTCCGCGGCAATATCGGTCGCGAAGGTGCCGGCTGCTGTCCTGTCCGCGGTCACTCCAACGTTCAAGGTCAGCGCACGGTCGGTATTGCCGAGAAAGCCAAGCTGGTCCCCATGGACAAGCTGAAGGCCCTGTTCGACTTCGATCCCCCGACTGAGGACGGCACCCATATCGTCGATGCGGTGAAGGGTTTGATGTCGGGCGAGATCAAGGCATTCATCTCCCTTGGCGGCAATCTGCTCCGTGCCGTGCCAGAACAGGAAGAGATGGAACGGGGCTGGGCAGCGCAAGAGCTTTCGGTCATGGTCTCGACCAAGCTCAACCGCAGTCATCTGTTCCCGGCGAAAAAAGCCTATATCCTGCCCTGTCTTGCGAGATCGGAACTCGACGAACAGGCAACCGGTAATCAGGCGATCACCATCGAGGACAGCTTCTCTCATATCCATGGTTCGACCGGCAAGCGCACGCCCGCGTCCAGGCAGTTGAAGAGCGAACTGGCCATCGTCGCTGGCCTTGCCGACGCGACCCTGAAACCCAATCCGAAACTCAAATGGTCGGAATGGGGCGGTGACTACAGTCTCGTCCGCGATCTGATCGAACAGACCTATCCGGAAGATTTCGCGGATTACAACAAGCGGATATTTACCCCCGGCGGCTTTTATCGCGGCAATGGCGCTCATGAGCGGATCTGGAACACGCCGGAAAAGAAGGCGATCTTCACCAGCCCTGAACGGCTCAACTCACTCGCATTCACCGACAAGCCCGGGCGGTACAGCCTGCTGACCATGCGCTCCAATGACCAGTTCAACACCACGATCTACGGGTATTCGGATCGCTTTCGCGGTATAGAAGGCACCCGCGACGTCGTGCTGATGTGTGAAGCGGATATCGCTGAAGCTGGCCTGGAGCCGGGCCAGACTGTTCGCCTGGTCAGCGACTATGACGACGGTCGGCGTCGCGTTCTCGGTGGCTTGAAAGTAACCCCGCACAAGCTGCCGAGAGGCACGATCTGTTCCTACTATCCCGAATGCAATGTTCTGATCGCCATCGACCATCATGACGCTTTGTCGAAAACGCCGGCATCCAAGTCGATCCCCGTATGCATCGAAGCCGAGGCCTGATCGGGTCGCGTTGCCACTGAAAGCGAGACAAGATCGAGCGTTGTTCTAAAGTCTGGACACTCAAATTCCCGTCGGGTTTCACTGATGGAACCTGGGGCTATATCGTGAAGGCCGCGCGAAATGCCTCGAGTGCGTCTTGCGGATCGCCTTTGGCATAGGCCTCCATGGCGACCGGACCGCGATAGCCCATCTCATTGAGAGCACGCGCGATAACAGGATAATTGATTTCGCCGGTTCCCGGCTCGCAGCGTCCGGGTACGTCAGCCACCTGGATTTCTCCGACCCATGGCAGGCAGGCACGGCAGGTTTCGATCAGGTTCCCCTCACCGATCTGGGCATGGTAGAGGTCGAGATTGAGCCTGAGCCGCGGATGGTCGACGGAGGAGACAAGTGCCAGTGTGTCTGCGGCGCGGCCGAAGGGCGTGCCGGGATGATCGACCGGCAGGTTGAGATTTTCCAGGGTGAAGATAACGTCTTCCTGATCCGCCATGTCGGCAATGCGGGCCAGCGTGTCGCGCGCCTTCAGCCACATGGCGCCGGTGACGATTTCGCGGGGTATCGCCGGTAATCCGCCCTCGCCCAGACCCGTGCCATGGAGGTTCAGACGGGCCACGCCGAGCCGCTTGCCGACCTGAGCAGTCTCGCGCGCCGAGCGCAGCAGTTCATCGGCCCCTTCGTCGTCGGCGAGCCGACCGGTCAGATAGCCGTTCATGATCGAAAATGTGGCACCGGATTTTTCCAGCGCGGCCAGGTCGTGATCCGGCCAGTTCCAGAGGCCGACTTCAAAGCCCATTTCGGCAAGGCGTGCCGCGCGCCATTCGATCGGTCTGTCGCGCCAGAGCATTTCGGCACAGGCGGCAAGGATGAAGGGCTGTTCCATGGTCGAACTTCCTGAGAAAAAGGTCTGGGATCAGCGCATCAGATGCTCGACCGGAGGGGCCGCGACGAAGCGCCATTTCCGCAAGGGGCCGGCCATGACGTTGAGATAATACATCTGGAAACCATGCGGCGCGCCACAGGGATGGTGACCACGCGGCACGCAGACCACATCGCCGTCATGCACAGCCATGGTTTCGTTGAGCTGCAGGTCGTCGGTATAGACGCGCTGCACACCGAAGCCATCAGCCGGGTCGAGCCGGTGATAATAGGTTTCCTCCAGATAGGTAATCCGCGGGAAATCATCCTCGTCATGGCGATGACTTGGATAGCTCGACCAGTGGCCTGCAGGAGTAAACACCTCGGTTACCAACAGCGAGTCGCAATAGTCCTCGTTTTCCATGGCGATATTGTTGATGTAGCGCGTGTTCGTGCCCTCGCCCCGCTGTGTCAGCGTGATGCCATCGGGACCGATGCGGCGGGCGGCGTGACCGCCCTTTCCGGGCGCCGAGCAGACTGCGATGACGCAGTCGGTCTCGGCCACAGCCTCCCAGTCCGTGCCGTCTGGCAGATAGAGGCAGTGCGGCGGCGTTTTCTCGAACACATTCATGCGCTCGCCCAACACCCCCCAGTCCTTGTCTGCCCCCCGGATTGCCGCCTTGCCTTCCACCATCACCAGAATGACTTCCCGGTCGCCGGTCACCTCGCATGCCTGCTCGCCTGCGCGCAGCCGATAGAGCGAAAAGCCGACATAACGCCAGCCGGCGGAGGCCGGGGTGATGTCATGCACCTTGCCGTGGCTGCCGAAAGGGCGGTGGAGAAGATTGGCCATGGTGGGTCTCCCTGTGGTGGTTTTCAGATCAGGCCGGTCTCGGCCGCTGCGGCCTTCAGCGTTTTCAGGCCCAAGGATTGATATTCGAACGGGTTGTGGACATCCGGATCCTGTTCAGCCTCAATGACGATCCAGCTGTCATAGCCTGCCTCCTTGAGGATCTGCAGCAATGGCGCGAATTCGACGCCGCCTTCTGCATCGCCCGGAACCGTGAACACGCCGGCACGCACGCCGTCCATGAAGGACATGCCTGTTTCGCGCACCTGGCGCATGACTGAGGGGCGGACATTCTTGGCGTGAAAATGGCTGACACGATCGGCATATTTGCGCAGCACCGGCGCTGGATCGCTGCCATTGCCACCGAAGAAGCAATGGCCTGCGTCAAAGAGCAGGCGCGTCGCCGGGCCTGTCGCCGCCATGAAAGCGTCGATCTCTGTTGGGGTTTCCACCACTGTGCCCATATGATGATGATAGACAAGGGCAATGCCTTGAGCCGCAGTGAAGGCAGCCAGTTCCTCGACCTTTGCACCGAAGGCCCGCATCTCGTCTCCCGAAAGAACCGGGCTTTGTGACAGCGGTGTCTGGCTGCCCTGAATGGTATTGGAGGTTTCGCAGACGATGCAGACCGTGCAGCCATTATGCTTGAGCCTGTCGAGATGCGGCTGGATTGCCGTCTTCTCCGCCTCAACGGATTGCGCCAGCAGATTGAGCGAGTACCAGCCGGAGATGAACGCAAGTCCATAGGAGCCAAGCAGTTGCTTCAGTTCTTCGGGATCAGCAGGCCAACGATGGCCATTCTCGATTCCGTCAAAGCCGATCCTGGCGGCCTCGCGCAGGATCTGGTCGGTTGGGATGTTGGCGCCCAGGGTCTGGTCGTCGTCATTGGCCCAGGCAATGGGGTTGGTGCCGAAACGGATCATCGTCTGTCCTTAATTCACGAGTTTCTGGCGTACTGCACCCTCAAGGTAGCGCGCATAGGCCTGGCTAAGCTTGTCTGTGGTGCCCACCTGCGGCACGGCCACGTCCCACCAATGTCCGGCGTCGCCAAAACCCGGACCTGGCATAGGATCGGTGTCGATGACGATGACGGTGGGAATGTCGCGTCCGCGTGCTGCGGCAATCTGGGTCTCGAGATCGGCGATATCGGCTGCCTTCACGGCATGAGCGCCCATGGCCGCTGCGTGAGCGACGAAATCGATATGCGGCTGCTGTTCGACATTGCAATCCTTGTAGAGATTGTTGAATTGCTCGCCGCCGCTGGCCTGCTGAAGCCGGTTGATGCAGCCATAGCCACGATTGTCCGTCAGGACGACGGTGAACGGCACCTTGCGCATGACGGCGGTTGCCAGTTCGGAATTGGCCATCATGTAGGAACCATCGCCAACGAAGCAGATCACCTCCCGCTCGGGGCGCGCCAGCTTGAGGCCCATCGCACCGGCGATTTCGTAGCCCATGCAGGAAAACCCGTATTCCATGTGATAGCCACCCTGGCTTGGCTGCCAGAGCAGCTTCAGCGCGCCAGGCATCGTGCCGGCAGCACACATGGCGATCGCATCATCGCCGGTCGCGCGCTGCACCGCGCCGATCACCTGCGCATCTGTCGGCAGATCGCCTGTCGCGTCCTGACCAGGCGCTGCACAGTGGCGATCGACTGCTGCCAGCCATTCGGCTCGCGCTTCTTCGTCCGGTGCCGGCGCCTGGTGGTCGCCCAGCGCCGCGCACAATGCCTCAAGCGCGACCCTTGCATCGGCGACCAGTCCGAGCGCGCCATGCTTGTCGGCATCATAGCCATGCACATTGATCGAGACGAGCTTGCGGTCTTGCGCCTCGAAAAGCGACCACGAGCCGGTGGTGAAATCCTGGAAGCGCGTGCCGACGCCAATAACCACGTCTGCCTTGCGGGCCAGCGCGTTCGCCGCTGCCGATCCGTCAACACCAGCGGCACCGAAATTCATCGGATGGCTTTGTGCCAGAGAGGATTTGCCCGCCTGGGTTTCGATGACAGGAATGGCGTGGCGGGTCGCGAAATCGGCCAGCACCTGTTCAGCTTCGCTGTAGATCACGCCGCCGCCGGCGACGATGACGGGATTGCGCGCAGCGCGGATGACTGCTGCGACATCCTGAATGTCCCTGCTGTCGGGTGCCGGCCTGCGAATACGCCAGACCTTGCGCTCGAAGAACTCCTCTGGCCAGTCATGGGCCTCGGCCTGTACGTCCTGGCAGAAGGACAATGTCACTGGCCCACAATTGGCAGGATCGGTCATCACCCTCAAGGCGCGTGGAAGTGCGGTCAACAGTTGCTCGGGCCGCATGATACGGTCAAAATAGCGGCTGACCGGTCGCAGGCAGTCATTGACGGTCACGGTGCCGTCGTCGAAATCTTCAATCTGCTGCAGGACCGGATCCGGCCGTCGATTGGCAAAGACGTCGCCGGGGATCAGCAGCAGCGGCAGACGGTTCACATGGGCAAGCGCTGCCGCTGTCACCATGTTTGTCGCACCCGGTCCGATGGAGGATGTAACCGCCTGGGCGCGGCGGCGCTTCTTTGCCTTGGCATAGGCGATTGCCGCATGGGCCATGGTCTGTTCGTTCTGGCCTCGCCAGGTCGGCAGGCTGTTGCCGGCCTTCTGCAGCGCCTCACCAATCCCGGCCACATTGCCGTGGCCGAAGATTGCCCAGACTCCGTCTATGAAACGTTCGCCGTCTTCGGTCATTTGCGCCGAGAGCCATTTTACCATGGCTTGTGCTGCCGTCAGTCTGATCGTGTTCATGCTGCCTGCTCCCGTGCCTTGCCACGCGCCGCATCCCAGATTTCACAGAGCCGCGCATAGCGCGTCACCATTTGTTCGACGGCAGCGGTATTGTCGATCTCGCCCTTCAGCCAGGCCCGTGCTGCATCGCCAAAGATTGTTCGACCGACGGCAAACCCTTTGACCAGATCGAAGCGCGCTGCGATCTGGAAGCTGGCCGACAGGTCCTGCTCCGGCGCGTCCAGGCCAAGGACGACAATGCCGCGTGTGTGAGTGTCATGGCTTTCGATGGCCGCTATGGCATTCTCCCAGCCACCATTGGTCTTCATCGGCTCCAGTTTCCACCAGTCCGGATAGATGCCCGCCTGATAGAACTGCTGGATCAGGGTCGCAGTGGTGTTATCGTCCACCGGGCCGACCTTGGAGGGAATGACTTCCAGCAGAAATTCCAGCTTGTTGCGGCGGGATGCCGCGAACAGACGCTTGACCGTTGCTTCCTGCTCGCCGCGCATCTCGGCTGTGTCGTCCGGATGGCAGAAACACAAAACCTTGACCACGTCCTCGCGTGCCCATTCCGTGAGCGTCCCGCAATCGCTGCCCAGTTCCGGCTCCAGATTGAGCGGACGGGAGCCTGGCCATTCTGTCGGTCGCCCAACCCAAAGCCCCGAACCGGAGGCGCGGTGCAAGGCCGAGCGGCCGATGCGGTTGTCGCAGAGAATGCCGTAGCCATGGCGGCCCGCCTGAACTTTCAGCGCCGCATCGAGGCAAAGCTCCTTGAAGGCCGCGCCCTTATGCAGGCTATAGCCCTCCATCTCCTCCAGTTGCGCCCGATGATCGAAGGCAAAGACGCGCATGGTCGACCAGTCGCCGTTCACGCGCTTTTGCCGCGTCGTGGACCAGTGGATCTGCTCGAGTTCGGCATCATTGCGCAAATCGGGTTGAACAACGCCGCGCTTGAGGAAAAATTGCAGCTCTTCCCAGCTTGGATAGGCCGGTGTGCAGCCGTGGCGGCTGACCGCAAAGGCGCCGCAGGCATTGGCGAATTTGAGTGATGTCGGCCAGTCCTGGTCCGTCATCCAGCCGCGCAACAGACCGGAGAAAAACCCGTCGCCCGCGCCCAGGACGTTGAACACCTCGATTGGAAACCCTTGACCGGACTGTCCGTCATCGAGGCTGCCGGGAATATCGGCCTCGAAGGCGACGGCACCCAACGGGCCGCGCTTGCACACGAGGGTCGCCTTGCTGACGGAGCGCACAGCGCGCAGTGCCGCAAGCGTATCTGTCGATCCGCCGGCGATGTGGAATTCCTCTTCGGTGCCGACGATCAGATCGAAATAGTAAAGCGTGGCCTGCAGTTTGGCTGTTACCTTTGCGCTTTCGACGAAACGGCTTTCGCCGTCGCCATGACCGGCCACGCCCCAGAGATTGGGGCGGTAGTCGATATCCAGTGCGGTGCGCAGGCCGTGCATGCGCGCCAGCTTCAGCGCCTTGATGACGGCTGCTTCCGTGCTCGGATTGCTGAGATGGGTGCCGGTGACCACAACGGCACGCGCCGAAGCGATGAAGTCTTCATCGATATCGTCTTCGCACAGCGCCATGTCGGCACAATTCTCGCGGTAGAAAATCAGCGGAAACTGCTCGTCGTCACGGATGCCGAGGATCACCAAAGCGGTCAGACGGTCCGGATCGGTCTTCACGCCTTGCGTGGACACCCCTTCCCGCTTCAACTGCTCCAGGATGAAGCGGCCCATGTGCTCGTTGCCAACGCGGCTGATCAACGCGGTCTTCAAGCCGAGCCGCGCACTGCCGCAGGCAATATTGGTGGGGGAGCCGCCGATATATTTCTCAAACGATCCCATGTCCTCGAGACGGCCGCCGATCTGCGCGCCATAGAGGTCGACACCCGCTCGACCGATGGTGATGACATCCAGTGTTTTCGTCATACCGATTACCTTTCAATCCGTATGGCAGCACCATGGGAGGCGGCCATGGCGTGAATGACCTTTTCGATCTCAAGTCCTTGTGCGAAATCAGGTCCGCAGGCTGGTCCACCGGCAATGGCGCTCAACAGGTCGCGCGCCTCGATCACCTTTTGCTCGTTGAAGCCGAAATTATGTCCGGGTGCCGGGCAAAAGGCTGTAAAGTCAGGCTGCTCGGGTCCCGTCAGATGCCTGGTAAAGCCGGCCTCGCCTGATCTGTGAACCCATAGCTCATTCATGTTTTCCTGGTCGAACACGATGCTGCCTTCGGTGCCATGGATCTCCCATTGCAGCCGGCATTTGCGCCCCCGAGCGACGCGCGAAGTGGCAAACGACCCATGGGCGCCGGAAGCAAAGCGGATGAGCGCCAAGGCGCTGTCTTCATTCTCGACAGGCTTTGGTCCATCGGGGGATGGCCGGTTGGCTACGACAATCTGTGTCTGGGCGGTAATCTCGCTCACCGGCCCCATCAAGGCGGTCATAAGGCTCACGAGGTGGCAACCGAGGTCGCCCAGTGCGCCCAGACCGCCACCTTCGTGAGTCATCCGCCAGGACCACGGGAGGAGCGGGTCGGCGGAATAGTCTTCGTCATAGACGCCGCGAAAAGCCATCGGCTTGCCGATCTCGCCGCTGCTGACCATGCGCCGCGCCGCCTGAAATGCCGGGCTTCGCAAATAGTTGTATCCGAGGATCGTCATCTGCCCCGAATGCGTCGCGGCGAGGGTTGCCATGGCGCGCGCGTCGTCAAGCGTGAGTGCCATCGGCTTTTCCAGCCAGACATGCTTGCCGGCCTTCAGCGCGGCTTCCGCCATCGGGCGGTGCATGCCATTGGGCGCGGTGATGGAGACGATATCGACATCGGGATCGGTCGCGGCATCTTCCCAGCGGGCGGTTGCCCGCGCAAAGCCGAACTGTGCGGCAAAAGCCGCTGCCTGCGCATCAGTCGCGTCGGCCAGAATTTCCAGCCGCGGATGCGCACCACCAAAGACGGTCGCCACGTTACGCCAGGCCATGGCATGGCATTTGCCCATGAAACCAGTGCCGATCAGGGCGATACCAAGAGGTTTTTGAGGCATTGGATGCGACATGCTATCCCCGTTTTCCATGTAAGGACGGACGGCCTGCACGCCGTCCGCCATTCGATCAGATGGTCCCGCCGAGCGAGCCTTCCAGTTCCGCCATTTCCTGTCCGCCGGCCATCAGGTCCTGCAATTCGGACGCGGTGATCTCGCCCTTGGTGGCGGTGCCGAGCGTCTGGCCGCGATTGAGCACGGTGAAGCGGTCGCCCACGGCCATGGCATGGCGCACATTGTGCGAGATAAAGACAACGCCGATGCCTTGTTCACGAACCCTGTTGATGGTGGCCAGAACATTGGAGGTCTGGCGCACGCCGAGCGCCGAGGTCGGCTCGTCGAGGATCAGAACCTTCGCACCGAAATAGACCGCGCGGGCGATAGCGACCGTTTGCCGTTCGCCGCCGGAGAGCGTGCCGACCGCCTGGTCGGGACCACGCAGGTTGATGCCCATCTTGCGCATCTGCTCCATGGTGATCTCGTTTGCGGTTTCCAGATCGAAACGCTTGAACAGTCCCCGCCCCTTCGTAGGCTCCCGCCCCATGAAGAAGTTGCGGGTTACCGACATCAGCGGGATCATTGCAAGATCCTGGAACACGGTGGCAATGCCAGCCTCCATGGCGTCTCGGGGACTGTCGAAGGACAGTGCCTTGCCTTCGAAAGTGATCGTGCCCTCGGTTGGCTTGTGGACGCCGGACATGGTCTTGATGAAGGTCGACTTGCCGGCCCCGTTGTCGCCCAGCAGGCAATGGCATTCGCCTGCCGTGACGTCGAATGTCACACCGTTCAGCGCAATGACATTGCCATATTGCTTCTTGATGTTTTCCATATGAATGATCGGTGCGGTCATGTCAGCGCTCCCCGGTCACGCGTCTGCGGATGACGTTGTTGAAGATCACCGCGAGCAGAAGCATTCCGCCAAGGAAGATCTGGAACCAGTCCTGATCGAACTTGGTGTAGGTGAGGCCGATGGTCACCATGCCGAATATGATTGCGCCGAAGAAGGCACCAATCGCCGATCCGTAGCCGCCGGTCAGAAGGCAACCGCCAATGACCGCGGTGATAATGGCCTCGAACTCCTTCATGAAGCCGCGACGCGCATCGGTGGAGCCCGCATCGATGACTGTGATAATGGCAACCAGCGCGGCCGCCATCGCGGTCAGCATGAACAGCGAGATCTTCACGCGCTTGACCGGCACGCCTGAATTCTGTGCTGCAAGGGAATCGCCGCCGGTTGCAAAGATCCAGTTACCGGCAGGCGTGCGCAGCAGCACATAGGTCGCCACCAGCGCAAACAGGACGAACCAGACAATCTCCACCGGAACGCCAGACACTTTCGGCGCGCCGGATTTAAACGTCTCGACCACACCGATATCGGCCAGCCATTTGAACAGGAAATCGAAGGCGTCGCCGGAAAAAATCGGCATCAGGAAATCGCCCTCGACCGCTTCGCGAATGCCGCGCAGCTGGGTCGAACCGCCGGTGAAAATCTTCAGGCCGACAAGCGCTGCGCCGCGCAGGATGAAGAGACCTGCCAATGTGACGATGAACGAGGGCAATCCGGTACGGATGACAATCATCCCGTTGGCCGCGCCCAAGGCTGCGGCAAACCCCATGGTCAGGGGAATGGCAATGATCAGCGGCATGCCGATATTCACGGTGAAGGCGCCGAACAACATGCCGGAAAATGCCACCATCGAGCCGATAGAAAGGTCGAATTCGCCACCGATCATCAGCATTGCAGCGGCGATGCCGAGAATGCCGAGCTGGGCTGCAGGCGTCATGAAGTTCATGATGCCCGATAGAGTAAACATCGTGCGGTCGGCAGTGATCAGGAAAAAAACGGTGACGAGGATAACGCCCCCGATGGCCCCCAATTCCGGTCGTTTCATCAGCTTGGTGGCAAAGGACTCGGTCTTGATCCGCTCGTCCGCTTGCACCGTTGTATCGGTCGACATGGCTTCCTCCCCGTCGTTGACCAGGCCGCGCGACAAACACGCGGCCTGGATGACTGTGCTTAGCGGATACCCTTGGCAGACAGGTCGATGACCTTGGCTGCGCTGTCCTTGGTGACAAGGTTCGGGCCGGACGGCACGTCACCGCCAGGCATCAAACCGTATTCCGCGTTGAGCGCGAGGAAGACCACGGGCAGATAGCCCTGCAGGAATTGCTGCTGGTCGATTGCAAAGGCGGCCTTGCCGTCAGCAACATCCTGCAGGAAGCCCGCCGAGAGATCGAAGGATGCGATCAGAACCTTGTCGCGACCGAGAGCCTGCGCTGCCTTGACGGCAGGTTCGCCGACAAGCGATGCACCGAGACCGAGAACGGTATCGACATCGGCATCGGATTCAAGCGCGGCACGAACCTTGGCTTCGACCTCTGCCGGATCGTTTTGGGTCGGGATAACCGTTACAGGATGAGCAAAGCCCTTTTCAAAGCCCTGGCAACGCAGATCGAGCGACACATTGCCCACTTCCTGGTTGACGCAAATGCCCTTGGTTCCACCCATTTCGGCCAGTTTCTTGCCGGCGATTTCGCCAGCGTCGAATTCCGACTGACCGACATGCAGAAGTGCGCCAAGCTTGTGCGACACGTCGGAGCCGGAGTTCATGGTGATGACCGGAATGCCGGCTGCGACGGCGCGTTCAATCGACGGACCGAGCGCATCTGCGTCGGGCACCGAAACCACGAGGCCATCAGGCTCCTGATTGACGGCAGCGTCGATCATCTGGCTCATCTGCACCATATCGAAGGTCTCAGGCGAACGAAACTCGACGTTTGCGCCTGTGTCCTTGCCGGCCTTCTCGACACCGTTTTTGACCACCGACCAGAAAGGGTCGTTGGCCTGGCCATGTGCGACGACGACGATGTCGGTGGCAAAGGCTGGCCCGGCTGCCGCGATCACGGCAGCAGTTGCGACAGCTGCTAGAAATTTATTCATGCTATCCTCCCATTTGAGTTTCATTGGACGCCACTCCCGAGCGTCCACTCCCTCCGGCCCCTTGGCCCGGATACTGATGTCGGAAGCGCCTCCATCCCGGCATTCCCGATCATTGGTTTGCGGCGTCGCCTGGACGCCACTTGAATTCAAAGCGCCAGCTTGACCGGTTGCCCGGACTTGGCCGATTGCGTTGCCGCCTCGGCGAGCGCCAGCGCCGCAATGCCGTCTTCCAGCGAGACCGGCAGCGGCGTGCCATTGACTATGGACGAGACGAAGGCGTCCCACTCGATTGCATAGGCGCGCATGTAGCGTTCGAGAAAGAAAAACTCGGGCTTGGCGCTGGTGACGCCCGCTTTCGTTGCCTTCGAAACCGTGTTTTCCAAGATATTGGCGGCCGAAAGCAGTCCCTCCGAGCCCAGCAGTTCCAGACGCTGATCATAGCCGTAGACCGCCCGACGACTATTCTTGATGACCGCAATGCGACCATCGGTATAGGTCAGTGTCACCACGGCCGTATCGACATCGCCGGCTGCCCCGATCGCCGGATCCACGATCGACGTGCCAACCGCATGGATTGAAGCCGGCGCGCCGCCCATCATGAAATTCGCCATGTCGAAATCATGGATCATCATGTCGCGGAACAGGCCGCCTGAGACCTTGATATAGCTGACCGGCGGCGGCGCGGGATCGAACGACGTGATCGACAGCAGTTCCGCCTTGCCGATATCTCCGGCGGAAAGAGCCGCCCGGACCGCTGCGAAGTTCGGATCGAAGCGGCGGTTGAAGCCGATCATGACCGGTTTCCCGCTGTCGGCGGTTTTCGCAAGGCAGGCCTTGGCCCGCTCCAGCGAGAGATCGACGGGCTTTTCGCACAGCACTGCCTTGCCGGCAGCTGTCGCCTTTTCGATCAGATCGGAATGGGTATCGGTCGATGTGGCAATCAGGACCGCATCAATCGAAGCGTCCGCGAGAATGGCATCCGTGCCAAGCGCCCGAGCACCATAGGCCGCAGCAAGAGATTGCGCAGCCTCTTCATTCACATCGGAGACGGCGGCAAGCGTAGTTGCGGCATGACCAGCGATATTTACAGCGTGGACGCGGCCAATTCGGCCCGCGCCGAGCAAACCAATTTTTAGCAATTTTTCCTCCCGGGCAACCAGTTTGTTGCCATCCTCACCATCACTATTGCCAGTTTTGCTCGCGGGAGCAAGTGCTATTTGCTCGCGGGAGCAAAAAATGTTTCGGGTTAAGTGCAAAGGGCGCTATCAATCGTATTGCGGGGTCGGTACATGGAGAGCGGGAGACAGGTATGCCAGACAAGAAACAACCCGGCTTTACTGACCATGTCACTGCCGATGATGTGGCGCTTGCCGCCGGCGTGTCGCGCTGGACGGTCAATCGGGCCTTCCGCAAGGAAGCATCGATTTCGCCGAAAAGCCTGAAGAAGGTCATGGCGGCAGCCGAAAGCCTGGGCTATGTGCCCGATCTCAGGGCCGCGAGCCTTGCCTCGGACCGCTCGCATCTGGTGGCGCTGCTGATCGACGACTTCGCCAATCCGCACAAGCTGATCATGATGGAACGCCTTACCCGTATTCTGCGGCGTGAGGGATGGGATATCCTGCTGGTCAATACGCTCGACAGGGACGACGCCAGCCACGCGCTGCTGAACGCCAGCCAGAGACGGGTCGATGCGGTGATCCTCATCGGTATCCAGTTCGACGATGAAGTGCTGGAAACGGCACTTCATGCCCGACGCTTCCGCAAACTGATCATTTTCGCGCGGACGTCACGCAATCCGAACACCATTTCAATCGCCGTGGACGACATCCATGCGATGAAGGAAGTGGCCAATTATGTGCATGGCCGCGGCTATCGCAGGCCGATGTTTCTTGCCGGACCGCGCACCTATTCCGCCCATCTTCTGCGCCAGGAAACCTTCATCGATTATTGGCGGGAGCATTTCGGCGTAGAGCCTATCACGGTCAGCGTTTCGGCTTATGATCCGGCACTGGCCGCCGATATTGTCAGCGAAACGCTGGTCGGTCGCGCCCCAGAAGCACTGCCGGATATCATTGTCTGCGAAAACGACGCGCTTGCGATCGGCGCCATCGATGTCATCCGACACAAGCTCGGCCTGCGCGTGCCTGACGATATCGCCGTCACGGGTTTCGACGATGTTCCCCAAGCCGAAAGCGTCAACTATCGCCTGACGACCTACCGCCAACCGCTCACCGAAATGGTGGAATACCTGGTGGAAGTGCTCGGCAGTTCCGAGGACCGCGATTTCGACCGTCTGTTTCAGGGAAAGCTGGTGCCGCGCCAAAGCGCCTGAGCCTTGTCTCGATCCTCAAATTAATCTCGCGCCAAGCAATGCGTCGCAGTGCGCCAGAATGGCTCGGCCGAAGGTCTTAAAAATATCGACGCGATGATCGCCGGTCTGAACCGGCTGAAAATATATTGGGCGCGAAGGACGGTTGGCCGTCGGTCGCCAAGCGGCAAAGGCGGGTCAGAAAGATCGGCAATACTGGCCGCGCCGCCGACGATACGATCCCTTCCCCACCCCACTTCAAACTTTGCCTAGCTCGCAGGCGTGGAAACGCGGGCCAGAATTGCCATCGCCTGACTGGCGAGCGCCATGGGGTCGAAGGGCTTCGAGATCACTCCGGCAGCCCCCAATTGCATGAAATGATCCATATCCGAGGGCTGTGTGCGGGCGGTGATGAAAATCACCGGAATATCGACGCAGGTGGGCAGTTGCCGCAGGTTTTGAAGCGTCGTGGGGCCATCCATGCCCGGCATCATCACATCCAGCAGGATCAGATCCGGTTTCCAATCGGCAGCGATTTTCAAGGCTTCATGCCCGGATGCCCCCAGCTTCACGGCCACACCCTCGTTGAGTTCGAGCGCGATTTCGGCGACTTCGCGGATATCGTCCTCATCATCCACATAGAGGATCTTCGTCAGTTCAGTCATGATAGCCCTCGATAATTTCGCGATCCGAAACACGTGCCGATGTGTCAGGTGAATTCCGGAGATCGGGTCGTGCGGATTGGTGCTTCGCCTGTGAACTTGGCCTTCGATTTTGCCGACAATATTGACAGGATTGTCTCGACAATTCGCGCTTCCGACACGCGAGACTTCGTCACCACGGCAGCCACCCGACGCCGAACGTCCTCCGGCACTTCATTCGCGGTCAGGAGCATGATCGGCATCTCGGGTATGTCCATCCAGTCTTTCAGTTCCAGGAGTTCTAGGCCGGAGCCGTCCGGCATGCCGATATCGAGAACCATCATGTCGAAGCGCTGCTGGCTCAGGAGCACTTGAGCGGCCTTGAGGCTGCCGACTGGTACCATCTGCACCTGGCCTTGCAGCGAAAGCGCCAGCATTCGTCTGAGGTCGTCGTCATCTTCGACGTGAAGGACCGTCGGTATCGCGCGGGTATCGCTGTCGTACGACCCCTGTGCCTCCAGGATCATGTCCGGCGCCGTGTCAGGCGTTTCGACGGCCATTGCGAACTCAACCCAGAAACGCGTTCCCTTTCCCTCTTCCGTGGTGAAACCAATCTCGCCGCCCATCTTCTCGACGATCTGCTTGGTGATGTGCAAGCCGAGCCCGCTTCCGCCCTTCACCCGGGTTGAGGAAGAATCGCTTTGCAGAAACTTGCCGAAGATTTGCGACTGGAATTCCTGCGGAATACCCTGTCCCTTGTCTTCGACCGTGATGCGGATACGGTCGCCATTCAAGCAAGCGTCGAGAGTGACATAATCGCTCTGGTCGGAGAACTTCGCCGCATTCGATAAAAGATTGGCGAGGACCTGTGCAAACCGCTCTGCATCGACCTTGATCTCCAGCCTTTCGTCGACCGGTGAAAGCCTGATATCGACGCCGTATTTTTCAGCGTAAGGCTGGTTCACTTCGACGGCATTTTCCAACATGCCAAGAAGATTTTCTTTCTTCATGTCGAAGCGCATCTTGCCGGATGCGATCTTGTCGATGTCGAGAATATCGTTGATCAGAACAGTCAGTCGCTCGCAATTCTTGTGGGCTATGTCGAGCAAACGCTTTGCCTTGTCGGGCAGATCCTTCGACATCGTGCCCACAACCAGACCGAGCGAGCCGCGAATGGAGGTTAATGGCGTTCGCAATTCGTGGCTGATGATCGATACGAATTCGTTCTTCAGACGATCGACTTCCTTGCGCTTGGTAAGGTCGACCATGACACCGAGATAGCCTTTGACGCCATTTTTCTCATCGTGCATGGACGTGACGGTCACGGCGGTGGGAAAACGCGTGCCATCCTTTCGGATTGTCGTGCACTCATATTCATCGATACCGAATATATCGACCTTTCTGACAAGGGTTGAGAAACCTGCGGCGCCGACAGTTCCAAGTTCTTTGTCAAGTTCCGCATTGCGCAGGCGCAGTTCCTCAGGATCCCGCCACAGGGCCGGCGTGGCCTTGCCAATCACTTCGGCTGCGGAGTAGCCGAGATTTTGTTCGGCTGCATCATTGTAGAGTATCACGCGCCCCTGAAGGTCCGTGGCGACGATCATATAGGCGGTACTCTTTAAGACAGCAGATTTCATCATGTTGGATTCGCGAAGGGCCCGCTCCGCCGCGACGGCTTGGCTGGTGTCGCGAATGGTCGCGACGAAACTGCAGGTGCCGTCGAGGACCATTTCGTTGACCGACAGATCCATGGGAAAAATGCTGCCGTCCTTTCGACGTCCGGTGAACTGGCGTTCACTTGCAATTTCACTCGCTCCGCCGCTTTTGCCGAAGTAGCCAATTTCTTCGCTATCGTTGTCAGGGGCATGCATGAGGACCTGGAAGTCCCTGCCGATCAACTCATTCAGCGCGTAACCGAACATGCGCAGGCCGGCAGAATTGATCGTCTCGATGGTGCCGGTTGCGCTTACAGTCAGCAGGCCGTCCAGCACCGTATTCATCACCGTGGAATTATGGGTCGATTCCCGTTTGATGCGGCGGTTGGATTTCTCCAGATAGCGTGTCTTCAGTCGAGAATTGACGCTTGCATGAGCAACGATTGCAGACAGCATGGCAATGACCAGGCCTGCGATCAACACCAGGTCCGGCAGCGGTGTACGCTGCGAGGCCAGAAATGCCTTCGTTGGCGAAATGCTGATATTCCAGTTCTTGTCGTAGAGCCTGATCGGCGTCTTGATCGTCCAGTCGAGTGCTGCTTCGTCATCGACACTGCCGAATGTGTAGACGGATGTGGTTTCGAAGTTCACTTCGAATTGATAATGCGCGCTGGCGTCTGCAGAAATTGCCCCTCCAAAAAAGCCCTCGACGGAAAAGAGAGACACCAGATATCCATCAACAGTTCCGTCGATCTTCAAGGGTGTGCGAATCTCAAAGGCGGGATCGCGGTTCGACAGCGCAAAAGGCGCGCTTGCAACCTGCAATCCTGTCCTTGCCATATTGTCCAGTTCTTCCGGGGGGATGGTCCACGCAATGTGATCATCCGAATATTCGTAGTTTGAGGATGCAAGGCGTTCTCTGGTGATCACATTGTAATCGCGAGTCCGTAACTCGAGCGCTTCGAGGCCGACCATCTCCGAGATGTAGTTGCGTGCGTCACCGCGCCAGATATGCAGAGGGGTCCCCCCTGCCAGCTCCCAGCGAGACGCCATACGGTCAAGTGCCTGCAATTTGGCTTCGGTCTGGAACTTCAGCAAAAGCTCCATCTTGGTGGTTTCGCTGCTGATCAGCGTCTTTATGTAATTCTGCTCCTTTGTCTCCAGGCTATTATAGAGAGAAACGGAGCCGGTTATCAGGATGATGAATACCGCCGATGGCAAAAGAAACGCCTTCTTTCCATCGATTGCCTCGACGGCATCATTGTCGCGCAGCGTTGTGAAGAAGAGAAACAGGCCGAAGAGAATAGTGAAGAGAATCCCTGAAACCAGAATAATCAGCGGATTGTCACTCTTGGCATTGTATTCAAACGGTAGCGTGCTCTCCATCAACACGTACCAGTTCTGCTGCATGACCTCGATCTGCTCGACCTTGGAGAAAACAGGGTTGCTGTCATCCCCTCTGTCTGGCCCGCTGTCGTAAATCAGTGCCGCTTCATCCTGCGTGGTACCGTCGTAGACGCGCAGGCGAACCGTGTTCGCCTGACTGCCCGTCAGGTTCTTCATGAAATTCTTGGCAACGAAAGGTGCGTAGATCCAGCCTTGGAACGCCCCTCGCCGTTGCAACTCCGTCGCCTTTGGTGCGCCAGATCTGTACATCGGGTGGAGTAACAGGAAACCGGGCGTTTTGGCATTGTCTTGCACCAGGACAATACGCTTTGTCATGGCGGACTGGCCGCTGTCGCGGGCCAGATCGGCAGCAGCTTTGCGGTTCGTTTCAAAGGCGATATCGAGGCCAATCGCCTGCAGGTTGGCCTGTTCGGGCTCGATGTAAGAGATCACATAATGAACATCGGCGTCTGTCTCTGGGTGAACATTGAATTTCTGGGCGCCGCCGGACCGCATCTCCCGGACAAATGCCGGCAGGCTTTCAGTGGTGTGCGGAGCAATCCAGCCTATGCCGTTGATGCCGGGAAAACTTTTGTGGAGGTTGAGGACGTTGACATACTGGCGCCATTCGGATCGCGTGACATTCTGGCTGCCTTGAAAATATGCGGTGCCGCTCACCAGTGCGTTGTCATAGGAGGTCAGGCGGTCGAACAGGGCTTTCTTGGTCTCCACTGTCAGGGAGTGGAACTGGATTTGTCCTTTTTCGAACGCCGATTCGGTGGACACTTTCCAGGCGTAGAATGTCAGGACCAACGGAATGAGCAAGACCAGAAGGGATGAGATTGGAAGATTGCCGAGTGTCCTTCCGCGCCATGAAACCCGTTGTGGGCCGGGTGCCAGCAAGATAAGGGGCAAAAAGACAAGAACACCAAACAGGTCTCCGGTCCACCACGTCAGCCAGTTCTGGAAAAATGCCTCTCCGCTCACCACACCCGCCATATAGAGCGAGCAGACACCGACACTTGCGGCGATCAGGCAGGGCAAAGGTCCCGTCATGACCACCAGCCGAAGCACGTCCTTCAGGCTATTGATCTGAATCGGCAGTCCGCTGAACCGGCGCACGAGCAGATGGGCGACCAAAACCTGCCATGTGGAGCCCAACGCAATGGTGAACGCGACGGCCATCTTAATGCTGTCGAGCCCGGCATCCGGCGAGTAGGCGCCGGCTATGTAACAATTGACCAGGAATGAGCCGAGCAGGACACCGGGCCAAACGCTCGCGCCGAGGATAAACAGCGCCCCGATCGCGATGCCGGAAGGCGGCCAGATCACCGTCGCATATCCGGGTGGGACAGCCAGGTACAAGCCCAGACGTCCGGAAACCGCATAGCATGTCGCGACGATGAGCACCTTGGCCAGATAGACGCCGAGTGATTTGATATCCATGAAATCAACCTGGTCCGCTTTGGCAACCATCCCCATTAAGTAAGATCTACCTAAAGTAGGGGGCAGTTATTAATTAATGCTTGTGATCGCGCTTTGCGTCTTCATCTTTTGTGGGCAGCTTTTTGGGCGATCGTCACAGGTTGCTATCAACCGGGTCCCGGTTTCCCAGGGCCGCGATGCCGCTTCAAAGGGACTGGCGCGAATGCGATTTAATCTTCACTCAAGGCGTCGAGATGTGCGAGGACTGTGTTGAGTGCCGGGATCCACTCTTCGCTGAAACCTTCCGACTGGCGCAGCAGTCTCTTGGTGGCAGCCGTGGCTTCGCTTAGCTCGCGATAGCCGAAGATTCCGCCTGTTCCAACGAGGGAATGGAGCACCGGTATCACTTCCGCGCGGAAGGACTGGGGGTCGTCACGATGGACGTTCTCTTCCAGTCGTGCTCGGATCATCTCGGCATTGTCCCTGCAGCGAACGATGAAGAGAATACGCAATTGCTCAATGCGGTTGCGTGCGGCCTCAGGCAACGGGTTTGGTGCAATTTTAGATGCCGTTTCGCTCGTCATCGACTGTCGTTCCTTCGTGATAGCCTAATGGTGCTTTTGCTGGGTTTGATGGTTTCGGGGCCTCTTCGCAGTGCGCGCTCAACTGTCTGGGTCGCAGAATTCCACTCCGACCTCATTGTCGACGTGCCAGCATTTTCGAACCTTCCTGAAGGGTCCTGTGTCGGAGATTTGCAGCAAAAAATACCGGGGCAGCGGCACCGGCCCTTCCATCCGAAGGCGCGCCCCGGTGTCGGAGATATTGCGCACCGTGCAGCTGATGCGCGAAGACCATTCTTCCATGGAGATGACGGCCGATTTGAAAACCCTTTTGCGCGGTGCGCGGCGGCGTTCCTCGCCGGTCAGCGTATCGATGCCGGGCTGCGGAAGCACCTTCCAATCCTCCGGCTTGCTTTCGCCGGCGTGGATTTTCTGCTGTTCAATTTCGGATGTCAGATAGCTGGAAATTTCCTCCAGAGTCCCGCCATGCTGCGGATACACGGCATATGCCAGCCTGCTCGTGATCTGAAGTTTTGCCGACTTGTGGAAATGCGTGAATGAAAGGTCGCTCTCGAAGCGCTGCGTGCGTTCCTTGAGATAGGAAACGGATTGGTTGCGGCTGACGATGTAATAGAATGTATCCTCGTCCCAGCGCCCGCAGAAATCCTCCTGTCGTATCGTCTGGCGCAGTCTGTTGGCAAAGACGCGCAGGACTTCATCACTGCATGTCGGCCCCAGTTGGGTCACTATTTGCTCATGTTCGGTCATGTGGATGGCAATGATGGCAAAGGGAATATTCTTCAAATCTGCCGCGGTCTTGATGGTCGCCAGTTTGTTGTCGAGTTCTTCGCGCCGGTATAAGCCGGTCAGGTCGTCGAACATGGACTTCTTGCGCAGCATGTCGATCTCATGCCGATGCGCGATGACCATCTCATGCCGGGCGATCGACCGGCGAATGGCGTATGTGACCTGATCCAGGTGGAGATTGCGCTTGGGCAGAAAGTCTTGAAGGCCAAGACGGAAGGCCTTGATTGCTGTCCGCTGGGATTCATCCGCCGACATCATGATCACAGGTGCCAGATTGGTGAAACGCTGTTGCAGCTGTTCATGCATGCGGAAACCATTTTCCAGGTCGAGTTTGTAGTCGAGAAGAATACAGTCCGGCATTTCCTTTTCGAGCACGGCAATCAGACTTGCACTGTCGAAAGCCTCCGTGATGCGCAGATTGGTCTGCCCCAGGGAGATCGCCAGGTGCTTGCGGAACAGCTCGTCGTCATCGACCACACAGACGGATCGTCCATCGAGGATGATATCGTCTATTTCATCGCTGATGGCTTCGTAATTTACTTTCATGGTCTTTTGCCTTCACCGAGATTATTCTCTTCGCGATTGCGGGAAATGCTGGACTGAGCAGGTGCTGATAAGCCTGCGAGATGATGGCGCTGCATCAGACTGCTCCACGTTTGCGTCTGGACACGGGTGCGGCTTCCACATCGGCGATCTCGGCGATCTCGACACGGTTGCGGCCCGAATTTTTTGCCAGGTAGAGAGCCTTGTCTGCCTCGGCGAACACCATTTCCGGCTCCGCACCCACGACACTGCCGGCAATTCCCGCGCTCAGTGTCATGGAAAATTGTGTCGGTTCGCCATCGAAGACGATCTTGGAAAAGTGAATGCGGAAATTGTTGATCACCTCGAAGACGACTTCAGGCGTGGTATCCAGCATCAGCACGGCAAATTCTTCGCCGCCATATCGCCCCACCACGTCGGTCTGGCGTACCCAGCCGACCAGCGAACGCGCGAGAATGGACAACACCTTGTCGCCGATCGGATGGCCCCAGGTGTCGTTCACTTTCTTGAAGTGATCGACATCGATCATCACGATGCAGAACTGCTGCTTGCTGCGGTTGAAACGGATCTGCTCATAGCTTACCCGCTCCTTGAACCGCTTGTGATTGACCAGTCCCGTCAACCCGTCTTTTTCGATCAGCCCTTGCATCACGCGTGCGCGTTCCACCCGCAATTGGACAAGGGCCACGAGAGCATCGAAGTCAGCGCGCTTGGAGATGAAGTCATCGCCGCCGAAGCGACGGGCCTGCATCTGGATGGTCTTGTTCTCCTCAGACGAGAGAAAGACAATCGGGATGGAAAGATAGTTCTGGTGCTGGCGAACGACCTTGGCAATCTCGATGCCATCGGTATTGGGCATCTGAAGATCCATGATGATGATGTCGAAAAAACCGCGGTCGAGTGTGTCTATGATCTTGAGCGGATCGTTTTGAACCTTGACGGTCATGCCGCTGGCGCGCAGCATTTCGGCATAGACTTCGGAAGACAGCGGGTCGTCATCGACAAGGAGGATGGAGGCCGGTTGTTGACCGATCATGCCACCGAGATGCTCGAGCCACAGAATCAACTCGTTTGGATCGACAGGTGACGCAATGATCGTGCTGATATTGGCGCGTGCGCATTCCACCCGGAATGTCAGATCGGTATTGTTCGACACCAGGATTTTGGGACAATCGTCGACGAATTGAGCGCATATGTTGAGGGCTTCGGGGATCGCGCCGTCGATAACGATAATGGTTGATCCCTCGGAGTGCGGCGTCTTGCTTCTGGCCTCGTAGGCTGCACTGTAATTGAGAGGCCGAAGGACCGCAGAGACGTTGTCCAGAAATGTCTGATCGCCAATTACCTTTACCGAAGGACGGGAGGAATTGACGAAAATCGTCTCCTGCAGCGGAAGCCCAAGCGTCCGGTCGTTCCTCTTGGGTGATGACCTGCTAGACATATGAAATTCCTACTTCCTTCGCCCTGACTCATTCTGCGATGGACCTGTCCTGGAAAGCCTCGTTATGTCCAAGCTCCTTCAGTGGCGCAGGTCCGCCCGATCTGCGGATATGTGGCATCTCTCCGGTCGGCCGCGCCCTATTGGCCGATGACGACAGAGAGGTGCATCTGTCAACATTAGGGAACAATAACTAAGCGAATATTAAATTAGCTGTTGTTTCGCAGCTGCGACCGCTGCCGACGGAACGCCGCTCTTGTTTGGCCGGCGGTCGGGCGGAAGGGATTGGGGGGGGCGTGAACCTTTGAGGTCGCAGGGGAGGCCCTCCCCTCCCCTCCCCTTCTGTCTCGTAAAATGTCTGCGCCGTTACCGATTGATTTGATTTGGGGGTATCAAAGCAAGTGGACGTCATGAGCCCGCAATGAGAGTGGGCCCATGGTCACCATCATGGGCCCGCTCCTAAGTCTCAGGCGGCTTTCTTTGCCCTTGCATTTGCAGAGGCAATGGCAAGCTTGGTCAAAGCACTGTCGGTCTTGGATTCTTCGTCCAGTGTCTGGCCAAGAAGGTCGGCTGCTTCTTTGTAGCCCAGTTCCGTTGCCCAGCGCTTCAACGTGCCGTAGCGTGTCATTTCATAGTGCTCGACAGCCTGTGCTGACGAAATCAGGCCAGCATCCAGCGCAGATGTCCCCTTGAATTCATCGATGATCTCCTCGCCTTCGGCGATGATGCCTTCGATCGCATCGCAGGTCTTGCCGCGCGGTGCCTTGCCGATCAATTCGAACACCTTGACCAGCCGTTCGATCTGGCCTTCGGTTTCGTCGTGATGTTTCTCGAAGGCCGACTTCAGCTCTTCGGATTCCGCCGCACGCTTCATTTTAGGAAGCGTTTTCAATATTTTACGTTCTGCGTAGTAAATGTCTTTCAGAGTATCGTGAAAGAGGTCTTCCAGTGTTTTTTCTTTCGACATCGGTTCCATCCCTTTGAAAACAGCACGTCTCCTGGCGTGCTTTCCTAGCAAGCCACAAAGCCGGTCTTTTGTTCCGTGCAAAGGTGCAGGACACGCTCATTCCGTGTGGTGCCAAGAGCGGAGACGGATCGCACAAACGACAAAACGGGCGCTGAGTTCGCAACGCCCGTTCATCTGCCTGCTTAAAGCGCAGGCGATATCGATCTCTTTTGGTCGGTCGACTATCCGCGTGCGGCGTCGTAGGCCGCAATCGTCGTCTTGGCCCGTTCTTTCACCTCAGCCGCAGTCATGCCCGGCTTGTAAAGACTGGTGCCGAGACCGAAAGCCTTGATGTCGGCCTTCATGTAGTCGGTGAAGTTCTGGTCGGAGACACCGCCGACGGCTGCAATCAGCAGATCCTTGGGGAGGATGGAGCGAATGGCATTGATGCCTGATGCTCCAAGCACGCTTGCCGGAAAAAATTTGAGACCCGTTGCGCCCGCCTTGGCAGCGGCCAGCGCTTCCGTTGCGGTGAAAACGCCCGGCAAGGTCACCATGCCCTTTTCGTAGGCGGCGCGGATAACCTCCGGCTCGACATTCGGGCTTACCATCAGCTTTCCGCCGGCGGCATCAAGTGTCGTGACATCCTCGACGGTCAGCACTGTGCCGGCGCCGATCAGGCAGTTGGCGGGGGCTATCTTGGCGGCAATCTCGATCGACTTGAACGGATCGGGAGAGTTGAGCGGAATCTCGATGGCGGTAAAGCCGGTTTCGATCAGCCCGCCGACAACGGCTTCGGTCTCTTCGGGTTTCAAACCACGCAGAATGGCGACCAGTGGATAGGTCATCTCGGGAAACGGAATACGGTTCATAAATCTGGTCCTTGTTAAATCTGCGCGAAAATGTGCTGTGCAGCGGCGAAGAGGCCGCGACGAACGGCAATGTCGGCGTCCACGGTCTGGCAACGGATATCAAGCGCGCTGAAAGCTGCCTCATAGAGCTCCTTTAAAGGGCCGGTGGCAACAAGGCAGATGTCCCTTGCGTCCGGGGCGAGTGCGAGGCCGCCGGCGAGTTCTGCGCCGAGCAGATAGCCGGACAGGGCCGCACTGGAGGCTTCAGCCTCGACGCCATGCAGCAATTGTCCAGAGCGCACCGTAAAAAGAAGATTGGTCAGGCTTTCGGGCGCATGAAACGCTTTTGAGACGGCGGCGAGGAAAGCGGGGCTTGAGCCCCCTTTGGCGGTTGCGATCGAATGCGACAGCACGGAATGGGTGGAAATGACGTCGAACAGTTCGCCTGTCATGAAGGTGGAGAAGCGTTCCACCTTGTCGCCAGACAACTGTACCCATTTCGAATGGGTACCCGGCATGCAGACGATCTGGGTTTCGCCTGTCGTCCCGGACAGAGCGCCGACCAATTGGGTTTCTTCTCCGCGCATGACATCGGGGTGGTCCGTGTTGCGCTGTGCAAGCCCTGGCAGAATGCGGATGTCGCGGGCTTGGCCGGCGATCTTGACCGAACCGTCGAAGATGGCAGGAAGACTGGCCGGCAGATCGATATAGCCCGCCTCCATCCAGCCTTGACGGGCGCCGGCCATGCCGCAGATCACCACGGGAATATCGGCAGGCGCCTTCAGGGCGTCCAGATGCGAGGCAAGTATCTTTGCAAAGCTGTTATCTGCCGCCCCGGTGGTCATGCCTTCGCGGCTGCGGCGTTCGCCGAGAACCGTACCTGCGGGCGACAGCAGCCAGAGCCTGAAACTGGTTGTGCCCCAATCGACGGCCACATAGGCCGGCGCGGTGTTTTCTGAAGTGGATGCGCTGTCTGTCATATTGCTACTGCCGTTGTTTGCTGCCGCTTACCCTTCGAGAATGCTGCCATCCTCATGGTGCCAGATCGGATGCGCCAATGATGGCCTTCCCTGATGCGCTCTATCACATTGTTTTCGTCGACTTCTACCCCAAGACCATGCGCTTGCGGCATGCTGACTAAGCCGTCCGAATAGGCGAACACGGCCTTGTTGACAATATAGTTCGGAATGTCATTGGACCTGCGGTCGTGGATCTCCCGCACGTCCCCTTCCCTCTCAAGCCGACGCTGCCGAATATGACGACATCGTCTGGGCTCGAACAGGCCGTGCGGAATGTCTGGCCTCTTGTTCTTTGTCCTTTGCTTTCACTGTCGGCGGGGCGCCGGCGATTGACAAGATCCTGCTCTCGACCAATGGTATCGAGGTGCGGGCGAGCAATGTCCGTTCTCCTGCCGTATATTGCGCGATCGGATTGGTCGTGCCTCTCATTTCATCTCACCCGTGTGAAGCGTCGGGTTCTGTGGCTTCGGACCCTCGCTGTTGCACAGCTATTGCCAAGGAATGCTCATGTCCCCTCCCCCCGTGATCGTCAATCATCTGAGCGCTGAGATTGGCGAGGCTCTTCTTGCCCATCCATGCAGGCCGCGGGTCATCAATGCCCCTGAACCGGATCATCCATGGTTGATTGACGAGGACGCCGACATTCTGGTCACAGGGTCGTTCTCCAAGTGGAAGCAAGCGCCTGACCATTGGCGCCCTGCGGAAAAATTGAAGTGGGTGCAGGTGGCGTCAACCGGTGTGGAGGTCTACCCGTCGCGCTTGAAAACAGGGCCGGTGATGACCTGTGGTCGCGGCCTCAATGCCGTTCCGATTGCGGAGTTCGTGTTTGCCGCCATGTTGCGGGTGGAGAAGAAGATCGAACAAACCCGCGCGCGCGAAGAAGCAGACTGGGTCCATCCCGAAATCGGCAGTCTTCACGGTCGGACCATTGGCCTGATCGGCTATGGCTCGATCGGTCAGGCGATCACGTCGCGGGCACTGGCATTCGGCATGAAGGTTATCGTCAATCGCCGGGGCGCGTGGGATCGTGTGCCGGATGGCGTAACGCCCTGCCCCTCGCCTGAGGAAGTGTTTGCCAAGGCCGATCATCTCGTCATTGCGGCCCCGCTGACAGATGAGACCCATGGGCTGGTCAATACCGCGCTCCTGGCTCGTTC
The DNA here is from genome assembly GCF_050320885.1 of Agrobacterium sp. ES01. Classification (NCBI taxonomy): domain Bacteria; kingdom Pseudomonadati; phylum Pseudomonadota; class Alphaproteobacteria; order Hyphomicrobiales; family Rhizobiaceae; genus Agrobacterium; species Agrobacterium sp. ES01. The sequence continues at coordinate 175,152 of NZ_JBNQTH010000008.1, forward strand.
CAAGCCGGGCCTTCATCTGATCAATATTGCGCGCGGTGCGCTCGTCGATCAGGATGCACTTCTAGCGGCACTGGAGGACGGTGTTATTGCAGAAGCCACACTCGACGTGACGACGCCGGAGCCATTGCCGGATGGTCATGTTCTTTACGGTCACCCCAATGTTCTGATCAGTCCGCATATATCCTGGCGCGGCGGCGACCAGGACGGCATGTTCCTGGAGCGGCTGTTGTCCAATCTTGACGCCTATGTTCAGGGTGAGCCTCTGCAATATCGCGTCGACCCGGTTGCGGGTTACTAGCGCGCTTCAGAAGGACACGTGTTGCCTTCGAAAGATTGCGCCATCCATCACTGGCGTGAATCGGTAGGGTGTGATTGATTCCAAATCGTCGTTGGACGGCTTGAAGCTGCCCGCGCAGAATCGCTTGATGATCGATCAAGCATTCATCATCCATCTTCGTCGCATCGAACCGGCTCGCAACATGCACCGGTTCTATCGTCTCAGTATCAGTGTTGACCTGTTCGGCCATACGGTGGTTCTGCGCCAGTGGGGCCGGATCGGCACACGGGGTCAGGAGAAGGCGGAGTTCGTTGCAGACCTGAACGGCGCATATTTGCGCCTTTCGCAAATCGAAAGCAGCAAGCGCATTCGCGGATATTCCTAGCTGGGGATAAGTTGGCGGGAACAAGTTGACAGCTGTCAACAGCTCGAATCCCGAACGGCGAGCCACTGAGTCTCTCCGTCAGATCGACACGAACTGTGCCAAAATCATCCTTGGATAGGCCGCATCGGCTGGAAATTAGATCCTAGTGGATTGATTCCAACGTTTGGTGCCCGCGTTTAACAGCCGCGATTATCTCGTCGGGGTCTGCCTTCCACACGAACGGCTTTGGCTCGGTATTGTGCTCTTTGACAAAGCGGTTGA
>NZ_JBNQTH010000009.1:0-173880 GCF_050320885.1 Agrobacterium sp. ES01
CATGCTCTTTCAGAATGCCGATGATCTGTTCGTCTGTGAAACGGTTGCGCTTCATTCTCTGGTCCTCTCAATGGGCCAGAGCTTACTTCAAAATGGATTAGAGCGGAGGGGCAAGGTCAAGAAGAAAATGGAAAAGACAATTGCTAGCCAGATCGCACTGGCAAGCTCGCGATTGTTGAAACTTTCAGTGATCCATGTCCATAGCGGGTTCACTTGCGCTTTCCCGAAGCAGAGTGCGCAGGAAGATATCGGTCGAGAACAGCAAACACTCCTGCAGTCTTCCAAAGCTCGCGATTACCGATCACATAGAGTGTCGTCTGTGCCCTGGTTACAGCGACATTGGCTAGGTTCGGCCTGCTACCAGCCCAACTACGGGCGCCATTTTGCGAAGATGCTTGAGCGCCCAGCACAAAGAAGACAATACCAGCTTCACGTCCCTGCACGGTATGCACCGTACCCACATGTTCCCAAACCCATTCGTTCGGTTTACTGACCCAGCCGTCTAGTACACCGCTATGCAGTAACTCCTGACGAAGGTTATCCTGCACAACAACAAAAGGCGTCACGACATAAAAATCAGCAATAGCGCCGCTTCCACGCAGCCGTTGCAGCATGTCGATCAAGGCCGCTGCTTCATCAGCGCACCATTTGTCTGGACCGGGTTTGCCAACAATAACGATCCAGCTTGAAGGGCCGAGTACCGAATTTTTGTCTGATGGCTGTTTGGCCTGAACCATTAGGTTTGAATAGCCGATTTCGTTTGAGATATCGAACATCGGACTGTCACAACGTCGATGCACCAGAAGTGGTGCACCAACTTCACGGTGCCCGCTTCCGATTGGGAACTTAGCGCAGTACATGCTGGCTGCGTCCGCCACTGTTTGCACCGATGCTTCCGGGGCATTGTACTTGAGCGGATCAATACCAAAGAAGGAGCAGACCTGTTCGGTGAGACTGTTCGGGAGCGTCACCACAGGTTCGATTTGGACCGGGTCGCCAACAACGACCGAGCGCTTAGTTCGCATCATAGCCCCCACTGCCGCTTGCGGTACGGCTTGACCGGCCTCATCGACCAGCAACCACCCCAAGGCTTCGGACGGCAACCGTGAGAACATCCTGTTTACGGAAGCAAAGGTCGTCGACACGACTGGCACCACTAGGAAGAACGATGCCCACAAATCGGCAATTAGAGCGTCCTTTTCCGGCGTCCCCAAAGAGCGCGTTCCAAACGTTTCTACGAAGACAGACAGGTTTTGCCGCAAAGGGTCAGCAGCACCGTCGATGAAAGCCCGGTGGAGTTGGATAGCCGCCTCAAACACATCATCACGTTGTCGGCTCGCTTTTTTGTCAAACCATACGCTGGCCGTTTGTATATCTTCATGTCGACCTGAAAAGAAGGTGGCGTCAGGTATAGGTACCCCCACCAAAGAGCACTCTTGTTGGATACTGGTTTCGAGTTCGCCTTTTTCGGAGCGCAACGTTTCGATGGTATTCCTCGAACGCTCGGCCTGATCCTTCTTTTTGGCGAGTTCAGCACGTAGCTCATCGAGCATTTTTCCTCGGGCTTGGCTTAACCGAAGGTCTTGATCTAGCGTGCTTGAAAGATACTTGTATTCTGCGTCCCAAACCCGAAAACGTCCTGTGCGAAATAGGCGAGAAAAAATTCCGGGCCGCAATGCGACATGAGAGCTTTGTTTCTGACGGGATATCGCAACAGCAGCTTCAGCCTTCTCTAGCTCTTTCTTTTGAACGGAAATCTGGTCGACTGCACTTTGAATAGCAGACTCCAGAGATGGCAATTTTGAAACCCGCTCATTGAGCTCTGCAGCGACGGAATAAAGCCGAACAAGCTGAATGTGTGACTTCTGCAGTCTAACCTGCGTTTTCTTGAAATCGTCCAACCTCGCCAGAAACTTACTGCGTGCTTTGTCCCATCGGGCCATCGCTTCGCGGTTACTCGCGGGTGGATGTTCACGATCGATGATTTCGCGGTTTCTTTTTTGCGGAGGGCGACCCCCGGCTTGTGGATCGGAAACGACCTGCGGAACACCGCTCGCGTGGTTCAAATAAGTGGAGAGCCCATTTTCTTCGTCACGCCAGAACTTTTGCGAAAACTGATATCTATTCGATGAATTGCCAAGCACTGCGGCAATCATCCCCCAAGTGTCGCACTCAAGAACGTTATCCGAGACGCATTTGAAATATCGAAGCTCAGGCGCATCCGCTGCAATCGCATCCAGACTAGGAAGTTCGGCGCTGACATTCTCGACCGCTTTGTTGTTGGATGATGCAACCACCATCTCAAAGCCCTTCAAGCGCTGATCAAGCTTGTGCAGCGTGATCTTCGCTCCGTTCCTTTGAAGGCTTTGACTTGTCTGCGTAAATGCCCGTGAAGGATGGCTCAGTTCACTCATAACCGTTGCGCGCTCGACAATCCGCGCGGCCACAACATCACGCAGCAACGTGGTTTTCCCAGTGCCAGGCGGGCCATTTACGGCAAGAATTCCAGTTTCAAGCCGAGCAGTATCAGTGGCATTCACCGCTGCTTGTTGCAGAAGCGCAAGCGGGAAGCGGCCACTGCTTGGCCACTTGGCTGGTGGAGTTAAAGCAGGCTGCAACAAGTCTCGTAAAGCTGCATCATCTTCCAGAAGGTTCTTTCGATGTAGCGGCGCTTTGATACCAAGATAGTGCTCAAGTGCGTGAGGTAGCTTTCCCTCATCCGCAAGGACACGGGCCGTGGCCAAATCTTGCAGGAAGAAAGAATTAAGCAGCCCTGGCTCGGGGGGCGTTTTGCTCGCAAAAAACTCATAGCGCCGTAATGCGAAATAAGGCGCTTTGATCGCGTGGGACCGAAGATCCATTGCTGCAACCAAATGGTCAAAAAGCTCTGCGATGTGACGCTTAGTCAACGGGATGACGTCACCATCTTTATCCCGCTTGATGAGCCCATTTCGAAAACCATTCATCAAGATTTTTTCTTGAGACGGCCAATCCGCAAGTCTTTTCAAATCACCATGCAGTGCAATCGGAACACCCCAAGCAAAACTTGAAATTGCCGCGCTGCTATCCTCTTCCAGTGGTCGCCCTTCTTTGTCCAGAAGGATGCTCGCAATCGGACTGTACCCTCTCACGCTTGGCTTATCAGGGCGCCTGTCAGCATAAACCTTAAGGAGAGCTTCCACGGCAGGCGCAAGTTCAATTGCACCAAGAATTAGCTCGTAGTACAGACGTTTCTTGGGAAGAGATTTTTCTCCGGTTTCCCAAGGCAAAGGCCCCTCGTCAAAACGGGCAATCTTCTTCCGATCTCCAGCTACGAGGTCAATTTCGCGCTTATACCCCTGCGGCGACAAAACCTCCAATGCGGTCCAAGCTCGCAATATGTTGCGCGCATCATTTGTCACGGGTGGCTTGGTAATGGTTGGCCTGATCGGCGCGGGGGACGCTCTAGGTACAGGTGGCTCGTCAAACGGGAGAGTTTTCTGCGAGTTGTTCCTAGTCCGCGCTGGGGATGCTTTTCTCTCAACTATGGATGTCGGTTTGCGTGATTGATTGGCAACTCGCACCTTCTCTTTGAGAGTAAGCGCACGTGGAGTGCTACGGTGTCCTAACTCATGCTGAAGATCGGACAACGTTTTAGTGTCGTGCTGATTGTCCTTGAAGATGGCTTCTAGCTGTTCAATCGACTGGTTAAAATAGGGTCTGCTTGTCATCAATTCACTGTCCGAAATTCTCGCGAACTTGAGCATTATATGCTTTGGTTGCGGTCAATTGCTAACATAGCTGCATATCCTCATAAGTTGAAGAAAAACATTGATAAATGCTTTTGGTGGCCATTCACATGCGACACCTTGTGGAATGCATGTGGCAGGGCCAAGCCGTATGGCTTGTCCCCGATGTTTATGGCTCAGGGGCAGCGCGTACGGCCAATTCGGCTTCGATATTCCGTAGAGATTGCAGAGCATTTGCAAGCTCTTGCGAGCCCGGCTTGGCGGTTGCTGCCGCATTGAATGCTTCTTTGTAAAGTCCATGCAGTTCCGCCGTTGTGCGGATGGCTGCTTCAAAACGTGTGACGAGTCTCATTGTCTCCTCCTTGGGTGCAAGGAGGCCCCGACCATCGGAGCCTTTCGGCCCCGTTCAGCCACCATCATTGGGGTTTGAAGGCATCCGTATGGACGGGCGCAGGCTTGCGCCTGGAGGCGTGGTGATCCGGCTTTCGTGTTTTGGCAGGCGCGCGGGCGCGCGCGTCTGCTGGTCCTTTCTGGGAAGTCTTGAAGTGCGGCATCCGCGCGGGTTCTCGTGAACCAAGCCCGCCGTTGGCGGTCTTGGCCATGCGGCGTCGATCCCTGATGCAAGAGTGTCGGGCCGAGGGGACTTTGCCCCTACGCCCTCAATATGCGGCCTACCGGAACGGACAGGGCCGCGCGTCGTCCGCAGATCAGGTGTGATCCGCGCGCCCCGCATCCCGGCCCGCCGCGCCCGCATATCTACCCCCGTACCCCATCCTCGCCGGAAGCAGGGTTTGCAGCAGCAACCCGTTTTTTATTTCAGGAGGATGAAATGACGTTATTTTTTGCGATGCCCTACGACATTTCGGCGACGGGGTTTTATTTTCAGGATGAGAAGAGCTTTCGCCAGCGGATCGGCAAGGTGCGGAACGCCTACGGCCAACCAGTCGAGGAATTCGAAATCCAGTTCATCGACGGCGAGGCCATTGATTGCACCTTTGCCAATGCCTGGGGGATCAATCAGGCCAATATCGGGCAGTTTATGCAAGCCGTGGACGAGTGGGACGAGGGCCAAAAGCTCCGTTTCATTATCGCTGTGGGCGAATGCGGCTATAGCTTCGATCCGGCCAATGTCGATCCCGATGATTTTGACGTTGATATTTACGAAGAGGAATCAATGAAAGCGCTGGCCGAGCGTTTCGTAGATGAAGGCCTGTTCGGTGAAATCCCGGGTCACCTCGCGCATTACATCGACTATGACGCCATCGCCCGCGATCTGTCCGTGGACTACACCGAAACCGAAATTGCTGGAGAGCGGCTGATTTTTCGCTGCCAGTGAGGCCGTGGGGATATGGATCAATATCCAGATAGACGCCAAAAGGACATCAATAGATGCCCTTTTGCCTTCCCGCCGCTATCGCTTTTCCGGGAAAAGCCCCGGCATCCAGCGCGAAGCCAACTTGGCCGGAAATGCCAGCTTGAGCGGCGCGCGCGAGCTTTCCGAGACGATCACCTCATACTCGGCCAAGGCAGACACAATGCGCCGCGCTTGCCGATCCCCCGCGCCGACGATACCCGCAACATCGCCGCGCGGAAGACTGCCGCGATAAAGCAGCGCCTCCAGAACATTCGTTGATTTGGCGGGCAGATTGCCGAGCCTGATTTCCTCTTCCGCCCAGAGCAGAATACGGCTGCGCAAGCGCTCAGGCTCAATCAGCTCTTCCATGAAACGCACCTGATCCAAGCACGTTTCCAGGAAGAACCGCGTGAAATCGGCAAGCGCCGTTTCGCTCAGCGTTCCGCGCCCATCGAGATCGCCACGCCGTGGTTCATCACACGCCATCAAATGCGCTTTATAGGCGGCTTCGCTACGCGCAAGGCCGCGCGCGACCGACCATATGCCGCCCGTATCCAGCAACTCCCGAAGCATGGCGTAAGACATCAAGCGAATGACGCGGCCATTGCCATCCAAAAACGGATGAATCCAAGCCAGCCGATGGTGAGCCGCTGCTACGGCAAGCAGCTTTTGCGAACGCCCGAGCATCTTATAAGCGCCGTCAAAACGGCTTAGGAAACGGGGGATAGCGCCGGGGCTGATCGCGATATGACGCCCGACCTTCACATCGCGCATACGCAGCGCGCCCGGCACCATGCGAATGTGCTCGCCCGTGTCGGGATTGGTCACGATCAAAAGCTCGTCCGGCAACAATTCGCCAAAACGTCTATGGATTTCCAAAATGGTATCCTGCGCCGTGACGCGCCCGGTTATGCCGCCATAATCAATCCAGCGCTGCACCTCGATATGCGCCTTGGCTTCAAGCTGAAGGTTTCTCTTCTGCGGATCGGCGCTATAATCATTCTTAAGCGCCCGCTCGATATCGACCGGGTGTGTATCGTGACCTTCGATCAGGTTGCTGTAATAGCAATTCATCGAACGGACGAGATCGGAAAGCGCGGTGGCGATTTCGGCAGGAAGGCTGCGTTTCAATCCGGCGGAGGCAGCAGTCAACTCCATCGCCAGATCGAGAAGTGGCCCGGTGTGTTTGCTGCCTTCGGCAATCGTCATCGGCTCCATCAATCCGATAGACTCATCGCGATCTTCTGCCGCTTTTATGTCCGCTTCAATGTCCGGTTCATTTTTACTCATAATCATAGAATACCAATATGTTAGATAAATTGACAGCTAAAAAATCTGCGTATTGATGTCCGGTTTATGCGCCGCTTAAAATCTTGTTATCCAGGAGAGCAAACCAACCTCGGAAAATTGAGCAATCGGCATGCGCACGTAATCTGCGAACAGGAGCCGAAGGCAAATTTGCGCTCCCCTCTCAAAATGCGGTAAAATATCAAAAACAATAATGAAATGGGAATGGATGGTGTATTCTCAGGAGTTCAACGCGGTATCTGGCAGTGAGGCGCAAAAGCGCGCTCAGCAGGACTTCGAAGATCTCCAGAATGAAGTTGCAGGCCGCGACGTTGGCCGGATTGAACGTTTCCTGAATGGTGAGAGCAATCACCCCAATTCCGAGAAAGCCCGCCGCAAGGAACGCGAAGCGGAGATGAGCCGCTTCATGGCCCTGATGAGCGATCCGGTTTACGCGAAACTCTACGAGGATTGGGGTAAGAAGCTGAATGAAACCCGCCAGTTCTTGGATGAGGCCAGAGAGCAGCTTGCCAAATTCCGCGCCAGCATCGAGGCCGAACGATTGGACATCGACGCCCGCGCTGCACGGCTACCGGATGGCACACTTGTTTACCGGGGCGATGACGACCGCGCCTATAACCGCGATGGAACATTGTCGGAAAATCCTGACGCGCAGCATATTCAGTGGCGAGAGAGCCACGCACGGCTTTCCGAGAACCTGCGGAATGATGATCGCGCAGGCCGTGCGGATCGTCTGGAACAAAAACTGGATCACGCCGACATCGCAGTCGGCGAGTCCGCCGAGCGCCGTGCGGATACTTCCAATCCCAAGACGTCGCCGGAGGGAATCGAGAACGAATTGGATGGCCTCGGTGAAATCGTAGACGATATCTCCGGTGAAATTTCAGGCTTGGAGAATGAAACTTCGCGGGAAGCCACGGCAGAGATTAAAGCCGTGACGCCACCGCTTTCGCTGCCTGAACTGAAATGAAATGACGTTTCACCTTTCCGGGAATTTTCCGCATGCTTTCTGGATAATGGCGAGCAAGACCGCATTCGGCTGATAAGCCTGTCGCGAACGAATGATTTCAAGCACCTGATCCTGCTGCGCACGCCGTGTTTCGCCCTCTCCATACCAGTCGTCAATGCAATGCGTCAGTTCTTTGTCTACTTGTGATGCAATAGTAATCGCCATAACGACAGAGGTGCTGACGAAACCGCGCTGCGCCGTTTCATCCCATTCCTGAAAGTACGCCCCCTTGTCTTCCGCAAAAGAAGCGGAGGATGAAATCAATAAAGCGATAGAAAAAATTGAAATATACTTCGTGATTTCGGATAACAATAACGAAGGTTTTTGTTAAAACATAAATACGGAAAATAACAACGGAAATATGCTGCACTCAACCGGGAAACCCGGCGGTTTTTCTCATCGGATTTTGAAGAAAGACACGCCATGTCGATTTCACAAAAACCTTCGTTTTTGTGAAGTGAAAACCGCATGTCAGCAATAGATTCCGGCGGGTCCCGGCTGATCGGCTACGCCCGTGTTTCCACGCGTGATCAGAATCCGAATCTGCAGATCGATGCGCTGAAAAGCCAAGGCTGCGACCCCATCTTTGTCGAAAGCGCGTCCGGGCGCAATCTGGAGCGCCCCAAGCTGGAGGCCGCTCTGCAAGCACTAGCCCCCGGCGATACGTTGGTGGTTTGGCGGCTTTCGCGGCTGGCCCGCTCGGTCCGGCACATTATTGCCGTCAGCGACTTCCTGCAAGCGCACCAAATCGGCCTAAAAGTGCTCGACCAGGCCATCGACACCACCACTCCGGCGGGCCGCTTGTTCTTCCACATCATCGCCGCCTTCGATGAATTCCAGCGCGAGATCATCGCCGAGAACACCGTGGCAGGCCTGAAAGCCGCACAGCAACGCGGCAAAACCCTTGGCCGCCCCCGCAAGATGGACGAAGCGCAGGTAAGGGCAGCTTTCGAAATGCTGCTGCTGGAGGACATGAATATCGAAGACGTGGCCGCGCACTTCGAGGTTTCGCACATGACCCTTCGGAGAGCATTTGCAGAGTACAGAGCACCAGATCTCAAGCACAGAAAGTCTTTCCGAAGCAGGCCGTATTAAGCAAGAAGAGGTTGAAGAAGGGGGCTTTTTTCGATATATTGCAACACTAAATATTTGCTCGGGAAAGCGAAATATGGCCGGTGCGGACAAAGATTCCAATGACGTCTCGTCAGCGATATTTGGTGCCTCACTATCGCTCGTCGCCATATTGATGGGGGTAATTGCAATTTTCAAAGGTCAGATCGGAGATTTGGAAAGTCGTGGCCTCGGAGAATTGGCAACCGATGCTCATATTTTACTGACAGTCGCTGTCATCTTTTTCATGACATGTTGCTGGAGTGCATTTTGGTCTTTACTGTCCATCTTAGGATTCGTGAAAAGTAAGTTCGTTTACGCTCTCCCAATTACAATTTCTATATTGGGAATGTTTTTATTCGTACCCTACTGGGCATGGTACAGGTGATCGATGACCGACAGTTGCAGGCTCCTTTCAGGCAATGAAATTGCGGCCCTAAAAATCAGTTCAGATCTCGTCGTAAAAATAAAAAACTTCTGGCCAACCCTTCAAGGATGCTTTGAAAGTGCTCATCTACTATACACGCAAAGCCCTATAAATTTCTCACTTATTCATAGTATAAAACTCACTTCAGAGCTTATTATAGACAGCGATTCGGTGATAAGATTAAAAAGTTACTGTACAAATTCTGGACGTGACTATGAGCAAGTTGTTAGTATAGTTGCTAGATTGCTCTGGTCATATCCAAATATGGACAGAGCAGCCAAAGAGGATATCGGATTACCTATATAAAAAGAGGAAGCAATGAAAACGACGAGAAGAAAAATACTGTCTATTGGGCTGCTGTCTGCTGGGGCTCTATCGGCGACTGTCAATGCGCAAACCGCTATAGCCGCTGAAGGCGAGTGCGCAGAGAACTCATGTGATCCTTTCCCAGTATTCGGCGAAAAGCCGAGGCTTAGCCGGGAAGAATTTAACGAGATGGCACAGCCAGTTGTTGAACTGGTCATGCAGGGCATGGAAAAGACTGAAGCGATAAAGTTATCCTCTGATGATATCAATACCGTAAGACAGAAAGTCTACTCTAGCTTTGAACGTCTTGTTTCAAAATATAGAACCATTGACCCGCAATGATATTAGATTTTAAAATATAAGTCATTTAAATATCATATTCTTTTCGACTGTAATGATCTCGCTCTTTTTTTGAGAACCCGCGCTCGCGAGTTTTTATTTCTGATTTATTGAAGTATTGGGAAGTATGGGCACTCATCGTCAGATATTTCGCCACTTCTCGGTTCAGCTCCTGCATCTGAGCATTCTGCTTTTCCCGTGCCGCCACGATCTTTCTTTGCAGGCCGCGTCGTTCGGATAGCTGGCGCTGAATTTCGGAGTGTTTTTTCGCGCGGTCACGCTCGGTGGTGCGAGCAATTTCAGCTTCGTTCTCCTGCCGGATTTTCTTGTTTTTGCCTGTGACCCAACCCCACAGGCCACGAATGCCCTTTGGTGTGCGTGCGGCCCGCTGGCGTTCTTCTTCCAGCCAGCGCGCTTCCTGTTGATGCTTGAGCTGCGCACGGGCATGGCGATGACCTTGCACCATCTGTTCGCGCTGGAACTGGGCCGCGAGATTTTGCTTTTGCGCATGCTCTTCCGCTTCCTTTGCCCAGGCCTTGAGCTTGGGCGTCATGCGCTCGGCAATGCACGCCTTGGCGGTCTCCGTTGATTGCAGCTCTTTCGGATCGCCTATCCCGGCCTTCAACTCCTTGGTTTTGGCACCTGTAGCGCGGCTCAGCGAATAAATTTCCCCGCGCCAATCCACGGCAACGAAACCGCGCTGATCGCCTCTGGCGAGGAAGTACCCACGTTCGCGCAAAACCCGCTCGAATGTGGATTTCGAATCCGACGTCTGCCAGCAGGTTTGCAAGGCTTGCTTGATGGCCCTCGGGTCTTGCCGGGTACGCTTGGCCTGTTGCCATTCTTCGCGGGTGAAGCTCAGCGGATCGCGGTGGCGCGTATCCTTGAATCCGCGCGGCATCTCCCAACCGTGCTCGCGGTAGAGATCGCGGGCAATGCCGTTCAGCGTCCGCTTGTAGAACGGCATGTTGATCGCCTTCATCTCTTGCCCATCAATCCGGCTCCAGACCGCATACGCATGGCGGCGGCCTTCCTTTTCATGGAAAACAATGGCGCGCGGCTGGCCGGAAAGGCGCAGTTCGCTTTCAATTCGCTCAATAGCCGCCTCGAACGTGGCAACAGGCACGTTCTCATTCGGCGGCGGACTGAGACTGAGAGAGAACAGGTGTTTCTGGCAGCGTGTACCTTTGGCAATCGCCGCGCTCTCCTGCATCGCGCCGTGTAGATCATCAGAGACAAAGCCGCGCAGCTCGTGCAATTCGATATGCTCGTTCTCAGTGCCGCGCATCAGGTGATTGGCGAGTTCTCTGGCATTGCCACGCTCGTTGCCCTTGAGGATCATGTGTCCCCGCTTTCCAGCCCAAGAGCGCGGATCAGATCGGCGCGGATGGCCATGACATCGCGACAGGCATCGGCCAGTTCCTTTTCGGTTTCAGGATGGAGGGGCAAAATTCCGGTATTCACCGCGCGCGCAAGCTGGTTTAGATTGGACGACAGGCGCGAGTGCCCAAGCGCGGACAGGACGCGCGCCAGCGCTTGATGATCTTCGACCGGGTTCGTATTGCGGCGGCGGACCTTTGCCAGATCGCCGTCAAACAGCATGGCCTTGATATATGCGCCGAGCGGCACACCGTTTGCGGCAGCCTCCAGCTTCGCCCGTTCTTCGAACGTCAGGCGCAAAGAGAACGGCGCAGGTGTTTGTCCCTTAGATATCTTATTGAAATCACGGTGCGAATTCGTCATCGTCGCACCTCAGACTTTTAAAGTCTAATTGTGCGAGATGGCGTTCCCATTCTTCCAGTGTATCGAAGAGAGAGTTCAAATTCTCTCCTCCCAGGCGCGCCATCGCTTTTGTCCAGCGCCGCTATATCGCCACCATTTTCGCAGAAAGCGGAAAAATCGTGGAAGCGGGAGCCTATAGTTTCCTCCCGCGCAGGCATCTGAGCCCTTCGACGACGAGATCGCGCAAGAAGCGGTGTGCAGGGGCTTTGTCGCTGGCCGCATGCCACATCAGCATCAGCTTTGCCGGCGCAAGGCGAATTTCTTCCGGAAGCGGCCTGACGGACAGGCCGAAATGCTCGGCGAAACGTTCGGCCACCTGGGTGTGGACGGCGGCGATCATCGGCGCCTGGGAAACGATAGAAGGCACCGTCAGCAGATGGGGCGTTCGCAGAGCGATATGCGGCCACACGTCCAGACGTCCCAACGCGTCGAGGATCGCCTCTCCGTCCGGTCCGTCGACCACCACCATCGGATGACGCCTGTAGTCATCAAGCGTCATCGCTTCACCGATGGCGACCAGGCTGGCATTGAAAACCGTATGATACCCTTCGTGATAGATCACGCGTTGCTTGTGGTAGCTTCTTCCCCCGGCGAAGGTGCCGATGGCGAGATCGAAGACGCCCATCTCCAGACCATCGGCGACATCGACACCGTCTATGGGGATCAACTTGAGCGTGACGCCGGGCGCCTTTTCAAGCAACAAGGCTGAGACCGCGGGAATGAGGATTGCTTCGGCGCTGTCGGTCACGCCAAGCCGAAAGGACATTTGCGCTGTTGAAGGCTCAAATGGCATTTGCTCCGCAAACAGCATGCGTATCTTCCGCATGGTCGCGCGAAGTTCGACTTCGAGACTGATGGCCTTCGGCGTCGGCACCATGCCGCCCGCGCTTCGCACCAGCAATTCGTCCCCCAGCAAGCGCCGAAGGCGCGCCAAATTGTGGCTCATGGCGGGCTGACCGAGAGAAAGACGCCGCGCCGCGCGCGATACATTCCGTTCCTCCAGAAGGGCCTCCATCGAGATCAGCAGGTTGAGATCGATGTTTGCGATATCAGTCATGTCGATTTCAACCATTCGCCAGATCAATTTGATTAATGATGAGCATGGCGTAGTTTCAGGGTCAAGCATCGAATTTCGCCAAGGAGCTCGTCATGACCCATACGCTGTCCCGCCGCACCCTTCTCAAAAGTGCCCCAGCCGCAATCGTCGGAACCACGACTGCCGCTATCCTGTCCCATTCTGACCTGGCGCAGGCGGCCTCCGCTGCCGAACCCGCAGCGCATCGCGACGCCTACGGGGAGTGGAGCGCGCTCACTTACCTTTCCCTGGAATGCCAGAAGCAACGCACCGCCAATGAGCAGGCCGTGGGCGCCACCCCGTATGCACCCTATCTCGACACGGATCTCTCTGTCCCCTCGGCGTCGGCGAAAGCCCTCCAGTTCGGACCGCTCGACCCCGGCGAGGTGCCGACGCCGAGCGCGCAGAACCTCAACCGCCTGATCGACCCGTCCTTCAAGACGAAAGACAACGGCTATGCGGTGCTGGATGGCCAGATGGCCTATGCGCAAAGCCGCATCGTCATGCCCGGCGTCACCACCGAGATGTTCAAGTGGTGGTTTACCTGGCATCCGGTCGAAAAAGAGCGCTACATGCTCTGGTTTCCGCAGGCGCATATCGACACCAGCGTCGCCGACCCGTCCCGCCTGAAAGATACATCGCTGAGCTACGAGAAGCGGCTCTTCAACAATCCCAATCGCATCCAGGAATGGATTGGCCCGAGCCGTCTCGACGCCATCATCCATTTCTCCGAGCCGGCAACGCTCGGCTTTGACGCACAAGCCCTGGCGCGGGAAGGTTTTACCGCCAGCGCCAGTGCCGTGTGCTATGCAACGCCGGCGCCCGATATCCCGTTCACGCTGATGGTCCATATTGCCCGCGATACAAGTGCCGGCATGGAACTCTTCAGCCGATACTGGATCGGAGCCCATGCCGACATGGCGCGCTTCGCCAATGCGGAAAAGGCTCCGGCAATGCTGCAAAAGATTGGCTTCAACGAGCAGGTTGCGGAATCAACGGCCTATGAAATGTCGGTTCACGACATGACCGAGTTCAACCATCTCGCGCGCATCCTGCCCGGCGTTCATCACGCATTCGGGTCATGAGGGGCGGGAGCCAAAGTCGGCCATAAGCGCTCTGATCAAAAGAGCGCCATAGCGTAGACATAGCTCTCGTCTTCACCCGGCACGGCGGGCCATTTCGCTTTTAGATGTACCGGAGACCTAGGTCACATCGTGTACCCAATACATGGGTGACAATGTCGTGCCGAACGGGGTGTCGATGGTTTGCAAACAGCCGATCATGGCAGAACACATCAATTTCCATTGCACCAGGTTTTGGGAAGCACTTCGGACCAGGTTTCGCAATAGGGGTGACCGTAGAACGGCACATCCGTCGCGCTGACGACAAAGGCAGCGACGGTCCACTGATTCCGTTTGCGCTCCAGCAGGCTGTAGGTGCTTGGCTCTCTCTCGGGATCGTAGCCATATTTGCGGGCATCGGGCGTCGATGCCATGTCGATTTCCTTGCCGCCGGGCCTTTGCGCCACCAGCAAAGCATACGCCCGATCGCCAAAAACCGTGAGATCGTGTACCACGAATTCAACGGGTGCTCCGAAGGTTTCGACGGCGGGAATGCGCACCGCATCCAGGATCTGCGTGCGTTCCTTCGAGCCGCGTTCGGGCTCATAGGCCGATTGCGCCTGCACCGATGCCGCCAAAAGCCCAACACCGGCGGCAACAAGGGCAATCCTGTTGACAATACCGACACAGCGCATCCCGGATATCTTCCTCCTCAACCAATTCTGACTATGCATCTTTCACCCTAGGAATGATCGACGGATCGGCATGCGCGGATCGGCATACCGAAGCCGTGAAAAACAAACGATGATGTGGCAATCCAGGCTTTGCCTGCTCACTGCTGAATGGATAGCAGCAGTTGCATCACGAATTCCCTGTCCTGATCGAGCGTGCGCGTGCCGTAAAAGACCTTTTTCACGAGAGTGGCGTCATTTTGCAGTTCGGCCTCCATCACCTTGCCGTTTCCCTTTCCTTTAGCCGTAGAGCCCTTCAAGAGGCGGTTCTTGCCGCCAACCGGGTCAATGACCCGTATCATTCCGTTGACGAACACATCATCTTTCGTACCGGCCAGCCAGAAGATCACCCCGCGTGAAACGAATTCGGTTCCCTTTTTCGGCGGAATTTCGGCGTGATAGACATAGGCGACATCGAGCCCTGCAATCTTGGTTTCCTCGACCGCGCTGAAGTTCAGGTAGGTCGCCTTTTCCACCGCCATGTCGCGAAGGATGCCGACGAAAGACTTGACGAATTTCTGCAGGCGTTTGCCCTTTCGCTGCTCACCGTCTTTGTCGATGCTCGCATGGCAGTTTACGTAACCCTTGATTTGCGGATTGAAAAAAACGCATCGAACGGTCGTGGATTGAGCTTCGTGTCAGAGCCGAAATCGTAGAAATATTCTGTATATCCTTTTTTCGTCTTCTCCTTCGGCTCAAATTTCCAGGTCGAATCCAAAGCCATGGAAAACCCGCACGCGGGCATGGAAACAGGCTTGGGGTCATAGGGCAGCAGATTGGGATCGTAGAGTTCTGCGGCCTCGGCTGAAAGACGCCCGATGGCAAGAAGAAGAAACGCCGAAAACAAAAATCTAAGCATCGTCTATGCCCTTCTAAAAGTTCAAACTGCAAGCAGCATTACGGCAAGACAAATATCGCCATACGGACATGTCCTGTCTGCGCGCTGCAGCGGAGGAATATTACTTTGAAAGCGAAATCCACTGCCGCTTGTTGGTGATGCTCAGCAAAATCATCTGCTTTCCCTTGATGAAGGGCATAAAGTTCCCTTGACCGCCGCCGCCTTTGAGGGAAACCAGTATGGGTGAGTTCGGTTCGTTCTTGTTGCTCAGGAAACCGTAGCTGGTAAAGGCTCCGCTCGATTTACCGGAACCGTAGCTGATCTTGTTGCCTGAACCGAAGGTAATGGTGCCTTTCACTCCCTTGTAGGTCGAGAATTTCCAGGTGCCGGAAATCGGCACATTATTCTGCTTGTGCGTCGGCACGCGCCAGCCAGCCGACTTTCCAGCTGCCGCTGCCCGCATAAGACCCGGGAGACCGCCCTTGAAGCCCGGAACGGCTGCGATCAGCGCGCGCTCGCCCGCCGCATATCCCGAACTAACCGCTGCGAGTGCGGTGAAGGCCACCACGACCAGGGAAATTAGGTTCTTCCGCATTTCAAACTCCTATCCTTTCTTCGACGACCGTCAAAATCTCCCACGCAACGCAACATTCGTGTTTACGATGGCCAGATTTGATGGTGAGATGCATGTTGTGAATGAGTATCAGCGCCAGTATTTCGGCCTGCCGGTTTCAAGAACCACAGACCATTAAGTCTCGGGAAACACTAGCAGCCGTCAAACGAAGAAAAAACCTGACAACGTTGAGAGGGGAAGCATGACAAAGCTGCAATCCGCCGCCGAAGCCATTCTCAATGCGCAAGCGCAGGAAGAAGCATTTGGCGTATATTGCGATTTCGTCGGCCATTACGGCTACGACAAGGCAGTCTTCTCCCTGATGACCGATCACCCCTCCATCGGCGAAAAAGCGCTGCATGGATTTCTGACAGTCTACCCCGATGACTGGATGAAATATTACCGGCAGTACGACTGCCACGAAGTCGATCCCGTTTTTCAACTCATCATCAGCAGGCCGGGCGCGTTCTTTTGGGCACAGGCGATCTCGAAATTGAGTGAGACGCCACGCTTTCAGGGACGGATACGCGGCGAGTGGCAAAGGCTGTTACAGGAAGCCGCGGATGCAGGCGTGTCTGATGGCATCAGCGTATCCATCGTCAATGCATCGGGCGAAATTGCCGGGTTCGGGATTTCGCGCGCGCAGCCCGACGACGAGCATAACATCAAAAGTCTCGCGGATATTTTTCTCTTGTCCTCGGTCTTCCACGATAAATATCTGGGCTTTTATGAAACAGGCGCAGCTCCGCATTTGACCGAACGGGAAAGGGAGGTCTTGAGCTGGTCCGCATCAGGAAAGACAGACTGGGAGATTTCCGAAATAATCGGGATTTCAAGAACGACCGTGCGGTTTCACTGGAACAACATCTTCCAGAAAATGGGCACAAACAACAAAATGGCTGCGACCGTTAATGCCGTCCGGCGCAAGCTCATCATCCCCGATACGCTCCAATCCATCATGACCGAATAACGTTCAGCGACAAAACACAGGCAGCAGCAAAGCCATGGCGAGACACTCGGCCGCACTATTGCCCAGCGAAATCCTTAGGATTTCACGCCTCTGACTGCCGAACTTGGCGGCGGCGTTGAAGGCTATTTTGGATAATCTGTGCAGCTCCGCTATTCTGCGGCTGGATGCTTCACGCCATCTGTTCAGGCTCAACGTCTTCTCCTCGGATCAGGGAAGACCAACCCTTGACGCCTTTCGGCCCCGCTCCAGATCCCACCATTGGGGTTTGGAAGGATGCGGATGGTCGGTCGGGCGCGTGCCTGCTCCAGGGAATAAGGGCGATGATGCGGCTTTCGTGTCGTGGCAGCGAGGTGGGGCGCGCCCGTTTGGTCTTGGCTGTGAGATCAACGTGATGGCGTCATCCGCTCGGGTTCTCGTGCACCGAGCCCGCCCCTATCGGTCATGGCCCGTTGGCGTCGATCCCTCATGCACAGACCAGGTCCGAGGTGTTTTGCCCCTGCGCCCTCAATATCGCGCGACCGGAGCGGACAGACTGCATGTCGTCCGCCGATCAGTGTGATCCAAGCGGCCCCGCACCCTGCCTGCCGCGCCCGCATATCGACCCCGCAAGCGCCGATAGCAAGGCTTGGACGACCAACCCATGTCTTATGTCAGGACAAGGAGAGCTATCAGCAAAAAACTGGGCACAGAATGACCAGGCCCGGACGTTCGAGGATTGTTGAACGCCTGTTCGTCGACGGCAAGCCAATGGGCTGCATTTTCGCCGATGCTGAGGGGGCGATAAGGCCGATGTCGTGAAGTTTATAAACGCCGTGGATGATCGTGACGAGGGCGAGAAGCGCCGTTGCATCCCAGACCTTGTGTCAGCGCCGCCCGCGCCGCTTCGTCAGCAAGGTCGTTGCCGACGATACCCGTATGCCCTTTGCATAGTCGAACTGTGATCTGCGGATTGCTGTCGAGTGCGCCATCGAGCTCTTGCCAGAGGGCAAGGTCTGGAATCGCACGGCGTCTCTCATGGGAATTCGCCCTCACCCGCTTCCAGCCATTGCGGCGCCATATGAACCTCCACCGGCTCGATCCTTCGACGACATGGGCCGAGTCTGTCCAGATGGTTGCGGGCGCCGATGGCGCTTCTGCCACGAGAAAGGAAAGGGCTTTCACCATGGACAAGACTTCAAACGTGTTGTTGGAGGGGCCGCTCGACGCACCTGCAGCCTTATGGACCTGACGGTCACCATCCATGACCACGAAGGCCCATCCTCCAGACAAGGAGGCGGCATCGAAGGATCCGTCGGCATAGACTTGCAAGGCTTCTATCATTGCAGACAGCATATCACCGACATGAACTGCCGCCATAAATATCGAAAATACAAGTGTGAGCTATTACCGGAAGCTTGGTCCTGGCGGCCACCACGGGCGCGCCAGCCACACGTCTCCAGCTTATCTTCGAAAAACGCAGACCACCCCGAAATTCGCCCCGGCCCGACGATTAAGCTAGATAGACTGCACTTCGCACATCGACATTATGCGAAAAACTAGGCGCTAACATGCGCGAAATTGTCAACCGGCAGGCATGCCCCAGGATGCTTGCCCAACACCGCCGACCGCATGAAGTCATCGAATGCGTCATCAAAGACTATGCCGAAGTGATCAAAATAGCCGGCCCATACAGGATCGCTGCTGCTGATGCGAGATGCTTCGGACCAATGAAATTCAGCCCCATCCCTCTGCCCAAGATTGGCCTTGGCGATCGCCAGGCAATAATGGCCGAAAGCATGATTCTGATAGGTCCGGGTGATGTACTGGAAATAGCTGTCGGCGGCGGCGTAATCGCCAGTCTGCAAACGGTATGCGTTGACGAAATTCACATCCAGATTCATCAGATAAGCGGCTTCCGATATATATTCGGCGGTGAATTCCTTCGTATTGATCACATTCTCGCCAAAGAGAAAGCCGGATACGAGGAATTCCGCATTGGGATCGATATAGCCCTCCGTGAGGCACTGCTCATAGAGCAGGGACCCTTTGATCGGGCTGGCAACGGAGATGCTGCACAAATCGATACCCCATTCGATGATCTTGTCGCGCGTCGTCTGGCGATGCACATCGGTCTCTCCCGGAAGCCCCACCACAATAAACGCGATAACCCAGATATTGTATTTGCGCAGCGCATCGATGACGGGCTGCACATGGGCAATTTTCATCGGCTTGTTGACGAGATTTCGAATGACCCATTCGTCGCCGGATTCCACCGCGATACGCACCGAGCGCACACCTGCCGCATACATCAGCGCCACCAGTTCCTCGTCCATATAGGTCGGAGAAAGGCCGTTCGGCAGTTCAATCCTCAGGTTGAAGGGCGCGAGGCGTCGGAAGATCTCCTTTGCCCGGTCTCTGGCGAGCAAAAGCATGTCATCATAAAAGATCAGGCAATTGGCACCATACAAGTCGACGATATTCGCCACATGCGCAATCAGTTCGTCCACACCCGCATAACGCATGGAGCGATCATTCTCGCCGGAATGCCAGCAGAATGAGCATTTGAATGGACAGCCCCGTGAGGTGACGATCGGAAAGGCACGCAAGTCATCCAGGTATCGGCTATCGAGCGGATTGAACGAGACCTTGCGATCATATTGAAAAACGTCGATCAGCGAATAGTCGATGTCGATGACATGATCGAGATTGTTCAGCAGTCTTTTCTGCGGTCCGGTCTTGCTGGAGATATCCTTGCGCGACACCCACGAAGGATGCTCCTCGACTGCGGTAAAGAGATCCTCGGACATCAACAGGTCGTGGAACGGTATCTCCCCTTCCGAGAAGCAGACGGCATCGAGCTCCGGCTGGTTCTGCAAGATTTTTTTGGCGATGGGAGAAACGGCTGGGCCTCCGCAAACAACCAGGGTTGATGGAGACACCCGTTTTGTCAGTTCTATGATGGGAGCAATAGAAAAATACGCGTTGTCGAACATGACCGATATGCCGAGTATATCAGGCCGAAATTCGTGCAGCTTTGCCGTCAAAATTCTCTCGACATCAGGGAGTTTGTCCTGGCTTACCGCCAGATCCAGAATATCGAAATCAGCCAGCCCGTCATTGTGCTTGATGATCGACAGGACACCGTAGGGGTAGTCCTGGATATTGCCGGCGTTGCCCTCTGATCGCAGATGGGTCACGACAACAAAAAGTACCTTTCGGCGAGGGAGCTCAGAAGCTCCGCTCAAAGCCCCATGGATGTCATGTTGAAAACTTGGTCCCGACAGCATGTTTGTCACAGCGCACCCACCACAAGAGAATCAGCGTTACCGCATATATAATGACCTCAGGTTGCAGCAAATGTCTGGTGCGAAACTGACTACACCGTCAAAGCCCTGAACTGAGCGGCCGCCTGCGGTGCGCAAGCGAATGCCGGGCCTCTGCTGGACAACCCGTTTGCAACCAGGAAATCATCGGCCACACCACCGGCCTCGGTCACCATCAACAGGCCCGCAAGGCAGTCCCAGGATGACAGCTGTGGTTCGTAAAAACCAAGATAGTGACCGGCCGCGACATGAGCGAGCGACAGGGCCGCAGACCCGTTGCGCATATGGATACCGCCGGCCGAAAGAAGGCCCTCGATCACCTGCCCCACATGGCGGCTCTGTTCCGGACGACTGGCCCCGACCACGAAAAAACCACCCGACAGCGGCGTTTCAAAATCGACCGAGATAGGGCGATCGTCGCGAAAGGCCCCTGCCCCTTCGGCGGCATGATAGAGCTGGCCCGTCATGGGGTCATAAATAATCCCGATCACCGGCCGCCCCTCCTTCAGCACCGCAATCACCACACACCATGACCGCAGACCATGCAGAAACGAGGACGTGCCGTCGATCGGATCGATCACCCAGGTATAGTCGCTCTCAGCCTCGCTCTGCCCATGCTCCTCGCCCACCAGTCCATCGAGCGGAAACGCATTGGCAATCTCGGCGCGAATCAAGCGCTCCACCTCACGATCAGCCTCGCTCACAAGATCCTGACGGCTGGTTTTGACCTCGACCTCAAGCGTTTCGTAATTCTCGAAATATTCTTTCGCCTTCTCGCCAGCCTGGCGTATGATGCGCTTTCCCGAATTGAGACGCGCAGCAATGCCACGTTCGAGATCCTGTTCCTGCATGAGGTTTTTGCTTTCTGGGGT
This sequence comes from Agrobacterium sp. ES01, assembly GCF_050320885.1. Lineage (NCBI taxonomy): Bacteria > Pseudomonadati > Pseudomonadota > Alphaproteobacteria > Hyphomicrobiales > Rhizobiaceae > Agrobacterium > Agrobacterium sp. ES01. The sequence continues at coordinate 20,826 of NZ_JBNQTH010000009.1, forward strand.
GATTGTCTCCGATTGCGCGACGCCACCGGAAAATCAGGAAGTTTCCAATCGCAACTGGGTAGACCGGCTATGACGGCCTGTCGATCCAGACAAGGACATTTTCCGCTTTAAGCGAAGTGTAGGTGCTCGGCTGGAGCCGTCGTCTAGGCGCGTCTTGTGACAGGCATATGTCTCGCACATATATCTGCTCGATCGAAAGCAAGGCAGAAATACCAGTAGCGCTTGAACGTCAGAATCCGATACGGCGGATCAGGGCCCACTTACCTGAAACCGGCTATCGCCGAGACTGACCACGGCACCGGAAGGTAGCGGAACAAACGCTTTCGCGCCGATGGGACGACCGCTCAAACGCGTTCCGTTGCGCGATGGCCTGGTGGCGTCGGCGCCGTCGGCAATATAAAGCCGGCCATCTTTAACCAGAAGCCTGCAATGCATGGACGAAACCTTGCTGTCCTGGCTCAGCGTTAAATCAGACCAGCCCGCCGCACGCCCGATCGTGAATATGCCGTTCTGGCGAAATGTCTTGCCATCGCTCAGGCTCATCGTCACACCGGCATGCGGCCCCTCGGTTAACGCCAGCGTGAGACCCGCAGTCCTGGGCGTTGATGATCGGGCAACGCGCTTCGGATCGGAGGCTCCTGACATCGCCTTTTTGGGCTTCGATCGCGTCGGCGCCCGACCAGCCAGATCCGAGCGGAAAACCATTCCCTCGGCACAATTATGTGCCGGCAGGCGGTTCGCATTGAGGGATCGCAGACCGAACCCCGACAATATGGAGAGAAATCGGACGAAACGTCGGCCAAGCGGCAAAACTTCGGCCGTACCGTCAGTCCCAACGGAAATGCCAAGGCAGAGCCGCCCCATGGATCGGCCCGCAAACACCACTTCAACGATGAACACATAGGCCACCGCCACGGCAAAAAATAAGGCCGTGCCGGTCAGGAATGTATTGCCAAACACCTGAACCTTTATGCCGGAACGAATGAGCTGCCATAGAGAAACGCAGACCATCAGGTCGAGAAACAGCGCGGCGAGAGAGAGCTTGGCGAGTGCTTTTTCCTGAAGGTTCATCGACCGGCACCCCCGGGCGAACTTGCCAGAACGAACAAGGCGACAGCAACCGCCGCAAGCGAGAACACCATCAGCGTCATTGCCCGCTGCTCGATAAGCACAGGATCGCTTTCACGCGTCATCTTGAATTTTGTTTTGGCAACCGTGGTTGAGGCACAAATACAGGCGGTAACCAGCAGAAGGGCCATATTCATATTCACGCCAACGGCGTTGTTATTGTCCTTGATCAGGAAGCCTGCACTCCAGGAACTGACGAAGACGCCTGAAAACGTGGCGATCGCCAGAGACAACAGCCAAAATCCGTCCCTGCGTCGCGCCGTGAGCCAGGAAGCGACCACCGCCCATGTCCACCCGATCGAGCACGCAAACACCAAGGCCGTCAGAAGCTTCATCGGCACCGATGCCGTGAGCATTGATTGCACGCCCCCGGTAATTCCGGAACTACTGCCCGCGCTGCCATCGGAACCGCCAGTCAGAAACTTGACTGCAGGCACCACCGTTGCAGGAATGAAGGCCAGGAAGCCGAGCCCTGACTGAATCGGGGCCGCCGCAAACATCTTCCAGTAACGGGCCAGATCCGCCGCCAGATTTTCCGGCAGCGAGAGAACACTGGCCTCAAGCGTCTTGGACTTGTCGCGATTGTCATTCTTGGGCGTCTCTGCCCGCCGATTGCGTTGGGTCATCGTATCTGCCCAGGCTCCCGTGCTCGTTCGTATCTACGCGCATATCTTGGCATCAGTAGCACAGCAGCGTCGCCGATCCGTTTGGATCGTTCAGGTTGACTTCGCACTGGCCTGAGAGGCTCGCAAGCTCGAATGACCCTTGCCGCTCGAAGGAACCCCAGCTGTTCTTCGCCTTGTCGTGGGTCACCACGACATATTTGTAATCATATTTGCCTTGGACGCAGCTTCCCGTGAAATATGCCGTTTCATCGCCATTATCCATCATCAGTGTGCCTTCGGGCGGCGTGATGTTGTAGTGATTGATTGGTGCATCCGTTTCGGGGAAGTTGAAAGACACATAAACGTCTTTACCGCACTCCGCCTCACTGTAAGCTTTCGGCGTTCCACTGGCGACCTGTTGCGAGGCGTCGGCCGGGACGGACGTCGTTCCGGAAGAATCATCAGCCACCCTGGTGGCGACGACTTGTCCCTGAGGTGCGGCCTGCTCGCCCTGGTCTGCAATAATCACGGACGCGGCAGCAGGCTTTTCAACAACGGTCAGCTTCTTCAATAGGGCCATACGTTCGTGCGCATCCTCTTGCCACTTGGTTGCTTCCTCAGCCGAGTTGAAGACGTCCACCGTATTCAACAGCACCGCGTCGCCACCGGCCTCGTCGCGCATTGACACCTGGACCCAGCGATCGGAGAGTTCATGTGGTGAAATTTCGATCCCGTCGACCGTGTTGCGAAGGATTGGCCCGTTCTCGACCGCCACCTCTATTCGACCATCGCCAAGCAACCGGACATCCTTGACGGCACCCAACTCCCCTTTCTGCAAAAACTCGGTAGCGAACTGGCCGACCTGTGATTCTGCAAGCTTGTATTGCTTGATCCTTGGTTCGCTCGTGGCGCCGCTTCCATTCGCCGGACTTGCAACTGGCAAGCTGGCCATCACAGGCATCAGAGAGGCCTTGGCCACCTCCGACTTCGGCTCATAACCACTGACCCTGGCCTGTTTGAACAATTCGCTGCGCTGTTCAGCCGTCAGTTTGCCGGTTTCCTCATCCAAAAGGGACTTTTGAAACAACGCCGCTGCACGGCGACTGCCAGGGCCGTAATCGCCATCGATTTTCTTGTTATAATAGCCGAGCTGCGCCAATGCGCCCTGGATATCACGCACATCATCCTTGATCCTGGCTTCAATCTCGGCCTGCCGCGCACTGGTCACGGTAGAACCGGGACGCACCAGAAGCCGCTTCTGGTTACAGCTCACACACCCGGCCCAGCTTTGATCCCGCCCATATTTGCGCTCCATGTCCTGCTTGATCAAAGCAGGCGCCGCAACGAGAATGGACCCTAGAACCAGCGGGCCTGCATTGCCCTTGATAATGCCACCAGCGACCAGCCCCAGACCAACGCCCTGCATGATCGTCAGCCCCAGATCGGAATTGGAGCCTTTGCGCTTCTTGCCTTTCTTCTTGTTGAGCCCGAGATCTTTCTGGACCTTCTTGAAGAAACCGTCGAGCCCTTGGGCCTGAGCGACACCAGACGCATGGAACGGGATCGAATGGGAAGACAACACAGGCGAGACCATGAATATGCCGGCAGATATGATCATCATTGCCGTGCTGGTTTTATGTTTTTTCATCGCCTTGCCCCCAAGTCGCTGTGGATTGAATGTTAGGATGTTCTGGATAAGGATGCAGATATCCCGCCAAATTGCAATTTTTGACCCGACACAACTGGAAATGGTTTTGTGCCAACGGCGTTTCCATCCACCTGTGTTCCGTTCGAGGAGTTGAGATCCTCAATGCACAGGGTACCGCTGGCGGAAAGCACAAAGCGAGCATGGTGTCGCGACACCGACGCATCGTCGAGCACCAGGTCGTTGTCATCGGCTCGTCCCGCGCGCATCAAGACCTGCCGACCGCTTGAATGCGCTGAACCCGCATCATACGAAAACTCGTTCTGAAAAACGTGTCCCCGCGCGTCGAAACCCGAGATGAGCCAGCCGACACGTCCGGCACCCGCTGGCCGACGGCTGATACGAACGGTGAAGGGACTATCTCCAAAAAGGATCTCGGTCCCATCCTGCAAGAGGCAGGATTGATCGGACGTTGCAGCAACGCCATTCACAGTCGTGCCATTTGTCGAACCCAGATCGCTGATCACCAGATTGCCATCGGGATGTCGCCGCACCAGCGCATGCCGCCGCGAGACCGCTGTATCGTTGATCCCGATATCGGCGCCTGCGCCCGCGCGCCCGATGGTCAAACCATGCGCTTCGAAACTCGGTCCGACAGCGGAAAAGGAATAAACCGCCCCACCGCGTGCTGGAATAAGCTCGACAAAATCGACAGGTTCTCCCTCTGCCACCATCGTCTCGGACGGATCGTCCTCAAACGCGTCGTCGTTTTCCGGGGCGATGGCGGCAGTTCCGCGTCGAAAAGCCCCAGATGCCCCTGCAACGACCGACATCCCCGTCATGGCGAAGCCTGCAAAGGACACTGCCGATGCAATGCCAATCGCCCACATTTCACCCGGTGAAATTCCGGATCGGCAGCGCCCGGATGAAATCGAGGGCGCAATGTGCAGATCCTTGAGGGCATTGACGACTTCGCGAATATGGACGGCACTTTCCAGCGATCCGGGTGTCTGGAAGTTGACGACGCCTCGCTTGCTGAAAGCGTCCACCATATCGCCCACTTTGATTTCAGCAGACTTGCTAAGCGTGTTCACACCCACCACGCGCTGGCAGCTATCCAGTAATGGCCCACCGCTATTGCCAGAGTTGACATTGGCGCTGTGCTGGATTGTCAGCCGCACCATGCTTGGCACCTGTCTCTGCACAGTGCCGGTCGAGACGGTCGCATCGATGAAGCTTGCATCATTGACCTGATTGACGGTCGAATAGACGGCTAGGTCGTCGGCTGCCCCCGGAAAGCCGATCGCCTCCACACTATCCTTTTTGTGCAGTTCGTCTTCACCGATGTCGGCGAGCGTCAGCACTGCCCCAAGAAGGGGATTACGGGCCTTGAGAATGGCAATATCCTGCTGACGGCTATGCCAGAGAATATCCATCGGGACATAGCTCAAACCACCCCCGACACCAAGGACGACCGACAGCCGGCGAGCACCTTGAATGACATGATAGTTGGTGATGACGACCCCCGGCTCGGCAACTTTGAAGCCGGTCCCCGAGGCTTCCAGTTGGCCGTTGACGCCGCCATAGTTCAAAACCCTGTAAACACCGCTTTCCACGTCTTGCTCAGAATAGGCGCTCAACCACAGCCCAAATGTAATCGCCAGGCACATGAGAGAGCCAAGCAAAAGATAAGCAGGCCTAGCAAATATAGCATTGCGCCATCCGTACCCTGTCAAAATATCCCCCTGATATTGACGTCACGGTCAATGAACCTCTGCGCCCCCGCGCAAGTGAACAAGTATCCGCAAAAGATTTGCAGGACTCAACAGACATTTTCAATTTGCCTTGATTTTTTAAACGTCGAAATTCTATCATTGACCTTAGGGGTGTGACGAGTTGGGGTCTGATGGAATTCAAAAATACGTTGTCAGCGACAACAATGCTGCGGCAATACAGAATCGACAAGGTCATCGGCCAGGGCGGCTTTGGCATCACATATCTGGCCTTTGATACCGAGCTGCAACGCGAAGTCGCGATCAAGGAATGCTATCCGCGCGATTTCGTAGTTCGCGATGGAACGACTGTCGTTTCGTCCTCGCCCAACAGTGTTGCCGATTACAATTGGGCACTTGGCAAGTTCATGGACGAGGCAACCACGCTTGCCAAATTTCGCCATCCCGGCATCGTGCAGGTCCTGCAAATTCTCAAGGAAGAGAATAATACCGCCTATATGGTGCTGGAATTCGTCAGAGGTCAGTCGCTGGACCAGTGGCTGAAGGCGCTGCCGGGGCGCCCCAGCCAGGCACAACTGACCGCTCTCCTCACCCCAATCCTCGATGCGCTTGAAGCGGTACACCGGGAAAACATCGCTCATCGCGACATTGCACCCGACAACATCTTCATCAGACCGAATGGCGACGCCGTGCTGCTGGATTTCGGCGCCGCGAGAATGACCGTGGGTCAACATAGCAAGACACTCAATCTCGTGGTCAAGGATGGATACTCGGCGCCAGAGCAGTACTATGCAGAGGGTCGGCAAGGTCCGTGGACAGATATCTATGCGCTGGCTGCCACCCTCTATCGCTGTATCGCCGGAAAGCGCCCGGTCGATGCAATGGCACGTCTCGACGCCATCAACAATGGCGAGCCAGATCCGTTGACGCCGCTGGCTGATACACATTCCGATGACTATTCGCCTGAATTTCTGAATGCAATCGCCAAGGGCCTGTCTCCCCAGACCAAGATGCGACCGCAAAATATCGGCGAATGGCGCGAGGGGCTGCTGGGCGATGTCAGCGCAAACCGGATCGACACACCGCATCAGATCCCACGTTCTAAACCGGTTACGTCGGCGTCCAGGCGCAAACAGCCAGTTGGAGCAAAACCACGCGGTATCCCGACCTCTGTTCTGGCGCTTGCGGCTGCAGCAGTCCTTTTCGTCGCGGCCGGCGGCTACTGGTTTTATGATCGACAGTTGGTAGCCGCTGAGAATGAAGCCTGGACAAGCGCGTCTGCAAAGGACGACGAAACCGCGTACCATAATTTCATCTCGGCCTATCCAAACAGCGTCCACGCGGGCGACGCGAAAGCCGCAATGTCGGCGCTTCATGCGGAGTGGGTGCGCACATTGGGCAATGGTCGTGCCGGAGAAGCCTTTGCATCGGCAGTCCAGAACAGCACGATACTGGTGGCAGGCTACGAGGACTTTGGCGGTGAACTGCACCGGCAGGCAGTCTTGTATCGTCTGTCACAAGGCGGACGAACACTCAACGAAACCTCTTTTGGCGACGGCGGCAACGAGACAATCAGAGCCCTTCTCCCGCTGGACGATGGCAGCGTTGTCGCGGTTGGCGACAGCACCGCTGAAGGCGCCGATAGGCCGGATGCCATTGTAATCCGTTTTTCAACTGACGGCGACGTGCTGTGGTCGCGTCGTTTTGGAGGCCCCGGCAACGACCAACTGTTTTCACTCATCCAACTGGAAGACGGAAGCCTGATTGCCGCTGGCACGACAACGAAGAACGTCAACAGCGATCCCCAGGGATGGTTACTCCGACTGTCGCCGCAAGGGGAGCTGATTGAAGATCGAAGCTTTGACGGCAACGGCGGCGGCGTTTTCAATGCAGTAATCGAGACCACGGCGGGCGGTATGGTTCTGGCTGGCAATACAGGAAGCGCCCAGAACGCCAATCCCAATTTCTGGATTGTCCGCCTGTCTTCCGATGGCAGTACCTTGCTTGACCGCGCCCCTGGTGGCGCAGGGTTTGATCGGATCAATGGCCTCGCGAATGGCGCAAATGGCGAGGTTATTCTCGCCGGCGAAACCACAAGCTTTGGCACGCGAACATCAGACGGTGTCATCCTGCGTCTGACAGCCAACAACAAGACGCCTCCAAAGATATTCGCCAAGGAAAAGCACGACATCTTCACCAGCGTCGCAACAGACCAGAACGGTTTCATCTACGCTGCCGGTGCCAGCGATTCAGCGAGCGACGCAAGAAATGCTGGCTGGCTGCTGAAATTGTCACCTGACCTGCAGTCCACCATCTGGGAGCGCAGCCTGATCGCCGATGGCTCCAACACTATTCGCTCGGTCGCCGTTTTAGCGGACGGCTCAGTGATCGCTGCAGGCTCAGTAACGCAAGCCAGCGCGCCACTGCAGACCTTTCACATTCAGCGCGTGATGCCTGAAGAATCCTCATCCGGAAGTTGATTCACGTAAGGGAGTTTCGCTTTACACCACCAATCGCTGTCTCTAGAGTTTTTTCTGGGGAACAAGATCAAGCAATCTGGGCACGGGGGCGCCTAATGCGTTTTACTATTTCTATAATTGCAGCAATACTTGCCTGGCCGGGAGGAAGTCTCGCCGCCGATCAGAGCGTTGTTTCAAAATGCAGCGTCGTACAAAAGAATGATGATCCGAGCGCCGTCTGTGATGTGCGACTGAAATTGCCGGGTCAGGTGAAACGTGCAGCCATTCTTGCCAACGGCGAGGAGTTGAAAGACCCTTCATTCCGGTCCTTTGAGGATGGAGATGACAAGGCTGCCTGGTTCTTCCTGATCGACCGCTCCAATCCAAAAAGGGCGGCAACGGTCAAACGCAGCGCAGAGCTGGTAAATGAACTATACGCCCAGGCGAACACCAGAAACATTATGGCTGTTGGTACATTTGCCGACGATCTGCGCGTTATCATCTCGCCGGGCGATCCCTATGCTGATGTGAAAAGCAGGCTGGCGGACATCAAGGCTGACGGTGCGGCAACCGCCTTTTTCTTCACCGGCATCAAGGCCATCGACATCCTCAAAAAGGTGCCGGCCGAGCGCAAGGCCCTGGTTATAATCTCCGACGGCAAGGCGGAAGATACCGCCTATAGCCGGGACGATGTTGTCAAACATGCAAAGGAAGCGGGTGTTGTCATTTACGGCGTAGGCTTTGCCGAGAAGCCGTCTGAAACAGTTGACCTGCAAGAGGTGGAGCGTCTTGCCTCGGAAACCGGCGGACCGTTCTTCTCCGCAGTCGGCAACGCCCCCCTGCCGGAGCAGTTTGTCCGTGACTTCAGGAAATATCTGACCAGCGGCGGCCAGGTTGAAGCATCCCTGGGCGACTTGAATGGCGAACTCAAGCTTGTGCCCAAAGTCACTCTTGTCGATGGCGCCACCCTCAACGGCGGTGTCTCTGCCGCCTATATTGCGCCGCCGCCCGCCCCGGAACCGGCTCCATCTCCCCCCGTGGAGCAGCCTTTGCCTCTCATTGCAAAGATCTATGCGGTTTTCGAACCGGCCATAGCGGGATCGACCGACTGGGCCGCCGAAAACAAGGCCATTGCCTGGATATTGCTTCTGTTCATTCCACTCATCCTGATCGCCAGCATCGCCTATTTCGTGGTGCGGAATTTGCAGCAAGCCGCAGCGGAAAAATACGAGGACGGTGGGATTGAGGAACCGCAAACACAGGCGTTCGCGATCGACGAGCCGTCCACCCACGTGCTTCACCCGGATACGCTATTCGGATATTTCGAGCTTCTCGACAGCGACTCTCCCCGCTTTGAAATACGAGAGCGGAACGTCACGATCGGGCGTCACTCCGAAAATGACTTCCAGATCGACGACGACAGCGTGCACCGCCATCACGCGGTCTTCCACATGCTGCCGGGCCAAAGCCCTGTCATCACAGATCTGGATACTGTCAATGGCGTCATCGTCAACGGCAACAAGGTCGATAAAGCGGAGCTTGTGTCCGGGGATGTAATTGAGCTTGGCGAAACACGGTTTCGTTTCCTTGCCGCATGAATTCAATAACGTGCACGCAAAACTTGACATGAAAGGCAAGTATCCATGAGCGATGAAGAACGTACACGCCTGCTCAAGCCTGCATCGCGCCCGCAGACCACAGACGAGGCGACAAAGGTTATCGGCGGCACAACAGCAACAACTGCGACGTCTCCAGCAATGCCCGATGACGAGCCGGTCACGCGACTGGCCTCTTCGTCGCCCCGCGAACCGGCGCCTGTCGAGAGCCAACAGCAGCACGAACTCGTAGCCGGATGGCTGGTTATCGTGACTGGACCAGGCCGCGGTCATTCACTGGAAATCTATTTCGGAATGAACAGTCTCGGCCGTGGCCGCAATCAACGCATTCCTCTCGATTTCGGTGATGAGAGTATCTCCCGCGAAGGTCATGCATTCGTGGTATTCGACGATATGCAGCAGGATTTCTACATTCAGCATGGCGGCAAATCCAACCTTATTCGCCTGAATGGAAAACCGGTGCTTTCGCCCATGCAACTGTCCCATGGCGACATGATCGATATCGGCGCAACACGCCTGATGTTTGTGCCGCTCTGCTCAGACACATTCAGCTGGTCGAGCTCGAACGATTGATGGCAGTCACTTGGGATTATGCCTCAGGCCAGAGCCTTGGCGGCCGGCAGGAGCAGGAAGACTATTGCGATGTTCAGAAAAACGACGGGGCCGTCGTCTGCGTTTTGGCAGACGGAATGGGCGGACATGCAGCCGGTGCCATGGCGGCACAGCTCGCAGTGTCGCATTTCCTGAAATCCACAGCAGAAGCACGCACACCCCGATCAGACAATTTCCTGCCAGCATTATACGCGTCCAATGACGCCATCGCTGACTATGTCAGCAATCACCCCGACTGCGAGGGCATGGGCTGCACCCTGATTGGTGTGGAACTCGATCCCAACGGGCTGCGCTGGATCAGCGTTGGCGATTCCAAGATCTTTTGGAAGACAGGCAATGGCATCGCCCAGATCAACGCCGATCATTCCATGGCCGGTCGGCTCGCCATTGCCGTCAAGAATGGAGAAATGACCGAGCAAGAGGCCCGAGACAGCCCGTCACGCCATCTTCTTCTGTCAGCCGTCACCGGCGATCACATCAGCAAGCTGGACTATAACGCCCAGGGATTGAGTGCTGCGCCGGGCGACGTTCTGCTCATCGCAACGGACGGGATCGACACCCTGACACTATCCGAGATCGACGCATTGCTCGACCGCCACAAGAAAGACAATGTGGCCACAATCAGCCAGGCGCTGATTGGTGCAGTGGCAGATCGCGCGCTCCCCAGGCAGGATAACACTACGCTCATCGTTGCACGTGCCGGGCACGGGAATACCTTTGCCGGTGACAGCATAGCAACGCGACCATTGCGGCAGGCGAGATAAATACGGCCCTGACCGGACCGTTCAACACGAGCGTCCCGCCTCCCGTTGGAATGGCTATCGCCCTTCGGGGCCAGATTGAGAGCAAATTTCTCCAATCTCCGGCAATCGCAGGTCAGCGCTTTCTCGTCGCTGAGCTGCCGAAGCTGTAGTTTCCGCTCCACGACATTCGTCTGGAGATTTTCATGAAACGCATTCTCATCATCGGTTCGGCCATTGCCGCCCTTCTCGCCGGCCAGGCATCCGCCGAAGAACCGAAGACCCTTCTCAACGCCTCTTACGACATCGCCCGCGAAATATTCGCCGCCGAAAACGAGGCTTTCGTCAAGGAACATCCCGGCATCACCATCGACCAGTCGCACGCCGGCACCTCGAAACAGGCCCGTGCCATCGTCGAAGGACTGGAAGCCGACGTTGTCACCTTCAACCAGGTCACCGACATCGATTTCCTCGTCAAGCAAGGCTTTGTCTCGGACGACTGGCAGAAAGACTTCCCCAACAACGCATCGCCCTTCTACTCCTTCCCGTCCTTCCTGGTGCGCGCAGGAAACCCGAAGAACATCCGGGATTGGGACGACCTCGCCCGTGACGATGTCCAGGTGATCTTCCCCAACCCGAAGACCTCGGGCAATGCCCGCTACACCTATCTGGCTGCCACCGCCTACGCCAAACAGGCCTTTGGCGGCGACGAAGCCAAGGTTGAGGAATTCGTCAAGAAGATCTTCGACAACGTTCCGGTCTTCGACACGGGAGGCCGCGCAGCGACCACCACATTCGTCGAGCGCGAAACCGGTGACGTGCTGATCACGTTCGAAGCTGAAACGCGCGGCATTGCCAAGCAATACGGCACCGACAAGGTCGAGCCGGTGATCCCGTCGATGAGCCTGCTGGCTGAATTCCCGGTGGCCATCGTCGACAAGGTGGTCGACAAGCGTGGCAGCCGTGATCTTGCCAAGACCTATCTCGACTTCCTCTACACCGAGGAAGGCCAGCGCATCGCCGCCCAATTCGGTCATCGCGTGCAAAACGAGACGGTTGCAGCTGAATTCAAGGATGAATTCCCGGCAATCAAGCTCGTCAATGTGGACGACGAGTTCGGCGGCTGGGACAAGATCCAGAAGGAGCATTTCGGCTCCGGCGGCATCCTTGACGGCATTTACGGCAGCCGTTGATCGGTCTGAAATCGAACCAAGTTCAAACCCGGCGGTTCTCTGCCGGGTTTTCCCCATGAAGAAGAACAAGCGCCCGTGACAACAGGAAGCACATTGTGAGACGCAACGTCCTGCCCGGATTGCACCTATCGCTCGGGATCACCCTTTTCTATGTCGGTCTGATCGTCGTGCTGCCGCTGGCAGCCCTGATCTACAAGGCCGGCAGCCTGGGTCCCGCTGACTATTGGGCGATCATTTCATCGCCGCGTTCGCTTGCAAGCTATCGCGTAACCGCCCTGTCGGCCTTGGCCGCCACCGCTTTCAATCTCGTCTTTGGCCTGGCGCTCGCCTGGGTGCTCACACGTTACCGGTTCCCCGGTCGCCGCATGATCGATGCCATGATCGACCTGCCCTTTGCCCTGCCGACAGCGGTCGCCGGCATCGCACTGACGGCGCTGTTTTCCACCAATGGCTGGTTCGGTTCGATTCTGTCGGATGTCGGCATCAAGGTTGCCTATACGCCGATCGGCATCATGATCGCCATGTGCTTCACCAGCCTCCCCTTTATCGTGCGGACCGTGCAGCCGGTGCTGGAAGATCTCGATCCGGCACTGGAAGAGGCGGCCCAATCGCTCGGCGGCTCCGACTGGACGATCTTTCGGAAAGTCATCCTGCCGCTTCTGATGCCAGCACTTCTGGCCGGCACATCGCTGTCCTTCGCCCGCTCGCTCGGCGAATTCGGCGCCATCATCTTCATCGCCGGAAACCAGCCCATGTCGACAGAGATCACCGCCCTGCTCATCTATATCCGCTTGGAAGAATATGATTATCAGGCGGCCGCCGCGATCGCCTCGGTGCTGCTCCTGACGGCCTTCGTCATGCTGGCCGTTACCAACTGGCTGCAGTCGCGCGCCCTGCGCTACACGGTGAGAGGATGACCCGATGAGCTCCGCCTCTTCCCGCAAAACGCCGCCGCGTGTTGGCGATGGTCCTGTCTTCCGCCGGGTGCTGATCGGTATCGTGCTGATCCTCGGCGCGCTGTTGATCCTTGCTCCATTGATCGTCATCGGTGTCGAAGCCTTCCGCGAAGGCGTCGGCGTCTATCTGGCCACCTTGAAGGACCCGGACACCCGCCACGCCATCATGCTGACAGTGATTACCGCGCTGATTGCCGTGCCGCTCAACACGGCATTCGGTGTCGCAGCAGCCTGGGCGATCACAAAATTCGACTTCTGGGGCAAGCGCCTTCTGCTGGTCATCACCGAGATCCCCTTCTCCGTCTCGCCCATCGTCGCCGGTGTGTCCTATCTCTTCGTCTATGGCCTGCAAGGCATCTTCGGTCCGCTGCTCGACGCCTATGATGTGAAGATCCTCTTTGCCCTGCCCGGCATCGTGCTTGCCTCGATGTTCGTGACAGCCCCCTTCGTCGCCCGCGAACTGATCCCCCTGATGCAGGCGCAGGGTCGCGATCTCGAAGAGGCTGCCACCTCGCTCGGCGCGTCTGGCTGGCGCACCTTCTTTTCGGTGACGCTGCCCAACGTCAAATGGGCGCTGCTCTATGGCGTAGTCCTGTGCAATGCCCGCGTCATGGGTGAATTCGGCGCTGTTTCCATCGTATCGGGCAATATCCGCGGGCAGACCAACACGCTGCCGCTCCATATCGAGCTTCTCTATCACGACTATCAGGCGGCCGGCGCCTTCGCCTCTGCCTCCGTACTTGCCGTGATCGCCGTCTTCACCATCATCGCCAAGGTTGCGCTGGAGCGTCAGGGCGCAGGCCGCCGCTCCAAGCTCGCCAACCCGTCCAACGCTGCCAATGGGGCAACACCATGAAAATCCGCCTGGAAAATGTCGTCAAGACCTTCGAAACCTTCCGCGCCGTGCGCGATGTCTCGCTTGAAATCGAAAGCGGCGAGCTGGTCGCTCTGCTCGGCCCCTCGGGCTCGGGCAAGACCACCATTCTGCGCATGGTTGCAGGGCTTGAATATTCCGACAGCGGCCACATCCATTTCGGCGATCAGGATGCCACCGACATTCCGGTCCGTGATCGCGGCGTCGGCTTCGTCTTCCAGCATTATGCGCTCTTCCCGCACATGACAGTGGCCGAAAACATCGGCTTCGGCATGGCCGTGTCGAAGGTGAAGCGCTCCAAGGCGGAGATCGCCAGCCGCGTCACAGACCTGTTGCGCCTCGTGCGCCTCGAAGGTCTGGGGGACCGTTTCCCGGCACAGATTTCCGGCGGTCAGCGCCAGCGTGTGGCGCTTGCCCGCGCGCTGTCGGTCGATCCAAAGGTCCTGCTGCTGGATGAGCCATTCGGCGCACTCGATGCCAATGTCCGCCACGATCTGCGCCGCTGGCTGCGCGAGATCCACCGCGAGCTGGGCATCACCACCATCTTCGTCACCCATGACCAGGAAGAGGCGCTGGATCTCGCCGACCGCGTGATCATCCTGAAAGACGGCAAGATCGTGCAGGAGGGGACGCCGCGCGAGGTCTGCCGCGATCCACGCGATGCCTTCGTCCTGAACTTCCTCGGCGATTCAAACCGGATCAGTGCCACCGTCACGAAGGGTCGCGCCATCGCCGGAGATACGGATGTCGCCGCGCCCGGCATTCCGGACGGCCCCGCCAATATTTTCGCCCGTCCACGCGATCTTGACTGGTCGCCAACAGGTCCCGGCATCAGGGCCACAGTGACCCGCGTCCTTGACCGGGCCGGAGAACGCCGCGTGATTGCCGAAACGGAGAACGGCGAAGCCCTGGAATTCGACCTCGATCCCGAACGCGAGGTCAACGCCGGTGACATCGGCTACGCCACACTGCACCGCGCCAAGGTATTTGCCGCCTGAAGGTTGCCCGGTCAAAGCCGGCACCATCTCAGCCGAGAGCCGCGCGATGGCCTGTCTCACTGGAGACTCCACTGGCGAATATTGGATCGATCCTGCTAGACATGACATCGGTTTGAGCAGGAGACACCGATGACGATTTCAGCGCCCCATCTTTTGACGCCATCGGGCAAACCGCGCGCGCGTCGTTTTGCCATTCCCTTCGATGGCGAAGCCGGACCGCACAATGCCATTACCGATGTCCCTGGCGTTGCTGTCGGTTACAAGACGCTGATCAGCGGCGATGGCGAATTGAACGTCGGACAAGGGCCGGTGCGAACCGGCGTGACGGCCATCATCCCCCGTCCCGTCGACAAGCTCGACATTCCACTCTTTGCCGGCATGTTTTCGCAAAACGGCAATGGCGAGCTGACGGGGTCTCATATCATCGAAGAGATCGGTGCCTTCAATTTTCCAATCACGATCACCAACACCCATTCCTGCGGCGTGACGCGTGACGCGACGCTGCGGTGGATTCACAATGTGCGGCCGGACGTGATCGACACCGCCTGGGGCTTGCCGGTCGCCGGTGAGACCTATGACGGTTTCCTCAACGATATCAACGGACACCATGTAACGGCTGAACACGTGTTTGAGGCACTTGAGAACGCGGTGGAAGGGCCGATCGAGGAAGGCAGTGTCGGTGGCGGTACCGGCATGATCACCTGTAATTTCAAGGCTGGTTCGGGCACGTCCTCGCGCATCGTGCGGTGGCAGGATCAGAGCTTCACGCTCGGCGCATTCGTTCAGTCGAATTTCGGCCAGCGTCGCAATTTGACGATTCGTGGCAACCGCGTGGGTCCCGATCTTGTGGAGCCAAAGCTGATCGAGCAGTCTACCCGCGCCGAAAAGGGCTCGATCATCGCAATCATCGCCACCGACGCGCCGTTTTTGCCGCATCAGTTGAAACGTCTGGCACGCCGCATTCCGCTCGGTATCGCCATGACCGGTGGCTATGGCTATCATTCCTCCGGCGATATCTTTCTGGCCTTTTCAACGGCCAATGCTATCGGTGCCACCGCTGAAAGCGGTCGCTTGGCAACGGCTGATTTCATTCCGGACGTCGATATCGACCCCTTCTTCGATGCCATCGTCCAGACGGTCGAGGAAGCGATCCTCAACAGCCTTGTCGCCAATGAGGACATGACCGGTCGCGATGGAAACTTTGTACCGGCCTTGCCGAAATCCTGGCTGGAAGAGCATTACGGTTAGGCAGCCAGCCGTCCGGTCTCGGACGGCGCCAAACATATTGCCGCACCGCCAAGGTCATCATTGCCGATGTACCGTCGAAGCGGATACAAACAGGCAAACATCGGCAGGACGGACCCTTGAGCGAAGACGACGGCAAGACAATCACCCTTTATGAAGCGATTGGCGGAGACGATACCGTCAGGAAGCTCACCCACCGTTTCTATGAGCTTATGGATACGCTTCCGGAAGCCGCGCGCTGCCGTGCCATCCACCCGAAAGATCTCTCCGGCAGCGAGAACAAGCTCTACGAATATCTGTCCGGATATCTGGGCGGTCCCCAGCTCTACATTGAAAAATATGGCCACCCGATGCTGCGACGTCGCCACTTTGGTGCCGCGATCGGTACCGCTGAACGGGACGAATGGCTCTTGTGTTTTCAGCGCGCCATGGACGAAACCGTAGACCATCCGAAACTGCGCGAAATCATCTGGGCGCCGGTGGAGAGACTGGCGCACCACATGCAAAACAAGGACGAGTGACGAAAATGGGTTTTTTGGAACGCAATCAACCGTTCATCGTGCTGCTGGCCGGCCTGATCGGGGCCTGTGGCGTGGCACTGGCGGCATTGGCAACCCATACGGGCGCGAGCCTTCTCGGCCCGGCCTCCACCATGTGCCTGGTTCACGCACCCGCCATATTTGCCCTTCTGGCGTCTGCCGAGAAACTGGGGACTGCGCGTCTATCGGCCATTGTGCTGGCCATTGGCACAGTGGTTTTCGCAGGCGATCTGAGCTTGAAACAGTTTTATGGAGTCAGCCTTTTCCCCATGGCAGCACCGTTGGGCGGGCTGACAATGATTGGCGGCTGGCTGATTGCTGCCGCCGGCGGCCTGTTCAGATCAGGCCGCTCGTAAGACCGCGGAGGTCACCGGGCTTCGAAACAACAATAGATTTCCATGCGGGTCACGCACATGGAAGCTTGTCACGCCGCTCTCTTCGCAGACATCGCGCATCGAGCTGGCAACACCGCGCTGTGTATATTCGTCAAAAAGTTCGACCGCATTGCTGGCGCGGATCATCACAGAACTGTTGGCTGCAATCTCGTGATTTTGGCAAAGCCAGAACCACAATTCCATACGGCCACGGCGGAAGACGCAATAATCTTCGCAATGCGCCTGAACTTCTTCGAAACCCATATGGTTCACGTAGAAGTCTTTGGTTTGATCGAAATTCATCGAGGGAAGAATTGGCAGGACGTCGACAGAGTCGAGATCCATATTGACCGGAGGTTTCGCACCCATGCGATTGGGTCCTTGAGAACGGGCCGAGACCGGAATGGCCAAATCGAACGATCACCCGCTTCTGCGGCTTGCGTTCCTTTGCCATTGCGGCACTGGGAAGTTGATAATCGTCGCAGACATGTCAAACGACATGCGTAACATGGTACTGCCGGCCCTCTCGTGCAAGGCCGGTATCTTCACGATTTCGGCAACCAGGGCCGAACTGGTTAATGTATCGTTTTGCACGTCATTATACGCACCCCGCCCGTCTCCACAATCATTGCCGGTGCGTTTGCGCAAATCTCCCTGCACAAATTCGTCATTGTCCATCAATTTTGACCCTTGTCATTCAATGTCTGCAGCGCGCGCTCGAGGCTGGATTTCGAACCATTGCGCAATGGAATGAATGTCTTCCCGAACTTCTTGCAACCCGTTTTGACCCTGAGACACGCATCGTGGCTGATACAGTCGATGGGGCAGAACACACAGTCGACGGATGGCAATACGGTATCGATCCGGGAAACCGCCTCGCGCAATCCGCCATCGTGATGGATGAGTTCAGCGCCAAAATTGCTGGCGATGCGCCTTAGATGCGCAACCTGGCAATCACGTCCGCCGACATAGAGGAAGCTGCGAATATCCAGCGTCCTGCTATCCTCGCGCGCCGCCGGCTGAACGGTCTCAGTACTCTTGCTCGCCTTCGGCTTTCGTCCTTTTTTCGCCATTGGATGGCCTCCCTCTTCTGCTCTGATCCATCAAGGATTCGGTGAAGTCGAGGCAGACACTACAAAACTTGAATTTTTGAGTAAAGATTAAACTTGATAATTTTCATCACCTTTATTGGGGTGATGCATTTTACCGCAAGAGCGAGCTGAGGCGAGCGTGCTCGGAACGCTGCCTCAGGGTCTCGTGAATTGCCGATGGGTCGATTTCAGTACGGAAGCCCGACATAATTTTCGGCCATGGCAGTTTGCGCGGCAGTGGACGAGGATAGAAAATCCAGCTCTGCCTCCTGCACTTTCTGCCCGAAATCGCCCTCATCGGGAAAGCGATGCATGAGCATGGTCATGGACCAGGAAAAACGCTCGGCCTTCCAGATCCGCGCCAAGGCGCGGGCGGAATAACCGTCAATGCCGGCACTGGAGTGATCGGAATAGTAATCCCGAAGGCCATCGAACAGATAGCGAATATCGGATGCCGCCAGGTTCAGGCCCTTGGCACCCGTTGGCGGCACGATATGCCCGGCATCCCCGGCTAGAAACAGACGCCCGAAGCGCAACGGCTCGGCAACGAAAGATCGAAGCGGCGCGATGGATTTCTCCAGCGAAGGCCCGGTGGTCATCGCCTCGGCGACGGGATGGGGCAGACGTCTGCGAATCTCATCCCAGAAAGCCTCATCAGACCATTGCTCCACCTTGTCGGAAAGCGGGACCTGAACATAGTAGCGCGAGCGGGTATTGGAGCGCTGCGAACAAAGCGCAAAGCCTCTTTCGTGATTGGCGTAGATCAGCTCATGATGCACCGGCGGCACATCGGCGAGCAATCCCAGCCAACCGAACGGATAGACCTTCTCATAGGTCTTGAGCCCCCGCCCCTCCACGGCTGCGCGGCTGGGACCGTGATAGCCATCGCAACCGGCAATGAAGTCGCAGTCAATCCGATGCGTCGTGCCATCTTTCTCGTAAGTGACGTAAGGTGCATCTCCCTCAAAGTCATGGGGCGTGACATTGGCAGCGTTATAGATCGTCACGCCGCCTTCGTGCGCGCGCTTATCCATGAGATCCCGCGTCACCTCGGTCTGGCCATAGACCATCACGGACTTGCCCGTCAGACCTTGCAGATCGATGCGCTGATGGCCTCCGGCGAAGGCGAGCGAAAAACCGTCATGGACAAGGCCCTCCTCATGCATGCGTTTGCCGGCACCGGCCTCATCCAGCATACCGACCATACCGGCTTCCAGCACACCCGCTCGGATCCGTCCCAGAATGTACTCTCTGTCCACCCGATCTACGATGATATTGTCGATACCGGCATGGGACAGCAGCTGTCCGAGCAGCAGTCCGGACGGGCCTGAGCCGATGATGGCAACCTGTGTACGCATGATCATATCCTCCTGTCTTAAGGATAAGAGGGCACGACTTGCATTCAATGGAATATTCCGCCAATTATTTGGACAATTCAACCATCGCCCGGACACCAACCGATGAACCAGCGCATACCGACCTATAGTCTCTATGGTGAGGAAACGGCCTCTGCACGCGAGTTCTGGATGCATGCCGAGTCGATTGCGAGCCGCAGCCGGTTGCACCAGTGGAAAATCAACGCACATCGCCATGATGCGCTATTTCAAATTTTGCACATCCGCAAAGGCAGCGGGATAGCGGTTTTGGGCGACGATCAGCTGCAATTATTGGCACCCTGCGCCATCGTCATCCCCGAAGGCCATCGCCACGGCTTTACCTTTTCCGATGACATTGACGGCGCAGTGATCACCGTTTTGGCCCGTCATTTCCCCATATGCCGGCCCGGTCACCCCGGCCTTGGCGACTGGCTTCATTCGCCGCGCCTCGTCTCGATAAAGAGTGAACACGACGATGCCCGCTACCTGACAGAGACCCTGGACAGGCTGGAAAATGCGATTGCGGAAGGAAGCGCCAGACCCGTGGTCATGGCAGAGGCTCATCTGGCAACGGCCCTGATGTTGCTGCGACGCATGGAAGCGCCAAATGTCTCGCCGGAAGAAAATCGCGACAGATCGCGCTTCGACGCATTGATGGCATTGATACAGGTCGGTTTTCGGGAGCGCTGGCCCGTCGACGTTTATGCCAGCCGGCTCGGCCTTTCAGTCACGCATCTCAACCGCATTGCCCATGCCTTTGCGGGCAAGCCCGTCAGTCACCTGATCGCCGAGCGACAGATGACGGAGGCAAAGCGTGAACTGGTCTTTGCACAGATTACCATCCAGCAGGTCGCCGATGCCTTGGGCTTTGAAGATCAGGCCTATTTCAGCCGCTTCTTTTCACGCCATGCCGGCCTGCCTCCACGGGCCTGGCGCGAGCAGGAACACCAACGCCTCACCAGAAACGTGGCGCCTTAATCGTAAGGTTCAGCTCTCAGTATTGATCGACAGCATCCGCACACCGATCAAATTATCGGCATCATCGGCCACGAGTTCGGCAAAGCCGATGGTGCGCCCGTTAACCTGCAGTTCGACCGGCTCGCCGAAATGTGTGTCGAGAGAGAAGCACTGGCCTTTGGAAGCGGCCATCAGTTTGGCAACCGAGATTTTCATCCGGCCGATCACCACCTCGACCTGAACCGGAATGTCTTCAACATTGCCGGGCCTGGCGGCCCGCTTGGCCACATCGATCATGAAATCACGTGTCGAAGACCCGCTCTGCGGGTGTATTTCACGCACAGGTAACGCCGCGCTGTCGGCGGAAATACCTATCGGATCTGACACACCGTGACGGTTGACGCTCATTTACAATACCTCTTGAAACGCAATGACTTTTTTTGGTCTAAGAGGTTGCTTTAGCGCGCAACGGACAAGGGTTTCAGTGCAATCAAATTTCAACCTTAACAGATGGTAAAAATCCACAGGCCACGGACGAGATCCTATGGCGGATAGCGGCTGCAATGAGACCTGAAAAACTGAGATCGACGATGTCAGTGCTTGTCCGCACGCCGCACGATACGCGCTTCGATTGCGCGAACGCTCTCCCCTCTCAGCCGCTTGAGGGTGCTGAGCGGAAAGGTGATCTGGCACAAGGCGTCGATAAAGGCAGGATCTTCGCGGTTTGAAAAGGTGACCGTCATCTCACCGTTTTCGACCTTGCGGCGGGCGCAGGTGATGAAAATTTCGCGTTCGCCCAGACACAGGTAAAAATGCTCCGGCAAATACTCCAACATGCTGGAATGGAGAACGGCACCGCCATCGGAGAGACCCACGATCCGGACCTGAGCAGCCTGGAAGGATTTCACCCCCGCCACGGGAAAAACCGCGCGAGCCACAAGATTGGCTTTGCGATGGGTGGCATCGCTGCCGTCCACGCCTTCGTAAAATTGCGCCAGATAGTGTCGTTGCTTTTGAGTGGACGTCATAACGGCCTATAAGAAAATTTTAACGTTAATAAAGTGTGAATTTCTCTAGCAGCGCGCGAAGATGGAATCAATCCCGCGGCATAGCTCGTCCCCCGCCGATCGAGCGGCACCCGAAAGATCGCCCGTCGCACAATTCAAGGCCGCTGCGGACGCTTCAGAACACCGCATTCGCAAGGGTGAAATCGTTTTTTTACCGTTTGATAAATTTTAAAAACCGGGTTAGCCTCTTCGCAGTCGCACCACAAAAAACGATAGAGGGAACTGCGATGCGAAGACTGGAACCGGGCCTCAAGGCCGGGCGGCTTGACGCTGCCGAATACGAAAGCAACTTTTCCGACCTGCATCCACGGCTTGGCGACCACGAGGCCCTTGTTGCGTCAGACCGTTGTTATTTTTGCTACGACGCGCCGTGCATGACGGCCTGTCCCACCGCCATCGACATTCCGATGTTCATCAGACAGATTTCCACGGGCAATCCGATGGGATCGGCAAAGACGATCTTCGACCAGAATATTCTGGGCGGCATGTGCGCCCGCGTCTGTCCCACCGAACAGCTGTGCGAGGAGGCCTGCGTTCGCAATACCGCGGAAGAACGCCCCGTGGAAATCGGCCGCCTACAGCGCTACGCAACTGATATTGCCATTGCCGAGGGCCATCAATTCTACCAACCGGCGCAAGCGTCAGGAAAAAAGGTCGCCGTGGTCGGTGCCGGCCCAGCCGGTCTTGCCTGCGCGCATCGCCTGGCCATGAACGGTCATCTGGTCACGATTTACGACCACAAGGAAAAGGCAGGCGGCCTCAACGAATACGGCATTGCCGCCTACAAGACGCCCAATGATTTTGCCCAGACGGAAGTGGATTACATTCTCGGCATCGGCAATATCGACGTCATCAACGGCGAAATGCTGGGGCGCGATTTCACGCTCACTGATCTGAAATCGAAATTTGATGCCGTCTTTCTCGGCGTCGGTCTCGGCAACGTCAATGGTCTCAACATTCCAGGCACG
Source organism: Agrobacterium sp. ES01 (assembly GCF_050320885.1). Taxonomy (NCBI): domain Bacteria; kingdom Pseudomonadati; phylum Pseudomonadota; class Alphaproteobacteria; order Hyphomicrobiales; family Rhizobiaceae; genus Agrobacterium; species Agrobacterium sp. ES01. Next base: position 43,002 of record NZ_JBNQTH010000009.1, read on the forward strand.
GATACCAACGGCATTCTCGATGCCGTGGAATTCATCTCCCACCTGCGCGAAGCCGATAGCAAGGCCGACATACCGGTCGGTCGCAATGTCGTCGTCATCGGCGGCGGCATGACCGCCATCGATGCCGCCGTCCAGTCCAAGCTGTTGGGTGCCGAAACCGTGACGATCTGTTATCGCCGCGGCAAGGAACACATGAATGCCTCCGAATTCGAACAGGATCTGGCAACATCCAAGGGCGTCGTTATCCGCCACTGGCTGCAGCCGAAGGAACTCGAACACGAAAACGGCCATGTGAGCGGGATCAAGCTTGAATATACCCATCTTGAAAACGGATTGATGAAGGGCACCGGCCATATCGCCCAGATCGCCACCGATCAGGTTCTGGTGGCCATTGGTCAGAAGCTCGACACCTACGGCATGGACACACTGAAGACCGAAGGTGGCAAGATCGCCATCGACGCCGAGGGGCGCACCTCGCTGCAAGGCGTCTGGGCCGGCGGCGATTGCGCAACCGGTGGAAAGGATCTGACCGTCTCGGCTGTCGCCATGGGCCGCGATGCGGCCGAAAGCATCCATCGTTCTCTCGCCGCGCTCAGCGTGGCGGGGGCAAGTGCTGTCGCTTGAACCGGGAATGAGAGGATAAAATCATGGCTGATCTTCGCAATAATTTCGTCGGCATCAAGTCACCGAACCCCTTCTGGCTGGCCTCTGCCCCGCCAACAGACAAGGCCTACAATGTCGAGCGTGCCTTCAAGGCGGGCTGGGGCGGTGTTGTCTGGAAAACGCTGGGCGAGGAAGGACCGCCGGTCGTCAACGTCAATGGCCCGCGCTATGGCGCCATCTGGGGCGCAGACCGCCGTCTCCTGGGTCTGAACAATATCGAACTCATCACCGACCGTCCGTTGCAGATCAATCTGCAGGAAATGAAGATGGTCAAGAAGAACTGGCCGGACCGCGCACTGATCGCATCCATCATGGTGCCGTGCGAGGAGGAGAGCTGGAAATCGATCCTCCCCCTGGTTGAGGAGACCGGTGCTGATGGCATCGAGCTCAATTTCGGCTGTCCCCACGGCATGTCCGAGCGCGGCATGGGTGCCGCCGTCGGTCAGGTGCCGGAATATATCGAAATGGTCGTGCGCTGGTGCAAACAGTATAGCCGCATGCCGGTGATCACCAAGCTTACGCCCAATATCACCGACATCCGCAAGCCTGCCCGCGCGGCGAAATCGGGTGGCACGGATGCGGTGTCGCTGATCAACACGATCAACTCCATCGTTTCGGTCGATCTTGACAGCTTCGCTCCCAACCCTACGGTCGGCGGCAAGGGCTCGCACGGGGGATATTGCGGCCCGGCCGTCAAGCCGATTGCGCTCAACATGGTGGCCGAGATCGCCCGGGATCCGGAAACAGCTGGTCTGCCGATCTCCGGCATCGGCGGCATTACCACCTGGCGCGATGCGGCTGAATTTCTGGTGCTGGGCGCCGGCAATGTGCAGGTTTGCACGGCGGCGATGACCTATGGCTTCAAGATCGTCGAGGAGATGATCACGGGCCTCAACGACTGGATGGATGCCAAGGGCCACAGTAATCTCGACGACATTACCGGCCGTGCCGTCCCGAACGTCACCGACTGGCAGTATCTCAACCTCAACTACATTGCCAAGGCCCGCATCGATCAGGATGCCTGCATCAAATGCGGCCGCTGTCACATTGCCTGCGAGGACACCTCCCACCAGGCAATCACCAGCATGGTCGATGGCCTGCGCAAGTTCGAGGTCATGGAAGACGAGTGCGTGGGCTGCAATCTCTGCGTCAACGTCTGTCCCGTGGAAAACTGCATCACCATGGTCGGTCTGGAGCCCGGCGCGATGGATGAGCGCACCGGTAAGCCGGTCGACCCCAACTACGCGAACTGGACCACCCATCCCAACAATCCGATGGCCGTTCAGGCCGCGGAATAGCAACCTCCAGCGCCCGGCTCTGTCCGGGCGTTTTCTTGTGCACGCCCAAATTGACGAGGTTCGCGATGCACTGATGCGCAGAGCCTCCGGATCGACACCCTGAACTAGCGCCACCTGAGTAGACTGCATTTCAACAGTCTGATTTAGAAAGCGTTCAACAATAGCGAGTACTTTAACGAAAATTCGTCGATGTGCTTCCAGCCCGTCGCCGTTATTGTTGGTGGGTCGGGGGGCCGGTCTTTAGATGACCACACGCAGAAAAGGCGATCTCAGCTGGGCGTCGTTTTATGCATCGATTGCATATTACGCACCGGCGTTTATCGTCGTCGTGGGCGTTTTCCTGGCTGTCACCTACGCAACCCATCAAAACGAAAAACTTAACCTCGAGAACCTTCGCACCAACACGACCGAGAGTCTGGGTCGCTTGAGGGCCGGCCTTGAAGGCAACATTGCCGCCAATATCCATATGATGCAGGGCATAGCGGCGACCCTTGAAGCCGAAGGCGATGTGATTGCGAAAGATCGCTTTGAAACCATTGCCCGGCACTTGCTCTCTCATCCCTCGCAGTTGATCAGTGTGTCCGCATCTCCTGATCTTGTCACACGCTATGTCTATCCAACCGGTGGATATATGGGGCATCTGAACTGGAATTTGCGGCGCGACGCCAAACAGCATGCCGCCGTGGCGAAGGTTCAAAACGAGGGAAAAATAGTGGTGACCGGGCCGATCACGCTGCGGGACGGCAAGACCGTTTTGGTCGTACACTATCCCATAGTCCAGGAAACCGGTGCCGCCGGCCGCACATTTTGGGGCGTCTTGTCCGGTCTGGTCGATCTCGACAAACTATATGCCGACAGCGGCTTGCCGGCTGAAAGCTTGAATGTGGCGATTGTCGCCAACGAAGGCGAAGAAGGCACGACACACACGATTTACGGAAACCCTTCTGCTGTGTCTGACCATCCCGTCATCACGACCGTGAACTTCGGCACGGATCAGTGGCAGATCTTCGCGGTACCGGCATCCGGTTGGTACACAGCGCCGGCCAACGCGTTTCTTTTCAAGCTTCTCGCCTGCATCATCGGCGTGATGATCATCGGACCGGTTCTTTGGGTCGCCAGTTTGCTGCGGGAACGCCAGGAAAACATATCCGCACTGCGTCAGCGCGAAGAAGATCTGCGGACCATCTCGCACCGGCTGGAAATTGCGCTGGAAGCCTCGAAGATCGGCGTCTGGGAACTGGATGTCGGTAGCGGCATACTCGACTGGGATGCGCGCATGTTCATGCTCTTCGATGAAAAACCGACGGATGGGCAGAACAACTATGCCACCTGGCGAGGCAGTGTTCATCCCGATGATGTGGAAGACGCAGAGCGTACTCTCCACGAGACGATCAAAACCGGCCGTGACTTCACCAACGAATTCCGCATCGTCTGCCCCTCCGGCGAAATTCGCCATATCCGCGCCTATGGCACGATGTATCGCGACTCGGCCTTCCGCAAGAAGATCGTCGGCGTCAATTGGAACGTGACGCGCGACATGCGCCTCCAGCAGGAATTGCGTAAGGCGAAATTGCAGGCAGACAAGCATAACCAGGAACTGGAACGTGCCCGCCAGCATATGGAACACAATTCGCTGCACGATGCGCTGACGGAACTGCCCAACCGCCGCTATCTCGATCAGCATTTGAAAGCAGCGGATGCCAGCGAGGGGGCTCACTCGACCTATACGCTACTCCACATCGACCTCGACCGGTTCAAGGAAATCAACGACACGCTCGGACACGGTGCGGGCGATGAGATCCTGCGCCATACCGCAGCACGACTGCGCGAAAACATCCGCGGCGGCGACTTTGCCGCCCGCATCGGCGGAGACGAATTCGTGGTCGTCTGCGCTGGCCGGATCGATGCGCCCAGATTCACGGACCTGGCGAGACGGCTGATCGATGCCGTCAACATGCCGGTCCGCTATTCCGGCCAGGACTGCCGTGTTGGCGCCAGCATCGGCATCGCCTCTCGCTCCAATGCGGACCTCAAGGCCGAGCAATTGCTGATCAACGCCGACATAGCGCTTTATGAAGCCAAGCGGCGTGGTCGTAACCGTGTCGAGCACTACACCGATGCAATGCGCTCCCTGGCGGTCGACAGCAAGCGCACCAATGACGCGATCTTGCGCTCTATCGAGAGAAACGAGTTTGTCGCGCATTTCCAGCCGCAATTCGATTCCCACACGCTGGAAATCGTGGGCGTAGAGGCACTGGCAAGATGGGATCATCCGGAAAAGGGCATGCTGGACCCCAGCCACTTCATCAAGGCGGCAGAAGAACTCAATGTCATTGCCAAGATCGACGCAGCCATTCTCGACCAGTCCCTGTTGCAGATGACCCGGTGGACGGCAACCGGCCTCCACATCCCCAAGGTCTCGGTCAATATCTCCGCCCAGCGCCTGTTCGACGACATGCTGGTGGAGCATCTCGAGGAACTGAATGTCAGGCCGGGAACCTTGTCCTTCGAGCTGCTGGAATCCATTTCTTTCGACGACAAGAATGAGAGCACCAACAATGCGCTGGCCGCAATCAGGGCGCTGGGTATCGATATCGAAATCGACGATTTCGGCACCGGCTACGCCTCCATTCTCAGCCTGTTGAAACTCTCTCCGCGCAGGCTGAAGATCGACCGCCAGTTGACCAGGCCCATTCTTGAATCGGAGCCACAGCGTCGCCTGATCTCGTCCATTGTCGATATTGGTCGATCACTGAATATCGAAATCATCGCTGAAGGCGTCGAAACAATGGATCACGTGTCTCTGTTGCGTGATCTTGGCTGCCAGACACTTCAGGGCTACGCCCTGGCGCGACCGATGAGCGCCAATGATTTCGCCATTTTTGCCAAACAGCGCAACTGGTTCCCCAGGCAGCCGGCATCCGGCTTAAGTGCCTGAGCAATCGGCTCCCCACCGCTGTGCACCAACGTTTGGCGCAACCCGGACTTTCCCGGTCAGTATACTGCGTGATAGACCGGCGGGTGCGCGCAGCCGCCTGCGCTCTGCATTCCCGTCCGTGAGAACCCCGTTTCCATGACCAATACAGTCCAAAGCCGTCCGGCATCCCCACACAACAGTCACGCAAAGGGTGCGGAAAAACTGCGCGCGCATCTTGCCATGATGCTGTTTGCTGCGCTGATCGCCGGTTCCTTCTCGCTGGGCGGGATCGCCACGCAATATGCCGACCCGACGGCCATCCAGGCTCTGCGCTATTTCTTCAACATGTGCCTGCTGGGCGGACTTTACCTGATCTTCGTGCGCAAGCCGATCAGATTGCCACCGCAGCCGGTAAGGTATCTGGCCTTCGGCGGACTGATGGGCATCTACATGCTCACCATGTTCATAGCGCTGGAGTTCACGAGCCCGGTCTCCACCGGCGCGGTTTTCACCCTGATGCCTTTGATCAGTGCCGGCTTTGCGCTTGTTCTCTTGCGCCAACGCACCAGAAGCGGCGTCCTGCTCAGCCTCGTGATCGCCGCCATCGGCTCCGTCTGGGTCATCTTCCGCGGCGATGTGGACGCGCTTCTACGCTTTGATGTCGGTCGAGGCGAGATGATCTATTTCATCGGCGTTCTTTGCCACGCGATGTATGTGCCGGTCATCCGGCTGCTTGATAGGAAGGACCATCCGCTGCTGTTCGGTTTCTGGCAGTCGGTGGTCATATTTCTCATGCTGTTTGCCATCGCCGCCCCCGAACTTCGGGAAATCGATTACGCCAGCCTGCCAGCGATCGTATGGATCACCATCGCCTATCTCACCATCGCAACCACAGCGCTGACGGTCTTTCTGCTGCAATATGCTTCCATGCGCCTGCCCGCGCCAAAGGTTCTGGCTTACGGCTATCTGACGCCGTCATACATCATTGTCTATGAGGGCCTTCTCGGCCATGGATGGGCCGCAGCGCCAATCTTTCTCGGTGCATTGGTCACGGCCGGTGGCCTGGTGGTAATGGCACTATTGCCCGATTGATCGGGATCTGGATGGCGCAGAGCCCATAAGGCTGCGAATGAAAAGACCCTCCAGAAACTCGGCAGCATCCTCGAAACGCGTCTCGCGCGCCGCGCCCTCGCCCAGCACCGCTCGCACCTGAACATCGAAATCGGCATAATGCTGCGTGGTCGACCAGATGGAAAAGATCAGGTGGCGCGGATCGCAAGGCGCGATCTTGCCCTCGGCAATCCACACCTCGATGATCTGGGCCTTCTCATCCACAAGTTCCTTCAGCGGCCCATGCAGCATATCCTCGATATGCGGTGCGCCCTGAATGATCTCATTGGCAAAAAGTCGGCTTTCCCGGGGAAAATCCCGCGCCATTTCCAGTTTGCGGCGAATATAGGAGCGCAGTTCGTCTTCAGGATCGCCGATGGTGTCGAAAGCCCTGAGCGGCTCCAGCCAGTTCTCCATCACCCGATCGATCAGCGAGCGATGGATCGCCTCCTTGGTGCGGAAATAATAGAGAAGGTTCGGCTTGGACATGCCGGCCACTTCGGCAATCTGGTCAATCGTTGAACCGCGATAGCCTGCGGTGGAAAAGACGTCGAGCGCGGCTTCCAGTATGCGCTCTTCCTTTTCCTCTTGGATACGGGTCCGCCGGATCGTCTGCGCCGCCCTGGGTATGGCCATTATCGTCTTTCTTAACCGGCAATCGTCAAAGCTGAGCCTGACCTGCTGCCTTCATTTCCAGCACTGTTTTATTTTTATGCAATTATCCGCACACCACACTGTTTTTTCGCGTTTTCCGTCTTGAGTGCCGCGCCGGAAATTGTAAGGTTTACCAATCGGTCAAATTATCCGCGAGAAGTCCAACAAAGGCAACGTGCGATATAACCGGCGTGAAAACAAAAACAAACGCGCCGCGGCCAGGGGAACGAAGGGAGACATGCAGCTTGCATGATCTCCGGAAAAACAGGTGAGGTTTATCATGGTGGCGGCACCCGGCGAAAACTTGCGCATCAATTCCGATCGTCTTTGGGATTCTCTGATGGAGATGGCCAAGATCGGTCCCGGCATCGCAGGTGGAAACAACCGCCAGACGTTGACCGATGAAGATGCCGAAGGTCGCTCGCTATTTCAGAAGTGGTGCGATGACGCCGGCATGACCATGGGCGTCGACCGGATGGGCACCATGTTTGCCACCCGTCCCGGCACCGACCCCGATGCCCTGCCCGTCTATGTCGGCTCCCATCTCGACACCCAGCCCACCGGCGGTAAATATGATGGCGTGCTCGGCGTGCTGGGCGCACTGGAAATCGTGCGCAGCATGAATGACCTTGGCATCAAGACCAAACACCCGATCGTTGTGACCAACTGGGCCAACGAAGAAGGTGCCCGCTTCGCGCCGGCCATGCTGGCCTCTGGCGTTTTCGCCGGTATCCATTCGCTCGATTACGCCTATAACCGCAAGGATCCCGAGGGCAAAACCTATGGCGATGAACTGAAGCGCATTGGCTGGTTGGGCGAGGAAGAGGTTGGCGCGCGCAAGATGCACGCTTATTTCGAACTGCATATCGAACAGGGTCCGATCCTTGAAGCCGAAAACAAGGATATCGGCGTCGTCACCCACTGTCAGGGCCTGTGGTGGCTGGAATTCACCCTGACCGGCAAGGAAGCGCATACCGGTTCCACGCCCATGAACCTGCGGGTCAATGCCGGCCTTGCCATGAGCCGCATCCTGGAAATGGTGCAGACCGTGGCGATGAGCGAGCAGCCGGGCGCTGTCGGCGGTGTCGGCCAGATGTTCTTCTCACCCAATTCAAGAAACGTGCTGCCGGGCAAGGTCACGTTCACAGTCGATATCCGCACACCAAGCCAGGAAAAGCTCGACCGCATGCGCGCCAGGATCGAGGCCGAGGCCGCCACCATCTGCGAAGCGCTGGGCGTTGGCTGTTCGGTCGAGGCCGTTGGTCATTTTGATCCCGTGACATTCGATCCAACGCTGGTCGAGAGTGTCCGCAACGCGGCAGAGCGGCTGGGCTACAGCCACATGAACCTGATCTCCGGCGCCGGCCACGACGCCTGCTGGGCCGCAAAGGTGGCACCGGCCACCATGGTCATGTGCCCCTGCGTCGGCGGCCTATCCCACAACGAGGCCGAAGACATCTCCAAGGAATGGGCCACCGCCGGCGCCGATGTCCTCTTCCATGCCGTGATCGAAACCGCGGAGATTGTGGAGTAGGCCTTATGGTACTGTATTCATTGTCAAAGAGGATGGATCGATGTCCGAAAAACTCATCGATGAGACCCTCAAACGCATGCAGGACACGCTCGCCCTGCATACCCAGCATCGCCTTGAGACGAAGGAGCGGCTGGGATTTCTCGACCAACAGTATGCGCGCATTTCTGGGCGCGTTGCCCCTCTCTGCGAGCGCCTCGAACGCGTTGAAAAGCACCTCGACCTCGCGGACGTTTGATTATGTCGCACGCTATCGCCGCATTCGTTGGTTATTCACCCGAATGATCACACGGCAGACCCATGCACTGTCGCCAGCTGTTCAATTCAAGGAGTCCATCCTATGAACGAAGCCGTCCGTATCGACACACAAATCGGCACAGAGCGCCAGCTCCGCATCGACCTTGCCGCAGCCTTCCGTCTGGCGGCACGCTTTGGCTGGAACGAGGCCGTCGCCAATCACTTTTCCGCTGCCGTCTCGCCGGATGGCAAGCAGTTTCTGATCAATCCGCGCTGGCGGCATTTCAGTCTGGTCAAGGCCAGCGAATTGCTGCTGCTCGATGCCGATGACAAGTCTGCCATGCAGCGCAGGGATGCGCCGGATCCGTCCGCCTGGTCGATCCACTCCGCCATCCACCGCGAGGTGCCGCATGCCCGTGTCGTGCTCCATCTGCATCCACCCCATGCAACAGCACTGGCAGGCCTGAAGGACCCGTCGATCAAGCCGATCGACCAGAATACCGCCCGGTTCTACAACCGCATGGGCATCGATCTTTCTTTCGGCGGCATCGCCACCGAAGAGGCGGAAGGCGAACGTATTGCAAGGACAGTCGGCAACCATTCGACCGTGATGATGGGTAATCACGGCGTCACCGTCATGGCAGAGACAGTCGCAGAGGCCTTTGACGAGATGTATTATCTCGAGCGCGCCGCCCAGACGATGATCCTTGCCTATTCCACTGGCCAGCCCCTTTCCATCATGAGCGACGAACTGGCCGAACAGACGGCCCATGAATGGGACACCTACAAGGGCGCGGAATTGGCCCATTTCGAACAGATGAAGACGATACTCGATGCTGAAGACGGCAGTTACGCCGACTGACGCGCACGGGCAAACGACAATAAAAGAGGGAAGCCAATGAGCAGCAAGGTCATCAAGAACGGCACCGTGGTCACCGCCGATCTCACCTACAAGGCCGATGTCAGGATTGAAGGCGGCGTCATTACCGAAATCGGCCCCGATCTGAAGGGCGATCAGGTTCTTGATGCAACCGGCTGCTATGTCATGCCGGGCGGCATCGATCCGCATGTCCACCTCGAAATGCCGTTCATGGGCACCTATTCGTCCGACGACTTTGAAAGCGGCACCCGGGCGGCACTCGCCGGCGGCACCACCATGGTCGTCGATTTCTGCCTCCCCAATCCTGGCCAATCGCTGCTGGAAGCGCTGACCCGATGGGATAACAAGTCGACCCGTGCCAACTGCGACTATTCCTTCCACATGGCGATCACCTCATGGAACGAGCAGGTCTTCGACGAGATGAAGACCGTGGTTCAGGACAAGGGCATCAACACCTTCAAGCACTTCATGGCCTATAAGGGTGCGCTGATGGTGAATGACGACGAGATGTTTGCCTCCTTCTCGCGCTGTGCAGAACTGGGCGCGCTGCCCCTCGTCCACGCCGAAAATGGCGACGTGGTTGCGGCCATGTCGGCAAAGTTGCTGGCCGAGGGCAATAACGGTCCCGAGGGCCATGCCTATTCCCGCCCGGCCGAAGTCGAGGGCGAAGCCACCAACCGTGCCATCATGCTGGCCGACATGGCAGGCGTGCCGCTCTACGTCGTCCATACCTCCTGCGAACAGAGCCATGAAGCCATCCGCCGCGCCCGCCAGAAGGGCATGCGCGTCTATGGCGAGCCGCTGATCCAGCATCTGACGCTCGACGAGAGCGAATATTTCGACAAGGACTGGGATCACGCCGCCCGCCGGGTGATGAGCCCGCCCTTCCGCAACAAGCAGCATCAGGATTCACTCTGGGCCGGTCTGCAGTCCGGCTCGCTGTCCGTGGTTGCCACCGACCACTGCGCCTTCTCCACCGAGCAGAAGCGCTTCGGCGTCGGTGACTTCACCAAGATTCCCAACGGCACCGGTGGCCTTGAAGATCGCCTGCCAATGTTGTGGACCTATGGCGTCTCCACCGGCCGCCTGACGATGAATGAATTCGTCGCGGTCACCTCGACCAATATCGCCAAGATCCTCAACGTCTACCCGAAAAAAGGCGCGATCCTGGTCGGCGCAGATGCCGATATTGTGGTATGGGATCCATCACTGTCCAAGACCATCACCGCCAAGAACCAACAATCCGCCATTGATTACAACGTCTTCGAAGGCAAGGATGTCACCGGTTTGCCGCGCTTCACGCTGACCCGCGGCGAAGTCGCCATCGAGGAAGGCGCCGTCAAGGCCAAGGAAGGCCACGGCAAGTTCGTCAAGCGCGAACCGTTTCAGGCGGTCAACAAGGCCCTTTCCACCTGGAAGGAGCTGGTATCGCCTCGCAAGATCGAGCGCACCGGCATTCCAGCGACGGGCGTTTAAGGAGTTTCAAATGCCGCGCATCCCGCGCACCGCCGCAACCACAGTCATGCTGCTTGCCTCCGCAAGCCTCGCCTTTGCCGACACGCTGCCCTTTGATGGCGCTTACGGCAATGCCGCCGGCTGTCTTTACGCCCAGACGGGCGTGGAGACCGCGTCAGAGGAGATGTTTCTGCTCACGCCGGAAGGTGTGACCACATCGGTTTCCTATTGTGGCTTCGAACAAGTGCTGAATTCGACGCCGCAACGCTTTGCCGTGCGCGCCGCCTGTCATGGCGCCGACACGGTCGCCAAGGCGGCTCTCGACATGAACGTCATCGCCGATGGCGTGAATGCCTATTCGCTGCGTCTCGACGACGGCACGACCTGGGGGCCGCTCGATAGATGCCAGTAGGCTCAGATCTCCACCAGCCCATCCAGATCCGGCAGCAGCACGACACTTTCCTGCTCGTTGGGATCGGTCCGCGCGATGATCGCGGTACAGGGCACGTTGGAGAGATTGGCCGGCAGATGCGGCACACCGGCGGGGATATACATCAATTCGCCCGCATGCAGGACCACATGGTTTTCAAGCCGCGCGCCATACCAGGTATGGGCCGAACCGGAGAGCAGATAGATCGCCGTCTCATGGGCTTCATGCATATGGGCTCTGGCCCGGGCACCGGCCGGCATGGTCAAAAGATGCATGCAGAGACGGTGGGAACCGACAGTCTCGGCCGAGATCCCCTGAAAGTAGCTGAGGCCCTGCTTTCCGTCGAAAGCATTGCCGGGCTTCACGATTTGGCAGGTCGGTTGTGATGCTGGGTTCATTGTCACGCTCCTGGGTCAGGCGGGCTTCGCCCCAAACGTTCAACAAGCCGGGTCGTCCCGGCCATCCCATCATACCACGCCGGGCACGCTTGTACCCCGCGCGAAAAGCGAGTGGCTGTCACTGATGAGTTCGTCCGATTTCTCCGTCGTCTCCGCAAGGGATCTTGGCCTCACCTTCGAGACCAATGATGGCCCGGTGCACGCGCTCTCCAACGTCAATCTCGAGGTCAAGAAGGGCGATTTCGTCTCCTTCATCGGCCCCTCCGGCTGCGGCAAGACCACATTTCTGCGGGTGATCGCCGATCTGGAAAAACACACCGCCGGCGAAATCACCGTCAACGGCATGACGCCCGACAATGCCCGCAAGGATCGCTCCTACGGCTACGTTTTCCAGGCGGCAGCCCTTTATCCCTGGCGCACCATCGAAAAGAACATTGCCCTTCCGCTGGAGATCATGGGCTATACCAAGGCCGAGCAGAAGACGCGCATTGCCCGCACGCTCGAACTCGTCAATCTGACAGGCTTCGGTCAGAAATATCCCTGGCAGCTCTCCGGCGGCATGCAGCAGCGCGCCTCGATTGCCCGCGCCCTCGCCTTCGATGCCGACCTGCTGCTGATGGACGAGCCCTTCGGCGCGCTCGATGAAATCGTCCGCGATCACCTCAACGAACAGCTGCTGAAATTGTGGGCCGCCACCAACAAGACCATCTGCTTTGTCACCCACTCGATCCCGGAAGCGGTCTATCTCTCGACAAAGATCGTGGTCATGAGCCCCCGCCCCGGCCGCGTGACGGATGTCATCACCTCGACGCTCCCCAAGGACCGGCCGCTCGACATCCGCGAAACCCCGGAATTTCTGGAAATCGCCCACCGCGTCCGCGAGGGCCTGCGCGCGGGACACAGCTATGATGAGTAGTTCGCAGCTTGCTCAAAAAGTCCCCCTCTGGCCTGCCGGCCATCTCCCCCACAAGGGGGGAGAAAACACCCATCCAACCGCACGCTCTACCACGCAGTTTTGCAAATCATCGATTTCAGCGAACGATGCGAGACGCCGGCGACGTGAGCCCCTCCCCCTTGTGGGGAGGGGTTGGGCAGGGGCCTTGCCTTATCTTCGATCGAAGGAGTGTCGCATGCCGCATTCCAATATCGACGGAAAAACCCGCAGACGCGCCCGCAACCTTCGCCGCGAAATGACCAAGGCGGAGCGTATCATGTGGGAGATCCTTAGGGATTTCCGCCCCCGCGGTGCTCGCTTCCGCCGCGAAACACCGATCGGTCCTTACATCGCCGACTTTTCATGGTTATCAGCTCGGATCGTTATCGAAGTCGACGGCAATAGCCACGAGACTGAACACGGACGCCGGCATGATATCAGACGCGATGCATGGATGCGCGAGATCGGTTTTGTCGTTCTCCGTTTCGACAATGCCCAAGTAGTCGGTAATCCCGACTATGTGCCAATCTCGATCGGAGAGGCGATTGCGCCGCTCCTTGAACGGGAGTCCGGCCCATGAACCCCACCTTCCTCCTCTGGCTCGCCGGCGCCATGACTGTGTTTTTAGGCGCCGCCACCGCCACCCGCAGCTATCTCGACAGCAGTCGCTGGACAATTCTTGTCTTTGCACTCGTTCTTTATTGCATTGGCAATCTGATGATGGTGCGGCTGATGCGCGAAGGCGGGATGGGACTTGCGATTTCAGCATCCTCCGTCGGGCAATTGGTGCTCATCAACGTGATCGCCGTTGCAATGTTCGGCGAGCGGCTGTCGAACATCCAGATGGCAGGGGTCGGATTGGGCGTAGTGGCGATGGTGCTGATGCTCTATCCGACAGCGGAGAGGATCGCACCATGACGAATGCCCGCGACCGCATCATTCCGATCCTCACCATTCTCGCCGTCATTGTGGCGGTCTGGTATATAGCTGCCATCTTCATGAATGCGCCGATACAGCGCGATATAGACAAGCGCGCCGGCGTCACATCCACCACCTGGGAACTGGTCGAAAAGACCATGTGGCAGGCAAAGCCAACCCTGCCCGCCCCGCATCAGGTGGCGATCAATGTCTATGAGAACACGTTCACGCGGAAGATCACGTCGAACCGCAGTCTGGTCTATAATGGCTGGGTGACACTCTCCTCAACTATGGTCGGCTTCATCTTCGGCACGCTGCTCGGCATTCTGATTGCCGTCGGCATCGTACACCTCAAATCGCTCGACCGCAGCCTGATGCCCTGGATCATCGCCTCGCAGACGGTCCCGATTCTGGCGATTGCCCCCATGGTGATCGTGGTGCTCGGCGCGATCAACGTGACCGGCCTCATTCCCAAGGCGCTGATATCGACCTATCTCTCCTTCTTCCCCGTGACGGTGGGCATGGTGAAGGGTCTGCGCTCACCGGATGCGCTGCATCTCGATCTGATGCGCACCTATAGCGCCAGCATGAACCAGACCTTCTGGAAACTGCGGGTCCCCGCATCCGTGCCCTATCTCTTCACATCCATGAAGGTCGCGATTGCAGCAAGCCTGGTCGGTGCTATCGTCGCCGAGCTTCCAACCGGAGCGGTCGCGGGCATCGGTGCCAAACTGCTTGCCGGCTCCTATTACAGCCAGACCATCGAGATCTGGGCAGCCCTTGTTGCCGGCTCCGTGCTGGCAGCCATGCTGGTCATGCTGGTCGACCTTGCTTCGCGCATCGTCAACCGCGCTATGGGTGGGAGGCAAGCATGATGCGTCGTTTGACAAACAGCTGGCAGATCGTCGTGGCAATGGTGCTGGTCATTGTGGCAGCCGGACGCCCGCTGGCCGACGGCGCCAATAGTGAAGGTACCGGTTCGCTCGTCATCTCCGCCCTGTTGATCCTGACATCGCTGGGCGCAGCGATCACGCTCGAGCGAGGCATGACCGTGCTCAGAGCCTTTATTCTCGTGGTCGGTGCGCATCTGGGAGCCTATCTGCTGCTGAAAAGCCTTGCCGGCCATGAAGGCGAAATGTCGACGGCCTTCTTCCTGCTGGTGTGCGCAAGCTGGGCCTTGGGCTGGGCTTCCGTCACCGCACTCTCGGCCATCGATGCAAGGACCCAAGCGGCGAACTGGTTGCTGCGCCTGCTGATCCCGGCCCTCTTCGGTGCCTGGATCCTGATCCTGTGGGAAGCGGCAACCCGTGGTTTCGGCGTGCCCTTCATCCTCTTGCCGCCACCGTCTTCGATCGGCGCAAGGCTCGTCAATTCCCTGCCGATACTGGCAGCCGACGTGCGCCAGACCATCTTCAAGGCGGTGCTGTTCGGCTATGTCGTCGGATCGGCATCGGGTTTTGCCGTGGCCATTCTGGCCGACCGCGTGGATTTCCTGCGCCGCGGCCTGATGCCCATCGGCAATTTCGTCTCGGCCTTGCCCATCATCGGCGTCGCACCCATCATGGTCATGTGGTTCGGCTTCGACTGGCAGTCGAAGGCAGCGGTCGTCATCATCATGACCTTCTTTCCCATGCTGGTGAACACCGTTTCAGGCCTTGCCGCATCGGGTAACATGGAGCGCGACCTGATGCGCACCTATGCCTCCAGTTACGGACAGACACTGCTGAAACTGCGCCTGCCGGCTGCCATGCCCTTCATCTTCAATGCGTTGAAGATCAATTCGACACTGGCGCTGATTGGCGCGATCGTGGCCGAATTCTTCGGCACGCCCATCGTTGGCATGGGCTTCCGGATTTCCACCGAAATCGGACGTCTGAATGTCGACATGGTCTGGGCGGAAATCGCGGTTGCAGCCCTGGCAGGATCGGTCTTTTATGGTGTGATCGCCCTCGTCGAGCGGGCAACCACATTCTGGCATCCGTCTATCCGTGGTGGGTAGACGATACAACCGGCCCGGCAACGACCGGGCACGGCGAAAACCACAGAGGGAAAAGGTACAAGACATGAAAAAACTCATGCTTTCATTGATGGCGGGCGCCATGTCGCTTGCTGCAGCCCAGGCCATGGCCGCCGACAAGCTGACGCTTCAGCTGAAATGGGTCGCCCAGAGCCAGTTTGCCGGCTATTACGTGGCAAAGGACAAGGGCTTTTATGACGAAGAAGGCCTCGACGTCGAAATCAAGCCCGGCGGGCCGGACATCGCTCCGGAACAGGTCATCGCCGGCGGTGGCGCCGATGTGATCGTTGACTGGATGGGCGGCGCGCTCGTTGCCCGTGAAAAGGGCGTTCCGCTGGTCAACATCGCCCAGCCGTTCCAGAAGGCCGGCATGGAAATGGTCTGCCCGGCTGACGGTCCGATCAAGACCGAGGCCGACTTCAAGGGCCACACCCTCGGCGTATGGTTCTATGGTAATGAATATCCATTCTTCGCCTGGATGAACAAGCTTGGTCTCTCAACCGAAGGCGGCGCAGATGGCGTCACCGTGCTGAAGCAAAGCTTCGACGTACAGCCGCTGATCCAGAAGCAGGCCGATTGCATCTCGGTCATGACCTATAACGAATACTGGCAGTTGATCGACGCCGGCTACAAGCCGGAAGACCTGACGGTCTTCAACTATTCGGATATGGGCAACGACTTGCTGGAAGATGGTCTTTACGCACTTGAAGACAAGCTCGCTGATCCGGCCTTCAAGGACGACATGGTCAAGTTCGTCCGCGCTTCGATGAAGGGCTGGAACTACGCCATGGAAAATCCGGATGAAGCGGCTGAAATCGTCATGGACAATGGTGGCCAGGATGAAAATCACCAGAAACGCATGATGGGCGAAGTGGCCAAGCTGATCGGCGATGGTTCCGGCGTGCTGAAGGAAGATGTTTACGACCGCACCGCCAAGGCCCTTCTCGACCAGAAGATCATCGAGAAGCAGCCGGAAGGCGCCTGGACCCACGGCATCACCGACGAAGCCCTGAAATAGTCATTGCTGCATCGCAGCGATTACACTAAAAAGACGCATGGGGAAACCCATGCGTCTTTTTTGTATACGTGACGTTTCCCGAAGTTTTGCTCCGATGGGTTGTCCCTCACTGCCATTTTTTGGCATGTGGTGTTGTAGAATTGCCCAGAGCCGAAGAATACTTTATCGCCTCCAAATTAAACGTCATGGTGATCTTGTATGCTGGACCGCACACGCCAAATAACATGACCAGATCGACTCGGAAGACTAAAAGTTGCATCGAAATGTGCAGGGCAGACCAGTCGGCGCGCATGCCAAAAATGACAACAGACAGAATGCGATTTAGTCGCTAAATTCGCCTAAGCAAGATTGATAGACATCCTGGAAGGGACCCATGCTTCGCCTATCGACAAAGACTTTCGCGGCAATTGCCGCGACCTCGCTCATTCTGTTGCCTGCATTTTCCTGGGCGCAGGGAGAAAGTGTTGCTGCCAGTCCCAGTCTGCCAGCCATTGTTGTCACCAAAGCGGTCGTCAAACCGCTCGTCGAGCGCGTTGTGGCCACGGGCACGATCCAGCCCGTCTCTGAAATCTTCGTGCAACCGCTGGTGGAGGGACTGTCCATCAAGTCTGTCAATGTGGATGTCGGCGATCGCGTCGCGGCAGGCGAGGTCGTTGCCGAGTTGAACGAAGACAGTTTGATCCTGCAGCGGAGCCAGCTTGAGGCCAATCTGGCCAAGGCAGAAGCCGCCTTGGCCCAATATCAGGCGCAGCTGAACGACGCAAAGATCAACGCAGCAGAGGCAAAGCGGCAATATGCGCGCTCGGTGGAACTCGGCAAGTCTGGCACTTTGCCGACATCGCAGATCGAACAGTCGGAATCCGCGTCCTCCAGTGCTGCGGCCAAGGTGACCACGGCCGAAAAGGCGATTGCCATTGCCGAGGCAGACATCAAGGTTGTCGAAAGCCAGAAGAAGGATGTCGAGCTCAATCTGGCCCGCACAGAGGTGAAAAGCCCGGTTGCAGGCGTGATTGCCAGCAAGAATGCCAATGTCGGCTCGATTGCCAGTGGCGCCGGTCAACCGCTCTTCACTGTCTATAGGGACGGTGAAGTGGAGCTGGTCGCCGATGTTTCCGAGACACAGATCCTCAAGGTAAAAGAGGGTCAGAAAGTCATGATCACGCTTGCCGGCGGCACAGAACAAGTGCCGGGCCGCGTGCGTCTGGTGTCTCCTGTCGTCGATCCCGTCACCCGCCTCGGTGCGGTACACGTCAAGATACTCGACAACGACCGCGCCCGCGCCGGCATGTATGCCAGCGCCGAGATCATTGTAACGGAAGCGGACGATATTGCGCTGCCTCTGTCTGCAGTCACCATGGGCCGCACGTCCACAACAACCCGTATCGTCAAGGATGGCGTCGTGCATCAGGTCGACATCACCACCGGCATCGAGGACTCAGGCTTCATCCAGGTCACCGGCGGTCTTCAGGCCGGCGACATGATCGTGGCAAAGGCCGGTGCCTTCGTGCGCGATGGCGACAAGATCAACCCAGTCCGCGAAGATGCGGTCGTGTCGAACTGAGGAGTGGCATAAGTCATGAATTTCTCGGCGTGGTCCATTCGCAATCCGGTCGCCCCTCTCCTGGGCTTCTTCCTGCTGCTTGTCATCGGCATACAGTCGTTTTACGCCTTGCCGATCACGCGCTTCCCCAATATCGACGTTCCCCTGGTGTCCGTGGTCGTCCAGCAAAGCGGTGCGTCGCCGGTCGAACTTGAATCGCAAGTCACCAAGGAAATCGAAGACGCCGTCGCATCGATCAGCGGTGTCGACGAAATCCAGTCGACGGTCACCGACGGCCAGTCGCAGACCGCTGTCATGTTCCGCATGGAAGTACCGACCGAACAGGCCGTGCAGGACGTCAAGGACGCCATTGACCGCATCCGAGGCGATCTGCCGGCCACCGTCGACGAGCCGATTGTCTCCAAGGTCGACGTCGAGGGACAGGCAATCCAGACCTTTGCGGTCTCCTCCCCCAACATGTCGCTGGAAGAACTGTCCTGGTTCGTCGACGACACCATCAAGCGCGCGCTGCAAGGACAAAGCGGCATCGGTCGTATTGACCGCTATGGCGGAGCCGACCGCGAGGTCCGCGTCGAACTCAACCCCGACCGTCTGAACGCCTATGGCATCACCGCAGCAGACGTCAGCACGCAATTGCGCAACACCAATACCGATGCCGGCTCGGGTCGCGGCCAGGTGGCCGGAACAGAACAGACGATCCGCACGCTTGGCGACGCCGGCAGTGCCGCCCAACTGGCCAATACCACCATTGCCCTTGCTGGCGGCCGTTTCGTCAAGCTGTCCGAACTCGGCACGATCAAGGACACCTACGAAGAGCCGAAGTCCTTTGCCCGCTTCAACGGAAATCCGGTGGTCACCTTCGCGGTCTTCCGCGCCAAGGGTGCATCCGAAGTCTCCGTTGCCGAAACTGTTGGCAAAAGCCTCGATCAGGTGAGAGCGGACAACCCCAACGTCTCGATCCAGATGATCGACGACTCGGTCTATTTCACCTACGGAAACTACGAGGCCGCCCTTCATACCCTTATCGAAGGCGCGATCCTCGCCGTCATCGTGGTCTTCCTGTTCCTGAAGAACTGGCGTGCGACGCTGATTGCAGCTGTTGCCCTGCCCCTGTCTGCGATCCCGACCTTCTGGATCATGGACATTATGGGCTTCTCGCTCAATCTGGTCAGCTTCCTCGCACTCACACTGGCAACCGGTATCCTGGTCGACGATGCGATCGTGGAAATCGAAAACATTGCCCGGCACATCAAGATGGGCAAGTCGCCCTATCGGGCAGCGCTCGAAGCGGCCGACGAAATCGGCCTCGCCGTGATTGCGACCAGTTTCACCATCATTGCTGTTTTCGTGCCCGTCTCCTTCATGCCGGGCATTCCGGGCCAGTACTTCATCCAGTTCGGCCTGACCGTCGCTTTTGCGGTCTTCTTCTCGCTGGCAGTCGCCCGCCTGATTACGCCGTTGATGGCTGCCTATCTGATGCGTGCCGAAGACGGCATGGATGACGATCACGAAGGCAATGACGGCGTCTTCATGCGCAGCTACACATGGCTGGTCCGCGGCACCACATCACGGTGGTATGCCCGCTATGCCACACTGCTGGGAGCGTTCGCGTTCCTGGCCGGCTCGGTCATGCTGCTCATGCAGGTGCCGGGAAGCTTCCTGCCGCCGGAAGATGCTGGCCGTATCGTCTTGTCGGTCGAGCTTCCGCCGAACGCGTCGCTGGCAGAAACCGAAAAGACCACCGACAAGATGTATCAGGCGGTGCGTGATATCGACGGCGTGGAAAGCGTGTTCGTCCTCGGCGGTGCCTCGCCCAAGGGCGATCTCGAACTGCGCCGCGCAACCGTCACCCTGGCGCTCAAGAAGATCAACCATTCGCTGGTGAACACACTCGTCAACAAGGGCCTGGGCGGTTTGCCGCTCATTGGCCAGTATATGCCGAAGCTGAACGATGACGGCCGCACCAAGCCGCAATGGGATATTGAATCGGAAGTCTTCGCCAAGCTCAAACCCATTCCCGACATTCGCGTCTTGAAGCTCAACGACCGCGGCGAGCGCGATCTCACCTATAACTTCCTGTCGAAGAGCGAAGAAGATCTCAACAACGCGGTCGGTATCCTCGAATCGAAACTGCGCACGGTGCCGGTTCTCGCCAATGTCAGCGCCGATGGCTCGCTGCCGCGCCCGGAACTGCATATCCTGCCACGCAAGGCAGAGGCTGCGCGCCTGGGCATCACCCCCGCGCAGATCGCCTCCACCGTTCGTGTGGCCACCATTGGTGACATCGATGCGGCGCTGCCGAAGATCTCGCTCGATGATCGGCAGATCCCGATCCGCGTTCAGGCCGCGCTCGACATGCGCCGCGACCTCGACAAGATACGCGCCTTGAAGATACAGACAGCGGGCGGGCAGACCGTTCCCCTCTCCTCGGTTGCCGATATCGAATATTCGGAGGGCGTCTCGTCGATCAAGCGCAACAACCGCAACCGCGTCGTTGCCATCGGCGCGGACCTGCGCCCCGGCGTTGCGCTTGATACGGCATCGGCTGCCTTCGAGCAGGCGGTCAAG
This sequence comes from Agrobacterium sp. ES01, assembly GCF_050320885.1. Classification (NCBI taxonomy): domain Bacteria; kingdom Pseudomonadati; phylum Pseudomonadota; class Alphaproteobacteria; order Hyphomicrobiales; family Rhizobiaceae; genus Agrobacterium; species Agrobacterium sp. ES01. Next base: position 63,591 of record NZ_JBNQTH010000009.1, read on the forward strand.
GACGCCAATCTGCCGCCAAGCGTGAAGCTCGCCGAAAGCGGTGATGCCAAGATCCAGAACGAAATGCAGCAGAGTTTCGTCAACGCCATGTTGACAGGGCTGTTGCTGGTTCTGGCAGTGTTGATCCTGCTGTTCAAGGATGTCATCCAGCCCTTCACGATCCTTCTCTCGCTGCCGCTTGCCATCGGCGGCGTGGCAGCCGCGCTGATCCTGACCAACAATCCGCTGTCGATGCCGGTCTTGATCGGTATCCTGATGCTGATGGGCATCGTCACCAAGAACGCCATTCTTCTGGTCGATTTTGCCATCGAGATGCGTCGCCACGGCATGGAACGCGGCAAGGCCATGGTGGAAGCCGGGCGCAAGCGCGCCCGTCCCATCATCATGACCTCGATTGCCATGTCTGCCGGCATGTTGCCCTCGGCGCTGGGCGTCGGTGAAGGCGGCTCGTTCCGCGCGCCCATGGCCATTGCCGTCATCGGCGGCATCATCGTCTCCACCGTGATGAGCCTGCTTGTCGTTCCTGCCTTCTTCCTGATCATGGACGATCTGTCGCGCCTGCTTGGCTGGATGTTCGGCCGCATGGTCGGCAAAAAGGAAGAAGAGCAAGAGGCCTTGAGCGCCGAGGAACTGACCCGGATTGCCATGGAAAACAGGCGCTCGCTTTCGACCTTGGAAAAGCGTGTCCGATCGGTCGAGACCAGCGATCAGAGCAACACCAAGCCCAAGATCGTCAGACTGCCGCCGCTCGCGGCAGAATAAACAGGCCGGAAGGCAACCCAGCTCACGCAAATCGGCGTCCGCCTGGCGGGCGCCGATTTGCGTTTGGACTGCATCTCGCCCTTATCCGATTTCACGCAGGCTTCACGTTCGCGTGACCCGGGCAGACCCAGTTTGCTTCGCAGCCGATTAAAGTCGCCTACAGCCACTGCATTCCTTGAAAGATGAGCTAAACATATGATTTTACATGTATATTAAAAATGAAATGTATTTAGCATACTAATTATATGGTGCAATTTTACTACAGCAAATCGAACGGAAGGCCACTATCAGCTCCACCTGTAACAGGAGTTGATTTATGAAACTAATTCTCGCAACCACCGCCATTTTGATGACTGCCACCTCGGTCTTTGCGGCCGACGCCATCTATCAGGCGGCCGCGCAGCCCCCCGAAGCGGTCCCTCAGCCTTTCAGCTGGACCGGTGGCTACCTCGGTGTTCAGGGCGGCTACGGATGGGCTGACGGCTCGTTTGACCAGGCCGGAACCGTTTTTCTGAATGGCGATTTCGACGGCGGCATTATCGGGGCCTTTGCAGGCGCAAACTACCAGTACCAGAACAATGTCGTCCTCGGCATCGAGGCCGATCTCGATTACAACTGGAACGAGGAAAAGTTTGACATCGGCGGGAGCGAGCTCAAGGCCAGCGGCAAATGGGAGGGATCCGTGCGTGCCCGTGTCGGTTATGCATTTGATCGCGCCCTTGTCTACGCAACTGCGGGCTGGGTCGCCGCCCATGCCGAAGCCAATATTGCTGGTTTTGGTGGCGATGACAGCATCGTCCAAGGCTACACCGTCGGTGCCGGCGTTGATTACGCGCTAACCGATACAGTCTTTGCACGCGTCGACTATCGCTATAATGATTTTGGCAGCACCGACTTTAACATCGGCGGCACAGCGGTGAATGCCGATTTGAGCCAGCACACGATCAAGGTCGGCGTCGGCTTCAAGTTCTGATCGACAGAACTGACAAAGCTGTCGCATGAAGGCGCTCCGCAAGGGGCGCCTTTTTTCATGGCTTGACGCCTGTTTAAGCCAAGGCTGCCCGCTTTCGGCTAGAGCGATATATCCGCTTGATCGAAATCAATCCGCAACCGTGCCAGCTCCTCTATTGTCGCTAATAAATCACGAGGGCAGCGCGATGGCGCATGCCTTTAGAGACAAAGCTTGGAGGCCGGGATCATGAGAGCAACCGTAGCGACGAACAGGTGGACCATCCCGGCAAGAGCAGAAAGGGATCTGCTCGGCACTCCGTTGGCACGTCCGTCGCGCAGCTCTCCCGCTTCACCTCCTGCACCAGGACAATTTCGATGAGAAGCCAGAGCGCGGGGAACGTAAACATTGCCTGGGGAGCCAAGGGGGCTATGAACAAATTGTTGAAGTTGAACCAGCGTGACCGCACGACATTGCTGCACACACCCTTCATGGCATCGCTTGGACCGCTGGCAATCGAGCGGATGCTGGATGTGGTCAATGTGGTCAACTATGAGGCCCGAGATTTGCTGTTTCGGGAGCGGGAACCGGCCAGGTCCTTCTATTGCGTCCTGTCGGGCCATGTGCGGCTCTTCCGCCTGAGCAAAGACGGTCGAGACGCCAATATCCGAATCTGCTGCCCCGGAGACGTGTTTGCCGAATGCCTGCTCGCAGCCGGTGAAGTCTATCATTACAACGCCCAGGCCGTGGAAAGCGTCACCGTTGCCCGCTTCGACCTGCAAAGGGTGAGGATGCTTGCCGATGAGGAGAAAGACGTCTCAAAGGCAATCATCACCAGCCTCTCCGCCCATCTGCTGAGCTCGCTGGATTGCATCGCCAATGATCGTCTGCTCACGGCCCAGCAGCGGTTGGCCCATTACCTGCTCGACCAATGCCCGGACGACAGCCAGTCGGCCTCCATCCGTTTGCCTTTCCAGAAAAGCCTTCTGGCCGGCAAACTGGGCCTTGCGCCAGAAGCCTTGTCCCGTGCCTTTTCAACACTGCGCAGTGCCGGTGTGACCGTCAGAGGGCGAGTGATAGAGGTCGCAGACGTCAATGCCCTGAAGCGGCTCTGATCATGGAGTAGCGCTGGTCTACATGCCGCCGTTCAGCGCCAGAAAATCGACAATTTTGTCGACTCCTTCGCCGCGCTTCAGATCGGTAAACACGAAGGGGCGCTGTTCACGCATGCGTCCGGCATCACCCCGCATCACCTCAAGATCCACGCCCACATAAGGCGCCAGATCGGCCTTGTTGATGACCAGCATATCGGAGCGTGTAATGCCCGGCCCACCCTTGCGCGGTATCTCCTCGCCCTGACAGACCGAGATGACGTAAAGGGTAATGTCGGCAAGATCGGGTGAGAACGTCGCCGCCAGATTGTCGCCGCCCGATTCAATGAACACCACGTCCAGATCGGGGAAGCGCGCATTCAGATCCGCAATCGCCTGCAGGTTGATCGAGGCATCCTCCCGAATGGCCGTATGCGGACAGCCACCTGTTTCCACGCCTACAATCCTGTCCGAAGACAGGGCCTGCATGCGCACCAGCGCATCGGCGTCTTCGCGCGTGTAGATGTCGTTGGTGACGACGGCCACCGAATAGCGATCCCGCAACGCCTTGCAAAGTTTTTCCGTCAGCGCCGTCTTGCCGGAGCCAACCGGCCCCCCGATCCCGACCCGCAATGGCCCGTTTGCAGATTTCATCCAGCCGTTCCCTTCTTATGATGGCGCCTGACCGCTTATGATCGGAACAGGCGTGTATGCTGTGTCTCGTGTCGCATGGTCTCGATGTCAGCCATGACGGTTGCAGTCCCGAGCCCCGCCAGGCCCGCCGACGCGGCAAGCGGCGCAAGCCGCTCGATCGGCTCTTCCAACGCAGCCAGGATTTCCACCCCCTCCCGTTGTCCGATGACACTCAGCCTGATCGCCGCCGATACCGATTGCGAGGCACTGGCATGCAGATAGCCGATCAGCGCAGGCTCAAGCGCAATGCTGTGCGCAGCGGACACAGCACCGATCGCAACAGGATAGGCAACCGCAGAGCCGAGCCGTTCGAGAACATCATGCGGCCAGGCACGCGCCGCCTGCAGAAAGGCTGCCCCAAGCGCAAGCGTCTCGGCATGCCGCTCCCGAGAGCTCGACAAGGCGGCGGCAAGGTCAGCGAGGTCAGCAAGCGCTGCGCAATCCTCAAAGCCACGATGCGCCTCGGCCAGAAGCACGGCATCGTTCCACCCGGCGCCATGCTCAAGACTGGCTTTGATCCATTGCCGAAGCGTCGCAGCGTCGCGCACCAGGTCATCGGCGACCGCACGCTCCAATCCGCCGGAATAGGCAAATGCCCCGACCGGAAATGCCGGAGACATCCAGGTCAGCAATCTGAGAAGTGCCTGCGCTTCCTTCCGCTCGCTCATCACCGATCAGCCATGGCCGTGATGGCCGTGACCATGCCCGCCACCATGCGCATGATAGGCGCCCCTGAGTGGCTGGAACTGCTCGACCACCTCATCGACCTCGGCACCCAGCCCCTTCAACATATCGAGAATGACATGGTCGCGCTGGATGAGGATGCGTTCGGGCTCGATCTGCACGGCCAGATGCCGGTTCCCCAGATGCCAGGCAAGCTCCAGCAGGTGAAGAGGATCGCGCGGCCGGATGGCAAACAGCTTCTCGTCCGCGGCGCAGATCTCAATCTCGCTACCGTCGTCAACCTGCAACCGGTCACCATGGTGAAACAGTGCCGGCTCTTTCAGATCCAGCATGATCATCTCCCCATCCTCAAGATGCAGCAGCTTGCGGCGCAGATGTCGCTCGGCATGGCCAAGAAGGATCTTGGATTGGGCGGAACCGGTCGTTTCACCGGCAGGCAGATAGGACGTGACGCGACGCATGAAATCTCCTCGTTCGTCTGCCAAAACCATGCAAAATTCGCGGCCGCACTGCAACACGGAACTTGCGTGAAGGCCGCGCTTTGCGCCTGCGATATCAGAATGAACAACGGATGTGAGAATGGCCTGTTTCAGGCGCTGGCGACATTCACAGTATCGATGACCAGGTCAGGTGCGAGCGAAGTTTCCCGACGGGCGAATAATTCATGCCCCTCACCTTCATGCACGACCCTGTTTCGACCGCCAGCCTTTGCAAGGTAGAGCGCCCTGTCGGCCGCGGTATAGACAATGTCGGCTGGCCGTCCGTCACCGAACTCGGCAATACCGGCAGACACTGTGGCAGTGATCGATGCGTGATCGCTCAGGATCGGCTGATCGGCAATGCGCGCACGAACTTCCTCCACCTTTGCATGACGCTCGGCCACCGAACCGGCCAGAATGATAACGCCGAATTCCTCGCCGCCCAGACGCGCGCAGACACTCGGTTGCGGAAAGACATCGCGAATGACGCCAGAAACAGCCTTGATCACCGCATCGCCGACGGCATGGCCATGACAATCGTTGATCGATTTGAACCGGTCGAGATCGAAGATTGCAAGCGACGCGTTTTCATCGGCCTCTTCCAACACCTTGGAAAATGCGCGCCTGTTCAAGAGGCCCGACAGCATGTCGACACGGCTGAGGCGGGCATAGCGCGATCGCGAGACAGATAACTCGCGGATAACATTGCCCGTCACCAGTGCCAGAGAACCGGACACCGCCCCACCGAAAATCCAGGAAAAGGCGACGGAGAGCTTGACCGCGTCGCTGAAGGACATCGGCAGAAGGCCCAGAAGATAGCAGACTGGCAAGGCGACGATATTGAATATGGAGGCGAGGATGACCGCACGGAAGGTCATCTTCATCGCAAAGCCATAGACCGCGCGCCGGCCATGAAACTTGCCGAGATCAACCTGTAGCGAAAGCCATCTTTTAAAGAGTTCCAAGTGCCGCTCTCCCCTTCATGCAGCACCCCTCGAATAGAGGTCTTCTCTTGGAGTTTCCTTAAGAGATCCCTTAAAATGCGAAGCATGTTGAAAATACTGCGCTAACGATTGTTAGGATATTCTAATTCACCATTTGATTGATGGGCAAACTCCGTTCCATCTACCTGAATTCCCTATATTTCGCGCAATAGTGCGACAATTAGCCCGCCAATTGCCACGACGGGAAGTTATCCACAATGAGACAGAGCGACCACCGCAGATTGCAACTTCTGCAACAACGACAGCAGGTGAGATTGGGGGCAGCCCCTTGATGTCGTTAAGCTATTTGGCAGGTCTTCTTTCATGTTGCCACAATTCAAAAAAGCCCCGGCGCGAACGCCAGGGCTTTCATCAGTGCGAAAGTCGACAAGGGGTCAGGCTGCAGCCTTTTCCTTGAGGTTTTCGAGAATGTTCTGCGGCGACGAAACACCATATGGGTCGCTGTCGCAATTGTCCGAATAACCTTCTTCCTCGAACCACTGCTCGACCACGCCATCATTGATGATGGCGGCGTAGCGCCACGAGCGCATGCCGAAGCCCAGATTATCCTTGGCGACCAGCATGCCCATCTTGCGGGTGAATTCGCCGGAACCGTCCGGGATGACCTTCACATGCTGAAGGTTCTGGCTCTTGGCCCATGCGTTCATGACAAACGCATCATTGACCGACATGCAGTAGATGTCGTCGACGCCCTGCGCCTGAAAATCGGTGAACAGCTTTTCGAAGTCTGGCAGCTGGAAGGTCGAGCATGTCGGCGTGAATGCGCCCGGCAGCGAAAACAGTACGACCTTCTTGCCCTTGAAGTAATCGTCGGAGGTCATTTCCTGCCAACGGAACGGGTTCGGACCCTCGATGGATTCGTCGCGAACGCGGGTACGGAAGGTAACGTTTGGAACTTTCTTGCCAATCAGCATGATATTTCCTCTCTTGCGTTTGGTGGCCGCAGGTCTCTTGGGAGAAAGACGCCGCCACGGTTGGAATTGGAGAAATATCCCTATCGCAAACGAGAGTGCACTGCAGCATCAAAGTGGAAATAAGGTGGGGATGCATGGCAGACATGCACACGACGAATAGCTGTCTTGCGGGCAAGGTTCTGCACAGATTGCCATCCCGGGGCGCGATTGCCATTCATACGGAATTTCCGTGAATTTCAGCGGCTTTCCGATCAATCCAGCGGCTTGCGAAAATAGACCACACGCTGCGTCTCATCAAATCCCCAGCGCGCATGCGCCTGATGAGAAATGTCATTGTCCAGCGGTGCGTCCGAACAAAGTTCGGTAAACCCCTTGGCGACATATTCGCGCTCGATCTGTTCGATCAACAGACGCCCAAGGCCTTGGCGTCGATACGCAGTCTCCAGAAAAATCCCTTCCAGAAACGCGACCGGCATCTGGGTGCAGCCCGTGGCATAGGGGCGTATGGACACCTCGGCAAACCCAACCACAGGCCCATTGCGATCCGACACAAGCCACCCGCAAAGCTGGGTCTCTTCAATGAGGACGGCCAATTCCTCCGCATGAGCCTGCGCCGTCACATGCGGCCACAACGCCTGTCTTAGCCGTATCCATTCCGCGCGATCCGAAGGCCCACAGCGACGAACCGAGAACGTGTCGCCCGCCATATGCCCTCCCTTAGAACAGGAAATACCGCTGCGCCATCGGCAGCACAGTGGCCGGTTCGCAGGTCAGCAATTCGCCATCGGCGCGCACTTCATAGGTTTCAGGATCGACCTCGATCTCCGGCGTCAGACTGTTGTGGATCATCGACGCCTTGGAAATGCCGCCGCGGGTATTCTTGACCGGCAGCAATTTCTTGGCAACTCCAAGACGCGCGGCGAGTCCTGCATCGAGCGATGCCTGCGACACGAAAGTGACCGACGAATTGGTCCTGAGCTTGCCATAGGCAGCAAACATTGGACGATAATGCATCGGCTGAGGCGTCGGGATCGACGCGTTCGGATCGCCCATGGGGGCCGCCGCAATCGAGCCGCCCAACAGCACCATTTCCGGCTTCACGCCGAAGAAGGCCGGGTTCCACAGCACCAGATCAGCCCGCTTGCCCACCTCGATCGAACCGATCTCATGTGACAGCCCTTGAGCGATGGCCGGGTTGATCGTGTATTTGGCAATGTAGCGGCGCACGCGCATATTGTCGTTGTCGCCGGTTTCTTCCTTCAACGCACCGCGCTGGCGCTTCATCTTGTCGGCGGTCTGCCAGGTACGGATTGCCACCTCGCCCACTCGGCCCATGGCCTGGCTGTCGGAGGAGATGATCGAGAAGGCACCGATATCGTGGAGAATATCCTCGGCTGCAATCGTCTCCTTGCGGATCCGGCTCTCGGCAAAGGCAATGTCCTCGGGGATGGACGACGACAGATGATGGCAGACCATCAGCATGTCGAGATGTTCGGCAATGGTGTTGACCGTATAGGGCCGTGTCGGATTGGTCGATGAGGGAATGACATTGCTCTGGCCGCAGATTTTGATGATATCTGGTGCATGGCCACCGCCCGCTCCTTCCGTGTGGAAGGCATGGATGGTGCGGCCCTTCAGCGCCCCGATCGTATCCTCGACAAAACCGCTTTCATTTAGCGTATCGGTGTGGATCATCACCTGAACATCATACTGATCTGCAACCGACAGGCAGTTGTCGATGGCAGCCGGTGTCGTGCCCCAGTCCTCATGCAGCTTGAGCGAGGAGGCACCTGCAAGGATCATTTCCTCCAGCGGTGCCGGAAGCGAGGCATTGCCCTTGCCGGCCAGCGCCAGGTTCATCGGAAAACCGTCGAAGCTCTCGATCATCCGCTCGATATGCCAGGCGCCGGTGCAGGTGGTGGCAAGCGTGCCATGGGCCGGACCGGTGCCACCGCCCAGCATGCAGGTAATGCCGCTCATCAGGGCTTCTTCGATCTGCTGCGGGCAGATATAGTGGATATGCGCATCCATGCCGCCAGCCGTCAGGATCTTGCCCTCTCCGGCAATCGCCTCGGTCGACGGACCGACGATGATGGTCACGCCCGGCTGTGTATCCGGATTGCCAGCCTTGCCGATCCCGTGGATACGGCCATCCTTCAGGCCGATATCGGCCTTGTAGATGCCGGAGTGATCGACGATCAGCGCATTGGTGATGACGGTATCGACAGCGCCTTCAGCTCGGGTTGCCTGGCTCTGGCCCATGCCGTCGCGAATGACCTTGCCACCGCCGAACTTCACCTCTTCGCCATAGGTGGTGAAATCCTTCTCCACCTCGATGAAGAGTTCGGTATCGGCAAGGCGCACCTTGTCGCCGGTCGTCGGACCGAACATCGAGGCATAGGCCGCGCGGGACATCTTGTAAGGCATGGCGTCAAACTCCTGGCGCGAGTTGTAAAAGGGCTTGCATGTCCGACCGGAAACAATCTCCGGCGAGACGGAAAACAAGGTTGTCGCCAAACGCCGAGAAACCGGCGTCAGGCAGAGAAGCTATCAATATTCCTCGATCAGTGCCTTCAGCTCTTCCGTCCGATTGCGGGTCAGATCTGCCAGACATGAGGACACGATCAAGGGGCGAATGCTGCCACCGTAATAACGGTAGCCTTGAGCCTCGCACTGGCCGTCACGATAGGTAATCCAGGCCCGCTGTGCCGACAGAAGCGATTTCTCCGCGCCGCGCTGGGCGGCATCGTCGATATCGCGGTCCACCTCGGCCATCGCCTTCTTGGTGATCGTCCACTGGGCATTGAGCTCCGCATCGGCGGCCTCGTAATCGCGGGCGGAACAGACATTCATGTCGAACTGCGTCATGGCGTTGTTGCAATCCACATCCGGCTCGTCATCGCCCAGGGCGGGACCTTCGGCCAAAGACACGCAGCCGCAAAGCGCAAAGATCAATGCTGCTTTCATAACCTGGCCTCCTCCCGCAAATTCACCTCAAAGCGCTCCCATGACCTGCTGGCGAAAACCGTAGACCTCGCGCTTGCCGGAAAGCGGGATCAGTGAAACCTGCCGCGTCTGGCCCGGCTCGAACCGAACGGCCGTGCCGGCCGGAATATCAAGCCGCATGCCCCGCGCCTTGTCACGCTCGAAGGAGAGCCCGCCATTGGTCTCGAAAAAATGGTAATGACTGCCCACCTGCACCGGCCGATCGCCGGTATTGGAGACCTCGAGAGTGATGCTCTCGTGACCTGCATTCAGTTCAATTTCGCCTGCAGCGGCAATGACTTCGCCCGGAATCATGAATCAGTCTCCCAATGGCTTAACGGATAGGTTCATGCACGGTCACAAGCTTGGTCCCATCCGGGAAGGTCGCTTCCACCTGCACATCATGGATCATCTCGGCCACGCCCTGCATCACCTGATCGCGGGTAATCACATGCGCACCCGCCTCCATCAGGTCGGCAACGGCTCTGCCGTCGCGCGCGCCCTCGACCACGAAATCGGTAATCAGCGCGATCGCTTCCGGATGGTTGAGCTTCACGCCGCGCTCCAGCCGGCGACGCGCCACCATCGCGGCCATCGAGATCAACAACTTGTCTTTTTCTCTCGGCGTCAGATTCATGCCCGCTCCAATTGTGCAATGCGTTCGTAATTACAGATTCCAGACTTTCGGCACTGAGGCGCCGCCGCGCAAGACCGAAATGACCGGAATAAGCTTTTTTCTTAAGGCAAAGCCGTCGCAAGCGGCCATCCGCACCACAAGCTTGCCGTTCCAGTGGCTGGCACCGCCCTCTCCCTCGCCCAGCACCGCTCTCACTTTGGGCAAGAGCGCCTCGGCAATCGGCCCGACATAGAGCAGCGTGGCAAAAGCCGCCTGGCCGGAAAGCACCGCCACCTCGGCCGTCAGTGCTGAAATATCGCCGTCCAGTTTCAGTTCTTCGGCGTGGATCAGCTTGCCCGCGCGCCGGATGCGCCAGCTGTCGCGCATGAGCCCGTGCTGCATCGTCTCGCCCATGGCCTTGCGTCCGAGCAGCACGGCCTCGACCGCAATCAGTTCGGCATCTTCGGCCAGATCGACATCCAGCCGGCGCGTCAGCGACGCATTGTCGAAGAGAATGGATTCTTGCGGCAGCCAGTGCACCCGTGCGCCCGCTCCGGCCTCGATCGCCGTGGTAATCTCGGCGGTACCCTCCTGCGCCTTGTAGATCTTTTCGCAGGCCTGGGTGGTGGCTGTGATGAAGGTGCCTGCACCGGCGCTGATCGACCAGTCCATCCGGTCGCCGCCGGTAAGACCACCAGCGGTATTGATGATCACCGCTTCCATTTCATCGGAGAAAGTCTGAGGCAGCCTGATCTTGGCGGCGCCCTCCTGAAAGAGCTCCGCCAGACGGCTGCGCCCGTCGAGCGCCTTGGCAACCACGCGCCCACGACCGCGGGCGCGCTGATGGTTCAGTCGAGCGGTTGACTGCAACATATCCCCTGTCCGCCCGACTTTTGCGGGCTAGTTTATTGGCGGCTGGGCGCACCGCTTTTGTTGGGCTCACCTGCAAGCAGGCCGCCACCCGAATTCTTGAAAAACTCCCATATTCCCGCAGTCGCATCAACCTCTTCAAGTCGGTCGTCCGCAGAAGATGCAAGCTGAAAGGGCACACGTTTTTTCAGCCAGGCATGGCCGGCATCGGGGATGACGAAGGACATGACCGTCGCGCCGTCCCGGCATCCGCCATACATCGAAACACTGGCCTTCTCGCCTTCATGGTTCATCGGCTTCATGTCGCAGCCGTTAAGCGCAGCCCAGCGCCCGACGGCCACTTCGCCACCATACTGCCAATAGGGCTTTCCCCCGCCGGCAAATGGATTGACGTTATCTTTCAGCCCCGAAAAGGCGATGATCGAAACGGGCTTGGCTGGATTGCAGGTATCCGGACGCGGACGCCAGCCGCCGCCTTCTTCCTGCTCGGGATATCCGGCACGAAGCCCCATCATGAAACCGGCTGCGGCAAATGCATCATTCCCGTTGCAGATGAATTGCGACAGCATGCGACCGCCACCCGAATAACCGGTGGCATAGATACGCTTCTGGTCGACACAGGCGTTATCCTCGGCATAGCGGATGGCATCGCGAATAAAGGCCGATTCATCGAGCCCGTTATCGGCACTCACGCCTGCCACCGGCACAACACCTGGAACATTCCACGCATGCCCGCCCTGGATGGACCCCTTCAGACTGCCCTGAAGCGCCATCACCAGAAAGCCTTCGCGCTCTGCCACCTGATCCCAATGGCTGCGGCTGAGCTGCGCGACCGGATTGCTGTTGGACCCGTGGAAGTCGAACACCAGAGGCAGTTTGCGTGTCCCACTATAGCTGGACGGCACGAAAAATACCGCTGAACGGTCAACGCCGTCGGACTGGATCGTCACCTTGTGGCGTCCGGGTCCAAAGCCCGGACCGCATTCAAGCGCATGGGCTGCAGAATTGACGATCGTCAGGAAAATGGCTGCAAGCAAGACAAGAATCCCTGCCTGCCAGCGGTTGGAAACCGCGCTGGTTGTCATGGATACACCTCTGTTTGTAGATGCGCGTTCAATATCACGTCAGCCCACAGCATCAAGCGGATATCCTTAACAATTCGTCAAGTCTGCCTTGCATTTTCAGACCGTCAGATGACGACGCGCCTCCTGTGTGTCCAAAGTGTCAGCCGGCCCCTCATGCACAATCTCGCCGCGATCCATGATGTAGACATGATCGGCAAGCTCGCGGCAGAAATCCAGATATTGCTCGACCAGAAGGATAGCCATCCCGGTGGAATCGCGCAGGTAGCGGATCGCCCGTCCGATATCCTTGATGATCGATGGCTGAATGCCCTCGGTCGGCTCGTCCAGAACGAGGATCTGCGGTCGCGTCACCATAGCCCGGCCGATGGCGAGTTGCTGCTGCTGACCGCCGGACAGATCGCCGCCCCGGCGCGAGAGCATGGTTTGCAGCACAGGAAACAGACTGAAGATGTCGGCCGGAATGGTGCGGTCCTTGCGGGAAAGCGGCGCATAGCCGGTCTCCAGATTTTCCTTCACCGTCAACAGCGGAAAGATCTCACGTCCCTGCGGCACATAACCCAGTCCCTGTTTGGCCCGGTTGAACGGCGCCATGCCGTTGAGCGTCGTGCCATTGAAGGAAATCGTTCCCCCCGACACCGGATGCTGGCCGGTCACCGCTCTCAAAAGCGAGGATTTCCCCACACCGTTTCGCCCGAGAACGCAGGTGATCTTGCCCATGGGGGCCGAAACGCTGACGCCTCTGAGCGCCTGCGCGGCCCCGTAATGGAGGTTGATGTTGTCGACAGTCAGCATGGTGACCTCCGTAAAATCCAGTGGTGGGAGAGGACCTCCCGTCGCGGAACTGGAGGGGGAGGAGCACGCCATACAGCGCAAGTCCTCCCCCTCGCCCCCTACCGCCCCAGGTAGTTTTCAATGACTTTCTGATCGTTCGAGACGAAGTCGATCGATCCTTCTGCCAGCACCGATCCCTCGGCAAGACACGTGACCTTCACACCAAGGTCGCGGATGAAGCCCATGTCGTGCTCGACCACGACAACCGAGCGCGTCTTGGCGATCTGACGCAGCAAAATGGCAGTTTCCGCCGTCTCTGCATCCGTCATGCCGGCAACCGGTTCATCGACCAGCAACAGCTTGGGCTCCTGCGCCAGCAGCATGCCGATTTCCAGCCACTGCTTCTGTCCGTGGCTGAGATTGGCGGCCAGTTCGTCGCGACGTCCCGTCAACCGGATTGTCTCCAGGATCTCGTCGATGCGATCCTTGTCCTCGCCGCTCAGCTGATAAAACAGCGTGGAAAACACCCCTCTCTTGCGGTTGAGCGCCAGTTCGAGATTGTCCCACACCGTGTGGCTTTCGAAGACGGTCGGCTTCTGGAATTTGCGACCGATGCCCAGCTGGGCAATATCGGCCTCATCCTTCTTGGTCAGATCCACATGGTCCTCGAACATGACAGTCCCGCTATCGGGTCTGGTCTTGCCGGTAATGATGTCCATCATGGTCGTCTTGCCCGCGCCATTGGGGCCGATGATGGCCCTCAGTTCGCCCGGCTCGACCACGAAGGACAGGGAATTCAGCGCCTTGAACCCGTCAAACGAGACGGACACGCCATCGAGATAGAGAAGGCTCTTCTTCTTGCTCTTGTCGAGTACCGCGTTCATGGGCTCACTCCGCTGCCTGTGGAACCTGGGATTCGCGATCCCGTCCCTTTTCCGCTTCCGCTGCAGCCTTCATGGCCTTGCGCGCATTCCAGCCATGCTGGACCGTACCGACAATGCCCTTGGGCAAGAGCAGCGTTGTGGCGATGAACAAGCCACCCAGCGCAAACAGCCAGATCTCGGGAAAGGCTCCGGTAAAGAAGCTCTTGCCACCATTGACCAGCACAGCACCGATGATCGGACCGATCAGCGTGCCGCGACCGCCAACAGCCGTCCACACCACCACTTCGATGGAGTTGGCAGGCGCAAATTCGCCCGGATTGATGATGCCGACCTGCGGCACGAACAACGCACCGGCAATGCCGGCCATCATGGCCGAGACCACGAAGGTGAAGAGCTTGATATTCTCCACCCTGAAGCCCAGGAACCGCACCCGGCTTTCCGCGTCGCGCACGCCCACCAGCACCTTGCCGAACTTGGAGCGGGTAATGGCCGAGGCAATGATCAGGCAAAGCGTCAGCATGATCGCCGACATCGCAAACAGGATCGAGCGCATTCCGTCCGACTGTACGGAAAAGCCGAGGATGTCCTTGAAGTCGGTCAGCCCGTTATTGCCGCCAAAGCCCATGTCGTTACGGAAGAAGGCCAGCATCAGCGCGTAGGTCATCGCCTGGGTGATGATCGACAGATAGACGCCATTGACGCGAGAGCGGAAGGCGAACCAGCCAAAGATGAAGGCAAGCAGGCCCGGCACCACAAGCACCATGATCATCGCAAACCAGAACATGTCGAACCCGGACCAGAACCAGGGCAATTCCTTCCAGTTCAGGAACACCATGAAGTCGGGCAGGAGCGGGTTTCCATAAACGCCGCGGGTGCCGATCTGACGCATCAGATACATGCCCATGGCATAGCCACCGAGCGCAAAGAAGGCGCCGTGGCCAAGTGACAGGATGCCACAAAAGCCCCAGACCAGATCGAGTGCCAGCGCCAACAGCGCGTAGCAGAGATATTTGCCCATCAGCGAGACGGCATAGGTGGGGATATGAAAGAAGCTGCCCGGCGTGGTCAGCATGTTGAGCGCCGGCACCAGCGCGGCCACCGCCAGAAGAATGGCAGCCGCAATGATGATCTTGCCGTCGAAAGCGCGAAGGATGAAACCGGTAATCATGCTTCCACTGCCCTTCCCTTGAGTGCGAAGAGACCGCGCGGGCGCTTCTGGATGAAGAGAATGATCAGAACCAGCACCAGGATCTTGCCCAGCACGGCACCAACCGAAGGTTCGAGGAACTTGTTGAGCACACCGAGCGACAGGGCGCCGACCAGAGTTCCCCAGAGATTTCCAACCCCGCCGAACACCACGACCATGAAACTGTCGATGATGTAGCTCTGGCCGAGATTGGGCGACACATTGTCGATCTGGCTGAGGGCCACACCGGCGATCCCGGCAATACCTGAGCCAAGAGCGAAGGTCAGCGCATCGACCCAGGGCGTGCGGATCCCCATGGAGGATGCCATGCGCCGGTTTTGCGTCACCGCCCGCATCGACAGCCCGTAGGAGGAACGTTTCATCAACGCCAGCAGCGCAAAGAAGATTGTCAGCGAAAAGATCACGATCCACATGCGGTTCCAGGTGATGGTCAGCCCCCCCAGCGGGAAAGAGCCGGACATCCAGGACGGATTGCCCACTTCCTGATTCGTCGGCCCGAAGATCGAGCGCACCGACTGCTGCAGGATCAGCGAGATACCCCAGGTAGCAAGCAGCGTTTCCAGGGGACGGCCATAAAGAAAACGGATCACGCTGCGCTCGATGGCAAAACCGATCACGCCGGTCACCGCAAACGCGACCGGCAGCGCAATCACCAGCGACCAGTCGAACAGGTAAGGCGCGTTGGTGCGAATGACATCCTGCACCACAAAGGTCGAATAGGCCCCCAGCATGACCATTTCGCCATGGGCCATGTTGATGATGCCCATCACCCCGAATGTGATGGCAAGGCCGATGGCCGCCAGAAGCAATACCGACCCAAGCGACACCCCGTACCAGACATTCTGGCCCAGATCCCAAAGCGCCAGATTGCTCTCGATGGCCGCAATGGCGGAATCCAGATCTGCTTTCAGACTGTCATCGACCGTCGAGGAAACCGAGCGAAGCACGGAAATGGCGTCGCGGTCACCGCGCACTTTGAGCGTCTCGATCGCTTCGCGCTTCTGTTCAATCGGTCGCTCCGACGACAGAAGCGACACCGCGCGCGCTTCTTCCATGCGCGACTTGACCTCGGCGTCTGTTTCCTTGGCAAGGGCTGCCTCGACCAGATCGAGACTTTCCTCGCTCGGCGCATTGAGAATGGAACTGGCAGCCTGAAGGCGCGTATTGCGATCCGGGCTCATCAGCGTCAAGCCGCCAATGGCGGTGCGAATGGCACGCCGCAGCGGATTGTTGACGCGGATCTTGGAGACAGCGCCTTTGGCCACCGCCTCCACCTCTTCGCCGGACACGGGATCGACCAGCATGAGTTGCTTGCCGGCAGGCTTGGCGACAAACACCGCCTTGTCCATTTTGCGGAAATAGAGATCGCCTTCGGCAAAGGCTTCAAGGGCTGGCACAACGCGGCTGTCGCCGGTGGCACCGATCTGTCCGATGATCTCTTCGGCCTGTCCGAATTTGGCCCCGGCAAGGCTGTCGAACAGCGCCTTGGGGTCGGCGCTCTGGGCGAAGGCCTGCGTTGCAATCGAAACGATGAAAATGAATATAGCGAGAAGTCGGGTCATCACTACGGGTCCCTTGTCGCCCCGCCCCTGGCTCCAAGGCCAATTGTCTTTGCGCAAGGCAAGACAGGGAGTTCGGCAACGCTGTGTCAGACTCGTCCTCTCCCCCCGCTTGCGGGGAGAGAGTTGCGCAAAAAGGGCTAAGCCGAAGCTTGGAGGTCGATGGGCCTAGCTGCCCTTGCCGCCGCACTTGCCTGTGGCAACGTTGAAGTTGCCGCATTCCATGGGCTTGCGCCAATCGGAGATCAGATCCTTGGAGTCCGGCAGGTAGTCGGACCATTCGTCGCCGACAACCGATGGTGTCTGCTGAACGATTTCGAACTGGCCGTCGGACTGGATTTCACCGATCAGAACAGGCTTGGTGATGTGGTGGTTCGGCATGACGGTCGAATAGCCGCCAGACAGGTTTGGAACGGAGACACCGATAATGGCATCCAGAACCGGATCTGTGTCGGTGGTACCGGCCGCTTCAACAGCCTTTACCCATGCGTTGAAGCCGATATAGGCAGCTTCCATCGGATCGTTGGTCACACGCTTGTCGTCCTTGATGAACGCATGCCAGCTATCGATGAACTCGGCATTGACGTCAGCATCGACCGACTGGAAATAGTTCCAGGCCGCGAGGTGGCCGACCAGTGGAGCGGTATCGAGACCGGCAAGCTCTTCTTCGCCCACGGAGAAGGCGACAACCGGAATGTCCTCGGCCTTGACGCCCTGGTTGGCGAGTTCCTTGTAGAATGGCACATTGGCGTCACCATTGATGGTGGAGACCACGGCCGTCTTCTTGCCGGCGGAGCCGAACTTCTTGATATCCGAGACGATCGTCTGCCAGTCGGAGTGACCGAATGGTGTGTAGTTGATCATGATATCGTCTTCAGCCACGCCCTTGGACATCAGGTAGGCTTTGAGGATCTTGTTGGTGGTCTGCGGATAGACATAGTCGGTACCCGCCAGAACCCAGCGCTCGACGCCTTCGGCATCGGCGAGATAGTCGACGGCCGGGATGGCCTGCTGGTTTGGCGCAGCACCTGTGTAGAAGATATTGCGCGAGGATTCTTCACCCTCGTACTGAACAGGATAGAACAGGATCGAGTTCAGCTCTTCAAAGACTGGAAGGACCGACTTGCGCGAAGACGAGGTCCAGCAACCGAAGACGGCAGCAACCTTGTCCTGGCTGATCAGCTGGCGAGCCTTTTCGGCAAACAGCGGCCAGTCGGAGGCCGGATCGACGACGACGGCTTCAAGCTTCTTGCCGAGCACGCCACCCTTCTTGTTCTGCTCCTCCACCATCATCAACATGGCGTCCTTGAGCGTCGTCTCGGAGATTGCCATAGTGCCCGACAGCGAGTGAAGAACGCCGATCTTGATCGTGTCTTCCTGAGCAAGCGCGCCGGTAAAGGCAGTGGTGGATAGCATCGCGCCTGCAAGCGCGCCCATCAAATGTGTCTTGAGTTTCATTGTCGTGAACCCCTCTCTTTGTAACGCAACTTTTTGGTTAAAAGTCATTAACAGTTGCTGGAGGGGACTATCCGACGCTGCAGTGCAAAATCGTATACGTCAATTGACGTAGGTGGTGGGGCAAAGACGCGTCATTCAGAACAATCTAATTCTTTACCATCCCCAGTTGACGTGGACACCAAAAGCGCCACATAGAGGCGCGGTTTCAGAAATGACAGGAAAACACCTTCCCTATGCCCTCTTCAGAACGCCGGTGGCTGCTGCGGTCAGGAACGTCGACGCTCCATGAAGAGCTGGACAGACGTGTCGGATCCATTTCTGACCTTGGAAGCTATCAGCGATATCTTCGCGGCATGATGCGCTTCAGGGGGCCTTTGGAGCGAAAGCTCGCTGATGCCTCCTATCCTTCCCAGCTTTCAGGATTCACACCGTGTTACATCGCCTCCTCCCTTCAGCGCGATATGATGGTAGTGACGAACGATCAGGTCGCGCATGCACAGGAAATGTCCGACATTGACCTGTCTACGCCGGAAAAAATGTTCGGCACGCTCTATGTGCTGGAAGGCTCCACCCTTGGATCTCGCCTATTGATCAAACAAGCGGCCGCGATCGGTATTGACGAAACCAACGGTGCCGAACACCTTGCAAAACAATCGGCCAGCGGTGGGAACTGGAAAGCGTTCCTTGCGTTATTGGAGAGCGCTGAAGATCTGGACGACCAGGCCATCATTGTGTCTGCGTTGCAAACATTCACCGTTGCCATCGATGTTTTTGAGAAGATCTGAATGCGCTCATCCGACCCCGTAAATCTCACAAATTGTGATAGAGAACCCATCCATATCCCGGGCAGTATTCAGCCTCATGGATGCCTGATCGCTTGCGATATCCAGGCCGGAAATGTTCTCAGATATTCCGAAAACTGTGCCGAAATGCTGGGCATTCCGTCGCTCGGCATAGGCGACAAGCTTGGCGAACTGATCGGCAGCAACGCCACCCATGACATCCGCAATGCACTGGCGGCAGCTCCACAGGCCTCCCGGCCGGCACTTTTGCCGCGCATGCGACTGGAAAACGGCAAGGTGGTCGACATCGCCGCCCACCGTTTTGCCGGCCATGCCATCATCGAATTCGAGGAAGCCGATCTTGAACTGCAACCTTTACAGCTGACCCGTGAGTTGATCGGCCGTATTCGTACGACAACCGACACGCAGAAACTGCTGCGCATGACCACCAATCTGCTGAAGGCGGTTCTGGGTTACGACCGCGTCATGCTCTATCGTTTCGAGCAGGACGGTGCCGGCAAGGTGGAAAGCGAAGCCAAGCGTCCCGACCTTGAAAGCTTTCTCGGCCAGTATTTCCCGGCAAGTGACATTCCTCAGCAGGCACGCCAGCTTTATATCAACAACCCGATCCGCATCATTTCGGACGCCCGCGGCGATCGCTCAGTCATCCACCCTGTGTTGAATGAAGACGGCGAACCACTGGATCTGTCGCACGCACATTTGCGCAGCGTCTCTCCGATCCATCTGGAATATCTGCGCAATATGGGCGTTGCCGCATCGATGTCGGTCTCGATTGTGGTCGATGGCGAGTTATGGGGACTGATTGCCTGCCATCATTATTCCCCGAAAATACTGACCCTGCCCCAACGCGTCGCCGCCGAAATGTTCGGCGAGTTCTTTTCCATGCATCTGATCGGCCTTCTTCAGCAAAGCAAACTCGACGTGGTCACCGAAGCTCGAAAGTCGCTCGACCGGTTTTTGACCAGCGCGACCGAGGAGCTGGACGTCTCCGAAGTGATGGAGCGGGCGCTGCCGGATTTCCGCGAGATGATCGCCTGCGACGGCATCGGCCTCTACCTCGATACCGAATATCGCTCTCTCGGAATCAGCCCGCCGGAAAGTGCAATCGAGAATCTGGCAACCTATGCCAATACAGAAGGTGAGAACCGCATCTGGTCCACCAGTAGCCTGTCTGCGATCTATGAGGCCGCCGAACCCTACTACAAGGATGTCTCGGGCGTCCTGTTCATCCCCCTGTCAAAGGTCTCTGGCGATTGCCTGATGTTCTTCCGCAAGGAACGGCTGGAGACTTTGAACTGGGCCGGAAACCCGGACAAGCTTTATGAAGCCGGCCCCTTGGGCGACCGATTGACGCCGCGCAAGAGCTTTTCCATCTGGAAGGAAACAGTCGACCGGATGTCGGAGACCTGGACCGAGGCGGAGCATGAGATCGCCGCTGCCATTCAGTCGGCCACGGTCGAGGTCGTTTTGCGCCACAATCAGCTGATGCAGGAAGAACGCCACAAGGCGGAACTGCGCCAGCGACTGCTCAATGAAGAACTCAATCACCGGGTCAAGAATATCCTGGCCGTCATCAAGTCTCTGATCGCGACACCCGCGCGCGACGCGACCTCGCTGGCAGATTATGTGGCGACCCTCAAGGGCCGCATCCAGGCGCTTTCTCACGCCCACGACCAGGTTATTCGCGGTAGCGGCGGCGGCGATATTCAGGGGCTGTTGGAAGCCGAACTGTCACCGTTCAGCACAGCTTCAGCCATCACGTTCAATGGCCCCAAGGTCCAGCTCGATGGACGCGCCTATGCCGTTGCGGCCCTGGTGTTCCACGAATTGTGCACGAATGCCGCCAAATACGGTTCGCTGTCCCGGCCGAAAGGCTCCCTCAAGGTCGAGTGGAACCTGCTGTCGGACGGCGATCTCGAAATTTTTTGGAACGAGACGGGCGGCCCCCCCGTTACTGGCCAAAGCAAACGTGGATTTGGGACCGCGCTGATTGAACGCAGTATCCCATTCGACCTTGGCGGCGAAAGCACCGTGAGCTTCGATAAGGAAGGCTTGTCGGCGCAGATCAAAATTCCGGCAAAGTTTTTGACCATATTGGAAAAAACGGGCCATCGGGAAGTGCGCGAGACAGTGCCGGATGGTCAGTCCAATTTGAAAGGTATCAATGAAATGTCAGTCCTGTTGGTCGAAGATCAGGTTCTTATCGCCATGGATGTTGAGTTCATGCTGGAGGGAATGGGCGTCGGTGAAGTCATGACCGCCAATTCCAGCCGCATGGCTCTCGATACCTTGAAGACGTTTTCTCCGGATGTCGCACTTCTCGATATCAATCTCGGTGCTGGAACATCCGTCCCCGTCGCAGAAGAGCTGACGAGGCGTGGTATTCCGTTCATCTTTGCAACCGGATATGATGATCGCACGGCCCTGCCGCCCGAGCTTCTGTCGGTGCCTGTCGTGCGCAAACCCTATGACGCCAGCCAGCTCCAGAAGGCCCTGACCGAACGCCTGGCGACCTCGGGTGAGAGTGCAGAATCGACGTAAAGCCTTCTGCCCGACGGTAAAAAAGCACACCCATCAGGGTTGCACTCCCTCTGAAACGCCATACCTTTACAACAGCAAGGTTTGTCATCGTCGGCAAACCAGTATGGCCCGTTTTAAACCAATCAGGATGGGAGCATGAATATTACCGACATCCTGCGGTCCGTTGTGGCCGTCCACGCAAACATTCCCGAAGACGCCTTCACCGCCGACACGCTCGGCATCAGGCGCGAGGGAAGCGGCGTGGTCATCCGGGAAAATGGACTTGTTCTGACCATCGGCTATCTGGTGACCGAGGCAGATGACATCTGGTTGACGCGTGATGACGGTCATATCGTGCCGGCCCATGTGGTTGCCTATGACCAGCAAAGCGGCTTTGGCCTCGTCCAGGCACTGGGCGACCTCGGCGCTCCACCGCTGGAACTGGGCGATTCCGATCTGATCGATGTTGGCGACAGGGTCTTTCTGTCCGACGGCATGGGCCAGACCGTGCCTGCCGGTATTGTCGCCAAGCAGGAATTTGCCGGTTATTGGGAATATCTTCTCGACGAAGCCATCTTCATCTCGCCGGCACATCCCTCCTGGGGTGGCGCAGCATTGGTGGACGAAGATGGCCGCCTGATCGGCATAGGCTCTCTCAGACTGCAGATGAGCCAAGGCAGTTCCGTCTCCGATATCAATATGGCTGTGCCGATCAACCTGCTCAAGCCCATTCTGGAAGATCTGATGGCGCTGGGTCAGGTCGACCGCCCGCCGCGTCCTTGGCTTGGTGCCTATTCTGCCGAGAACAACGGCCGCGTGATCGTCATGAACGTATCGAAAGGCAGTCCGGCAGAGGTTGCAGGCCTGCAGCAAGGCGACATCATCTCGGAGATCAGGGATGTGGAAGTGGAAGGCCTGGCAGATCTCTACCGCAAGGTCTGGGATAGCGGTCAGGCCGGCGTGGAAATCCCCATGCGCATCATCCGCGACGGCCGAGATACCTGGTTGCGTGTCAAATCGGCCGATCGAGGCAGCTTTCTGAAGAAGCCCCAGATCCAGTAAGCAGGCGTCTCAGGGATCGATGCGCGCTTTCACTCCTCTCGCGATGTGAACGAAAGCTTCCTTTTTTGTTGTCCGCCAATATCGCCTGTCTGATCGGCTGAGAGAAGTGCTGTGGAATATAGCCGTCATCCACACGGCTTGGATCATCAGGTCGAGGCTGCAAATCGTAGACGGGCCAGATGTAGCGGTGTGGCTGGGAAAAGCGCATCCCATGCCTCTCTCGGTCCGATCCCACTGCCATCGCCACGGATCGTGGCATCTCAAGCGAAGTGTCGATCTCGTCCGTCTGAGGCAATGCGTGTGCGACAGGTACCGTCACGACCTGGTGCGGGACTGGGCAACGTCACTGAGGCGTGACGCCATATTCAGCGTTTTCAAGATCGGCGACGGTGTCATCATACAGATCCCGGAGAACAAGGACTTCTCGCTTCCGGTGCTTCAACGACTTTTAATGTTCAAGTTCACCGGCAGACAAATAGCCGCCGATCACGCGCCCATGACTGGTGATGCCAATCACCTTCTCGGCAGTGGTCGCAGGCATTCTCGATACATCAGCCATGATCTCACTCCGGTTCTTTGTACATGGCGTAAATTGTCGAATAAGCGCAGCACAACCTTCACCGATACAACAGCTTGCAATTCGTCCCATTCCCGTGAAAATGCCTAAACTGTATTCAGCTTGCCCGGAGCGCTAGTATTTAGGCATGGCCGCACGC
This sequence comes from Agrobacterium sp. ES01, assembly GCF_050320885.1. Taxonomy (NCBI): domain Bacteria; kingdom Pseudomonadati; phylum Pseudomonadota; class Alphaproteobacteria; order Hyphomicrobiales; family Rhizobiaceae; genus Agrobacterium; species Agrobacterium sp. ES01. The sequence continues at coordinate 86,703 of NZ_JBNQTH010000009.1, forward strand.
CAACGCATCATTCCCGTCCGCCGCGATTATAACCGCTGGGTGGCCAACCAGACGCTGGAAGACTATGCGCTGCGCTTTACGGCAAAGAGTGCGCGTCAGTTCTCCTCTTCCCGCATCTCGCAAACGGCCATCGGTGCCATTTCCTTTCTGGCGCTGGAGGCCATCGGCGGCACGATCACCCTCTCCTACGGCACCACGAACGCTTTCTTTGCCATTCTGGCAGCAGCGGTCCTGATGCTGATCGTCGGCATTCCGATCAGCCGCTATGCCATCCGCCACGGTGTCGACATCGACCTCCTGACCCGCGGTGCCGGCTTTGGCTATATCGGCTCGACGGTCACCTCGCTCATCTATGCAAGTTTCACCTTCATGCTGTTTGCGATCGAGGCATCGATCATGACCGGCGCGCTGGATCTGGCCTTTGGCATTCCACCCTGGATCGGCTACATCATCTCGGCCATCGTGGTGATCCCGCTGGTGACCTATGGCGTCCGGCTGATCTCGAAATTCCAGCTGATCACCCAGCCCTTCTGGATCATCCTCAATATCCTCCCTTTCGCCTTCATTGCCTTTGCCGACTGGGAAAAATTCGACGTCTGGCGTGCCTTTGCCGGCATTCATCATTCCGATGCCATGCCGGGCAACGCCGCACCGTTCGACCTGTTCGAATTCGGCGCTGCCTCCGCTGTCATTCTGGCCTTGATGCCGCAAATCGGCGAACAGGTCGACTTTCTCCGCTTTCTGCCGCCGGAAGGTTTGCGCAAGATCCATCACCGCATTGCGGTGTTTCTGGCGGGTTCGGGCTGGGTCGTGGTCGGTGTGCCCAAACTGCTGGCGGGGTCCTTCCTTGCCGTCCTGACGCTTGAACTTGGCATGCCCGTTCGCGATGCTGCCGACCCGGCCCACATGTATCTCGCGGCCTTCGGCTACATGATCCCCAATGAAGCGGCAGCCATGCTGCTGATGGTCGCCTTCGTCGTCGTTTCGCAGCTCAAGATCAACGTGATGAACGCCTATGCCGGCTCGCTCGCCTGGTCGAATTTCTTCTCGCGCCTCACCCACAGCCATCCCGGCCGTGTGGTCTGGCTTGTTTTCAACGTCCTGATCGCACTTTTGCTGATGGAGCTTGGCATCTACCGGCTGCTGGAAGAAACACTCGGCATTTTCTCCATCATTGCCATGGCCTGGCTGTCGACCATTTCCGCCGATCTTTGCATCAACAAACCGCTGGGGCTTGCCCCGCCCGGTATCGAATTCAAGCGCGCCCACCTCTACGATATCAACCCTGTCGGTTGCGGCACGATGGTTCTGTCGGCGGCCATCGCCCTTGCCGCCCATTTCGGCCTGTTCGGCGCGCTGCTTGCATCCTTGTCCACCTATGTGACCCTGATTGCCTTCCTCATTTCGCCGCTGATCGCCTGGGCGACCGACGGCAAATATTATCTGGCCCGCAAGGCACGTCAGGGCTGGAAGACCGAGAGTTCCATCACCTGCTCCATCTGCGAGCACCCTTTCGAGCCGGAGGACATGGCCTGGTGTCCCGCCTATGCAGCACCGATCTGCTCGCTGTGCTGCTCGCTCGACAGCCGCTGCCACGATATGTGCAAGCCGCACGCAAAGCTGAATGCGCAGATCGGCACCGTCGCACGCACATTCCTCTCCAATACGATCGTCGAGCGCCTGTCCACGCGACTTGGCCGCTATGTCATGATTGCCGTGATTGCCATATCGATCATCGGTGGCATTCTGGCTTTGATCGCGCATCAGGTGGGCGCCGGCACCCCGCAAACGGCCGACGTGGTGGATCGCACTGTGCTGATCGTCTTCTTCGTCTTTGCCGTCGTCACCGGCGTTGCCAGCTGGTTCTACGTTCTGGCCCATGACAGCCGCATGGTGGCCGAAGAGGAATCCTCGCGCCAGAACACCCTGCTGTTGAAGGAAATCGCCGCCCACCGGAAAACGGATGCGGCCCTTCAGGCAGCCAAGGAAAGTGCAGAAGCGGCCAACCGCGCCAAGAGCCGCTATGTCGTCGGCCTGTCCCATGAGCTGAGAACGCCGCTCAATGCCGTTCTGGGCTATGCGCAGCTTCTGGAACATGACGAGACCATTCCCGCGCCAAGGCAATCCGCCATCAAGGTTATTCGCCGCTCCGCCGATCACCTGTCGGGTCTGATCGACGGCCTTCTCGACATCTCCAAGATCGAGGCCGGTCGCCTGCAGGTCTATTCCAACGAATTGAACCTGCCGGAATTCCTCGACCAGATCGCCGATATGTTTGCGCCTCAGGCCCAGGCCAAGGGCTTTGCCTTCGTCCACGAGCGCCCGCCCAACCTGCCGCAATATGTGAGAACCGACGAGAAACGCCTGCGCCAGATCCTCGTCAATCTCCTGTCCAATGCCATCAAGTTCACCGACGAAGGCGCAGTCAGGTTTACCGTCGCCTATCGCAGCCAGGTCGCGACCTTCACCATAGCCGACAGCGGACGGGGTATCACCGAGCGCGATCTGGCGCGCATTTTCGAGCCTTTCCAGCGTGGCGAGGCCGATAATATTCGTCCCATGCCGGGCCTTGGCCTTGGCCTCACGATCACCCGGCTCTTGACCAATACGCTGGGTGGAGAAATCGCCGTCACCAGCGAGCGCGACAAGGGCACGACCTTCAAGGTAAGACTGATGCTGTCTGCCATAGATCGCCCCAGCACCGCCCCTGCCCCGGAACGCAAGATCACCGGCTATTCGGGTCCGCGCCGCACCATTGTCGTCGTCGATGACAATGAGGATCATCGCGAGATGATGCATAAAATGCTGGTCCCGCTCGATTTCATCGTGCTCACCGCCAATTCCGGACCGGACTGCCTGACATTGATCGAGGGCGCCAAGCCCGATCTCTTCCTCGTCGACATTCAAATGCCTTCCATGAACGGTTGGCAACTGGTGGAAAAGCTGCGCGACGCCGGCCAGACGGCGCCGATTATCATGCTGTCGGCCAATATCGGCGATGGCTCCGCCTCCCCCGGAACCGACGGCCATAACGATGCCATTGCCAAACCCATCAATATGGGCCGTCTGCGTGACAAGCTGGCTTTGCATATGGGGCTCGACTGGGCATACGCCGATGAACAGCAAGTGGTGGCAAAAGGTGAAGACAAGCCGATTGAAAGCCCGGGCCGCTCCCACGTCGAGGATCTGATGCGCCTCGGCGAAATCGGCTATGTGCGCGGCATCGAATTGAAACTCGCCGACCTTGCCAAACAGGAGCAGAACCTGCCATTTACCAAGGCTGCGGGGACCTTTGTTCAGGCCTTCGATATGGCCGGATATTCGGCCTTTCTGAAATCATTCTCCGAGGAGGACGCTTAGACCCGTGGCTGAGGCAGCAAAACCGCGCGACATCATTCTGCTGGTCGATGACAGCCCGGACGCGCTTGGCTTCTTGACCGAAGCGCTGGAAGCCTCCGGCTTCTCCGTGCTCATCGCGACATCCGGTCAGGCGGCCTTGTCCATCGTCGAAAAGATCAGCCCGGATCTCATCCTGCTCGATGCGGTGATGCCGCAGATGGATGGCTTCGAGACCTGCCGGAAACTGAAAGCCAATCCGGCAGTGGTGCAGGTCCCGGTGATCTTCATGACGGGCCTCACGGAGACCGAGCATGTGGTCCATGCGCTGGAATCCGGTGGTGTGGACTATCTCTCCAAACCCATCAATATCGACGAGCTGCGCGCCCGTATCCGGGTTCATCTGTCCAATGCCCGCTCGGCCCAGAGCGCACGGGTTGCACTCGATGCGGCCGGACGCCATCTTCTGGCCGTCACCGGCAGGGGGGCGATACACTGGTCGACGCCACAGGCGACACGTCTCGTCAACGCAGCGACTGGAAGCGACGATGGGCTGGACAGCGTCGCACGCACGATCGCCGACTGGTTGAAGAAACGCGACACACCCGGCTTCTCCAGAGATGTGGCGTTTTCCTTCGATCACGATGGCGAGGCCGCTCTGCAGATCGCCTTTCTGGGGGCCATCGGAGCCGACGAATATCTCTTCCGCCTGACGGCTGCCGGCGGCCGTGCCGAAGACGAGCAGCTTCGCCAGACCTTTGGCCTGACAGCGCGTGAATCCGAAGTGCTCCTGTGGATCGCCAGGGGGAAGTCCAACCGCGATATCGGCGATATCCTGGGCTTGTCCGCGCGCACGGTGAACAAGCATCTGGAGCAGATCTACGTCAAACTGGGCGTTGAAAACCGGGCATCGGCGGCCGTGAAGGCCGCCAATGCATTGCACGAGATCTGAAGATCGTCACGAGACCAGATCGATCTCGAGCTTTGCCCCTGTTGCCTCTGCATAACGACGAAGCGTTGAGATGGACGGTGACACACCGCCTCCATGAGACGGATCAAGCGCGCCCGAAGTCCGGTGGGAAGGGCGATGCGTCAGCCCGCTCAAAGCGCCCTCGCCTTCTCCCGCAGCACGAATTTCTGGATCTTTCCGGTCGAAGTCTTCGGCAAGGGGCCAAAGACAACGGTCTTGGGTGCCTTGTAGTGGGCCATGTTGGCGCGACAAAAATCGATGAGATCCTTTTCGGATGCCGTCCCGCCGGGCTTGAGGCAGATAAAGGCACAAGGGGTTTCTCCCCATTTCTCATCCGGCCTTGCAACGATAGCCGCTTCCATCACCGCCGGGTGGCGATAGAGCACGCCCTCGACCTCGATGGAGGAAATGTTTTCGCCGCCGGAAATGATGATGTCCTTGGAGCGATCCTTGATCTCGATGTAACCATCGGCATGGCATACGGCCAGATCGCCCGAATGAAACCAGCCACCATCGAAGGCCTTGGCCGTGGAATTCGGGTTCTTCAGATATCCGCGCATCACGTTATTGCCGCGAAAGAAGATCTCGCCCATCGTCTCGCCATCGTGCGGCACGGGTTCCATGGTATCGGGATCGCCTACCATCAATCCGTCCAGCACCGAGTAACGCACGCCCTGGCGCGCCTTTAGCCGGGCCTTTTCGGAAATCTCCCGGCTATCCCATTCGTCGTGCCAGGCGCACACCACGGCCGGACCATAGGTCTCGGTGAGACCGTAGGTATGGGTAATCTCGAAGCCCATCCCCTCCATCGCCTCGATCACGGCAGCAGGCGGTGCAGCCCCCGCCGTCATCACATTGACCCGATGATCGATACCCTCTTTCAAATCATCCGGCGCATGAGCCAGCATGTTGAGCACGACGGGGGCTCCGCAGAAATGGGTTACCTTCTCGGATTTGATGAGATCGTAGATCCGTTCCACATGCACACCGCGCATGCAGACAGATGTTCCGGCGACAGCGGCCAGTGTCCAGGGAAAGCACCAGCCATTGCAATGAAACATCGGCAGCGTCCACAGATAGACCGGGTGGTTGCCCATGCCCCAGGTGAGGATGTTGCCCACCGCATTCAGATAGGCGCCGCGATGGTGGTAGACGACGCCCTTGGGATCGCCGGTCGTGCCTGAAGTATAGTTGAGGCTGATCGCATCCCATTCGTCCGCCGGACGTTCCCACGCATGATCGAGCCGCCCCTCGGAGAGAAGCGTGTCATATGACTTTGTGCCCAGCGTCCTGGCGTCAGGGATCGTCGGATCGACAATGTCGACGATCTCGATCTGGCGTCCGGAGATTTGAACGGCACGCTCCGCCACATCGACGAATTCCGGATCGACAATCAGCAGTTTCGTCTCGGCGTGATTGAGAATGAAGCCGATTGTCTCCGCATCCAGCCGTGTGTTGATGGCGTTCAGCACAGCACCGGTCATGGGCACACCGAAATGCGCCTCAAACATTTCCGGGATATTCGCCGCGATGATGGAAACCGTATCGCCCTTGCCAATGCCACGGGCGCAAAGCCCGCTTGCGAGCCTTCGAACGCGGTCATAGGTCTGCAACCAGTTGCGCTTGATCTTGCCATAGACCACCGCTGTCTTGCCCGGATAAACCTGCGCGCTCCGCTCGAGAAAGCTGAGCGGTGTCATCTGCGAAAAGTTGGCTTGTGTCTTCTCCAGGTCGCGATCGTAAATCCCCTCGCGAGCCGCAGCCTTTGCGTCGACGGTCATATCTGCCTCCCTGATACTCCTCGATAAGGAGTCTTAGTCCAAGCCAGCGACAAGCCATAGTGGAAATTGGTCCAACACTGGATGTATGACCATCCGGTGGAAACAGAAAAGGCCCGACCTTGCGGCCGGACCTTCCTGAACATCCAATCGGCACCCGAAGGGCCGAAGCAGATTACATTTCGAAGTAGGAATAGTTGCCGTCGTCGCCCTTCTTCCACTCGTACATGACATAGTCAGGACGTGTGATGTCGCCCTTTTCGTCAAAGCCGAGATCGCCGATAACGGTCGAGAACGGACCAGCCGACTTGATGGACTCGGCCACGGCTTCCGGATCGGTAGAACCGGCTGCCTTTGCGCCTTCAGCGATAACCTGAAGAGCGGCATAGGAGTAGAGCGTGTAGGCTTCAGGTTCGAAACCAGCGTCACGGAACTTCTTCACGACGTCCTGAGCGGCAGCGTTCTTGCGTGGATCCGGAGCAAAGGTCATCAGCGTGCCGTTGACGGCATCGCCAGCGATCGAAGCCAGTTCGTTGGAAACGATACCGTCGCCCGACATGAAGGTTGCCTTCAGGCCCTGGTCAGCAGCCTGACGCTCGATCAGACCGAACTCGGTGTGCAGACCGCCGAAGTAGACGACGTTGACGCCTGCTTCCTTCATCTTGGCGATCAGAGCCGAATAGTCCTTGTCGCCAGGAGTGATGCCTTCATACATGACTTCCGTCACGCCGGCGGCATTCATGGCCTTCTTGGTTTCGTCAGCAAGACCCTGGCCGTAAGGTGTCTTGTCGTGAACGACCGCTACCTTGCCGTCCTTGAAGTTTTCAGCGATGTAACCGCCGGCAACTGCGCCCTGCTGGTCATCACGGCCGCAGGTACGGAATGTGTTCCAAAGGCCCCGTTCGGTGAACTGCGGGTTGGTCGAAGCAGGCGTGATCTGCAGGATACCGTTTTCGGCGTAAACATCCGAAGCCGGGATCGAAACGCCAGAGTTGAAGTGACCGACAACGAACTTGACGCCGTCAGACACGAACTTGTTGGCAACGGAGATACCCTGCTTGGGGTCGGACACGTCATCGCCGAGAACGACCTTGATCATCTCGCCGTTGATGCCGCCAGCAGCATTGATATCTGCAGCTGCCTGCTCGGCACCCTTTTGCAGCTGTGCACCGAAGGCAGCGTTTGGACCGGTAAGCGGGCCGGCGACGCCGACGAGAATATCAGCCCAGGCATTGCCGCTGAATGCGACCATAGCGGTCAGCGCAACTGCCGAAAGAAGCGATTTTTTCATATTGTAACTCCCAGTTTTTATATAGCGGGTTAGGTTTCCATGACCCTTCGCAGCACCCACTCCCACTGCGCCGGAATTCGGTTCTCTTTATTGAAGGCCAGCTGAAATCTGATGCCAGTATTGGCGGCCTGTCAATGCTTGTCTTTCCATGAGAACGGAGATGTCCGCTCATGGAGCCAATAGTAATTTTCAACCATCTGCGTCGTGCGCCGAAGGCGGAAGCTCATGGTTGAGAACGCCAGAAGCAGCACGAAATCGAAGACATAATAAAACAGGCTGAGGAACGGACCCTCAAACAGCGCATAGTGCAAAAACTGCATTACCCAGGCAAGCAACAGCGTGTAGACGAAGACCGTGCCGAACCCCTGCCAGCCATCGGCCACAGCCCTGCCCGTGCGCCACGCCGTCCAGAAGCCGATCAAGACGACCAGACCTCTTAGGATGTAACGGACGCCTGTATCAGTTTCAAAAAACAATCCCTGCATGTCAAATCTCCCCTGACCGCCCTAGTGGCGTCCGCCTTCAAGATAGGCCGCACGGACCTGCGGATCGGCCAGAAGCTCCTTGCCGGAACCGCTCAGGGTCACCTTGCCGTTGACCATGACATAGGCTCTGTCAGAAAGCTTGAGCGCTGCAAATGCGTTCTGCTCGACGAGGAAGACAGTCAGCCCCTCTTCCTTGTTCAGCTTCTTGATCGCCTCGAAGATCCCCTTGATGATCAGGGGGGCGAGACCGAGCGAAGGCTCATCGAGCAGGAGCAGTTTCGGCCGGGCCATCAGCGCACGGCCGATCGACAGCATCTGCTGTTCACCACCCGACAGCGTACCGCCGCGCTGGCTTTGACGTTCCTTGAGCCGCGGAAACAGCTCGTAGATCTTGGCCAGATCCTCATCGAAATATTTGAGGTTGTCGAGACCGGCACCCATTTGCAGGTTTTCGTAAACCGTCATGCGCGGAAAAATGCGGCGCCCCTCAGGCGACTGTGCAATCCGGCGGCGTGCAATCAGATGCGTCGGCATCTTGGTGATGTCGGTCCCGTCGAAGATGACGGATCCCTTGCGCGCCTGCGGAGATCCGCAAATGGTCATCATCAGCGTCGATTTGCCAGCGCCATTGGCACCGATCAGACTGACGATTTCGCCCTTGTGAACCTCGACATCCACTCCTGAGAGAGCCTGGATATTGCCATAAAAGGTTTCGACGCCCTGAACTTTGAGAAGGGGTTCACCGGTCATTATACCGTCCCTTCGTCGAGTTGTTCTTCAATTTCTTCAACTTCGTCATCCTCGACGCCCAGATAGGCCGCGATCACTTTCGGATCGTTCTGCACATGGGAGGGCGTTCCATCGGAAATCTTCTGTCCATATTCGAGCACCACGACATGGTCGGAAATTTCCATCACCACCGACATGTCATGCTCGATCAAAAGGATCGACGTACCTGTCTCCTCCCGAATGCTTCGAAGCAGCGTATTGAGCGCTGCAGATTCGCGCGGGTTGAGACCGGCTGCGGGTTCGTCCAGGCATAAAAGCTCTGGCCCCGTGCACATGGCACGCGCAATCTCCAGACGGCGTTGAGCACCGTAGGGAAGATCCCCGGCCGGATCGTCGGCACGATCCGTCAGTTCGGCCTTTTCCAGCCAGAACGATGCCTGTTCAATCGCTTTCGCGGCCGCCTTCTTGTAGGTCGGCAAGCCGAGAAGGCCGAGAACCGTATAGCCGGACGCCTTCATCAGCTTGTTGTGCTGCGCCACCAGAAGGTTTTCCAGAACGGTGAGACCCGAAAACAGCCGGATGTTCTGGAAGGTACGCGCCACCTTGGCTTTCTTGGTGATCTCGAAATCGGGCAGGCGTTCCAGCATATGCTGGCGACCGCCCTTCTGGTTCATCATGATCATGCCCATGGTGGGCTGGTAAAAACCGGTGATGCAGTTGAACACCGTGGTCTTGCCGGCGCCGTTGGGGCCGATCAATGCGGTGATTTCGCCGCGTTTGACATCGAACGACAGGTCGTCGATGGCCATCAGACCGCCGAACCTCATCGACAGATGCTCTACCTTGAGAATTGTATCAGTCATTGCCTTATCCCCGGATACCATCAGCCGTGACCTTCCTTGGTGAAGCTGCCGGATACGGCCTTACGCTCCTTGAGGAAGGCTGTCGGCTGCCGTGAGCCGACGAAGCCGCGCGGCTTGAACACCATGACCACGACCATGGCCAGACCGAAGATGAGCATACGGTAGAGTTCAGGCGTAAAGTCCGGCCCGAAGATATGTTTCAGGAACTCCATTTCACGCAGAAGTTCGGTACCGCCCACCATCACGATGGCGGCAATGGCAATCCCCGTGAGCGAGCCCATGCCGCCCAGAACCACGATTGCAAGGATGACCGCCGATTCGAGGAAGACGAAGCTTTCCGGAGAGACGAAGCCCTGGCGCGCCGCAAAGAACGAGCCGGCAAAGCCACCGAACATGGCACCGATGGCAAAGGCCGTGAGCTTGGTGGTGACGGTATTGATGCCGAGCGAACGGCATGCAATCTCGTCTTCGCGCAAGGCTTCCCAGGCGCGACCGATCGGCATGCGCCGCAGCCGGATCGTGACATAGGCCGTCACTGCGCAGAGTGCCAGGATCACATAAAACAGGAAAATCTTGTAATAGGCTGACGACATCGGCAGACCGAAAGTCTTGGCAAAGCCGTCCTTTGAAGCCGTGAACTCCAGGCCAAACAGCGTAGCCTTGGGAATGCCGGACACGCCGAAGGTCCCCATCGTGACATCCGACCAGTTGATCAGCACCAGACGGATGATTTCCCCGAAGGCCAGCGTCACGATGGCCAGATAGTCACCTCTGAGCCTCAGAACCGGGAAGCCCAGAATGATGCCCCAGAAGGCGGCAAGAACGCCGGAAAGCGGCAGGAGAACCCAGAAGGACAGGCCGAAATGTTGCGACAGCAGCGCATAGGAATAGGCACCGACTGCGTAAAAGGCCACATAACCAAGGTCCAGCAGGCCGGCCAGACCGACGACGATGTTGAGCCCCCAGGCGAGCATGACATAGATCAGGATCTGGATGCCGAAATTGTCGACATATTTGAGCGATCCTTGCGTACCTGCCAGCGTCACCGCCAGGAACGGATAGATCAGCAGGAAGGCTGTCACCAGCTTCAGGAAGTGCTTGTGAAAGAAGGACGGCTCGGCCTCGATCTCGCGCACCGGCAGCTTTGCCTTGCGGCTGGCCCGATCGGCCCGCCACGGCTGGAAATAGGCGACGACGGCGAAGCGACCGATCGCGGCCACGGCCACGAAGATCGCCAGAAGTCCCCAACGCGGATACCAGACCAGAGCATTGTTGATGTCCTGATCGGTCTTGATGCCGACGAAGAGAATGAACATGCCAAGTGCGACTGCACCTGCAATCAAGCCTTCCTTCAGGCCCCGTGCGACAGAGCCGCTGGGCCTGGTTTCTACGTTTTCCGGATTGACTGCCATGGTCTTAGACCTTTTCCACTTCGGGACGGCCAAGAATGCCGGTCGGTTTGAAGATCAGCACGAAGGCGAGAAGACCGAAAGTGGCAACGTCCTTGTAGGCGATCGTGAAATAGGCCGACCACAGCGATTCGATCAGACCGATCAGCAAGCCCCCCAGCACAGCGCCCGGCAGCGAGCCGATGCCGCCCAGAACGGCAGCGGTGAAGGCCTTGACCCCCGGAATGAAGCCGTCGGTGAACGAGGCAACACCGTAATACATCATGTACATGGTGCCGGCGACCGCAGCCAATGCAGCACCCATGACGAAGGTAATGGAGATGGTACGGTCGACATCCACGCCCAGCAGCGCCGCCATCTTGCGATCCTGCTCGGTCGCGCGCTGCGCACGACCCAATGGCGTCTTGTTGACGATGTACCAGAACACGGTCAGCAGAACGGCGGTGACGACCACAATGATCAGCTGCTTGAGCGAGATCGTGATGGCACCGAAGTGATAGACTTCGCTCACCATCGGCGGGATCGGCTTGTTGCGCGGACCCTGCGTGACCTGAATGAAATTCGACAGCACGATCGACATGCCGATCGCGGTGATCAGCGGCGCAAGGCGGAACGAACCGCGCAGCGGCCGGTAGGCCACCCGCTCGATGGCCCAGTTCCAAAGCGCCGTCGTCAACATCGCCACCACCATCATGACGAGGATGAGAAGCGCCACCGGAATGCCGGCGAAAAACGATGTGACGATGAGAAAGACGATGAGAGCGGCAAAGCCGCCAAGCATGAAAATATCGCCATGGGCGAAGTTGATCATGCCGATAATGCCATAGACCATCGTATAGCCGATCGCGATCAAGCCATAGATGGAGCCAAGCGTCAGCCCATTGATGAGCTGCTGAACGAAATACTCCATTCACAATCCCCTGGACGCCGTCGTTGAACCGCAGCGTCTCTTGTTCGTTTGCCCTTTCGGGCCATCAACCTGAAGGAGATTCCATAGCGCTTTAGGTGAAAATGTGAAGCCTAAAAGCTAGGCAACGTGCATTTTAATACCAATTGCCTAGATTCTAACCTTTTTCTGGGGAAAAGGACAAAAAATTAAGCAGTAAATCGTCCGGATTAAGCAGAAACGTGAAAATGTCGCGTGCATAGAATAATAAGCACACAACGTTTTATAGTTGAATAACCCCCTAAATATATATGGGAATCTCGCGGCGGACATGGTCGCCAGATTCGCCGAAACCGTCTCAAGCCATTGATATGCAGAGACAATATGTCCTGACGGATGGTCCTCATCCGCCAGGACAGAACGACTAGGAGCGCATGCGCGATCCATTGGCGTCAAATAACGGTTGAGCCTGTAGTGTGGCCGGCAGCATCTCGCCCAGAAGCTCGATTTCCCAGCCATCGACCTCACCGGCAATATCCTTGGGGACATAGCCGATCGCCACCGATTTTCCGCTGGCATGGGCATAGCCACCGGATGTCACCCAGCCACGCACCTCGCCCTTGAACGAGATCGGCTCGTCGCCGATCACATCGGCATCGCGAGCATCGACCACGAAGGTGCGCAGCCGCAGGGCACCGCCTGCGAGCTTTTCCTCGATCGCACCCTTGCGACCGATGAAATCCATGTCCTTTTTATAGGCCACGAATCGCCCAAGGCCGGCTTCCACCGGGCCGTAGAGCGGTCGATATTCGCGTGACCAGCTGCCGAATCCTTTTTCAAGCCGCAGCGAATTGAGGGCACGCAGGCCAAACAGGCGAATATCGAACTCCTTGCCCGCTTCCATGATCGCATCGAACAGATTGCGTTGATATTCGGGCCGCATCCAGATTTCATAGCCCAGATCGCCGGTATAGGAGACGCGACCGACCACGGCGGGCGACATGCCGAGATCCATTTCGCGAATGCCCATGAACGGCAGGGCCTCGTCCGAGACGTCGAGATGAGTAAGCTTTGCCAGCACCTCGCGGGATTTCGGTCCGGCAATGGCCAGTCCCAGAAGACCCAGATTGAGCGCATTGATCTCGACCGAGCCGTCATCGGGCAGATGCTCTTCGAACCAGCGCATGTGATAGTCTTCCGCAAGGCCGGATCCGATCAGCAGGAACTCCTCGCCATCCAGATTGGCCAGCGTGAAATCGCCGATCAGCTTGCCGGCATCGTTGAGCATCGGTGCCAGCACCATATGCCCCGTTTCCGGCATGCGGCAGGCCAGCATCATGTCCAGCCAGTCGCGGGCGCTCTCGCCGGAGATCGTGTATTTGGCAAAGCCCGAGGTCTCCATCAGCCCGACGCTGGCACGCACCGCCTTGACCTCTTCGCCGACCGTGTCGAAATCGCTGGACCGACGCCAAGAGAACTTGTCCTCGACCCCGTCCGGCGCAAACCACAGCGGCGTTTCGAGCCCGTAGTAAGCGCCGAACACGCCACCGGCGGCCTTGAGCTTGTCGTAGATCGGCGTGGTCAACAGCGGACGTCCGGCCGGCAGTTCCTCGTTCGGATAGCGGATCGAGAAACGGCGTGAATAATTCTCGCGCACCTTGGCATTGGTATAACCAAGCGTCGCGTAATCGCCATAGCGGCACACATCCATGGCAAACACGTCAAAGCCCGGATCGCCCTCGATGATCCATTGCGCCAGAGCCAGGCCCACGCCGCCGCCTTGGCTGAAGCCGGCCATGACCGCGCAGGCCGACCAGTAATTGGTCATGCCGCGCACAGGCCCCACCAGCGGATTGCCATCGGGCGAGAAGGTGAAGGGCCCGTTGATGATGCGGCGGATGCCGGCATTGTTGAAGGCCGGGAAATGACGAAAGCCGACTTCCAGTTCGGACGTGATGCGCTCCAGATCCTCGGCCAGAAGCTCATGGCCGAAATCCCAGGGCGTCTCGATCGGTGACCACGGGCGGCAATCCTTTTCATAGGTGCCCATCAACATGCCGTTGCGCTCCTGGCGGATATAGATCTCGCCGTCGAAATCGACGCAATGCATCAGCTCGCGTCCGGACTTTTCATTATATTCAATGACTTCTGGCATGTCCTCGGTCAGAAGATACATATGTTCCATGGCCAGGACCGGCAGTTCCAGCCCCACCATGCGGCCCACCTCACGCGCCCAGAGCCCTGCGGCATTGACCACATGCTCGGCCATGATCTCGCCCTTGTCGGTAATCACCCGCCAGGTGCCGTCGGGAAGCTGCGACAGCTCTTCCACCTTGGTATGCAGATAGATTTCCGCCCCGTTCTTCTTGGCCGATTTGGCATAGGCGTGCGTCGTGCCATAGGGGTCGAGATGGCCTTCATGCGGGTCGAACACCGCGCCGACGAATTGCTTGGGGTCGAGAAGCGGCATCATCTCATGCGCCTCTTCCGGCGTCACGATCCGCGCCTCACCGCCGGCATATTTTCCCTTGGCGAGCAGCGACTTGAACCAGTCGAACCGCTCCGGCGTTGCCGCCAGCATCAGCCCGGATGTCATGTGCAAACCGATATCCTGGCCCGAATACGCCTCGATTTCCTTGTAGAGCTCGACCGTATATTTCTGCAGCTTGGCCACATTGGGATCGCCATTGATCGTATGCATGCCCCCGGCTGCATGCCAGGTAGACCCGGACGTCAACTCCGAACGCTCCAGAAGCACCACATCGGTCCAGCCGAATTTGGTCAGGTGATAGAGCACCGAACACCCGACAACACCCCCACCGATAACGACGACCCGCGCATGATTTTTCATGGATAACGCTCCCCTGAGCTTAGGCTGGAATTGCCTGCAGGCTAGAGCGGCAGCATGAAGCCGTGAAGACTGCGGAGCGACGATTTATGTCGTATGCGAGATGGGCAGTGTTCTGAGCGCGGCGTGGGGTGGTGGCCATGCCCGGACGGACGCGGCAGATGCGGGTTCGACCCGATGCGGTCATTCGGGAGAGCAAGCAGACGGACGGCATTATGCCTTCACCTGGGTCAGAGCAGCGATCCCCCGGCGCATTCGAAATGCGGTCATCCAACGATGGCCGTGTCATGTCGCCTTGGCGCCGATAGGAGACATCGCGGCTTGGCCTGCTGCCGCAAAACTCCCCATTCTGCGACGTCGCAAAAGTCAGGAAAACAAGTGTCACTTTAATTAAGAGTTTCGCGGCAGACGGTCGGAAGGTGACGGCTAAGACGCGGTGGCTAACCCGTGAACCTTTGAAAGAGTGATTGAAGCGATAGCTTTCAATTCGGCTGCCGAAGCGCCGTCTTTTGCCTGAACCGACATGCCCTGAATGATTGCTCCCACAAAACGCGCCAAGGCTTGGGGGTCGGTGTTGGACGGTAACTGCCCCTCCGCAATGCCGCGCGCGATACGGTTCTGCAGCGCGTCGAGCGTCGTCTTACGTTCGCCTGCCACCATCGCCGCAACAGTTTGATTTTCTTCGGCGCAGTTGAGCACTGCCGTTGAGATCATGCAACCATGTGGGCGGTCTGGGTTCGAAAATTCAACAGCTGCCTCCATCAACAAACGTTCGATAGCGGTGGTTACCTCAGGCTCTTCGAGCGCGGCGATTGCAAAAGCGCCGATCCGCGACTGATACCAATCGAGAGCTTCTCTGTAGAGATCTGCCTTGCTGGAAAAAGCGGAGTAAAGGCTCTGCGGCGTTATTCCCATGGCCTTGGTCAGATCGGCGATAGATGCGCCTTCATAACCAAGCCTCCAAAACGTCAGGCCCGCGTGTTCGAGTGCTTCGGCACGATCGAAAGCCCGTGGGCGGCCTCTAGGGCGTGGGATGCTCGTGGATTTATTTATCACAACGATCACTCTTGAAATTGAACGCATGCTCCGCTATTACGGAGGGATCGCTCCGAATATAGGTGCCATTTCATGGAAAGCAATATTTTTGACACTCAGACGAATGCAGCCGTTTCGGCGCAGGATGCTCGCCTCAAAGAGCGCATCGATGTGGTGATAGACCGAGCAATTGCTAATCAAAGAATCGTCGGCACTGTGGTTTTGACGATCCAAGATGGCAGGTTGATTTACCGCCGCGCTGCAGGACTGGCAGATCGAGAATCTGAAACCCCGATGAGGGAAGATGCCGTGTTCCGGTTGGCATCAATCACCAAGCCGATTGTCTCGGCGACATTGATGCGGCTTGTCGAACGCGGTCAGATTTCTCTTGATGATCCAGTCACACGGTGGTTGCCTGATTTCCGACCAGGGCTTGAGGATGGGAGTGAGCCGGTCATCACGGTTCGCCAGCTCCTCACGCATACTTCGGGGCTGAGCTATCGCTTTGTCGAGCCTGCCGGCGGTCCCTATGATCAGTTTGATGTTTCTGATGGACTCGATCAGCCCGGCCTCAGTCTTAAGGAAAACCTGGACCGACTCGTGAAAGCGCCGCTCGTCTTCCCTCCGGGCAAAGGCTGGCGTTATTCTCTAGGCCTCGATGTTCTTGGCGCGGTTATTGCTGAGATAACAGGAAAGTCTCTTCCGGAGACGGTTAAGGCGGAAGTACTCAACCCGCTGGGTCTGGAGAGCATGAGCTTCGTGGTGACCGATCCGAGTCGGTTGGTAACACCTTATGCGGACGGGACACCGACGCCCGTGCGCATGACAGATGGCATTGCTTTGCCCATCTGGCAGAATGCCGCCCGCTTCGCACCGAGCCGTGCGCTGAACCCTGCCTCCTACCCATCGGGTGGCGCAGGCATGATCGGCACGGCCGGCGATGTGCTGCGCTTTCTCGAAACCATCCGAACGGGTGGCGGCTCTATTTTGTCATCGCAGACCGTCGCCGAGATGTTCAAGGATCAGGTGGGTGTACACACGCAAACGCACGGACCAGGTTGGGGTTTCGGTTTTGGCTGGGCGGTTCTCAATGACCCCGAGCTCGCTCAGTCGCCGCAGTCCACGGGGACGATCCAGTGGGGAGGCGCCTATGGCCATAGCTGGTTCGTTGATCCCACACAAAAACTTACAGTCGTTGCGATGACCAATACTGCGTTCGAAGGCATGTCGGGCGTGTTTCCAATGGACATCAGAAACGCTATTTATGACGGATAGCATCTCCTTTCTTCGTAGGCGTGCAGTGTCGCCGACGAACGCACTATCGCAGAAATCCTAAATTTGCTTACTGATTTTAAAGCCGCGTGCACTCGGATCGACGAACATGCGCTTGATCTCTCCCGTCATGTCGCCGGAATCCACTAGGGCGCAGCAACCAACGATCTGTTCGCGTCTTCTCGCAACGAAAAACGTAACATTTGGTTTTTCTAAGGTTGCGAGGTCGAGCGCATGGTTGCTAACTGCGGGATACAATGAGGCCGCATAGGCATCGGACGCCTGCAAAAGCCTGATCACGCCAGCTTGACGCGGGCTCTCGATCGATATTGTGACCATCATGCTAGGCTCCATCAGCAAAAACGTCTCACCCTTATCAAAGGGGGTGGAATGTCCGCAATGGGCGCGAAGCGGCGGACGAATGTCGACCCTTTACCGTCATTGGCCGTAGGCGAAATATCCGCGAAATGCCTGAATGTCGCGACAATTGAGTGTCAGTTAACTCTATTATCCTGCCCGGTTGATTTCGAAAGAGATTTCGCATGAGACGCATTTTCAAGTTCGGAGGCCTTTTTTTGGGCCTGCTGGTCGTGTCAGCTTTTCTATACGGTGCAAAAGGATATTGGGACGCTCTGTCCGATGCTCCGCAACTAAGTCAGCGCGCAGACGATTTGATAGCTCAGGGACATGGAGGAGACTCCCTTGGTGCGGCGCATCTGGCGATCTTGCTGAAGGTGCAAGACCCAAGCTTCACCAGTCATCCCGGCGTCGATTTTTCAACCCCAGGAGCGGGACTGACAACAATTACGCAGTCGGCTTCCAAGCGCCTCGCGTTCAAGGAATTCCATCCGGGAATCGGCAAGATCCGCCAAACCGGCTACGCGATGGGGCTGGAAAGCCGGCTTTCCAAAGAGCAAATCCTTGCCTTGTGGCTCGACACATTGGAGATGGGGAAAGGCCCGGACGGATGGATGAGAGGCTTTTACAACGCAAGTTCCGCGATTTATGGGCGGCCGCCCGCCGAGCTGAGCAACGCAGAATTCATTCGAATGGTAGCCGTACTTATCGCACCGGGATCCTATAAGCTTGGAGAAAGCGACGCTGAACTCGATGGGCGTGTCGCTCGAATTGAACGTCTTGTGGCAGGATCATGTGTGCCTGAAGGATGGAGCGATGTATGGCTTGAGGGCTGCCGGAAGCATTCAGATCGCTAACCAGAATAGCATTGCAGCAGCTGTTAGGAGCTTGAGACATGGCGAATAGCCCCATCTCCCCTTCCGGCCACAAAGCAAAAATATCGCCGCCGGCAAGCTATAGCCGTTGTCAGCTGCCGGAGATGACGCGCGCGTCGAGCAGGTTGACCGACATGAGAGCGTATCGCACTTTCCGCCGCCCCATCATTGCGTCCTGCGGCTACAACTCCCCCTCAACCATCCCCGAGCGCCCAACTGTCCACCGCCTGCACCAAGGAAGAAACCACGGAGACCCCATCGCAGGACGCCCTGCCACAGCGGCCGATTTGGCATCCTCTTCCTCTTGCGACCGATCATGCATCGAAGGCGGTGTAGAGAGCCCTTTCATCCCGGCCACCCGAGCCGAGGACGGCAAGACGCTCGGGCGGTCGTTCTGCCTGCCCCGGTTCTCTACGGTATCCGCACAATCATCGGCGTGATCTGGCGGATGCCGCCAAAGCCCAGCATACGCGGTGCCGTTTCGATCTCGATATCGGGGGCAGCCGCGAGAAGGGCCTTCAGGCTTTCCTCCATTTCGAGGCGCGCCAGCATCTCGCCGATGCAGCGATGCGCCCCGTGACCGAAAACGAGATGCAGGCGAGGATGATCGGTCCGGCGCATGTTGAACACATCGGGCTCGGAATAAAGCTTGGGATCGCGCATGGCGGACATGGTGCTCAGCTGCAGCAGAACGCCGGCCGGCACCCGCGTTCCGCCAATCTGCATCTCGCTCACGGTGAAGCGTGGCACATTGGAGACCGAGGGTTCGAACCGCATGCTTTCGGAAATCGCCTCGGGCACGAGCGATGGATCTGCATGAAGCGCCGCCCAGTCTTGCGGGCGCTGGCGCAGCAGCGAGACCGTCATGGCAAAGGCGGCACGGGTGGTGTCGCTACCGCCGAGCATCATGGCCAGCACCTGATTCACCAGACAGTCGAATTCCATCTCCTGGTTGTGCACCCAATCGGCGACCAGTTTCGACAGGAGATCGTCGTTCGGTGCCGTCATCCGCGCCAACATGTGCTCCTTCACATAGGTGAAGACCTCACCGGCCGCCGTCTCGATCCGGGCATGATTGTCGATCGGATAGATCGGTGCGACCGCCTTGGCCATATCGTAGATGCGCGGGGCAAAATAGGAAGCCTCCGAGATCGGCAGGCCGATGATCGAGGCGATCATCTCCGAGGGCACGCGGCCTGCCATATGCTCGACAAAGTCGAAGCTCTCGCCCTGCGGCAGGTTGGCAACGATATTGCGCGCCACAGCCTCGATGCCATCGCGCGAGGCACGAATGGCCTGGTGGGAAAACGTGCGCGCAAAGGGGCCGCGCTTTGTCCGATGGTCCTGACCGTTGGCAAACAGGAGGACATCGCGCAGGAAGCGGGCCATCGCTCCCTCGGGCACCTGGTGATGCGCAACGTAGTCGCGGCCCTCGACCTGCACGGTGCCGTCATCTTTCAACAGCGGCATCACATCTTCGGCACGAAGAACATAGTAGCAGCGATCGTTGATCTTGATGACCGGATGTTTCTCGCGCAGTTCCGCAAACCTTGCATGCGGGTCCTCGAGCAGCCAATGCGGGTCGATCAGGGGCGCCTCTGCGGCGATGGGCGAAATCTGGTTCATGGTGTGCGTCCTTCCTGTGTCAGGATCAGAAATGAATGGCGGTTCTCTGCGCGTTGCAGCGCCGCGAAATTCCGGTTCGCCTTGCAAGCACGCTCGGCCCCGCAAAACGGTCTCGATGTCTCTCGCCAACCTGGCGACAAGGCCGAATGAGGCGCTGTGTCGGGCATGACAGACCGAATGCATTGTCTTAGAATGTCGGCACGCAGCAGAGCCTATGGTTGATCACGCCTCTTGCATCAGGCCGACCGTGTCCCATGGATACTGCTGCGGCGCAGGAGCGCTCGATATTTGCCAATCGTTGTAGCGAGCGTGGTACTTTTCTCGGTCGACGTGCATTGAGATGCGCAACTGCGACCGACCGCGCAACGCGCAAGAGCCATGGCGCGTTGAATTCCATGAAGATGCCGCCGGTCGACTGGCTGACCGCGCCCCTTTTCGATCGGGCCGTTTGCGCCTACATTCTCACCAGATCTGCAATCTCAGTTACGGGAGCACCCGCATTGTCCGTCGCCTTCACCAAGGAAGAATCCTCAGAGACCGCATCGGAAACCATTCTCCCCGAGCGGGTGATTTCCGCGCAGCCCAATCTGGTGACGGAGAGCGGGTTGAAGGCGCTGGAGGCGGAACTGGCGGTGGCGCGCGAGGCCTATGCTGCGGGCAATCTGATCGAGGATGTCAACGACAAGCGTCGCCAGACGGCAGGTCCGGCCCGCGATATCCGCTATCTGGTGGAGCGCATCCGCACCGCCGATCTGCAGCCGGCGCCGGCAAGCAACGATATCGTCGCCTTTGGCTCCACCGTGCGCTTCGAGCGCGAGGATGGACGCGTGCAGACGTTCCGCATTGTCGGCGAGGACGAGGCCGATCCGAAATCCGGCACCGTCTCCTGGGTCTCTCCCCTCGCCCGGGTCCTGCTCGGCAAGGCACTCGGCGATCTGGCGATGCTGGGCAATGAGGAACTGGAAATCCAGAAGATCACATAGAAACGCCACGGCCAGCCGCGATCCGCGCGACTGCCGCACTCGAACCCGCGCCCTCAGTCTGAGACGCCGGCACCGAAAAGCCCGATCATCACCATGCTTGCCATCTCCACCCGTCGCTCCAGCTCGTCGCGCATGGTGTCGATATTCTGGTTCAGCATCAATGCCTTCAGATGCAGACTTCCAAGGATGAGGCCAAGAAACATATCGGCCAGAAGATCGGGATCGATGGCGGGCTGGTGATCGGCTCCGGTCAACAGTCCCCGCTGCAGTTCAGTGGCAACATAGATCTGGGTCTTGTCCACGCATTCGCTGTAGAAACGCTCGGAAAGCTCTGGCGTCTTGGTGGCCTCCGATATCACAAGGCGGGTCAGCGCCACCTGCCGTGGCGACAGGATGAAGGCACCGAGTTCCTCGAGCATGCGGCGAAGACGTTGCACCGGCGTTGCATCCCCTATCGACATCACCACCTCATCGATGGGCAGGAGATCATGGCTGTCGACCAGTGCGCCAAACAACGCACCCTTGTCGGGAAAATGTTTGTAGACCGATTTCTTCGCCATGCCGGCGGCCCGGGCGATCTCTTCCATGGTCGCATCGCCATAGCCCATGCTATCGAAAACGCGCTCCGCCGCATTGAGGATCGCGGTCTTGCGCGCCTCCTCCGACAGGCTTGGAGGGCGCCCCGCCGTAACCGTACTGCCGTCCATCCCAGTCATTCCTTCTTAACCGCGTTGTCGACAAGTCCATTGACAAATCGAAACGAATGCGTTTCCTAATGCAATAAAGAAACGATATCGTTTCCTTGTTATCGTTGCAAGCCGTCTCTGAAGGAGCAGAACCGTGGAACAGACCAGTCCTCCGAAAACCCTGCCTATTGCCATCGCGCTTGGCTCGCTCTGCGCGCTCGGCCCCTTCTCCACCGACATGCATGTATCGGCCATGCCGCAGATGGCCGACGATCTGGCGACCTCTGCCGCCACGATCCAGATGACCATGATGACCTATTTCTGCGGTTTCACCATCGGCCAGCTGTTTTATGGTCCCGCCTCCGACGCGCTCGGTCGCAAGCCGGTCATCTTCTTTGCCCTTGCCGTCTTTCTGGCCGGCACCATAGGCTGCGTGCTGTCGGTCACCCCCAATCAGATGCTCGCCTTCCGCTTCCTCCAGGGCTGTGGCGGCTCCATCGGCATGGTCATCGCCACCGCCACCATCCGCGACCTCTTCAGCGGCATAAAGGCGGCCAGGTTGATGTCGCTGGTTATCCTGGTCCTCGGCCTTGCTCCGGTGATCGCCCCGCTGGCCGGCAGCATGCTGCTGACATTTTCCACCTGGCGCGTGATCTTCATGGTCATGGGACTGCTGTGCCTTGTCGTGGCAACGCTGGTCGTCGTTCTGCTGCCTGAAACACGCATGCCGGCGCTACGCGCCACCAGCCAGCCCTCCAGGGCCATCCACTGGTATGCAAAGCTTCTCTTCACCCGAAGCTTCATTCCCTATGCCGGCGCGCTGGCCTTTGCACAAGGGGGCTTTTTTGCCTATATCGCCGGCTCGTCCTTCGTGCTCATCAATGTCTACGGTCTGAGCCCCATCACCTTCTCGGTCATTTTCGCGCTCAACGCTCTGGGCATCGGCATAGGTACCCAGGTCTCCACCCGTTTCGGCGAGAAGATCGGGCTCAAGAATGTCGTGAGAATGTCCTCGCTGATCTTTGCAGGCGCCGCCGTCCTGCTGGTCGGCATGGAACTGCTGCATATCGGCACGGTCTATTCCGTCTGCATCCTGCTGTTTATCGCCGTGATCGGTGTCGGTGGCATGATGCCCTCCTGCAATGTCCTTGCCATGGAAAGCCAGGGCCACATCGCCGGCACGGCAGCCGCCCTCTCCGGCGCGCTTGGCTTTGGCGCAGGTGCCCTGTCGAGCCTCGGCATCGGCCTCATGGAAGACGGCACCGCACTGCCCATGCTGATGATCATCGCCATCAGCGCCATCGGCGCAACACTGGTCGCCCATCTCGCCTTCGGCGATCAGGAAGCAAGCGCTGCTACCCAGTCGTAATGACAAGGGCGGGCAATCCAGGCAAGGATGTCCGCCCTAGCCCGCAAAGCCGGCCGTCATGGCAAATTCCCGGCCCATTTCCACGATTTCGTCGAACACATAGCCGGCATAGGAGCGCATGACGGTAATCTCGAATTCATCGACGCCGGTGCGCGCCAGATTGGCCGGCGTGTGACAGCACAGTGTATTGGCAGAGCCGCCAAGGTCGAACTGGTCCGGATGAAGATCCAAACCCGCACATTTCGCCAGAACATTGCGCACCCGCGGGCCTGAAAGCCGCATCACCACACGGCCCTCGCTCTGGTCGACAAAGGACAGTTGGCCCGACAGCAATGCCAGGTCGCGGATCAGGGTTTCGGGCGCAATCGATTCCGACACCAGCAGCCATTCGCCGGGACCGCAAAAGCGCACCGATACCTCGGCGATTTCGGCCAGCGCCTCCTCCACCGAGCTCTCGTGACCGGCATGCGCCAGTACGGAAAACACCAGCGGCCGCTTCAGGATCGCCAGATGATGCGGATTGGGCGTGCCGGCAAATCCGGCGATATAGTCGTCCAGCGCGTGGGCGTGAGAAAATGACATGGGCAGCACTCCTTACACCTTCAGCTTCTTGTTGTCGGGGTCGATAAAGACCGGCGAGCAGACTTCCGCCAGCACCTCCGACCCGCGCAAACCGTCCCAGACCACGACTTTTTCGCCCATGCGCTCACGCCCGGATTTCAGGAAGCCAAGGCCGATCGTGTGGCCGAGCATGGGCGAAAAGCAGACGGATGACACCCAGCCCTGATCACTTGTCATGGAGGGCTTTGCCCCCTCTTTGAGAATATGCGCGCCGGCCTTGAAGTGCTGATCGTGCTCGACCGGTTTCAGGCCCACAAGCTGCGCCCGGTCGGCGGCAGTCAGTCCGAAGCGGCTGGAGAGGCGTTTGCCGATGAAATCCGGTTTCTGACCGGCAAACATGGCGCCAAGCCCCAGATCGTCCGGCGTGGTACGTCCGTCGATTTCGGCATGGGTCACAAACCCCTTCTCGATGCGCATGACATTGAGCGCCTCCACACCGTAAGCGCAGATGCCGTGCTCCTTGCCGGCGGCCATGATCGCATCGGCGACCGCCTCGCCGTAACCGGCCGGAACGCCCAGTTCATAGGCCAGCTCGCCGGAAAAGGAGATACGGTAGAGACGTGCGGAAAGCCCTCCCTTCAGGGTTACCTCTTGCGCCGCCAGAAACGGTACCGCGTCGTTGGACACATCGTCTTCAACGATCCGGTCAAGGATCACCCGCGCTTTCGGCCCAACCAGCGACATCTGCGCCCATTGGTCGGAGGCAGACACCATGCGCACATCCAGATCCGGGAAAAGCGCCTGCGCTGCAAATTCCAGATGGGTCATCACCTCGCCGGCAGCAGCCGTAGTGGTGGTGATGAAGAAATGATCCTCGGCAAAACGGCTGGCGGTGCCGTCGTCCATCACAATCCCGTCTTCCCTCAGCATCAGCCCGTAACGCGCCTTGCCGACCGGAAGCTTGAGGAACCCGTTGGAATAGACCCGGTTGAGGAATTCGGCGGCGTCCGGGCCAAACACTTCGATCTTGCCGAGCGTCGAAACATCGCAAAGCCCGGCATGGGCACGCACGCATTTGACCTCGCGGTCCACCGTTTCGCGCCAGCCGCTCTCGCCGTCCCTTGGAAAATAAGAGGATCGATACCAGAGCCCGGCTTCAACGAACACGGCGCCGTTTTTCTTCGCCCAGCCATGCAGCGGCGATTGCCTGACCGGCCTTGAATGCTCGCCCCGGCTGGTGCCCGTCAGCGCACCGAAGGAGACAGGTGTGTAAAAGGGGCGGAAGGTGGTCGTGCCGATCTCGGCGGGTGAAACCCCGCGCATGCCGGCCATGATGCCGGCCATGTTGATATTGCCAAGTTTTCCCTGATCGGTCGCCATGCCGGCCGTGGTGTAGCGCTTGGTGTGCTCCACATGACCGAAGGCCTCGCGCTGGGCAAGCGCCAGATCCCTGACCGAGACATCGTTCTGGAAGTCCACAAAGGCCTTGCCCCTGGAGCCCTGCACATACCAGAGCGGGGCAAAATCGGCGTCATAGTCGCCCTCGACATCCGGAATTTCGACCATGCCGGTGATCCGGCCCATGGCCTCGACCGCCAGATGGGCTTTCTCCGCCCCATCCTTCAGGCAGGCAGCGATGGATGAAAGCCCGGCAGCCGATCCGGCGGCCACAAATTGCTGTCCGACATCCGGCGCCATGAACGCCTGATGCGCGTCCGACCATTTTGGCTTTGCCCCGCGCTGGCAGGCCAGATGCACCACCGGGCTGAACCCGCCAGACATCAAAAGCGCGTCGCAGTCGATTGCCTCCTCATAGCCGGAGCGTTCAACCAGAATCCCCGACAACCGCTGACGTCCCTTGGTGGAGGTCACCCCCGCACCGGAAATCACCCGCACAGCGGAAGGCGCGGTATTGGCAGCACCGGGTCGACTGTCGATCAGGGCTGCAACCTCGACACCGGCATCCGTCAGATCCGCCGCTGCCCTATAACCCGCACCGCCATTGGTAAAGACCGCAACCTTTTCGCCGACACTCACCCCGTAGCGGTTGAGATAGCTGCGCCCGGCACTGGCCATCATCACGCCCGGCCTGTCATTGCCACCGAACACCAGCGGACGTTCTTCAGCGCCCGTCGCCATGATGGCGCGCTTGGCAACAATGCGCCACAGCCGCTCCACCGGCAGATCGGGCGATGGCTGGGCCACGTGTTTTTGCACTTTTTCAAGCGCGCCGAAGACATTGTCGTCATACCAGCCGAAGACCGTGCTGCGCGGCATCAGCGTCACATTGTCGAAGCTCTTCAACTCCTCCACCGTGCGCTCGGCAAACGCGGCGGCGGCAATGCCGTCGATGGAAATCTTCTCCGACAGAAGCGATCCACCGAGGCGAAAACCTTCATCCGCCAGAATGACCCGCAACCCGGCCCGCGCCGCGCAAAGGGCTGCCATCAGTCCGGTCGGCCCGGCGCCGATCACCAGCAGGTCGCAATGGGCCCAGGCTTTCTCGTAGCGATCCGGATCGGCCTCCATGACGGCCCGGCCGAGACCGGCCGCCTTGCGGATCAGCGGTTCATAGACCTTTTCCCAGAACGCCGCAGGCCACATGAAGGTCTTGTAGTAAAAACCGGCCGACAGAAAGGGCGACAAAAGCTGATTGACGGAACCGACATCATATTTGAGCGAAGGCCAGCGGTTCTGGCTGACCGCCGTCATGCCGTGATAAAGCTCGGCAACGGTTGCCCGCGTATTGGGCTCGCTGCGGGCACCGGTGCCGATACCAACCAGGGCATTGGGCTCTGCGGAACCGGCGGTTACAATGCCGCGCGGGCGATGATATTTGAAGGAACGCCCCACCAGCATCTGGTCGTTGGCGAGCAGAGCCGAGGCCAGCGTGTCGCCCTCGAAGCCACGCATTTCCTTGCCGTCAAAGGTGAAGGTGAAGGTGCGCCCACGATTAACAATGCCACCGGACGACAGACGGGAAGCGCTCATCGTCCAGCCTCCCTGGCAAGCTTGGCAGCATCGCTGACGGCATAGACCTCATGGCTTGCGGCATTGTCGCGCTCGACCACCAGCCAGCGTCGGCAGCCGCCGGTATGGTGCCAGTGTTCCACAACACGCCCCTTGGGATTATCGCGCACAAACACATATTCATACCAGGCATCGTCGCTGGCAGACGCATCGGGACGCAGCGGCGTGGCATCGCCGCGAATGGAGAATTCTTCCTTGGGACGGACCCCGCAATGGGGACAATGGATCAGGCTGGCCATGAATTATGTCTCAATGCAAACAGGAGCTTAATGAAGGTTCGGCTGTGGACCGTGGCCGGTCTCGTCGATCTGGAACCCGCGACGGAAACGATCGAGCCGCAAGAAGCGCGCCACCTGATGCGTTTCCTCCTTGGCGATCAGATGGGCAAAGCAGAAGCCGGATGCAGGCGTTGCCTTGAAGCCCCCATAGCACCAGCCGCAATTCAGGTAGAGATTGTCGATCGACGTCTTGTCGATGATCGGCGATCCGTCCATCGACATGTCCATGACACCGCCCCAGGCACGTAGCACCCGAAGCCGTGACAGGCCGGGGATCATGGCGACACCTTCCTCGATCGTGTGTTCCACCGTCTCCAGATTGCCACGCTGGGCATAGGACGAATAATAATCGAGATTGGCACCGAACACCAAGCCGCCCTTGTCGGACTGCGAGATATAGAAGTGGCCGGCCCCATAGGTGACCACATTGTCGAGCACCGGCTTGATGCCTTCCGACACGAAGGCCTGCAACACATGGGTCTCGATCGGCAAGTCCAGACCGGCCATCTTGCCCGTGACGGAGGTGTGGCCGGCCGTTGCCAACGCCAGCTTGTTGCAGCCGATATAACCCTTGCTGGTCTCCACGCCCTCCACCCGGCCCTCGGCGTCGCGGCGAATGCCGGTCACCTCGCAATGCTGGATGATATCGACACCGCGGCTGTCTGCGCCGCGACCATAGCCCCAGGCGACCGCATCGTGACGCGCCGTGCCAGCACGTTTTTGCAACAACCCGCCCATGATGGGGAAGCGCGCATGGTCGAAATTGAGATAGGGCATCATCTTCCTGACCTGCTCGCGGTCGAGCAGGTCTGCATCGACGCCATGCATGCGCATGGCATTGCCGCGCCGTGCATAGGCGTCGCGCTGGCCGTCGGAATGATAGAGATTGATGATGCCCCGCTGGCTCATCATGGCATTATAGTTGAAATCCTGCTCCATGCCCTCCCAGAGCTTCAGCGAAAATTCATAGAAGGGCTCATTGCCCTCCAGCATGTAGTTGGAACGCACAATGGTGGTGTTTCGACCGATATTGCCGGAGCCGAGATAGCCCTTTTCCAGTACCGCCACATTGGTGATGCCGAATTCCTTGGCAAGATAATAGGCGGTTGAAAGACCATGCCCCCCGCCACCCACGATAATCACATCGTAATGCGGCTTTGGCTCCGGCTCCCGCCAGGCGGGCTTCCAGTGCCGGTTGCCGGAAAAGCCGTTCTTCAAAATGGAAAGGGCTGAATATCGCATAAGGGTATCCCGTAAAGACGTGGCGACAGATTGGCATATGCGGCTGAAAGAGCAAGCGGATACGGGACAGAAATCTGCCCATATGCGACATCGCCCAATCGAACCCGTTCACATTGTCCTGATTGCCCTTATCGCCGGAAACAGCGCCGAATCTGTGGAAGAAATTTGCGGAAAATCCAGCGATTTCAACAAATGCAACATCATTTTTTCCACACCTTCCAAAACCGGGTGACAATAGCGTCATGGCCCAGAGAGGCAGCGAACCAATAGGAGACGGATATGAGCGACGAAACCAACAATCTCGAACTGCCCTACATCCTGCCGGCACAGGCACAAAAGCATGTCACCCATAACGAGGCGCTTCAGCGACTGGACGCGATAGTGCAGCTTACGATCGCAGATATGCTGGGGGAGCCGCCCGAAGACCCGGGCGAAGGCCAGTGCTTTGGCGTGGCCGAGGACGCGACCGGCGAATGGAGCGGCCGCGACGGCAAGCTCGCCTGCTGGCAGGATGGGGCCTGGAACTTCATCACCCCAAAACCGGGTTGGTTGGCGTTCGACCATAGCGCCGGACATGTGAAATCGTTTGACGACGGTGCATGGCAAGATTTCCCCCTGCCCTTAACAGCCAGCTTCGAAAAGCTGGGGATCAACGCGACCGCCGACGATTACAACCGGCTGTCGTTATCGGCCCATGCGAGCCTGCTCACCCATGCGGGCAACGGTCATCAATTGAAGATCAACAAACAATCCACAGGCGATACCGCCTCACTACTGTTTCAAACCGACTGGCAGGGGCGAGCGGAATTCGGGACAGCTGGCGAAGACAGGTTTTCGATCAAGGTCAGTGCCGACGGCATATCCTGGGCGACAGCATTTGTGGCCTCCCCAGGGGGTATCGTCGACCTGCCCAATCGTCCGCTGACACGCGCATCCAGAACTGCAGCAGCCGTGACGCCTGCGGATGGCAGTCAGACAGGTTTTCAGTCACTGAGCGTCGCGCAAGGCGGTTTTGCCTTGGGTGCCGCGGTTCCGTCCGGCACGGGCAATCGCCTGGATATACCCGCAGACGGTCTCTACCTCATCTGCCTCAACCTCGCGGTCAATTCATCCACCAGCCATGAGGCCCGGGTGCTGAAAAACGGCAGCACGACGCTTGCCCGCATTGCCGGCCACAATAGCGGCGGACCGCGATGTCATCAGTCGGTAACCGCCATCGTCGAGCTCACGGCCGGCGACTGGCTCTGCCTCGAACATTCGGGCGATGCGGAGATCGAATTCGGGCCAGGCTACACGGAACTCAGCCTCATCAGGCTCTAGAGCCCATCATCGGCCCATGCGGTCGAAATCTTGGACAAAAGTGCGTCCGGCTAGAGCAGCCGGAAGCGACAGGCACGTGCCACGGCCTGCATGCGATTGACTGAGTCCAGCTTGCGCATCGCGCTTTTCAGGTAGCTGACCACGGTGTGGCTGGAGATATTGAGGATCAAGGCGATTTCCTCGCTGCTCTTGCCCGCCGCCGACCAGCGCAGACATTCGAGTTCACGCCCGGATAACCGCTCGCGCGGCCCTTCGGGACGATACTCATCGAAGCGCGTATCGATCAATTCCATGGTGGAAAAGTAGATTTCCCGGATTTCCGCCTGGGGCATTTCCTTACGGTTTCCGGAAAAAACGAACACATAGTGGTTCAAATCGGCACTGTGGATAGAGAAAACGAGATTGGAATTCATGCTGCGCCCGGCAAAAATTGCCTCCACATTTTCCTTGGTCGACGAGGACTGTGCGTCACCAAAAACGCAACCGTCGACCAGC
Source organism: Agrobacterium sp. ES01 (assembly GCF_050320885.1). NCBI lineage: Bacteria > Pseudomonadati > Pseudomonadota > Alphaproteobacteria > Hyphomicrobiales > Rhizobiaceae > Agrobacterium > Agrobacterium sp. ES01. The sequence goes on from NZ_JBNQTH010000009.1 coordinate 116,427, forward strand.
GTGGGGCGAATGCCGGATTTAAGCAGCGCGATCAATTTGCTGAAGCCGAAAACATCCACCGAACCATAGGATTCACGAAGATCCTCGGGCCAGTTGCTCAAGAGTAGATTGGCGCTGAATTCGGGCATGTCGCCCTTGGGAAAGCGCGTGACAAGAAACGCGCCCATTCCATGGCGACAGGCAAGCGCCTCGAAGGCCGAATAAAGCCCACGATCATCGTCTTCTGCATTGAATATATTGTCAGAATCCAGTTGGCGCTGCAGTCCGTCAGAAGAATAATACATGGAACTTCCTTGCATGGGCGTCTTGCCCCGTGATCGACGAGCCGGATCTTTCATGCCATTCCGGCCACGATGACGCTAAACAAACGCCCACGCGCGCCCGCAGTCGTAGACTGAAGGTGCGGCAGCTGAAGAATTGATCCATAGGCAAAACAAGCTGCCCCGAGAGGCGCGCGAGTATTTCTAAAGTCTTTTTCGCACATATTCGAAACCGATAATAATACTAATTCAGCATGACTCCTATGCATCCGTTACAAGTTTACGTTGGGGAAGGACACGGCTGCTTTGAGAGAGCCTTTCGTCCCGGTTAATCAAATAGAGACATTTATTATCAAATTGTTACGAGGAGCTTAGGCAAATTTTAAAGGTCGCGAGCTAGGATTGCGGAGTGTGGTCTTGTGTATGTGTAGAGAGTCCAATGACCGAATTGATACGACCTCGAGTTAAATATGTTATCGGCCCCGATGGCAGCCCGTTGACGATTGCTGATCTGCCGCCGGCCAATACCCGTCGCTGGGTCATTCGCCGCAAGGCTGAAGTCGTCGCGGCCGTCCGCGGAGGTCTTTTGAGCCTTGAAGAAGCTTGTGAGCGATATACTCTGACCGTGGAGGAATTCCTCTCATGGCAGTCTTCGATCAGCGACCATGGTCTTCCGGGCCTGCGCACCACACGCATCCAGCAATACCGTCACTAAAAGATCCCTTCCCTATTGCCGGGGCTTGCGCATCATTGCTTGCAGCAGCCCCGCAATAAGAGACGATCCTGCGTAGAACCAGAGACCAGGCTGCGTGAAAGCGCTCGCCAGGCCACTGGTCTTTGCTGCGAATATGACGATGGCAACCAGCATCACATCCATCATGGACCACCGTGTGAGATGGGGAACCAGACGTCCAAGCAGCCCATCGCCGCCTCTGTCGGCGGCGGGCGCGATGGCCTCTGCCGTCAGGGCAACCAGCTTGAAGATCGGCAGAACGACGGAAAACAATCCGACCAGGAATGCAAGGAACGCATCGCCCTCCTGCCAAAGACTGGCGATAATCCCCGCAAGCGATGGCGCGTCGGAAAAGAAATACAGCGTTTCAAACCGCAGCAATGGCAGGCTAAGCCCGAGCGCGAGACAAAATCCCGCCGATGCCAGCAAGGCGGCCCTCACCCAAATCATCTGAAATGAACTCCTGTCCGATTGTCGGTTCCCGCAAAGCGCGTGAGCTAAGGATCGAATGGGACCGATCTTTGCCGTGAAATCGGAAAAAAGAAAACCCGCCCGGGCAAAACGCGCTTCTCGTCGGCCGATGAGGAGGACTCCCAAATTGAACCCAAGCGAAAAAGGCCCGTTGCTCTGGCAATTTGCCAGCAAAAACGTGCCGTTCCCCACTCAGTTTAGGGCCGCAGCTTGCGGCCCCGGATTGTTTTTAGGCGCGAAGGCGCTGCTGACCGTTGCGCTCTTCCAGCGCCGCAGCCTTTTCATATTCGGCTTCGGCTTCCTCGAGCGACAATTCGGCGGCGTCCTGCTGGACTTTCAATTCGCGAATTGAAACCTGCAGATTGTCGGCACGCTGGCGTGCTGCCTTTGCGAAAGTTGGGTAAGCGAAGTGGCTTGGATCAGAAATTCCAGATTTCTTTTCCTCGATGGAGATCTGGTTTTCCAGCTCCTTCGCCATTCGATCGAATTCGGACATCATCGTCTGCAACTGCTGCAGCTGGCGACGCTTTTCAGTTACCTGAAATTCCTTCAGGCGAACTAGGCTCTCACGCGACTTCATACGCAATACTCCGGTGATGCGAGACCTCCCGCCGTCACAGTTTACTCACTCTCCCACACCACCCGGACGAATCACTTGTCCCTAAAAAAGTCGGCGGTGTTAACGAAAAACTACCGTTGGTAACTTTTCATTTACGGGCATCGTTAATGATAGGGACGATCATTTAAGGGTCAGTAAATGCCGCCCCTGAAAAGGGAACTTTGACAATGATGAGTCAAATGAATCTGTTAGCGTCAAATTCTGACAATAAGATTCAAGTTCGGCGATGTCTGAAAATCTCGGAAAAACAGGAGTCTGTCCTTTTTGCTTAATAAATTCGATACACCTTGCCAGAGGAGATTAGAATTTGTTAACCATTTGGTGGCAGCCTTCAAATCAGGCAACGACTGGATCCGTTTCGCGTAGGGGCCTTTCGACCTTTCGGCGGCGGTAAAGGGGATATTTAATGCGGGTTCTTCTCATCGAGGACGACAGTGCTACGGCACAGAGCATCGAACTGATGCTCAAATCAGAGAGTTTTAACGTCTACACGACGGATCTGGGCGAAGAGGGTGTCGATCTCGGCAAGCTCTATGATTACGACATCATACTGCTCGATCTCAACCTTCCCGACATGTCGGGCTATGAAGTGCTGCGAACGCTGCGTCTTTCCAAGGTCAAGACACCGATCCTCATCTTGTCCGGCATGGCCGGTATCGAAGATAAGGTTCGCGGTCTCGGCTTCGGCGCAGATGACTATATGACCAAGCCGTTCCACAAGGACGAACTGGTTGCGCGCATCCACGCCATTGTCCGTCGTTCAAAGGGACATGCCCAGTCCATCATCATCACCGGTGAACTGGTTGTGAACCTGGATGCAAAGACTGTCGAAGTTGGCGGTCAGCGCGTTCACCTGACGGGCAAGGAATACCAGATGCTGGAGCTTCTTTCGCTCCGCAAGGGTACGACGCTTACCAAGGAAATGTTCCTCAACCACCTTTATGGCGGTATGGACGAACCCGAATTGAAGATTATCGACGTCTTCATCTGCAAACTTCGCAAGAAGCTCGCAAATGCTGCCGGTGGCGAAAACTACATCGAAACCGTTTGGGGCCGTGGCTATGTGCTGCGCGAACCGGATGGCGGGATCCTCGCCGAGACAGCCTGACGTCTTCTGAGCGGACATCAGCCGAATCAAAAAAACCTGCCTCTTTTGCGGCAGGTTTTTTTACGTCTGGGCGTTGCCACTCGGCATTTCCAAAAGATCGGGACGCCACGGCATACGAAATATCGGCCGAAATATCGGCACGCGATTTCGCCATCTCGTATCTCTGTCGAGTGAAGCCATCGAAAATATCACGGGTGATTTCTGCTAGGCGGCGATCGCCTGGTCGGTAAAGATCTTGGTCAGGATCTTGCGGTCGAACGGTTTCAACAGGAAATCGTCGGCGCCGGCGCGCTTGCCAGCCATCATGACCTTCAATTCAGCCTGGATGACGCAATAGTAGATCTTTACGCTCTTGCCCTCGGGCAAGGCGCGAACATTGGTGATCAGGTCGAGAGCGCCTTCAAGGCCTGCATCCACGATCATGATGTTGGGAAGGTCGGTTTCGCAGAAGCGCAGCGCATCGCGCGCATTGGCAGCTTCGGAAACCTGAAAGCCGATTTCGGTCAGGATGCGATGGCCGACCTTGCGAACGATATCGGAGCTATCCGCAATCATCAGACGTCGCATCAACATTTCCCCTCAAAAATGGCCGAGGCCACCATCGCCTCTCCAGCAACTTAACGTCGTTCCCCTAAGGATTGGTTACCGTAGATTGGCGCATTCTAAAGCTGTCGCCATACGGCCTGTGCCAAAAACAATTCGGCCGCCGATTGCCCGGCGGCCGAAAATGGATGCACATAATGGACCGCAGCCTCAGGCCGGGACGACTTCCGCCGTAAAGACGATGTTCTCTTCCGTCTGCACATATTTCAGCTCCATGCCGCATTCCTGCGCCAGAAGCACAGTGTAATAGGGCTGGATGGAATGAGCGTCGACGGCCTCTTCCAGCTGCCCACCGACGATTTCCGCAAACTTTGCCGGAACGCGCATCATCCGACCGGAAACCGTGATGGTGAACTTGGCGTCATATTCAGGATTTTCCAGCATGACGTCGATCTTGCCACCGCGCGGGATCGCACCGTAGGAGACCAAAAACAGGTTCAGAAGCATTTTGACGCGGTTCTTGGCAATGATCGCCCGTGGACCGTTCCAGGTAACCTCTGCCTTCTTCTCCGCATCGATATAATCTCTGGCAGCCTTTTCGGCTTCACCGGTGTCGATCGACGCGCCGACAGACCCCGACGCACCGAAAGCGAGACGTGCAAACTTCAATCGGACGGAAGCATTCAGCGTGCTGGAGCGGATCAGATCCATCGCATCAGCGTCGGCCCCACCCTCGTCCAGCAGTTCCAGGCCATTGGCAATGGCGCCGACGGGCGAAATCACGTCGTGGCAGACACGACTGCACAAAAGGGCAGCCAGATCAGGGCCAGCGAGCGTGAGGGTGGGATTTTTATCCATCAAATTCTCCTGCAATTGGGCAACGCCGCGACGACTTCCGGACACGACTGCGCCGATAGTTGTGCCTACACCGTTTCCTCGTCGTCATAATGACACCATATTTGGTAAACCGATTGTTAATCTGATCGTCGCAAAATGATCGGAATACTCGATTTCGCACTGTGTGCACTGCATACCAAGGAAGAAAACATGCGCTTTCTCAGAAATACTGACGTTGCGCGCGTTAGAAAAGGGGCTCTGGCCCTCATGATTTCTATCGCGGCCCTGTTGCCCGCGATGCATGTCGCGAACGCTGCAGACGAATATACGGCGCAGGAGATCGTCGATGCCGGTCATAACCTGTTCGGCTCGACCAGCGGCGGTCTGGCCAAAGTGGTCGAACAGGCCTTCGCCACCTACGGACTGCCCAACGGTTATATTCTCGGTCAGGAAGGCTCAGGTGCGTTCATTGCCGGCCTCACCTATGGAGAAGGCGTTCTTTATACCAAGAATGCCGGCCAGCACGAGGTGTTCTGGCAGGGTCCCTCCCTCGGCATCGATTACGGCGGGAACGGCACCCGCGCCATGATGCTGGTCTACAATCTCCCCGACATCGAAAGCCTCTACAGGCGTTTCGGCGGCGTAAGCGGCTCAGCCTATATCGTGGCCGGGGTTGGCATGACGGCCCTGAAGAACAGCAATATGGTTCTCGTTCCAATTCGCACAGGCGTTGGCGCCAGACTGGGTGTGAATGTCGGCTATCTCAAGCTGACGCATAAACCGACCTGGAACCCGTTCTGATAGAGACCGCCTGCAACACCGGATAAAATTCATCGGGCCGCGAAGTCTTCTTCGGCGGCCCGATCTGTCTCGGGTGCTTGTCCTTTGGGCGAAACCGTGTCTAATGGCCACTCGTTAAAGTGGACTTCAACTGTGATTTGGCGCGACCGTGATTGAATACGCCCTCCTGTTTGGACTTGGATTCCTTTCCGCAGCCCTCATCGCATTTCTGCTGACGCCTGCAATTCATCAGCGCATCGTGCGGTTTACCGAAAACCGGCTGAAGGCAACCATGCCGCTTTCGCCGCAGGAGATCCGTGCCCAGAAGGACATGGCCCGCGCACTTTTCGCAGCCGAAAACGCCAAGACCACCCATGCGCTCGGCAAGGAACGGGAAAAAACGCTAGGCCTGCAGTTCCAGAACGAAAAGCTGGCGGAAGAGGCAAGTCGCCTGCTGGGCAGGAGCCGCGATCTCGAGGCCCTGATCGAGGACATGAAGGTGGAGGCCGGCGAACTGCGCTCGCAACTGCGCCGGGAAGACGGCGAGTTCTTCAGGGTCAGCGATACCTTGAAGCGAACGGAGGAATCCGCAGCCGCCAAGGATCTCGAAATCGAATCGCTGCAGAAAAAGGCGGCAAGGCTTACAGCCGAGATCGACGGCCTCAACATGGAAAGCGCGTCCCAGAAGACCGAGATCGACAATCTCAAGCAGCGCATCCAGATACTGCGTGACGAGCGTGAAGAACTGAGACACGATACCAAGCTTGCCGGGCAGCGGGCCAAGGATGCCGAGCAACGCCTCTCCCAGGCTGAGCATGCCCGTATCCGCCTAGACGACCGGTTGGTGCGCGAAATGGCCAGCAATGCCGACAAGGAAGCGCTGATCGAGCGTCGCACCGACGAAGTGGCCCGGCTGAAGGAAAAGCTCAAGGAAGCCCGCTCCGTGGGGCGTGCGGCCGAGCGTGCCATGCGGGCAGCCAATCTTCGTCTGCCGAAAAAGCTGGAGGAGGACTTGCAAGAGATGGACCGCCCAGACCCCGCCGACACACCGCGCAAGGCAAACACACTCGACACCGGTCGCATTGCCGAAGACTTGCGCAATCGCCAGACAGCGCTCGCCGAGCGGCTGATCAAGGCAAAGAACACCACAAACGACGACGCCCTGCGCGATGAGATCGCCGATATCGCAGCCCGCATGGTGGTCCTGACAGCCGCCAATGAGGGAACGGCGTCGCCTGTTCGCGAGATCCTCTCCCAAAGCGCCTCCAAGGGTGCCGGAAACCGTATCACGCTCGCCGAGCGCGCCCGCAAGCTGGAACCAGGGCTGTTCGAACGCTCGAAGTAAATGCAGTACCGAGGGGGACGCGGTCGCGCCTCGTCTACAACCGTCCCTGCGCCATCGCGGCGTGGTAGAGAGCGATGCCGCTGGCCGTTCCTACATTCAGGCTATCAAGCCGGGGCGACTGCGCGATGCGGGCCGTCCGGAAGCGTGTCAGCACATTGTCGGGAAGCCCCTCGCCTTCCGTCCCCATGACGAGCACCATGCGATCGGAGGCAGGGATATCGCGCATTTCGGTTTCCCCGCGCGGCGAAAGGGCCCAGATGGCAAAACCGGCAGCGGCCAGAACTTCCAGTGTCTCCACCGGCGTACCCTGCCGCACATAGGGCAACGCCAGCACCGAGCCGACCGAGACGCGCAGGGATTTCCGGTAAAGCGGATCGCAACAGGTCCGATCGAGGATCACGCCATCGGCGCCGAACACAGCCGCATTGCGAAACAGCGAGCCGACATTATCGTGGTTGGAAATTCCGCAGGCAGACAAAAGCAGCGCCTTTTGCGGTAGCCGTGCGAGATAATCGGCAAGCGCCGGCTCCTCGCAGCGACATCCAAGCGCCAAGACACCGCGATGCAGGTGAAAACCGGCAATCGCATCCAGTACGCTGCTCTCGGCCACATAGACCGGTATTTCTGCCGGGAGCATCGCCAGAATATCGGCAAGCCCCGCAACCCGGTTCTTGAGCAGCAGCACCTTTTCGGCGCGGATCCCCTGGCCCGCGGCATGCGCCTCGGCAAGAACCCTGAGCACCACGGTGCCTTCGGCAATGAAACGCCCCTCGCGGCCGGTCAGATCGCGCTCGCGAATATCCCTGAATTCGGAAATCCGGGGATCTTCGGCATCCGTAATCTCGATTGGCGCAAGAAATTCCATCGACCGCTGTCAGTTGGCCGAAAGGGTAATGTCGGCCACGATGCGACCCACGCCGATATCGAAGACCAGCGCCTTGCGCGCACCGTCAGCCGCTTTACCGTAAAACAGGATCTGGCCGCCGGAAAGCGATGTCGAAAGAACATTGAAACCTGCCGGCAGATTGGCTGTGGCCGAAATCGGCTGATCGGAAGGAATGGCGAAACCGGCACCGGCCAGGACTGGCTCCTTGCCGTCTGGGCGCGTGACCTTGTAGACGATGGCAGCCAGGACGGCCATGAACATCACCAGCATGATGCCCCCGGAGACGAGCTGGAGCTTCACCATCTTCCGGCGTACATTTTCCATCGCCGGATCTAGCGGCTTGTCTTCCTGTTCGTCGTGGTTGAGATTGTCCATCTGGGCGTCTCATCTCCGTTTGCGATATGCTCCCGCCACACGAAGCCGGGGCAAGAAAAACAGTCCTCCGGCGCGCCTAAAGATTGTCGAAGGCGAAAACCTGTGCCAAGTGGCACCCACGCCTTCGGCTATCGGCCAGTGGCATACACGCAGGATGACAGAATGAACGACCCCTTTAAACAAGCCGACCCGTCAAGGAAAGCCCTGATCGCAGGTGAAGACGCTGAAGGACGGCTTGATGCCTGGCTGGCGGGCGCCCTTGGCGGCGACCTGTCGCGCAATCGCGTCAAGGCGCTGATCGAGCAAGGAGCGGTCACCCTGAACGGCAAAGCGGTGACGGAGCCGAAGAAGAAGGTCACGCCCGGCGATGCCATCGACATCATCATGCCGGAGCCTGAAGATCCAGAACCCAAGGGCGAGGATATCCCGCTCGACGTTCTGTATGAGGACAATGACGTGATCGTCATCGCCAAGCCCGCCGGCCTCGTCGTCCATCCCGGCGCCGGCAACTGGACGGGCACGCTCGTCAACGCGCTGATCCACCATTGCGGCGACACGCTATCCGGCATCGGCGGCGTCAAGCGCCCGGGCATCGTCCACAGGCTCGACAAGGAAACTTCCGGGGTGATGGTGGTGGCCAAGAACGACATCGCCCACCGCCATCTGGCCGACCAGTTTGCCGACCACGGTCGCACCGGTCCGCTGGAGCGCGCCTATCTCGCCATTGTCTGGGGACGCCCCAATGGCCTGAAAGGCACCATCGACGCACCGCTTGGACGCGCCGGCGACCGCACCAAGCGCACGGTCAAGCGCGAAGGCACCGACGACGCCCGCGAGGCGATCACCCATTATCTGGTAATGGAACGCTTTGGCGAAAAGCCGGATGCAACCTCATTGGCCTCGATGATCGAATGCCGGCTGGAAACGGGCCGCACCCATCAGATCCGCGTGCACATGGCCCATATCGGCCACCCGCTGATCGGCGACCCGGAATATGGTGCCGCCTTCAAGACCAAGGCCAATCTTCTGCCCGATAACGTGAAGGCCATCGTCAACGGCTACCACCGCCAGGCACTGCACGCCTATCTCCTGGCCTTTGAGCATCCCGTGACCGGTGAGACCATGTCCTTCAAGGCCCCGATCCCGGATGACATGGTGAAAGTCATGGAAGCGCTAAGGACCATCTGAGACAAGTCTTCGCGAGACCACCTCGCAAGAGACGTTCTGGCCCGACAGCAACAAGCCCTCTATGTTGCGAGACGCGATCACGAGCGATGGAGGCATGGATCACGTTTTAGTCAGAAAAGATTGAAGCGTCAGGCGACATTTGCCTGAAAACCCCAAACAACCGCGAGATACGCGACGAATTACCGGCCATTTGTACAATACTGTGTTCGCATTTCAGCGACACTGCGTCTTCTTGAAACACAGGACCGCCACACTTATTTGGGATATGGTTCTGTGTGAGATTTTTAAATTCATGCGGAACAGGCTTGCCTCGACGAGCTTACTGATGAGGAAGCCGCATTCGATCAAGGAGGGTGCTTTATGGCCCGTGGTTCATTGCCGTCTATTACAGCCGGCGAAGGCGGTCTCAACCGCTATCTAGACGAAATCCGCAAATTCCCGATGTTGGAGCCGCAGCAGGAATATATGCTGGCCAAGCGCTACCATGAACATGGGGATCGCGATGCCGCACATCAAATGGTGACCAGCCATCTGCGCCTCGTGGCGAAGATTGCCATGGGCTACCGTGGTTACGGCCTGCCGATCGGCGAAGTTGTCTCCGAAGGCAATGTCGGCCTGATGCAGGCAGTCAAGAAATTCGATCCGGAACGGGGCTTCCGCCTGGCAACCTATGCCATGTGGTGGATCAAGGCGTCGATCCAGGAATATATCCTGCGCTCATGGTCGCTGGTGAAGATGGGCACGACCGCCAACCAGAAGCGGCTGTTCTTCAACCTGCGCCGGATGAAGAGCAAGATCCAGGCCATCGATGACGGTGACCTGAAGCCGGATCAGGTGAGTGAAATCGCCACCAAGCTGAAGGTGTCCGAGGAAGAAGTGGTATCGATGAACCGTCGCCTGTCCGGTGACGCCTCGTTGAACGCACCGATCCGCGCCACCGAAGGCGAATCCGGCCAGTGGCAGGATTGGCTGGTCGACGATCATGACAGCCAGGAAGACGTTCTGATCGAGCAGGACGAACTGGAACAGCGCCGCTCCATGCTGTCGCGCGCCATGAGCGTGTTGAACGACCGCGAACGCCGCATCTTCCAGGCCCGCCGCCTGTCGGAAGATCCGATCACGCTGGAAGATCTGTCGAGCGAATTCGACATCAGCCGCGAGCGCGTCCGCCAGATCGAGGTTCGCGCCTTTGAAAAGGTGCAGGACGCCGTGCAGAAGCAGGCCCTTGAACAGGCCGAAGCGCTAAGAGTGGTCGACGCCTGATCGCAGGCAGTCGCAGTATGAATACAAAAAGGGCCGGATCTCTCCGGCCCTTTTTTGCTTTGGAGATAGGATTGGCAGATAGTAACTTGCTCAGCCGTCGATTAGCACATTGAGAATGGCGACCAGCAGTGATTACCAGCGCCACTATTTCCTTTTGGCTAGGTAGTAGGTGAACCAGCCAGAGGGCTCGCCGCGAGAAGTAAAAACCGTTCCGTCGGGATTGATCTGAAAATTCGCAAATTGGCGCACTGTCCCCCTCCTCACTTTAGTTCCCAAGAGAACGAGTTCGTTGAGCCCAAGGCTCGCTGCAAAACTGAGGTCGGAAAGAGAGTCTGTAAGGAATGCGGCGTACAAATTCTTGAGGCTTTTACAATCACTAAGCGGTGAAAGATCATCGACAGCAGTATAAGAACAATCAAAGAACTCAATGCTCGGATGCCCCCTAAGATGCTGAACGCTATTTATGGACGTGCGGGAGCAATCCAGCTTTTTAAGGTTTGGCAACGATGAGGCAACCTTGATACTCCGCAACTCTTTCTTACCAAGAAAATGAAGTTCATCAATCAGCGGTCTCCATCCAATAGGTAGGCTTTCACCAAGCTGAAACTTATTTTCGGCCCGAGCTAATGTGAAATCTTCTGGCGACTTACTCAACAAATTTGCTGAACTCTCAACGAAGTCCAATTGCTTGGAGAGCGGCACCTCGCCCGGCACGGGGGATGGCCTGCTTCGCACACCGATCTGTTCCATGGTCCAATCAATCAGACGCCTTAGTTCAGGCTGATTGGAAGCAAAGGCCGAGATCTGCGGTGCGTACCCTTCGAGAAATCGAAATGCTGCCCTGTAAGTTTCCAAATTAGGATCGCCGGCCAGGATCGCACCGAAGGTGGCGAGAGTGGCCGCATCCGCCGGGCTGATCTTAGACGAGACGGCACGGGTAATAAAGCTGATCGCGCGACCACCCTGCCGCAACGCGTCCATGAGCGCATCCGTCGAGCGTACACCCGCCTCGATCAAACCGTTGTCTATCGCCTGTAACACCGCAGCCGCGCGCGACGTAAGAAGATCCTTCTCCCTGATCATCGGTTGCAGCACGCCGTGCAGCGTAACACCAGCTTCCTCTGGCTGGTCGATCATCCTCTCCAACAACCGGTCGCGGGCGATGATTTCCCGGCCCTCGGCAAAGCCGGTGATCAATCGCGCGTGCTCCCGCAGCAGGCTTTCGAAACTCGCCGCAAGTTCCGGCCCCATCGGCTCGCTCATGCTGCCACGCGGCGGCGCGCGTAGAGCCTCGACCAAGCCCCCCAATGCCGAGCCTTCGGCCACCAGCGATGCGACCTCCAGCTCAGGTAATTCCGCGGAGAGAAGCCGACCGTATTCCTCAAGATTGCGATAGAGTATCGGATGGGTATTGCGGCACGATCGTCCCGCATCCTCCAGCAATTGCTCCCAGCGTCGTCGCAAGCCTCGCAGCAACTGTTCCTGCAATGGGTCAACTCGTTCGCTTGGGCCGGGAGTATCCGGCGATAGATCAAAACCTGCTTCAGTCACCTGAAGGGAAAGGCCTGGCCCAGGGTCGGAAGGCGGAGGAGGAATGCGGGAAAGCCACTCCCTGATCGCATCTGCGGACTGCTCAGCAGCAGAATAGAACCCGTTGCGTTTGGGGCTCCAGTCGGCGGCGGGCTTCAATTGCCCCTTGGTATCTTTCGGCAAACATTGAACTTGCCCGAACTCATCGCGCCAGAAGGATTGTTCGAGCACAACCGGGACTATTAGCGCCCCGCGGCCGTGCACGGCCTGCCAGATTGCGGGCAATTCTGTGTCGCGAATGTAGTTTGAATTGAGGAAGTTCGCGGTAATCAGACACACGAAGATATCGGAGCCGTTGAGCGCGCGCCTGATTTCGTCATCCCATACCTGTCCGCCAGTGAGATTGTTGTCGAACCAGACGCGGAGGTTCTGCCCGCGCTCCACCGGGCCAAAATGCGTCCGGAACGCATCAAGATGCACGCGGTCCGCGTGAGCATAGGACAGGAACACTTGGGTCGGACGAGTAGCCATTACAGGAAACATTCCATAGTCGAACCTTACCCGCAACACACGCAGAGAAAAAGGCGAGAGAACCCCCTCGCCCTTTCCCGACTTTCTCCACTAACGGCAAGCGCCGGCATCAGCCGCCGTTGGTCTTGGCCGCAGCCCGCCATTCCTTGACGACCGTGTCGAAGATCTGTGTGCCGGTCGTGCCCTTGTCGATGGTGATGAGGGCGCGGCGGCCGTTGCGATAGGTCACGGGGATATCGATCCACTCGCGTGTGTCGAGCAGATCGAGATTGCGGGCCACCACGTCGGTAAAGTCGTTGAGCGCCACCAGATAGGTGTCGTCGGTGACCTTGGCGGTCACCGCGACCAGCTGCTCGCCGCGCTCCTGCTCCGTCCGCTTCATCGTCACGCGCTCGACACTGTCGATGGCACCGCCTTCGAAATCAGCCGGAACAGAGAACACGATCTCGATCAGATGGCTGGCGGGCAAAGAACTGTCTGCATTGCGCTTGATCGTGATCAGCGCAGTGATCCCATTGCTCGGGATCGTCAGACGCCCCTGGATTGCCGGATCAGGCTTTCCATCCGCCTGTTCTTCCACACGCGCCCAGACGATATTGCCATTGATCGCCGTCGGCGTTGCCTGACCGAGACGCTCTTCATAGACAATGGCCTTCTCGCCACCGGCCGGGAGGGCCGCATCGGCTGACGCGGACGCGGCGGGTTGCTCGGCCGCCGTACCGGCGCTGGCCGCCTCTCCGGCTGCAGCGACATTCTGCTCTGACACAGACCGGCCTGTAGACCCGTCGGACGCCGGCGCTTCGCCGGGATCGACCTCTGTCCCATCGGACAACAGACGCTGGGTAAACTTGGAGCCGCTGGCGCTTCCGTCAGCGGGCGCAGGTGTTTCTGCTTCAGGCTCCTCAACAGCCGGCGTGGCGGCAACCTCCGTCTCCGGCGTCTCCGTCGCGGGCTCATCCGTCGCAGCCGGCGTCACCTCAGCCACGGGGCTGACGACATCGTCGACGAGCTCGCTCACGCTATCTCTGTTCATCCACAACGCATATCCGCCGCCGGCAACCACCAGCAGGCCGACAACGCCCAGAACCAGAGGCGCAAAACTGCGCTTCTGGCGCGGTTCCACCCGATAGGCCTTGGTCTGAGTCCCGACAGGAAACTCGTCGAAAGCGGTCTCGTCGCGCGGCTCTTCGCTGTCCGGCTCGGCATCGCGTTGCGCTGCAGGCACAAACGGTTCCACGCCCGCAAACAATGCGCTCAGATCCGTATCGTCGACCCTAGGCGCACGCGGTGGCGCCTGATCGACATCCTCTGGCTCGGCCCGTGACGGCTCTCCACCTGTGAGCCAGGCATCGAAACCGTCATCGGCTTCACCCGTCCCAGATGTATCGGCAGAAGGCGGCGTTGTCGGCTCCCACTGCAGGAGCTCCTCGGTATCGGAGGTTTCAGCTGCCGCATGATCGCCACGCGCAAGGGCCACGAATTCATCGCGCGCACCCTCGTCATCAAGCGCGCGCGCATGTTCATCAGCCGTCACAACATCATCCAGCGAGGACGACACATCGCCCGCAACAGGTTCGACCGTGCCGGGTTCATACGCAGACCACGAGACCTGTTCATCGACACTCGCATCGGACGCAACAGGTGCCACATAGGGAGCATCTGGCTCGACATGGGGCTCGGTCGAATAAGGCAAAGCCTCATCCTGCGGCAGCGCCACAACATCATCCGTGGTCTCCGGCTCGCCGTTATACTCGTAGTCTTCAGCAATCGGCGCACCGGAAGGATCGAGCGAAGCAGGCTGATCGGCCCATGTCGGCTCTTCCACCGGCAGGGTTTCGCCCTCGTCTTCGTAGCCGCTCTCTTCAGAGTAAACCGGCTCTTCAGAATAGACGGGCGCGTCCACAGGTTCGGCCGACAGAGGATCCGCCGCAGCAGAAATCTCCTCCTGTGGGCCTTCATGGACGGGCTCGGCCTCGACCGTTTCCGGCTCGGACGTGTCATCGTCTTCCAAAGGCGCGTCCGGCTCGGCCTGATCGGCTTGCCATGCGGAGGTTTCCGCAACGGCGGCCGGCTCCTGCCAATCGGCGACAGGTTCTTCAGGCGCCTCGACAGCATCCGCCTCGGCCGGGAACGGCTGTTCCTCGGCCACAGCTTCGCTCTGCACGGCGACGGGATCTTCCGGCGCAGCATCCTCTAGGATGACGGGGGCTTCCGTCGGCACGTCGTCCTCGGCGGGCAATGCCTGCGCATATTCCGCCTCGACCTCGCGAATAGCTGTTTCCAGCTTATCGATCTGACGCCGAAACATCTCTTCGGATGGACGCGGCGACATATTCTCCAGTTGCCGCATGACTGCGCCCCGGGCCTTTTCATAGACCTTGACCCGCATTTCCGGAGAATTGTTCGACAGACCGGACACCGCCCGCCGAATAACAGCGATAAAATCAGCCATCAGCACTTTCTCTTGATCGCCGCAACACGACGATTACACAATCCTTAACAAATCCTGAGCTTAGTCTTCAAACGGGTCAGTCACAAGTATGGTGTCATCCCGCTCAGGGCTGGTCGAAAGCAGCGCAACCGGCGCTCCGATCAGCTCTTCGACCTGACGAACATACTTGATGGCCTGTGCCGGAAGATCAGCCCACTTGCGCGCGCCGACGGTTGATTCCTTCCAACCTTCAAGCGTGACATAAATAGGTTCAACCCTTGCCTGCGCACCCTGACTGGCCGGCAAATGCTCGATTTCCTGACCGTCCAGCTTGTAGCCGACACAGATTTTCAACTCATCCAGACCATCCAGAACATCGAGCTTGGTGAGCGCGATACCGGTGATGCCGTTGGTGGCAACCGACTGGCGAACCAGCGCCGCATCGAACCAGCCACAGCGACGTTTGCGCCCTGTAACGGTTCCAAATTCATGACCTTTTTCCCCAAGGAACTGACCGATCTCGTCATGAAGCTCAGTCGGAAACGGTCCTTCGCCCACGCGAGTCGTGTAGGCCTTGGTGATTCCCAGGATATAACCGAGCGCACCCGGACCCATTCCAGACCCGGCAGATGCTTGGCCAGCGACAGTATTCGACGACGTCACGAACGGATATGTGCCATGGTCGATATCGAGCAGCGAGCCCTGCGCACCTTCAAACAGGATCCGCGAACCCTTGCGACGCTCCTTGTCGAGCATGGCCCAGACGGTTTCCATGAAAGGCAACATGCGATCGGCAATCGAGGTCAGCTCTTCCATGATCGTCTCGTGGCTGACTTCGGCCACACCAAAACCACGACGCAGAGCATTGTGATGGGTGAGGATACGATCGACCTTGGCCGGCAGGCTATCGAGATTGGCAAGATCCATCACGCGAATCGCACGGCGACCGACCTTGTCCTCATAAGCCGGGCCAATGCCGCGACGGGTTGTCCCGATCTTGGTTCCGCTATTGGAGGCGGCATCCTCGCGCATGCCGTCGAGCTCGCGGTGGAGCGACAGAATGAGCGTGGCATTGTCGGCGATTCGCAGGTTCTCCGGGGTGACGGAAACGCCCTGCTTTGCCAGCCGTTCAATTTCAGCCACCAGCGCATGCGGATCGATGACCACACCATTGCCGATAACGGCCTTCTTGCCGGGGCGCACGACACCGGAGGGCAACAGCGAAAGCTTGTAGCTGATACCGTCGATTACCAGGGTATGACCGGCATTGTGGCCACCCTGGAAGCGCACGACGATATCGGCGCGCTCGGACAGCCAGTCCACGATCTTGCCTTTGCCTTCATCGCCCCACTGTGAGCCGACCACCACTACATTCGTCATTTCCAAATCCCGTCTATGCGCGGTTGTCGCGCCTACAAAAAACCCGCGCATCTATACTGTGTTGTTTTGCGGAAAGCGACCCGTTTGTCCGGGCGCTTAGGCTTTTTGCGTGACAAAACTGTGGCCGTTGCCTATTGCGGAGGCATTGCACAGCGCTCGCTGTCACGCCGAGTTCAGTATTATGGTCCCCGTCATGCCCTTCCAAGCCTATTTCTACCTCGTCATCACCACCATGCTGTGGGGCGGCAATACGATGGTGGGCAAGATGGCTGTGGGGCATGTCAGCCCGATGATGCTGAATGTCAGCCGCTGGACAATTGCCTTTTGCCTGATCATGGCCATTTCCGTGCCGCAGTTGAAAAAGGACTGGCCGCTTATCCGCGCCAACTGGTTGGGCCTGCTGGCCTTCGGTGCCATCGGCTATACGGCATTTAACGCCTTTCTCTATTCGGCCCTTCAATATACCAGCGCGGTCAATGGCGCGATCGAACAGGGCGGCATTCCCGTCCTGATCTTCATCATCAACTTCCTGATCTTCCGCATACCCGTGACCATCGTGCAGATCGTCGGCTTCATCATTTCCTTCATTGGCGTGGCCTTGACGGTCTCCAATGGCGATCTGGCCACGCTTTTGAACCTGCATCTCAATTTCGGTGACGGGCTTCTGCTTCTGGCCGTGCTGGCCTACTCGCTCTATTCCGTCGCCCTGCGCTGGAAACCGCAGATCCATTGGAAAAGCATGATGGCGGGGGCAGCACTCGGCGCCATGCTGGCCGCCATCCCCCTGATCGGCTGGGAAGCAAGCCGCAACGCCCTGATTCTTCCGGACGCCACAGGCCTCGGCATTATCATATATGCGGCGCTCTTCCCCTCGCTGATCTCGCAGATCCTTTACATCAAGGGTGTCGAGATCATCGGTGCCAACCGGGCGGGCCTGTTCATCAATCTGGTACCTGTGTTCGGCACACTGCTGTCCATCGTCGTCCTGGGAGAGCATCTGGAGCTTTTCCACATCCTCGCGCTCGCAATGGTGCTGGGCGGCATTGCCATTGCCGAACGGGGAAAGCCGACAAAGGACCGCTGAGCGCCACCGCCCTCGTCGCCTCGCCAGACTGAACGCTTTTAGGCAGCAGGCCGACCACAAATTGATGCTTTTCCACGTTTGCAGAATTGCCTAATCGATAGGTCTGGAAACAAGGAGAGCATGCATGTCCAAGCCGTTTTACTGGAACGAACTCAACACGGCGGACTTTGCGAAGCTCGACCCGGAAAAGACCATCGCGATCCTTCCGATTGCCTCAACAGAACAGCATGGCCCCCATCTGCCGATTGCAACCGATGTAGCGATTGCGCAAGGCATGCTGGACGAATTGAAGCGTCAGCGCCCGGATGACATCGACTTTCTCGTGCTCCCCGTCCAGGAAATCGGCAAGGCCAATGAACATGTCTTCGGTCCCGGCACCCTCTCCTTCCCCCCCGAGGTCCTGATCCCGGCCTGGACCGCAATCGGCGCAAAAGTGGCCGAAGCTGGTGTCCGCAAGATGCTGATCGTCAATTCCCATGGCGGCAATGTCGACATCATGAGCATCGTTGCCCGTGAACTGCGCGTACGCCACCAGATGGCGGTCGTCTCCACCCAGTGGGGTCGTTTTGGCAATCCGGACGGCATGATCTCCGAGCACGAGACGAAGTTCGGCATTCATGGCGGCGAAGTGGAAACATCGCTGATGCTGTATTTCCGCCCGGAACTGGTGCGGATGGAAAATGCAAAGAACTTCAAGTCGAAGGCCGAAGAGATGAAGGCCAGCTCGAAATTCCTTACCCCGCTGCCCCCACATTCACTGGCCTGGATCGCCCACGACCTCAACCCGGACGGTGTCGTTGGCGATGCCTCCAAGGGGACGGTCGAAAAGGGCGAGGCGATTTGCAAGCATCAGGTGGCAGGTTTCATCGAATTGCTGCGCGATCTGCAAGCCTACCCCCTGTCAAACCTCTACACACCCTCCTGATAGCCTTCCGGCTGCGTGATACCCATTGCCCGTTCAGGGCTGGGCAGATGGCCCTTTGCCTGAAGCTCGCCCACGAGCACCATCATCTCCTGCATCAGATATTCGACAAACATGCTGGTGGTGGCATCGAGCGGCGCACGGGCGCGGGCAAACAGCTTCATCGGCTGGTGGCGCGTATAGGGATCGGCGATGGGTCGAAAAACCAGATCGCCGCGCCGACACTCGGTGATCACATCCAGCGGATTAAGCAGGGTCAACCCCGTGCCCAGCATCACCAGCTGTTTCAGCATTTCCGATGAATTGGTCTCCAGCATCGGCTCCACCGGCAAAGGCACAGGCGCCAGTGCCAGATTGATGACATTGCGCAAGCTCGTCCCCTGCTGCGCCAGCACCAGCGGCTCCTGCACGACATCGACCAGATCGACAGGCCCCTCCTCCTTGGCCAGGCGGTGACCGGGCGGAAAGACTACCCCGACGGGGATATCGAAATTGGCAAGCGTGCGAATGCCCGGTGTCGCCGGAATATTGAATCCGAGGCCGATATCGACTTCGCCGGTCAAAACAGCATTGATGGTTGTGGTGCCGCCATCATTGCGCATGGAGATATGGACGCGCGGATGCTTTTCGATGAACCGCGCCACGATCGAGGGCAGCGGACCGGCGGCAAGCCCGACCGTTGCCACCAGCGAGACCTTTCCCACCTGCGGCATCTTCAGGCCGCGAATACGCGATTCCAGCCGCTGGTAGTTCTTCAGCACCTCACGGATATGTTCGACACACAGCTCTCCGGCAGCGGTCAGACGCAAGCCCCGCGGCAATCGCTCGAAGATCGGCGCGCCGAATTCCTCCTCCAGTGCCAGGATCTGCCGGTTGACGGCGGAAGAGGCAACATTCAGCCGCGCAGCTGCCTTTCGGATCGAACCGCAACGGGCGATTTCGTCAATATATTGAAGCTTGCGAGAGTGAAGCATACCGTCATCATTGCCTAATTTTTACGCATAACGCACAATGCACAAACAAAGTACCGAGCGATGCCTGAAAGGCATCAATGCGAACGAATTTTGATGCTTTTCAAAGCGCAACGCAACCGCTCAAATGCCAAAAGAAGAACAATCTCACGATGCCGTAAAGGTTTAACAGGGGAACCGCTATCCATGAAAAACGCCTCAAAGATCAAGACGTTCATCACCGCGCTCAGCCTGACAGGCGCCGTCATGGCATCCGCACCCGCCTTCGCTCTGGACGAGGTCACCTATGGCACCAACTGGCTGGCCCAGGCCGAACATGGCGGCTTTTATCAGGCCGTCGCCGATGGCACCTATGAAAAATACGGCCTGAAGGTCACCATCGTTCAGGGTGGTCCGCAGTCAGCCAACCGTTCGCTCCTGATTGCCGGCAAGGTCGACTTCTATATGGGCGGACCGCTGGGCGAAATGGATGCCGTCAAGCAGGGCATCCCGCTCGTTGACGTTGCAGCCATCTTCCAGAAAGACCCTCAGATCCTGATCGCGCACCCGGACCAGGGCATCGAAAAATTCGAGGATCTCGCCAAGCTCGACAGCATCTTCATGAGCAAGGACGGCTATGTCACCTATTTCGAGTGGATGAAGAAGAATTTTAAGGGATTCAGCGACGCCCAGTTCAAGCCCTATACCTTCAACCCCGCTCCTTTCCTGGCCGATCCGAAGTCGTCTCAGCAGGGCTACCTGACATCCGAGCCGTATGAGATCGAAAAGCAGGCTGGCTGGGCACCCAAGGTCTTCCTTCTGGCGGACCATGGTTACGATCCCTATTCGACCATGATCACCACCCAGACCAAGATGGTGGAAGAGCATCCGGATCTCGTGCAGCGCTTCGTCGATGCCTCGCTGGAAGGCTGGTACACCTATCTCTATGGCGACAACACCGCCGGCAATGACCTGATCAAGAAAGACAATCCGGAAATGACCGATGGCCAGCTCGCCTTCTCGCTCGAGAAGATGAAGGAATACGGCATCGTCGATTCCGGCACGACGCTTGAAAAGGGTATCGGTTGCATGACCGACGAAAAGTACAAATCCTTCTTCGACAACATGGTTGAGATCGGCATCGAGCCAGCCGACCTCGATTACAAGAAGGCCTACACCACGCAATTCGTCTGCAAGGGCGTTGGCATGGACCTCAAAAAGTAAGACGCTTTTTGCCCCTCGTCTCTGTGGCCGCGGTTTCCAACCTTCCGCGTCTGATTGTGACGAGGGGCAATCTTTCAAGTGAAACAATCAAGGCTCGCAATGCAGACCACGGTTAGTCCGTCGACCACCCCGAAAGGCGACACGCGACTGCGTCCGCTGGTGGACATGAAATCCGTTTCGAAAATCTTCTCGAACGGCACCCTTGCGCTCGCGGATATGTCGCTCAAGGTCGAAAGCGGCGAATTCGTCAGCCTGCTCGGCCCATCCGGCTGCGGCAAGTCCACAGCACTTCGCATCATCGCAGGTCTTGGTGATGCCTCGACCGGCACGATCGACTGGCCAAGTTCGCGCATCAATTCCAAGGGCCTGCCGGACGGCGATATCTCGTTCGTGTTCCAGGAGCCCACCCTGATGCCCTGGCAGACCGTGTTCGGCAATGTCTATCTGCCGCTCAAGCTGCGCGGCGTGCCAAAATCGGGATGTCGCGACGCCATCATGGAAACACTGGCCACCGTCGGCCTTGAAGACTTCGCCGATGCCTATCCCCGCGAACTCTCTGGCGGCATGAAAATGCGTGTCTCCATTGCCCGCGCACTGGTGACCAAGCCGAAGCTTCTGTTGATGGACGAGCCCTTCGCCGCCCTCGACGAAATCACCCGGCAAAAGCTCAATGACGATGTGCTACGGCTTTGGCAGGAGACCGGGATCACCGTGATCTTCGTCACCCATTCCGTGTTCGAAAGCGCCTACCTCTCCAACCGCATCGTCGTCATGAAGGCCCGGCCCGGACGCGTTCATGCCGATTTCCCGCTGGTGACCAGCCTGTCGCGCGACGCCTATTACCGCACGTCCGAAGAATACCGACAGGCCTGCGAAACGGTGTCCAAGACTTTGCTGGACGCCATGGGCGGGGAGGAACACTGATGAGCAACGACATGCAGAGCACATTGCCGACAGCTCCGAAACAGACCGTCTTCTCCCGCCACCGCGACACGATCCTGAGCATCGCCATCCCGATCCTGGTGATCGTCCTGTTGATCCTGTTCTGGTATATCGGCGTCGTCGTGACAGGAGTACCGAAATACATCCTGCCAAGCCCGGTCGATGTTGGAGGCGCCCTTTACAATGACTGGAGCATTCTCTGGCCGGCTCTGCTGGTCACGACCAAGATTACCCTGGCCTCACTGGCACTGGCCCTGATCGGCGGGGTTGGCATTGCCATCTTCCTCATCCAGTCGAAATGGATCGAGACGGCCTTTTACCCGATCACGGTGATCTTGCAGGTGACCCCGATCGTGGCGATTGCGCCGTTGATCCTGATCTACACGCCAACGACCCAGATCGCCCTGCTGATCTGCGCCTTTCTGGTTGCCTTCTTCCCCATCCTGTCGAACATGACGCAAGGCTTGAAGAGCGTCGATCACAACCTGCTCAATCTGTTCGACCTGTACGGCGCCTCGCGCTGGCAGACACTGATCTATCTGAAGCTTCCGGCGTCGCTGCCCTATTTCATGACCGGCTTGCGCATCGGCGGCGGTCTGGCACTGATTGCAGCCGTTGTTGCGGAATTTGCAGCCGGTTCGGCAGGGGCAGGCTCGGGCCTCGCCTTCCGCCTGCTGGAATCCCAATACCGCCTGAACATCCCGCGCCTGTTTGCAGCCCTCTTCCTGTTGTCGCTGCTCGGCGTGGTGATCTTCGCCATTACCTCCTTCATTTCATGGCTTGCCCTGCATCGCTGGCATGAAAGCAGCCTGAAACGAGAAAACTGATGTCATTCCATTCTCCAAGCCTGCCGGTTGCAGACCGCTATGCCCTGACCAATGCCACGCTTCCCGCCGTCACGGTGGATGGATTTGAAGCGCCGCAAAAGGAAGGGCTTGTCGCCGCCGATATCGTGATTGCCAACGGCATTATCGAGGCCATCCTGCCATCCGGCACAGCGCCTGCCGACCTGCCCGCTGCCAATCTGGACGAGGGAATGGTCTGGCCCTGTTTCGCCGATATGCACACGCATCTCGACAAGGGCCATATCTGGCCGCGCAGCCCCAACCCGACCGGCGATTTCATGGGCGCACTTTCGTCCGTGCGTGCCGACCGCGAGGCCCACTGGAATGCGGCAGACGTGCGTGCCCGCATGGAATTTGCGCTCAAATGCGCCTATGCCCATGGCACCAAACTCATCCGCACCCATCTGGATAGCCTCGCCCCGCAGCACCGTATTTCCTTCGAGGTATTCTCCGAGGTCCGCGATGCCTGGGCCGGCAAGGTCGATCTGCAGGCCGTCGCCCTCTTCCCATTCGATGAAATCGACAACGAGGCCTTCTTCAAGGATCTGGTCGAGGTCGTCGTCGCCCATAAGGGCCTGCTCGGCGGCGTGACCCGCATGGAAGGCGCACTCGATAACGGCCTTGATCTTCTGTTTCGCACGGCAGCCGACAACGGTCTGGACATAGACCTCCATGTGGACGAGACCCAGGAAAAGGAAGTCCTGACGCTGAAATCCATCGCCGAGGCAAAGCTGCGCAACAGGTTCGAAGGTGCAGTCACCGTCGGTCACTGCTGCTCGCTGGCACGGCAGGATGCCGATGTCGCGAAATACACCATCGACAAGGTGGCAGAAGCCGGCATCTCCGTCGTGTCTCTCCCCATGTGCAACATGTATCTGCAGGACCGCGAACCGGGGCGCACGCCCCATTATCGCGGCGTCACCATGTTGAAAGAACTGGCTGCCGCCGGCGTTGCCACAGCGGTATCCTCCGACAACACGCGCGACCCCTTCTATGCCTATGGCGATCTCGATGCGGTCGAAGTCTTCCGCGAAGCGGTTCGCATTCTCCATCTCGACCATCCGCTGGACGACGCAGCCCGCGTCGTGACCCGGTCGCCTGCCGAAATTCTCGGGCGTCCCGATATCGGCCGTATCGCGGCCGGTCTCCCCGCCGATCTCGTCTTGTTCAGCGCCCGCCGCTGGAGTGAATTCCTGTCCCGTCCGCAGGCCGACCGCATTGTCATGCGGAATGGCATGGGCATCGACCGCAGCCTGCCGGACTACCGTGACCTTGACCCGCTGATGATGGACTGAAGCCATGCCCGATTACGACCAGATAAAGACAGAACTTGCCGGCATCGACATCGAAGACCATCCGGCACTGGTGAAGCAGAAGAGCCGCGATTTCTACTGGTATTCGCCGATATTAAAGGCACAGCTCGACCATGTGACGGCTGACATTGTGGTGTCGCCGAAAACCGAGGAAGAGCTGATCAAGGTTCTCAAAGTCGCCTATGCCCACGGTGCACCGGTGACGGCCCGTGGCGGCGGCACCGGCAATTACGGCCAGGCCATGCCGCTGTCGGGGGGCATCATCTTGAACATGATGCAGATGAACGCGGTGAAGGAAGTGCATCCCGGTCGCGTGATCTGCCAGCCCGGCATCATCATCGCCCAGCTCGATAAATATCTGAAAGAGCATTCCGGACAGGAGGTGCGCTTCCATCCCTCGACTGCCCAGACGGCAACGCTTGGCGGCTTCATTGCAGGCGGCTCCGGCGGCGTCGGCTCCATCACCTGGGGCGGACTGCGCGATCTCGGCAATATCCTGCGCCTGCGCGTCGTCACCATGGAAGCCGAACCGCGCGTGCTGGAACTGTCGGCCTGGGATCTGCAGAAGGTTTCCCACGCCTATGGCACCAACGGCATCATCACCGAGATCGAAATGCCGCTTGCGCCCGCCTATGACTGGGTGGATGTGATTGTCGGCTTTGACGACTACATGGACGCGGTGCGCTTCGCCGATGGCATCTGCCGCCGCAACGGTATTCTTCTGAAGGAAGTCGCACCGATCACCGCGCCGATCCCCTATGACTACTTCACCCGTCACAAGCCGTGGCTGAAGGAAGGCCAGTCGATTGTAGTCCTCATGGTCGCCCCCCATTCCATGGAACCCTTCCTTGCTTATGCCGACAAGATGAAGGCCGATCTTCGCTTCCGCTCCGACACTGTCGAAAGCATGAAGGGCATCCCGCATGCCTATGAACTTGCCTGGAACCACACGACCTTGCGCGCGCTCAAGCTCGACACCGGCTTTACCTATCTTCAGGTGCAATATCCGGGTCCCGATCACGTTGCCAAGGTTCAAAAGATGGTCGAGATGTTCCCCGGCGAAGTGTTCGGCCACCTCGAATTTTTGAAATTCGATGGCCAGATCCAGTGCTCCGGCCTGCCGCTGGTGCGTTACACCACAGAAGAGCGGCTGAACGAGATCATCCGTCTGCATGAGGAAAACGGCTGCCCGATCTTCAACCCGCACCGCTATACGCTGGAAGAAGGCGGAATGAAGCAGACCGACACGGTTCAGCTGGCGTTCAAGAAAGAGACCGATCCCAAGGGGTTGCTCAATCCCGGCAAGATGATTGCCTGGGACAATCCCGATTTCGACTTCAAGGCTGGCAAGAACTATCTCTTCCCCGGCCTTCAGTCCTTTACGGAGGCCTGACCCGCCAGAAGACTAAACGAGTTCCGAAGGTACTCCCGTCCGGCGCAAGTCAAATGCGGTTTGCGCCGGCCCATCGCCTTAAACGCGATGATGGTTTCGACATCGGCTTGGCGGCGATATTGAAATCAGTGGGACAAACGGCGCGGAAAAATTTCAACTTCGCTTCGCGGGCGTGCTGCGAAGCCTTGCCCTGGAGCTTTTCAGCAATGCGCATACTCGTGATCCATTCCCATCCCGTTGAAGAAAGCTTCAACAAGGCGCTGTTCAAGCTGGTGTGCGATAGCCTTGCAAAGGCCGGCCACGACGTCGACGCCTGCGATCTCTATGCCGAGGGGTTCGACCCGGTGATGTCAGCCCATGATCGGCGCATCTATCACAGCTATCCCGAGAATACCGAACTGGTGAAGCCCTATGTCGATCGCCTGCGCGCAGCAGAAGCACTGGTCTTCGTCACACCTGTCTGGAACTTCGGGTTTCCGGCCATGCTAAAAGGGTATTTCGATCGCGTCTGGACCATGGGGGTCTCATTCGACCTGGAGGACGGAAAGCTCACGCCGACACTGCGCCATATCCGCAAGGTGGCGGCCGTGATGAGTTATGGTGCGACCAGATGGCGTGCCACACTGGCTGGAAACCCGCCGAAGAAAGTCATTCACCGTGTCATCCGTGGACAGGTGAAGATCGGCGCACCGGTGCGCTTCATGGCGCATTACGACATGAACAACTGCACGCCCGAAACGCGCGCTGCCTTCATGGAAAAGGTGCGCAAGGAAATGGAGAATTTCTGATCAGACCGTGACTTACCTTAAAAGCCGGTCAGCATCAGATTGAGCTTGTTGTCGGGATCGGGATAAAAACGGGCACCGACGCGGCGAACATGTTGCCGGTTTTTTGGAATATCATGCGGCTTCCACACGATGGCCTCAGCGGTCTCGTCATGCTTTACCGGATCGACTGCCGGACTTTCATCGAAAACCATCGCCACCTGCTGCGGCGTCGCATGATCGGACACTTCAGAGGCAGTCGCATCCGTGCTTGCGTTGTCAACGGCGAGGTAAAGTGCCCCACCCATGATCAGGGCGGACAGAGCAGACATTCCAATGGCAGGCAGGACGGTTTTCATTTTCACTTCCCCTTGTTCATTCAAGGATGGTTGGCATTGATGAAACGGGGTCGCCACCAGCGACCCCACGATATCGAATGGCAATCAGTAAACGCCAACGACCACATAGGTTTGCGGATCGACGATCACGCGCTGATTGTTGACAATGGCATAGGCGTAGCTCGGATCTTCCGGCACCGGCGTCAGAACGACTGTCTGCGGCAAGGGCTCACCCACTGCGATCGGCTGCTAAATGACAACAGGTGCGGTTGGAGCTGGCTGAACCTGAACATATTCAACGACACGCGGCGGCGGCGGATCGATCGCCGTACCGGCGATGGCGCCAGCAATACCACCCACGGCAGCCCCGACAGGACCGCCCACAATCGCACCGGTTACGGCACCGCCGGCGGCACCGGTCACAGTGCCTTCCTGGGCGAAAGCAACGCTTGAAAGGGAAGCAGCGGCAAGAGCTGCAAGTGCAATAATCTTCGTCTTCATGGCGATTGCCTTTCCTGTCGAATAATCTCGGCAGGAAAACAAAGTCAGACGCGATTTGTTCCACACGTCAAAGCGTATCCAGCTCACCTGACCGGCGAACTGGATACTTCAAGGACATGTTAAAGTTAGCATATTAGAACTTTAAGGTGCTAATTTTTCTGCGTAAAACAGGTTCTTCAAAACACCTTTGCCGCAGTGACCTCGACTTCGACCAGAAACTCGGCGCGCGTGAAGCCACCGACAATGAGGAGCGTGGAGACGGGCTTCGGATCGAGCGTATAGCGATCGCGCACAGCCATATAAGGGGCAAAATCCTCTCGCTTGGTCACGAAGCCTGAAATACGGATCACATCGGCAAAGCTCATATCGCCCTCTTCAAGGATCGCCTTGATCGCCTCGAAGCAGAGTTCGGCCTGGCCAGTCACATCCTCTGGAATATTGTCATCGGTTCCAATGCCAAGCTGGCCGGACGTGACCAGAAGGCTTGCGCCCGGCGGCACCAGCAGACCATGATTATAATGCCCGAACGGACGGCGGACCGATGGCGGATTGAAGCTGCGTTTCACGGATATTCGATGCTCCTGTCACGAGAGGTTTCTCCCGCCGAAACCCTATCGCCACCATGCACATATGGAAAGCCGAGCGCCTGGATCAGCGATCGAAACTGTCGAGCATTCTGTACCAGGTGATCAAGGCCGTCACACCGAGTTTACGGAACCGGTGGAACGGGATGGGCCGGATCGGCGAGACCGGAAAGGGAAGTCGGCCCTTGTCGCTGCTCTGTACATAAGCGGCAAGTGGCGCACCGATGGCGGTCATCAGCGCCACGCCGCGTCCCTGACAGCCGGCCATCATCATCAGGCCCGGTTCCGGTTCGTGCAGATGCGGCAGGTGATCGGGGGTCATGGCAACGCGTCCGTACCATCGTTTTGCAATTGCGACGCCTTCCAGCGCGGGATAGAGCCGAAGCATCGCGCGATGCAGATGCGCCCAGTCTTGCGGACCCTTCGGATGCCCCATGCGTCCACGCCCGCCGAGCACCAGGCGCCCGTCCGGGCTCTTGCGGTAATAGACGAGAATGCGACGGGAATCGGAAACCGCCTGATCGTGCGGGAGGATGGCATCTGAAAGGTCAGCCGGCAGCGGTGCGGTGGCGATCTGAAAGGAATGAAGCGTAACAAGGCTCTGTGCCAATCCGGGCACCAGATCACTGGAATAGGCGTTGGTGGCAACCAGAACCTTCTTCGCCTTCAGGGTCGAACCGTCGGCAAGCTCCACCTGCCATTCACCGAGGCTGCTGCGAAGTCGTGTCGCCGCCTTGCCTTCAAGAATGCGCACGCCGCTTTGACAGGCAAGGCGTGCAAGTTCCATTGTCAGGGCCAGCGGGTTGACCACGCCTGCGCGCCGATCGAGCCAGCCGCCGACATAGCCATTCGCCCCCGTCATCAAGGCTATATCGGCATCGTTCAGGAGTTGCGCATCAGCACCCATGGCAGACCACTGACGGTGCCGTTCCTCAGCCCGCCTGATGGCCTCAGCTGTATGACAGGCCTGTATCCAACCGCTTCTGTTATGCTGGACATCAAGCCCTTCGCGCTCGATCAGGCCGAACGTGAAATCGGCAACCGACGCCACGAAATCCGTAAGCTTGCCGCCCCGTTCTTCGCCAAAATGCTGGATGAGCCATTCCGGATCGTATTTGAGGCCAGGGATAACCTGACCGCCATTCAGCCCGGAAGCACCGCTGCCGATTTGCTTGGCCTCGACGACCCGGACCTTGAGCCCGGCACTGGCAGCATGAAAAGCGGTCGAAAGACCCTGCAGCCCGCCGCCGATGACAGCAAGATCCACGGCCTCGTCTGCGTCGATTTTGGCATCGAAAGTATAGGCGCGCGCAGGGCTTATCCAGACCGGCTCGCTGAACGTCGGCGACATGAAAGAGTGCCTTGAATGAGTTGATAAGTGTCAATTTGCAACCAGAATACCGCTGCAATCAAAACCAATAGAAATTTAGGGTCAAGTGAAAATACGACGTCGCATCAACTTTGCGGAGGAACTTCAGGCAGTTGCCAGTCGATCGGAGACTTTCCGTGTTTTTCGAGGAAAGCATTGGCCTTGGAAAAGTACTTTTTGCCGAAGAAACCGGCATGCGCCGACAAGGGCGACGGATGTGGCGCCCTGAGCACCAGATGCCGTATGCCGTCGACGAAAGACGCTTTCTTCTGGGCGTAGGCACCCCACAGAATGAAGACCACATGATCGCACTCGTCATTGACCACACGGATGACGGCATCGGTAAAGCGCTCCCATCCGCGCCCCTGGTGTGAACCGGCACGCGCCTCCTCTACCGTCAGCACGCTGTTGAGCAACAACACCCCCTGCCGCGCCCAGCTTTCGAGAAAGCCGTGACGGACAGGTGATATGCCGAGATCGCCCTGGAGCTCCTTGTAGATATTCACCAGCGACGGCGGCACCTTCACGCCCGGCTGCACGCTGAAGCAAAGCCCGTGCGCCTGTCCGGCGCCGTGATAGGGATCCTGCCCCAGGATCACCACCTTCACCTGAGCAAGCGGCGTCAGATCCAGCGCCCTGAAATAGTCCGCCCCCTTGGGAAAGATATGCTTGCCCTGCTCTCTTTCGGCCAGAATGAACGCCTTGAGCTGGCGCATATAGGCGCTCTCGAATTCAGCTGCCAAGGCTTGTTTCCAGCTTTCGTCGAGCCTTACATCTGTGATCGTCATTGCCGCGCTGTGCCTTTTCCGGTTAAAGCTCATTGTGATTGAAAACGCACACCAATCGAAGTCAAGCCCGACACACCCGCAACATGCGATCGGACACAACACATCATGTGGGTCAGGTCGAAACAAGAACGGGATGACAATGACGAAGAGTATCAAACGCTGGCGACTTGACCGACTGCTTTTTCCAGCCTTCCTGGCGGCATGCATTGTAGCGGCCATCTTCGCGATCCGCTTTCTGCTATTCGCTTTCTACTGGCACGATCCGGCCCATCGCGATCAACCGCTCGAAGGCTGGATGACCATGCGCTACATCGCGCATTCCTATCATGTGCCCCCGCAGGCATTGGCCGAACAGCTGGACCTTGAGCCATTGCCGGAAAAGCGACGAACCATCAGCGAAATCGCCAAGGAAAACGGTATCGCGCTCGACGCCATGAAGGCTCGCATAGACGGTGCCATCGCCGGCATCCGGCAGGGAGGTGCGACCCGTTGAGTGAAGCTTTCCTGGCACTCGTTCCGACCTACGGCCTACCGCTGCTCGCCCTCGTCACTGTTCTGGGTTGCCTGGCACTGCCGGTCCCCTCCTCGCTTGTGCTGCTGGTCATGGGCTCGCTCGTCGCCGCAGACGAGTTCTCTTTGACCTCTGTGTTCCTGACGGCGCTGGCCGCCGCCTTCTTCGGAGATCAGATCGGCTTCGTCGTCGGGCGCGTCGGAGGTGCAGCAATCCTCAAGCGCGTCGGCCAGAATCCGACCCGACAAAAGACCCTGACCAAGGCCCAAGACACCATGGCCAGGCATGGCAGTTTCGCGATATTCCTGTGCCACTGGTTGCTCAGCCCGCTCGCGCCATATGTCAATCTCATTGCCGGCGTCACGCGGTTCAGCTGGCCCGCATTTTTCCTGCTGAGCTGCCTTGGCAACACCATCTGGGTGATGGTTTATGTCGGCCTCGGCTTCTTCTTCAGCGACCATGTGATCGCCATCGCCAAATTCGCCAGCAACGCCACCGGCTTTCTGGTTGCCGCGACGATTGCGGGCCTGCTCGGATGGCAACTGATCTCCGCCCGCAGGACGCGCCACAGCAAGAAGCAGCGGTAGGAGCGACGACCGCAGGGGCGGCAAGCCCTGTCCACCGTCACACGCCTGTTACACAGACTTGTCACCTAGTGCGCAGACATTAGGAGACCTCGGCCATGGTCGCTTTTACGGCCTTCTGCGCAACCACTCTGTTCATCCAGCTCGCAACGATCGCCATTACCATTCAACGTGTGCTGAAACGACGGGCAGTGTCCGAAACCTCCAAGACGATCTCGCCACCGGTGACCATCCTGCGTCCGGTCTGCGGCCTTGAAAACAATCTCGAGGCGACGCTCGAAAGCGCCTTCCAGCTCGATTGGCCAACCGAGATCGAAATCCTGTTTTGCGTCGCAAGCTCGACCGATGCGGCTGTTCCGCTGGTCGAAAAGTTGATGAACCGCCATCCAAACATGGAGGCGCGGCTTCTGGTCGGCGACGACCGGGTCAGCATCAATCCCAAGCTCAACAATCTGGTCAAGGGCTGGAAGTCCGCACGCCACGACTGGATCGTGATGGCAGACAGCAATGTGCTGATGCCCGCAGACTATTTGAGCCTGTTGTTTGAACGCATGACGCCGGGAACCGGCATGGTCTGCTCTCCGCCTGTGGGTTCCGCGCCTGAAGGCTTCGCGGCCGAACTGGAATGCGCCTGGCTCAACAGTTTTCAGGCCCGCTGGCAGTTGCTGGCCGACGAAATCGGAATGGGCTTTGCCCAGGGCAAGACCATGCTGGTCAACAGGCATCTGATCGACAATGCCGGCGGCATTGAGCGGCTGGCCGACGAAGTGGCCGAAGATGCAGCGTCCACCAAGATTGTGCGCGCGGCAGGCCTGTCGGTGCGTCTGGTCGAACGCCCCTTCCCTCAGCCTTTGGGTCAACGCGATTTCGCAAGCATCTGGCGCAGACAACTACGCTGGGCACGGCTGCGACGCGTATCCTTCCCGCTGTTCTTCGTGCCGGAACTGTTTTCCGGCGGGTTCTTCCCCATCGCAACGACACTTGCACTGACACTGGCCGGCGACTGGTCTCCGTGGTCGATGCTCGCTTATGTCACACTGTGGTATGGCGCAGAACTCTTATTGATCCGCGCCTATCGCTGGCCCCTGTCGATCAAGACACCCGGCGCGATCATGCTGCGCGATCTGGCACTACCGGCACTGTGGACCGCAGCCTGGTTCGGCAACGGCTTCGTCTGGCGCGGAAACCAGATGGCCGTCGAACAGCACCACGGCGCAGGCACGGCGGCAGTGCGCATCCGCCATGCCTATGAACGAACCCGGGCCAAGGCACGGATCATGGCAGCTCACTGGCGCTGAAATGCACCAAGCACCAGGCAGGAATGTCAGAGAAAGCGTCCATGACGCTGCAGCACTTCAATCTTGTATCCATCGGGATCGGTGACGAAGAAGAAGCGGGCAAACAACGTGCCATCTCGATTGAACTCGACAATCTTGTTGGGTGAAAGGCCAAGCTCGGCAAAGCGGGCATGCTCCGCGTCGAGATCATCGACAGAGATTGCCAGATGACCGTAGCCGTCGCCAAGATTATAGGCTTCTTCCCGCCCCTTGTTGACGGTCAGTTCCAGTTCGAACGGCGTCTCTGCATTGCTCAGATAAACCAGCGTGAACGTCTCGAAATCGAGCCGCTGGGCTATCTCCAGCCCGAAGGCTTTCCTGTAGAAATCGACCGAACGCGTTTCTTCAAGCACGCGGATCATCGAGTGGATCATCTTGGCCATGGGGACCTCCTGCAAATTTTCGTCTGAGGCTTCTTAGCCGATCGCACGGATGGCCGCGACCACCTCGTCGTCGATATCCAGACCGTCGCGCAAGGCTGAAGCTCTTTGGCCCTGTCCGCGCCGTCCGGGAATACGCACTCCCTCCTGATTGGAGATCGCCTCGGCCATCTCTTTCATGCGCCCGGCAACCCCATCCGCACTCGCACCGGGATCGATCGCAATAATGGTCTGGCCAAGTGACGGTGGAGGTCCCTGATCGGTAAACAGGGAAGACGCTTCAAAAGCATAATTGGCACCCGTCAGTCCTGCAGCCAGCAGTTCGACCATCAGCGCAAGCGCCGCTCCCTTGGCACCGCCAAGAGGCGCCATGGTGCCGGCCATTGCAGCATCCGCATCCGTCGTCGGATTGCCGTTGACGTCAAAGGCCCAGTCATCGGGAATGGCCGCACCCTTTTGCTGTGCGGCCATGATCTTGCCGCGGGCCACTTTGGAGAGCGCCAGATCGATGACAATCGGCAAATCGCCTTCGACCGGCGCAGCAAAGGCCAGCGGATTGGTGCCGTAGAGTGCACGATGGCCGCCCCACGGTGCCATGGCCGCTGGCGCATTGGCCACCATGATGGCAACGAGCCCTGCCTCTGCAAAACGCTCGACCGTCAGCCCCATCACACCGGCATGATGCGAGCGGTTGATGGCAGCAAGAGCAATCCCCTGTTCCCGTGCAATGCCCGGCATTTCCTCAAGCGCCAGATCGAATGCAGGATAAGCAAAACCGTTCTGGGCATCGATGCGCAACACGCCGGGTCTTACACGAAAGGACGAAGGCTTGGCGTGCCCCGCAATCTTGCCCGCACGGGCCTGGGCGGCATAGGCGGGAACTCGACGAAGCCCGTGTCCGCCCTGTCCGGCAGCCTCTGCTGCGACCAGTGCATCGGCAACAATGCCAGCATTTTCGCGCGAGACATCGCTGTTTAGAAGCGCGCCGATCACCAGTTCGCGCGCTTCTTCCAATGTCAGCTTTGTCATCGCCATATCCTCTCTACGCAGTCGATCGAGGCTTACCCCTTCATGCTGTCGCAATGCGCAGCCGCTGCCCGCATCAGGAGCCCGACATCGCTTTCGCTGGCAAGCATGGTCGCCCCCGCTGCCTTTGCCCGACGCTGCAATTCCGTGTTTGTTGTCATGATGCCGGCAGGCTTGCCCAGCGCAACAATGGTCTTGATCGCCTTTTCCACCAGAGCCATGACGTCCGGCACGCTGACATCGCCGTAATGGCCCATATCCGCTGCCAGATCGGCGGGACCGATGAAGAGGACGTCGACCCCCTCCACAGCGGCAATCTTCTCGATATTCTCGACTGCAGAGACGCTTTCGATCTGCGCCACGATGCAGATCTGCTCATCGGCGGTCGTGGTGTAATCGGAGACGCGACCGAAATCGCTGGCGCGACCAAGCGAAGCGCCCACGCCACGAATGCCGTGCGGCGGATAACGGCAAGCCCTGACAAGCTGGGCTGCCTGCTCGGCTGTCTCGACCATCGGCAACATCAGCGTCTGCGCGCCAATATCGAGCGCCTGCTTGATCAGCCAGCTTTCGCCGACCGGCACACGGACCACGGCATGGGCCGGCTGTGCGGAGACCGCCTGAAGCTGGCCCGCAATCATCGGAATGTCGTTCGGCGCATGTTCGCCATCGATCAACACCCAGTCAAAACCGGCACCGGCACAAATTTCCGCCGCGTGGGGATTGGCGAGACCGACCCACAGACCGTAGACGGTCTGCCCCTCCAGAAGATCCTTCTTAAACGTGTTGACGGGTGCGGGCATGGTGTCTCCTCTCCTGCGGTGCGCCTTTTCGATCAGGCGCCTGAAAGCAGACATTGATGCAGTATGCTTAGTTGTCTGACAAGTACCATTTGCGGTCGATGTGACGGCTCTTTTTGAATTGAAACAATGCGCAGCTGGCGATGCCGTCTTCATCCTGTCACCTATGGCTCAGATCAGCGCAAGGATATCTCGCAACCGATCGGGAATCGGTGGTCTGGACGGAAGCCGGGCACGAGAACGGACATGCAGGGTTTGGAAGACGATTGTGTCCCTTCACCCCCATGGCATGCTCCCTGTCGTCAGGGATAGCGGTACTGACAGGCCCATGCCTGCGTGACAATTGACACTCCCTCCCCTCGCGGCTACTCAATTTCGCAGAGGAGAGACCATGGCACGACGTATAGGCAGCACCGGACGGCTTGACGACGCAGCGCGCGCCGGCTGGCTTTACTATGTCGCCGGACGGACCCAGGACGAGATTGCCTCCTCCATGGGCATTTCACGCCAGAGCGCCCAGCGTCTCGTCTCGCTTGCCGTCGCTGAAAAGCTGGTCAAGGTGCGTATCGAGCATCCGATCGCCGAATGTCTGGAACTGGCCGAGGCCGTGAAGGAGAAATACGACCTCCGGCAGGTCGAGGTCGTGCCCGCAGATCCCGGCTCCGATTCGAGCGCTGCCGGCATTGCCGAAGCGGGCGCCGCCGAAATCGAGCGCTGGCTGATGCATTCCGAACCGCTGGTGGTTGCCATGGGAACTGGACGTACCCTTCGCGCGGCAGTCGATCAGCTTCAGCCGATGGAGTGTCCCCAGCACCGCATTGTCTCGCTGACGGGCAATATCAGTCCGGACGGATCAGCGGCCTATTACAACGTCATCTACTCCATGGCCGACGCCATCAAGGCGCGCCATTTTCCCATGCCGCTTCCGGTTCTGGTGTCGACCAGAGCCGAGCGCGACCTCTTGCACGAACAGCCGCTGGTTTTGCCGACGCTGGAGCTGGGCGCCCGCGCCGACGTCACCTTCGTCGGTATTGGCGAACTCGACCAGACAGCGCCCCTGTTGCTCGATGGATTTCTCGACGCGCAGGAAATGGATGCCCTTCTGGCCGCCGGCGCCATAGGCGAGATCTGCGGCTGGATCTTCGATGCCGAAGGCGAGCTTCTGGACAATGACGTCAACCAGCGGGTTGCCAGTATCGCCATCCCCTCGAGGGACACGTCCTGCGTGATCGGCCTTGCCAAAGGTCGCCGCAAACACCGGGCAATTCGTGCCGCACTGCACGGTAAACGCGTAAATGCGCTCATTACCGATGAAGACACAGCCCGTTTCCTGTTGTCTAAATAAACTCTTAACATCAGTTTTTATCGTTAAGTTTCCGTGCGATGACACAGGTCTTCGGCACTGCAGCATTCTTTTGCCATTGACTTTCGACGCTAGAAAATGAGTAATTGCCCACGAGCAAAGCGAATGCTCACTTCTCTTCTGGGAGGAAGATCATGAATTTGAAAACCGTTCTGCTGGGCGCTTGCTCGGCATTGGCGATGGCCGGTATGGCCTCCGCTGAAACCCTCACCATCGCCACCGTCAACAACGGCGATATGATCCGGATGCAAAAGCTGACGGACGACTTCACCAAGGACAATCCCGATATCCAGCTTGAGTGGGTAACACTTGAGGAAAACGTGCTTCGCCAGAAGGTCACGACCGATATTGCCACCAAGGGTGGACAGTACGACGTCCTGACCATCGGCACCTATGAAGTGCCGATCTGGGCAAAGCAGGGCTGGCTGGTTGCGCTCGACAATCTCGGCGCTGACTACGATGTCGACGACCTGCTTCCGGCCATCCGGTCGGGCCTCACCGAAGACGGCAAGCTCTATGCAGCACCGTTCTACGGCGAAAGCTCGATGATCATGTACCGCAAGGACCTGATGGAAAAGGCCGGGCTTGAAATGCCTGACAGCCCAACCTGGTCCTTCATCGCCGAAGCGGCGAAAAAGATGACCGACAAGGACAATGAAGTCTACGGCATCTGCCTTCGCGGCAAGGCCGGCTGGGGTGAAAACATGGCGTTCCTCACCGCCATGTCGAATTCCTTCGGCGCACGCTGGTTCGACGAGAACTGGAAGCCCCAGTTCGATCAGCCAGAGTGGAAGGACACGCTTGAGACCTACGTCAACATGATGAACGAATCCGGACCTCCCGGTGCGTCATCCAACGGCTTCAACGAAAACCTCGCTCTGTTCCAGACCGGCAAATGCGGCATGTGGATCGATGCGACGGTTGCGGCCTCCTTCGTGACAAACCCGAAGGACTCGCAGGTTGCCGACAAGGTTGGTTTTGCGCTTGCTCCCCACAAGGAAGGCGTGGACAAGAACGGTAACTGGCTCTGGGCCTGGAACCTGGCCATTCCGGCTGGCTCCAAGAAGATTGAAGCTGCCGAAAAGTTCATCGGCTGGGCAACATCCAAGCACTACACAGAGCTTGTTGCCGCAACCGATGGCTGGGCAAACGTTCCTCCGGGCACGCGGACCTCTCTCTATGAGAACCCGAAATACCAGGAAGCCGCTCCTTTCGCCAAGATGACGCTCGACAGCATCAACTCGGCGGATCCGAAGAACCCGACCGTCAAGCCGGTGCCTTACACAGGTGTCCAGTTCGTCGCGATCCCTGAATTCCAGGGTCTCGGCACAGCGGTTGGCCAGCAGTTCTCTGCAGCCCTCGCCGGTCAGGTCTCGGTCGACCAGGCTCTGCAGAATGCTCAGGCGCTCACCACCCGTGAGATGACCAAGGGCGGTTACATCAAGTAACAGTTCTCCTCGAAGACACGGAACAGGGAAGCATTTGTTTCCCTGTCCCAACTGGGGCGGGAGCCGGCTTGATCACAAGCTCATAGCAGGTTGCCGCCCCCTTTTTTCTTTGAAATTACAATGGCCGGATCGGCTGCGGTGCCGGTCAGGTTCAAGGGTCAGGCGAATATTCGCCACCCGCAAAAACCGCAGCCTCATCAACAGTTGATGACGAAAGGCGCAGTCCCAATGGCGACCACCCACACACATTCTGCGGCACGTCTGATGATAGCACCATCCGTGCTCCTGCTTCTGGCTTGGATGATCGTGCCACTGGCGATGACCATCTACTTCTCGTTCCTGCGATACAATCTGCTGATGCCCGGCATGGAAGAATTTGCCGGCTTCATGAACTACAAGTACTTCCTGACCGATCCCGCCTTCTTCGCGGCCTTGAAGAACACACTGATTCTGGTCGGCTCCGTGCTTGCGATCACCGTCATCGGCGGCATCGCGCTGGCACTGCTGCTGGACCAGCCGATGTTCGGCCAGGGTTTCGTACGCATTCTCGTCATCGCCCCGTTCTTCATCATGCCGACGGTTTCCGCCCTGGTGTGGAAGAACATGCTGATGAACCCGGTCAACGGCCTGTTTGCCTGGATCGCCAAATCGCTCGGCATGCAGCCGATCGACTGGCTCGCCACGGCGCCATTGACCTCGATCATCATCATCGTGGCCTGGCAATGGTTGCCCTTTGCCACGCTGATCATCTTCACCGCGCTGCAGTCGCTCGATGAGGAGCAGAAAGAAGCCTCCGAAATGGATGGCGCCGGTCCGATCTCCAAGCTGATCTACATCATCCTGCCGCATCTATCGCGCGCCATGACCGTGGTCATCCTGATCGAGACCATCTTCCTGCTCTCCGTCTTTGCCGAAATTCTGGTCACCACCAATGGCGGCCCCGGCACGCAGAGCACCAATCTCACATATCTGATCTATGCCCAGGCTCTGTTGCAGTTCGACGTGGGTGGCGCATCGGCAGGCGGCATCGTCGCCGTCATCCTGGCCAACATCGTCGCCTTCTTCCTGATCCGCCTGATTGGCAAGAATCTGGAGAGCTGAACCATGGCACGCGCAATTTCCACAAACCGCAAGATCATGTGGACCGTCATAGCCTGGCTTGTCGGCTTCCTGATCTTCTTCCCGATCCTCTGGACCTTCCTCACCAGCTTCAAGACCGAGGGCGAGGCGATTGCCTCCCCGCCCTCCTTCCTGTTCTTCCGCTGGACGATGGAAAACTACCACGACATCCTCACCAGCACCCGTGGCGAGACCTATCTCCACTACTTCACCAACTCGGTGGTCATATCGCTCGGTTCCACCATCTGCGGCCTGATCATCGCGATCCCTGCAGCATGGGCCATGGCATTCTCGCCAACCAAGCACACCAAGGATGTGTTGATGTGGATGCTGTCGACCAAGATGCTTCCGCCCGTTGGCGTGCTCGTGCCGCTCTACATCATCTTCCGCAACATGGGCCTGCTCGACAGCCGCATCGGTCTGGTGATCGTCCTCACCCTGATCAACCTGCCGATCATCGTCTGGATGCTCTACACCTACTTCAAGGAAATTCCGGGCGAGATCCTGGAGGCAGCCCGCATGGACGGTGCATCGCTGATCAAGGAAATCATCTACGTGCTCACCCCGATGGCCGTTCCCGGCATTGCCTCGACACTTCTGCTGAACGTGATCCTGGCCTGGAACGAAGCCTTCTGGACCCTCAACCTGACCACCTCGAATGCGGCGCCGCTGACGGCATTCATTGCCTCCTATTCCAGCCCCGAAGGCCTGTTCTATGCCAAGCTTTCGGCGGCATCGACCATGGCCATCGCGCCAATCGTCATTCTCGGCTGGTTCAGCCAAAAGCAACTCGTACGCGGCCTCACCTTCGGCGCTGTTAAGTAAGGAATTAGACAATGGGCAGCATCAAGCTTGAACAGGTCTCCAAGGCTTTCGGCGAAGCCGTCGTCATCCCCTCGATCGACCTCGAGATCAACAATGGCGAATTCGTCGTCTTCGTCGGCCCGTCGGGCTGCGGCAAATCCACCCTTCTCCGGCTGATCGCCGGGCTGGAGGACGTCTCCGGCGGACGGATCATGATCGATGGCGTCGACGCGACCGAAAAACAGCCGTCGCAGCGCGGTCTCGCCATGGTCTTCCAGTCCTATGCGCTCTATCCGCATATGAGCGTGCGCTCCAATATCGGCTTTCCGTTGAAGATGGCCGGCATGGACAAGGCGGAGATCGACAAGAAGGTTGAGGATGCGGCAGCAATCCTCAACCTCACCGACTATCTGGAGCGCAAGCCGCGCAATCTCTCTGGCGGTCAGCGTCAGCGCGTCGCCATCGGCCGCGCCATCGTGCGCTCCCCCGAATGCTTCCTGTTCGACGAACCGCTGTCGAACCTGGATGCGGCTCTTCGCGTCAACATGCGTCTGGAGATCACGGAACTGCACCACAAGCTCGGTGCCACCTCGATCTATGTGACCCACGATCAGGTGGAAGCCATGACCATGGCCGACAAGATCGTGGTGCTCAACAAGGGCAATATCGAACAGGTGGGGTCGCCTCTCGATCTCTATCACAATCCACGCAACCTGTTCGTCGCCGGCTTCATCGGATCGCCGAAGATGAACCTGCTGTCGGGTGAACCTGCGGCGAAATACGGTGCCACGACCATCGGCATTCGTCCTGAACACGTGGCGCTGTCGACGACGGAAGGCACATGGAAGGGCAAGGTCGTGGTCGCCGAACACCTGGGCTCTGACACTTTCCTGCATGTCCAGACCGAGGGTGTGGGCCTGTTGACTGCGCGCGTCGGCGGCGAACTGCCGGTTCGCCACGGTGACACCGTCTACATTACCCCGGACGAAGAGCGCATGCACCGCTTTGACGAAAAAGGCATGGCGAAATGACCATGTGCCTGTCCGCACAATCGACGGACGGGTGCGAGCGCGCTTTTTTGCCGAACATGAAAACACTCCGGCCGGCGAGCGGAACACACTCGTCGGCGGGACCGACGACATCGTCGCCCAGACTCAGCAAGTCGACGGCGGCAACCGGATGAGCTGACCCCAAGCACGCTCTCCCCATCGAGGACGATGACATGACCTGCAAACTTTCACTCGCAACCCTGGACGATGCCGCAAAGACCGCAGCCGTGCCGCTTTACCGGCGCGACCAGTTGTCGACCGGCATCCTGCATTTCGGCGTCGGCAATTTCCACCGCGCCCACCAGGCCGTCTATCTGCATGAACTCTTCAACCAGGGACTGGATCTCGGCTGGGCGCTCCTGGGCGCCGGCGTCATGCCCAACGATCACCTGATGAAGGAAAAGCTAGAGGCCCAGAATTATCTGACGACCGTTGTCGAGCAGGACAATAACCGCTCCAGCGCCACCGTCACCGGCCCGATGATCGACATGATCGCCGCCCCGGATTTCGACAAGATCATTGCCGCCCTCGCGGACCCTGCGATCAAAATCGTTTCGATGACGATCACGGAGGGCGGCTACTTTATCGATCCGGCAACGGGAAAATTCGACCCCAAACATCCGGCCATTGTCGCCGATGCGGAAAACCCGAAAAGCCCGAAGACCGTGTTCGGCCTGATCATCGCCGGCCTGAAGGCCCGCCGCGAGAAGGATCTGGCTCCGTTCACCGTCATGTGCTGCGACAATATTCCAGGCAATGGCGAAGTGACCGAGGCGACTGTGTGCGGACTGGCAAAACTGTCGGACCCTGATTTCGCGCACTGGATTCACGAAAACGTCGCTTTCCCCAACGCCATGGTCGACCGCATCACGCCGGCCACCGGAGAACGCGAGCTCACCATCACCCGGGACACCTATGGCATCGAGGACAACTGGCCGGTCTTCTGCGAGGAATTCAAGCAGTGGGTACTGGAGGACAAGTTTCCGCTGGGTCGTCCGGCACTGGAAAAGGTCGGTGTGACTTTCGTCGACGATGTCGCCCCTTATGAACTGATGAAACTGCGCATCCTCAATGGCGGCCATGCCGCCATTGCCTATCCAGCCGCCCTGATGGACATCCACTTCGTCCATGAAGCCATGGAAAACACATTGATCCGTGACTTCCTCCGCAAGCTGGAAGAGGACGAGATCATCCCCATCGTACCGCCTGTGCCGGACACAGATCTTGCCGACTATTTCAATCTGATCGAACATCGCTTCGCCAATCCCAAGATCGGCGACACCATTCCGCGCCTCGCTCAGGATGGCTCCAACCGCCAGCCGAAATTCATCCTGCCTTCCACATCCGACCGCATGGCCAAGGGCCTCGACGTTGTCGGCCTCGCCCTCGTTTCGGCACTGTGGTGCCGTTATTTCGAAGGTGTGTCCGACACTGGCAAGGCAATCGAATTCAACGACGGCAATGCCGAGCGGCTGCAGGCGGCAGCACTCAAGGCCAAGGATGATCCGAACGCCTTTATCGGCATCGTCGACATTTTCGGCAGCGTCGGTTCCAACCCGCTGTTCGTCAAGCGCTTCACCAACGCCTTGCAATCGCTTCATGAAATTGGCACAGCAGAAACGCTGAAGCTCTACCTTTCCGGTGGGCTGACCTGAAGCGAGAGGATGCGGAACGATGAACGCGGCAACGGGACCATTAGTGATCTTCGATTGCGACGGCGTTCTGGTCGACAGCGAAACGATCTCGCTGGAGGTGCTGGTAAAGGCCTTGCGCGACGTGGGCATCGAGATCGATGAAGAGGCGGCCAAAGAGCGATTTCTCGGCCGCAGCCTCTCCACCGTCATTGAAACGGCCCGTACAGAACACGGACTGGCCCTTGGCGATAGCTTTCTGACAACCATGCGGATGGCCCTATACGAGCGCTTCCGCACGGATCTCAAACCTGTCCCCGGCGTTGGAGATGCCATCGCCTCACTGGAGCAGGCCGGCCTGAAATGGTGCGTCGCCTCCTCCTCGCAGATCGAGCGCATAGAGTTGTCGTTGAAGGTCTGCGGGCTCAAGCCTCGCTTTAATCCGCCAATCTATTCGGCCAGCATGGTGGCCAACGGCAAGCCCGCTCCCGATCTCTTCCTCTTTGCCGCCAAGCGCATGGGCCGTGCCCCCGAAGACTGCGTGGTGATCGAAGACAGCCCCGCTGGAATTCAGGCAGCCAAAGCCGCCGGCATGCGGGTTCTGGCCTTCACCGGCGGCGGTCACGCCGCGGCCCCCGAACATCGATCGGCCATTGCTTCGCTGGGTGCCGATGCGACATTTGACGCGATGGGCGAATTGCTCCACCTTATCAGGCAAAACTAAAAACAGGGACGGAAACGAGCAAGAATGCGCGATCACGTGATTGCCGTCGATGTTGGAACGGGCAGCGCGCGCGCAGGCCTGGTGGATCGCGCTGGCAAACTTCTGGCACGCTGCGAACATCCCATTTTGATGCGCCGAGCGGATGCCGAACAGGCCGAACACGCCTCTGAAGACATCTGGGCCGCCTGCTGCAAGGCCGTGCGCATGGCTCTGGCAGAGGCAGGCATGGATTCGGCACGCATTGCCGCCATCGGCTTCGATGCCACCTGCTCGCTGGTGCTGCGCGACGCCAATGGCGCGCCATTGCCACTGGCTAAAGAGGCAGAGACCGCCTTTGACACCATCGCATGGATGGACCACCGCGCCGGATCAGAAGCCGAGCAATGCACAGCCACCGGCCACGAGGCCATCAAGCATTCCGGGCGGATCATGTCGCCGGAAATGCAGATGCCAAAGCTGATGTGGCTGAAGCGCAATCGACCGGATCTGTGGCAGCGGGCGGGCTACATCTTCGACCTTGCCGATTTCCTCACCTGGAAGGCAACCGGCACCACAAGCCGCTCGCGCTGCACGCTGACTGCCAAATGGAACTTCCTCGCCCACAAGCCCTCCGGCTGGCAGGATGATTTTCTGGCTGAGATCGGTCTGGAAGATCTGAAAAGGCGTGGCAGCCTGCCCGATGACACCGTCGCGGTCGGCAGACCGATCGCGACGCTCTGCGGCTACGCAGCAGAAGCTCTGGGCCTCGATACAGACGTCGTGGTCGCAGCGGGCATGATCGACGCCTATGCCGGTGCGCTGGGTGTACTGGGCAATGCCGCAGGCGATCCGCGACAGCTAGACGGACAGGTCGCCATGATCGGCGGCACATCCAGTTGCATCATCGGCTTTGCCGCCGAACCCCATCACGGGACAAGCATCTGGGGGCCTTACTTCGAGGCCGTCTTTGCCGATCTCTGGCTGGTCGAGGCCGGGCAATCGGCAACCGGTGGCCTGCTCGGCCATCTGCTGGAATTGCACAGCGCCGGCGGCGGATCGGCTGTCGCCAACCATCGCGCCGTCATTGCGCGCATTCAGGAACTGCGCAAGGAGCAAGGCGACGAGTTTGCCGAGGGCATTCATATCCTGCCCGATTTTCACGGCAACCGCTCGCCCTTTGCCGATCCGAACCTCACCGGTGTCATCTCCGGCCTGACGCTCGACACGAGCTTCGACGGTCTGTGCCGCATCTACTGGCGCGCCTGCGTGGCAATAGTACTGGGTCTGAAACAGATCCTCGACACGCTGGATAAAGCAGGTTTCTCATGCGACTGCCTGCACCTGACCGGTGGCCATGTGAAAAACCCGCTGCTGGTCGAACTCTATGCCGATGTGACGGGCATCGACGTGGTGATCCCGCAGAGCGATGACGCGGTCTTGCTGGGGACGGCGATCAATGCCGCCGCCGCCGCTGGCCTTTACCCCTCGCTCACGGCCGCCGGAAGCGCCATGGGACCAAAGGGACAGCGCCGCGCGCCCAACCCCGAAACAGCAAGGCTCTACCAGCGAGACTATGCCCGCTTTCTCGCCATGCAGCGCCACCGGGCCGAGCTCAACAGCATCTGAGCACCGAGGGCCATTGCCGTTTGTTGAACCCCGCGCGCGTCCATGCTACCGGAGCGCTGCCGTTCATTGACATAGTGAGAGCTCGAATGATCCCCTGGACCCAGATCGATTCCGCCAGCATTCCAGGCGGTGGCGGAGAGCTGCGGCTCAAGCAGCGTGGCACCGAATTCTCGATCATGCTGGGC
This sequence comes from Agrobacterium sp. ES01, assembly GCF_050320885.1. Classification (NCBI taxonomy): domain Bacteria; kingdom Pseudomonadati; phylum Pseudomonadota; class Alphaproteobacteria; order Hyphomicrobiales; family Rhizobiaceae; genus Agrobacterium; species Agrobacterium sp. ES01. Next base: position 160,290 of record NZ_JBNQTH010000009.1, read on the forward strand.
TCAAACGAGCTCATGAACAGTCGCCTGAGCGGGTCCGAAGAGGCGCTGGCGACACTTGCCTTTGCCGAGATCGAAGCGACCCGAAAACCGCATATGCTGATCGGCGGGCTGGGCATGGGCTTTACCCTTCGGGCAGCCCTTGCCGTGCTTCCCAAAGATGCCACCGTCACGGTTGCCGAACTGGTGCCGGCCGTCATCGCCTGGGCTCGCGGCCCGATGGCCGAGGTCTTCAAGGGCTGCCTCGACGATCCGCGCGTGACGATCCACGAAGGCGATGTCGCAGCACTCATCAAGGCATCGCGCGACACTTTCGATGCCATCCTGCTCGATGTCGACAATGGCCCGGACGGGCTGACGCGTGAAAGCAACGACCAGCTCTACAGCTTCTCCGGCCTGCAATATTCAAAGGCAGCACTGCGCAAGGGCGGCATGCTCGCCGTCTGGTCCTCCGGCCCCGATCCCCGCTTCACCCGAAGACTGAAGGACAGCGGTTACACCGTGCGCGAAGTCAACACCCGCGCCAACGGCAAACGCGGCGGCGCCCGGCATGTGATCTGGCTTGCCGGCAATGGGACGATGAAAAAGCTCTAGTCGCAATCGATGCGGATAGAGCGACGAAATCCTGGCCTGACTGACGGCACCGCACATCCAAAAACGCCTACCCCCAAAGCCCCCGCTGCGGCACCTGCATCTGAGACCCCACATATTCCACGGGCACATCGCGGTCGGCTGCCAGAAGCAATGGTCCGTCGAGATCGACATATGCTGCCCCTTGCGCCACCAGAAAGGCCGGCGCCATGGCAAGGGATGTGCCCAGCATGCAGCCGGTCATGATCTCGAAACCCATGGCCTCTGCCTCCCGCGCCATGGCAAGCGCCTCGGTCAGTCCGCCAGTCTTGTCGAGTTTGATGTTGACGACATCGTATTTGCCCTTCAGCGACGACAGCGAGGCCCGGTCGTGGCAGCTTTCGTCGGCGCAGACCGGAAGCGGACGGGAAATGCTTGCCAGCGCATCATCGGCCCCCGCCGGCAGAGGTTGCTCGACAAGCGCCACGCCCAGCCGCACGAAGACCGGGGCAAGCGCCTGATACTGCGCAAGCGTCCAGCCCTCATTGGCATCGACGATGATGCGGGCAGCGGGTGCCCCGGCACGCACGGCCTCGATCCGCTCCAGATCGCTATCGGTGCCGAGCTTGACCTTCAGCAAGGGGCGCGTCGCATTCCGGGCGGCGGCCGCGCGCATCTCCTCCGGCGTTCCGAGCGACAGCGTATAGGCCGTCTCCACCGGTCTGGGCGTCGATAATCCTGCCAGTTGCCATACGGGCATGCCCGCACGCCTGGCCTCCAGATCCCAGAGCGCGCAATCGAGGGCGTTGCGGGCAGCCCCGGCCGGCATCAAAGATTGCAAGCCTTGCCTGTCGAGCCCCGCCGCCAGATCCCCCTCAACCGCACGGATTGCCTCCATCACACCCTCCACGGTTTCGCCGTAGCGCGCATAGGGCACGCATTCGCCGCGGCCCTTGGAGCCGTCATGCGAATGCGTGACCGTCACGACCCGGATTTCCGTGCGAGACCCCCGCGAAATGGTAAAGGCACCGGCGACGGCAAAGCGCTCATCGCGGACATCGAGAAGGATTGCAGCAGGCATGCCCTATCTTTCAAATGCGCAAGGGAGATTTTCGGAAATCGTCCGGTGTGTAAGCACCCCTGTTTTGACCCCACGTACCAGAGGGGTCAAGGGCGAAGACGGTCGAGCGCTCAATTGTGGACCGGCATCAGCGCACGGTGCAAGCAAGGTCAAACCTTACAAAGATTTAAGATATTTCCAAGGAACGGCCGGCGCACGCACACGTTTTTACTTGACTATGGAATGACGAGCATCGTTTTTCTTGGAGGAGCAAAATCATGCATTCAAAACCTGATGTAATTGCGCCGTATCCCTCGACACATGTCTATTATCAACTCGGCGTTCTCGACCGAATGACGACCGCACTCGCAGCCGTTCCAGCCGTTTGTTTTACAGGCGCTTTTCTGACAGATCTCACCTATGCAAGCGCGCCCGACATGCAATGGACGAATTTCTCGGCGTGGCTCTTGGCCTTCGGCATGCTGTTTGCCTGTCTGGCTGCACTGTCAGGCATCATTGCCTATTTCAGCGGTCCAAGGCCTGCCCTCAACGTCAACAGTTGGCTGTTTGTTGCAGCCATCGCACTCACGCTGACAACCGCATTTTTCAACAATCTGGTTCATAGCCGCGATGCCTGGACCTCGGTGGTGCCAAGCGGACTGATGCTGTCTGCCCTCACCGTCATCCTGATGATCGCCGCTGCGTTCTTCCATTATCGGAACGTGAGCCTTGCCTATAGGGAGAATGTGTCATGAGCCGTCACCTGACAAATCGTTTGGCAGGGACCACCGCCCTGCTGCTGGCTTCGCTGATGGCAAGCGCGCCGGCGATGGCGGCAGCCTTCGACAAACAGTCGCAGATAGGCCCCGACCCGGTGCTGCCAGCACCCAATGCCTATCTCGTGCCACCCATGCATGTGGCCCATGATATCGGCTGGTCCAAGGGCGAACATCCGACCGTGCCGCAAGGCTTCAAGATAGACGCTATCGCCACAGGGCTTGAACATCCGCGCCAACCTTATGTTCTGCCGAATGGCGATATTCTGGTGGTGGAATCCAACGGTCCGGGCGTTGAGCCGGTCGAACGTCCGAAGGACCTGATCATGGGTTGGGTGCAGAAATATGCCGGCGCAGGTGCCAAAGGCGGCAATCGCGTCAGTATTCTGCACGACAGCAATGGCGATGGCACTTACGACCAGAAATCGGTGTTTCTGGATGGCTTGCACTCGCCCTTCGGCATTGTGCTGGTCGGCCATGATCTCTACGTCGCCAATACCGACAGCCTGATGCGCTACACCTATCATGACGGCGACCAGAAAATCACCGGTCCGGGAACCAAGGTGACGGACCTGCCCGGCGGGCCGATCGACCACCACTGGACGAAAAGCCTGACGGCCAGCCCGGATGGCACCAAGCTTTACGTCGGCGTGGGCTCAAACAGCAACATCATGGAAAATGGCAAAGGCGTTGAACGGGAAAGGGCAGCCGTCTGGGAAGTGGACGCCAAAACCGGCGCCCATCGCATTTATGGCAGCGGTTTGCGCAATCCCAACGGCCTGACCTTCTATCCCGGCACCGATACGCTGTGGGTGGTGGTCAACGAGCGCGACGAACTCGGCCCCAACCTCGTTCCGGACTATATGACCTCGGTCAAGGACGGTGCCTTTTACGGCTGGCCCTACAGCTATTACGGTCAGCATGTCGATCCGCGCGTCGAGCCGCAAAGACCGGATCTGGTGGCCTCGGCCATCCCCCCGGATTATGCGCTGAGCTCGCATGTTGCCCCGCTTGGCCTCACCTTCGACACTGGCGACAGTTTCCCGACCAGATACAAGGGCGGCGCCTTTATCGGCGAACACGGCAGCTGGGACCGGGGTGATTTCAACGGCTACCAGGTCGCCTTCGTGCCCTTTGCCAACGGCAAGCCTGCTGGCAAGGCAGAGCCATTCGTCACCGACTTCCTGAACAAGGATAGCGAGGCGAGAGGGCGTCCGGTCGGTGTCGATTTCGACAAGACAGGGGCGCTGATCGTGGCTGACGATTTGGGAGACACGGTCTGGCGCGTCTCGGCCCAGAACGTGCATTGAAAGCGAATGGGCAGCATTGCTCGAAGGAGTACGGCTTGCAGCAGCACCGTGCTCCTTTCTGCCGCGCAGAACCGTCATCGTCGCCCCAAGATGGCGCTGACGCGGCGATTTTCGTCATTTCCCTTGGTCTTCGCCCGTCAATGACGTGCCTAGCCCCTTGTCCGGCCATCAAATCCTTTCTATATCCCTCAGCAATTCGGTCGAGGCGAGAAACGCCTTGTCACCATGATATGCCGCATTGCCGCGCAGAGAATGCCCCGATGCCGCCCGATATGATAAATGTGACGTTCAACAAGCAGAATTGGCGAGAGACCCCGTGAACACGCTGGATATCGACAAGAAGCCGGAAGACACCCGCGTGGTCGTTGCCATGTCGGGTGGCGTGGATTCCTCCGTTGTGGCCGGCATCCTGAAAGCCGAGGGCTATGACGTTCTGGGCATCACGCTGCAGCTTTACGATCATGGCGCAGCCGTTCATCGTGCCGGCTCCTGCTGTGCCGGCCAGGATATCGACGATGCCCGCCGGGTTTGCGAAACGCTTGGTATTCCGCACTATGTGCTGGATTACGAGCAGCGTTTTCGCGATACCGTGATCAACCCTTTCATGGACAGCTATATTGCCGGCGAAACGCCGATCCCCTGCGTTGCCTGCAACCAGACGGTCAAGTTCGCCGACCTTCTGGCAACGGCGAAGGAACTGGGCGCCGACGCGCTGGCGACCGGTCATTACATCCGCTCGAAATCCGTGCCGCTGGAAAACGATCCGGGCCACCGCGCCCTGTTCCGCCCGATCGACAGCGAACGCGACCAGAGCTATTTCCTCTTTGCCACGACGCAGGAACAGATCGACTATCTGCGCTTTCCGCTGGGCGAGATGTCGAAGGCGGAAACACGGAAACTGGCCGAAGACATGGGACTGGTGGTCGCCCAGAAGGCCGACAGCCAGGACATCTGTTTCGTGCCGCAGGGCAAATATGCCGACATCATCACCAAGCTGAAGCCGGATTCGGCGCTGGCCGGCGATATCGTCCATCTGGACGGACGCGTGCTCGGTCGCCATGACGGCATCCTGCATTACACCATCGGCCAGCGTAAGGGTCTGGGTGTTGCCACCGGCGATCCGCTCTATGTGATCTATCTCGATGCCCGCTCGCGCCGCGTCGTGGTCGGCCCGAAGGAAGCGCTCGACACGCGCCGCGTCTATCTGCGCGACATGAACTGGCTGGGCGACGAAACCATAAAGGACACTGCCCGCACAGGCTTTGAATGCTATGCCAAGCTGCGCTCCACCCGCCCGCCGGCACAGGCCACCCTTCATGCCGATGAGAACGGTATCTATGTCGATCTCGCCATCGGCGAAGCCGGTATCGCCCCCGGACAGGCCTGCGTGCTCTATTCCGGCGAAGGCGCAGATGCCCGCGTCTATGGCGGCGGCTTCATTGAAAGCTCCAAGCGCGCGGAAGATGCAGAACTGGCCTTGCGGGCGCTTCTGGCAACCCCTGCCGCTGCCTGAGCGTCAAAGCGGGCATCATCGCCCGCACTTGCCGGCCCTGCTTGCCTGCGACGGTGACCCGCCTGACGGCTGTTCTGCCGCTATTGCCTCCTCTTTTCCGGCCTCATTTGCCTCCTTTTACAAAGGCTTGGCAAAAGCACAGCAAAATGCCGATCTTGCGCTTGACAGGCCGGGGAGCCGCCCTTTATAAGCCGCTCATCCTGACGCCGGACGGTTGAAAAACCAGATGATCCGGCGCATGTGGCGGGGTAGCTCAGGTGGTTAGAGCAGCGGAATCATAATCCGCGTGTCGGGGGTTCAAGTCCCTCTCCCGCTACCAAAAATTCCTAAATATTGTAGATGGTTAGGTCTCGTGCCCAGTGGGCATGCTGGCGTGTGGAACGTCCGGGGTGTCATTCTGGGTGACAAAAGCGTGGGCTTGAATGCGGTGGGGTGGAATTGGATGCGGTTAACTGGCTTTCCGCTTAGCAATATCGGCGTGGAAAAGCTGTTCAGTAATAGGAATTCCTAAAATGAGCATGATCATGTCGGGAGACAGCCCCTTTATCTTTCTCTGGACCCATTGCTCGTAATCTATAACCTTTGCAGCAACATCTGCGTCAACCAGTTTGAACGCTTGGGCGTCAGTGCAGAAGGCGAAAGACTTTTCCCAGCCAAATAGCTTTTTCCCCAATGTGTGTATTACTGTGCTTCGCGAGTGTTTCGGGTTAAATTGTTTTCCTTGCTGAACCAGTTCGTTGATGGCCTTTCTTGAGGCGGATATTGCTTCACTGACGTCGGCGCTCACCTTTTTCCTTGATGCGGAACTAGGGACGCATCGGTTGGTTTGGACCATGCAGCCCAAGAAATTGAACCCCGTCTTACATTTGCCACGGGCAGCTTTGTCAGAGCCAGCTACAGCGGGGTAAAGCGAGAAGCCAAACGAAGCTAGGTATTTTTCGCTGAACGAGATCGCGTCATCTAGTGATGTTTCCGAACTAGAAACGATTAGCAAATCATCAATGTATCGAACCGCAGTGACGCCCATATCGTTCAGTTGATGATCAAAATCGAACAAAAGAACATTTCCCGCGAAGGCTGACAAGGATGAGCCTTGTGCTACACCGGTTCCATTGGAAGGGAAAAGTTTTGAATACGAAAATAGCTCGTCTTCGTTCGCCAAATTGACCTCTAACCCTTTCGCGAAAAGAGCAGCTAGTTTTTCATCCCCCGTTTCTGATCGCACTTTTGTGACGATGCCAGCAGTAGGAATTTTTGTAAAAAACGCTTTGATATCTGACTGGTAATAATAATCGCCACCATTGGTCATTGCGTCCATGATCAATTTGATCGCTGGACGAACTCCACCAAATGGACGCATTAATCCACCAACCCCGAAACGGGATCTGTTTACTTGGTTGATTGTGCCTAAACGTGGGCCTTCAATCGGCTCGAACTTTGTGTTGATATCACGTTCGTCCGAAGCTTTTCGCGGTTGAAGAACCTGCAAAATTGCGCGCTGAACCACGCGGTTTTTAAGGGTGGCGATTGCAATAGGCCGCGGGTCTTTGCCGACCTTTTCTCGTTGTTTTCTGTCCTTTAGAACGCCTTTCACTTCATCAAACTTAAATGTTTCTTCACGTAATTGCCGTGCGATGCGTTTAAGATGACGTTGGTGCTGATGTTCAAATTCGGCAGCAAAGCCCTTTATCTCGTCGTTGGACGAGTTAAGCGCGCTTCGCCTAACATGGCGCCAAGCTGAAAATAGTTTTGCTCGGAACGGACTTCTTCAAAAAGTGTTCTCATAGGTTCTACGTTCGGGCCCCCAGTTCATACATATCCCGACCGTTGAGGGGAAACCATCCACTGCGCACGGATAGGCTGTGACTACAGACACCTCTGCGGCAAAAGCCACGGTGGCGAGACGATTCCGGGTCACGATCTGAGTTGTTATTTCTAACTTCTCGAGGTTTCCCGAAACAATCATGGACGCGGCGACGAGGGCGCAAGCGACCGCGACGGAACGCCAGCTCAGTCGAGCCGGTTTTTGGGGGCTGAATCACGCATTTCTCTACCTTTCAGCATAGCTGGTTTTTGGCAATGTCAAGCGCTTTCGGCCCCGGCCCAGCCCGACGACAAAATTGCTTGTTAGCTGCCTTGGGGACACCGCAAGGTGCAGTATTCACAGCTGTTCGAGCAACGGTCAGGCTCAGGTCATCGACTGCGCACGGATAGGCTGTGACTACAGACACCTCTGCGGCAAAAGCCACGGTGGCGAGACGATTCCGGGTCACGATCTGAGTTGTTATTTCTAACTTCTCGAGGTTTCCCGAAACAATCATGGACGAAATAAACATAAGTATTGGAATGCTGGTTGCAAGCTTCCTCGGAAAATAACTGTTGATTACTCACCATGGTGCGCGTGCCTAGCAGAGCGTTAGCATTGGCTGGTCCATGTGCATAGGGTGCCCGGCTAGTCATTCCGGGTGACCGGTGACTTCATACTCTTTCTGAAAGAGAGCGTGTGCGCGCTTAATTATCATCAAAAGCGTCAGGAAAAAGTGTACATATAGCCAAATGGAAATTGGTGTTTCTATGCAGTCGGTCTTCTTTATGACATAGAAGATCAGAAAAACCGTCACGGCCAAGCACGATACAACAATCAGATACGAGATATTGGTATTCAATTCGCCAAGCAGTTCGCGCCTCTCGTCCAGCTTTTTCTTTCGGAGATCATTGGACAGCGCATCAGCTTCGGGCTTCCAGTCACGTTGCGAAATGCTAAACAATGCGATCTGCACATTGAGAAGCAGAGCCGAGAAAATAGCAAAAACTGAAATTGAAACGCTGAAGGTATCTTTTTCTATTGATCCCCCAAAGGCCCATGCCATAACAGCTATCAAAAGGGGCAGAATGAAAAACAATAAGATATCAGGCCGATGATACCGAGCTTCACCATCAATTTTCAAGGTGGCGAGATGCGCTTGGATTATATGAAAAACGTTGGCTTTCATTTTTTCGGCTTTGATAGAGTTGTTTGGAAATCTTTCAATATCTGTTCAGTCTCGTATTTAATCGAGGCGAATGACGGATGGCCATCTGAGCCATATTGAACGCTCTCTGACAATTCTATCACGCCGGCATCGTTGCTGTAGCCCAGTATACCTACGGTCCGACGTTTGTTACCCACGGTTACTTCAGCTTTCGCTTGATCAAAATCTATGCCATCGAATCTTAGGGCTTGCGCAGCATTGTCGCTTGATTTATCGAGAATTGATGCCAGTGAACCAAGGGTGCGTTTACGCTTAGCTTTGAACGAAATCTCGAATTCAACTTCATCTGGCTTAAAATCAAATAGATATCTATCTTCTTTGTTTTGTGGAACTTGTTTTTTAATCAGCGTTAGCTGTTTGACGGGTGACGAGTACATAACGCTGGATTTGACATCACCCGGCATAAGCTTTCGAAATGAAATCCTGTATCCCTTGTGTCTTTTCGCAAAAGTGGCGGTCGCTGCATTTATGACCACCTGAACGCAAGACCGGGCTTGAAAAGACTGAAATGCTGCAAGCGCAAATTCCTGTTTTGCGGGTGTCCAGAAGTGAAAATACAGCGGGATTTCCTCAAGGTCTCCCACCTTTCTTTTGTAATTACTCTTTTTGGTTTTTCTATCAATGAGATCACTTTCGAAGCCGTAGGTGCCGTATCTCAAATATCCAAAGATGTTATTGACAGCGGCGGTCGACTTCTTCTCGAAGAACCAACTTCTTTGCAAGTCCTCGTGATCGTTGGGGTTGAGATTTGAGTCTACGAAATCAACCAGAAAATTATTGGCATCCGTGGCCGCACCGTCACTGGTGAGCATGAGTGGAGAACGGTCATTCTCCTTGTAAATAGTAACTTGATATACGCGAAGCCCAATAGAAAACGCCATGCTGGAATCACCCCTCCATCAGAGGGAGTGATTGTTATCGAGTTTTTGATGTTTTTCTACGGGAAACTATTTTTGATTGTGGACGCCCTACACATTCCTCAGTCGAGGCTATCTCTTTGCGAACAGCCCTCTGGCTTCTTTCTCCGCTGCCGACCCTTTAACCCAGCTCCACGGCGCTCGGGGCTTGTGCAACTTCGATAGTTCAGGGTGCTTCTTCGGGTCGCGAGCAGCAGCACGCAGGCGTTCACGGGCTTCACGCGGATCAATCTTCAGTTCGGCGCAGAGCTGCTTGAGGGTGATGATGTCGGACATGATCGTCTCCTTATTGTTGGACGATCTATCCAATAAGACGACCACAAAAGCCTTGTCAGGGAAAATCCTGGCAGGTGACTGTGCATACATTAATTTTCGTTGCCCATATAATGCTTGGTTGAAATCACTATTTGACTCGACTCATTGTTGCAATTTGTTATTCTATGGTTAAGTGATTTCGAAGGGTTTGAGATGACTAAGATTTGGTATTCCATACTTTTGTTGCCTTTGGCCAGTTGTGCGAGCCGGACGCCAGTAGATGTTGCGGACCCACAGGCAATCACATTGAGGGCAGCAGTTTCTGATGTTGCAAATTCAATCAGTGATTTGCAAAATTTGACGTCAGGGCGAAAAAAGGCTGGCATGTATTTGGATGAAGCCACAATTGTCTTCAATGTCAGCTCTAAGGCATCCGCAACTAATACTTTGAAAGTTTCTGCGGCAGGTTTGCCGATTGCCGGCGGGACGTTGGGCATAAATCCCGAGGCAACACTTCAAAATGATGGAGAGCGCGGTAACCAAATTACCTTGAAATTCAAGAATGTTGCCACTCTTAACAAGCCGAACGCGGGAACTGTCCTTTTCAACGTATCGGGCGTCCAAAAGTAGATGCAATCATTGAGATTTGAGTTTTGCCAGAACTGACCGAAACAGTGTTGTTGGATCGATGTCGATAGCCCGCGCAAATGCGATGAACTCGTTCACGTCAATGCGACGTTCCCCACCTTCGACCTTCGCCACATAGGACTGTGGCTTTCCCAGCTTCTCGGCAAGCTGCTGCTGAGTCACACCGGCGTTAAGCCTCGCGTCACGCAGGATGGCCCTGAGTACTTGGTATTCTTCGGTATGAGTTGATGTCGTCACGCGCAAGGCATCCATTGGTCAATGCGCGATGGATAATCCGATTTTGGAATTATCCCATTATCGGATATGATACGTTCGCTACCCAAGGTGAACGCGATGGATGACTACAATTTTCTCGCCGATTTGCTCGACACGTTCCAATCATCGTCCGACTACATCAAGACGGTGATCATCATGACGCCACATATGTTTGTGCTTGGCATTGTTCACCTGCTGACACGCCATCGACGGCGCACGGCTGAGGGAGAGAATGCGGACTTTGTCGCCCTCACGCCAATTGACAACTACATTGAACAAGCGAACCGTCAGCCGAGGCTTACGCATGAGCAGCCGGAACGTTGAGGGGCATCCGCAACTAACGGGCACTCTACGCAGACATTCGCGCACGCGGCGGCGTTACAATGAGCCAGCAGCGCCGTTGGTCAGAATTCCCGAGGGTGAATACCGGCGACGATCTAAACGCGCCTCCTGGCTCGTCCGAGCGACATGCAATGACCATTCACTCTCTCTCCAAAGCATTGGCATAATGCGCCAAACGGATTAGGAGAAAAGTACCAAGTGCATGTATTAGCAGGCAGGACACGGGGTGAAGGTTTGAGATGAATTTCAAATTGGCTAAATCAAATATTTTGGCGGCGCTATATATATTTTCTATATTGTTTTTTGCGTTGGTTTACTTTGCAATATGGAGCATTCGCCCAGACTATTTTAGGGTTCAGCAAGATGTCAATTTCTTGCCAATCGACCTGCTCGAAGCTACCTGGTCATTGCCGGTGAATGAAGATCCAGCCTCTTTAATTTCACCCAACTTGAGTGCCGATGCCGCATCCATCAAAATAAAGGGTTTGCTGTTGGATTTTCAAGCGCAAGCTCTCGCCCTAAGCGAAAAACAAGGAAAACTTCGGGAGTGGCGAGTTGAAATTGACGAAGGCCAATCTGCCTTCGAAGATGCCATGTGGCGACAGTATGATGATTTTGTTGCGCTGAAGATCGCTCCTTTAGAAGCACAGCTGCAAAAGGTCATCGAGGAACAGAGATCCTTCCTAGCGAATGCCGGGGTTAGCGACCCGGACCAGCTGCCGAGTGGTCCGGAGGCAATTGCCTATTCTCAGCTCGCCATCGCAGCTGCTCAAGCAAGATTAGACATTGCTGAGGCAGAGGTCCGCGCGCGAGACTTTGGGCTTGGTCACCTCACTAATTTCCAGCAATCGGAAGATCAGCGAGAATTCTTAGCGAGGCGTGAAAAGTTCGCAAAGTTCGAAACAGAAGTCGATGAAGACGAGCAGTCGATCGCTGGATTGAGGGGGAAGCTGTTTGCAGCAGCAACAGGATATCGCAACAGTCAGAGATCTGTGCTGAATATCGGAGATTTCTTGTATTTCAGTGTTGGATCAGCGACGACCGCGACGTTTGGAGACATCGCACCAAACTATTGGGTCGTCCGCCTTCTAGTGTGCTTTCAAGTATTGGTAAGTTTAGTGTCGCTGAACATCTGGATTAACAGGCTGGTAAGCCGACATTGAGCGCTTCTGGCACCCACCTGTCACCCAGTAGGAGCAACCATAGGTTAAGAGTAAAATGGAACTGTTGAATTGGTTGGGAAATTCGAATGTGGCGAGCGCATGACAGGCTGACAGATTATCAGCGTGTCGGTCTGCAGCCTCGCCACGGCTCAACCATCAGCGTTCGGCATATCGATTCTCACATCCACACCGAACTCCAAGCCGGTCACGCGGCAAGCCTCTCGGATAATGCGGATCTTCTCACGGTTGGCAATGTTGAGCCCAACCAGCCAGCCCGGCTCTATCTCCGCTGCTCGCGCAAGATCGGGTCGCGCAGGATAAATTTCTGCAGGCGAGCGGGCGATATGGTTTCTGCTTCGCCCCTTCGCTGTCTCTGCTATCGCCTCCATGGAGTTCGGGAACCGGCGGGCGATTGCTTGCAGGATTTCAACAAGCGCAGCGGCGGCATTTGGTGCTGATTGGGCATTACCAAACAATTCGAATGCCAACGCCCGTCCCGTCTGTGCTTCGCTAATTACGGGCGCGATTGGCTCCGATATCTTGGGCCGTGGCGGTTCGGATGCTTCGACCGGCCTCTTTGTTGGTCGCGGAACTGAGGGCGCCTTGATAGGCTCCGTCTGCTTCAAAGAGCGGAGAAAGCCTATGACCTCATCTGCCGATGGTCTGAAGCCACAGTTACTTTCCGTCTGGCTTGCCAAAAGCTCAACAAGGAGGTCTTCCGGTTGTTCAACCAATTCACTCCATGCTTTCGGCAAATTGCGGGCAGCTTCACGCGTCGAGGCGATATCGCGGTAATCACGCATGGCATCGTCAAAGGCAGCGCCGCTTTTCACGCGTTGCTGTTCGAGGTAGCGCCGAAGTATCTGGGCGGATTCCGCTGGCGGCCGTTCGGTCAATTGCAGGCGGTAGAGGCGCCGCTCGTCATAAGAGCCTTGTCCGCTCGGTAGATAGAAGCTCCAATCCCGACCATCGGTCAAAAGGCAAAGCGGTATTCCTTCATGGAAGGCATACTCAAAAAGCTGACGATCCCCTTCCAACGCGCGACCAACACCCTTCACTTCAACAAAGATGCTGGGCCTCTTGCCAATTCCACTGAGTGCAAAGTCTACCCGCCTGCCGCCGCTTGCGTATTCCGGCATTACCTGCTCGGGGTCGCTATCGTCCCAACCCAATGCGCGTAGGAGTGGCATGACCACGCTAAAGGATATAGCGGCTTCATTTGGGTAAGAGCCCGCCTGAAGCCGCTGTTGAATTCTCTCAATCAGTGATTCGATCACAACTACCCCTTCGCTCGGCCCGCAGGATGAACCTATCAATGGTTGATGCGTGATGTCGAGAACGTAACACAGCTGTCAGCCTGCATAAGCGAGATGCGCCTGATGCAAGCCGAATTCGGTAATCGGGAGGGCGTTTTTTTATGCGCGACCTCTCTAGGTGCGGACAAGCAGGCATATAGACTGCCAAGGTTTTGGCTCTGTAGCCGATTGCAGTTGTTCACAATGATCGTGTGTACATATTTTTGAGAGACTGCATTCGTGTGCCCCTTTGCGAGGGGTCGAAGAAATCCACTTGTTCACAATTCATGTACATGAACGAGTTTTGAACAAGTGGACAGGAGAACGCCCACCAGAAGGTGTCCGTCGTCGAATGATTTGAGACGTTTTGGGCTTTGGAAGAATGGAGTTTCCGGCTCGGTTTGCGGGTTGATTTAAGCCGCTTTGGCTTGGTGGTTCAAGCGGCGCTGTCTGATGGT
>NZ_JBNQTH010000010.1:0-110063 GCF_050320885.1 Agrobacterium sp. ES01
GAGCACGGTCGGCAGAGGTGACGTCGAATGTGATCCCTGTACGCATGAGGTACTCTCGCATATCCGGGACAGCGTAGGAATCCGAAAACTGGACTCTTTCGTTTCGATCAATCCACTAGAAAACACTTGACGCGACTCGCTTGATCCAACAGCGTCGTCTAACGGCTGTTGGTGGATATCTCTGCGTTCGCCGTAAATGAGTTGGGTTGATGTAAGTGAACTTCCAACGCGTATATTCACGCTGGCGGGAATCGCATAGGCTTTGCAAAATACCCCGTCATAACGCGTGAGGCCATGAAGATTTGAAACGCGGCAGTGGCGGGACACGAGGAGACGAGAGGATGGCCAATCAGTCCTCAGTTAAGATCAATGAAGAGGTTTTTAGTTTGCGCCCGGCTGATGAAACAATCGCGGAAGACGCACAGGCGCTGTCTGCCCAGTTGAAGGCGATGCGCGAACGGCTGTTTCCGCCGAAGTCGCAGAAGACCTTACGCAGCTTTACCTCCGGCGAAGCCGCGCGCCTGATCGGCGTATCCGACGGTTACCTGCGTCAGCTCTCGCTGGCGGGTGACGGACCGCAGCCGGAAGTGGGGGCCGGTGGGCGGCGCTATTATTCGCTGGCCGATATTGATGCACTGAGAAACTTTCTGGCCGAGCAGGCTCTTGCCAAGGGGAACGACGCCAAGGCGCGTTCCTATGTGAAGCGGCGCGATCCCGAGCGCGGTGAACATATGCAGGTGATCACGGTCACCAACTTCAAGGGCGGTTCCGGCAAGACCACCTCGGCTGTTCATCTGGCGCAATCGCTTGCCATGACCGGACATCGGGTGCTGGCTGTCGATCTCGACCCGCAGGCATCGCTTTCGGCGCTGTTTGGTTATCAGCCGGAACTCGATCTGTCGGGCAATGACACGCTTTATGGTGCCATTCGCTATGATGGTGACGTTCGCCCATTGCATGAAATCATCCGCAAGACCTATTTCCACAATCTCGATCTTCTGCCGGGCAATCTGGAACTGCAGGAATTCGAACACGCGACACCGCGTGCCCTGGCACAACGGCTGCCGGGCGAGACGCAGAACCTGTTCTTCACCCGCGTTCAATCGGCGCTGCAATCCGTCGCCGATGATTATGACGTGGTGGTGATCGATTGCCCGCCACAGCTTGGCTATCTGACCTTGTCAGCGCTTTGTGCCTCGACATCTGTGATCGTGACGGTGCATCCGCAAATGCTGGATGTGGCCTCGATGAGCCAGTTTCTGTTCATGACATCTGATCTGTTGAGCGTCGTGCGTGAGGCGGGCGGCGAACTGAAGTTCGACTTCCTGCGCTATCTGATTACCCGTTTTGAACCGCATGATGGGCCGCAGACGCAGATCGTCGGTTTCCTGCGCTCGCTGTTTGGTGAGCGTGTGCTGACCGCACCCATGGTGAAATCGACCGCAGTCTCCGATGCCGGTCTGACCAAGCAGACGCTGTATGAGGTCGGTCGGGAAAACTTCTCGCGCGGCACCTATGACCGCGCCATGGAATCGCTCGATGCCGTCAATGCGGAGATCGAGCAACTTATTCATTCCGCATGGGGGCGTGGCAAATCATGAGCGGGAGCAATCGCAAATCTTCCCTGAAAGCACTGTTCGGCGAACCGATGCCGCCGGCACCTGAAACCAAGTCGATGCCATCCGGCGATAATTCGGATGTGCCGTCGCAAGCTGTGAAAAGCGATCCGCCACGGGCGACATCCGGTGCCGTAAAGGCCATGGGTCTGTCGCTGTCGGCGATCGCGCGCGAAGCCGAAGAGGCACGCGCGCTGCGCCAGGCCATGGAAGAGGGCGAGCGTATTCTCTCGCTCGACGCCGACAAGATCGACGGTTCCTTTGTCAGCGACCGGTTGAGCGAAGAACAGCGCGACGATCCGGACTTTCTGACCTTGATCGAGAGCATTCGTGAAAGCGGCCAGCAGGTGCCTATCCTGGTGCGCCCGCATCCGCAGGCGCAGGACCGTTTTCAGGTCGCCTATGGGCATCGCCGTTTGCGCGCTGCCCGTCGTCTGGGTGTGCCTGTCAAGGCGATCGTGCGCCAACTGGGCGACGAAGAGCTGGTGCTTGCCCAGGGCAAGGAAAATGCCGAGCGTCGCAATCTCAGTTTTATCGAGCGTGCGCTGTTTGCCAAAACGCTGACGGATCGCGGCTTTGAGCGCAAGCTGATCGGCGATGCCCTGGCTGTGCAAAAGAGCGAGCTGTCGCGCCTGTTGCAGGTGGCAGAGGCGGTTCCGATCCGCTTTGCCCGACAGATTGGTCCAGCACCCAAAGCCGGCCGTGCCCGGTGGATGGCGCTGGGCGAATTGCTTTCAACCGGCGCCGGCATCGAGAAGGCGACCGATGAGGTTTATTCGGAACGCTTCAAATCCGCCCAAAGCGACGAACGCTTTACGCTTTTGTTTGACCGCCTGTCACGGCGATCGAAACAGGCCAAGGCTGTCGCCGAGGATCTCAAAGGCCCGGACGGGAAATCGTTCGCGCGGATGAGCCGGCAGGGCAGGGCGGTAAAAATAGAATTCAAAGCCGATGTGTCGGAGCAGTTTTTAGAGACGCTCAAGGCTCGGCTTGGAGAAGATTACGCGGCTTTCGTGAAGAACGAAGGCGGTGATTCGTAAGGTGCGAGGCTGCTAGCCACCGCATCAGGGTAATCGCAATCACTTGAAAGGAAGCGTCGAGACAAGAAAAAAGGCCCCCAAAACGTCACCATTTCGGAAGCCCTCTTCTATGTAGCAATTCGAGAGAATCACTTCCAAGGATCAAAGTCAAGAGTCAGCGACGCATCCGTGTCGATGAGCGATGATTTGCGTCCGGAAATGAAGCGTCGCGGGATCCAGCTTGTCTCCTAGACCGGGGACCGTGACATGATTGAGAGACTTGCAACGACGCCTTTCGGCGGCGGCAGTATGTCTGCGCGGCTTTTTGCCAGGCAGAAGGCTGTGGCTGACAGGCAGGAGAAACTGCGCGCTGGCGACGGCGGCAATGATGGTGGCCAGACAGACAAATGGCAGCTCATCAGGGCGCTGACGGAGGCGGCTGGCCAATATGGCCTGGGTGACCGCACCATCGGCCTGCTGGAGGCTCTATTGAGCTTCACGACAGAGCGTATGCTCGATGGCAGCCAGCCCATTATTGTCTTCCCGTCGAACAGGGAACTGTCGCTGCGTTCGCGCGGCATGGCACCAGCGACCATCCGCCGCCATTTGTCGGCATTGGTCGAGGCCGGCTTGATCTTTCGCCGCGACAGTCCGAACGGAAAACGGTTCTGCCGGCGTGACGATCACGGACAGGTGGAAGATGCCTATGGATTCGATCTGTCTCCTCTAGCGCTGAGAGCGGGCGAGATCCATGCGGCTGCCGACAAGGCCCGTGCCGAGGACAAGGCCATAAGAGCCCTCAGAAGCGAAATTACCCTCCATCGGCGCGATGTCGCCAAGATCATCGCATGTGCGATGGAGGAGGGCCGTGAGGGGGATTGGGAAGGCCTTGCTGCAGAACTCGGGTCCATTGCGATCACCATGCCACGCAATGCCCCGCCTGCAGACCTTGAACGTCGCCGGGAACAGCTCCTTATCCTGCGCAAGCAGGTCGAAGATACCTACCTGAAAACCCTGTCAGAAGAAGAAATGAGCGCCAATGACGTCAATTCTGAGCGCCAACAACAGAATTCAAACACAGACTCATCATTTGAAATAAGCGGCTATAACCCCAATACGGGCGAAGTCGAGAAACCCGAAACCCAGGCACCTGAACGAAAGCTTGCTCTCAGTCTTGCAAGGTTCAGGCGAACATGCCCGCAAATAGGGGATTATGCCAAGGATGGGATTGCCGGCTGGGCGGATCTGATCAAAACGGCGGATCTTGTCCGCTCGATGCTGGGGGTTTCTCCTGATGCCTGGCACAAGGCGAAGACCGCGATGGGAGAGCAGGCAGCGTCGGTCGTCGTGGCGATCATGCTTGAAAAGGCGGATACGATCCGGTCCCCCGGCGGTTATCTGCGCGATCTGACGACCAAGGCTCAAAAGGGTACATTCAGCATCTTCCCGATGCTTCAGGCGCTTGAACGACAGCGGCAATAGGGAAGGGGCTATGACCGGCTTCATGCAGACCTTACCGCAAAGCCGCAAGATCCTCGGCAAGGGCGGTCAAAGACAGCGCATCGGTTTCCGTGTTGAGGGGATAGCGTTCGCTGCCCGGATAAACGACGAAGCGGCGCGCCGGTTTGAGATCGTCGCAGGCGAGGTGAAATCCCTTTTCGACCTTTGGCGACAAGGAGCGCTTGATCTCGATGGCCCAGAGCTTGCCGCCGGGCAGGGTGATGAGAAGATCAATCTCGGCGCCGGCAGCCGTGCGATAGAAGTGGCATTCGGATCCATGGGGGGCAACGGCTGCCAGTGTCTCGATGACGAAGCCTTCGAAGCTGGATCCGGCGACCGGATGGGCCAGCAATTCTTCAAGCGAGCCGATGCCCAGCAGAGCGTGCGCCAGGCCGCTGTCGCGCACATAGACCTTGGGCGATTTGACCAGACGCTTGCCGGCATTGGCATGCCAGGGTTCCAACCGTCGAACGAGGAGAAGATCGACCAGAAGATCGAGATAGGCGGCGATCGTCTTGCCATCCACGCCAAGCGAACGGGCGAGCGAGGCGGCATTCAAAAGCCCGGCCTGGTGATGGGCGAGCATGGTCCAGAAGCGCCGCAGGGTTTCGGCAGGAATGCGCGGCCCAAGCTGCGGGATGTCGCGCTCCAGATAGGTGCGGATGAAATTCTGCCGCCAGCGCAGGCTGGCGCGGTCGCTGGAGGCCAGCAGACTGTCGGGAAAGCCACCGCGCACCCAAAGATCGTTGACAGATGTCAACGCGACTTCGGAAGCATCGATTGGTTGCATTTCAAGATAGGCGATGCGGCCGGCAAGCGTCTCCCCCGACTGCTTGAGAAGGTCGATAGAGGCGGAACCCAACAGCAGATAGCGACCGGTCTTGCGCCCCTCGCGCCGGCCCCGATCGATGAGACCGCGAAGATTTTGAAAGAGGTCCGGAAGACGGTGGACTTCATCCAGGATCACCAGCTTGTCGGCATGTCCGGCAAGGTAGAGTTCCGGATCGGACAGCTTGGCCCGGTCGGCGTCGGATTCCAGATCGAGATAGATGGAAGGACGGTTTTGCGCGAGCTCGAGTGCAATCGTGGTCTTTCCCACCTGTCGCGGCCCGAGAAGGGCAACAGCGGGGTTGGTATCGACGAGTTCTGCAAGTTCGGTGGCAATATGGCGCTTTATCATCCTTGCATTTATGGAGGGACGCTCCAGAATTGCAAGGATGAATTTGCGCTCAGACTGAGAAACACCGGGTGGCGGACGACAACATCGGCTAAGACAACAGCCTCCTTTGTCAGAGACGACCGGTCTGCTATTTCACATCAAGCCGCAGGCTTTGCGGCGTGGCGCGTCCTACTCCTCTTGAAGCAATCCGTCGAAGACTTCGATCAAGGCTTCAGATATCGCCTGACCGAGTGCGTTGGCGGTTTTGGCAATCTCTTCCTCGTTGCCATCGCGGGCGGCGACAGCCAGATCGCCGGCCTGATCGGCAACAATTGCCCGGGCGCGCTCGATGGCCCATTGGGCAAAATCGCTGCGCGATTCAATTGTGGTGGTTTCCATGCAGAATTCCTGTCTTGTTGAGGAAATTTTCAGCTTTTGCCGCCATTGTTGGATGGCGCGTTGAGTTGTGCGTACGCGCTACTGCATAATTCGCCGGAACGGAACCGGTTTCAGGTGAAATTCATGCAGCAGTCTCTGTGACTGAGACGACTGCGCGTCAGATTTGACGCACATTCCGACCGGCCATCACTCGATCATCAAGCGGGCGGCCTTGCCCTGTTTCCGTTCCTGATCGTTATAATAGGCAGCGGCCTGGCTCATCGACTTGTGCTGCGATTGCTGCATGGCCTCCTGCAGCGGAATGCCACGGTTGGCCGCCTCCGTCAGATAGCCTGAGCGAAGCCCGTGGGCGGAAAATCTCGTCTCATCCAGCCCCGCCTTCCTGCATCGCGACTTGAGGATCAGATTGACCGATTGCGGTGTGATCGCGCGTCGGTCGAGATTGCCCCATTGATCAATCCGGCGAAACACGGGACCGCCCTCGATCCTGGCCTCACGGAGCCACGCTTTCAGTGCAGTGACCGGACGGCCGATCATCAAGGCATGGGCGTTGTCGTCGGCGGTGGTCGTCTTGGTCCGTCCCAGATTGATGGTCATACAGGGGAGGGCAGGGGAGTTCTCATCCCTGGGATCTGCGCGCACCGGTTCCTCCTCGATGAGATCCTCGACACGCAGACCGGCAAGCTCCGACCGCCGGCGACCACCGGATGCAAATGCGGTCAAAAGGATCGCACGGTCCCGCAGATCGACGAGCGTATTTTCGGAGCAGGTGGCGAGAAGCGCCGCCAGAACCTCAGCGGTAACCGCAGACTTGCTTTTGCGCTGTCTGGGCCGGCCTGTGGCACGAACGGCAAGGCGCATGGCGCTCTTCACTGCCGGCGCGGAGAACGAACCTTGCAGCCCGCGCCAACGGGTGAGGATCGACCATGATGTCAATCGCCGGCGCACCGTCGCAGGCGCATGCGGGCCGACGGATTTGAGCAGGCCCTTGGCGCGCAGTCCCGCCTCAACGTCGGGCGGCATACCATGGGCCTTGTCCTGCCGCCGTTGGTCGGTATCCCATAAATGATGCGCCACAAATTTGAGCAACAGCGTCTCAGGTGCGGGCCAGGGCAATGCCGTGCCGGTGGACAGGGCACACCAGGCTTCGAGATAGGCAAGGTCGGAGGCGAGGGCGCGAAGCGTATTGAAGCCCATGCCTTCATGGGCCAGATGTTTCAGCGTGGCGACATCGTCATCTGTCAGAAGTCCCGCCAACTGGTCGCGGCGGTCGAAGGGCAGGATGGCGTCCAGGGCATCCAGCTCTTCCGCACGTTTATGGATCTGAGCGTCTGCTGGGACTGTGTGCGTGATCATTCTGGACGATTTCGAGAGCATTGGAATTGGCGACAAGAGCATAACCAGCGCAGCCTAGCCGTTCTTAGGGCCTAAATCCATCATTATCGATATCAGCAAACTATCGTTAGTGAGAATGCCGACCTCTAGTCATATGCAGTAAGGAATATGAATTTTGATATAGAGTTCGTTTAATAAATCATTTACCATGATTTCAATGTCTTACGATCTCACAAAATTGCCTGTGGCATCGCTGTCGAACCCCGCATTTGCGGCGGGCGTCGCACTGTCGCGTCTCGATGAGCGCGTCCTCCGTTCCGCCGTGGGTCAGGGCTGGATCGAGCGATCCCATTTTAGCGACGCCTGCGCCTCGCTTTGGATCGACGGCGAACTCGTGCATCTGGAGGACCTCGTCCTCCATGATGCCACCCGCGACATACGTGCACCCACCCACGAACTCACGATTGCCCGAGACATCCTGAAAACGCGCCGGCGCATTGCTGCACAGCCGCCGGGCTGGGCCCTGTCGGCTGATGGCCTGCGCAGCTTACGAGGGCATGCATGGGAGACGGTGGCGGATCGCGCCGTGGCGAGCAGGATTGCCGCGCCGGATGCAAAGGCGGAGGGGATAGCGGGGGAGGGTGACGAGGCGACGCAAGACGCGACAGGCTTTGAGGCCGAATTCGCCGCCATCGATGCGCTGCTGGCGCGGTCAGACGCTGCCATCGAACAGGCGATGAAGCCCAAACCGGCTCGGGTTCGGGACAAGGATCCGCTGGTCTACGACCTCGACTGGGACGAGGACGAACGGCTGGAGGAGTGGCTGGGTGCCTTGCGACAGTTACACGACCTGCCGCCAGCCATGCAGGCTGTACTCGCTCTGGATGCCTGGAACGAACTGGCCGTTTTGCAGCATGCGCCCTGGCTCGGACGCTTGCTCGCATCGTCAATCCTGCGTGAGGCCGGGGTGACGACGGCTGCGCATCTGGCCGCATTCAATCTCGGCCTCAAATCCATTCCTGTAAATCAACGCCGTCATCGGGATCGCGACACCCGGTTGCTTGCCATTGCCCATGGTCTTCTGGCGTCCGCAGAGATCGGTCTTAAAGAACATGACCGGCTGGCGCTGGCGCGGCAGATGATGGAGCGCAAATTGATTGGACGACGAACATCCTCGAAACTGCCGGAGCTGGTTGAGCTGGTCATGGCGCGGCCGCTGGTATCCACCGGCATGGTGGTGCAGACACTCGACGTCACACCGCAGGCGGCGCGGCGCATCGTGGGCGAGTTGGGGCTTCGCGAGATGACGGGGAGGGGGCGATTTCGGGCCTGGGGGGTAATTTGACGATTGACCGGTATTCTTCCTGACCGCTCGGGCCGCGACCACGGAGCCCATAAGGGCTCCGTTTTCGGCTGTGCTGCCCCGCGATCAGTCCTTTCCATAGCGCCGCCTGCGGCAGCCTAATCGACGCGGTTGCCGTCGGCATCGAAGATATGGATATGCTCGGTTGGAAAATCGACGTGGATGACCGGTTGTGGATTGAGAACGGAACGATCAAGCGTGTAGATCTTGAAGCGCTGACCGTGGATCGACAGATGGAGGATGATGCCAAAGCCGGTGGGTTCGACCAGCTCGACGTCAGCCTTCCATCGGCCCTTATCGGCAATCACCACATGTTCCGGGCGAATGCCCAAAGTGGCGACACTTCCGTTTTCAAGGCCACTGCGCGGTGTCACCGGAATGGGGGTGCCATTGGCAAGCTTGATCTCGGCGTGATCTGCGGTGGCGTGGTAGCGACCTTCGAGGAAATTCATGCCCGGTGAGCCAATGAAACTGGCCACGAAGAGATTGGCAGGACGATCGTAAAGGTCGAGCGGTGCGCCGACCTGCTGCACCACGCCGCCATGCATGGCGACGATCCTGTCGGCGAGTGTCATTGCCTCGATCTGGTCATGGGTCACATAGATCGATGTCGCACCAAGATCCGCATGCATCTTCTTGATCTCGGCGCGCATCTGTTCCCGCAGGCGGGCGTCGAGGTTGGACAGCGGCTCGTCGAACAGAAAGGCTTTTGGCTCACGAACGATCGCCCGGCCCATGGCGACACGTTGGCGCTGGCCGCCCGACAAGGCCTTCGGCCGGCGCGCGAGATAGGGCTCCAGACCGAGCTTGTCTGCTGCGCCTTTGACTGCCGCCTGGATTGTCTCCTTGGCCTTTTTGCGCAGTCGCAGGCTGTAGCTCATATTGTCGGCGACCGTCATATGCGGATAGAGCGCATAGGACTGAAACACCATGGCAATGTCGCGATCCTTCGGTGGGAGGTCGTTGACGCGTTTGTCGGCGATGCGGATGTCTCCGGAGCTCACCTCTTCGAGCCCGGCGATCATGCGCAGAAGTGTGGACTTTCCGCAGCCCGAAGGCCCGACAAGAACGATGAACTCGCCGTCCTGAATGGTCAGATCGACGCCGTGCAAGACGGGAAAATTGCCGTAATTCTTGCGGACGCCCTGAATATCGATGGATGCCATTGTAAAACCTTTCAGCCTTTGACCGCGCCGGCCGTCAGGCCCTGCACGAGGTAGCGCTGTATGAGCAGGAAGAAGAGGCAGGCTGGAATGAGCGCCAATACGCCCGCCGCCATCATCTGCCCGAAATCGACGGAGAACTTGGACACGAAGGTGAGAAGACCGACAGGGAAGGTGGCCGCGTCGGAACCCGAGATGAGCATCAGCGCGAACAACAACTCGCTCCAGGCCGCGGTGAACACGAAGCCCAGCGTGGCGGCTATGCCGGGGAGGGTGAGCGGCAGGATGATCTGCCGAAATGCCATGAATTGCGTGGCACCATCAATCATGGCCGCCTCTTCGAGATCCTTGGGTATGCCGTCGAAGAAGGACTGCATGAGGAAGGTGGCAAAGGGCACATTGAAGGCCGTGTAAACGATGATGAGGCCGGTGAGACTGTTGGTCAGTCCAAGCGGCGACAAAAGTTTGAAGATCGGCGCAACCAGCATGACCAGCGGAAACATCTGTGTGATCAGCATCAGCGCGACAATCCAGTATTTTGCCCGGAAGGAGAAGCGCGACAGTGCGTAACCGGACAGAGACGCCAGAATCGTGACGATAAAGGCGGTCGATCCTGCAACGATGACGCTGTTGCGAAAGAAGATCGGGAAATCGCTATGGGCGATCACAAAGCGGAAGTGGTCGAATGTCGTGCGCGATGGCCACATTCGAACGCCTTCGGAATACAACAGGTCGTTCGGCGTTACGGCCACTTTCAACAGCCAGAACAAGGGGAAGAGTGCAAAGACGATATAGACGAGGATCGCCAGGCGATGCGCGAGAATGAGGGGGATTTTGCGGGCGCGCATGGCATCAATCCTTGTTGAGAAGCGTCTGGCGCAAAACGATGATCAGCATGGAATAGATCAACAGCAGGCCGAGCAGCACCAGTGCCACCGCAGAGGCATAGCCAAAATCGAGACGCTTGAAGGCCTGGGTGAATATGTAGCTGGCGACAATCTGCGTACGGTCGGCAGGCCCGCCATTGGTCATGACGACGATCAGATCGGCAAAGTTTGCGATCCAGACGGTGCGCAGCAAAACGGTAATGGCAATCGTCGGCGCGAGGAAAGGCACGGTGATCGACAAGAAGCGCTGCGTGGGGCTCGCCCCATCGATCGCTGCTGCTTCATAGAGATCGCGCGGGATTGCCTGGAGCGCTGCCAAAAGCGTGATCGCGAAGAAGGGAATGCCCCACCATACATTGGCGATGATCGGACCCCACATCGCCAGATGCGGGTCGGACAGAATGTTGTTGGGTTCGCTCAAAATACCGAGTGCAAAGAGCCAGTGGGGCAGGGGACCGATCACCGGGTTGAAGAGCCAGGCCCAGGTGAGGCCTGTCAGGAATGTCGGAACGGCCCATGGCAGGAAGACGAGTGCCTGAACGAGGCCGCGGCCGGCAAAGGGTTTGTCGAGCAGAAGCGCCAGGATGAGTCCGAAGAAGAACTGCAGAAATACCGATGCGCCTGTCCACCAAAGCGTGTTTTGCAGCGCCCGCAGGAAGGCCTTGTCGTGACTGAGGTCCCGGAAATGATCGAGCCCGATGAAGCCGCCGGAAAAGGGTTTCAGAAGCTGGATGTCCCGGAAGGCGTAGGAAATTCCCAAAACCAGCGGCACCAGCATCACGACGACGATCAGGATGAGCGCCGGCGCGCTGTAGAGATAGGGTTCCGTCGCATGGGCGATCCGGCGCATCAGCGGACGGCGATCCTGCGTATGGGAATGGCTGGTCATGAAATCACGGGTCTCTGGCGTTTAAGAAACAGGATCCGGGCGGGGAGAAGTCCCCGCCCGTTCGGTCGCATCAGTTCTTGCTTTCCAGGTACTTCTGCTGGGCTTTGGTCATGTAGTCGGCCCACTGGTCGGCGAGTTCCTGTGGCGTGATGTCGCCAAGCAGTGCCTCCTGCGATGTGCTGATCGCCAGGGAATCCTTGAAGTAGGCGAATTCCTCCAGATAGGTCGGCATCGTTGTCGGCACGGCATCCTTGTCGCCGAGTTCCTCGAACCAGCCCTTGAACTGATCGCTCGAATAGAACGGATCGTTTTCAGCCGATTTCAGCGCCGGCAGTGTTCCCGTACGCTTGGACCAGGCAATGTTGCCTTCGGGACCTTCCAGCGCGGAAATCAACTTCCACGAGAGGTCCTTGTTTTCGCTGGAAGACAACATCGACCAGCCGGCATAGCCGATGGTTGGGAAGGCCTTGCCGGATGGGCCTTTCGGCATGCCGATCACACCGAAGTCTTCAGGCTTCATGCGGTCCGCAATGGCAATCAGGGCATCCGGGTCCTGGTCGAGGAAGGCGCAGGTGCCGGAATAGAAGCCCGAGACGATCTCATTGAAGCCCCAGTTCACCGCATCCTTTGGCGCGTAACCATTCTTGTAAAGGTCGATCAGCCAGGTGAGGCCCTTGACCCAGCCCTCGGAGTTGAAGGTGGAGGTGCCGTCTTCGTTGAAGAATGCATTGGAGCCAGCCATGGTGGCGCCAAACATGACCCAACCGTTCAGGCCTCCGGGGCCGCCGCGCAGGCAATAGCCGTATTTCCCGGGCAAGGCGGAGACCTTCTTGGAGGCATCGAGAAACTCGTCCATGGTCTTCGGAGGTTCGGAAACGCCTGCCTCTGCAAGCAGCTTCTTGTTGTAGAACATGGCCCGCAAATAAAAGCCGTAAGGCAGCATATAGGCTGTGTCCTTGACATCCCGGCCAAGCTCAAGTGTCCGGTCGGAAAGGTCGGAGGTATATTCCCAGTCCTTGAGATAAGGCTCAAGGCTCTCCAGCATGCCGTTATTGGCATAGAGCGAGAGCCAGGTGTCCGGCATTTCCATGACGTCCGGAACGTCACCAGCTGAAACCATGGTCGCAAATTTCTGGAAGGCTTCGCCCCAAGGCAGCGAGATGATCTCGACATGCGTGCCGGGATTGGCTTCCTCGAATTTCGCGACGATGGATTTCAGCGTTTCCGTGCGATCCGGGCTGGTGATGACCTCGACCAGCTTCAACGTGGTATCGGCAAGCGCCGTACCAGCCATCATCGTGGTGAGGAGTGCAGCGGTGATTAGTCTTTTCATCGTAGTTCGCCCTTCTGGTTCAGTTTCTGGTTGGACTGCCGTC
This sequence comes from Agrobacterium sp. ES01, assembly GCF_050320885.1. Lineage (NCBI taxonomy): Bacteria > Pseudomonadati > Pseudomonadota > Alphaproteobacteria > Hyphomicrobiales > Rhizobiaceae > Agrobacterium > Agrobacterium sp. ES01. Next base: position 12,707 of record NZ_JBNQTH010000010.1, read on the forward strand.
TTTCTTTCAGTCTTGGGAAGCAGCGATTGCCGCCTCCAGATCGCCCCACAGCGCCTCGGTTCCCTCAAGGCCGACATGGAGACGGATTGAACGCGCACTGATCCCGAAGGTCTGCGCGGAATTGGGTTGTGCCTTTTGCTGGAGGACGACTTCGCCCGGCACAACGAGACTTTCGTGGCCGCCCCAGCTCACACCCAGCTTGAAGAATTTGAGGCGATCGCAGAACTTCTGGATGTCGACGCCATCCTTGAATGTGAAGGAGAAAAGGCCTGACGTTCCCTTGAGCCCGGGTGGAAGGCGGTTGGCGAGGGCCGGGTGGAACACCTGATCGACAGTTGCATGCGCCTGAAGGCGGCGGGCAATCTCCAAAGCGGACGCTTCATGGGCCTTCATGCGCACAGGCAGTGTGCGCATGCCGCGTACCAGCAACCAGGCATCGAAGGGAGAGAGTTTGCCGCCGAGATAAGGCAGGCTTTCGCCGCGTATCGTGTCGATCAACTGCTTGGAGCCTGTAACGACACCCGCCACGACATCGCTGTGACCACCCAGATATTTGGAGGCGGAATGCAAGACGAGATCGACGCCAAGCGCCAGCGGCTGTTGAAATACGGGGCTCGCCCAACTGTTGTCGATGACGGAAAGGACATCGTGTTTTCGCGCAAGCGCCGCCAGGGCGCCGACATCATGGGTCTCCATAACCCAGCTTGTGGGGCTTTCCAGATAAAGCAGCTTGGCGCCCGGAAGTGCCTTTTCCACCGCTGCTTCATCGGCGCCATCGACATAGGTAACCTCAATGCGCATGCGTTTGAGGATGGTGCCGAACAGACGAAAGGCGTCGGGATAGACATGGCGCACGGCGACAATGCGGTCTCCCGGCTCGACAAAAGCCAGAACGGTGGAGGAGATCGCCGCCATGCCGCTTCCGAAGCCCAGCGCATCCTCGCCGCCCTCGAGGCGGGCCAACATTTCCTCAAACACACGTACCGTCGGATTGAGTCCGCGCGAGTAAACGGGCCTGCTCTTTTCGCCACGATAGGTCGACAACATTTCGTCATAGGTCGAGAAGGTGAAAAGCGACGTCTGGACGATCGGCGGCACCACCGCATCGAAGGCGTGGGCCTCGTCATGCGCGGTGATCAGCGAAAAGGCTTCAAACGGGTCCAGGCCGTTGTTCATCGGGACATTTCCTTGATGTCTTCCTCGACCACATCGAGGATTTTGAGTGTTTCGCGCCGCGCCGCTTCGGTGTCCTGGGCGGCGATCGCGTTGAAAAGGGTTCGGTGATAGGGAAAGGAGCGGCGGGCAAAATCCGGCCGATCGAAGGGCTTGCACCAGAAACGCTCGAAGGTTTCCCGCATCTGCTCGAGCAACTGACGGAAAAGCGGATTGTGTGCGGCGTCGTAGATCGCAAGGTGAAAGGCGAGGTCTTCCGGCCCCGAAGTGCCTGTGGATAGCTGCACACGCTCCATTATGTTGAGCTTTTCCTCAATGTTTGCGAGATCCTCGGCGGTGCGGCGGCGGGCGGCGACCGTGGCCGCCTCGACTTCCAGTCCACGTCTGACTTCGAGCGTCTGCATCAGCGCGTCGCTTAGATGGGTGGCATTGAGAGAGAGCGGCATATGAATGGTCGCGCTGTTGATCGGCTTCAGCAGATAGGTGCCGGAGCCCTTGCGCGTTTCCATGACGCCCAGGGCCTGAAAGCGGCCGACCACTTCGCGGATGGTGGAGCGACCGACACCCAGAGCATCCATGAGTTCGCGCTCCGCCGGCAGGCGGTCACCGGCCTGAAGATTTTCACCGGAGATGAAGTTGGCAAGGGCATCGCTCACCTGCCGCGCCCTGTCCAGGGGTGCCAGCGGTTTGATCTTCGGCCCTTCTCCTGCGTCGTTTGCCGTCATTGCGGCCGATCCCCTCATATCAACGCTTCAGAATTGGTCTGACATCTTACCAAAATGCCAAGGCGGCATTTTGTCAAGCGCAGACAGCGTGTGATTGGACCTGTGCGTTGCAGCCTTAAGAGGTGCGAGAGGTGGCGATGCCGCGTAAGCGATTGCGCCCGAGGTTCAGCCGTCGCTTTTGGCGCAGACAGCATGGGATACGGCCTGGCGACAGGTCTGGCGGGGACAGGAATAATTTAATCGGGGACAGTCCGTGGTCCTCCGCCGCGGCGGCAAAGAAGGCTGGCGAAGGACCCACGGCAACATAGAGGATGGCCTAGATAATCCCGCCACCGAGGCCGGAAACTGCCGGACGCTCTGCGGCGACCTTGGCCCGGTAACCCGACGCACGATAGGTGCTGACCGGATCGATGGCCGATCCCTTTTCCAGCCGCGCCATTGCGAGGATTGCCTCGACATCGGTCCGGAAGGCCTTTTTCAAGGTCGTTGTCGCCATCAGCGCGTCATTGGCCTCCTGATGCTCAGCCAAAGCCTTTCGGTCGACCAAAAGCGCCTGTGCATAGGCGCGCTGGACTTCCATGGCGGAGACCATGAGGCTTTCAATCGGATCGGTCACATTATGCGACTGGTCCAGCATATGGGCAGGATCGAAGCCCGCCGGTTTGCGGTTTTCAGCGTCGACAAGTTCATTGAAGACAAGGAACAGGCGGTAGGGATCGATGGACCCCGTATCGAGATCGTCGTCGCCATATTTCGAGTCGTTGAAATGGAAGCCACCAAGCTTGCCGAACTGGACAAGCCGGGCAACGATCATCTCGATATTGACGTTTGGCGCATGATGACCGAGATCGACGAGGCAGAAAGCTTTCGGACCAAGTTCCTGGGCGATCATGAAGTTCGTGCCCCAATCCTGGACCACGGTGGAATAGAAGGCCGGTTCGTACATCTTGTGCTCGGAGAATATCCTCCAGTCCTCGGGCAGAGCCTTGTAGACACTCTTCATCGCATCGAGATAGCGCTCGAACTGGCGGGTGAAATTGGTCTGTCCGGGAAAGTTCGATCCATCGCCGATCCAGACCGTCAGAGCCTTGGAGCCGATCGCCTTGCCGATCTCGATGCATTCGATGTTGTGCTCGATGGCCTGTTGGCGCGTGGCTGCATCGCCATGGGACAGGGATCCGAATTTGTAGGAAAGTGCCTGATCGGGTTGGTCCTGGAACGTGTTGGAATTCATCGCGTCGAAGGCAAGGCCGGTTTCCTCGGCCTTTGCCTTCAGATCCGCCGGGTTCGCCTTGTCCCAGGGAATATGCAGCGAGACCGTCGGCGTTGCCCCGGTCAGCTTTTGAATGACGGCGCAATCGTCGAGCTTGTCGAAGATATTGCGCGGCTCGCCCTTGCCTGGAAAACGGGCAAAGCGTGTTCCACCCGTGCCCACGCCCCAGGATGGCACGGCGACACCATAGGCAGACACCTTCGCCTTCACGGCATCGATGTCGATGCCACGGCGGGCAAGCTGCTCGCCAAGGGCATTGTAGTCGGCCTTCAGGGCCGCGGATGCGCTGTCGTTGACGCGCGCGATGACGTCTTTTTCAATCATGTTATTTCCTCCCGATCGGTCTCAAACAATGCTAGCGCGTGAACGCCTGCACGTTGCCCGCGTCGACGTTGATGATATTGCCGGTCGACTTGGCTGAGGCTTCCGATCCGAAGAAATAGACGGCTTCGGCAATATCCTCGGGCAGAACCGAGCGCTTCAGCATGGAGCGCTGGCGGTACATTTCTTCCAGGCCCTCCTTGTCCGTCTTGTAGGTCGAAGCGCGCTGGTCGAGCCATTCGCCGGACCAGATCTTGGAGCCACGAAGCACGGCGTCGGGATTGACGACGTTGACGCGAATGCCGGCTTCGGCACCCTCGAGCGCCAGGCAGCGGGCCAGGTGGATTTCCGACGCCTTGGCCGTGCAGTAGGCCGATGCGTTCGGCGAAGCGGCAAGGCCGTTCTTCGAAGCGATGAAGACCATCGAACCGCCGATCCCCTGCTTGCGCAGCATCTTGAAGGCTTCGCGCGCCACCAGGAAATAGCCCGTCGACAGGATCGCCATATTGCGGTTCCACAGGTCGAGCGAGGTTTCCTCGACAGGAGCGGACGATGCAATACCCGCATTCGAGACGACGATATCGACACCGCCGAACTGGACGGCCATGTTTGCATAGGCGCCCGCGACGGCACCTTCGTCCGTCACATTCATGTTGACCGTGCGCACCACATCCTTCGAATAGGCGGCGGAAAGCTGTGCAGCCGTATTTTCAAGTGCCGCCGCATCGATATCGGCCAGCACAACGCAGGCGCCTTCCGAGAGCAGCCGCGCCGCCGTCGCCGAGCCGATGCCGCCGGCACCGCCGGTGACGATCGCAACGCGGCCGGCAAGGCTCTTCGGTTTCGGCATGCGCTGCAGCTTTGCTTCTTCGAGCAGCCAGTACTCAATATCGAAGGCTTCCTGCTCCGGCAGGCCGCAATAGGTCGAAACGGTGGATGCGCCGCGCATCACGTTGATGGCGTTTGTGTAGAACTCGCCGGAAATACGCGCCGTCGCCTTGTCTTTGGCGAAGGTGATCATGCCGACGCCGGGAACCAGATAGACGACGGCATTCGGGTCGCGTATCGCCGGGCTGTTGTCGTGCTTGCAGCGTTCGTAATAGGCGGCGTAGTCCTTGCGATATTGTTCTACACTGCCGGTGAGGCTTTCGAGAGTCGCGTCGATATTCGGGTTTGCGGGGTCGAATTCGACCACCAGCGGGCGGATCTTGGTGCGTAGGAAGTGGTCCGGGCAGCTGGTGCCCAGCGCCGCAAGCGCCTCCATGTCATTGGAGCACACAAACTGCAGCACGGCGTCGGAATCGTCGAAATGTCCCACCATGTGGACTTCGCCGGACACCATGCCGCGAATGGCCGGCATCAGGCTTGCCGCAATCTCTTGCCGCTCCTTGGCCTCAAGCGTCTTGTGCTTGACGCCACCGAAGACAGCTTTTCCGGTCGTTTCCTGTTCGAACCAGGCAATTGCCCGATTGATAATATCGATGGTGGTTTCGTAGCAGTCTTCCGCCGTATCGGCCCAGGTAAAGAGGCCATGGCTTTCGAGGACAACGCCCTTGGCATGGGGATTATCCAGGCAGAATTTCTCCAGCCACAGGCCCAGTTCGTATCCGGGCCGTTTCCACGGCAGCCAGCCAATCTCGTCACCGAAGATACAGGCTGTCAGTTCCTTGCTGTTGGCAGATGCCGCGATGGCAATGATCGCATCGGGGTGCATATGGTCGACATGCTTCTTCGGCACAAAGGCATGCAGAGGCGTATCGATGGAGGCAGCGCGTGGATTGAGATTGAAGGTGCAATGCGGCAGATAGCCGACCATTTCATCTTCGAATTCCACGCCGCGATAAACGTCCTTCAGCGCATTCAGCTTGTCCATGTAGAGGGTGGAGAAACCATCCATCTTGATGGTGCCGACATCGCCACCTGAACCCTTGACCCACAGGACCTCGACCATTTCACCGGTCAGTGGATCCTTTTCCATAACCTTCGCCGAGGTATTGCCGCCGCCATAATTGGTCACGCGCTTGTCGGAGCCGAGCAGGTTCGAGCGGTAGAGAAGCAATTCGGGTTGGCTCATGCCGGCGGCACGATCCTTGTCCCACAGGTTTTCCAGCCGCGAACCGGCCTGTTTATTCAGCATGACGCTCCTCCCATAGACGCTTTGTAGAATTGGTATTTCGTATATCGTTGCCCTCATCGCGGCAGAAAGTCAATCACAAACGATCAAAAACAATCATTGTGCGACGCAATATGAAAGTATTTGATCGTTTGTGATTGACAATGCGTATTTTCAGTGGAAATCTGTCAATCGGGAGGAAGCAAATGCACGAGACCGAACGCCACAGAATCATCTTGTCAGCGGTGCAGGAAAAACCTGTCGTCACCGTGCAGGAGATGGTCGAGTTGACGGCGTCTTCAGAGGCGACGATCCGGCGTGATATCGCCACCTTGCATGTGCAGAAAAAACTGCGGCGCGTTCGTGGTGGTGCCGAATCGGTCAATCCACCGCAATTCGTCGGTCTTGCCGGGCGACCGTTCAGCGTCAATGAATCGATCAATACTGCTCAAAAGCGCGCAATCGCGCTCAAGGCGGTCGAGCTTTGCCAGGATGGCGATCCGATCATCATCAATGGCGGTACCACGACGTTCCAGATGGTGCATCCACTGGCAAGCAAGCGGTGTCAGGTCTTCACCAACTCGTTCCCAATCGCGGAACATCTGCTGAAGCATTCAAAGAACACGATCATGCTGTCGGGCGGCGTGATCTACCGAGAACAGAATATCATTCTGAGCCCGTTCGATAACGACGTGACGCGCAATTTTTATGCAAAACGCATGTTTATGGGTGCCCAGGGGCTGGGTCATCTGGGTCTGATGGAAGCAGATCCACTGCTGATACAGGCAGAACAGAAGCTGATCGATCAGGCGGATGAACTGGTCGTGCTGGCCGATTCCTCGAAGTTCAAGAAGCGTTCCAGCCTTATTCTTTGCCGTCTGGAGCGCATCACAACAATCATAACGGACAACGGAATTCGCGACGAAGACCGCCTCATGCTGGAGAATGCAGGGGTGGGCCTGGTCATTGCGGATAAGGCAGGAAGTGAAAAGACAGCCTCGGTCGCATGACGCGCCGGAGGCTTTGGACCTTATTGGGAGGAGGAACAACGCATGAATATTCTAAAGACATTGGCCATGACCACCGCGATTGCGGCGACCATGCTGGCGGCGCCGGCCATGGCACAGGAGCGCATCGCTCTTGTGGTGAAATCACTCGGCAACGGCTTCTTTGACGCCGCAGCCAAGGGTGCGGAGGAAGCGGCCAAGGAAATCGGCGACATCGAGGTCATCTATACCGGACCGACCTCGGCGACAGCCGAAGGTCAAATCGAGATCGTCAACTCGCTCATCGCCCAGAATGTCGATGCTATTGCCATTTCGGCCAATGATCCGGATGCTCTCGTGCCGGCCCTGAAAAAGGCCATGGACCGCGGCATCAAGGTCATTTCGTGGGATTCCGGTGTTGCGGCTGAAGGCCGGATGTTGCACCTCAATCCGTCGGATACGAATCTGATTGGCGAGACCATCATCAAGCTGGCAGCCGACTATCTGCCGGATGGCGGCGATGTTGCGATCCTGTCGGCCTCTTCGACGGCGACCAACCAGAATGCCTGGATCGACGCTGCCAAGAAGGTCCTTCCGGAAAAATTCCCGAACATCAATCTGGTCTCCGTGGTCTATGGCGACGATGATTCGGTGAAGAGCACCAACGAAGCCAAGGGTCTGATTTCCAGCTACCCGGATCTGAAGGCAATCATCGCGCCGACCACTGTCGGCGTCGTTGCAGCCGCCCAGGTGGTGACCGACCAGAACCTGATCGGCAAGATCAACGTAACGGGCCTCGCATTGCCATCCGAGTTCAAGCAGTTCATCGACAATGGCGCTTCGCAGGCCGTGGCGTTGTGGAACCCGATCGATCTCGGCTACTCCGCCGTCTATCTGAGCCATGCACTGATCGGCGGCAAGGAAGCCAAGCCCGGCGAGACATTCGCAATCGGCAAGGTTGGCGAGATCACACTTGACGACACAAACTCGGCACCGATGGCGGCCCCATACACCTTCGACAAGTCCAACATCGACGAGTTCTCGAAGATCTACTGATCCCTGCCGGGAACGGCCGGTGGCGTTTGCGCCGCCGGCATTTCGGGCGGACACGGGATTGGTCGGACCTCGATCCATTGGTCCGACCTGCTCCTGGTCAGTCGTTGAAACAGAAACAGACGAAGCGCCACGCTCATGACATTGCCGCTCAAAAAGCCGGAGGTCGTCTCCGGCATAGCAAAGCCGAAGATAAGCCTGACCGGCATCACGAAAACCTTTCCGGGTGTCCGCGCGCTCAATCAGGTGGCGCTGGACCTCTATCCCGGCCAAGTTACAGCACTGATCGGTGAAAATGGTGCTGGCAAATCGACGCTGGTGAAGACCATGACCGGTATTTATCAGCCGGACGAAGGCGAGATTTCGATCGACGGCAATCCCGTATCGCTCTCGTCGCCGCATGCGGCCTTCAAGCTCGGCATCACTGCAATCCATCAGGAAACGGTGCTTTTCGACGAGTTGAGCGTGGCTGAGAACATTTTCCTCGGTCATGCGCCGAAGACCCGGTTCAAAACGGTGGACTGGAAGACCATGCGTCAGAAGGCCAAGACACTGCTGGACGATATCGGGGCAGGGCATATTTTGCCGGACGCACGATTGAAGGATCTGAGCATAGCCAACAAACATCTGGTGGCGGTCGCGCGCGCCTTGTCCATCAATGCCGACATCGTCATCATGGACGAGCCCACCGCAGCGCTGTCCTACAAGGAGATCGAGGATCTCTTTGCCTTGATCGAGCTGTTGAAGAAGAATGGCAAGGCGGTGCTTTTCATCAGCCACAAGTTCGACGAGATCTACCGCATCGCCGACCGCTATACGGTGTTTCGTGACGGCGAACTGGTGGGCCACGGAATGCTCGCCGACACCGGGCAGGACGAGATCGTACAGATGATGGTGGGCCGCTCGGTCGATCGGGTCTTCCCGAAGCAGCAGGTGGAATTGGGGGAACCTGTGCTGACGGTCTCCGGTTATTGCCATCCCACCGAATTCGCCGATATCGGCTTCACGTTGCGCAAGGGCGAAATCCTCGGCTTCTACGGCCTTGTCGGTGCGGGGCGAAGCGAGTTGATGCAGGCGCTGATCGGGATCACCAAGCCATCCAAGGGTGCTGTACGCATCGGAGACGACATTGCCGTCATCCGCAGCCCGGCCGAGGCAATCGAGAACGGCATTGTCTATGTGCCCGAGGAACGCGGCAAGCAGGGCGTGGTCGTTGACCTGCCGATTGTCCAGAACATATCGCTGCCCTCGCTGGCCCGGACATCGAGAAGCGGGTTCTTGAGGATGGCTGAGGAATTTGCGCTGGCCCGGGAATATGCCACACGTCTCGATCTCAGAGCCGCATCGCTGAGCCAGAATGTAGGCACCCTGTCCGGCGGCAACCAGCAAAAAATCGTGATTGCCAAGTGGTTGGCCACTCAGCCGCGCGTAATCATTCTCGATGAGCCGACAAAGGGCATCGACATCGGCTCCAAGGCCGCAGTGCATGCCTTCATGAGCGAACTGGCTGCCAATGGGCTGGCCGTCATCATGGTCTCCTCGGAACTGCCCGAAGTGATGGGCATGAGCGACCGGATCATTGTCATGCGGGAAGGACGTATCGCAACCGTCGTGGAAAGCGATGGCGGCTTCAACGCGGAGGTTCTTGTCCGCGCGGCCGCCGGCATTGGGGAGAAGGCTGCATGACCACGCTTTTACGCACCCGCGAATTCTGGCTTGCCATCATTGTTGCTGCAATGATTCTGGCCACAAATCTGCGCGCACCGGGCTTTGCCTCGCTCGGCAATCTGGCCGGAATCTTCAATGATACCGCCATGCTGATCATCCTGGCGCTCGGGCAGATGGCGGTTATTCTGACGCGCTCGATCGACCTTTCCATGGCATCCAACCTCGCCTTGACGGGGATGATCGTCGCGCTGATCAATGCTGCCTATCCCGGCATTCCGATCCCTGCACTGATGCTGTTTGCCGTCATATGTGGTTTGCTGTTGGGTGCTTTCAACGGTCTGTTGATCTGGCTGCTCGACATCCCCGCCATTGTCGTCACGCTGGGAACGCTCACCATCTACCGGGGCATGATCTTCCTGATTGCCGGCGGGCAATGGGTGAACGCGGACGCGATGAGCCCGGCCTTCGTTCAATATACCCGCATCGAGGTTCTGGGACTGCCTCTTCTGTCCTGGTATGCCATCGTGGTTGCTGTCGGCTTCTTCTTACTGATGACGCGCACATCGCTGGGCCGTGCAATCTACGCCATCGGCGTCAACCCAACAGCGTCGGTCTATGCCGGCATCAATGTCGGTCGCACCAAGTTTTCTGCCTTCCTGATTTCGGGCGCCGTCTCCGGATTCTGCGGATATCTGTGGGTATCCCGTTATGTGATCGGTTCTGTCGAAGTCGCCAAAGGCTATGAACTCACCATCGTTGCAGCCTGTGTCATCGGCGGCATATCGATTGCGGGCGGTGTCGGCACCGTTGCCGGCGCGATCCTCGGTGCGCTGTTCCTGGGCGTGATCAATGTCGCCCTTCCGGTCATCAATGTTTCGCCCTTCTGGCAGATGGCGATCTCGGGCGCTGCGATCATTCTGGCAGTCGTCGTCAATGCGCGCGGAGAGAAGCGCGGCAACAGGTTAATCCTTCGCCAGACAGAGGTGCCGTCATGAGCGATATAACGCACGAAACCCGTCATATTCCCGACAGGCTGGACAGCCCGCTTCGCGGTGCCATCGTCTCATGGCCGACGCTGCTGCTGATCGTGGCCATTGGTCTGTTCGTGGTGAACTCGTTCGCCTCACCGTATTTTCTGTCGCCCTGGTCGCTTTCGGACGCCACATTCAACTTCACCGAAAAGGCCATCATTGCACTGGCTATGGCGCTATTGATCATCTCGGGGGAAATCGACCTGTCGGTCGCCTCGATCATTGCCCTTGCCTCTACCGCCATGGGGTTTGCGCTGCAATTTGGCATCGGTACACCGGGGCTTGTTGCAATTGGCATCACGACCGGCCTGGTGTGCGGTGCCTTCAATGGATTTCTCGTTACCGGTCTCGGCCTGCCGTCGATTGTCGTCACCATCGGCACGATGAGTTTCTTCCGTGGCATTTCCTATATCGTTCTCGGAGACCAGGCCTTCAAAGGCTATCCAGCCAGCTTCGATTTCTTCGGTCAGGGCTATGTCTGGTGGGTGGTATCGTTCGAATTTGTGCTCTTCCTCGGATTTGCCCTGCTGTACTATATCCTGTTGCACAGGACGAATTTCGGCCGCCACATCTTTGTCATCGGCAATAATCCCGTTGCGGCGCGGTTCTCCGGAGTGCGCGTGGAACGGGTGAAGTTTCTGCTCTTTTGTCTCACCGGCCTGATGTCGGGCATTGCAGCGGTGCTGCTCACCTCACGCCTTGCCTCGACGCGTCCCTCCATTGCTGTCGGCTGGGAACTGGAGGTCGTCACCATGGTGGTGCTTGGGGGTGTCTCTATCCTTGGCGGTTCCGGGACCATACAGGGCGTCGTGATCGCGGCCTTCATCATGGGGCTGGTGACGTTCGGCCTCGGTCTTCTCAATGTCCCGGGCATCGTCATGTCGATCTTCATCGGCGCGCTTTTGATCTTCGTCATCGCGCTCCCCATCGTCTATCGCAAGGTGATGGAGAAGCGCGCATGAGCCGGGATGGCATGGAAAAGCACGCGTTCAAGATGGTGCTCAATCCGGGGATGGCCGAGGAATACAAGCGTCGGCATGACCAGATCTGGCCGGAACTGGTGGATTTGCTGCATGAGGCGGGCGTCAACGACTACTCCATCTTTCTCGACGAGGACACCCACACCCTGTTCGCCGTTCTCTGGCGGCGGAGGGACCACACCATGGCCTCCCTTCCAGACCATCCGGTGATGCAGAAGTGGTGGGCTCATATGGCCGACATCATGGCGACGAATGCGAACCAAGAGCCGCTCTCGGTCGACCTGAAACCCGTCTTTCACATGGATTGAACGATGGGCAAACACCGCCACGTCGCCGTCATCGATATCGGCAAGACCAATGCCAAGGTGGCGTTGGTCGATTCTGAGACGCTCAGCGAAGTCGCTGTGCGCAGGCAGTCGAATACGGTGCTGGCGCGCCCGCCTTATCCACATTACGACACAGACGGCTTGTGGCAGTTCATGCTGACGGCCCTGCAAGAGCTGCAGATGCTGAGGCCCATCGACGCCATCACGGTCACCACCCACGGAGCCTCTGCCGCACTTCTCGACCACAGCGGCGAACTGGCAGCGCCCGTTCTCGACTACGAGCATGGCGCACCGGACGCGCTGAGCGCAGACTATGATGCCGTCCGTCCGCATTTTGATGAAACCGGATCGCCACGTCTGCCTATGGGCCTCAATCTCGGAGCGCAGTTATTCTGGCAGTTCACTGCCTTTCCAGACATTCGGCAGCGTACCGAGACCATCGTCACCTACCCGCAATACTGGGCATTCCGGCTGAGCGGAAAGGCCGTGAACGAGGTCACGTCGCTGGGCTGTCACACCGACCTTTGGTGCCCACGGGCAAAGAGCTTTTCGTCGCTGGTCGACAAGATGGACTGGACCGATTTGATGGCGCCGGTTGCAAAGGCGTCAGATTGCCTCGGCACCATCCTGCCAACTGTTGCGGCGTCGACGGGCATCTTCCAGGGTGCGAAGGTCTATTGCGGAATTCACGATTCCAACGCATCTCTGTATGCCCATCTCGCGGTCCGGCAGCCCCCTTTCTCCGTCGTGTCCACCGGCACCTGGGTCATCTCCTTTGCAATCGGTGGCGTTGACGCCGCGCTCGATCCTGCCCGCGACACGCTGATCAACGTCAACGCATTTGGCGATCCTGTGCCCTCGGCACGCTTCATGGGCGGTCGTGAATTTGAGCGTATGCTCAAGGGCGTCTCGCGCGATTACCGTCCGCAAGATGTCGCGTCGGTCATGGAGCGCGAGGCCATGCTGTTGCCAGCGGTGGAAACGCGCTCCGGACCTTTCCCGGGCAGAGAATACAGCTGGACGGTCGATGAGGCATTGCTGACGGATGGAGAGCGTTTTTGCGCCGTCTCTTGTTATCTCGCGCTGATGACGGCGACAGGACTCGAAATGACGGGTGCCAAAGGGACAACCTTTGTTGAGGGACCGTTCGCCGATAATCCCGTCTATCTGGACATGCTGGCCTCCGCCACGGGCAGAGGCGTGTCTGCGGTGGCCGGAACCGGTACGAGCATTGGCGCGGCGATGCTGGTGGCTGGAAGCCATAATCCGGATCAGGCTTTATCCAGTGCAACGGTCAATCCCGATGCGACAATGGCAGCCTATGCACAGAAATGGCGTGAGGCGTCGCGTCATCTCGATGTGCTTTAACGCCGTCTTGGCGTTTGCCTTGCGTCGTCTCCACCGGTTGCAACCCTGCGCTGCCTGATGTCGGGCGAGAGGGACTATGCTGCCTTGTCGCTCCCTTGATACACCCTTCGACGCGCTCCGATACTTTTTTCACCGCAGCAAAATTTGTCGACAATGAAACACGATTTTTTGTTTACGCGGGACTTTGAAAGGGATTAGCGAAAGGTCACCGTAAGCGGAATGGCTGCGATGATTTTGAATTCGAAAGGGAGGGCATGACATGCAAGCACTGGTCCTGGAGAAGAAGGGCGAGCTGTCGCTTCGCGACTTCGACGTCCCGACCGCACTGGGCCCGAAGGACGTGCGGATCAAGATCCACACGGTCGGCATTTGCGGTTCCGATGTTCACTATTACAGCCATGGCAAGATCGGCCATTTCGTCGTTCACGAGCCCATGATCCTGGGTCATGAGGCCTCTGGCACCGTGACCGAGACAGGATCAGAGGTCACTGACCTGAAAGCGGGAGATCGGGTCTGCATGGAGCCGGGTATACCCGATTTTACCTCGCGGGCATCCAAGCTCGGGATCTACAATGTCGATCCCGCAGTGCGGTTTTGGGCCACGCCCCCGATCCATGGTTGCCTGATGCCGGAAGTGATCCATCCCGCCGCCTTCACCTACAAGCTGCCGGATACGGTCAGCTTCGCGGAAGGTGCGATGGTCGAACCCTTCGCCATCGGCATGCAGGCGGCGCTGCGCGCCCGCATCCAACCTGGCGATATCGCCGTGGTCACGGGCGCTGGCCCGATCGGCATGATGGTGGCGCTTGCTGCCCTTGCCGGCGGTTGCGCCAAGGTCATCGTAGCGGATCTCGCCCAGCCCAAGCTCGACATCATCGGTGCCTATGACGGTATCGAGACGGTCAATATTCGAAACCGTCCGGCCGTTGAGGCGGTGGCTGAGGCGACGGGCGGCTGGGGCGCCGATGTTGTTTTCGAATGCTCGGGTGCAGCGCCGGCGATCCTGGGTGTGGACAAGCTTGCCCGTCCGGGCGGTGCGATCGTCCTGGTCGGCATGCCGGTTGATCCGGCTCCCGTCGATATCGTCGGCCTGCAGGCCAAGGAATTGCGGGTCGAAACCGTGTTCCGCTACGCCAATGTCTATGATCGCGCCGTTGCCCTGATGGCCTCCGGCAAAGTCGATCTCAAGCCTCTGATCTCGGATACACTGCCCTTTGCCGACAGCATTGCGGCCTTCGACCGTGCCGTTGAGGCGCGCGAAACAGACGTCAAACTACAGATCGTCATGCCGGATTGACCGATCAGCGGCTGGGCCTTGCCGCAAGGCAGGCCCGGCCATTCTTGAGGGTTCGCCACACTGATGAAAAATCTGCGTTTCACTGCGGGTGCCTGTAAGAAAAGTATAAGGGTCGTATGGTGCTTATCTCACCGGTCCCCTTGATGCAGAGGCTCGAAATCCATCGGCTTTCGCCAGTCATTTCCTCAATTTAGGTCGAAATCCTACGGTTATCAGGTTGCGTTGCGGTATCGATGTCCTGCACTGCGGCAATCTCTCCCTTGACCACGCTCCCCTCTCTCCCGTTTTATCTGCTCTGAGGCGTCAAAAAAGTATCAGTATATTTCCTGTGGTGATGTTGAGAACGACACCGATAGCAGCTTAGTGTTTCGACTACGCCGAGGTCGTGGGGGGAGCCACGATACACGCCGAAAGGCAGTCGACGGGAAGGGAGGAGCCATGATGCAGCCGGATCTCGAGCTTGTTCATATTCGCAAAGGCGAGTCCTTTGCGGCATGGATGCACGGCTATCCTTTCCGGACTGTCCGTTGGCACTATCATCCCGAATATGAAATCCATCTGATCGCGGCGACCAGCGGCAAATTCTACATTGGCGACTTCATTGGCGACTTCGAACCTGGCCAGCTGATCATGACGGGCCCGAACCTGCCGCAAAACTGGATCAGCGATGTGCAGTCGGACGAAATTGTCCCGGCGCGCTCACTGGTCATACAGTTTGCCGAGAACTTCATCGAGGACGCCTGCGCCACGATGCCGGAGATGGATGTCATCCGGCCGCTGCTGGATCGCAGCCATCGCGGCCTGCTGTTCGATGACGGCACGAGCGCGGCCGTTCGCCCGCTCATGGAGCAGTTGATCGAAGCACGTGGCCTGAAGCGACTTTCGCTATTCTGGCAGGTGCTCGATACCCTGGCGCAGGCGCCGGAGCCGGAAGTGCTGGCAAGCCTGAGCTACGAACTCGACCTTTCCGATATCGATGCCAGCGGGGTCAATCGGGCCATCGCCTATCTGCGAGAGCACCTGACCGAACCGGTCGGCGAGGGCGAACTGGCAGATATCGTAGGTCAAAGCGCAAGCGCCTTTTCGCGTGCCTTCAAGCGACACACGGGGACGACGCTCGTTCGCTACAAGAACCAGTTACGGATCGATCTGGCCTGCCAGCTTCTTCTCGATTCAGAAGAAATCAAGGTGGCCGAGATCTGCTACGAAGTCGGGTTTTCGAACCTGTCGAATTTCAATCGTCACTTCCTGAAGCTCAAGGGCATGTCGCCCTCGCAATTCAGGACGACGTTTGCGGCCAACGGGGCTCTGGCCATGGCCGACTAAGCGCTGACGAAACACGGAAACTGAGGAATTCGGGCGACATGGGGTCGTCCGGAAACGGGTGGTCTTTGCCTGCCCGTAAGCAATGGGAGGATTTAAAATGAATATTCTGACGAAAACATTGTCGGTTGCAGCCCTTGCCGCGACCACCGCGCTGCCAGCCATGGCCCAGGACGGCAAGCTGAAAATCGGCATGACCTTTCAGGAGATGAACAATCCCTATTTCGTGTCCATGAAGGAGGCGCTGGATGAGGCGGCCAAAAGCCTTGGCGCCGAAGTGATCGTGACCGATGCCGGCCATGATGTGGCCAAGCAGATCTCCGACGTCGAAGACATGCTGCAGCAGGGTATCGATATTCTCCTGCTCAATCCGACCGATAGCGCCGGGGTCGAGTCCGCCGTGACGATGGCCAAGCAACAAAACGTCATCGTCGTGGCCGTCGATGCCAATGCCGCCGGTCCGGTCGATACATTTGTCGGCTCCAAGAACCGTGATGCGGGCTACCAGTCCTGCAAATATCTCGGCGATGCGCTGGGTGGCAAAGGCGAGGTCGCCATCCTGGACGGCATTCCCGTTATCCCCATCCTGCAGCGCGTCGAAGGCTGCAAGGCAGCCCTGGAAGAGTTCAAGGACATCAAGCTGGTCGATACGCAGAATGGACGTCAGGACCGCTCGGTCGCATTGGGCGTGGTTGAGAACATGATCCAGTCGCATCCCGATCTCGCTGGTATCTTCTCCGTCAATGATGGCGGTGCAATGGGTGCGCTCTCGGCCATCCAGGGATCCGGCAAGGACATCAAGCTGACCTCGGTTGATGGTGCGCCGGAAGCGGTCAAGGCGATCAGCGATGGTACGCCATTCATCGAAACCACGGCGCAGTTCCCGCGCGATCAGGTTCGCGTCGGCCTCGCCATGGCGCTCGCCCAGAAGTGGGGTGCGCGCGTGGTTCCAAAGGAAGTGCCGATCGACGTTCGTGTCGTCGACTCCAAGAACGCAGCTGACTTCAGCTGGTAACATTTCCTCCCAATCGCCCCCGTGCTCGCTTGGAGCCGGGGGCGATGCCGCCATCGTCCATGCTCAGGAGCAGATCATGCTGGAATTGAACGGGATCAAGAAAAGCTTCGGCAGAATCGAGGTTCTGCACGGCGTCGATCTCCACGTTAAGGCGGGCGAGATCCATGCACTCCTGGGCGAGAATGGAGCCGGAAAATCGACCCTGATGAAGATTGTCTGCGGGATTTTCGGTCCGAGCGAAGGCACGATCAGTGTCGACGGCAAGCCATGCCGCTTTGCCAATTACGATGAGGCGATTGAAGCCGGCATCGGCATCGTCTTTCAGGAGTTCAGCCTGATCCCTTATCTCACAGCGGTGGAAAACATGTTCCTGGCGCGTGAGATCAGCAATCGGTTCGGCTTGCTGGACCGCAAGGCGATGCGCAGGCGCGCCGAGGAAATCCTGCAGCAACTCGACGTCGATCTTCCGCTCGATGTGCCGGTTGGCCGGCTTTCGGTCGCCGAACAGCAGTTCGTGGAGATCGCCAAGGCCCTGTCTCTCAATGCACGGATCCTCGTGCTGGATGAGCCAACGGCGACGCTTACGCCATCGGAAGTCGAGCATCTGTTCAAGGTCATGCGGGAGCTGCGCAATCAGGGCGTCGCAATCGTTTTCATATCCCACCATCTGGAGGAAATCTTCGAGATCTGCGACCGCATCACGGTGTTGCGCGACGGTGAGTTTGTCGCCTCCTGTCCGGTCGCGGATGTCGACAATGACCGACTGGTCGAAATGATGGTCGGCCGCCGCATCGAGAACAGCTTTCCGCCGAAGCCCGAGCCGAGACCGAACGCGGCGATATGCCTTGAGGTCAAGGAAATCCAGCTGCGAAAGGGCGGCCCGGTCTCGACATTCGCGCTGCGCGAGGGCGAGATCCTGGGTTTTGCAGGCCTGGTCGGTTCCGGCCGAACGGAAACCGCGCTTGCCATGCTTGGCGCTTATCCTGCCACCCGTTGCAAATTGCAGATCGACGGCATCGAAACCCGTCTTTCCTCACCCGCAGATGGACTGGCCCGAGGCATCGGGCTTTTGCCGGAGAGCCGCAAGACGGAAGGGCTGATTACCAGCTTTTCCATCGTGCAGAATGTCTCCCTCAACAATTACGGAAAATACCGGGCAGCCCGCTTCTTCATCGATATGAACAAGGAACTGGCCTGCACGCAAACTGCCATGGAGCAGGTGCAGGTGAAGGCACAGGGCGCCCATGCGCGGGTCGACACCTTGTCGGGCGGCAATCAACAAAAAGTGGTGATCGCGCGCTGGTTGAACCACGATATGAAGATCCTGATCTTCGATGAGCCAACTCGCGGCATCGACGTCGGCGCCAAGGCCGAAATCTATCAGCTGATGCGGGAATTCACCGCCCAGGGTCACGCCATCATCATGATCTCTTCGGAGCTCCCGGAAGTCGTCGGCATGTCCGACAGGGTCTGTGTCTTCCGTCAGGGCGGGATCGTCGCCACGGTCGCGGGCAAGAGTATCAATTCAGAAGAAATAATGAGCCATGCAACCACCGGGAGGGTTCTCAATGTCGCATGATGCAAACGCCAGTGCGGCCGACGCACACGACAAGACACGCGACAGGAACTGGAGCTGGCTGCTGCATTCGCCGCTTCTTCTGCCCCTGGCCGGACTGATCGTCGTTTCGATCCTGATGGGGCTGGCCAGCGACAACTTCTTCAGCGTGTCGAACATCTTCAACGTGCTGAGGCAGGTTTCCATTGTCGGCATCCTGGCCGTTGGAATGACCTTCGTCATCCTGACCGGCGGGATCGATCTGTCTGTCGGTGCGGTCATGGCACTGGCTGGAACGATTGCGGCAGGCCTGATGGTCAATATGGGGCTGCCCGGCTGGGTCGGGCTTCTGGGTGGGCTGGGCGTTGGCCTCGGTCTCGGCTTCTTCAACGGTGCTTTGGTCGCATGGGGGCGGATGCCGGCGATCATCGTCACGCTGGCCACGATGGGGATCGCCCGTGGTCTGGGCCTGATCTACTCGGGCGGCTATCCCATCAGCGGTCTTCCATCCTGGATCGCCTGGTTCGGGATCGGGCGCATCGGCACGGTTCCGGTTCCCGTCATCTTGATGTTCGTGGTCTATGGCCTCGCCTGGGTCCTGCTTCAGCGCACACCCTTCGGCCGCCACGTCTATGCCATCGGCGGCAATGAAACGGCGGCAAAGCTGTCCGGGGTGAAGACCCAATATGTGAAGTTTGCCGTCTATGCGATTTCGGGACTGACCTCTGCACTTGCAGCCGTGATCCTCACCGGACGGCTGATGTCCGGCCAGCCCAATGCCGGGGTCGGCTTCGAACTGGATGCCA
Source organism: Agrobacterium sp. ES01 (assembly GCF_050320885.1). NCBI lineage: Bacteria > Pseudomonadati > Pseudomonadota > Alphaproteobacteria > Hyphomicrobiales > Rhizobiaceae > Agrobacterium > Agrobacterium sp. ES01. The sequence continues at coordinate 31,720 of NZ_JBNQTH010000010.1, forward strand.
TCGCTTCCGTCGTGCTCGGCGGGACCGCGATTGCCGGCGGACGCGGTCTCGTGCTTGGCACGCTGATCGGGGCGGTCCTTCTTGGCATTCTCAACAACGGTCTGAATCTGGTGGGGATCAACCCGTATCTGCAGGACGTCATCAAGGGATTCATCATCCTGCTCGCCATCTATATCGGCCGCGAGTGGCGCTGAATCTTGGTCAACGACAGCCGGTCCGCAACGCCGCCGCCCACGCGGCGCTCCGATCGCAACGACAAACACGTGTTTTATTTAAGATCCAGATTCTAGGAGAAAAGAATGTCTGTATCGCTGGAAGGCAAAATCGCGGCCATCACCGGTGCGGCCTCGGGCATCGGGCTTGCAACAACCGAGAAGCTTCTCGCAGCCGGGGCGACCGTGGTCATGGTCGACCGCAACGCGCAGGCGCTGGCCGAACTCGCCGCACGCTTTGGCTCTAAAGCTGTTCCTCAGGTGACCGACCTGCTCGATTTTGACAGCTGCAATGCCATGGTCGCCGAGATCCTGCAAAAGGTCGATCATATCGATATCCTCTATTGCAATGCCGGGACCTATATCGGCGGCGATCTGGTCGACACCGATCCGGCCACAATCGACCGGATGCTGAACCTGAACGTCAATGCGGTCATGAAGAACATTCACGCGGTGGTGCCGCACATGATGGAAAGAAAGACCGGCGACATTATCGTCACCTGCTCGATTGCCGGCCACTTTCCGGCCTATTGGGAGCCCGTCTATACCGCGTCGAAATGGGCCGTCACCTGCTTCGTTCAAACCATGCGGCGCCAGATGATCCCGCATGGCGTTCGCGTGGGGCAAGTATCGCCCGGACCCGTGGTGTCGGCGCTTCTGGCCGATTGGCCGGAGGAAAACCTGCGCAAGGCCAAAGAGGCGGGCGCGCTGATCGACCCGGAAGAGGTGGCAGATGCGGTCGAATACATGCTGACCCGCAAGCGGACGGTTACCATCCGTGACATGATCGTCCTGCCGACGGCGTTCGACAGGGTTTGACACTCTAGCCAAGAGGAGCGCTGATCGTGACCAGCGCCGCTCCTCGCCTGACCTCGATCATATTCAAGCCAGTGGAGGCATCATGCAATTTTCCGGCAAATCCGTCATCATTACCGGTGCAGGCAAGGGGATCGGCCGCGCCTGTGCGCAGCTCATGGCCAAGCGTGGCGCCGAGGTCATTGCACTTAGTCGTACCCAAGCCGATCTCGACAGCCTGAAAGCGGAAATCGGTTGCCGGACTGTCAGCGTTGATCTGAAAGACCCCAAGGCCGCCCGCGCCGCAATGGCCAAGGCCGGCACTGCTGATTTCCTCATCAACAGTGCCGGCATCAACGTGCTCGAGAGCACATTCGACATGAGCGATGAGGGCTATGAGGCCGTGCTGGGGATCAATCTTCGGGCAGCGCTGATTACCTGCCAGGAATTCGCACGGGCGCGTCGGGCGGCAGGCGGCGGCGGTGCAATCGTCAATATCACCTCCATCGCCGGACATCGCGGTTCTACCGAGCATCTGTGCTATGCCGCCTCGAAAGCCGGTCTTGAAGGCGCCACGCGCGTGATGGCGAGGGAACTCGGTCCACACAATATCCGCGTCAATGCGGTCGCGCCAACGATCACCCTGACGGACCTGGCGGTCGAAGCCTGGAGCGACCCGGCCAAGAGCGAGCCGATGATGGTGCGCCACCCGCTTGGGCGTTTTGCCGAGGCTGACGATGTCGCCGCCAGCATTGCCATGCTTCTCTCGGATGACAGCAGCATGATCACAGGTGCCGTTCTACCGGTCGATGGAGGGTTCCTGGCTGTGTGAGGGAAGACCGTCGACTACAGGCGAAAGCTGTCGCTTTCGCCTTCGATGAATTCCATCGGCCAGAGCTGGCGATGCGTGACGTCGGGATAGAGCTCGGCAAAGGCCGGCATGGTGGACAGCAAAGTCTCGGCAAGTGAGATGCCCAGATCTCTCAGCGATTGGCGAAAGCAGGACAGTTTCGGCACCAGGAATTGCGCCTGGGGGCTGTACTGACCGATGACAGCAATGTCCTTGCCCGGTCGCAATCCGGCTTCCTCCAGTCCGTGGTAGAAGCCGACAACGGTTGCCTCGTTGACGAGCACGATGGCCGTCGGTCGTTCCTTGCGTGCAACCAGTTCCTGCGCCAGCTGATAGCCGCCTCTTTCGTTGGGTCTCGTGCGGAACACATTCTGCTGGTCGAGCGCCAGTCCGTGCCGTGCCAGAGCCTCCCGGCAACTGGCCTCGAAGACGTAGCCAAGATTGATTTCTCCGGGCGGACGGCTGATGGCAATATTGGTGTGTCCATGGGCGACAAGACGCTCCACGGACGCCTGCGCGATGCCCTCGAAGTCGAGGTCGAATGATGGTTGTCCGACATCGATAAGGCTGCGGCCGAGGGTGATGAAAGGGATATCGGCGCGGTGCAGTATCTCAAAGCGGTGATCCTGGCGGCGGGTAGCGCTGAGGATAATTCCATCGGCAAAGCCACGCGCCACATTGCGCCTCAGATAGTCATCCGGGTCTTCTTCCGATGAGCACAACAGCACCACAAGATCGAGCTTGTGGCGCGCAAGGACGGCCTGGACCCCGTCGAACACCGTCATGAAGAATGTGCCGCCCTGGCCGGTTACGTCATGGCTTGTTTCCATCACGAAGCCGATGATGCCCGTTGATCCCTTGCGCAGTGAGCGACCTGCCTGATTGGCGACATAGCCATAGGCCTCGGCCGCCTTCAAGACCCGTTCCCGGGTCTCCTTGTTGACGTCGGGCTTTCCATTCAGCGCGCGCGAAACCGTACCGATCGATAGATCGAGATGGTCAGCCAGCTTGCGTATGCCTTTCATGCGAGGTCCCTTTCGGCAAACCGCTTCCGATAACGTTTACGATGTCTATTGACACAACGCGCAAGCTGTTCATAGTATCGTAAACGTTTACGGACCGTGCGGGAAGGGGAGTTCCCGAGCCGGTCAATGGGAGGAATTATTGTCATTCAAAGCCGTGATATGCGGATGCGGAGCTATGGCCAAAGGCTGGCTTCGTGCGTTGCAATCAGATCCAGAACTCAGTGAGGCCATCCGGATCGTCGGTCTGGTCGACCTGGATCCGTCCATCGCCACTGCGCTCGGTGCCGAATTCGGCCTTGGCGAAGTCTGCGTGGGCAGTGACCTCGATACCGTTCTTCAGGAAACCGCTGCAGACATGCTGTTTGATATCGTCGTGCCGGGAGCCAGGCGCGCCGTGGTACAGACGGGCCTTCGCCACGGATGTCATGTCCTTTCCGAAAAGCCGCTGGCAACTTCGATGGAAGAAGCACGCGAGATGATGGTGCTTGCCAGGCAAGCGGGCCGTATCCATGCCGTGGTTCAGAACCGTCGCTTCATCGCCGGCGTGCGCCGTATGCGCCGTGCGGTCGATGAGGGCTTGATCGGCGAGTTGACCGCGCTTCACAGCGATTTCTTCCTCGCTCCGCATTTCGGCGGCTTCCGCGATGCTATGGATAATGTGCTTCTTCTCGATATGGCCATACACACCTTCGATGCCGCCCGCTTCGTGTCGGGCAAGACACCGCTCTCGGTCTACTGCGTCGAGACCAATCCATCCGGCTCCTGGTATGCCCACGGTGCTTCGGCCAATGCGATCTTTCAGCTCTCTGGCGGGGCCGTGTTCACCTATCGCGGTTCATGGTGCGCGGAGGGCCGCCCGACGAGCTGGGAAAGCGCTTGGCGACTGGTCGGCTCCAGGGGAATGCTGACCTGGGATGGTGAAGACCGGTTCGAAGCAACGGTTGCCGGTGACGTCACCGGGCTGATGCGCGGTTACAAAGCCGTCGATGTTCCTCTCCCGCCGGATGAGGGCCAGACCCACGGCCACCGCAGCGTAGTCGTCGACTTCATTTTGGCCATAAAGGGCGGGCGGCAGCCGGAGACGGTCAGCTCCGACAATATCAAAAGTCTCGCCATGGTCTTCGGCTCAATCGAAAGCGCTCGGACCGGCCAGCCAGTTCTACTGTCCCAGGAAGGATCCTAATACCGTGTCAAATCCCGCAACATCCATTCGTGTCGGAACCATGATCAGCGCCAGCGGTGGCGAGGCCGCTCGTCGCATAGGGCAGCTTTCCGATATGGGTTTCGAGAGCTTCCAGCCGTTCTTCTGGCAGACCACCAATCAGCAGGATCTGGCAGAACTGGGCAATCGTTGCCGCGATGCAATCGGTGAGCGGGATATCACCATGTCGACCATCGGCATGTTTGGCAATCCGCTGGAAGAGACGGACGTCGACCTTGAGACGTTGCAGGGATGGAAGGATTGCATCGACAATGCCCATCATTTCGGAGCGTCGTGTATCGCAGGCTTTACCGGCCGCATTCGCGGCAAGCCGCTCACCGACAGCCTGCCGCGATACAAGGAGATCTGGAGCGAGCTTGCCCGGCGCGCGGCCGACAAGGGTGTCCGGATTGCCTTTGAGAATTGTGCCATGGACGGCAATTGGCAGACGGGCGACTGGAACATCGCCCACAATCCCGATGCCTGGGAACTGATGTTCAACGAGACGCCGGACGATCACATCGGGCTCGAATGGGAACCCTGCCACCAGATGGTCTACCTGATCGATCCGCTGCCGCAGATCCGCAAATGGGCACCCAAAATCTTTCATGTGCATGGCAAGGACGCCACGATCCGCTGGGATGTGATCCGCGAGCACGGCATTTTCGGCAAGGAGAAATTTGTTTTCATGCGCACACCGGGGTTTGGCGATACGAACTGGACCGATGTGATTTCAGAACTGCGGCTTGCCGGCTGGTCCGGCGCAATCGACATCGAGGGCTGGCACGACCCGGTCTACCGTGACGCGCTGGAAATGACCGGGCAGATCCATGCACTGAACTACCTGAAGAATTGCCGGGGAGGGGACTTCGTCGCAGACCCGCAATGAGACTGCCCAAAGGCTTGGAGGAAGCCTGCGGGTCCCATTGAAAACCATAGGAGGAGAGCATGTCTATTCGGAAATCCCTGCTGGCAGGCGTTGTCGCGTTTGCCTCCGTTTCGGCGCTTGCGCCTGTCGTCATGGCCGAGGATGAAGTTACCATCACGGTCTGGAGCCTTGATAAGCCAGAACAGCCGGCCTGGAACCTTGCCCGCGAGTTCGACGAGAAGGAGCCGGGTATCAAGGTCGAATACCGCCTGATCCAGTTCGATGACGTCGTCAGCGAAGCGATGCGCGCCTATTCCACCGGACAGGCACCCGATATCATCGCCATCGATAATCCGGAACACGCGCTTTTTGCATCGCGGGGCGCCTTTCTCGACCTGACCGACATGATTGCCGGCTCGAACGTGATCAACAAGGACAACTATTTTCCAGGCCCGCTGAATTCGGTCACCTGGGATGGAAAGCTTTTCGGGGTGCCCAAGGCAACCAATACCATTGCGCTTTACTACAATGCCGACATGTTCAAGGCCAAGGGCCTCGATCCGGACAAGCCACCGCAGACCTGGGCCGAACTGATCGATGCCGCCCGCAAGCTCAATGATCCCGCACAGAACGTCTACGGTCTGGCCTTTTCGGCAAAGGCAAGCGAGGAGGGAACCTTCCAGTTTCTGCCTTGGGCACAAATGGGTGGCGGCAGTTATCGAGACATCAATTCGGAGGGTTCGGTGAAGGCGCTTGAAGCCTGGAAGACGCTGATGGACGAAAAGCTGGTGTCTCCCGACAGCCTGACGCGCGGACAGTGGGACTCGACCGGCACCTTCAATTCCGGCAATGCGGCCATGGCCATTTCAGGTCCCTGGGAGCTCAATCGCATGTCGGACGAGGCCAAGTTCGATTGGCGCGTTGCTCTTCTGCCTGTTCCCGAAGAGGGCGCCGAGCGGTCCTCGGCCATGGGCGATTTCAACTGGGCGATCTTCTCGTCGACCAAGCATCCGCAGGAGGCTTTCAAGGCGCTGGAATACTTCGCCTCGCAGGATGACAAGATGTTCAAGAATTACGGTCAGTTGCCTGCCCGCTCCGACATCACCTTGCCGGAAACCGGCAATGCGAAGAAAGACGCGGCGCTGAAAGTCTTCCAGGAGCAGCTGAAATACGCCAAGCCTCGCGGTCCGCATCCGCAATGGCCCAAGATCTCCAAGGCAATTCAGGATGCCATCCAGGCAGCGCTGACCGGCCAGATGTCACCGAAGGACGCGTTAGACCAGGCTGCCGAGACGATCGATGCGGTGCTGGGCTGACGTCAAGGCGGCTGAGGTCGCCTGTTCTTATTGAACCCTCCCGCAGGATGCGCCCCGCATTTCCAACGCTTGGGAAGTGCGGGGCGATCCGAGCGGAGTTCGGCCAGCCACCGGGAGAATAACAATGCGAAAGATCCTTTCCAGCCTCAGGGATGGGCGAGGCTTCGACATAGGCCTTGTCGGGGTTCCGCTCGGCTTCCTGTTCGTCATGTCGGGATTGCCCTTGCTCTACAATGTTTTGATGAGCTTTCAGGAAGTGGACATGTTTTCGCTCGGCCAGTTGATCCGGCCCTTTGTCGGCTGGGACAACTATGTGTCGCTATTCGCCCAACGGGAAACCTGGCCGATTTTGACCAATACGGCGATCTTCCTCGCGGCCTCGATTGCCGGCCAGTTCGTGATCGGTTTCGCCTTGGCGCTTTTCTTCTGGGTCGGTTTTCCCGGCGCCTCCTGGCTGCGCGGATTGTTTCTCGTGTCGTGGATCATGCCGGGGCTCGTCGTCGGTGCCATCTGGAACTGGATCCTGTCCGGCGATTTCGGCGTGCTGAACTACATGCTGCGCGAGAGCGGACTGATCTCCGGCAATATATTCTGGCGGTCGGACCCCAGCTATTCCCTCTGGGCCGTGATCATCGCCAACATATGGCTGGGAACATCGTTCAACATGATATTGCTGTCGGTCGGCCTGTCCGGCATTCCAAAGGATCTCTACGAGGCGGCAGAACTGGATGGCGCCAACATTTGGCAGCGGTTTTACACGATAACCCTGCCCATGATGCGTTCGACCATCGGCGCAGTTGTCTCACTGGGCTTGATCTTTACGCTGCAGCAGTTCGACCTGTTTGCCGCCATCACCTCTGGCGGACCAAACAATTCTTCCAATGTGGCTCAGTATTGGGCCTGGGACCAGTCGTTCAAGCAATATGACTTTGCCCGAGGGGCGACCATCTCCGTCATCATGATCATCTTCGTCATGTTCGCGTCCCTGGTTTATGTGCGCTCCACGCGTCAGGAGGTGCATGGATGAGTGAGATTCACCGAAACCGGATCATGCTGGCTGTCGCGCTCTTGCTCGCCGCTATTTATCTTTTTCCGCTGTACTGGATGTATGTCACGACCGTGAAAAGCGGCTCTGCCATGTTTGCCACGCCCCCGAGCTTCTGGCCTGCCGATCCGCAATGGAGTTCCTATCCCTATGTCTGGGAAAGCCGTAATATGGGGCGTTTTCTCTGGAACTCGCTCGTCATTGCCGCAGGCGCTGTTGCCTTGATTGCCGTCCTTGGAACCGGCTGTGCCTATGTGCTGGCGCGCTATCGGAATGGCTGGGTCGATGCCGGATTGTTCCTGATCCTGATGCTGCAGGTGCTGCCGGCCTCGCTGATGATCACACCGATCTTTGTCGGCTTCTCGCAGGTCGGGATGCTGGAATATCCCCGCGTGGCCGTCATCATTGCCATTGCGGCCAAGAGCATGCCCTTTTTTGTCGTCCTGGTGAGGGCAACCTTCATAAGCGTGCCGCTGGAACTGGAAGAGGCGGCATTGGTCGATGGCAGTTCGCGTCTCGGCGCCTTCTTCAACATTGTCCTGCCATTGGCGCGCAACGGTATCCTGGTCTCCGCCATCCTGATCTTCATGCAGGCCTTCGGGGAGTTCGTCTATTCGAAGTCGATCATCCAGGCCGTTGAATATCAGCCTGCCAGCGTGGGGCTCAATTCCTTCATGGGGCCAAATACCAATGAATGGAACAACATCATGACCTTTGCGACGATCTATGTGACACCGATCCTCGCGGTCTTCGTTCTCTTGCAGCGTCGGATCGTATCCGGCCTTACATCCGGAGCCCTCAAGTGACCCACCAGATCGAACTCAACGGCGTCAACAAATATTACGGCGCCTATCATGCGCTGCGCAATATCGATCTGCGCATCGAGAGAGGCGCCTTTGTCGCGCTGGTCGGACCATCGGGCTGCGGCAAGTCGACATTGTTGCGGTCGCTTGCCGGGCTGGAGCGTATTTCTTCGGGTGACCTGCTCATTGGCGGCGAGCGGATGAACGACGTTCCACCGCGCAAGCGTGACCTGGCCATGGTTTTCCAGTCCTATGCGCTCTACCCGCATATGACGGTGGAGGAGAATCTGACCTATTCGCTGCGCGTGCGCGGGGTGAAGAAGGCCGAAGCAAAGAAGGCCGCCGCAGAAGTGGCTGCAACGACCGGCCTTGGCGACCTCATGCATCGCTATCCGCGTGAACTCTCCGGTGGTCAGAGGCAGCGTGTCGCGATGAGCCGGGCAATCATCCGGCACCCCAAGGCGTTTTTGTTCGACGAACCTCTGTCCAATCTCGATGCATCGCTGCGTGTGCATATGCGCAAGGAAATCCGCGCCCTGCACGACAGACTGGGTGCAACTTCCGTTTACGTCACCCATGACCAGATCGAAGCAATGACCATGGCCGATCATGTGGTGGTGATGCGACAGGGTGTGATCGAGCAGCAGGGCGCACCGCTCGATCTCTATGACCGCCCGGTCAACAAATTCGTTGCCGGCTTCATCGGTTCACCGGCGATGAACTTCATTCCTGCAGTGGTCGATGCGGATGGCCGCAACCTGACCCTGGAACTGGAAGTGCCGCAGCGCATCCCCCTGTCCACGGCCAGGCCAGCTGGTGAAAAGCTGGTGGTGGGGTTGCGCCCCGAGCATCTGACAATCGTGCCCGATGGCGAAGGGCTTCTACAGTTGCAGGTGGGCGTCGTGGAAATGACCGGCACCAACAGCTATGTCGAAACTGCAGGCACTCCGGAAGTGATGATCTTGCAAGCCGGGCGTACCATCGCGAGGCCGGGGGACATGATTTCCGTCACGTTTTCAGATGTTCATCTCAATCTGTTTTCGGCAGACACCGGATTTCGCATCTGAGCGCATTGTCGGTCGATGACATCTCGTGTCTGTCTCGTGTCGATGGGTCAGACTATTTCAAGAGACGTAACATCATCGCCGCAAGCCGGCGCTTCAACGTGTCGTCGTCTTCCTCTATTCCGGAAACGCTTGAAACGAACTGACGTGTCGAAATCAGAACGCCGATCATGGACATTGAAGCGAGGATCGACATGCCGATCTCATCAGGATCATCGTGCTTGTCGATATTGCGTATCTTTGTGATCCGGTCGAAAAGCATCGCATAGATTGGCCGCCCCAGCCTGTCGACGATCAATGCCTGTCGCTCGCCTTTCCCCGTCGTCATGATCTCGCTGATCAGCAACTGGGCGAAGAGAGGGCGCTCGGCCATCATTTCCACCATGCCGGTGCAAAGTTGCTCCATTTGCAATTCGGGCGAAAGCTCTCGGTGCTGTTCCGGCCAGATAGCCATGCGGGTGACGCTGTCGTTGGCCACCGAATCGACTACCGCGGTCCAAAGGCCCATTTTTGAGCCGAAGCGATAAGAGATCAATGCGACGTCCACGCCAGCGCGTGCGGCAATTGTCCTCAGAGAGGTTTTCTCGAAGCCATGCTCGGCAAAACATGCAAGGGCCGCGTCGAGAAGTTCCCCGCCGTCATGCTCCTGGCCCCGTCTGGGACGCCCGCGGGTGCGCGTTTTCCCGTGTTCACCTGATTTCAACGCTCTTTCCTTATATATATTGACAAGATAGACCAGTAGAGGCATGTATTCAACGACTGATGAATAAAAAATGCCCTACGTTGAGCAAATCTGGAAGACGCCAATGCCACAAACTGCCGCCACGCGGAAACAATGCCTGTGCATCGATAGAAGATCCCGAATGGTCTCCGTGACGGCAGTCTTTATTGTGTTTGCCCTAACAGGGTGTGACGACGGAAAAGGAGATGTGCAGACGTTTACGGAGCATGTTCTCGTGGAGCCGGTAAAGATGGAAGCCGATCTCGTGCATGCGTCGGGCACAGGCGAGGTGAAGGCGCGCGTCGAAAGTGTCCTGTCCTTCAAGACATCCGGTCGGGTTCTTTCCCGCTTCGTCGATGTCGGCGATCATGTTGTTGCGGGGCAATTGCTTGCAACGCTCGATCCGACCGAGCAGAAGGCGGATGTCGAATCCGCTCGGGCGGCTGTGGCCTCGCAGGAGGCGACACTGCGCCGAACAAGTTCGGTGCTAACGCGCCGCCGCGCGCTCATGCAGTCGGGCGTGATCTCGCGCGAAGATCTCGACAGCGCGGTACAGGAAAACCAGTCCGCAGAGCAGGATCTGAACTCGGCTCGCGCGCAGCTTTCCACTGCCCTCAATGTGCTGGAACAAACAGAATTGCATGCCGACGCCGACGGGATCATCACCGAGCGTGACGTTGAGACCGGGCAGATCGTGCAGGCCTCAGCCGCCGTTTACACACTCGCTCAGGATGGACCGCGCGATGCAGTCTTCAATGTCCAGGAATCTGCGCTTAGCAGCAACAAAAAGCCGATATCGATAGATGTGGCACTGGTGTCGCGCCCTGACGTCAAGGCGGCGGCCACGATCCGCGAAATCAGTCCCGCCCTCGATCGTTCGCTTGGCACGGTCATGGTGAAGTTGGCGATCACCGATCCTCCACCCGAAATGAGCCTGGGCACCGCAATTTCAGCAGATGTCGTCCTGGAGCGGGCAGAGCGAATATCCGTTCCCTGGCAATCTCTCTTTTCCCGCGAGGGCACGCCCGCAGTATGGGTCATGGACCCAAAGACAAACAAGGTCGATATGAAGCCAGTCAAGATCGAACGCTACGATGCGGCAAATGTCGTCCTGGCAGACGGATTGGAAGCCGGCGAACTCGTCGTGATCGATGGTGGCCAGTTCCTGCGTGCCGGACAACCGGTTTCCTACATCGATGAGGCTGCACAATGAAGTCCGGGATCGTCCTTCCTATCGTCATCATGGCCGCTGCCTTGAGCGCATGCTCGCAGGAAAAGGCTGCCGAAGAACCTGTGCGGCCCGTATTGTCCATGATTGCGGAGCCGCGAGAGCCAACCACATTTGGATTCGCCGGAACGGTCGAAGCCAAATTCAGTACCGATCTCAGTTTCCAGGTGCTTGGGCGCATTATAGCGCGCGATGTCACCGTCGGCGATCTGGTCAAGAAGGGGCAGGTCCTTGCAAGGCTCGATCCAACGGCGTTGCAACTTGCCGTCAATCAGGCGGAAGCCGACCTCGCCTCTGCCGTTGCCAAGCTGGACTTCGCGCGCACGAACGAAGAGCGGCAAGAAAAGCTGTTTGCCGCCAAGGCCAGTACAAAAGAGCAATTGGAAGAAGCCATTCAATCGCGTGAGGCTGCCAAGGCTTCAACCGAGCAGTTGCAGGCGAGCCTTTCAAAGGCACGTGAACAATTTGGTTATGCCGTACTCAAAGCCGAGTCCGATGGTGTGGTGTCGTCGGTGTCTGCCCAGGTGGGAGAGGTTGTCTCCGCGGGAGAGACGGTCATGACGATTGCCCGGCTGGAGGCGCGCGATGCCGTTGTCGATATTCCCGACAGCTACAGCAAGTTGACCGCGATCGGCATGCCCTATGAGGTTGCGCTTGAAGCCAGTTCCGGCACCAGGGTGAGGGGCATTGTCCGTGAGACTTCTCCGCAATCCGATGCGGCGACGAGGACGAGACGGACGAAGATCGCACTCGAGGCTGCGCCCGCTAGCTATCGCCTTGGCAGCACCGTCACCGCTTTTCCCGTGTCACCGAGCGACGGCCATATCTGGTTGCCACTAAGTGCGGTGGGAGGCGATCAGGACGAACATTTCGTATGGGTCGTCGATATGGATGCGAAGACGGTCGAAAAACGCACGGTTACGATACGCCCCTCTGCAACGGACGGCGTGGATGTACTTAGCGGTCTCACCGAGGGTGAGCGCGTCGTTACCGCGGGCGTGCATTCGCTCACAGAAAATCAACCTGTTAAAATTCCGGATGAGACGCCCCTATGAACAACAAGTTCAACCTTTCCGAATGGGCCCTGCAGCACAAGTCGCTCGTTTGGTATTTCATGATCCTTGCCACGGTGGCAGGCGTTTTTTCCTATATCAACCTCGGCCGTGAGGAAGATCCGGACTTCTCGATCAAGACCATGCTCATTCAGGCCTCCTGGCCCGGAGCCTCGGTTGAAGAGATGACAAGCCAGGTGACCGACCGGATCGAGAAAAAGCTGCAGGAGCTTGATTCTCTTGATTACACCAAGAGCCTCAGCACACCCGGCCAAACAACGATCTATGTGAACCTGCTGGAAAATACCAAGGCGGCGGATGTGAAGCCGACATGGGTCCGTGTCCGCAATATGATCAATGATATTGCGTCCACTCTGCCGGATGGGGTGCAAGGCCCCAGTTTCATCGACAGTTTCGGTGACGTCTACGGCAACATATATGCCTTTACCGCTGACGGCCTGACGCAACGACAGCTGAGGGATTATCTCGAATCTGCGCGCCAGGAAATCCTGTCGGTACCGAATGTCGGCAAGGTCGACCTGGTCGGCGCACAGGACGAAGTCATCTATCTGGATTTTTCAACGAAGCGGATGGCAGCACTGGGTGTGACCCAGCAGCAGATTCTCGAGACGCTTCAGAACCAGAATGCGGTGGTCGCATCTGGCACGCTGCGAACCGGTGCGGAACGCATCAATATACGCGTGTCTGGCCAGTTTGCCGGAGCTGACGCGTTGCGCGACATTAACCTTCGCGTCAATGACAGGTTCTTTCGTCTGAGCGATGTCGCAACGATAACGAGGGGTTATTCCGATCCGCAGCAAGCTCTGTTTCGTGTCGACGGCAAGCCCGCCATTGGTCTTGCCATCGGTATGAAGCCGGGAGCGAATTTGCTTCATTTCGGCGAAGCGCTGACGGAAAAGATGAATAAGATCATCGCCAATCTGCCCATCGGTATCGGTGTGCATCATGTGGCGGACCAAGCGGTTGTCGTCGATGAAGCGGTCGGCGGTTTTACCAAGGCTCTCTTCGAAGCCATCGCCATTGTGCTTGTTGTCAGTTTCGTGAGCCTTGGAGTGCGAGCCGGTCTGGTTGTGGCCGTTTCCATTCCGCTGGTGCTGGCAATCACCTTCATCTTCATGGAATATCTCGGCATATCGCTGCAGCGTATTTCACTTGGCGCCCTCATCATCGCGCTCGGCCTGCTTGTCGACGATGCGATGATCGCCATCGAGATGATGGTGTCGAAGCTCGAAGCGGGTGAACCTCTTTCCAAGGCCGCCACTGCTGTCTGGACCTCCACTGCCTTTCCGATGTTGACCGGTACCCTGGTGACGGTTGCCAGCTTTATTCCGGTCGGTCTTAACGACAGCGCGGCCGGTGAGTTCACCTTTTCTCTGTTCGTGGTGATTGCAATTTCCCTGATCACATCTTGGATTGTCGCAGTCCTTTTCGCTCCTCTGCTCGGCGTCTTGATGCTGCCGAAAACGATGAAGAAGCATCACGAACACAAGAGCTATCTGGGCGGTGCCTTTTCCCGCATTCTTTCCGGCTGCATGCATTGGCCCAAGGTGACAATTCTGATCACAGCCGCCATGTTCGCCAGCTCCCTGTATGGCATGACCTTCGTGCAGCAGCAGTTCTTCCCTGCTTCAGACCGTCCTGAGCTGATCATCGACTGGACAGCGCGACAGAACTACACCATCGCGCAAACCAAAGCCGAAATGGACAAGTTCGAAGCCGATCACCTGGCATCCAACGACGATGTCGATCACTGGACCTCCTATGTCGGTCAGGGTGCCAAGCGTTTCGTGCTTTCGTTCGATGTGCAGCCCAGTACCGACAACTTCGGCGAAATGGTCGTGGTGGCAAAGGATATAGAGGCGCGTGATCGTCTGATCGAAGAACTGTCCGCTGCTGCAACAGAGGAATATCCCGGTACGGATGTCTTTATCAAAAAGATGGAACTCGGGCCGCCGGTCGGTCGACCGATCCAATATCGCATCAGTGGACCAGAGCCGCAAAAGGTACGCACTTACGCCCAGGATCTTGCTGGCGTGATGGCCAACGACACCAGACTTGGCCGCGTCGTTCTGGATTGGAACGAGCCTGCGCGTGTGGTCAAGGTTGACGTGATGCAGGATAAGGCCCGCCAGTTGGGTATCAGTTCCAGCGATATCGCGACGGCACTCAACAATCTGACGGGCGGTTCGACGATCACCCAGATCCGTGACAGTATCTACCTCATCGATGTTGTCAGTCGTGCGACGAAAAGCGAAAGGGAGTCGATCGAAACTCTGCGCAACTTGCAGTTGCCGAAGGCCGATGGCAATTCGATCCCACTCGCCTCGATTGCCACTTTCCACTACGAGCTCGAGCAGCCCTTGATCTGGCGTCGTGACCGCATACCGACAGTGACACTGAAGGCTGCGATCACAGACAGCACCCAGCCAGCGACTGTCGACAAGTACCTGCAGCCCTTCATCAAGGATTTTGCCGCCAAGTTGCCGAACGGATATAAGGTCGAGACTGGTGGGTCGGTTGAAAGCAGTGCCAATAGCCAGGCTCCGATTGCGGCCGTCATACCGATCATGCTTTTGACCATTGCAACCATATTGATGTTCCAGCTGCAAAGCTTCCAGCGTCTGGTCATGGTGGTTATTGTCGCTCCGCTCGGCCTGATCGGTGTCGTTGCGGCGCTCTTGCCAAGTGGAGCTCCACTGGGCTTCGTTGCCATCCTTGGGGTCTTGGCGCTGATCGGTATTCTGATCCGCAACTCGGTCATCCTGGTTGTCGAGATCGATACCCTGCGCAGATCCGGCAAGGATGGATGGAATGCCGTAAGAGTGGCCGCCGAGCATAGAATGCGTCCGATCATGCTCACGGCTGCGGCAGCAAGTCTGGCATTGATACCGATTGCCCGGGAGATCTTCTGGGGCCCGATGGCTTTCGCCATGATGGGCGGGATCATTGTCGGCACCGTGCTTACTCTGCTGTTCTTGCCGGCGCTCTATCTCGTTTGGTTTCGCATCAAACCACCTCAGGATGACGTGCCACAGACAGAATCTGCTGCAACGTAAGCGGCAGTGATGAGAGACACCCGTGGATCCCGCCCCACCCCCGCCCCCGGGTGTCTCTCGTTTTCACTTCAAGTTATTCTGAGGGCGTCGATGTCGTTCTTCCGCCACACATTTGCCAGCAGACTTGTCGTGGCCATGGCATTGATTTTTTCTCTGCAGGCCTGTGCATCCCGTCCCACGGAGGAGATCCTCAAGCCCGTGGCCGTGGCGGATTCCTCTGAGAGGAAAATAACCATCCTCTCTGCGACAAACCGTAACTTGAGTGCAAAGAGCGACGATCCGGTCGACATGCGCTCCGACAAGCTGACTTTCGAGGCCTTTCGGTTTTCAATTCCGAAGCAGCGCCCGGCGGTTGGTGTCGTCTATCCCAAACCCTCGCCGGATCCGCGCAAACAGTTTCTCGTCACCGAGCGTGATCCGCTGGATAGGCCAGAATTCCTGAGGGAGCTGGAGTTGTCCGTCGACGAGAGCGGCACCATCGCGGTCTTCGTCCATGGGTATAACTACAGCTACCAGGAGGCTGTTTACTGGACCGCGCAACTTGGCGCCGATGCCGGGAATGTGCCGCCTCCTGTGCTTTTCGCATGGCCATCACAGGGAAGCCTGACCGGTTATGTCGCGGATAGGGACGAGGCGCTTGCGTCACGGACAGAGTTGACAAGATTGCTGGAATTGGTGAGCCGCGCGCGAGGCGTCAAACATATCGTGCTGTTTGCGCATAGCATGGGAAGTCTGATCGCAATCGAGGCAGTCAGGCAATTGCAGCTCGAAGAGCGTCAGGATGTCAGCCACAAGCTCGAGATCTACTTGGCTGCCGCCGATATAGATGTGGATCTCTTCCGGTCACAGCTTGCCGACATTGGCAGGCTGCCGCACCCTATCACCTTGCTGGTGTCAAAGCAGGACAGGGCCCTGTCCTTCTCCAGCCTCCTTGGCCAGGAGCGCCCGCGGGTCGGGCAGGCCGATGTTCACGATCCCAGAATAGCCACGATAGCACGCGACATGAATCTCAGGATTTTCGATATCACGGCACTGAAAGACAGCGATGGACTTGGTCATGATCGGTATGCGAGCCTTGCGAAATCCAGCGAGGAACTGATCCAGGCCGAGAGATCGCCCGCAGCCCCCGGTCACGTCGGGGTCATTGTTTTCACCGCAGCCAACAAGTTGTTGCTCGATCCGATTAGAGTAATCTCCGCTTCTCATCAGCGCGCTGGAATGCAGTAGCCGGTAAGGGTTCATCGAGCTCATGGCGCCCCTGAAGCGCGCTGTCAGAGTGCCGGAGTGCGCGGTGGCGCGATGCGGCGTTTGCCTGTCTGTTCGAATGCAGCCGCGATGGTCAGCAGCTTGTTGTCATCATAGGCGCGGCCGGCAAAGGTCAGGCCTATCGGTATCCGGGTGTCGTCCATAGTGCCCATCGGCACGGTTATCGTCGGAATGCCGAGATGGCGGATGGCCAGATTTCCGTTGGCGACCCAGACCCCGTTTCGCCAGCCGAGATCGGCGTGGGCCTCGTTGACGTCCATGTCGGCGTGGCCGATATCTGCGACGGCTGGAAAGACAACCGCATCGAGACCGAGTTGGTCCATCCAGAGTTCGAGGTCCAGGCGGCGCGTTTCTTCGAGCCCGCGCAAACCGGCCTCAAGGGTGGGTATATCCTCCAACGAGCGATAGGGATGGGCGCGCACCTGTTCCGGATATGTCGAAATATCGTCGGAAAAGCCGGTGTATCGATCCGGCAAGGTACCCGGCGGACGTGGGAAAATCATCGCCCCATCCACCGCGGCCAGACTATCGAGGGCCGGATCGCCGTTTGCCTGCAGGAAGTCATCCCAGGCCCAGGCGGATAGATCGATGATCTCATGTTTCAGGAAGTCGGTGCTGAGGAGACCGCGTGTCAGGATAGACGGCGCGCCCGGTCGATCGGCCTCGTAATTGGACACCACAGGAAAATCGACGGGTACCACATCTGCGCCCGCAGCTTCGAGATCGCGTCTGGCCTGTTGCCACAGCTCGATGATGGAGGCGCGTGTCTCGATCGGTTTCCCGGTCGAACCGCCAATTCCGCCTTGCGGGTTTGTGCCCGCGTCGGGATCGGCATTGATGTACATGCGCGGAATGCCAAAGCGTTTGCCGGCCAGCGTATGGCGCAGGTCACCATTGCTTTCGTCCGTGAGCATTCGATAGCTCGCCGGTCGCACAGCTGAAGCCTGCGGCAGTTCGATCCATGGTTGAGCCCGCCAAAAGTCACCCCGCGTTTCCGCGTCGTCGGCAACGATGACGTCGAGTACTTCCAGCATGTCGGCAATGTTGCGCGTGTGGGGCACGACGGTATCCATGGTTGGCACCAGAGGCCAATTGCCGCGAACCGAAATGATGCCACGCGATGGTGTGTAAGCGCACAGCGCGTTGTAGGAGGCTGGCGCCCTTCCGCTTGACCAGGTCTCTTCGCCAAGGCCAAAGGCCGCGAACGAGGCGGCTGTAGCCGTGCCCGAACCATTCGACGATCCGGATCCGAAGGCACTTGTGAGCCATTCCGCGTTATAGGGACTTTCGGCACGCCCGTAGACGCCGCGCTGCATGCCGCCGTTGGCCATGGGTGGCATATTGGTGAGGCCGAGGCAGATGGCACCACCCGCCCGCAGCCTTTCGATGGTGAAGGCGTCCCGTTGGGCTATCAGGTGTTCAAACGCCGGGCTGCCTGCAGCCGCGGTCAGCCCGCGCACGAGGTAGCTGTCTTTGGCGGTGTAAGGAATGCCGTCGAGGGGAGACAGGATTTTGCCCTCGCGGCGCCTTGCATCGGAGGCTTCGGCTTCTGCAATCGCGTCGGGGTTCATGACCACCATGGAATTCAAGGCGGTTTCGGTGCCGGGCAGATCATAGTGGCGGATGCGGGTGAGGTACGCCTCCACGAGATCTACACTCGTGACATCGCCTGCCTCGAGCGCTGCGCGCAAGTCCGCGATCGACTTTTCCATCACATCGAACTTGCTCATATTACGCGACCTTCGACGGGACAGAGGGCTGCTGCTGGGTGATGCAGTGGATGCCGCCGCCCCGTGCGAATATGGCGCGGGAATCCAGGGTGACCACCTGTCGACCGGGATAGGCCTGCTGCAGGACATCCTTGGCCGCCGCATCCGCCTCCTCGTCGCCGAAGCCGCAGGCGACAATGCCGCCATTGACGGCGAGATGATTGACATAGCTGTAATCGACGAACCCTTCTTCGTCCCGGATTTGTGCCGGCGCATCGAGCTCCAAGATCGTCCAGCGTCGTCCGGTTGCGTCTGTGGTTTTTTCGACATGGGCGCGCAGCTCCTGCATCACCTGATGGTCAGGATGTTCTGGATTGCTCTGACGGTGCAAAAGCAGCACGCCGGGCGAGGCAATGGTTGCAACGATATCGACATGGCCGCTGGTGCCGAATTCGTCGTAGTCGCGGGCCAGGCCGCGCGGCAGCCAGATGACTTTGGTCGCGCCGAGGGTTCTGGCAAGCTCGGCTTCGACCCGGCTGCGGTCGGCATAGGGATTGCGACGGGGATCGAGTTGCACGGTGTCGGTGACAAGAACAGTGCCTTCGCCATCGACATGGATGCCGCCGCCCTCGTTGACAAGGACGCTGGACACCAGTTCTGCTCCCGAATGGGCCGCGATGAAGCGCGCGATCTCGGCCGACTTTTTCCAGTCCGCCCAACCATGATCGCCCCAGCCGTTGAAGATCCAGTCCACCGCGCCCAGCACGCCGGGACGATCGTCATCGAGCACAAAGGTCGGCCCGAAGTCGCGCATCCAGAATTCGTCAAGCGGGGCCTCGATCTGTTCGATATGGCTGCCAAGCATGCGACGGGCGCGCTCGCGCTCGGACGGATCAACGACCATTGTGACCGGTTCGAACTCAGAAATGGCATGGGCCACGGCGGTCCAGGCTGCATAGCCCGTCTCACGCCATGCCTCGCCGTCTCCAAGCGTCGTGCCCGTACGCGGAAATGCCATCCAGGTGCGGTCATGGCGGGCGGTCTCGGAAGGCATGCGCCATGTCATATTTGCGGTCCTTGTCTTGGAATGAATTGGTTCCGCAGCGAACCGATCCGATAGTGTCCACCTATGTTCGATTGAAGGAGTATCAGCCAGCTAGGCTTTCAGGTAGTCAAGCACAGCATCAGCGATCATTTTTTTGTGGCGCTCGCGATATTCCGGTGCGGAAAGATCGCGGCGAAAGATCGAGCCGCAGATGGCGCGGTCGAAGGCGCGGCAGACACAGAAGGCGGTGATGCGCGGGAGGTGGTCAATGGGATCCACACCAGCCCGATCGCGCGGTGGCTGGCAATGCCGCGCTCTCTGCCATGGTCGGCCGAGACAGAGAGGGAGAGGGACACGCTGGTCGCGCCCGGTACAGGCGATCAGCTCGAGCGGCTGTCGCCCGGTAAATTCAGTTGCGTAATCTCCATTCTTGGCACTCGCTTTCCCCAAGTGGAAGCGAGTGCCTGGGTTGAAGTCGAGGCGTCTTATCGGCCTGTCTTTTCGCGCCATTCTTCGTATTTTTTCTGGTTCTCTTCCTTGGTGCACGGATAGAGACCGATGATTGAGGTCCCGCTCTGCACCTCTTCCAGTACGAATTCCTCGAAGCTTTCCATGCCGGCGCAGACCTCGGCGATTTCGTCTGCCAGATGCGCGGGGATGACCATGACACCGTCGCTGTCACCGACGATCACATCGCCTGGGAACACTGCAACATCGCCGCAACCGATCGGCACGTTGATGTCGAGGGCCTCATGCTTGGTCAGGTTGGTCGGCGCCGAGGGACCTGCAAAGAAGGCCGGCATATCGAGCGCGCCGATACCCGCCGCATCGCGGAGACCGCCATCGGTGACGATGCCGGCACAGCCACGCACGGCCATCCGCGTCACCAGGATCGACCCTGCGGTTGCTGCGGAGGCATCCTTGCGTCCGTCCATGACCAGCACGTGGCCGGGCGGGCAGGTCTCGACGGCCACGCGTTGCGGGTGCTCTGGATTGCGGAAAACCTCAAGGGCATTGCGGTCTTCGCGTGCCGGAATGTAGCGCAGCGTAAAGGCCTGGCCCACCATCGTCTCGGGCTTGGCCGCTACCGGGCGCACCCCCTGGATGAACTGGTTGCGCAGTCCGCGTTTGTAGAGTTGCGTTGCGATCGAAGCGGTGGAGGCGCGCTTGAGCTTGTTGCGTGTGGCGTCGGACAGAACGTAATCGGTCATGGGATACCTTTTCAGAAAATGTCGGGCTCGCCCGCAGTGCGGCCGAAGTCGGATTGCAGGAAGTCGAAATCGCAGCCCTGGTCGGCCTGCGTGACATGGCGCGAGAACATCCAGCCCCAGCCGCGTTCGAAGCGCGGTTCCGGCGGGGTGAGTGCAGCCCGGCGGTTGGCAAGCTCGTCTTCGTCCACCAGCATGTCGAGCGTCCGGTTGGGCAGGTCGAGGCGAACGATGTCGCCGGTCTTCAAAAGCGCCAATGGACCGCCAACATAGCTTTCGGGTGCGACATGAAGCACACAGGCGCCATAAGAAGTGCCGGACATGCGCGCGTCCGAAATCCGCAGCATGTCGCGGTGGCCCTGCTTGATCAGTGCTTTCGGGATCGGCAGCATGCCCCATTCGGGGAAGCCCGGCCCACCGAGCGGACCCGCATTGCGCAGCACCATCACATGATCGGGGGTGATGTCCAGGTTCTCGTCGTCGACTGCCTTCTTCATGTCCGGGTAGCTGTCGAATACCAGCGCCGGGCCTTCGTGCACGTGGAACTTCGGATCGCAGGCAGCGGGTTTGATCACTGCACCGTCGGGGCAAAGATTACCACGCACGACGGCAAGCGAACCTTCTTGATAGACCGGATTTGAGAGCGGGCGAATGACGTCGTCGTTATAGACTTCGGCACCCTGCAGATTCTCGCCCATGGTTTTGCCCGTCACGGTGAGGGCCGAGCAGTCGAGGCGATCCTCAATCTGCTTCATCAGTGCGCGCAGGCCACCAGCATAATAGAAGTCCTCCATCAGATAGTCCTTGCCCGATGGTCGGACATTGGCAATGAGCGGTGTTGTCCGGCCCAGAGCATCCAGATCGTCGAGTGTCAGATTGACGCCCGCGCGTCTTGCCATCGCGATCAGGTGCACGACCGCATTGGTGGAACAACCGGTTGCCATCGCAACGACGGCGGCATTGCGACACGCTGCCTCGGTAATAATCTTGTCCGGTGTCAGATCTTCCCAGACCATGTCGACGATTCGGCGACCGCAGGACGCGCCCATGCGTTGATGGTTGGAATCGACGGCCGGGATCGACGAGGCGCCGGGCAGAGTGAGCCCCATCGCATCGGCGATTGCCGTCATGGTAGAGGCGGTGCCCATGGTCATGCAGGTGCCGGCCGAGCGGGCAATGCCGCCTTGCACGCCCAGCCACTCCTCATCCGAGATATTGCCGGCACGGCGTTCATCCCAGTATTTCCAGGCATCCGATCCCGAACCGAGGATCTTGCCGGCATAGTTGCCGCGCAACATCGGACCAGCCGGCAGGTAGATCATCGGCACACCCGCCGAAATGGCACCCATGACGAGACCGGGGGTGGTCTTGTCGCAGCCACCCATCAGCACCACACCATCCAGCGGGTGCGAACGGATCATTTCTTCCGTCTCCATCGCCAGCATGTTGCGATAGAGCATGGAGGTGGGTTTGGTGAAACTTTCATCCACCGAAAGCGACGGCATCTCCACACCGAAGCCGCCGGCTTGGGCGATTCCGCGTTTCACATCCTGCACCCGCTCCTTGAAGTGGGAGTGGCAGGTGTTGAGCTCGGACCAGGTATTGAGAACTCCGATCAAGGGTTTGTCGACGAAGTCTTCCTCGCCATAGCCGAGCTGCATCATGCGCGAACGATGGCCGAAGCTTCTGAGGTCGTCTGGCGCGAACCATCGCGCGGAACGAAGGTCCGAGAGTTTCTTTTTTGTCATGATGTTATCCAGTAAAGGCGAAGGTCAGCCAGATGGCGAAGAGCGTGAAGACAAGGCCTGCGACTTCCGGCCAATTGCCGAAATCATGCATATCCTTTGTTTCCTCCGCGCCGAATTCGGAGCTCGAGATGTCCTCGTCCTGTCGGGTCAGGTCCTGATCGCTGATTTTCATCTGGGTCTCCTTAATTGAGCATCGCCGGCAGCCACAAAGCCAGGTCCGGGAAGAACAGGACCAGGAGTAGACCCACCGCTTGAAGGGCGATGAACGGTAGAACCGCGGCGAAGATTTCCTGGAGTTCAATATCCTTGGGCGCCACCGATTTGAGGAAGAAGCAGGCTGGGCCGAAGGGCGGAGAGAGATAGTAGATCTGGATGTTCATGGCAAAAAGAACGCCGAACCAGATCGGGTCGTAGCCCAGATCGACAACCACCGGCGCAAAGATCGGGACCGTGATGAACAGGATGGCGATCCATTCCAGGAAAGTGCCGAGGACCATGACGATCAGCATCATGACCACGATGACCCAGATCGGTGCGATATCCAAGGATGTCAGCACGCCACGCAGGAATTCACCGCCACCGATCCGGTTATAGATACCGATCAACGAGACGGCACCCAGCACAAGCCAGATGATCGACCCGACCGTGAGCACCGTCTGGCGCATGGCATCGCGCGCCATTGTCCAGGTCAATTCGCGGCGTATGCCGGCGACCACCAAGGCGCCGACCGCGCCAACGGCTGCAGCCTCGGTGACAGTGGCGATGCCGGAGTAGATGACGCCGAGCACTGCACCGATCAATATGCCCGGGAGAATGACGCCTCTCAGGAACTTCAGACGCTTGACGAAGGGCAGCCCCGTTTCCGGGATATCGTAGATAGGCGCCATGGACGGATTCAGGCGAACGCGCACGAGAATATAGGTAATGTACAGCGACGCCAGTATCAGGCCCGGTACCGCCGATGCAGCAAACAGCTTTGTAATCGAAACCTGCGCAGCCAGACCGTAGACGATCAGCACGACGGAGGGCGGTATGAGGGTCGCAAGTGCGCCTGCTGCGCAGATGATGCCGATCGACAGCTTGCGATCATAGCCCAGCCGCAGCATTTGCGGCAAGGCGATGAGGCCGAGCATGACGATTTCACCGCCCATGATTCCAGACATGGCAGCAAGCACGACGGCGACGATGCAGGTCTGCACTGCGACCGATCCGCGAAAACGTCCGCCCATGATGGCCATGGAATCAAACAGAGTCTTGGCGATGCCGGAACGTTCAAGAACATTCGCCATGAAGACGAAGAAGGGCACGGCAATCAGCTCATACTTGTGAAGCACTTCGCCGACATTGGCGGCGACGATGAAATAGCCAGCGCGCTCGCCGAAATAGAGGAGTGCCGTTCCAAGAGAAACTGTCAGCGTGGTGATGCCGAGCGGTACGCCCACCGCCATCAATGCCAGCAGCGAGCAAACGATCAGCAGGGTGATGACTTCAATGCCCATTGACGGTCTCTCCCTCTGTGTGCTGCGCCCAGCGAATGATGTTGGCAACCAATTGCAGCAGGTAGAGAATGCAGCCGGCGACAAGTATTGTTTTGAGATAGGTTGGCTGTATCGAGTTCAGGGCCGAGCCCGAATGTTCGACGCGGTTCAACGCCTTCACAGCCGGTCCCCACAAGGCGATCGTCAGCATCAGCACAGCACCCGAGGCGATCAGCATCTGGATAAGGCGCATGAAGCGCCAGACGCGCTTGCTCACCAGAACTTCAACCATGGTGATGGAAATGTGGCGATTGCGCTGGGTGACGTAGCCAACGGCGAGCACCCAGGCAGAGGCACAAAGCGTCATCGCAAGCTCGGTCGACCAGACCGTTGGGCTGTCGAAGCCATAGCGCATGACAACTTCAAGCGCGGAAACGACAATGCAGGCAAAGAAAAGAACAGAACAGCCATGACCGATGAAGACGCTGATCGCGTCCATCACGTCGGCATAGCGGGCAAGAAGGCGTTTCATCGCGTTTCCCCGAGGTGGCAGGCATCGACAAGGGGCGTCGCATCCAAGGGATAAGACGCCCCTTCAGGGAGGATCTCTATTTCTTGAAGAGACCGATTTCGGTCATGTAGGCAAGATTGGCGTCCAGTGCTTCCTTGGCCAGCGGCGACTTCTCGGCGAAGATTTCCCACTGTTTGCGAGCGACTTCACGCATCTTGTCGCGATCGGCCTGTGCCCAGTCGATCACTTCGATCTTTCCGCCGGCATTGTCGCGTGCTGCAAGGGCTGCATCGGCCTTGGCCACTTCAGCCGTCATGGCGTACATGGCTTCATACCACCAGTCCCGCAACGCCTTCTGGTCCGCCTCGGAAAAGCTGTCCCATTTTTCCTTGTTGATGGTGAACTGCATCGAAGGCATCGAGTGGATGCCCGGATAAAGCGGGTATGGCGCAACGTCATGCAGGCCGGTCGCATCGTTGTTCACGTAGGCAGAAGCATCGGCTGCGTCGACGATACCTTTTTCAAGAGCGCCATAGACTTCAGAGAAGGGAATTGAGACGGGCGATGCGCCGGCTGCCTGGAATACTGCAGCCGCCAGACCTTCCGGCGAACGGATCTTCTTGCCGGCCAGGTCTTCGAATGTGCGGATCGGCACGCGCGCAGGAAGTGACTCACGCGAATACGGACCGCAGGCGACAACATGAACTTCGCCATCGCTGATTGCGTCCGCTGCTTTTTGCATCACGGCTTCGCCGCCGCCATCACGACAAAAGCCGATCATCTGTTCCGGCGTGTCGTAACCCGAGATCAAATCACCCAGAACGGCAAAGGCTGGTTCGCGACCTGCGAAGTAATTGACTGAGGTGAAGTCACCGTCAAGCACACCGGCAGCAACCGCATCCGGCGTTTCCTTGGCCGGAACGACTGAACCATTCGGCGTCAGGACGATTTCGATCCGCCCTTCGGTCATGTCCTTGATTTTCGGCAGCCAGTTATCGGTAATGAACTGGGTCGAGAAATCTCCGGCGTTGAACGAAGTCTGGATGTTCAGTTGCTCAGCCTGGGCGATGCTCGCCACTGCCGATACGGACGCGGCCAAAACCGCTGTTTTGAACAGTTTCATATTGTCCTCCCATTGCTCCAATACGGGTTCCTCGTATCCCGTTGATTGATGTACTAATATATTAGTGCATAACCGTCAATAGTGATTTATGCTGTGTCATGTTTCACAAGCAGAAAGATGAGCATCCCATTATGATAGCGCCGGAACTGACCCTGTTTGCCGACAGCAATCGCCCCGACGGAGCGTCGGTCGGGCGGATCAAAAGGAGTTCGGCAAGCGAACAGATTCACAGCGCCCTCAGAGAGCGGATCATTTCGCTGGAACTGGAACCGGGTCGCAACCTCTCGCGCCAGGAGATCGCCACCCATTACGGTGTCAGCCAGACACCGGTGCGCGACGCCATGCTGAAACTGGAAGAAGAGGGCTTGCTGCTGATCTTTCCCCAGTCGAAGACGGAGGTATCGAAGATCAATGTCGCCCATGCGCGCGAGACACAATTCCTGCGCCTGTCTGTGGAACTGGAGGTCGCGAGAACGATCGCTGCAATGGCGGACAAGAGTTGCCTTTCTACGGCACGCGAGGCCTTGTCACTGCAGCACGCCGCTATCGGTGCTGGTGATATCGGCCGCTTTGCACGGCTTGACCACCTTTTCCATCAGGCTCTCTGCGGGGCGGCAGGAGCCGCAAATCTTTGGGAGCTGATCACCTCGCGGTCGGGACACATCGACAGGCTTCGCAACCTCAATTTGCCTGATCCGGGCAAGCCTGCGAACATTATCCACTATCACGGGCTTATTTTGAAAGCACTCGAAGCCGGCGACATGTCTGCTGCCGAAGCCGCCGTCAGGGCGCATTTATCGGGGACCCTTTCGCAGATGAAAGAGATCAAGTCCCGTCATCCCGATTACTTCGCGCCGAGCGAGAGATAGGCAGCGGCGGCAGGGCGTGACGATGGCGACGCTCGTCTGCCAACTGGCTGCGGAAATGTGACCGTGTCACGGACAGTCCTCATCCGACAGGCGATGAATGACACCGATCAGCAGATCGAGCCCGGCCAACATGGTTGCTTTGTCGCTTGCAGGCAGATCGGCGAGCATGAGTGAGACACGATCGCGCCATTCCTGGCGCGTGCCATGGATGATCCGAAGTCCTTCCTCGCTCAGGAAAAGCTCGACTGCACGGGTGTCCGCCAAAGATTTTTCGCGCCGGACCAGCCCCTTTTTCATAATGCCCGAAAGGCTGCGACTGATGGTCGATTGAAAAATGCCGGTCTGTTCCGACAATGCCTTGACCCCGCATCCGGGCTGGTCGGCAATGGCCGCCATGATGATGATTTGCTGTACGCTCAGATCATGCGTTCGCGCTTCGCTGGGACGGTACTGCAAAAGTTCGACAGCCAGTCGCTCCAGCGCCAGCGCGGCATGGCGTGTGGTGCCAAGCTCATCATCATTGTTCGCCTTTTGCGCGACCATCCGTCTTTTTCTCCACCCGTTTGCCAAATCCGCCTTCAAATCGCAGTTACCGGCAGGGCTGGTCAAGCCGCCAGCCTTTTCTGATCCGCAGCATTTGAGATTTTTATCTGTCGCGCGCCGGACAAGCGCATGATCGTCAGGGCAAGCGCAAGACTTAGTGCCCCGATCAGGATAGCCAGGAGCCCGGCTGGCAACTCATAAGGTGTGAACAGCTGGCGACCGACAAGATCGCTTGCCACAATCACGCTGCCACCCAGAACCGTGGATCCGACAAGATGGGTGCCGACTGAGCGCAAGCCG
The DNA here is from genome assembly GCF_050320885.1 of Agrobacterium sp. ES01. Taxonomy (NCBI): domain Bacteria; kingdom Pseudomonadati; phylum Pseudomonadota; class Alphaproteobacteria; order Hyphomicrobiales; family Rhizobiaceae; genus Agrobacterium; species Agrobacterium sp. ES01. The sequence goes on from NZ_JBNQTH010000010.1 coordinate 58,777, forward strand.
ATCACGCGGGCGATTTGCGGCGCGGCCAGACCGACGAAGGTAATGGGACCGACCAACAGCGTTGCCGCCACCGTCAACAAGGCCATCGCCAGAATGATGACGAGGCGGGCACGTGCCAAGGGCATGCCCAGAGCACGCCCGGTTGCATTGCCAAGCGGCAGGATGTCCAGCCAGCGCAGCGCCGGCAAGACCATCAATGCGCCAACAGTTCCGAGAACAGCTGGAATGCTGAGCAGCGTATAGGAGGCCCGATAGGTCGAGCCTGACATCAGAGCCAGGATCTGACTGACCCTTGGATCGCCTGTGGCGAAGAAAATCAGGATCGTGGCATCGGCAATCGCCGTGATGGCGATACCGACCAGGATGAGGCGGCGAGGATCGAAATCCTGTCGCCGACCATAGGTCAAAACGGCGAGCAAGACGATGATGGCTCCGGTAAGGGCGCCGGCCGTCTGGCCGGCGGTGCCGGCGGTTGGCAGGATCAGCATGACGATGATCGTTCCCATGATGGCACCGGCGGATATGCCCATGCTTTCCGGGCTTGCCATGGGATTGGCCAGCAGCCGCTGCCCAAGGCAGCCGGCACATCCAAGTGCGCAGCCCGCGAGCAGAGCCGTCAGGACGCGAGGCGCGCGCCAGTCGAAAACCAGCGACATCTCCAGTCTGGGAACGAACAGTGCGGCGGCAATACAGGCAAGAAGGACCAGACCGCAGGCGGCGACAATTGCCCATTGGCCAGCCCTGTCGCGATTTACACGGCTGCGCAACCAAAGCGAATGCTCCGACTGCAAGGGCGACCCGGTGACCTTGCGCAAGAGGTAGAGGATCAAGGGTGCGCCCAGCAGTCCGGCAAGGGCACCGGCTGGCAGGAAGGCGGCCAGAGATTTCAGCAGGAACTGCAGTGCCTGATCGGTGACGCCCAGAAGCAAAGCTCCCATGAGGGCTGCAAGCAGGAGCTGCGGGACCACCCGACGCGCGCCGATCATCCGCGCAATATGCGGTGCTGCCAGTCCGACGAAGGCGATGATGCCGATTGTCGCCGTGATGGCGGCGGTGATGAGGATGGCAGCGCTCAGCAGAATGGCGCGCGACCAGCCGACGGACACTCCGGCGGAACGGGCAACACCGCTGCCGAGACCGAGAAGGGACAAGGGCCGCGCCATTGCCAGCACAATTGCCGCACCAACCAGCAGCTTCGGTGCCAGAAAGCGCACACCGTCCCAGCCGTTTTGTGCCAGATCGCCGGCGCCCCAGATGAACATGCTGTTGAGATAGTGATCCTTGAGAATGAACAGGCATGTGGTGACGGCGGCGAGTGTGAAACTGACGGCCATACCGCTCAGCAGCAGCGTCAGCGGGTCTTCGAGTTTGCGTCCGCTGATCAAAGCGACCAGTCCCCAGGCAAGGAATGAGCCCATAAGCGAGATTGCAAAGGCATGATCGGCATGCAGTTCCGGTGCAAGCAACAAGGCAAGGGTGAGTGCCAGTTGCGCTCCGGCCGAGACCCCCAATGTGGAAGGCGAGGCCAGTGGATTGAGAAGGCTGAGCTGGAAAACACCACCTGCAAATCCCAATCCCGCACCGGCTATCAGCGCCATCACCAATTGCGGCAAATAGACATAGCTCATCCGGATCGAGGATGCTGTCTCGGCGGCATCGCCCGAACCGAAGGGCATCCACAGTGCTGCGCCGCCGATTGCCTTTGCATTGGCATCGACCAGAAAAACCAGCAGTGCCAAAAGGACCAGCAGCGGCCAGGCCTGCAGGATCGTGTGCTTCGAACTATTCATGAGGGCAATCCGGCAGGGTTGCCGCAGTCAACGCTTCGGCCAGGATTTTCGCTTCGGGCAAACCACCGAAGGACCAGATGGGCGGAAGCATGCGCAAGCGCCCTTTCGCGACAGAGGGTAAATGATCGAGAAGATTGTTGCGGGCATGACTGCCGTCCGCGGCGTCCAGAATGCGCGCGACGGGCAACGGGGTCGGCCCCACGGCAATCAGCATTGCGTCGGGATAATCAAGCAATGCGCTTGCCGGTGCTGTGCTGAAGCCCCAGTAATTGGTCGGGCGTTTCCAGGCATTGTCGATATTGCCGGCCTTCAGCACATCTCCGTAGAGGCTGCCATCTGCAAAGACACGGATATGCCGTTCGTCGACGAAGTTCACGATCAGCACGGCGCAGGTGGCTGATGCGTTCAGCCGGCTTTGGCGCAAATCTTCCAATGCCTTTTCGGTGCTGCCAACAAGGCGTTCGGCGCGCGCGCCGGTATTCAGAAGACTGCCGAGTTCGCGCGTGATGCGGATCGAATTGTCCAAAGGCGTCTTGTCGGGTGTAAAGGTGGCAAAGACCTTTGTTTTCGCCACTGTCTCGAGCCGGGGAGCGATGCTGGAAAATTGCGGTGAGATCAGGATCAGATCGGGGTCTATGCCGCGTAATCGCTCCATATCGGGTGCCAGCCGCAGCCCAAGATCCACGATGTCGTCAGAGAGGTTCTCCTGTCCAACCCAGTCTGCATAGCCCTTTTTCTCCGCAAGCGCCGGCACATCCACGCCCAGTGCAAACAGCGTGGATGCCAGACCCCAATCCAGGGGCACAACGCGCAACGGCTCTCGCGCACCCGCAACGGCGTCGAACGCAATATTCAGACAGAGCCAACACAAAATCGTAGATAGAAGACGTCTGATCACGCGATATATCCAACAGGTCGTCCATCTGCGGGATGCGTAAACACCTCGATGGGAATGTCGTATACTTTCGTCAGCGTCGCCGCAGACATGACCTGCTGTGGCGTATCGATGGCGGCAAGCTGGCCGTCGCGCAAAGCCATCAGGCGGTCGCAGAAACGGGCTGCGATATTGAGGTCGTGAACGATCAAGACGACGCCGATGCCGTGCTGATGGGCGATCCGCCTCAAGAGTTCCAATGTCCTGGCCTGATGTGCCATGTCCAGTGCCGATGTCGGTTCATCGAGCAGCAGAAAACGTCGGGCCTGCGCCAGCACCATGGCAATCCAGACGCGCTGCTTTTCCCCGCCGGAAAGAGTTGAGACCAGCCGGTCGGCATGACGCATGGAATCGGTTTCTTCCAGTGCGAGCGTGACCGCCTGACGATCGTCAGGCGACATGCGTCGCAACGGGCCGTGCCAGGGATAACGCCCCAGCGCGACCAGTTCACGCACCGAATGGTTGTCGCTTGCGGGCAGGGTTTGCGGCAGATAGGCCACTTCGCGGGCAAACCCCCGGCCACGCCAGTGGCTCAGTGGTTTTCCCAGAAAGTCTACACGACCTTGATCCGGTCGGATTTCGCCGGCGAGCATTTTCATCAACGTGCTTTTGCCGGCTCCGTTTGGCCCGATAATGCTAAGAACCTGGCCCGGCTCAACGCCGAAGCTGATATCCCTGAGGATCGTCCGACCGTCGCGGACATAGTGCAGGCCATCGACGGCAAAACCCAGGGTGCCGGGGGATACCCCCTTGCCCTGGGCTGCCGTCTTCGCAAATGAAGCCAGTGTTACCATTTGAATGTCAGCTTCGCCTGTAGCGACCGCCGTTCTCCGTAGTAGCAAGCCTTATCACCGGCACAGGCAGCGACGTAGTGCTTGTCGAACAGGTTGCTCACATTAAGGGAAATATCCGCGTTCTTGTAGGTGTAACCGATACCGGCATCGGCAACCACATAGCTTGGCACGACAAGCGTATTGGCTCCATTTGCATAGGACCTGCCGACATAGCGGGCGCCCGCGCCTATGCGCAATCCTTCCAGCTTGTCAGTGAAACTATGGCTGACCCAAAGCGAGGCCATGCGCTCGGGCACGCCGATCGGCGTCATCCCCTGGTCGTCATTTTCAGATCGAGTAATCTCCAAGTCGTAATTGGTGAAAGAAGCCAAGATGTCCCAGCCGTCAACCACACTTACCGTGCCCTGCAACTCAATGCCGCGTGATTCGACTTCACCCGTCTGGATCTTGTTGGCCGCGTTTGCTGGATCAGTTGTCAGCACGTTCTGGCGCGTCAGGTCGAACCAGGCAGCGGTCAGGCGGAAGCGCCCTTCCGGATCCTGGTATTTGGCACCAATTTCATATTGCTTGCCGGTCTCCGGGTCGAATGCATTGCGGTTGACATCTGCCCCGGTGAGCGGATTGAAGGATGTCGAATAGCTCACATAGGGACGGAAACCTGAAAACAGCTCATAGCTGGCCCCGATGCGCCCCGTCAGCGCGGAGTCGTGGTTGGAAGACTCCGTGTTCGCAATTCGATCTTCCGTCTCCTGGTAAACCCAGTCCTGACGCAGGCCGGCTGTCAGGTCGAGCTTGTCGGTCACGTCGACCTGGTCCTGAATATAAAGTCCCAGCCTGTGGGTTCTGGTGCGAGCATTTGTCGTGTAATCCGGTGTGGTGACACTGATGCCGTAAACCGGGTTGGTCAGGTCCAGAGCATAATAATTGCCGCTCGGATCGTTTCCGAAGCCATATTTGTTGTCGAAATCCTCGTAGCTATAGTCGAGCCCTGCCAGAACATGGTGATGCATCGTCCCGGTGTTGAAGTTGCCTTCGAGATGGTTGTCCGTCTGGAAGGTCCCCACAGTCTGATCGGCGACCAGAGCCTGACGGAGCAACAGCGTGTCCGGATAGGTGGAAAAATAGCTGCTGGCGAGACCCACGCCATAGAGCGTTTCGTAATCGGTAGAGACGCGGGAATAGCGCGTGTTCTGTGAAAACTTCAGACCATTGTCAAATGTGTGCTCGATCTCGTAGCCAAGCATCAGCTGGTCGCGCTCATAGCTGTCGAAATCGGTGTCGCCGGTGAAGAAATCCGTGGGGATGCGTCCGAAGGAGGCCGAACCGACCGACGCACCATAGGGCAGGAAGCTGGTCGCTGTGCCGGTCTTGTCTTTTTGCACCTTGGCCATGATCGTGATCCGGGTGTCCTCGTCCGGCTTGACGGTCAGCGACGGTGCGATGAAGACGTGGTCGTCGTCGACATTGTCGACCTGTGTCTCGCCGAGCCGGCCAAGAGCCGTCAGTCGACCGAGCAGTGTTCCGTCTTCGTTGAGGACCCGATTGACATCGATTGCAACGCTGCCGCTTTGCGGCACGCCGCCGATAAACGACAGCTCGGTAAAGTCCTCGTCTTCCGGCTTCTTGGACACGAGGTTGATCAACCCGCCCGGGCTGCCGGCACCAAACAGCGACGAGCTTGGCCCCAGCAGTACCTCCTCGCGTTCCAGACCGTATGGATCGACGCGGAAATTGGCGTAAGATTGCGAATGCAGCTGCAGGCCATCCAGATAGAGGCCGTTATCCTGGGCGCTAAAGCCGCGCATGAAGAACCAGTCATAGCGCGTATCGACCCCATAGGCCTCGCTTCTGACGCCCGGCGTATAGCGAAGGGCTGCACCAACACTGTCGGCACCCTGGGCATCCATCTGATCGCGGGTGACCACCGAAACGGACTGCGGCACCCGATCGATGTCGGTCGTTGTCTTCGTCGCGCTGTTGGCGGTCCTGGCGACGAATCCCTTCTTTTCCGCCGTCTTGCCGTTGACGAGAATGGTCTGCAGTACAGTCTCATCGCTGTTGGCTTCCTGAGCAAGCACAGGGCTTGTCATCGCGGTCGTCACCGCCAAGAGAGTGGAAAATGTCCTGAATCGCGAATGAAATGAACTGAAACGCATTATAGAGCCCCGGTATGATACGAATAAAGATAGCGGTGCTATATATTTATAGATGACTAATTGCGTCAAGTTATTATTTTTGTCGCAACATGTCGACGGGAGATGCGCGTTTTTGAACCTGGTCCCGGTCGCGCAGATCAAGAGGGATGGGGCGCCGCATCACGGGAAAGGCGGTCGCGATCGGGTGTTCTTTGTCAGCCAGAGTTGCAGGGTTTTCACGACCACCAGTCTCAAGGGATAGCCGTGTTTCAGGGCTCGGTGCAGGGCATGGTCATTTTCGTCAAGGCCGAACTCTGCGGAGAGGGTGGCGATATCGAGATTGCGTTCCCGCATCAGGTATTCTGTTTCCGCAATCGTCTCGCGGGTCAGATAGCGCCCGGTTGCGATTGGAGCGGCGGTTTTTGGATTGCTGCCGACAAGGCCATTGCCATTATCCTGCCCGGACAGAAAGTCGAGAAACTGCTGGCGTTCATCGGAGCTTGCCTTTGTCCAGGCCTGGGTCAGTTTTTCCAAGGGCGACTTCTTCTTTTTCTTGGGCATGTTCGCTTCGGCATCCGCTGTCTTGGCGTGTCGTTTTCTTCGCGTGTCAGGGAGTAGCCATCCCGCAAGCTATAGGCAAGCCGGCGACGATATCGTTTCGCCATTACCGAATGATGCGGGACAGACGAGAGGGACAATGATATGTCGATTGAAAGCGAACAGGGCGTTGCGGACCGCGAATTCGCGCTACTTGCGCAGATTGGCGAATTTGACGCCGACCAATTGACCGACCATCTGGTGGAAGCGCTTTACGAAGCGCTGCGTATCCTGAAGGACGAAATTGCAGGCGATACGCTGCACTGAATGCCCGTCCCATTGTCTTCAAACAATTCTGGATGCGAAACGGGTTCCAGATCTCGCTCGCATTGATCTCGCCGAGCTTCTGTCACGCCTTGAGCGCTGCACTATCGCACGCACGGCGGATAGTTTAAGGCAACGTCCTCTCAACGTGTAAATCGGCGATAGTGAAATGCCAACAGACGAGATTGCAATCGTTGGCGGTGGACCAGCGGGTCTTGCCGCAGCGGAGGTCCTGTCATCGGCAGGCCGCCAAGTGACGGTCTATGACGCCATGCCCAGCGTGGCGCGCAAATTCCTGCTTGCCGGCAAGTCCGGTCTCAATATTACCCATTCCGAAGAACTGCCGCGATTTCTCCAGCGGTTTTCTGCGTGCGAAGAGCATCTGGCGCCCGCGATCCGGAATTTTACACCTGATAATATTCGCCAGTGGGCGGCTGACCTCGGGACAGAGACATTCGTCGGCTCATCCGGTCGTGTTTTCCCGAGGGCCATGAAAGCATCGCCGTTGTTGCGCGCCTGGCTCGGTCGGTTGAAGGACCAAGGCGTGGCGATCCGCACGCGCCATCGGTGGACAGGTTTCTGCGAGGGCGGACTGGCATTTGACACGATGGAAGGTGTCCGTGTGGTCTCAGCCGGGAGCACATTGCTGGCACTTGGTGGTGCCAGTTGGCCGCGTCTGGGTTCGGACGCGTCATGGATCCCCTGGTTGCGCGGCAAGGGCGTTGCAGTGCAGGCTTTTCAGCCTGCCAATTGCGGATTCGATGTCAGCTGGAGCCCGCTCTTCCGGGAGAAGTTTGCCGGTGCGCCGATCAAATCGGTGGAGGCGCGTTCTGATGCAGGCCGTTTCCCAGGCGAGTTCGTCGCCACGCAGCACGGTATCGAGGGAAGCCTTGTCTACGCCCATTCCTCTGCGCTGCGCGACAGGCTGAGATCAAAGGGTGAGGCAGCGATGGTGGTGGACCTGACCCCCGGGCGCTCCATCGAGCGTCTAAAACATGATCTTGAACGCCAGAGCCCCAAGGCCAGCTTTGCCACCAGACTGAAAAAAGCAGCCGGGCTCGGCGGGGTCAAGGTCGCCTTGCTACGTGAGCTGTTGACGGAGGCGGAGCGCAGCGATCAGTCCATTCTTGCGGCCCGGATCAAGGCGCTTTCCATACCAGTCGACGCGCCGCGTCCGATCGCGGAAGCCATTTCATCTGCCGGCGGCGTGTGCTGGAGCGCGGTCGATCAGGACTATATGCTGAGAGAGTTACCCGGCATATTTGTCGCCGGCGAGATGATCGATTGGGAGGCGCCCACAGGAGGATATCTGCTGACGGCATGTCTTGCCAGCGGCCGTGCCGCCGCTCGGGGAATGCTGCGTCGGCTGTCCGCGCAGCGCTCATAAAAGAGGGCCGCAGATTTTGCGGCCCGATTTCGCTTTCATCTCAGCCCTCCAGACGACCCTACCGCGTGACGATCTCCGGGCCCATCATGGCATATGGCAGCCAAGTCGAAATCACCGGCACATAGGTGACAAGGATCAGGAAGGCGAAGAGCACTGCGACAAACGGCATGGCCGCCTTGACCACCTGAACGAGGCTCATGCCGGTGATGCCGGATGTCACGAAGAGGTTCAGGCCGATCGGTGGCGTGATCATGCCGATTTCCATGTTGACCACCATGATGATGCCGAGATGCACCGGATCCACACCCAGTTCCATTGCGATCGGGAACACCACCGGAGCGACGATCAGCAACAGCCCCGACGGCTCCATGAACTGACCGCCGATGAGAAGCAGAACGTTGACGGCGATCAGGAAGGTAAACCAGGTAAAGCCTGCATTCACCATCACTTCGGTGATCACCTGCGGAATGCGTTCCGAGGTGAGAACATGGGCAAAGAGCAGCGCGTTGACGATGATGAACATCAGCATCACTGTTGTTCGCGCGGCATCCACGGTGGCCTTGCGTGTTTCGTCGTTGAAGAAGGCACGGAAGAAGTTCCGCCCCATCAGGCTCAAATTGCGTCCCCAGATTGGCAGGCTGGCGAGAAGATATCCGGGCAAAGCGCCCAGGCCGGCGTTGTCCCCGCGCCAAAGGGTATAGGAAATTGCAATTGCGATTGCTGCGATAAGGCCAATCAGTGCCCTGAAGTGGAACGTGACATAAACACTGTCTACGCCGTCCGTCGCAAAGAAGGACAAGATCATCCAGACGAAGAAGAACGACACGGCATAGACAAGGGCTGAGAACCCCACCTTGGCCTTGCGGCTATCGGTTTCGCTGACCCATGGAATGTTCTTTATCGGGCCCATATCGCGGTAAATGAAGAGGGCGATGAAGAAGGAATAGACCGCAGCGACGGAGGCTGCCTCTGTTGGCGTGAAGACACCACCGTAGATGCCGCCCAGAATGATGATGATCAGGAACAGACCCCAGCCAGCCTCCTTGCCGCCGTTCAGGAGCTCTCCGAAACCCCTCCAGGGTTCGGCCGGAAGGTTGCGTATGCGGGCAAACACGTAGATCGCGATCATCAGCATGAGCCCGGCGATGATGCCAGGCACCACGCCTGCCAGGAACATGCGCCCGACGGATACGTCTGTGGCGGCCGAATAGACGACCATCACGATGGACGGTGGAATGAGAATGCCGAGCGTTCCTGCATTGGCGATGATGCCGGCCGCAAATTCCTTGGAATAACCCACCTGTCTCATGCCGGCTATGGCGATCGTGCCGATGGCGACTACAGTTGCCGGAGACGACCCGGACAATGCTGCGAACAGCATGCAGGAGAGGACCGAGGCCATAGCGAGACCACCGCGCAAATGGCCAACGGTTGCGATGGCAAAGCGGATCAGTCGCTTTGCAACACCACCGGTCGACATGAAGACAGAGGCCAGCACGAAGAATGGAATTGCCAGCAGCGTGTAATTCTGTGCGGCTGTGAAAAGTTGAAGCGCGATCGACGACATGGAATCGCTGGAAAAGAAGGCGATCGTGACGATCGACGACAGACCAAGTGCGATTGCGACGGGGGCGCCGAGAAAGAGAAGCCCGAACAACAGGCAGAAAAGTACGATCATTTCCATCGCGGTCAGTCCTTCAGCGCATCTTTGTTTTCAGCGACAAGATCTTCAGCCTCATGGCTTGCGATCATCAACTCACGTTCGCCGCGCCAGACCTGAACGAAGGCCTGCAGGGAACGGTAACCCAGAAGCCCAAGACCGATGGGAAGGATCAGATAGGCGATCCAGCGCTGTACGCGTTCCTGGAGCCCGAACATGTCCTGAATGAAAACCGGGTAGCGCAGATCGTCGAGACCGATGCCGGCCTTGAAGAAGCGCGCCCAGTAGAAGATTGCGCCTCCCTTGGTGTCAGCACCGAACCAGGTGAGCCAGTCGGATGACAGCAGGATCAGGGCATAGAAGACACCGGTCAGAGCGCCGAACAGTGCGGCAATGCGGAAACCGCGTGCCGGCAGGAGCCGGATTGCTGCATCAACTCCAAGGTGAAGGCCCTGTTTGATGCCGTAGCCCATGCCGAAGAGAATGAGCCAGGCAAACAGGATCCGCGTCAGTTCCAAGGCCCCGCCCCAACCGCTGTTGAAGCCGTAGCGGGCAACCACCTGCACGAAGGAGATGATGGTGATCGAGGCAATCAGCACTGCGAGCACGTTTTCCTCGAAGCGGGTTACGGCTTCAGGATGACGTCGCTCGATGAGATATAGCCCGCCGATCATGAAAAGAATTGCGAAATAAGGCCAGTAGGCAGCCATGATGTCCCCCGGCGGTCGCTTACGAACCGCAGAATTCGAAACCGGAAAGCCTCACCCGGACCGACTGGCCGGGTGAGACTGATTGTGGGATCAGGAAGCGTCGTTTGCAGCGACGGCGGCATCGATCAGGTCGTTGCCGATATCGCCTTCAAACTGGGTCCATACAGGCTTCATGGTGTCGACCCATGCCTTGCGCTGCTCAGGTGTCAGCTCGCGAACCACGCCGCCGGCATCGATGATGTTCTGACGGTTCTTGGCTTCGGTATCAGCCACGGATGCGTTGGCTGCCAGAGTTGCTTCCTCGCAAAGCTTGATGAACTGATCGCGGAAATCCGGCTCCAGGCCTTCCAGCCAGTCCGTCGAGGTCACCAGCAGATAGGCGAGAAGCTGATGGTTTGTTTCCGTGATACCATCCTGCACTTCGAAGAACTTCTGGGTGTAGATGTTGGACCAGCTGTTTTCCTGACCGTCGACGACGCCGGTCTGCAGCGCGCCATAGACTTCCTTGAAGGCGAGCTTCTGGGCCGAACCGCCCATGGCCTCGATCATGGCTTCGGCCACGTCGGAGGTCTGGATACGGAATTTCAGGCCGTCGGCATCGCTCGGCATCAGCAAAGGCTTGTTGGCCGAAAACTGCTTGAGGCCGGACGACCAGTAACCGAGGCCGGTATAGCCATTCGGCTCCATGACCTTGAGGATGCTCTTGCCGTCTTCGCTATTGATGAAGCGATCGACGGAGGCGAGATCCTTGAACAGGAAGGGCAGGTCAAAGAGACGATATTTCAGAGTATAGGCTTCGAACTTGGACAGCGAGGGGGCTGCCAGTTGCACGTCGCCGAGCAGCAGGGCTTCGAGCACCTTGTCGTCGTCGAAGAGTGTCGAGTTCGGGAAGACCTCCATGCAGGCCTTGCCGTTCATTTCCTTGTTGACTCGCTCTGCCAGAAGCGTTGCCGCGTCACCCTTTGGATGTCCGGTTGCCGCGACCACGTGGCTGAACTTGATCACCATTTCGCCGGGATCACATTCGCTCGCCTGTGCGATCGAGCTTGCGGCGGTGATTGTCAAAGCCGAAACGGCTGCCAAAAGAAGTGTTTTCATCTGTATCTGTCCTCCACAGGGGCGATGATGCCCATTCGATGTATCAGGAGACCTTCCGGTCGCCTTCACCCAGCTGTCGGGGAAAATGAAGCGCACATGCGAGATGAGGCCAAAAGGCCCCATTGTTCTGCTGATGTCGCTGATGATCTCCCAACCTCCAAGCTGTATATTAGCTCGCAAGCGGCGTGCCAGTTTCGGGGGAAACGGAAAAAACGTATGGAAACAGACTGTTGGCTTTGAGAGGCGGCTTTGATGGCCTTCAGCGGGGGCTGTCAATGTGTCGTTGGCTACACACGAAATTGAGGCGAATGGGTATTTTGGTACCCAACATCAGTCAGTCTGCTCGTCATATTCGATGCCCAGTCGTTTCATCTTGTCGTAGAGACCCTTGCGCGAAATCTGCAGCGCTTCGTAGGTGGGCTTCAATGCCCCATCATTGCGCGTCAGTTCCGCCAGAATAATTGCCTTTTCCATCCGTTGCAGACGGTCGGCCAAGGCGCCATGGATTTCAGAACCGTCGTCGGGACCATCGCCCTCGTTGGGAAAGCCAGTCCACATGCCCAGCACGAACCGATCGGCATAGTTTCGAAGTTCGCGCACGTTTCCTGGCCAATTATGGGCCATCAGCTGCATTTCCAGTGACGGTGGCAGATGCGGTATCTCCCTGCGAAAGCGCGCGCGCGCCTCGCGTGCGAGATGAAAGAAAAGAAGGGGAATGTCTTCCCGCCGCTCCCGCAAGGGCGGGATCGACAAGGTTACGACATTCAATCGGTAGTAGAGATCGGACCTGAAATCGCCACGCTTTCCGGCGTCACCGAGATCTGTCTTGGTCGCGGCCAGAAAGCGGATGTCGAGCGCGATCGGTTTGTTCGATCCCAACCGCTCGACGGTTCTGGTCTCGATGGCCCGCAGGAGTTTGGCCTGAAGATCAAGCGGCATCGATTCGATTTCATCAAGGAAGATCGTCCCGCCATTGGCGTGTTCCAGCTTGCCGATGCGCTGTTTCTGGGCGCCGGTAAAGGCGCCGGCTTCATGGCCGAACAGTTCTGCTTCGATGATATCCGCAGGCATGGCGGCACAGTTGATTGCCACGAAATTACCCTTCACCCTGCCGCCGAAATCGTGAAGTGCGCGGGCCACCACCTCTTTTCCGGAACCCGTTTCCCCGGTGATCAGAATGTCGACATCGGTGTCTGCCAGCATGACGATCTGTTCGCGCAGCTTGGTGATCTCGGGTGTCCGTCCGATCAGCCGAAGCGCGAATTCATCGCGACCTTCGAGCTCGGAGCGAAGCGTCCTGTTTTCAAGCACCAGCCGTCGCTTTTCCAGTGCACGCTCGATCACGGTATAGAGGCGTGAGACCTGAAAGGGCTTTTCGATAAAATCATAGGCGCCGGCCCGCATGGCATCGACGGCCATCTGCACGTCACCATGGCCGGTGATCAGGATGACCGGCAGGGTTGGATCGATGGCAAGGGCGGATTTGAGCACTTCCAGTCCGTCGATGCCGGGCATTCGGATATCTGTGACAACGACGGCATAGGCCTCCTGACCCAACCTGCTGAGGACACTCTCGGCCCGTTCATGAACAGAAACGGGCAGACCTTCCAGCTCAAGGCCCTGGGCCAGGGCGTGGCGCAAATCGTCGTCATCGTCGAGGAGGTGCACAATTGGCTGCGCCGAGCCGGAAGAGTTAATCATGGGGCGATCCGTTTCAAGCGCGGTCATGCGGCAACGAGCGTTACGAGAAAGGAGCAACCTTGATCGTCACGGTCGACGAGATCAATAGCGCCGCCGAAATCATGGACGATATTGTAGGCAATGGACAAACCGATGCCGATGCCGGAGCCGACTTCCTTCGTGGTGAAAAATGGATCGAAAATGGACGGTCTCAATTCAGGCGAGATGCCGGGTCCATTGTCGGTCACAAGTATGGAAATCCTCTCTCCGGCCTGTTCGAGCACAAGCTTTATTCTTCCTCCGCGTGTGCCTTGCAGCACGTCGATGGAATTGGTGATGAGGTTGACGAAGACCTGTGAGAGCCGAACGCGACCGCCAATGACAGAGACGTCGCGCAATCGAGGATCGAGCTCTATGGCAACGCCGCACTTGCGCGCGCGGGGTGTGACGAGGATCAGAGCCTCATCGAGGGCCTGACCCAGGCCGATCGCACCCTTGGTTGTTTCGGGCTTGCGGGAGAAAGACAAGAGTGCGCTTGACAGCTCGGCCATGCGGTCGACCATGGCGCTGATGCGCCCGAGATTTTCGACCGCATGGTCTATGCGTCCCTTGTCCAGCTGACGCTTGGTGTTTTCTGCATAGGTCTTCAGGGCTGCCAGAGGTTGGTTGATCTCGTGGCTGAGGGTGGTCGACATCTGCCCGATTACCGCGAGCTTGGCAGCCTGAATGAGATCCATCTGGGTCTTCATGAGCTTTTCTTCCGCGAGCAGGCGCTCCTCCACCTCCCTGGACAGGGAAAGGTTGCTGTCGCTCAAGGCCTTGGTGCGGTCTCTTATGATGCGCTCAAGCCGCAATGCGGTGGCCCGGTCACGGCGCCTGCGCATCACGGAGAGTTCGCGGCGATGCAGAACGAAAGCTGCCATCAGCGCCAGCGACAGGCATGCCAGGAAAGCGATGATAGCGCCGGTATAGGCAGCACTTTCAACCGGGCGGATATCGCCGAGCACATGAAGCTGCCAGCCCAGAAGCGGAAGGTCCCGCACCAAGTCGGTATGCACCAGAGTTGTTTCACGCAATTTCATGAAGCCCGTGCGTTCATCGCGGTCGAGAACGTCTTCCACTTTTTTCAATCGCCAGGCAGTTCGGTTGGTCAGAAAGATAATGCCGCGCTCATCGCTGACAAAGATCGGATCGGTCGAGAGGGACCACGTGGCCTCGATGCTGTCGAACTCGACGTAGATTGCGACGATTCCGACGAAGCGACCGTCGCGGCGAATGCCGGAACTGAAAGCATAGGCACGGTTGCCGGATTCCATCGACACCGCGGCGCGGCCAAGGCGCCCCTGGCGTGCAGTTTCCAGCAGAGTGGCCTTACCGGGCGGCTCTCCGGAAAAGAGTCCTCGAGCGGATGCAAGCACACTGCCATCCGCGCGGATGAAGACAACTTCCTGCGCCCCGGACATGCCGGTGATTTCCTCCGCCTTGGCTGCCGCGCGCGCAGCCGGGCTCTCCAACGTCTCGGATGTATCGAAAAGAAGTCCTATGTCGTTCTGGCGCGATAACAGCGGCGGCAGGAGACGGTATTTCTCCAGGACCCCCGACAGGGTTTCGGCCTGAACCCCAAGGGTCTCCAAGGACTTCCGGCGGATTTCGTCGGCGGCCTGGTTCCCGGAAAATTTGGCGGTGGCATAAATGGTCACGGCTGAGATGAAGATCAGCAACAAGGCGAGGGCAAGCCTCGCATGATGGAACCTGCGGTGTGTTCGTGGACCGCTAGACGGATCGCTCATGGGATCCTTTGCTATCCATGGTTCCCTCACTGTCACCCGAGCTGCGCGTTTGCATCGGCCTCGATCTCTTTGGTAATCCATTTGCGAAATGCTGCAAGAGGCGGGTAGTCCGCGCGCTCCTTGGGGAAAGCCAGATAATAGCGTTCGTTGCTTTCGATTGCCCTGTCTATGGCGGGCACCAGTTCACCGCGTCGCAACTCGTCCTGAATGAGAAAGACCGGAAGGAGCGCCACGCCGATGCCCGCCTTTGCGGCCTGCGCTGCTGTGGCAAACTGATCGAAGAGCATGCCGTTCACCGTCTCGTGGGACACGTCGCAATGGGTCAGCCATCGCTCCCACGCGTCGGGTCTGGTGGTGAGGTGCAATAGCGGGAACTTCAGCACATCGGCAGGCTCGGTGAGATCATGCGTTGCCTTGAACTCCGGACTGCAGGCAGGCATGGTTGTCTCTTTCATCAGAAAGGTCAGTTCGCCGCCTGGCCACATGGGTTGGCCAAAGTGAATGGCCGCATCGATGGAATCGAGACGAAAATCGAAGGGCGCGATGCGGGTCACCAGGTTGATCGTGATCCCCGGATTGCTCGACAGAAATTTTCCCAGCCGTGGCGCCAGCCAGCGCGCACCGAATGTCGGAAGAATGGCAAGGTTGAGGGTGCCGCCATGCGGGTTGGCACGCAGCGCAAGCGAAGCGCTGGAAATACGCCGCAAAGCCTCTCGTACTTCGCGTGCATAGCTCTCGCCTGCGACGGTCAGCCGTATGGTTTGACGCTCCCGCAGGAACAGTTCAACGCCAAGTTGGCTTTCCAGTGCCTTGATCTGGCGACTGACGGCACTCTGGGTGAGGTCGAGCTCGCGCGCAGCGGCGGTCACGCTTCCGGCGCGGGCGGCGGCCTCGAAGGCTGACAGCAATGACAGAGAAGGCAGGAAACGCCGTGAAGGCAGCATGTTATACCTCGAGGGAATGAACTCTGGAGAAAATATCGCTGGAGCGCCGGAAAATCCTCCCCTAATTTCAAAAGGCTGAATATTTTTCGAGGGCTATGGGGAATGATCTGCCATCCTCTGTCGGAATGGCCCTTGAAAGTGCAGCCGCGGCAGGATTGCAGCGCTCTCGTCATCCGACGTCGAACTCTAGGAAGACCGCCATGCTGAATGACGCTCGTTCTCACGGGCTTTGGGAAATGACCGCACCGGTGGCACCCGAATGTGAAGCGTTGCGTCATCAGTTGCGAGCGGACGTCGTCGTGGTCGGTGGCGGCTATACGGGCCTTTCGGCAGCACTTCATCTGGCCGAGGCCGGCAAGTCTGTGGCCGTGCTGGAGGCCAATGAAATTGGCTTTGGCGGTGCCGGACGCAATGTCGGCCTGATCAATGCGGGAATGTGGGTTTTACCCTCCGATATCCCCAGTGTCCTTGGCCCCGTTCACGGCGAGCGTCTTCTCGATCTCCTGGGAAATGCACCTTACCTGGTGCGTTCGATCATCGAAAAGCACCAGATCGACTGCGAGCTCGAAACGAACGGGACCCTGCACTGCGCTGTCGGCGAAGACGGATTGGCGGAGATCCGGCAGCGTTGTGCCGAATGGGCAGCACGGGGTGCGGATGTGAGCCTGCTTTCAGCCGAGGAGACCGCAAAGCGCATTGGAACCACGGCCTATGCCGGTTCTCTTCTCGACAGACGCGCTGGCACTTTGCAGCCTCTTGCCTATGTCCGTGGGCTTGCGCAGGCGGCGATTTCCGCTGGCGCCCAGGTGTTCACACGCAGCGCCGCTGCCGGTTTCGAGCGTGCAGCCAACCAATGGATCGTGACGACGGCAGGCGGCAGTGTGACTGCAGACTGGATCATCGTTGCCTCGGAGTTCTATTCCAGCGGTCCCTGGGAATGCGTGCGCAATGAGCAGGTCTCGCTTCCCTATTTCAATTTCGCAACGCGTCCGCTCGATGCGCGGCAGTTGACGCAGATATTGCCGGGGCGTGAAGGGTGCTGGGATACCAAGGAGGTTCTGTCTTCCTTCCGGATGGACCGCGCCGGCCGGCTGGTGTTCGGCAGCGTCGGAGCGCTGCGCAACACCGGTCTTTCTGTCCATCGTGCCTGGGCCAAGCGGTCGCTGAAAAAGTTGTTTCCAGGCCTGGGCGATGTCGAGTTCGAAGCAGAGTGGCATGGCCGCATCGGCATGACGTCTGACGCACTGCCGCGTTTTCATCGCTTTGCGCCGAATGTGATCGGTTTTTCCGGATATAACGGGCGCGGTATCGCACCCGGCACGGTGTTCGGAAAGACCCTGGCGCACCATATCACGGGAGAGATTTCACAAGAGGATCTTCCGCTGCCGGTCTCGGATGTCCGCCCGGCGTCGCTGAGGACGCTGAAGGGCTACTACTACGAAGCCGGTGCTCAAATCGCCCATTTCGCTGGCGCGCGCTTTTGACCGAAACAGTATAATCGCGTACGCCGAAACACCAAAAGTCCAGACAATAGGAACACCATGACCCTCGCCAAACTCAACCTTTCTGCGGAAATTCAAGCGATTTTCGCAAGTCTCGATGTTTCCGTTCAGGCTTTCAAGGGCGGCAGCCTTGCCGTTCATTCACCAATCAATGGCGAACTGCTGGCGACACTCCATGAGACCAGTGCAGCGGACGCCGGCAAGGCGATCGATGCATCGCATCAGGCTTTCCTTGAATGGCGCCAGGTGCCGGCTCCCAAGCGTGGCGAACTGATCCGATTGCTGGGCGAAGAACTACGTGCGCACAAGACGGCCCTTGGCCATGTGGTTTCCATCGAAGCGGGCAAGATCGTTTCGGAAGGTCTTGGCGAAGTCCAGGAAATGATCGACATCTGCGATTTCGCAGTCGGGCTTTCCCGCCAGCTTTACGGTTTGACAATTGCCACCGAGCGCAGTGATCACCGCATGATGGAGACCTGGCATCCGCTGGGCGTGACCGGCATCATCTCTGCCTTCAACTTCCCGGTTGCCGTCTGGTCCTGGAACGCAGCGCTGGCTCTGGTCTGTGGCAACCCGATTGTCTGGAAACCGTCTGAAAAGTCGCCACTCACCGCAATGGCGTCGCATGCGATCCTGCAAAAGGCGATTGCCCGCTATAACGCTGAAGGTGGAAATGCTCCGGAAGCGCTCTCGACCCTGCTGATCGGTGGGCGTGACGTGGGGGAAGTTCTGGTCGATCACCCGAAGGTTGCACTGGTATCGGCTACCGGTTCGACCGCCATGGGCCGGATTGTTGGACCGAAGCTTGCTGCGCGCTTTGCCCGCTCCATTCTTGAACTGGGGGGCAACAACGCGGCCATCGTCGGCCCGACCGCCGATCTTGATATCACCCTTCGTGGTGTTGCCTTTGCCGCCATGGGGACCGCTGGCCAGCGTTGCACCTCACTTCGCCGACTCTTTGTTCATGAGAGCGTCTATGATGAACTGGTGCCGCGTCTGCGCCAGGCTTACGGCTCTGTCAGCATCGGCAATCCGCTGGAAGCATCAACGCTGGTTGGCCCGCTGATCGACAAGGGTGCTTTTGACGGCATGCAGAAGGCGCTGTCGGATGCAAAGGCTGCGGGCGGTACTGTCACGGGTGGTGAGCGCGCACTCGCAGACGAGGCAGCCGATGCCTATTACGTGCGTCCGGCCATTGTCGAATTGCCCAAGCAGTCTGGCCCGATGGTTCACGAGACCTTCGCGCCGATCCTCTATGTCGTCAAATATAGCGACTTTGCAGATGCGCTGGCGATGAACAATGAAGTTCCGCAGGGCCTGTCGTCCTCGATCTTCACCAATGACATGCGTGAAGCCGAAATGTTCGTTTCAGCCTGCGGCTCCGATTGCGGCATTGCCAACGTCAATATCGGTCCTTCGGGTGCCGAAATCGGCGGCGCCTTCGGCGGTGAGAAGGAAACGGGCGGCGGTCGCGAATCCGGTTCAGATGCGTGGAAAGGCTATATGCGCCGCGCAACCAATACCGTGAACTACGGCAAGACCCTGCCGCTTGCTCAGGGCGTCAAGTTCGACATCGATTGATCGTCACGGTCATCTCCAAACCATTGAAGGCCGTACCTGTTCGGGTGCGGCCTTTGTCGTTCAGGCAATCAGGGTCGCGCGAGATCGTTCACATTTGATGAGCTGAGCCAATGGGCTTCCGCTTGTTCAAAGTCGGATTAGTGATTGTGAGTCATTGCTTCCTGCGCGCCGTAGAGCGTCATCACATCTGCCCGTCGGCAAAGCTCCGTTCCAGGCGTCATGACTGCAGCGGCTCCTGCCGCCTGGCCCATCCGGAAGGCTTCTTCCACGGATCGACCCTCTGCGAGTGACCAGACCATGCCCGCGACGAAGCTGTCACCGGCGCCGACGGCCGACTTTACCGGGACCGCTATGGCGGGTGAATGCGTGAGGTTGTCGATGCTTGCAAGGATCGCTCCATCCGCTCCCAAAGTGACGGCTATATGGTCTGCCGCACCGTCGCGGATCAAAGCCTGCGCGGCTGGACCTGCGGTTGCGTGATCAAGTTCGCGTCCGAGGAAGCCTTGCAGCTCGCCGAGGCTTGGCTTGATCAGAAATGCCTTGGCACTCGACAGAGTGGTTCGCAGTGCCGGGCCCGACGTATCCAGAACGAGGCGCTTTCTGCGGTCGGCAACGATTTTTGCGATACGGACATAGGTGTCGGCTGGGGCGCCGCGTGGCAGGCTGCCGCTGGCGACGATGTAATCCGCGTCGGTCCGTTCAAGCAGATCGAAAACTGGTGCGAGTTCTGCCTCACTCACCAGTGGCCCTTCGGGCACAAAGCGATATTCGACATTGGTCGAGAGATCGCGGACATTATAGGCAACCCGTACCGGATCTTTGATCGTCACGACATGCTGAAGCATGTCCAAAGGTGAAAGCATGGTCTCGAGAAGCGTTCCGGTGTCCCCGCCCGACAGATAGACAAGCTCGCACGTACCGCCGAGTTCTTGGACCACGCGCGCGACATTTATGCCGCCACCGCCGGCATGCTGCTGCTGGTTATGGGTCCTCGTTTTGTGCGTATGTTGCACCGCTTCGGCGTCGCTGGAGATGTCGATGGCGGGATTGAGTGCAATGGACAGGATTTTTGCCATGCGCAAGTCTTAGCCCTAATTTGTGACAGGGGATAGAATTGACAGGCAGCAATCGACGCAGATTTGTCCTGTTACCACCCTTCGGCCAAGACCTTTTCCAGCATGTCGGCGAAGAAATCGGCGCTTTCCTGACTGAGGCAGAGCGGCGGCTTGATCTTCAGGACGTTCAAGTGGTCGCCGGTTGGTTGCATGATAACGCCAAGCGAGAGAAGGCGCTCGCAGATGGCGGCGGTTTCCTGCATTGCCGGCTCAAGCGTTTCCCGGTCGCGAATAAACTCCAGGCCGAGATAAAGCCCCATTCCATGCACTGCGCCAGCGAGAGGGTAGCGATCGACGATCGCCTCCAGCCGTGACTTCAAGTGATCTCCCACGATCCGTGCATTGTCCTGGAGCTTGTCGCTTTCCATGATGTCGAGGACAGTCATGCCCACTGCGCAGCTGACGGGGCTTCCGCCGGATGAGGAGAAGAAATAGCCTTCTCGCTCAAGGTTTTCGGCAATTTCGCGCGTTGTGATGACGGCGCCCAGTGGCTGGCCGTTGCCGATGCCCTTGGCGACCGTGATGATATCCGGGACCACATCCTGTTGTTCAAAGCCCCAGAAATGATGGCCCAGTCGTCCAAAACCGACCTGGACCTCATCGGCGATGCAGACACCGCCGCGGGCGCGAATAAGAGCGTAGACGTCGTGAAGGTAGCCTTGCGGCAGGGGAATGCCGCCGGCGTTGCCGTAAACCGCCTCGCAGATGAAGCCGGCGAGGCCGGTTCCGGCCTCTTCGATACGGTCGAGCGCTGATTTCACGGCATCGACATAGCCGGCGACCGAATTGCTCCCACGGAAGGGACCGCGATAGGTGTTGGGCGCCGTGACCGCATGAACCCAGTCCGGGCGTGTCTCGCGCGCCAGAGGATTGTCGGCGATGGATGTTGAGACAGCGTCACTTGCGACGGTCCAGCCGTGATAGGCTTCGAGCAGGCTGACCATGTTGCGTTTGCCGGTATGCGCCCAGGCAAGCCGCAAGGCGAGGTCGACGGCTTCAGATCCGCTGTTGACCAGATAGACGGTGTCCAGTCCGTCTGGCGCAAGTTCGGCGAGACGGGCCGCGTAATCTGCAACGGCGGCGTAATGAAACCGGGAATTGGTATTCAGAAGTCGCCATTGGTGGCCGGCGGCGCGCGCCAGACGTTCATCGCCATGTCCGACAATGGCGACATTGTTGACCATATCCAGATAGGCGCGTCCGGTCGTTGCAAACATATGCTCCTTCCGGCCGCGCTCTATTTCCGGTGGAACCGCATAGTAGTGTTTCTGCGGCTTGGCAAAATGAGCGTCGCGGCGTTCAAGCAGCTTGGCACTGTCGAGCGCTGGAGCAGCGAGGTCCACGCCAAGCAGTGCCGACGGATCAGGGCACAGCCTCGACCAGGTGCCGGCATGCGAAGGCCGCGCGAACAAGGGTGGTATCAGATCGGCATCGCGGCACAATTGCAGTCTTAGACCTCCGACGGCACCCTGTGCACCCGCAATCACGCCGATGCTGTCCGCCGCATCCACTGCAGTGCCAGTCTCCAACGGGCAATTCAGGCCGTAGATATGCAAAACCAGGTTGTCGGTTGCCAACATGAGATGCTGACCGTCCCTCTTGATCGTGCCGGCAAAAGGTGCCGCGGCCCTGGTCCCCGCTGGCAGGCAGATATCCACATGCAGCGCAAATGTTGAAGGTTCGCGTGCAGAATGAAGCTTGGTGTAGGACAGGCGGTGTTCGCCGTAGCGCGTGGATGCAGCACCGGTATCGGCTGCTGCCTTGGCGAGCAGCTTCCAGTCTATTTCCTGATCCTGCCAGTTATCGCCGACGAAATCCTCGCTGGTGACCGACAGGTCGGTGAGACCGAAGGATTGCGGCTCGACCTCGGGCAAAAGACGACCAATCCAGGGTTCAGAGGGCGCCTCCGCCATGCCGGTTGCCAGAAGAATGGCCGTTTCCATCAGCGAGAGCGGCACGGATGTGGCGGTTTCGAAGATCTCCCGTTCGTGAGCGATGTTGGACATCACATATTCATTGTCCGGATCGATGGACAATTGCTGCTCGCCGCTGGCGGCAAGGATGCCGGCACGGGCGACGATAAGCGGCCAGAGTGCGCGTAGCTCCGACGGGTTGAGCGGATAGGTCTCGCAGAAGGCTTCAATCGTCGGCAGAACATAAAAGGGATCGCCGTCGGCATGATGGAGCAGGGCGGTGCAGGTCACGGCCAGTTCGCCAACCAGCCAGCCGTCGATCAGGTCGCCAAAGTCGATCACACCGTAAGGGATCAGGTGCCCGTGCCCGTCACTGGCGCTGACGACATTGTCATCTGTCACGTCCTGATGGATCGCCTGAACGCGGAAGCTCGCCGCCAGCGGTTGAATACGGCGAACTGCAGAAATCATGGCCTTTGCAATGCTGTCGCGTTTCTTGCTGTCGGAAACCGTTGCAAGCAGCTTCAAGGCCACTGGTCCGGCCCTGCGCAGGTCCCATTGCAGATCGCGTTCCAGTCCCGGATGGCTGAAGTCTGCAAGGCCGAGAGCCATCTTCGCCGAGACTTCGCCGAGCGCGCGAAGTGTGGGTTCGGCCAGATGTTTGCGGCGGGTCAGTTGTTCGCCGTCGAGAAAGGTGAGGAGCCTGATATTGTAGGACTGGCCATTCACCTCCACGGGTATGATCTCTGCATCACCGGCGCCGCTCAGTGGCATGGGAACCTTCGGCATACCGTCCTTGCCAGCCAGATGGTGCATGGCCGCATTCTGTGCCTCAAGCTCCACCACTGAATATTCGGCACGGCAGACCTTGAGAACGAAGCGCCCGCCATTGGCCTCGACCAGATAATTGCGGTCCTGCTGGCTCCCCAGTTCGCGCAATTCAGCATTCTCAATTTTGTAATAGGTCTTCAGCAGGTCTGCTGCCTGGTGCTGGGTGACATCCGGCCTTGGCAGGTCGGTCCGCTCCAGCAGAGTGGTGTCAGGCATGTGTGTCTCCTCAGATCTCTGCCGAGAGGCGGCGTGTGCACAGCTTAGCAAAGGAAAGCCGCGCGTCCATCCTGTGACGCGCGGCATCCACTTGCTTCGTATCTGCTAAAACGTGTCTGGGCTCAACCCATGCGCTCGGAAGCGTAGGAGCCGGGGCTTGCCGGGAAAACAATGGTCTTGTTGCCATTGATGAAGGTGCGGTGGTGAATATGGGCGTGGATTGCGCGCGCCAACACCTGACTTTCCACATCGCGGCCAATCGAGACGTAATCATCCGGGCTCTGGGCATGGGTCACGCGCGCGGTGTCCTGTTCGATGATCGGACCTTCATCGAGATCGGCGGTCACGTAGTGTGCAGTCGCACCGATCAGCTTAACACCGCGCTCATAGGCCTGCTTGTAAGGGTTTGCACCCTTGAAACTGGGCAGGAAGGAATGGTGGATGTTGATGATCCTGCCAGACATCTTGCGGCAGAGGCTGTCGGACAAAACCTGCATGTAACGGGCAAGCACGATCAGGTCGGTGCCGGTCTGCTCGACCAGATCCAGAAGCTTGGCTTCGGCTTCGGCCTTGTTTTCCTTGGTCACCTTGATGTGGTGGAACGGAATGTCGTGATTGACGACAACCTTCTGGTACTCGAAATGGTTCGACACGACGCCGACAATATCAATCGGCAGTGCCCCGATTTTCCAGCGATACAGCAGGTCGTTGAGGCAGTGCCCGAAGCGCGACACCATCAGCAGCACCTTCATGCGCTGTGCGGAATCGTGGACATCGAACGCCATGCCGAATTGATCTGCAATCGGCTGGAATTTGGGTAGCATGGATTCACGCGTTGCGCCTTCTTCCGACACGACACTTACGCGCATGAAGAACATGCCGGTATCGAGATCATCGAACTGCGAGGAATCGATAATGTTGCAGCCCTGATCTGCCAGGAAGCCGGAAATGGCGGCGACGATGCCTCGGGTCGACTTGCATGCTACCGTCAGTACATAAGTTGTCATCAGTTTGCTTCTCCCTCGCGTCCGATCACGCGATTTCATCTATCCCAATCAAAAGGCGCCGGAAAGGTCCGGCGCCAAATCAGGGATTGCGAATTCGCAAATGGAGAGGCGGTGTCGGCAATTCACTATATGTCGAGCGTCGTCTGTCGCTCCCACTCGGTGAAATGTGCCGCATAGGCGTTCCATTCGTCGGTCTTGAGCTTAAGATAGGCCTTGGAAAATTCCGTTCCCATTGCGCCCTTCAACAGCGTATCCCCGTCGTATTCGCGCAAGGCATCGAGCAGATTGAGTGGAAGACGCGGCGCGTCCTTGACGGTGTGGCCCTCGGCATACATGTCGATGTCGTAGTGTGGGCCGGGATCGGCTTTGGAACGGATGCCGTTGATGCCGCAGGCGATGATCACGGCCTGCAACAGATAAGGGTTCACTGCACCATCGGGCAAGCGCAGTTCAAAGCGCCCTGGCCCTGGAACACGGACCATGTGGGTGCGGTTATTGCCGGTCCAGGTCACTGAGTTGGGTGACCAGGTTGCACCGGATAGCGTGCGCGGCGCATTGATGCGTTTGTAGGAGTTGACTGTTGGATTGGTAATCGCCGCAATTGCCGAGGCATGGGTCATGATGCCGCCGAGAAAATTTCTGCCGCGGCCGGAGAGGCCGAACTCGGCGTCGTCGTCGGCAAAGGCGTTCGTCTTCCCATCCAGATCCCAGACCGAGATGTGGCAATGACAGCCGTTGCCGGTCAGGCTCTTGAAGGGTTTGGGCATGAACGTGGCTCTCAGGCCATGTTTCTCCGCGATGGATTTGACCATGAACTTGAAGAAGGAGTGCTTGTCGGCCGTCTTCAACGCGTCGTCGAACTCCCAGTTCATTTCAAACTGGCCGTTGGCGTCCTCGTGGTCGTTCTGGTAGGGCCCCCAACCCAGCTCGAGCATATAGTCGCAGATCTCGGCGATCACGTCATAACGGCGCATCACCGCCTGTTGGTCGTAGCAGGGCTTTTCTGCCGTATCGCGGTTATCCGAAATGGCGCTTCCGTCAGACGTGATCAGAAAAAACTCGGCCTCGATGCCGGTCTTCACACGCATACCTTCAGATTGGGCCTCTAAGAGCAGTTTTTTCAGAATGTTGCGCGGTGCCTGTTCGACCGGCTTGCCCTCCATATAGCAATCGGCAGCGACCCAGGCGACATCCTTCTTCCACGGCAACTGGATGACGGAGGACGCATCGGGCAGGGCGAAGAGGTCCGGATGCGCCGGTGTCATGTCGAGCCATGTGGCAAAACCGGCAAAGCCGGCCCCATCCTCCTGCATGCCCTTGATCGCTGCAGCGGGGACGAGTTTTGCCCGCTGCCCACCGAAAAGATCGGTGAAGCTGATCATGAAATACTTGATGCCACGCTCTTTGGCGTAGCTTTCGAGATCCAGTGTCATGTCGTTCCCCTTTTGGATTTTTTCGAGACACTTTGGCGATGTCGAAACGGGTGGTCAGAAACCTCCCTTTCCGGGTATCCAGCTGGTTCCGGCCAAAGGCACCTGAGCCATGGCGGATGCCTCGATCGTGAGCGCGCAGAGATCTTCCGGCTCGAGATTGTGGACATGGTTCTTGCCGCAGGCCCGGGCGATTGTTTGCGCCTCCAGCGTCATGACTTTCAGATAATTGGCAAGGCGCCGTCCGGCTGCGACGGGATCGAGGCGCGCCGACAGGTCCGGGTCCTGGGTGGTGATACCTGCGGGATCGCGGCCTTCATGCCAGTCGTCATAGGCGCCGGCGGTGGTGCCCAGAGCGTTATACTCGGCCTCCAGGCGCGGGTCGTTGTCGCCGATTGCGATCAGTGCAGCACTTCCGATCGATACTGCGTCCGCACCAAGTGCCAGTGCCTTTGCAACATCGGCGCCCGAGCGAATGCCGCCGGAGACGATCAGTTGCACCTTGCGATGAAGACCGAGGTCCTGAAGGGCCTGCACCGCCGGGCGTATGCAGGCAAGCGTCGGCAGGCCGACATTTTCGATGAAGACTTCCTGCGTTGCGGCCGTGCCGCCCTGCATGCCGTCGAGCACCACGACATCGGCACCCGATTTCACCGCAAGCGCTGTGTCGTAATAAGGCCTGGCGCCGCCGACTTTGACATAAATGGGTTTCTCCCAATCGGTGATTTCGCGCAGTTCCTGGATCTTGATCTCCAGATCATCCGGGCCGGTCCAGTCGGGATGGCGGCAGGCCGAGCGCTGGTCAATGCCTTTGGGCAGGGTGCGCATGTCGGCTACGCGATCGGAGATCTTCTGGCCCAGCAACATGCCGCCACCGCCGGGCTTGGCACCCTGGCCGACAACCACTTCGATGGCGTCGGCGCGGCGCAGGTCGCGCGGGTTCATGCCATAACGCGAAGGCAGGTACTGATAGACGAGGATCGATGAGTGGCCGCGTTCTTCCTCCGTCATGCCACCGTCGCCGGTCGTGGTAGAGGTGCCGGCCGCAGATGCACCGCGCCCGAGAGCCTCCTTGGCCTGCCCGGATAGAGACCCGAAACTCATTCCGGCAATGGTGATCGGGATCTTCAGTTCAATCGGCTTTTTTGCAAAGCGTGAGCCCAGCACGACATTGGTATCGCAGCGCTCGCGATAGCCTTCCAGCGGATAACGGGAAATGGAAGCACCAAGGAAAAGCAGGTCGTCGAAATGCGGGACCTTGCGTTTGGCGCCGCCGCCGCGAATGTCATAGATGCCGGTGGCTGCGGCACGGCGGATTTCCGAGAGCGTGTAGTCATCGAAGGTGGCTGACTTGCGCGGTGTTGTCGGTGGATTCTGGTAGGACATGAACCGTCCCTTCCTCAGTAGGCGTCGACATTGTCGATGTGGAAATTGTAGAGCTTGCGGGCCGACCCGTAGCGCTTGAAGTCTTCAGGCTTTATGTCTTCGACGCCGGCCTTTTTCAGGAGGTCAGTCAGAATATCCAGATGCTCGGACCGCATCTCCTTTTCGATGCAGTCGGCGCCAAGGCTCTTCACCTCGCCCCGCACAAACAGCCTCGCCTCGTAAAGGCTGTCTCCGAGTGCATCGCCGGCATCGCCCAGCACAACGAGATTGCCGGACTGGGCCATGAATGCCGACATGTGGCCGATCGAGCCCTTGACGACGATGTCGATGCCCTTCATCGAGATGCCGCAACGCGAGGAGGCATTGCCGTCGATCACCAGCAGGCCCCCATGTCCTGTGGCGCCCGCATACTGGCTGGCATCCCCTTTGACGAATATGGAACCGGACATCATGTTTTCGCCGACGCCCGGCCCAGCCGATCCATGAACGGTGATCTTGCCTTCGGCATTCATGCCGCCGCAATAATAACCGACATTCCCACGCACCTCGACAGTGACAGGAGCGTCGATGCCGACAGCGACGGCATGGGCTCCTCTTGGATTGAGGACTTCGAAATCCTTGTCGTTA
Organism: Agrobacterium sp. ES01; assembly: GCF_050320885.1. Taxonomy (NCBI): domain Bacteria; kingdom Pseudomonadati; phylum Pseudomonadota; class Alphaproteobacteria; order Hyphomicrobiales; family Rhizobiaceae; genus Agrobacterium; species Agrobacterium sp. ES01. Next base: position 86,168 of record NZ_JBNQTH010000010.1, read on the forward strand.
CTGCCTGCGGGAATGGCATGCAGCGCTTGATTGAGATCGCGTAGAGGAACATTGGCAAGATCGAAGGTCGGCATTGGCTTTGTCCTGTCAGGCAGCAGTCGCATGGTCCCAGAAATAGACGGTGGCCGGTTCCGGCTCCCAGACGTGCGCGTTCTCGATATCCGGAAGACTGACGAGTGCGCGGTATTCAGAGCCAAAGGCCACATAGCGGTCCGTTTCGGCCATGACCGCGGGCTTGCAGGCAATCGGGTCCCGCAGAACACCAAAGCCGGATTTCGTGCCCACCACGAATGTAAAGAACCCGTCCAGATCCTGGATGGCGTTGTTGAGTGCCTTTCCGAGATTGTTGCCTTCAGCCATTTCCGCCGTGAGATAGGCGGCGGCGACCTCGGAATCGTTTTCCGTCTCGAAGGCCATGCCTTGGCGCTTCAGTTCCCGGCGCATATTGTTGTGGTTGGACAGGGAGCCATTGTGCACAAGGCACTGGTCTGCGCCCGTCGAGAAGGGATGGGCCCCCAGGGTGGTGACGGCCGATTCTGTTGCCATACGAGTGTGGCCGATGCCGTGCGAGCCTGACATCGCCTTGACCGAGAAACGCTCAACCACGTGTTTTGGCAGTCCGGTTTCCTTGTAGATCTCGATTGCTTCTCCACTCGACATCAGGCGAACACTCGGTGCAAAGTGCTGAAGGATGGTACGAAGTTGGTCGGTTTGCGCCTTGTCGACGCCGATCACGCAATGGCTGCTTTTGATTTGGACAGAGGCGTTCGATCCGATCTCCTGTTCAATCCGCGTGGAAAGTGCGGGGAAGTCACGATCCGGATCCCCCGATTGCACGGTGAATTTCATCTGCCCGCTGCGTGGGTTTCCGTAGATTGCGATTCCAGCGGAATCCGGACCACGGTCCGTCATGGTGATCAGCATCTCGGACAGCATCTCGCCCAGTCTTGGCTCCAGCGTCCTGTCTTTCAGGAACAGTCCCACGATGCCGCACATCAATTTCATCCCTGTCATTGTTAAGAGCAGTATCGAATTAGCAGAGAACAAAGGCTTGATCAACAAAGGGAAATTAAATTTCCTGAAGGGAAATATTTCTTGAATGAGATGGAATGAATGCGCGCCAAGCCTTTAAAAAGACGACCGGGCTTGTCGTCGTTTACGAAACATCAGCCACATACCGAACGGCCCGGCTATCTGCACGCGATCTTAATCATTACATGGCTTTTCGTAGGTGTTGAAAATCGGCTTTGAGGTCGGTGGGAGAGGTGCGGCATGAAGCCCAATGATGCAGCGCGCGCGTTCGGCGCGTCCAGCGATGATCAGCGCCCGCTTGTGGTCCACGTCGTTCGCCAATACGCGCCAAGCCGGGGCGGATTGGAAGATGTTGTCGCCAATCTGTGTGGCACGCTGCCAGCCCAGGGGTTTCGCGTGCGTGTCGTCACCCTTGACCGCTTGTTCACAGATCGATCCACCTTGCTGCCGCACCGCGAAATCGTCGACGACGTCGAGGTAATCCGTATTCCCTGGCGGGGGAGCAGCCGGTATCCGCTTGCCCCTCAGGTGCTTCGCCACATTGAAGACGCCGACATTGTCCATGTCCACGCCATCGATTTTTTCTTCGATGCACTGGCACTTGCAAAACCGTTCCATGGCAAGAGGCTGGTGGCTACCACGCATGGCGGCTTCTTTCACACGCCGAAATTTGCGCTGCTGAAGAAGATCTGGTTCAGCACCGCGACACGGTTATCTGCCAGCGCCTATGCCGCTCTCATCTGCTGTAGTGCTGCAGACAAGCAGCTTTTTGCGAAAATTTCTGCGCGCCGGTCGGTCTTGATCGAGAACGGCGTGGATACGCGGAAGTTTGCAGACCTTGCTTCAAATGTGCCCCAGCGCCATCTTCTGACAATCGGCCGTTTTTCATCCAACAAGCGTCTGGACCGCCTGCTGGACACCGTGGCGGCGCTTTCGCCGGAATGGTCGCTGGACATTATTGGAGGCCCTTCGGACTGGCGCGAAGAGGATGTTCGGCATGCAATCGCTGAGCGTGGTCTGCAGAGCCGGGTCGCGCTCTTTTTGTCGGCTCCTCTGGAAATCATCAAGGAGCGCATTGCCAAAGCGTCGTTGTTTGTCTCTGCCTCAGACTATGAGGGCTTTGGCCTTGTCGCCGTGGAGGCCATGAGTGCGGGACTTGTTCCCGTCCTTCATACCAACGAGGCCTATCGTCAATTGGCGAACACCCATTCTCAGATCCATCTGGCAGATTTCAGCAAACCCGCGCATGCCGCATACGAGATCGAACGGGCATATGCATCTCTTGTGCATGATCCTGAGGGTCTGCGCCGGCAGATGATGGAATATGCCGAGCATTATGCATGGGATCATGTGATCCATCGTTATGCGGATGTGTATCAACAACTGCTTGGCGCAGCTTCAAGTGGGAAGGCGGACCGTTGATGACGCCAGAACGGAAGAGAGTGCTGATCGTGACAGGGCAGCATTTTGCAGATGCGCCGCGCAAGGTCGACTTGCACTTCATTGCCGATTCCCTGCGCGCGAGCGGTCACCATGTCGACTTTCTTGTGTGCCGCCTCAGCTTCGTCAGCCGGTTCCTGAAGGACGGAAGATGGGACTATGCGAAACAGAAGCCGCTCAACCAGTGGCGACGCATTGCAGATGGCCTGGACGAGTTCATCTGGTATGCGCCCTTTCATCCAATGAATTTGCGGCATCCCTTCGCCAACGCTTTGACCACGCCGCTCTTTCGTCGCTACGCCGGATTGCTGCCAGGGACAGTCGTAGACCGCCTCTCCGAATATACTGATGTGCTGATTGAAAGTGGTCCATCGCCACTGCTGGCGCGCAGGATCAGGCGCCATGCACCGTCTGCGAAGATCATCTATCACGCCGCCGACCGGCTGAAGACGATCAATGTTCACCCGGTGGTCGAGGATGCCCTCAACCGGGATATTGGTGCTTATGATCTGGTGCACATTATGGCGGAGGCCATGCGAGAAGACTTTCCGGCCGATGCCCCTGTCCTTTATCTACCGCACGGCATCAGCAAATCTGTTTTCGATCGAGCGGTCATCAGTCCCTACGGCTCCCAGCGAAATGCTGTCAGCGTCGGCGACATGCTGTTTGACGCGAAACGTCTGGATATATTGGCAGAGGCCAAGCCTGACTGGACATTTCATCTCTTCGGCAAGAAGGCACGGCCTGAGGTCGAACGCGGAAATATCGTGGTCCATGGCGAAGTGCCGTTCGAGACAATCGTACCCTTTATCAAGTTCGCCGATATTGGGCTTGCTTTGTACCGTTCGGGCGAGGGCGCGGACTATCTGAGCCAGTCGAGCCTGAAGATGATTCAGTACAGCTACTGCCGTCTTCCAATCGTGGCCCCTCGTTTTGCGGCCGCCGGCCGAGACCATGTTCTGGGATACGACGCCGAGGATGAGGCTTCGCTATTGGGCGCGTTCGACGCTGCCGCCGCATTCGACAGGCAGAGCATCGATCACCAGTCAATCCACAGTTGGGACCAGGCGGTTGATCGAATATTCTGCTGATACGGTGTGAACGACAGTCAAAGGGCCGTCTGAATCTTAAGGATTTCGGTCTATCAACGAAAGGAAGCCTGCCGATGCGCGGTTTCCCATAGCCGCGTCACAGTCGAGCAAACATCTTTCATGGCCAATCGCATTGTTACCAATTCCGTCTTGAATGCAGCCGCAGGTATGTCGCTGTTGCTGTTTGGCTTCGCATGCTCGATCGTCACTGCCCGTCTTCTGGGCCCGGAAGCAAACGGCATCATAGCTTTTTCGCTCTGGATTGCGGTGACCTCATCGCTTCTCGCTGAACTTGGAACCGGCGTAACCCTGCTGCGGATCCTGCCCAAGCTCAAAGGCGACGGCTTTGATGCCGAGGCGCGCCGAGGATTTGCGGCGCGGATGCTGCGACCGGTATCGGTCGCGACCCTGGTGTTTCTCGCATTCTATCTGTTATTCTTCGCAGAAGCAGACGAACACCATTGGGCGAGCACTTCACCCAGCGTGGTGCATGTCACCGCGATCCTGATCGTCATTCAATCGATCGGATCATTTTCCAAGAACTATCTGATTGGTGAGCAACGTGTCGGCACCTTCTTCAAGATGTCGACGGTAGCCGGTCTGCTGCAATTTTCAGGCGTGATCGCGGGCGCTGTCTTTTTCGGTATCCCCGGTGCGGTGGCAGGCTATGTTCTAGGGTTTGTCGTTCAGTTTTTATACGCGCTCGGCATTCTGTTTCGCCGCGGCAATGACTGCGGGATATCCAACCGATATCTTGTGAACTCGTCGTTACTGCTTTCCATTCAGTTCCTGATCGATTCAGTCTTTCTGAACCGCATCGAACTTCTGTTCATTCAGCAATATAATGGCGTCGAAGTGGTTGGCTATTATGCGGCGGCGCTGTCGCTTGCCAATCTGGCACTTCAGCTCCCGGTGCAGCTTACGGGCAGCCTCTTGCCCTACTATTCCGAAACGCTCCAATCGCAGGGCGGTGGCCGCCTGGCTGTGTCTGTCTTCGAGAGCGTTGCGCGCAACCTTGCCTATATCACCATGCCGCTCAGCTTCGGTCTTGCCGTCATCGCACCACGCCTTGTCACAACAGTTTTCGGTGAAGCCTTTGAGCCGGCGGGCAGTATCCTGACCGTTCTGGCGCTTGGTGCACCCATATTTGTGTTCTGCCTGCTCGGCACGCAGTATATGTTCTCGCTCGACTTTGTCCGCCAACGGCTCGTTGTCGGTATCGTCGGCGCAGCGCTGATGATCGCGGGAGGCTTCTTTCTGGTACCATTGTTGGGCGGTGAAGGTGCGGCCATCGTTCGCTTTATCGTTTTCCTTGCGATGACCATTCTCATCTTCCGAAAGATAGAATTCGATGGTTCGATGATCCCGATGTTTCTGTCGCTTGGACGGGTGGCTGTTGCTGCGGCATCCTGTGCGGGCAGTGCCTATGTCGTGCTTGAACTGGTGTCGGGCCTTGGCGGACTGATACTGGCAATCATCGCCGGTGCCATCACCTATCTCATTGCGCTGCGGGTGGTGCGTGCGATCGCGCGGGAAGACCTTGAGAGTTTCGAAAAGATTGCCAGGCGTTTGCCGCGGCCAGCCCTTGTCCTCCTTCGCTTTCTGGTGGCCAAACCGGGCAGTCAGGACGAAAGAGGCTAAGTCGGGGGAGGGGGATTGAGTTGAAGACGATCGATCACATGGCAAAGGCGAGGTCAGCGGCCCATCCGGTGACCTTCGACAACACTATCGGGCTTTTTCAGCCTTCTACCTTATCATCCGCCTCTGTTGCTGTTCTTTTTCTAAGCCCATGGGGGCTGGAGGAGATGTTTACGCGCAAGGTGTGGCGGACAATGGCGGAAGCGCTTGCCGACCAGGGTATTGCCAGCCTGCGTTTTGACTATCCCGGCACCGGCGATGCACTGGATCTGCCAGACTATCCAGAGGGTATTGAGACCTGGGCGAAGAGCGCGGTGGCCGCTGGCGATCAACTGAAAACCCTCTCGGGATGCACGCGGATCGTCTTTATCTCTCAAGGCCTGGGAGCAGCCATTGCGACCCTCATCGCAAAACGCCTCAAGGGTGTCGAGGCCATCGCCTTTCTCGCGCCGGTCATTTCTGGTCGCGCCTATGTTCGAGAGCTGCAATTCTGGTCGAGAATGATCGACGACGGGCTCGGGCTTACCGATGATCAGCGCCAAACGGACGGCGTATCGATTGCCGGCCTCACCATTCCCGCCGAAATTGCGGCCGATGTGCGCAAGATCAATCTGACGACGCTGGCTGAATTTGCCGTGCCGAAATGCCTTGTTGGCTGCCGTGGCGATCGTCCTGCCGACAAAGCGTTTGCCGGACAGTTAAGGGCGTTGGGATCGACAGTCGAGGAAATCGAATATGGCGGCTATGACGCCATGGTTTCCAATCCCTCTGTGTCCAGGGTGCCCTTGCAGATCGTCGAAGACGTTGTCGCCTGGACTGCCGCGATTGCGGGAGAGCAGGAGGCAGCCGGCAAGCACGCAGTTTCAAGCGTGCCGATCGCGCTGCCAGTGGGCGACGATACGTATCGGGAAACGCCGGTCACATTTGGCAGAAACAATCGCCTTTTTGGCGTGCTGTGTGAACCGCGTGGCGAAAGACGCGGCGCGACTGCGATTCTGCTTGGAACAGCCTATGATCGCAGTGCCGGCTGGGGGCGAATGGGTGTAACTATGGCGCGGCAATTGGCATCCGATGGCATTGCCTCCTTGCGTTTCGATGCAGCCAATATTGCTGACAGCCCGCCTTGCGAAGGCGAAAGCGAGCAGGTTCTCTATAACGCGTCTCAACTCCTGGATATTCGCGAGGCCAAGGAATTTCTTGACGACAAACTGCCTGGTCCGTCCGTGTTGGCGGGCCGTTGCAGTGCCGGATATCAAGCCTTCAGGGCGGCTGTTGTCGACGAGAAATTTCGGGGCGCTGTCCTGGTCAATCCCTATGTGTTTGAGTGGGATCCCGGCAGAAATGTCGATGAGGCTCTGACCGCACCGCCACGTTCGCTTGATACCTACAAGCAGAGGCTGTTTCAGGCGGAGACGTTTCGGCGTTTGATCAGCGGGCGGATCGATGTCGGCCAGGCCTTGGTCAATATCATGAAGGCAGTCGGCAAGCGGTTGTCTCATGTCGCGCGCCCATTGTTGGACCTTCTTCCGGGCTATGGCGACGAGCATCGCCGCGTCAGTTCTTCGTTTCGGACTCTCGCCGATCGCGATGTGAAACTGACCCTGCTTTATAGCGAGAATGATGTCGGCTGCGATCATCTCATCCGCCATTTCGGCAAGGATGGTGCAGGATTGCGGAAATATCCCAATGTGGAGCTGGGCTTTATTCCCGGCAGCGATCACAATCTGACGCCAGAAAGCGCTCGCCGGCGCTATATCGAGGCCGTTCGCGATGTGGCCTTGAATGCCGCACCGTAATCACGTCAAAAGCGAATTATCTGTCCGCTGCCGACGGCTGTAATTTCGCCTTCGGGTTTGCCAGACTGTCCGTCTCTGGAGATCAGACGGATACGCCTTTTGCATGCGGGGGCCAGATGAAACCAGTTGTCATCTGCACGCACCTGGTCGGATGCAATGTGCACCGACTGGGCAAAGCACTCGCTTTCAATGTCGAGGAACCACTGTCCTTTTTCTTCCATCAGTTCAGCTGTCACCAATGCCGGGAAGGCTGCAGTCTTTCGGCCGCGGGGAAAGTGAAATGCCTCCGCCAGCAGCGCGTCTTCGCCAGCATGTCGAAGGCTGGCAATCGTTACCTCATGGGATGGCGGGCCGAAGCGGAAGGCGTAGGGCGTATCGAAGAAGGCCCCGAACAGATCCGTGGCTGGAATTGACTGGCTGCTGCGGGGCGCAATGGTGAGCGAGCGCTTGCCGGAGATGACCCGCTGGCGACCATCACGCAGGCAGATGATGTCCAGCTCAGCCGCTATGGCTACCGGCGTTTCGTTCAATACATGCACGTCGAGCCCATTGGTGCCTTCATCCGTCAGCAGAACCTGAATGGGTCTGAACGCGCGCTTAAGCGCGTACCAGATCGATTTGGGTTCCCCGGTCGAATCGATCACGCCCCAGCCTGGGCCGGGTTGGAGATCCTGAAACGTCCAGACGAGCGCACCATTGCAACTGGAGCCGTGCCGTCGCCATTCGGCATAGGTGTCCGTCACCACCTCTGCCGTCACGGCACGGGATAACTGAAGGTATCGACCCGGATCCTCGCGGCGCAGGCGCGCCGGGTCAACATCGTAGAGCGTGTGAATATAATGGTCGCGAATGTCCTCGAAATCCCAGGACGCGCCACGATCCCGGGGCACACGCGCCTTCCAGTCCGGATGATGGACAGCGGCGACGGGTAGGTGTGTATCCAGGGTGCGTTGTTCGGGGACATTGGCGAAGGCCAGGCATTCTGCCGCAAATCGGACATTGGCGCGACGGGCGTCTTCGAGTGGCCGGCAATAGGCGCCGACTCCGTAGTAATGGGTGACGCCGCTATCGGGTGAAAACGGCATTGCTCCACCCGATGGCGAATTCTCCACAAAGGGCACGTCCGGGCGTTCTTCTGCGCACAGATGCTGCAGCGTGCCGTCGAACAGCGAGGTTTTCCAGATTCGCTCCGGCAGACCCAGCATCGCGCCTTGCTGATAGACTTCGCTGCCGCCGCAAAGGACGGCGAGAGAGGGTGAGCCGTTGGTGTCGCCAAGTCTCTGTTTTATCTCGCGTCGGACCGATTGGATAAATGGTTCTTCGGCAATCGGATAATCGAAATTGGCAAAGATCAGGTCTTGCCAGACCATAATGCCCAAGCGGTCGCAGAGCCTGAAGAAGTCTGCGCTTTCGTAGGTCATGGTGCCGCCGATGCGGATCATGTTCATGCCGGCGTTCACGGCATGGGAAAGCCAGGGTGCATAGTCTTCTGCCTGGCCCGACAATTTGAGGATGTCGGCATTCGTCCAGACGGCCCCGCGGCAGAAGATTTTTTCGCCATTCACGTGTAGCGCAAAGTCCTGACCATCGGACCCGCGATCGATTGTTATGCGACGAAATCCGACAAGTCCGAGTGTGTATGGCTTGCCGTCGATCACCAGCTTTGCTTCGTGGAGATCAGGCTTGCCATGCGTATGTGGCCACCACGGCGCGACATCGGGAATGTCGAGCGACGCTTGCCAGATGCCATCGGCGTTGGCGATCAATGGAGCACTATGAACTCCACATTGGAGTGCCATATCGCTTTCGGACCGGTCGATCGAAAAGGCGAGCTTCAACAGGCCGGTGCCTTGCTCATCGAGGTCTGCAATCAGATCGAGGTTTGACAGCGCAATGCCTGTGCTGCGGATCAGGTTGATGGGGCGAAACGGCCCTACGGGGTGGATTTCGGGACACCAGCCCGGCATGTGACCGAGTGGTGTTGTGCGCACCAGCCGCAACCCCTGATGATCCATCATTTGCGGGCGCCAGCGTGCTCTGGGGCCTTTTCTTGAAAGATGCGGTTCAAGCGCACGAAAGCATATGGCGATCTCGTCGTGGCCGCTCAGGACCAGATCTACATCGTGGCTGTGAAACATGTTGTCGGACGAGAGCCGCAATTCGCCATTGATATAGACTTCGGCAAAGGTCGAGAGCCCCTCCATGCGCAGAATCGCATGCCCGGACTTTTCGCCCTCAAGCGAGCGAAAATACCAGGCGTCCCTGTCATGAAGAGGGTGCGGGTGCTTCGGATCAAACAAGCCTGCGGCTGTCAGCGCACCGGCGACCGTTCCAGGTACCATGGCCGGTATTCTGGCCGCGGGGCGGTGTACGTCCTTTGGTGACGCATAGCGTCCAGCCTCGGTCACCAGCAGTGTCCAGCCGGCCTCCAGAGGTCGGGTATCTGCGTCCAAATAGCGGATGGAGGCGCTCATGCTGTCGCCTCAGGAAATTGTCTGGCTAAGTTCATCCATCAGCTTGTCCCAAGCTTCGGCTGCCGGGTCCAGTGCTGATTTCAATGCGTCGAATTTCTTGCGTGTGACAGCACGTGCAAGCTGGAACTGCACCGACTTCGCCGCTTCTGAAATCTTCAGGGCATGGCTGCGGGCGGATTCGTATTGATCACCGCGATCGAGCCACTCAAGATGGCTTGCCAGCAGTTCGAAATTGGCACCGAACTGGCGAAGCGTATTGAAGGCATATTTGTGGAAGAAACCAAAGGGACGTTCGGCGACGGCTTCCACTTGTGTCGGAAAAACGGACGAAAATGCTGCGATGGGATTGGTCTTGGGCCGGCGATTGAAGTGGCGCGTGAGCAATGCCGAGGCAATGTCGCGTTGATGATCTAATGTGGCAGTCGCTGCTGGAAACTTGGCGAATTCCGTATAGGGCAGGAAGGGCAGGGCGCCTTCGGCAAGATTGCGCTGGAAAATGCCGTCGAAATCCTCGCCTTCCAGATGGAAATAGCCACCATTGTGGAAGTAGTCCATCTGGTGATGGTCAATATCGAGACGATTGATCGCGACGGTCGTCTTGCCGTGCTCCTGCCGGTAGCCGATGCCGCGCGTGTCCGGCAGGTAGAAGCTGTCCATTTCGACAAGGCTCAGCCGACCGCGTTCGATCTGCGTGAGGACGTGATGTTCGACATTGTCGAAGATGGCAAGCTCGGTCGAGACCACACCATAAAGCGCTTCCAGGTCTTCCAGCGGCACCTTGAAGAAAGTGAACTGGTCGCCCTCGAAGTCCTGGGTCAAGGTGAAGCCGAGCATGGCTTCAGGGGCAACGCCATGGGTTGCCAGGACCTCTATCCACAAATCGACATAGCAATTGGTCTCGGGCCACATACGCTCGGCTGAATGGAGCGCATGCGGACGGTATGTGTCCGGATCGACGCCGGCAAAAACAGCTGTCATTCCCTCATCAGCCCCAGAGTGCCTTGCGCACTTTCTCCGGCCAGTCCTTCACGTCCAGACCGTGATGATGGAACAGCGCAAGCGCGATGCGTTCGAGGCCGAAGCCGACACAAGCGGTATGGGCGACCGAGCCGTCTGCGAGGTTCAGGTCCCACTTGGTGCCAAACGCATCCTGATGATAGTTGAAGCTCATGCAGGCCGTTGGATTGGCTGTCGAGGTGATCGGAATGAGCAATTCGAACTTCAGGTTCTGGTCACGCTGGTTGTTCGCGAGCATCTTGCCGGCGCGCCCGAAGAACGGGTCGTTGGCGACGTCGATTTCGACCGGAAGGGCGACCTCTTCCATCATCTTGACGCCGCGATCCATCCACAATTGACGGAACTCGGTGACGTCTGCCTGCGTACCCATGCGGACATATTCACGCATACGGAAGAGCTGCTGGCGTGCCGGATCCTGGGATGGTTCGTGGCGGAAGCAGTAGGATTGCAGATCGTAGAGGCCGCCGGCTTGAGGCAGGTTTCCGCGCTTTGCGACCGTTGGATAGAGCGGGTAGCAGGCGGCTGGTGTCAGCACGATATCGGTTGCCTTCTGCTCGCCGGTCCAATCGCCTCCCTCATCCATGCACTTCAGCAGGCTGACATGGTCAAGTTCGCACCCGCAGAAGCTGTGCACGGTGCCAGCAAGCTGCGGAAAGCTTTTCATGTAGCCGCTCTTTTCGAAAAAGGCGCGGTTCATGCCCGGTGGAAAGCGAATGGCTTCAGCGCCATCATCGCCGCCAAAGCGATCGACAAGGCGCTCGAACGCGGCAATGACGTCTTCGAACTGGCCGCTTCGACCATATAGACCATCCACCCCGGTATCGATCAGAAGACCGGCATCGAAGAGGCGGTCGAGAAATGTTGTCTGCATATCCATATGGCTTACCCCAATAAGCTTGTGTCTTGCTTCTGTACCAGGAGCATCTGCGACGTGTTTCCGAGAATGCGGTCATTGGAGATCATCAACTCGGCAGAATGTGCATCGCGCAGATGCCGTCCGAGGCTGAAAGGCGTGCCATTCTTGTAGCCAAGGATGCCGCAGATGCGCATGGCCTGATGGACGATTGGCAGAATTCCCTCTGAGGCTGCGATCTTCACATTGTTCATGGCAACGGCGAATGCCATTGAAGACAAGCGGTCGGCGTCATGATGCGCTTTTTCAAACGTCGAGAGGCCGGCAACAACCGTTGAACGGATTGTTTGAAGCGAAGCCGACATTTCTGCGAGTTGAACCAGACCGGGCGGCTGGCTGCCGGGCGCCTTGCGGGCTGCGGCGCGAAGGAAGCTCTGCGCGCGCACGAATGCATCCAGTGCAATGCCGTACCAGACGGAACTCCATAACAGATGCGATGCGGCGAGCATGGATTGTGCGGCGATTTCCGCAAAGTGATGCGGCAAGATCTGCTCGGCCGACGCTTCCCCCCGAAACAAGAATCCATCGGAGCAGGTTCCCCGCATGCCAAGCGTATCCCAGGTGTGGGTCTGCTCGAGCGTATACTGGTCTTTGAGAAAAACCGTCATCACCTGATCGGATGGGGCCGCGTCCTTGTTGCTGCGCGACGTCACCAGAATGGCGTCGGCATGCTTGGCATAGGAAATGACGGTCGCGTCCTTTTCGAGGCTGCAACGACCATCCTTGACGTCAATCGCGCAGATCGAATTGCGCAGATTGCCGCCGATACCGCCCTCGGTCGTCGCGGATGCGAGCAGAAGCTGCTCGGCCGCAAGTCGCGCCATCAAGCCTTCATGCCAGGTCGCGCCGCGTCCATGCTCGATCAGGCTGGATGTCTTGATCTGATGCATGGCGAAGATCATTGCGCTGGAGGCGCAAGCCTGTCCCAACGTGGTGCAGACCTCTGCGATCTCGGCATAGGATAAAGCTTCGCCGCCGAATTCCGCCGGGATCATCAGCGCGAGCAGCCTTTCCGACTTCATGGCGTCGACAGCTTCCCTGGGGAAGCGGCCACCACGATCGACATCATCGGCATGGGCTGCGGCGACACTTGCAACGCGCGCTGCCCGTGCCTTTACGGATTGGTCGAGGGCGTTGGCTGAAAGGTCCATCAGGCGACCTTCCTGTCCTCAAGAATCGTCTTGACCGTCTGCTCAATGGCCGCAACGCTCTGGAAAGACTTGCGGTTCAGCATGTGATCTGGAAATTCGATATCGAACGCATCTTCGATTCCAAGCATAAGTTGAACCGAGGCGAATGATGACAGGCCAGCTGCGTAGAGATCACTTGTATTATCCAGGGTCTCTACCGATACGGGCAAACCGCCGAGCTTGGAGAGCAGGGCACGAATAGTCTCGTTCATGGTTTATCCTTCCCGAACGTCATTTTTGTTCCTTGTTGGGACGGATTTCTATCTGGGAAAGCATAAGATTCCGCTAAATGCCGTAGTTAAATAAATCTAACCTACCGGCACCGCGACAATTTGATCGAAAGCATTTACATGCGACTAGGCAATCGCCGGCCTTCTCAAGGATAAGACCGTGTTCGCCCTTCGCGGTCGATCACTGAATAATTGCTGCTTTCGGTGGCAGACAAATTGCCCTCGCCGATCGCAACTTTACCGTATCCGCCAGGGAGATCGAGGATATAGGCCGGCAGGCATAGACCGGACACACGGGCGCGCAGGGCGCGCATCAACGCCTGGCCTTCAGCGATTGTCAGTCGGAAATGGCTGGTTCCGGGCGCTAAATCCGGGTGATGAAGATAGTAGGGTTTGACGCGGGTCTCGACGAAGGCGCGCATCAGGGAGGCAAGCGCCTCGACATTGTCGTTAATACCCTTCAGCAACACGCTTTGGCTGACCATGACAATGCCTGCGTCAATGAGGCGGGCACAGGCGGCGCGCGCCTGTTCCGTCATTTCCCGTGCGTGATTGGCATGAAGGGCCAGGTAGACAGTTTTGCCAGAGGCATTGAGTGCATCTGCAAGTTCGTCGGTGACCTTCTCGGGCGAAACCACCGGCACACGGCTGTGAATGCGCAGAATTTTCACATGGGGGATTGCGGCGAGCGCGTGGGTGATCTGGCGCATGCGTCGAGGCGACAGAACGAGAGGGTCTCCGCCAGTCAGGATGACCTCCCAGATTTCGTCGTGGCTGGCGATATAGGCCAATGCGCTCTCAAGCTCGTCTGCAGTCGGATTTCCATCTCCATCAGGACCCACCATCTCGCGGCGGAAACAAAAGCGGCAATAGACCGGACAGACGCCGACGGCTTTCAGCAATACGCGATCCGGATAGCGATGGACGATACATTTGACCGGACTGTGTGCCTCGTCGCCAATCGGGTCAGCCAGTTCGTCGGGCGTTGTGAGCAGTTCCGCAGCTGTGGGCACGAATTGGGCGGCGATAGGATCGTCGGGCGCAGATTTGTCTATCAGCTCAATCATGGCCGGTGTGATCGCCACAGCATAGCGGGCGGCAACCGTGCCCAGCACGTCACCGCTGGCTTTGCTTGTCAAACCCGATTTAACCAGCGCGTCGACGGATCGGATGTCGCGATCCGTCAATTGGCGACCTCTGCCACCGGCGCCCACATGACCTGATCGATGCGCAGTGCTCCGGTCGCCAGCATCACCAGGCGGTCAAAACCAAGAGCAATACCGCTGGCCTCGGGCATATCGTCGAGCGCTGCCAGAAAATCTTCGTCCAGAGGATAGGTCTCGCCATAGACGCGCTGTTTCTCTGCCATCTCGATCTCGAAGCGGCGGCGCTGTTCGGTGGCATTGGTGAGTTCGCCGAAGGCATTGGCGAGTTCCACGCCACAGGCATAAAGCTCGAAGCGTTCGGCGACCCTTGGATCATCCGCCGCCGGTCGTGCGAGTGCGGCTTCGCAGACAGGATAGCGATCCAGGATCGTGGCACGGCCCCGGCCCAGTTCCGGCTCGATCCTTTCCACCAGAACCCGGCTGAACATATCCGCCCATGTATCGTCCGTTGCCGTCTTGATCCGGGCCTTGTCCAGTTCCGCGCGCAGATGCCTCTCGTCCGTCGATCCGTCAGCAGATACCGAGGCAAGCAGATCGATATCTGCATAGCGCTGGAAAGCGTCCGCAACGCTCAGGCGCTCCGGCGCGGCAAAGGGATCAACCGTCATATCACGATAGGTGAATTGCTTCGTTTTGGTGGTTTCCGCCGAAAGCGCCAGAAGATCAGCACAGTCGCGCATCAGTGTTTCATAGGTTTCACCCGAGCGGTACCATTCCAGCATGGTGAATTCGGGATGATGCAGCGGGCCGCGCTCTCTATTGCGATAGACATGTGCGAAACAGCTGATGCGCGGCTCGCCGGCGGCCAGCAATTTCTTGCAGGCGAATTCGGGTGAGGTGTGCAGGTAGAGAGGATGGCGAGCGCCGTCATTGCCGATCGCTTCGGTGGTGAAGGCATGCAGGTGCGCTTCATTTCCCGGTGAGATTTGCAGCGTTGCCGTATCGACTTCGATGAAGTCATTCTTTGCGAAGAAGGCACGCATGGCGGACTGAATCGCATTGCGGCCGATGAGGAACGGTCTGCGATCGGTGTGGTTTGAAGGTGTCCACCATCTGGCACTGGGCGGATATTGATCCGGCAAGAGGCGCATTCTCCGGCGTTTACGCAACAGGGCTGGCCAATTGGCCAAATTTAGGTTAGTTGCGCCCCAGAATAATTGAGATACGTCCGGGACGATTGGGGTCGTCCTTTACGACGTGTCACTCGCAGTTACAAGGAAATCCAATGGTCAAGGTGATCGCTTCGTCTGTCCGCAAGGGCAATGTTATCGATGTCGACGGCAAGCTATACGTTGTGCTTACCGCCCAGAATTTCCACCCGGGCAAGGGTACGCCTGTTACCCAGGTCGACATGCGCCGGATCTCCGACGGCGTTAAGGTTTCCGAACGCTGGCGTACGACCGAGCAGGTCGAGCGCGCATTCGTCGAAGACCTGAACTTCCAGTTTCTCTATGAAGACGGCGAAGGGTTCCACTTCATGAACCCAGAAAACTACGACCAGGTTGTCGTGGACATTGAGACCATGGGCGATCAGAAGGCCTATCTTCAGGAAGCGATGACCTGCGTCTTGTCGATGCACGAAGGTATTCCGCTTGCTGTGCAGTTGCCGCGCCATGTCACGCTCGAAATCGTCGAGACCGAGCCGGTCGTCAAGGGCCAGACGGCGTCGTCCTCCTACAAGCCGGCAATCCTCTCCAATGGCCTGCGCACCATGGTGCCCCCGCATGTGGATGCCGGTATTCGTGTCGTCATCGCGACCGAAGACAATTCCTATGTCGAGCGCGCCAAGAGCTGATTTGAGACCGTAATACGCAAAAAGGCCCCGGAAACTGGCGTTTCCGGGGCCTTTTCGTTTCAGCTATCAGCTATCAGCTGTCGATGCTGAGGCAGAGATACTTCATCTCGACATAGTCATCGATACCGTATTTCGAGCCTTCGCGGCCGAGGCCGGATTGCTTGATGCCGCCGAAGGGGGCGACTTCGGTGGAAATCAAACCGGTGTTGACGCCGACCATGCCGTATTCGAGTGCTTCCGCCACCCGGAACACCTTCGAAGGGTCCCTGGAGTAGAAGTATGAGGCAAGGCCAAATTCAGTATTGTTGGCCATGGCAATCACATCCTCCTCGGTTTCGAACTTGAAGAGCGGGGCGACAGGACCGAAGGTTTCTTCGGTTGCAACCTTCATCTCCGAAGTGACGCCGGTCAGGATGGTTGGCTGGAAGAACAGACCGCCAAGATCCGATTCGCCGCCCCCCACTTCGATCTTCGCACCCTTGGACGTGGCATCGGAGACATGCTCCTTCACCTTTTTCAAGGCGTTTGCGTCGATCAGAGGACCGGTTGTCACGCCTTCTCCAAAGCCGTCGCCGACCTTCATTTGCTTGACCTTCTCTGCCAGCTTGGCAGCAAAGGCGTCGTAAACTCCAGACTGAATGTAGAGACGGTTGGCGCAGACGCATGTCTGACCGGCATTGCGATACTTCGAGATCATCGCACCTTCGACAGCCGCATCGAGATCTGCGTCATCGAAGACGATGAAGGGTGCGTTGCCACCGAGTTCCAGGCCAAGCTTCATAATCTGGTCCGCGCCCTGACGCATCAGGATGCGACCGACATTGGTGGAGCCGGTAAATGTCAGCTTGCGAACCTTGTCATTGTCGCAGAATTCCTTGCCGACCATTGCGGCATCCGTGCTTGTGAGCACAGAATAGACCCCTGAGGGCAAGCCAGCGCGTTCGGCAAGAATTCCAATGGCCAATGCGGAAAGCGGGGTCTGCGCTGCAGGCTTGGCAACCATTGCACAACCAGCGGCAATAGCCGGTGCCATCTTGCGGGCAAGCATGGCGTTGGGGAAGTTCCACGGCGTGATGGCACCGACAACACCGATCGGCTGCTTGATGACGAGAATGCGCTTGTCTGGCTGGTGACCGGGAATGGTGTCACCATAGACGCGCTTGGCTTCTTCGCCAAACCACTCGACATAAGAGGCACCGTAAAGGATTTCACCGCGTGCTTCTGCCCAGGGCTTGCCCATCTCCATGGTGAGGATGGTGGCAAGATCATCTGCATTCTCGACCATCAGGTCATAGAGTTTGCGCAGTATTCCGGCGCGTTCCTTGCCGGTCTTCTTCGCCCATGCCTTCTGGGCAATCTCTGCCGCATCAATCGCACGGGAGACCTCGGCCTTGCCGAGATCTGGGAGCGTGGCGATGACGTCGCCATTGGCCGGGTTTGTGACCTCGAATGTTGCGCCAGTGTCGCTTTTGGCAATCCAGTCGGACCCAACCAGCGCCTTGTCGGTCGCAAGGCCTGGATCCTTCAGTTTCGCGGTGAGTGTCTTGGAAATCGTCATTACTTCGCCTCTGCGCTGCATTCCTTGATCGACTGCTCGATGATGTCGAGCGCCTCGTTGAAGACGTCATCCTGGATGGTGATCGGTGCCAGAAAGCGAACAACGTTGCCGTAGACACCGCAGGTGAGCAGGATGAGTCCCTTCTCCAACGCCTTGAGGCGAACATTGTTCGTGAATTCCGCATTTGGCTTGGTGGAGCCGGGTTCGCCGAATTCGACCGCCATCATGAAGCCCGGTCCGCGAATATCGGAAATTTCCGGCACATCGGCGCGAAGGGCCTCAAGGCGTTGCCTGAGGCGGCCACCGAGTTGATTGGCGCGATTGATCAGATCTTCTTCCTCAATCACGTCCAGCACGGCATTGGCGGCGGCGATGGCGAGCGGATTGCCGGCATAGGTGCCACCGAGGCCGCCGGGGCCGGGCGCATCCATCAACTCTGCGCGGCCAGTGACCGCGGACAGCGGGAAGCCGCCGGCAAGGCTCTTGGCCATGGTCACGAGATCGGCTGCAACATCGTAATGCTCCATGCCGAACATCTTGCCCGTACGGGCAAAGCCCGTCTGCACCTCATCGGCAATCAAGAGGATGCCGTGCTGGTCGCAGATGTCGCGCAGAGCCTTCATCAGTGTGCGCGGAACCGGATAGAATCCGCCTTCGCCCTGTACGGGCTCGATGATGATGGCGGCGACGCGCGCGGGATCAACATCGGCCTTGAACAGCTTGTCGAGCACATCGAGCGATTCCTCAACGCTGATGCCGTGGAGCTCGAGCGGGAAGGGGACATGGAAGACATCGCCCATCATCTGGCCGAAGCCAACCTTGTAGGGGACAACCTTGCCGGTCAGCGTCATGCCCATGAATGTACGTCCATGAAACGCTCCGGTGAAGGCGATCACGGCAGAGCGGCCGGTTGCGGCGCGTGCGATCTTGACCGCATTTTCAACGGCCTCGGCACCCGTGGTCGCGAAGATCGTCTTCTTCTTGAAATCGCCGGGAACCAGCTTGTTCAGGCGCTCAGCGAGGTAGACGTAGTTTTCGTATGGCACGACCTGGTGGCAGGTGTGTGTGAAACTATCGAGCTGCTTCTTGACCGCATCGATGACTTTCGGGTGTCGATGGCCTGTATTGAGAACCGCGATGCCGCCGGCGAAATCGATGTAGCGGTTACCCTCAACGTCCCAGATCTCCGAATTCTCGGCCTTCTCTGCATAGATTTGCGTCGTCATGCCGACGCCACGGGAGATGGCATCGTTCTTGCGAACTGCAATTTCGGAGTTCTTCATTGCGGAAATTCCCTTGATGATTGGTTGGCCCTCGGCGTCCCATTCGCGGCGAGCACAAGGCGTATATATTTCCTACATTTTTTCAGTAGACTTGCAATATGCTTTGTCGCATTTATCAGTCGTGGCAAAGGCGAATGGCGGAAAGGCACTGTCCCGATGGACGAAATCCTCTTCAAGATCGGAGAAGCCGCCAGGATGGCCGGCGTTTCGCCATCGACTCTCCGGCTTTGGGAAGCACAGGAACTGGTGCAGCCAATCCGAACCGCGTCCGGTCAGCGACTTTACGATCGAGCGCTTGTCGACAAATTGCAGACCATTGCCTGGCTGCGCAGCGAAAAAGGCCTGAACCCGGCTGCCATACGCGAAAACCTGCGCGACGAAGGCGTGGACGGGGTCGGATCGGGTGAGGATACCACAGGAGACGAAAGTGGCTATCCGGGCGAACTACCCGTCGGGTTGAAAATCCGCAAATTGAGACGTGATGCCGGGCACACGCTTGACGCCGTAGCACAGGCCACCGGCGTGGCCATTTCGCAGCTTTCCACATTCGAGCGCACGTCGCAGGGACTGTCCTTTACGGCATTGCATCTGGTTGCCAATTTTCTGGGCACCACGATTGCATCGCTGAGCGGGCAGGAACTAAGCGCGGGAGCAGAATCGCTGATAAGAGACGGCAAGTGGCCGGAATGGCCAACGAGCTCATCCGGCGTGGCAATTCAGGTTCTCGCCGAAGGCCGCAACCAGATGGAATGCAATCGCTTTCAGCTCGCTCCGGGAGCATCGAGTGAGGGGGCCTACCAGCACGAAGGCGAGGAGTTCATTTTTGTGCTCTCCGGCAGTCTGGAAATCATTCTCGACGGCGACCAGTTTTTTCAACTCGGCACGGGTGACAGCTTCTATTTCGAGAGCCGACGCCCGCATTCCTGGCAAAACCGTTCGGATGGCGAGACGGTCCTTATCTGGATCAATACACCGGCGTCGTTCTGATCGGTCTTTCGACAAACAAAAAAGGCCTTCCCGCGGGAAGGCCTTTGATCTTCGACAATTGAATTGTCGGCTTATCTCTTGTCGAAGTCGTAGCCACCGCCGATGGCGATGTTGAGCGCAACGAAGTCGGTTGCCATCTGCTGCACGGCGGCAGCCAAGCTCGCCTGTGCCGTCGACACGGACCGCTGCGCATCCAGCACGTCGAGCAGGGAAGACGCGCCGTCCTTGTAACTTGCCGTGGAAAGCTCAAGCGCCTCATTGTAGGACTGAACCGTTGCCCGCAATGCGTTCACCGTCTGGCTATCGCGATTATAAGCAGCCAGAGCGTTTTCAACTTCTTCTACGGCATCGAGAACTGTCTGCTTCCAGACAAGTTGAAGCCGGCGAGCTTCGGACTCGGATGAGGTCACGTTCGCCCGCAGCCTGCCGCCATCGAGAATTGGCAGCGAAAGGCTCGGCCCGAACGACCAAGATGTGACACCGCCATTCGCGCCGCTCGTCGAAATAAAGGAAGGCGAAATCGAACCACTCAGCGTGATCGATGGATAAAGTTGTGCTTCGGCAACACCGATCTCGGCGACGGCTGCTGCCAGGTTGCGTTCCGCAACCTTGATGTCCGGACGATTGCGGATGAGGTCCGCAGGAACGCCGGTCTTTACGCTGCGACGTGCAACCGGCTGCGGGGCACCTTTTTGCAGATCCGCAATCAAGGTCGATGCAGGCAGACCCAGAAGCGTCGCGATATGATGTGCGCTCTTGCGGAAGTTTGTCTCAAAACCCGGGAGATCAGCGAGCGTCGAGTTTACCAAGCCTTCAGACTGCACAACATCAAGACGCGATGCAGCACCGGCGTCGAGCTGCAGCTTGGTCAAATCAAGTGTCTCGCGACGCGATTTGAGGTTCTGGCGCGCGATGGCGATGCGGGCCTGATAATAGCGCGCATTAATATAGGATGTCGTCAGATCCGAAATGAAGGAAAGCTTGGCGACATCTACACTCGAATAGGCGGCATCGAGGGATGCATTCGCACTTTCTTTCGCACGGCGATATTGTCCGAAAAGGTCAAGCAACCAGGAGACGTTCAGGCCACCTGCAGACGTCGACCTTGTATCCTGAGAACTGGTGCCGAAGTCGCCACTGCCGTCCGATCCGCTCACCGATTCGGAAGCAGAGGCCGTCAGGCTGGGCAGCGAACCTGCACCGGCGCTGACGACATTGGCTTGCGCAGAGGTAATGCGCTCCATCGCCTGAAGCACGGACAGGTTTTGCGATATCCCCTGATCGACCAGGCCGGTCAGCCGCTTGTCATTAAAGGCTGTCCACCAGGCAACCAGTGACACATCGCCGGCGCTCGCCGAGCCGCCTTCACTGAATTTCGCGGGCAACACCGTTTCCGGTGCGACATGGTCGGGACCGGAGACACAGCCTGCAAGGAAGAGCAGTCCAAGTATGGGGGCAGCTTGACGGGATATCATCATATAATCCTGTATTCATACAATTGCCGCCATGTCAGATTGACCGGCGGCTTGCCTGAGTATCCGGCTGGAAGCCCGGAATCGCTCTTTTTTCATATGGTAAACTAGCAATTCGTTCCAAAAGAAAACAGCCACCAAATTCACATTCCCGGGCAGCGTTGCGAATCATCCACACTCTGTAGAAAGCCTAGGCAAAGTAAGTTGACAAATTCTTGCGGATTCTGTCGAGGACAGTTGCCCCGCTTTCGTCTGGAGTGAACGGTTTTCCCGTGATCATTTCATAGGCTTTGCGATAGACATGAGAGGTCTCTTCAATGAGCGAGGCCGGGATGTCAGGGATATCATCCTTGTAAGGGTCGCAGCGCTCGGCAACCCATGAGCGGACAAAGTCCTTGTCGAAGCTCTGGGGCCGCTTTCCCTCTGCGACGCACTGCTCGTAGCTGTCGGCCATCCAGTAGCGGCTGCTATCAGGCGTATGAATTTCATCGGCC
Source organism: Agrobacterium sp. ES01 (assembly GCF_050320885.1). Taxonomy (NCBI): domain Bacteria; kingdom Pseudomonadati; phylum Pseudomonadota; class Alphaproteobacteria; order Hyphomicrobiales; family Rhizobiaceae; genus Agrobacterium; species Agrobacterium sp. ES01. The sequence goes on from NZ_JBNQTH010000010.1 coordinate 107,744, forward strand.
AGAAGAATGTTGCCGTCTTTATCCGTCCCAAACTCATATTTCGTGTCTGCCAGAATGAGGCCTTTCTCGGCCGCCATTTTCTGGCCGCGGGCAAACAGAGCCAGGGCATAGCTTGAAACTGTCTCCCACTGCTTGGCTGTCAGCAAATTCGTTGAAACGATTTCGGCAGCCGTCAAGGGCTCATCGTGACCGGCATCGAAGGCCTTGCTGGTGGGGGTGATGATCGGTTGATCGAGCCTCTGGTTGTCCTGCATGCCGTCGGCAAAGCTGAAGCCGTACATGTCACGCTGGCCTGCCTTGTAGAGCGTCAGGATCGATGTGCCCGTGGTTCCGGCAAGGTATCCGCGCACGATCACTTCGACCGGCAAGATATCAAGTCGTGTACCGACAACAACATTGGGATCGGGATATTCCAGCACGTGGTTGGGGCAGATATCGCTTGTTTCCTCGAACCAGTAGCGGGCCGTCTGGGTCAACACCTCTCCCTTATATGGAATACAGGTGAGGATGCGATCAAACGCCGACAACCGATCACTGGAAATGATGATGCGTCGACCGTCGGGCAGATCATAATTGTCCCTGACCTTGCCATGATAGTAATTGGGCAGTTCGGGGAAATGAGCTTCGGGCAGAATGCGCAAGGCATGTCCTTTCCAGCAAAGGCGGTTCCTGACGGTCCCGGCATGTGATCACCAAGTCCCCTCCGATAGCAGCGCTGTGCGTCGCGTCAACTGTTGCGTCGCAGATGCTGTTCAAAAAACAGGGCGCCCGACTGAAGCCGCGCGCCCTGTCTTCTCGATTGAGGCGTGAACCTGGTCAGCTGGCTGCGCTATGCAGTCGGCTGTTGAAGACCGGATTTTTCGTTTGGTTGGCGAACGTCTTTGCAATCGCCAATACGGCAAGGTCCACAAGCGGTTCCAGAATGATCACAGTCATATAGGCACCGCCAAAGGAAAAGACGCTGGCGATGTTATCGGCGCCGAAACCCTGTCCGTATAATGCCCAGAAGGCCACCCAGGCGACAATTCCGCCCTGATAGGCTGTCGACAGCGACAAAGCCTGCCAATATGTGACGTCGACATAGGGTGTCTGCGGGGCAATGATCCGCCTGGCCAATTGGCTGACAGCCCAAAGCGGGACAATCAGCGTGGTGACGTTGATGCCATATTGCGGCAGGTCGAAGGGGGCGAAAAACAGCCCCTGGGTCAAAAGACCTGCAGCCAGGCCCAATGCCGCCGGGCCGGCGCCAAAGATCAGGTATAAGGTGGAGCCAAGGATCAGGTGCACTTCCGACACACCGACCGGATAATGCGGTAACACTTCAAAAAAGCTGAAAACAAGTGCGGCGGAGATCAGGCTGCGTGTGGCAAAGGCCGTCACGCCGCCGTCCTTGCGGATCGTGTCCAGGGACATCTTCGCTACAAGCCCGAAAGAGGCCGCAGCCGTTGCGAAGCTCAGGGCGATCTTGGCACCGTCCACGATGCCGGGTTCAATATGCATTGTCGTTTCCTTTCGTCCGCGCCCACCGCGCGGGTTCTGGTGAATGGCCACAGGGTCTTGTGGCGGAAGCGACGGCAGGTCTCCTGGCTTGCGGGTCAAAGCTTGGTCCGCCTTATCAGTTCTGTCGAACCAATGGCATTTTGGACGTCGCTCGCCGCTCACAGTTGCGGGGGCAGCCACGGTTTCGGCCCCTGTTGGGTCGTCCTCACCGTATTCCCTTTTCATCCGCCTTCCCGATTGGGTCGGGCGGAACCGTCGCGTGATAGAGGCGTCTGCTTCCGATGACGCCGGGTCGCGGACTTCATCCGATGCAGACGCCTTAGTGATAGACAAGCTCTGCTGTGGAGACAAATGGAAATTGCGTCTGGCCGCCTTTGTCCCAAAGCGAGTCTTGCCTGAGGGCTCGTGCGCGAAGCCTAGGCTGAATGCGCCGCCGATTGGTATATATGTATATATAAGGCACGCCCGCCTGCGCCCCAGACCGTATCGCAGACACCAACGCTGCGGATCACTTGGGTGGCGTTTGCGGGTACGGAGCCGATGGTCGTCAACCTGCTGGCGAGCGCGGGCGGTAAAGCTTCTGCATCGATGTCGGACAGGCAGTCCCGCCAGCTGCCGGAAAGGCCGATCGGTCGATTTTTTCAATTTAACGATTATATTTCAATAAGATAAGAAAAACGACAGTTTTTTGACACGAGCCATGTTGACTTGAGTTTAGAGTGGGACTAGAACCCGCCTCACCGAACGAGAGGCGGCGGCGCTTCTGGCGACGCAGACTTTTGTTTCGGTAAAAAATCTTCGAGATTGGCTGAGATGCTGG
>NZ_JBNQTH010000011.1:0-93997 GCF_050320885.1 Agrobacterium sp. ES01
CGTCACGGTTGAAGTCGAGCTGATCGTTCCGATCGCGATGGAAGAAAAGCTGCGCTTCGCGATCCGCGAAGGCGGCCGCACCGTCGGCGCCGGTATCGTGGCTTCCATCATCGAGTAATCGATTGACGGGTGGCCGGGGACAGTGTATGTCGCCGGCCACGAACACATGCGGACGGTGATTTGTTATCGTCCGCAGTTTGCGCTGCGTTGAGTCGATCTTTCGGGATCGAGACCTGGCAGGGCTCTCAGAATAGCAGGTGACAGCGACCCCGCACTGGTGTCGCTGTGATTTTTGATAATTCGGGGCCGGCCAGTAATTGGTAATTCACTGTCTCTGCGTATGCGGGACGCGAAAAAGAACAAGGACATGTCGAATGAACGGCCAGAATATCCGCATCCGCCTCAAGGCGTTTGATCACCGGGTTCTCGATGCCTCCACGCGGGAGATCGTTTCGACCGCAAAGCGTACAGGCGCGAGCGTTCGCGGCCCGGTACCGCTTCCTACCCGCATTGAAAAGTTCACGGTTAACCGGTCGCCACACGTCGACAAGAAGAGCCGCGAACAGTTCGAGATGCGTACACACAAGCGTCTTCTCGACATTGTTGATCCGACACCGCAGACCGTTGACGCGCTGATGAAGCTCGACCTGGCTGCCGGCGTAGACGTCGAGATCAAGCTTTAAAAAATGGAATTCCGGCGAGAGCCGAAATAACAAGGAAGGTACGTGGCAAGACCTGCCAACGACTTCTCGAAACGGGAAACCCGATAGTTCGGAAGGACTGGAGCGGAATCCTTAAACAAAGAGGCAAGACGGGATCGCCTGATCTCGTTAGCGACTCTCAAGAGGAATGAACCAATGCGTTCAGGTGTTATTGCACAGAAAGTGGGCATGACCCGGGTCTACAACGACGCCGGCGAGCATGTTCCTGTAACTGTATTGCGGATGGACGGCTGCCAGGTCGTGGCTCAGCGTACGCAGGAGAAGAACGGCTATACGGCTGTTCAGCTCGGCGTCGGTGTTGCCAAGGTCAAGAACACGTCGAAGGCGATGCGCGGTAATTTTGCCGCCGCCAACGTCGAGCCTAAGGCCAAGCTTGCCGAGTTCCGCGTATCCGAAGACAATCTGATGGAAATCGGTGCTCAGATCATGGCTAGCCACTTTGCGGCCGGTCAGTTGGTTGACGTAACCGGTACCACAATCGGTAAGGGCTTTGCCGGCGCGATGAAGCGCCACAACTTCGGCGGTCTTCGCGCGACCCACGGTGTGTCGGTTTCGCACCGTTCGCACGGTTCGACCGGTTCCAACCAGGATCCCGGTAAGGTCTGGAAGGGCAAGCGTATGGCTGGTCACATGGGCCAGACCCGCGTCACCACCCAGAATCTGGAAGTTGTGTCGACCGATGAAGATCGTGGTCTGATCCTGATCAAGGGCGCCGTACCCGGCTCCAAGGGTTCCTGGATCATCGTTCGCGACGCCATCAAGTCGGCCGCGAAGTAAGGGAGCCAAGAACATGGAATTGAACGTCAAGACCCTCGAGGGCAAAGACGCCGGCAAGGTCTCCCTGTCGGACCTGATTTTCGGCCTCGATCCACGCGAAGATATTCTCGCACGTATGGTTCGTTGGCAGCTCGCGCAGAAGCAGCAGGGCAGCCACAAGACCAAGAGCCGTTCGGAAGTAGCCCGCACCGGCGCCAAGATGTACAAGCAGAAGGGTACGGGCCGCGCTCGTCACCATTCGGCTCGCGCTCCGCAGTTCCGCGGTGGTGGACGTGCACATGGTCCGGTTGTTCGCAGCCATGCATTCGACCTTCCCAAGAAGGTTCGCGCGCTTGCTCTGCGTCACGCTCTCTCCGCCAAGTTCAAGTCTGAAGACCTGATCATCGTCGATGACCTGGTTGCTTCGGAAGCCAAGACAAAGGCGCTGATCGGCACGCTTGCTTCGCTCGGCCTCACCAACGCCCTGGTTATCGGCGGTGCTGAGATCGACAACAACTTCAAGCTCGCTGCTCAGAACATCCCGCATATCGATGTTCTGCCAGTTCAGGGCATCAATGTTTACGACATCCTGCGTCGTGGCAAGCTCGTGCTTTCCAAGGCTGCTGTAGAGGCTCTGGAGGAGCGGTTCAAATGACGGATCTTCGCCACTATGACGTGATCGTCTCTCCGTCGATCACTGAAAAGTCGACCCTGGTATCCGAACACAACCAGGTCGTCTTCAACGTTGCCAAGGGCGCCTCCAAGCCAGAAATCAAGGCTGCTGTGGAAGCTCTCTTTGGTGTCAAGGTCACCGCCGTGAACACGCTCGTCCGCAAGGGCAAGGTAAAGCGGTTCCGCGGCTTCATCGGCAAGCAAAAAGACGTCAAGAAGGCTGTCGTGACGCTCGCCGAAGGTCAGTCCATCGACGTGTCGACGGGCATCTGAGGTAGGGATCTAGAAAATGGCATTGAAAAGCTTTAACCCGATCACTCCGAGCCAGCGTCAGCTCGTCATCGTCGACCGCTCAGCCCTCTACAAGGGCAAGCCGGTCAAGTCGCTGACGGAAGGTCTTGGCAAGAGCGGTGGTCGTAACAACACCGGTCGTATCACGGCTCGCTTTATCGGTGGTGGTCACAAGCGCACCTATCGTCTGGTTGACTTCAAGCGTCGCAAGTTCGACGTCGAAGGCACCGTCGTGCGTCTGGAATACGACCCTAACCGTACCGCGTTCATCGCACTGGTAGCATATGCTGACGGCGATCAGGCTTATATCCTGGCTCCGCAGCGCCTGACAGCCGGCGACAAGGTGATCGCATCGCAAAGCGCAGTAGACGTGAAGCCTGGCAACACCATGCCGCTTCAGGCTATTCCGGTTGGTTCGATCATCCACAACGTTGAGATGAAGCCGGGCAAGGGCGGTCAGATCGCTCGTTCGGCAGGCACCTATGTACAGCTGGTCGGCCGTGATGCCGGCATGGCAATCCTCCGCCTGAATTCGGGTGAACAGCGTCTGGTTCCTGGCTCTTGCCTTGCAACCATCGGCGCGGTCTCCAACCCGGACCACGGCAACACTAACGATGGTAAGGCCGGTCGTACCCGCTGGCGTGGCAAGACCCCGCATAACCGCGGTGTCGTCATGAACCCGGTCGACCACCCACACGGTGGTGGTGAAGGCCGCACCTCTGGTGGCCGTCACCCGGTTTCTCCATGGGGTAAGCCGACCAAGGGCAAGCGTACTCGTTCGAACAAGTCGACAGACAAGTTCATCATGCGCTCGCGCCACCTGAAAAAGAAGTAAGAGAGGTTAGTCAGAAATGGCTCGTTCAGTATGGAAAGGCCCGTTTGTCGATGGCTATCTTCTCAAGAAAGCTGAGAAGGTGCGCGAAGGCGGCCGAAATGAAGTTATCAAGATGTGGAGCCGTCGCTCCACGATCCTGCCGCAGTTCGTAGGCCTGACATTCGGCGTCTACAACGGCAGCAAGCACATTCCGGTGTCCGTCAATGAGGACATGGTCGGACACAAGTTCGGTGAATTCGCTCCGACCCGGACCTATTACGGTCACGGTGCGGACAAGAAAGCGAAGAGGAAGTAAAGATGGGCAAGGCAAAAGCCGAACGTCGGCTTAAGGATAACGAGGCGCAGGCCGTTGCGCGCACGCTCCGCGTCAGCCCTCAGAAGCTGAACCTCGTTGCTGCGATGATCCGTGGCAAGAAGGTCGATCGTGCACTCGCTGACCTGGAATTTTCGCGCAAGCGCATTTCCGGCACTGTGAAGAAGACACTGGAATCGGCGATCGCGAACGCCGAGAACAACCATGATCTCGATGTCGACCAGCTGGTCGTCGCCGAGGCATATGTTGGCAAGTCGATCACCATGAAGCGTTTCCATGCCCGTGGCCGTGGCCGCGCATCGCGCATCGAGAAGCCTTTCGCACACCTGACGATCGTTGTCCGCGAAGTTGAAGCCAACGGGGAGGCCGCATAATGGGTCAGAAGATCAATCCAATCGGTTTCCGTCTTGGTATCAATCGTACCTGGGATAGCCGTTGGTTCGCCGACAATGCTGAATACGGTCAGCTGCTTCACGAAGATCTGAAGATCCGCAAGTATCTTCAGAACGAATTGAAGCAGGCCGGTATCGCCAAGGTGGTTATCGAGCGTCCGCACAAGAAGTGCCGCGTCACGATCCACTCGGCTCGTCCGGGTCTGATCATCGGCAAGAAGGGTGCGGACATCGAGAAGCTTCGCAAGAAGATCTCCGAGATGACCAATTCCGAAACGCACCTCAACATTGTTGAAGTGCGCAAGCCGGAAGTCGACGCAACTCTCGTTGCTCAGTCGATCGCTCAGCAGCTTGAGCGTCGTATCGCATTCCGTCGTGCCATGAAGCGCGCCGTTCAGTCTGCGATGCGTCTGGGTGCCGAAGGCATCAGGATCACCTGCGCAGGCCGTCTGGGCGGTGCAGAAATTGCCCGTACAGAATGGTATCGCGAAGGTCGCGTTCCGCTTCACACGCTGCGTGCGGACATCGACTACGGCACAGCCGAAGCCGTAACCGCATACGGCATCTGCGGCATCAAGGTCTGGATCTTCAAGGGCGAAATCCTGGAGCATGATCCGATGGCCTCCGAGCGCCGTGCACTCGAAGGCGATTCGCAGGGTCCAGCAAGCCGTGACCGTGGTGGCGATCGTCGCCGCGAACACGCTTGATTTGCGCTGGCGAAAGATAATCGGAGAATTAGAAAATGTTGCAGCCAAAGCGTACTAAATACCGCAAGCAATTTAAGGGCCGCATCAAGGGTGTCGCCAAGGGCGGTGTTGAACTGGCGTTCGGTGAATTCGGCCTCAAGGCCCAGGAACCGAACCGCGTCAACGCCCGCGAGATCGAAGCTGCCCGTCGTGCCATTACGCGTTACATGAAGCGTGCTGGCCGCGTGTGGATCCGTATCTTCCCAGACACTCCGGTAACGGCTAAGCCAACCGAAGTTCGTATGGGTAAGGGTAAGGGCTCGGTAGATTACTGGGCAGCACGCGTCCATCCCGGTCGTATGATGTTCGAGATCGACGGCGTTTCGGAAGAAATCGCCCGCGAGGCTCTGCGCCTCGGTGCAGCCAAGCTCTCGGTCAAGACGCGCTTCGTACAGCGCATTGCAGAGTAAGGATCAAGCCGATGAAACCCGCAGACGTCCGCGCGATGAGCGCCGATCAGTTGAAAGACGAGCTTGCCAAGCTGAAGAAAGAGCAGTTCAACCTGCGCTTCCAGAAGGCTACCGGCCAGCTTGAAAAGTCCTCGCGTGTCACCGAAGTCCGTAAGGATATCGCTCGCGTGAAAACCATTGCCCGCCAGAAGGCGGCTGAAGCCAAGGCCTAAAGGACCAGAAAAAGATGCCTAAACGCATTCTGCAGGGCACCGTCGTTTCGGACAAGAACGAGAAGACGGTTGTAGTTCGGGTCGAGCGCCGATTCGCTCACCCCCTTCTTCAGAAGACTGTTCGTCGTTCCAAGAAGTACAAGGCACACGACGAGTCGAACCAGTACAAGACCGGCGACACCGTATTCATCGAAGAATGCGCGCCGATCTCGAAGGACAAGCGCTGGACGGTAGTTTCCGCCCAGGCTTGATGTGGAATTTTGCGGCAGGCCCTTGCGCCCGCCGCAGAAATCTGTATGAAGCACACAGTGCAGGAACGCTCGGGCGACGGGCGTTCTTTTGCTTTGAGCGCACGGAAGGTCCCTATCAGGGAAACCACCTTGGCAATTATCCTCCCGCGCGACGATTAGAATTTTCATAAGCCGGAATAGGGGGCCCATGTGCCCAACCGTTTCGGTCACAACTAGAAGGCGACCTGACATGATTCAGATGCAGACTAACCTCGACGTGGCGGATAATTCCGGCGCACGTCGTGTCATGTGCATCAAGGTGCTGGGCGGTTCCAAGCGTAAGTATGCTTCCATCGGCGACATCATTGTCGTTTCGGTTAAGGAAGCCATTCCGCGGGGCCGCGTGAAGAAGGGCGACGTAATGAAGGCGGTTGTCGTGCGTACCGCTAAGGACATTCGTCGCGCCGACGGCAGCGTCATTCGTTTCGACAACAATGCAGCCGTTTTGATCGACAACAAAAAAGAGCCGATCGGCACACGTATCTTCGGACCGGTTCCGCGCGAGCTTCGCGCCAAGAGCCACATGAAGATTATCTCGCTGGCTCCGGAAGTTCTGTAAGGGAGCGATTGAGATGCAAAAAATTCGTAAAGGCGACAAGGTCGTCGTTCTCACTGGCAAGGACAAAGGCCGCTCTGGCGAAGTCCTCCGCGTGATTCCCAAGGAAGAGCGTGCCGTCGTAGCTGGCATCAACGTCGTCAAGCGCCATCAGCGCCAGACGCAGACCCAGGAAGTCGGCATTATCAACAAAGAGGCCTCTGTGCATCTTTCCAACCTTGCTGTCGCCGATAAGGATGGCAAGCCAACCCGCGTTGGTTTCAAGGTTGTCGAAGGCAAGAAAGTGCGCGTGGCCAAGCGTTCGGGAGAAGTGATCGATGGCTGAGGCAAAGTACGAGCCACGGCTCAAGACAGAATACGTGTCCCGGATCCGCAAGGCGCTTCAGGAGCAGTTCTCCTACGCTAACGAAATGCAGATCCCGAAGCTGGACAAGATCGTGATCAACATGGGTGTTGGTGAAGCAACGGCTGACTCGAAGAAGCCAGCAGTTGCAGCAGCTGACCTGGCGGCTATTGCCGGTCAGAAGGCAATTGTCACCCATGCTCGCAACTCGATTGCTGGCTTCAAGGTTCGTGAAGGCATGCCGATTGGTGCGAAGGTTACCCTTCGTGGCGCGCGCATGTATGAATTCATGGACCGCCTGGTCAATATCGCGCTCCCGCGCGTTCGCGACTTCCGGGGATTGAACCCGAAGAGCTTTGACGGCCGTGGCAACTTCGCCATGGGCATCAAGGAACACATTGTGTTCCCTGAGATCAACTACGACAAGGTTGATCAGATGTGGGGCATGGATATCATCGTTTGCACGACGGCACCAACGGACGACGAAGCACGGGCTCTTCTGAAAGAGTTCAACTTCCCGTTCCGCACGTAACCGTAACGACGAGCGTAGAAGAGGATCTTAATATGGCGAAAGTCAGCGCAGTTGAAAAGAACAAGCGCCGCCGCAAGACCGTCGCGAATGATGCCGCAAAGCGTGCGGCCCTGAAGGCGACTATCATGAACCAGTCTCTTTCGATCGAAGAGCGTTTCAAGGCAACCTTGAAGTTGGCGGAACTGCCGCGCGATGGCTCCAAGACCCGTATTCGCAACCGTTGCGAAGTGACAGGTCGTCCGCGCGCGTTCTATCGCAAGCTCAGGATGTCGCGTATCGCGCTTCGCGAGCTGGGCAATACCGGCAAGGTGCCGGGCATTGTTAAGTCGAGCTGGTAAGGAGACGGGCAAATGACGATGACAGATCCGTTGGGCGATATGCTCACCCGTATCCGTAATGGCGCCGCACGCCGCAAGTCTTCGGTATCGACGCCAGCTTCCAAGCTGCGCGCTCGCGTTCTCGATGTACTGCTGTCGGAAGGCTACATTCGCGGTTACTCCGAAGTTCAGTTCGACAATGGCAAGGCCGAGTTCGAAATTGAACTGAAGTACTATGAAGGCGCATCGGTGATCCGTGAGATCGGCCGTGTGTCTAAGCCGGGCCGCCGAGTTTATGTCTCGGTTAAGTCCATTCCGCAGGTCGCGAACGGCCTCGGCATTACGATCCTTTCGACTCCGAAGGGTGTGATGGCCGATCACCAGGCTCGCGAACAGAACGTTGGTGGCGAGGTTCTTTGCTCGGTCTTCTAAGGCTGAAGCATAGGCACTCCATAGCGAACAGACAGGATTGAACTATGTCTCGTATCGGTAAAAAGCCCGTTCAGGTTCCGGCAGGCGTGACGGCTTCCGTCGATGGCCAGAAGGTCACTGCCAAGGGTCCTAAGGGTGAACTCTTCTTCGTCGCGAATGACGAAGTCTCCGTGAAGCTGGAAGACAATGCTATTGTCGTTCAGCCGATCAACCAGTCCAAGGACGCCCGCTCCAAGTGGGGCATGTCCCGCACCATGATCGAAAACATCTTCACAGGCGTGAAAGATGGCTACGAGCGCAAGCTCGAGATCAACGGTGTTGGTTATCGTGCCACGATGCAGGGCCAGAACCTGCAGCTGGCTCTCGGCTTCAGCCATGACGTTGTCTATCAGCCGCCGCAGGGCGTGACCCTTGCTTGCCCCAAGCCGACGGAAATCGTCGTCTCGGGCATCAACAAGCAGGTCGTAGGCCAGGTTGCTGCTGAGATCCGCGAATATCGTGGTCCCGAGCCTTACAAGGGCAAGGGCGTCAAGTATTCCGAAGAGCGGATCATCCGCAAAGAAGGCAAGAAGAAGTAAGGATCGCGCGAAATGGCAAGCAGAAAAGAAGCACTTGTTCGTCGTGCGAACCGCGTACGACGTCAGATCAAGGCGGTGGCCAATGGCCGTCCGCGTCTGTCGGTACATCGCTCTTCGAAGAACATCTACGCTCAGATCATCGACGATGTCGCTGGCAAGACCCTCGCGGCTGCCTCGACTCTCGACGGCGGTCTGAAGAAGGACTTGAAGACCGGCGCCGACGTTGCAGCAGCAGCGGCAGTGGGCAAGCTCGTAGCCGAGCGCGCCTCCAAGGCCGGTGTCACCGAAGTTGTCTTCGATCGTGGCGCATTCATCTATCATGGTCGCATCAAGGCTCTCGCCGAAGCGGCTCGTGAAGGTGGTCTGACCTTCTGACGAAATTACCGCCCGGGCCAACCGGGCGGTATTCCAGCTTAGGCTGGTATCCTTATTCGCAGGCCCAGAGGGCAGGGCGAATTTTTTTGTGATCTGCCGATTGCACCCGTAAAAGAAAAAGGAAAAGGACAATGGCACAGGAAAAGCGTGGTTCGCGCGACGATCGCCAGAACCGTGATGAGCGCGATAGCGAGTTTGTCGACAAGCTGGTCGCCATCAACCGCGTCGCTAAAGTTGTTAAGGGCGGCCGTCGCTTCGGCTTCGCAGCCCTCGTCGTCGTCGGCGACCAGAAGGGCCGTGTAGGCTTTGGTCACGGCAAGGCACGTGAAGTGCCTGAAGCTATCCGCAAGGCAACCGAAGCTGCAAAGCGTGGCTTGATCTTCGTGCCTCTGCGCGACGGTCGTACGCTGCATCATGATGTTCACGGTCGCCACGGCGCCGGCAAGGTTCTGCTGCGTTCCGCCAAGGCTGGTACCGGTATCATTGCAGGTGGCCCGATGCGTGCCGTCTTCGAAACGCTTGGCATGAGCGACGTTGTTGCAAAGTCGACCGGTTCGTCGAACCCCTACAACATGATCCGCGCTACTTTCGACGCCCTGAAGCATCAGGTGCACCCGAAGGACGTTGCGGCTCAGCGCGGCCTGAAATATGCCACGCTGCAGGCTCGCCGGACCGCCGCTGGCGTGTCCTCCGAAGAGTAAGGAGAGCTTGAGTCATGGCTAAGAAGCCCGTAGAAAACAAGACGATCACGGTCGAACAGATCGGTTCGCCCATTCGCCGTCCGGCCGTACAGCGTGCAACGCTCGTAGGCCTGGGCCTCAACAAGATGCATCGTGTCCGTACCCTGGAAGACACTCCGTCCGTTCGCGGCATGATCCGGTCTGTCCAGCATCTCGTACGCGTCGTCGACGAGAAGTAAGACGAGGATATGCAAATGAAACTGAATGAGATCAAGGACAACGAAGGCGCTACCAAGGATCGTATCCGCGTAGGTCGCGGTATCGGTTCGGGTAAGGGCAAGACCGGTGGTCGCGGCGTGAAGGGTCAGAAGGCCCGTTCAGGCGTCGCCATCAACGGCTTCGAAGGCGGTCAGATGCCAATCTACCGTCGTCTGCCTAAGCGCGGCTTCAAGAACATCTTCTCGACTGATTACACAACCGTTTCGCTCGGTCGTATTCAGGCCGCGATCGATGCCAAGAAGCTCGATGGCAAGAAGACGATCGATTCGGCTGCTCTGAAGGCAGCTGGCGTCATCCGTCGCGAAAAGGATGGCGTTCGCGTCCTCTCTGACGGCGAACTGACGGCTAAGGTCACGATCGAAGTTGCTGGTGCATCCAAGGCTGCGGTCGAAAAGATCGAAAAGGCCGGCAGCACAATCAAGCTGCTTGTGGTTGCTGCTGAGGCGTCCGAGTAAACTTTGTCAAGATTTCGCCCGGGGTGCTTCACACCGGGCGATTTTTCTCCCATATGTGAGCCTCACATTCCAACAGACGGAATGACGCGTTTCGTCTTCCGGGAGATTCTGGAAAACAAGGGTGAGGCAACATGCCGCTTTATTGCGGCTTTCCCGCGCCCGGTTTTTCGAAGAAAATTTGAATACGATGTCCGGCCTGCCGAATACAGGCGCTACCGGAATTGGTTACGCGGAGAATTGCATGGCGTCTGCAGCGGAACAACTGGCCTCGAACCTGAACTTCTCGACCTTCGCGAAAGCGACAGATCTGAAGAAGCGTTTGTGGTTCACCCTGGCTGCCCTTCTTGTCTACCGGCTTGGTACTCACATTCCGCTTCCGGGTCTCAACCCTGAAGCCTATGCTGCCGCGTTCCGCGGCCAGTCCGGCGGTATCCTCGGTCTCTTCAACATGTTTGCGGGCGGCGCTGTAGCGCGCATGGCGATCTTCGCGCTCGGCATCATGCCTTATATTTCGGCCTCGATTATCGTCCAGCTGATGACCTCCGTGGTTCCATCGCTGGAAAACCTCAAGAAAGAGGGCGAGCAGGGCCGCAAGATCATCAACCAGTATACACGGTATGGCACCGTGCTGCTCGGCACCCTGCAGGCCTATGGCATTGCAGTCGGCCTCGAAAGCGGCAACGGCATTGTCAACGATCCAGGCTGGTTCTTCCGCATCTCGACGGTTGTGACGCTCGTCGGCGGCACCATGTTCCTGATGTGGCTCGGTGAGCAGATCACCTCGCGCGGCATCGGTAACGGTATCTCGCTGATCATCTTCTCCGGTATCGCCGCCGGTCTGCCAACCGCACTGGCCGGTACGCTGGAACTCGGTCGCACGGGTGCCTTGTCGACGCCACTGATTCTGACCGTCCTCATCGTTGCCATTGGTGTTATTGCGCTGATCGTCTTCGTCGAGCGTGCTCAGCGACGGCTGTTGATCCAGTATCCGAAGCGACAAGTGGGCAACCGCATGTTCCAGGGCGATACGTCGCACCTGCCGCTGAAGCTGAACACCTCGGGCGTTATCCCTGCGATTTTCGCATCCTCGCTTCTGCTGTTGCCGGCAACGGCTGCGGGCTTCACAGGCAGCACCACACTGCCATCCTGGGCGACAACCATCATTGCAGCGCTTGGCCACGGCCAGCCGCTCTACATGGTGCTCTATGGCGCGTTGATTGCCTTCTTTGCCTTCTTCTACACGGCGATCGTCTTCAATCCGAAGGACACTGCTGACAATTTGAAGAAGCATGGCGGCTTCATTCCGGGCATCCGTCCGGGCGAACGCACCGCTGAATATATCGACTACGTGCTGACGCGCATCACCCTTGTTGGTGCCATCTATCTCGTATTCGTCTGCATTCTGCCTGAAATTCTCGTGGCGCGTACGGGAGTGCCATTAGCCCTTGGTGGTACTTCTCTTTTGATTGTTGTCAGCGTAACCCTTGATACGGTTGCACAGATCCAGGGTCACCTCATTGCTCAACAGTATGAGGGGCTGATCAAGAAGTCGAAATTGCGTGGAGGAAAGAGGGGACGATGAGACTGATTCTTTTGGGGCCGCCGGGCGCGGGTAAGGGAACCCAGGCCCAGCGGATTGTCGAGAAGCACGGTATTCCGCAGCTCTCGACAGGGGATATGTTGCGCGCTGCTGTGGCCGCCGAGACCGATGTTGGCAAGCGGGCCAAGGCTGTCATGGATGCCGGCAAGCTCGTCTCTGATGACATTGTCATCGCCATCGTTTCCGAGCGTATTGACCAACCCGATTGCGCCAATGGTTTCATTCTGGATGGTTTCCCGCGCACGCTGGTACAGGCCGATGCGACGGAAAAGATGCTCTCCGACAAGGGCCTCGATCTGTCTGTCGTCATCGAGCTTCGTGTGGACGACAAGGAACTGATTCGCCGTGTGTCGGGTCGTTATTCCTGCGCCAAGTGTGGCAGTGTCTACCACGACTCAGACCACAAACCGTCGAAAGAGGGTGTGTGCGACAAGTGCGGCTCGACGGAATTCAAGCGTCGTCCCGATGACAATGCCGAAACCATGGCGCACCGTCTGGAGGTTTACTACAAGGAAACCTCTCCGCTGATTGGCTATTACTGGGCCAAGGGTAAGTTGAAGACGGTTGACGGTATGGCTGAAATGGATGCGGTAACAACGTCCGTCGAGGCAATCTTAGCGAAGGTTTGAGCCCGGTCGGGCTCAAAAGATTCTTTCCGGGACCGGTTGCCTTTGGCTGCTGATTCCGCTAAATAGCGCGCCAACTCGCGACATTTGAGCGATCGGCGCGTTCTTCCCACCAGGGGAGACCGGGTTCGATCGTTTTGACCTGTTGAGAACCCGATTTGTAATTGCGGCCCGTCGGGCCGTGTAACGAGACACCACTTGCCGGATGGCAACTGGAACGTAAGGAGAATAGGCGTGGCACGTATCGCTGGCGTCAACATCCCGACTGCGAAGCGCGTTGTTATCGCGCTGACCTATATTCACGGGATCGGATCGAAATTCGCGCAGGAAATCATGGAGAAGACTGGTCTCCCTGCTGACAAGCGCGTTCATCAGCTGACGGACTCTGAAGTCCTGGCAATCCGCGAAACCATCGACCGCGATTACCGCGTCGAGGGTGATCTTCGTCGCGAAACCGCGATGAACATCAAGCGTCTGATGGACCTGGGCTGCTACCGCGGTCTGCGTCACCGTCGCGGCCTTCCGGTTCGCGGCCAGCGCACGCACACCAATGCCCGCACCCGCAAGGGTCCGGCAAAGGCGATTGCTGGTAAGAAGAAGTAATTTCCGGACATTCCGGGGTGAGGGCTGGCGCAGCAGTGCCGGCCTTCTTGAGTTTGGCAAAGGGCTGTGTTTTAGGTCTTTTCCAGGTGTAGCCGCTGGAACTACGGCGGTGCTAAGATCAATGAAAGGGAAGTTATGGCCAAGGAAGCCACACGCGTACGCCGTCGCGAACGCAAAAATATCTCGTCGGGCGTTGCTCACGTAAACTCGACATTCAACAACACGATGATCACCATCACCGACGCACAGGGCAATGCTATTGCCTGGTCGTCTGCCGGTGCCAAGGGTTTCAAGGGCTCGCGTAAGTCGACGCCTTTTGCCGCTCAGATCGCTGCTGAAGACTGCGCCAAGAAGGCTCAGGAACATGGCATGAAGTCGCTTGAAGTGGAAGTTTGCGGTCCGGGTTCTGGCCGTGAATCTGCACTTCGCGCTCTGCAGGCTGCCGGTTTCATGATCACTTCGATCCGCGACGTTACGCCGATCCCGCACAATGGTTGCCGTCCGCGCAAGAAGCGCCGCGTCTGATCATCACCCATCCTGCCGGTGAGGGCGCGCGTCGCCCTTCCGGTGCTTTTCATGCTCGGTCACCACGAGTGGATGGTGGTGACGAACGGAAGGTTAAAACATGATTCAGAAGAATTGGCAGGAACTGATCAAGCCGAACAAGGTCGAGTTCAGCTCGTCCAGCCGCACGAAGGCCACATTGGTCGCCGAGCCGCTGGAACGGGGATTCGGTCTGACGCTTGGTAATGCGCTTCGTCGCGTTCTCTTGTCGTCGCTGCGCGGTGCTGCTGTAACGGCTGTTCAGATCGACGGTGTTCTGCACGAGTTCTCGTCCATCCCGGGTGTCCGGGAAGACGTGACCGATATCGTGCTCAACATCAAGGAAATCGCCATCAAGATGGATGGTGACGATGCAAAGCGCATGGTCGTGCGTAAGCAGGGTCCAGGTGTTGTCACCGCTGGAGATATCCAGACGGTTGGCGATATTGAAATCCTGAACCCCGATCACGTGATCTGCACGCTCGATGAGGGCGCCGAGATCCGTATGGAGTTCACCGTCAACAACGGTAAGGGCTACGTGCCTGCAGACCGTAACCGTGCAGAAGATGCTCCAATCGGTCTTATTCCGGTCGACAGCCTCTACTCGCCGGTCAAGAAGGTGTCCTACAAGGTCGAAAACACCCGTGAGGGCCAGGTTCTCGACTATGACAAGCTGCTGATGACCATCGAAACCGATGGCTCCATCACCGGTGAGGACGCGGTCGCATTTGCTGCCCGCATCCTGCAGGACCAGCTCGGTGTATTCGTCAACTTCGACGAGCCGCAGAAGGAAGTCGAAGAAGAGTCCGTTACCGAACTCGCCTTCAACCCGGCTCTGCTCAAGAAGGTCGACGAACTCGAACTTTCGGTTCGCTCTGCAAACTGCCTGAAGAACGATAACATCGTCTACATCGGTGATCTGATCCAGAAAACCGAGGCAGAAATGCTGCGCACACCGAACTTCGGTCGCAAGTCGCTCAACGAGATCAAGGAAGTTCTGGCATCTATGGGCCTGCATCTCGGCATGGAAGTGCCGGCATGGCCGCCAGAAAACATCGAAGATCTGGCCAAGCGTTACGAAGACCAGTACTAAGCGTCAAAAAAGGCAGGTTTACCTCTGCCTTTTCCAGTCAAACTGCAGGCTGATGCCTGTATGTGTCAGGAAACGGCAGGGCCGCTCGAAGTGCGAAGCGGCAGACCTGCACTAAAGGAGAATAGCAATGCGCCACCAGAATTCCGGCCGCAAGCTGAACCGTACCGCCAGCCACCGTAAGGCGATGTTCGCCAACATGGCCGCTTCGCTCATCACCCATGAGCAGATCGTCACGACGCTTCCAAAGGCGAAGGAAATTCGCCCGATCGTCGAGAAGCTGGTGACCCTCGGTAAGCGCGGCGACCTTCACGCTCGCCGTCAGGCCGTTTCGCAGATCAAGGATCAGGACGCAGTCCGTAAGCTCTTTGATGCGATCGCGACCCGTTATGCAAACCGCAATGGCGGCTACCTTCGCATCATGAAGGCCGGCTTCCGTCAGGGCGACAATGCACCGCTCGCAGTCATCGAATTCGTTGAACGCGACGTCGATGCCAAGGGCGCAGCCGACAAGGCTCGCGTTGCTGCAGAAGCTGACGCTGAAGCAGAAGCTGCATAATCCACTTTTCGTTTCCCTCGGGAGCGAAATGAGAAAGGCCGGACGAGCGATCGTCCGGCCTTTTCTGTGTGTGTTGCAATCGACCCCGAGAGTGCCTGTGCGCGGAGATATCGGAGCGTCCGGCAAGGAGCGGGGGCGCTCACTTCGGGATGTGGATGGTTGCCCTGATATGCTTCAACGAAGCGACGATGGTGAAGGTCATGATCACCAGGAGCGTCCAAGAACTCCATTTGCCCAGGTGTACGGTCGACCAGGCGCCGAGTTGGTTTGGATAGTGCCAGATGGCGAAGAAAGTCGATATGTTTTCGGCGAGCCAGATGAAGAAGCCGATCAGCACGAAGGACAAGAGCATCGGCATCTGCCGGTCCCGGTCGAAGGGGCGGAAGATCACGGTGGTGCGCGCGTAAAGCCCGATGGCCAGCGCTGCCACATACCAGCGATAGTCGCCGATATAGTGATGGGTGAAGAAATTCAGGTAGATCGCAAGCGCCACACCCGTCGCCATCCAGTAGGAAGGGTGATGGCGGATGCGGACATCCAGCAATCGCCAGGCCTGAATGATGTAGCTGCCGACAGCGGCATACATGAAGCCGGAAAACAAAGGCACGCCGAGGAGTTTTGTATAGGCGAAGTCCGGATAGGACCACGACTGGATGCTGCCGGATGTCTTGAATACTTCCAGAGCGAAGCCGACGAGGTGGAACAGGCAGATCGCCTTCAACTCGTCCATTGTCTCGAGCTTGGTCCAGACCATCCAGATCTGGATCGACAAGGCTATAATCAGCAGCACGTCATAGCGTGGAATGCCGAACACCCCCTGGCGCGGGACGATGAAGATGGACACAAAGAACAGGCCGGCAAACAGGCAGGCGCGTGCCTCCTTGATCCCGAAAAACAGGAACTCGACAACGAACCGTTGGAGACCGCGCAGCGCCGGAGCAGGGGGATTGTCGATCAACCGCCGATCGAAGCTCTGCAACAGGTTGTCGCGCCCCTCAGTCACCGTCGTCATCGTCTCTCCACTTCCGCGCGGTTGTCTTTTCACGAGAGCTAACTACTAAGGCGTCATGGACAAAATCAAGGCAACACTTCCGGGAAACCTTCCGCTTCGCATCCGTCGCTTCGCGATTTCGCTGACAATCATCGCATGCGGGCTGGTGTTGCGCTTGACCGGATATGAGATCGGCCTGCCGTATTTCTTCGTGAAGTATGGCGGTTCACTGCTCTGGGGAATGATGGTGTTCTGGCTTCTGGCAATGCTGTTGCCAAGCCGGTCGATCCGGCGTGTCGCGGCGCTGGCGCTCGTCGTTGCCGCGCTGACAGAATTCAGTCGCCTCTATCACACGCCGTGGCTCGATTCTTTCCGATTGACGTTTGCCGGCGCCCTGCTGCTTGGACGGATCTTTTCGTGGGGCAACATACTGGCTTACAGCCTTGGCATCATCATCGCAGCCGTCGTCGAAACTCGGCTGCTGGCATCGCGTCTGGGGACCAGGCCTTAATGGGCAACGGCCATCCGCCGGGCACGTCGCCATTCCACGATCTTTGTCCTGAAGAGACGATAGGCCAGCAACACGATCACGATGCCGATATAGGTGGCGGGCTCCAGCGTCACGGATTTCAGCGACAGGGCGTAGTGTAATGCCGCACCGGCTGCGATGGGATAGATCAGCTTGTGCAGCTTCGCCCAGCGGGTACCCAGTCTGCGGATCGACCAGCGGTTGGAGGTGATCGCCAGCGGAATAAGCAGGATCAGGCAGGCCATACCGATGATGATATAGGGCCGCTTGGTCATGTCGCCCAGGATGGACGAGAAGATCAAACCGCGATCAAGCGTCAGGTAGACGGTGAAATGGGCCAGGACATACCAGAAGGCCAAAAGGCCCAATGCACGCCTGTATGGCAACAGGTTGATCTTGAACAGGTCCCGAACAGGCGTGACCACCAGCGTCAGACAGATGAACCGCAACGCCCAAAGCCCAAGCGAATGCTCGAAGGTGCGCACGGGATCGGCGCCGAGCTGCGCCGTGACGCCCAGGTAGAACGTCCATAACCCCGGCAGCAGGCCGAACGCATAGAGCGCCCAGATTGCCGCCGAACGCTGTCTGGTGGAAAGGGAAAAGCCCATCTCAGAAGTTCTTTCTGAGGTCCATGCCGGCATAAAGGCTTGCAACCTCGTCACCATAGCCGTTGAACATCAGTGTATTCATGCGGGCGCCGCCAAACAGACCCTGCGCCTCGCCGATGCGCCGTTCGGTCGCCTGGCTCCAGCGGGGATGGTCGACCTCGGGGTTCACATTGGCATAGAATCCGTATTCGTTGGGTGCCAACTGGTTCCACGAGTTTGGTGGCTGCTTGTCGGTGAGGGTGATCTTGACGATCGACTTGATGCCCTTGAAACCATATTTCCACGGCACCACCAGGCGGATCGGCGCGCCGGACTGGTTGGGCAGCGTCTCGCCGTAAAGGCCGGTCGCCAAAATGGCCAGCGGATGGCGGGCCTCATCGAGGCGCAGTCCCTCGACATAGGGCCAGTTCATGGGCTGGAAGAGTCCGCGTTGGCCCGGCATCTGTTCCGGCCGGACGACGGTCTCGAAGGCCACATATTTGGCGCTGCCGAGCGGTTCGACCTTGTCCAGCAGCGCTGAAATCGGAAAGCCGATCCACGGGATCACCATCGACCAGGCTTCCACGCAGCGCATGCGGTAGATGCGTTCTTCCTGCGGAATGGCGGAGATCAGATCGTCGATACCGAAAATGGTCGGTTTGTTGACCAGCCCACCCACTTCCAGCCGCCAGGGCTGTGGCTTGAAGTCGCCGGAATTCTGCGACGGATCGGACTTGCCGGTCCCGAATTCATAAAAGTTGTTGTAGGAGAGCGCGTCTTCCTTGAGGGTGATCTTCTCGTTCACCTTGTAATCTGTCTCTTTCGCCGCAAGCGCCGCGGCAAGCGCGCTCGGTGCAGCGGCCAGAGCCATGCCGCCTGCAGCAGCTGCCATGAAGCTGCGCCGGTTGATATAGGCGGAATGCGACGTGATCTCGGATGATGGAATTCTCGGCGGACGATAGCTGGGCATGGAAGCCTCCGATCAATAGCGGTGTAGTTCCGTTCTCATAGTAGTTACGTAAGTCAAACCCATATGGTTTCACACTGTCTCGTAAAAAAATGCCGGGAACGTTTTCGTGAGCATCAGGTGGCGGCGCAAGGCGTGCTCATCCGCACCAGCTGCGGCGCGATCCCTCCCATGGTCGTGCAAGCCCCTTGGCGATCAACGCCTTGCCAATAGACTGGCCGTTACGCGTCACAGTGCGCAGCTTGCGACCATAACGGTCACGGTCAGACGAGCCCCAGCCTGCAAGCTCGAAGCTGCCGGCATTCAAAAGGTTTTGTAGTTCCTTCTTGGCCTGAAGGCCGAGGGCCTTTTCACGCGCACAGCGCGGCGGCGACAGTTCGGGTGTGTCGATATCGGCAATGCGGATCTTTTCGCCATTCATCCAGAAGGTGTCGCCATCCACCACGCAATTGATGCGCTTGGCACTATCGCATAGGCTGAAGGATGCCCGGTGCATGTCAGGAGCGGTGTCCTCCTTGGTGAGGGCGGAAGGTTGAACGAAGAGAGCCGTCCGATCAAACAGATCGGCAGCATAGGTGCCGATCGCGACGGCAATAATCGCGATCAGGATCGGCAGCGTGTTCGCATGAAGCCTGTTGCCAACGATTGCAAAAGGCCGAGAGCCTTTGCCGCTGCGCCTGCATCCCGCCATCGCCGTCTCCCGCCTTCCATCACGCGCGAGAAACTAGGGCAGGGGCCTTAACGCAAGCTTACGAGTGAGGCCGTGCCGGTCGGGCAACCGTACCGTTTTGCAGCCACCTGACGGTGACAGTTGCAGGTGATTGCTTTAAATACGGGGTTAATGCGGGAGTTTCGCAGGCCGTTTAGCTTCATTCGAGGTGATGCGCCGCCTCCGCCAATGAGAACACGAATATCGAGGTAACACCTATGCCAGCTTATCGTTCGAGAACCACGACCCACGGCCGTAACATGGCCGGCGCCCGCGGCCTCTGGCGCGCGACGGGCATGAAGGATGGCGATTTTGGCAAGCCTATCATTGCCGTGGTCAACTCTTTCACGCAGTTCGTTCCAGGCCATGTGCATCTGAAGGATCTGGGCCAGCTCGTCGCCCGCGAAATCGAAGCTGCCGGCGGCGTTGCTAAGGAATTCAACACGATTGCGGTCGATGACGGCATCGCCATGGGTCATGACGGCATGCTCTACTCGCTGCCGTCGCGCGAAATCATCGCCGACTCGGTCGAATACATGGTCAACGCCCACTGCGCCGATGCCATGGTCTGCATTTCAAACTGCGACAAGATCACGCCCGGCATGCTGAACGCTGCCATGCGTCTGAACATTCCGGCCGTATTTGTCTCGGGTGGCCCGATGGAAGCCGGCAAGGCTACGCTTCAGGGGCGCACCGTCGCCCTCGACCTCGTGGATGCAATGGTGGCGGCCGCCGACGACAAGATGTCGGATGAGGATGTCGCGACCATCGAGCGTTCGGCATGCCCCACCTGCGGCTCGTGCTCGGGCATGTTCACCGCCAACTCGATGAACTGTTTGACGGAAGCGCTCGGCCTGTCGTTGCCCGGCAACGGCTCGACATTGGCGACCCATTCGGACCGCAAGCGCCTCTTCGTCGAGGCCGGCCATCTGATCGTTGATATTGCCCGTCGTTACTATGAGCAGGATGACGAAAGCGTTCTGCCGCGCTCCGTGGCCTCCAAGCAGGCCTTCGAAAATGCCATGTCGCTCGACATCGCCATGGGCGGATCGACAAACACAGTGCTGCACATTCTGGCAGCGGCCCATGAGGGCGGCGTCGACTTCACCATGGAAGACATCGACAAGCTGTCGCGTCGGGTTCCGTGCCTTTCCAAGGTCGCGCCTGCCAAGCAGGATGTGCACATGGAAGACGTTCACCGCGCCGGCGGTATCATGCGTATCCTGGGCGAACTCGAACGTGGTGGCCTGATCCACCGCGATTGCCCGACTGTCCATGCCGCCACACTCGGCGATGCGATCGACCGTTGGGACATCACGCGTACCAATTCCGAAACGGTCCGCGAATTCTTCAAGGCCGCACCCGGCGGTGTTCCGACCCAGGTCGCGTTCTCGCAGTCTTCGCGCTGGGACGAACTCGATACCGATACCGACAAGGGCGTTATCCGCTCGGTAGAGAAGCCCTTCTCCAAGGATGGTGGGCTGGCCGTGCTCTACGGCAACATCGCGCTGGATGGCTGTATCGTGAAGACGGCGGGCGTCGATGAATCGATCCTGAAATTCACCGGTTCTGCCGTCGTTTATGAAAGCCAGGACGCAGCCGTAAAGGGTATCCTGTCCAATGAGGTCGCCGCCGGCGATGTCGTCGTCATTCGCTACGAAGGGCCAAAGGGTGGTCCGGGCATGCAGGAAATGCTCTATCCGACCAGCTATCTGAAGTCGAAGGGTCTCGGCAAAGCCTGCGCCCTGATCACCGATGGTCGCTTTTCCGGCGGCACTTCGGGTCTGTCCATCGGCCATGCCTCTCCGGAAGCAGCCCAGGGCGGCGCAATCGGTCTGGTCAAGAACGGTGACACGATCGAGATCGACATTCCCAACCGCACGATCCATCTGGCCATCGATGACGCCGAAATGGCTGCACGCCGCCATGAACAGGATGCGCTCGGCTGGAAGCCGTCTGCACCCCGCAAGCGCAATGTCACGACGGCGCTCAAGGCCTATGCCGCCTTTGCATCGTCCGCCGACAAGGGCGCTGTGCGCATCCTTCCGGAATAAACGGTTTGGCCCATAGCCAAGTCACAAAGGACCCCGCCGACCATGATCGGCCGGCGGGGTCTTTTTCGTTCAATCACCCGTGTGGAGGGTGCCGACTGCACTCAGTCTCGCCAACTCGGGTCGTCGCGGTCGAGCGTCGTTTTCAGGTGGTCGAAGTGCTTCTGCGCCATGCCGCGATAGGGTGTCCACCCGTCCGCTGTCGCTTGAGCGATCTCGTCGGATAACACGGCGAGTGGCTTTCCGGTTGAAAGCGCAAGGACCATGGTTTGCGCGGCCTTTTCGAAGAAGTAGAGATCCTCAAAGGCATCAGCCACG
Source organism: Agrobacterium sp. ES01 (assembly GCF_050320885.1). Classification (NCBI taxonomy): domain Bacteria; kingdom Pseudomonadati; phylum Pseudomonadota; class Alphaproteobacteria; order Hyphomicrobiales; family Rhizobiaceae; genus Agrobacterium; species Agrobacterium sp. ES01. Next base: position 21,360 of record NZ_JBNQTH010000011.1, read on the forward strand.
GTGTCGCTGGCAATCGATACGCCATGATTGCCCATCACAAGAGCTGACTTGCCCTTGATCATCTCGGCAAGGCGAATGCCTTCCTCTTCCGCGTCGGCAATTCCGCCAAACGAGAGGTCGTAACCGATCCGCCCGAAGAACCGCGCGGTATTGTTGTCGAGCGGCAAAAGAGTAGGGTCTTTAAGGCAGGAGAGCGCCACAGCATAAGGCGAGTGGCAGTGCAGGATCACCCGCGCTTCCGGCAGCATCCGGTGCATGGTGCCGTGGATGGCCCAGGCCGAGGCGTCCGGCGCGTTGGGACCCGACATCACGTCCGGATCGTCTGCATCAAGCAGCAAGAGATCGGACGCGCAGATGGTTGAAAAGTGCTGCCAGCGCGGATTGAGCAGAAACTGACGACCATTCGCAGAGACGGCAGCACTGAAGTGGTTCCCCACCGACTCGCTCCAGCCAAACCGGTGACAGAGCCGGAAAGCAGCTGCCAGATCCTGACGCAAGGCGAGGCTTGCCTCGGCTTCCAACTGTTCGTGTCTCAAAGCGGTGACAGTCATGCCTTGAACCGCCCCTGGCTGGTGAGCGCCCGATAGGTCGACCGCATTTCCGAACGATCGGTATAGGTCCCACGCAAGAAGCGCTCGCCGCTGGTGGCCGAATAGGCGAGACGGCCATGCACGATACGGTGATTGTCGAATACCATGCATTCGCCGGCCTTCATCAGGAAGCGCATCATGTATTTGTCATCCTGCAGCATTTTGCCGAAGCGGCAGAATGCCGGGTAATAGTCGTCAAGCACGTGCTGAGGCAGGTCGAAAATATCGAGCATGTGCTGGCTGATGGTCAGGCCCGATACTTCGCCATGCTGGTCGAGTTCGATCACCCGTTGGCGCGAGCGCATGTCGTAGTTGTCATGTTCGCAGAAGAACGGCACATCGATTTCGGACAGAAGACGGAAGCCTTCAGGGTCGAGCTTGCGAAAATCATTGGCGACTGCGACGCCGTCTGAATAGATGCTCAAGCCGCCATCCACGCTATTGGCCGTGCAATGCAGGAACTGAATGCCCGGTGCAAATTCTTCAGCCGGTGTGTCCGTATGCAGTTCCAGTGCCTTGGCTGTGTAGGCGGTATTGGTCGGATTGATATGCGTGTAGACCTCGAAATAATCGCCAAAGAAGGTGGGGCGAACATGCCCCATCAGCTCGACGGTTTCGGTCAAGCCTTCCTTGCTGTTTGGCATATCTGTGACGATCGTCAGTCCATCCACAATCATCGCCTTGATCCACTCTGCCACCTTGGCGGGATCCTCTTTCAGCTCGGCTTGAGAGAAACGCGGGATAGACGCGTAATTGTCGCTGAACCAGGCACGGCGTGGCAGGTCGGCTGGGTCAGCCCGGCGTTTGCCATCGGCATATTGTGTCAGCATCGACATTGGGTAGTGCGAGGTGTGATCTTCATGTTCCCATGAGACCACCAGCCTGTCACCGTCGACAAATGCGAGTTGCGGGCGTGGCGCCTCGCTAAGATGGAAGATATCGAACTGGCGTTCACGGGTCGTACTGTCGAAAGATGTCGGGCAATTGTCCCGCAGCCAATAATAATTAAAATAGCAGTTCCGGCCATTGGGCAGATCAACATGCAGGCCTTTTTCGCCGATCGTGACAGTGTCGGTCGCGACGTGGATATTCATGGAAATTCCTTGAGTTGTGCGGGAGTGTCTTGGGGTGCTGTCTGCAACAATCGTCGAATTTCCGTATTTGGAAAATATGGATTATGCTTATTTTAGTATAAGTTGGAGATTAACTTGGACCGTCTGCCGCGACTGCGACTGCTCACCACCTTTGAAGCCGTTGCCCGGTTGGGTTCCATGAGCCAGGCGGCCGGTCGCCTGAATGTCAGTCAGCCGGCCGTCACTCAGGCGCTGAAGGCGCTGGAAGATCATGTCGGTACGCCGCTGATGGATCGCAACACGCGGCCGGCGCGCCTGACGGAAGCCGGGCTGCTTCTGGCACGTGCCACGCGTGAGGGGCTGGACATGATCACCGCCGCGATCGAGGAGATCCGGGCTCACTCCGGCCTCGAAGCCCAGCGGCTGACAGTTGCCTGCACGCTCGGCATGGCGACCTACTGGCTGATGCCGAGGCTCAACGACTTCTATACGCATCATCCGGAACTGCTGGTCAATGTGCAGGCGCCGCCGACCGATATGCTCAGAATGTCACCCGACATCGATCTTGTGCTTCGCTACGGCACCGGAAACTGGGACGACGGCGACACAATCAAGATGTTCGACGAACAGATGTGTCCGGTTGGTCGCCCGGCGCTGGTCGAGCGGCTGATGAATAGAGGGGAGAGCCTGGACAATGCCCCACTGATCCACGTGCGCAAGGTCGAAAGCCGGCAATGGGAGGGATGGAGCGATTATCTGTCCAGACGCGGCCTCGGAAAACCGCGTGCTACAGGCCAGGTGTTCGACAACTATGTGCAGGCAGTACAGGCGGCGCTCGATGGGCGTGGCCTGATGCTGGGCTGGCGCTCCATCACCGATGGGCATGTGGCCGATGGATCGCTGGTGTCATGGCCGAATGCCGCGCTGAGCGTCGGCACGGCCTATTATGCGACAGTGTCCCGCACCGCTGCATCAAAGCCGTCCGTTGGGGCATTCGTGACATGGCTCGCAGACCAGTCGACTGCCCAGCCTCGCTAGCCCATTGAAGCTGTGGTACGAATTGTCCGGTGTCAGACTGGATCGCGCACGGTCAGTCGGAGATAGCCGGGTTGTATTGACTGTCGTCACTACACTAGAGTTTGACATTAGCAACATCTAAAGCCTATCAATAGTTGCGGGACCGGGCGTAGGCGTGGCTGCGGAGACATGAGATTCTCGATGTCCCGTTTCTCCAGGCCGAAACGACACCTGCTTTGGGAGAAGGTGGGGAGACGCCGGTGGGGGTTGTAACAGGATCGCACGCGCCAAGCTTTTTCCGATCCCTGCGCGCCAAACTGGTCGCTGTCACATGTCTGCTGGCCCTGACAATAAGTGCAGCAATCGGCTCCATCAGCTATATCCGCATGCAGTCCGTTGTCCTGTCCAACGCCGCCGACGGCCTTGCTGGTGAGGCGCGTCTGGTTGCGGCGAAATTTGCCGAATCCTACAGCGTCATGCGCCGGGACGTAACGCTCCTTGCCATTTCTCCCGAGGTTGAAGGCCTGGTACGTGGGCTGGTCGCCGGCGGTATCGACCCTCAAACCGGCACAACCGCCGCTCAGTGGCGCGACGCTCTCGAAGGCGAGATGATTTCGTTTCTCAAACAACGTCCCGCCTATACGCAGATGCGCTTCATCGGCGTGGCAGATGGAGGGCGGGAACTTGTGCGGGTTAATCGAACGGCGACCGGCTTTGAACGCGTTCCGGCCAGTGGTTATCAGCGCAAGGGAGAGGAACCCTATGTGAAGGCAAGCGTCGCCAGCGGAGGGGTCTATTTTTCCGAGGTGACCTATAACAGGGAATATGGAAAGGTTGTTCTACCTCTTCAGCCTACACTCCGCATCGTCATGCCAGTGCGAGACGCCGCCGGCCAGATCTTCGGACTGGTGGTTTCCAATGCCGACTATGAGCAGTTGCTGACCCTGACTTTTGCCGCCGTGCCCTCAGCGCACGAGGCGACAGTCATCAATTCTGCCGGTGACTATATGAGAAGGCAGCCGGGCAAAAAGCCTGACGCACTGCAGTTTCATGAGAATTATACGCAGCCGCCACCTGCCATACTCGGTCAGTTCCATCCGGAAGAAAATAGTGAGCAGGTCTACCGGACAGACAGCGACCTCTACTATTTTGTCAGATTGGGCATTGCGCCGGCGCAGACTGCGGCCAGCATCGGTGTCGCCCTACGTGTGCCCCTATCGCAGCTGCTGGCGCCTGCCTACGCGTTCCTGCGCGACACGATCCTTGTGTCACTGCTGGTTGTCGCCGTCTCTCTGATCATCGCCTATGTGATCGGGCTGGCAATCACCCGTCGCCTCAGGACGCTCACGGAGACAATCAAGGGCGCGGAGGGCGACGACGATAGGCTGGTTCTCCCGGAAGATGGTGTAGACGAGGTGGCAGAGCTCTCACGCGCGTTCAACGGGCTGCTGTCCGAGCGTGAACATCTGATCGGGAAACTTTTGATCTCCAATGCCGAACTTGAGGAATTTGCCTTTGCTGCTGCGCATGATCTGAAAGCCCCGCTGCGCGTGATCGACAATGCCTCGAAATGGCTTGAAGAGGAAATGAGCGATAGACTGACTGAGGACAACATCGAAGATATGCATCTCCTGCGCAGCCGTGTGACGCGCATGGAGGACTATCTCGACAAACTGCTGGAATTCGCCCGCATCGGTCGTCGCGAAAACGAATTGTTCCGGCAAAAGGTCACCGGGTCGCAGCTGCTGCACGAGGTTCTGGAACTGCTGACTGTTCCAGGTGGTTTCCAGATCACGGCCAGCACGGCATTCAATGAACTGACAGTCTACCTCATGCCGCTGCATCAGGTTTTCGTCAATCTCATCGGCAATTCCATCAAGCACCATGATCGGGCGGAGGGTAACATCGAAATCGATGTGGAAGACCAGGGCGATCACTATCTGTTTTCCGTGACCGATGATGGTCCGGGCATTCCCTCGAAATACCGGGAGACCATCTTCAAGATGTTCCAGACATTGAAACCGCGCGATCAGATTGAGGGCAGCGGAATGGGGCTCGCCATGGTCAAGAAGTATGTGGAACTCTATGGCGGTCAGGTCATGATCGACGATGGCCTTCTGGGGCGCGGAGCGATATTTCGGTTCCGTTGGCCGAAGAACCAGTTCCGGAGATAGTGACCAGGACCATCTCTCGTGGACTGCACCAGCTAGAGTGGGCGGGGCAGGCTGTCATAGGCACTCTGTAACTGCTTCAGCCGCTTTGAATAGGCGGCGCGTATGCACTCCACATCCGCTGCACAGGTTTCACGAGATTTTAGCCAGGCCACCTGTTCATCTTGCAGCGTCCCGCGATTGCCCATGGCAAACAGTCCCGACAGAAGCTCGAACGTCGTCACCATTTTCACATCGGCATCGTTGAGGTCGCGATTGTCGCAGATGGCTTTTTCATCGGGTGCCAGGTCTGTTCGCTCGCAATCGAAACTGGCGGCGCTCGCGGTCGCCATACCGGCGATGAGCGCCACGATGGCAATGCCCGATAATTTGACGATAAGCGACATCCTTGCCTCCAGGTTGAATTTCTCATTCTTTGAAACGTCGCGGGCCTCAAACCCGTTCCGACAACAGTGGAATTGCGGTCGAGGTCCACAAATGTGGCGTTCAGGACGACCGGAACCGGACATCGCAGATATTACAATTACGTAACTCTTGTCTTGATTATGGCGCTTACCCACATTTTGCCGCGTTCCGCCTATTTTGCTTCGGGGCATTAGCTTCTAGAAGTGCAGCAGAATTGAAAGGTAATACGATGCTTGGTCTCAAGGCTGCGGTTGCAGCGGTCTCCCTATGTCTCGTCCTTCCACTGGCGCCCGCCATGGCCCAAGACGCAAAGCAGGTGCCGACCTCGAACGCAGAGATGCAGCTGTCGTTTTCGCCTCTGGTCAAGGCGACCCATGGCGCGGTGGTCAATGTCTATGCCGAGCGCTTGGTGCAGCGGCGTGCCTCGCCCTTTGCCGGAGATCCCTTTTTCGAGCAGTTTTTCGGTCAGCGTTTCCCCAATCGCACCGAAAAACAGTCCTCGCTGGGATCAGGCGTGATCGTGGAGTCCAACGGGACAATCGTGACCAACAACCACGTCGTTGACGGTGCCGATGACATCAAGGTCGCCTTGTCCGATGGGCGCGAATATCCATGCGAAGTGGTGCTCAAGGACGACCGGCTGGATCTCGCCGTGTTGAAGATCAAGTCCGACGATCAAAACTTCCCGGTTTTGAAGATTGGCGATTCCGACTCGGCGGAAGTGGGCGATCTGGTACTGGCCATCGGCAACCCCTTCGGTGTCGGCCAGACGGTGACCAGCGGCATTGTCTCCGGCCTTGCGCGCAATCAGGTCACTGACGGCGATTTCGGCTTCTTCATTCAGACCGATGCGTCCATCAATCCTGGTAATTCCGGCGGAGCCCTCATGAACATGAAGGGTGAACTGATCGGTATCAACACAGCAATCTTTTCACGCGGTGGCGGGTCGAATGGCATCGGTTTTGCCATTCCCGCCAATCTGGTCAAGGTCTTCTTGGCCGCGGCCGATAGCGGGGCTGCAGGCTTCGAACGTCCTTATGTCGGCGCATCCTTTGAACCCGTAACATCGGATGTGGCAGAGGCGCTCGGTCTCAAACATGTGCTCGGCGCTTTGGTGGTAAAGACGGTGCCGGGTGGTCCGGCTGAGAAAGCCGGTCTTAAGCCGGGGCAGGTGATCGTCGCCGTCAATGGCGTCACCGTTGAGCATCCCGATGCGCTCGGCTATCGCCTGACGACTGCCGGCGTTGGCCAGACCGTGAAGCTCGATGTCATCGATAACGGCAAGGACAGAACCGTGGAGATGGCCTTGAATGGCGCACCTGAGACCGTGAAGCCGGATGAACGCGTCATCGCTGGCCGAAGCCCATTCACCGGTGCGCACGTCGCCAACCTGTCACCCAAGCTTGCCTATTCCATGCATCTGCCGACAGAAGATACCGGTGTGGTCGTCACCGACCTGGACGATGGAACGCCAGCCCAACGTCTCGGCTTTGCAAAGGGCGATATCATCGTCGCGGTGAATGGTGGTAACGTCGGCTCGACCGCCGATCTGCAGGCCATCGTTGAAAGCGAGCCCGGTTTCTGGCGTGTCGAAATCGAGCGCGACGGAAAACGGATAAGGCAGATTTTTCGATGAGTGATCTTTTCGCGTCGCAGATTCCGGACGATGTCGCGGCCCGCAGGCCGCTCGCTGACCGGCTGCGGCCGAAATCCCTGGCCGAAGTTGCAGGCCAGGACCATCTGACCGGCGAGGATGGTGTGCTATCGCGCATGATCTCGTCGGGCTCTCTCGGCTCCATGATTTTCTGGGGGCCACCCGGCACCGGCAAGACCACGGTCGCGAGACTTTTGTCCGGCGAGGCGGGCCTCACCTTCGAGCAGATATCGGCGATTTTCTCCGGTGTTGCAGACCTCAAAAAGGTCTTTGAAGGCGCCAAGGCGCGCCGTATGGGTGGCCGCCAGACACTTCTGTTCGTCGACGAGATACACCGCTTCAACCGCGCCCAGCAGGACAGCTTTCTGCCGGTGATGGAAGACGGCACCGTGATCCTTGTCGGGGCAACGACCGAGAATCCCTCCTTCGAACTGAATGCCGCTCTTTTGTCGCGTGCCCGCGTTCTCACCTTCAAGGCCCATGACGAGGAGAGCATCGGCACGCTTTTGACCCGTGCCGAGGAGATGGAGGGCAAGCCGCTGCCGCTGGATGAACCGGCGCGTTTCGCCCTGATCCGCATGGCCGACGGCGATGGCCGCGCATCACTGACGCTGGCCGAAGAAGTCTGGCGCGCAGCACGCGAAGGCGAGACCTTCGATACCGAGGGCCTGACCCGCATCGTCCAGCGCCGCGCCCCGGTCTATGACAAGGGCCAGGATGGGCACTACAATCTGATCTCGGCCCTGCATAAGGCGGTGCGCGGCTCCGATCCCGATGCCGCACTCTACTATCTCTGCCGCATGTTCGACGCGGGCGAAGATCCGCTATATCTCGGTCGCCGGCTTGTGCGCATGGCAGTGGAGGATATTGGCCTGGCCGACCCGCAGGCACTTGTTATCGCCAATTCGGCCAAGGATGCTTATGATTATCTGGGCTCTCCGGAGGGCGAATTGGCGCTGGCACAGGCTTGCGTCTATCTGGCGACCGCGCCTAAATCCAATGGCGTCTACGTTGCCTACAAGGCCGCGATGCGTGCGGCCAAGGAGCATGGCTCGCTTCTGCCTCCCAAACATATCCTCAACGCGCCAACCAAGCTGATGAAGGGCGAGGGCTATGGCGACGGTTACCGCTATGACCACGATCAGCCCGATGGTTTTTCCGGTCAGGACTATTTTCCGGAAAAGATGGGCCGTCAGACCTTCTACGATCCGCCCGAGCGTGGCTTCGAGCGCGAGATCAGGAAGCGTCTGGATTGGTGGGCAAAGCTGCGCCGCGAGCGCGGTGGCTGAACTTGAAAATACACGTCATTGGCGGAAAGCCGGCTTGCCGGGTATCGGCCTCTCCTGACCATCAAAACGGAGAGGTTGGACCATATTCACGCTTGCCACTGCAATTCTTGAGGGTATGCCGCAGCCCCACGGCTGATGGCTAAGAACCTAAAAAAGTCAGCTAAAGACGCGCAACAGAACCCTGAAAACCTGCGTTTAGGAAGCCCGGCGCTGGGGTGTGGGGACCGTCACCATTTTGACAGCTGATTCGGCAAGCCCGTGATGGCCTTCCATGTCGACCACCAGATGCCAGTGCGCAGTGTCCGGGATCGTCAGCTTGACAGGGGATTTTTTTGCCACGCCGCCCAGATACTTATAGTCCAGCCCTTCCTTGAAACGCTGGAAATTGGGGGCTGTCATCAGCCGCACGTTATTCACCGCAGACAGCGTGACCTCGATGATAGCACCGGCACGCTGATCCTTAAGGTCGTAATGCGTAAAGCGGAAGGACGGCTTGGCCATTCTTCTCCTCGTTAAATACCATCATGCAAACGTATGAAGATTAGCGTTTGCGAGTTAAAGAATGGTTTGAAGCATTGCCGTATTTGCAGCACAAGTCTCCAAAGCTGCAAAGTGGTACGCACTCCAATCGCCTGCGCAATCTCACTATGTGGCTTGAATGATAGCGCAGTCAGGATCGAATTTTAAGAGCGGAATAGAAGGGGGCTCGCGCAAGACGATGCGGCAGCCTTCGGAGCGACCCTTCGAAACCTGGAGAATTGACTTTGGATGCAACTGCAAGAAGTGCGACCGTCACCCCGGCATCGCATCTTTCAGGTCGTCCCCATCCGGCATATCGACACTGCGGTACCGAGCCTCGATCAGTCCATAACCGCCAAATGCAGCAAGGCCGAGCGCGACGATGAAATAGAGAATGGCGCCGAACGGCAGTTGTCTGACCCATGCCAATGCATCGCTCATGCTGCCGGCCTGATCCGGATCGACCGTAAAGGCAGCGTAGCAGAAGAAAACGCCCACGATGGCGAAGACAAGCCCGCGTGAAGCAAGACCGTAGATGCAAATCAGCGAAAGCGGGGAGGCGTCTCCACCAGGCAACTGGATGTATTTTCTAAACTTCCGGGACAGACCCTTATAGGCCGTCACACAGCCGCCGATAACAAAGCCTATACCTACGAGGCCTGCGATCCAGGCACCGAACGGCTTTGACATCAACCATTGTGCGAGACCGGTCTTCCCATCTGAACCGGACTGCGAACTGCCAAGCAGATCCAGCGCGTGGCCGGCTGCGTAGAAGGCGAGCCCGACATAGGTAACCGCGCTGCCAAACAGGGCTGCACGGATGATGTAGCCTTTCAGATCGTCGGCGTGATTGTCGGCATTGCCGATCGACTGCGCCAGCCGCCAGACCACAAAACCAAGCAGCCCGAGCGCGATCAAACCGAGCCAAACACGACCGAACGGTTGTCCCGTGAGCGTTTCAAGCGCTGACTTTGTGCCTGTCTCCCGACCGCCGCCAAAGGTGGAAAACAGGGCCAGACCGGCCACCAGAATGAAGACTACGCCACGTGCGCCATAACCGGCCCTCGCGAGCCAGTGATATTGGGGTTGAATTGTCATGGGGCAGACCTCCTGTTTAGGCTACCAACTCCCATGCACGCTCAGCGGTTCCCAAAGCCATGGCGCAACTGTCCCTGCAGGGCAGACGGCGTGCATTTCCCTCGGCATGCTAAAGGGGTTCGCGGGCGAAACCCTTGGCAAGGATTGGACCTGTGGGGCGACCGGTTGGCGAGCCGCCGGCCTGTTCCAGCGTCAGTTCGTAGAGCTGGTTATCCCGTGGAGCGGGAAGGGCCGGTGCTTGCAACACAGCGGACTGCGTACCGTTGATCAGGCCAAGCGAAACAGGTCCCATATCCTTGGAGGGCAGGGTCCAGACCTGGATGGTCTTGTCCTCAGGCACGTTGAAGTCGCCGAGCAGGCGCACGCTGGCATTCGCATTGCCGAAATCCTCAACGACCGCCTGCACCTGACCCGTCTCATTGAGCAGCACGGCAATCACCACCGGTTCCACGATGCGGTTGAGGCTCCACACAAGGCCTGCAGCCATGACCAATGTGGCGGCAATGGCTGAGAGTGCTGCGGTCCGCCAACCACCGCTGCTGCGGTTGTCGTTTGCCACTTTGCTGGTGCCCGAAATGGGGTTGGTACCTTGCGGCGGCAAGGCGTTTTCGATCTTCTGCCAGAGCGTTTCGTCCAGTTCCGCCGGTTGAATGGCGGTGTCGAGCGGCAAAAACCGCTCCCGGCTTGCGGCAATTGCCGCTTCCAGCTCGCTATCTCGTTCCATTTCGGCCTCGATTTCTGCAGCCTGGCTCGCCTCCAGCAGCCCCAGAACATATTCGTCAGCAAGGATTGCGATCTCGTCTCGTCTGATCGTCATGCCATGCACTCCCGAAGCGATGAGAGGCCACGGCGGATCCAGGATTTGGCGGTGCCAAGCGGAATGCGAAGGCGACCGGCGATCTCGCCGTGGGTATAGCCGCCGACATAGGCCATCAGGATTCCATTGCGCTTGATTTCCTCCAGCGCGCCGAGACAGTCGCGCAGACGGCTATCGCGATCGAGCCTGTGCCAGGCTGCCAGCACTTCAGCCGCTTGATCGCTCTCCTGCAGAACCTCCACTTCAGCCACTGTGTGCTCTCGGCTGCCGTCACGCAGCATATTGAGCGCGCGGTTGCGCACGATGGCATAGATCCAGCCGCGTGCAGAGCCGCGCTCGGGCGCATATTGATGGGCATGGGTCCAGATGCGGATGAACGCCTCTTGCACGACCTCCTCGGCAAGGTCGCGCCTGCGCAGGATGCGTTCTGCCACCGCAACCAGCCGTCTGGCCTCCAGGTCGAAGATATGCCTAAGGGCTGTCCGATTGCCATTTGCGCAACCCGCAAGGGCTGTCGCCAGTTCATCCGTTGCCGTCTTCATCACATTCACTCAAGCGCTCCCGCGTGGGACGGGCGTTACTGCCCTCGTTATCTATACGCGCGAAAGAGGGTGTTTGGATGCACGAGAAAATATTTTTTGCCCCGCTGCATCCAGACGCAGGGTGTCGCGTGTCTTACCTTGTGGAAGCCGCAAAACGGCATGCACCGCGAGGCTTCCAATCGGTCCACTCATTGGGAGATTTTAGATATGAACACCATTCGCTTTGCACTCATCGCCTCGACCGCCCTTGGCCTCACTGCAACCGTTGCCTCAGCCGCACCGGCTCTTGGCCTCGTTGGCGACAAGACACTGGTCATGTTCGACACAGACACGCCCGATATGGGCAAAAGCATGGACGTATCCGGCGTTGACAAGCTCTTGGGCATCGACGTTCGTCCAGCCGACAAGACCGTCATCGGCGTGACCGGCGATCACCGCATCGTCACCATCGATCCGAAGACCGGCGCGGCAACAGAGATTGCCAAGATGGACAAGATGCTGCCGATGGCAGACACCCCGGTGATCGTCGATTTCAACCCGATGGCCGACCGTCTGCGTTTCATGACCGGTACCACCAATCACCGTGTCCATCCCGATACCGGTGCGGTCACTGTCGATGGGTCGCTGGCCTTCGAGGAAGGCGATATGCACAAGGGCGAAGCCCCGAACATCGTCGCTGCCGCCTATATCAACTCTGTCGGCAAGCCGGAAAAGACAGCCATGTATGATGTTGACGCGACGATCGGCGCGCTCATTCAGCAGACCAAGCCAAATGATGGCACGCTGAAGGCGATCGGCAAGTTCGGCATCAAGGATATGCCGGCAAGCTACGCGTTCGACATCTACTCCACGGCGGATGGTGCGAATACCGCATATCTGGTGGCCAACAACATGCTCTACACGGTGAGCCTGGAGACCGGCAAGGCGAGTGAAGTCGGCAAGATCGGCGGCACGGATGGAGAGGTCCGCGACATTACCGTTCTGCCAGCGATGTAAGATTGTCGTCTATCGATCCATCACATTTCGAAGGGCCGGTTCATACCGGCCCTTTCTGTTTGCGCCAATATTGCTGCCTCCGGAACACTTCGCCGGCCGAGCGGGTTATTGTAGGGAACCAAAAAATATCAATCAGACAGAAGGAGACAGATCATGGCGATCAAGAAATTTGGATCGGCTGAGTGGAATGGCGGCCTGAAGGACGGCAAGGGCAAGGTATCGCTGGAAAGCGGCGCCATGGACGCCCACCCTTATGGCTTCAACACCCGCTTCGAAGGCGTGAAGGGCACCAATCCGGAAGAACTGATTGGCGCAGCCCATGCCGCCTGCTTCACCATGGCCCTGTCCAAGGCGCTTGGCGACGAAGGCTATACTGCGGAAAATCTGGAGACGAAGGCCATCGTCTCTCTCGACAAGGCCGGTGACGGTTTCGAGATTTCCGGCATCGAACTGCAGCTCAAGGGCAAGGCATCCGGTGCCGACGAAGCCAAGTTCAAGGAAATCGCAGAACAGGCAAAGGCTGGTTGCCCAGTGTCCAAGGCACTGAAGGCTGTGCCGATCAGCTTGACGGTCAATTACGGCTGACGCCGCCTGAACGACCTCAAAATGGAACATTGGTCTGACGCCGCTCGTGCTTTCCGCATGGGCGGCGTCTCCGTTTGTCGATCTGGTATCTGACCACCAGCTGGGGTGAGGGAAGTCCTGCGAAAAATTAGCAGAAAATTAAGCATGATCTGAGCAATCGCAGGCCCGATTGGGCCTGGGATGGTTCGGTTAAGAAACTCTTTACGAAATGATGAAAATGAATCGGAATTGCATGGTGGTGTGGGATCGCTGGGGGGCGAAAGGTCCGGCGAGGGGGCTGCACCACCGAGGATATGCAAGTGACGAACCCCGCCCGCGCTTTAAGCGCGTGGCTTTGTATGGAGTTGACTATGACCATGAAGCCTTTCGCAATGGCGCTTGCCGCCACCTTGTCCGCCACGTCCGCAATGGCCGCCGATCTGACGCCTTATCAGGAGCCGCCGGCCTATAACGAGCCAGCAGCCACATCGACCGGCTTCACCGGCGCCTATGTCGGTATCCATGCCGGCGTTGCTGGCGACACACTCAATCCATTCTCCGGTGACAACGGCCTCGCAGCCGGCGTTCACGGCGGTTACAACACCGAACTGGGCGGCGCCATCGTCGGTGGCGAAGTCGAGCTGTCCCATATGGGCGATGCCGAAGTCGACGTGTCGGGCGGCCAGTTGCGCGAACGCCAGCGTCTGGCCCTGAAGGCCAAGGCGGGTGTCGCCCTCGACGAGACCCTGCTCTACGGCACAGCCGGTCTGGCCATGACCAACCTGCGCGACGGTCGCGGCGTTGAGGGGCCTGACGGCTGGAAGCCGGGCCTGTTGCTTGGCGTCGGCGTCGAGCAGAACCTCACCGACCAGATCTCCGCCTCGGTCGAATACAACTATGTCTCGACCGGCGACGTTCGCTCCTTCAACGGCGTCACCACCACGGAAAATGACATCTCCGACCACACGGTGAAGGCTGGCCTGAACTACAAGTTCTAAGGCGGAACACAGGCGAATTGCCAAAGGGCGCCGTCATCCGGCGCCCTTTTTTTTTGTCCTTGGTTTGCAGCCGCCTTGCTCGCCCCTTGCGGCAGAGGAAGCAATGTCAGCATCCTTGGCACAAGCGACGCACACCGTTGAGCCGTACCAAATAATTGTATTTTCTGGTGGTGATGCTAGCCTCGGCCTAGTCCGAGGGAATACGATGCGACACCATCCTCCGCCCGTTCATCGTCGATACGCGCGTCATATGCGTGGTGATCCTACGGATGCAGAAGCCGTGCTGTGGCAGGCACTGTCCGCTCGCAAGCTCGAGGGCTTCAAGTTTCGCCGCCAGGTCCCTCTCAAGGGCTTCATTCTCGACTTTGTTTGTTTCGAGGCGCGTCTGATCGTTGAGGTCGACGGTTGGCAGCATGCCGACAACCACCGCGACCGGCTCCGTGATACGGCTTTCCATGAGGATGGATTTCGCGTGCAGCGTTTCTGGAACGATGAGGTGATCGAAAATTCTGTTCTTGTCTGCGCCGCAATTCGTGCAGAACTGAGAAACACCGGAGCGTGAAGACACGTGCCATCCGCTCTTCTCCCCTTGTGGGAGAGGAAGCAATTTCAGCACCTTAGCGCAATCTAAGTGCTAGAAATTGCAGGTGAGGGGGTCTCTTTTGTTGCACGCACCTGCCCACCCCCTCACCAACAAAATCTGCGACTTAGCTGACGCTAAGACCGCGATTTTGTAACCTCTCCCACAAGGGGAGAGGGAAAGCTGCCTTGGAGGCAACTGATTTCGAGGTTTTTTCATTCCTAGCCATATTTATGCGTTGTTGCTGTTTTGTTCTTATTTGTATATCAGCCCGGAGTTTCCTCCGGGCTGAAAATCGTTTCTGCTAACTATTAGCTGCACCCACTCGTCGAACCGCAGGTGTCGCACTTCTCGCAGGTGCCGTTGCGCACCATTGTGAAGTTCTGGCACTCCGAGCACATGTTGCCGGTATAGCCCTGGGCGATGGAGCGCAGGCGGCGGTCGGCTTCGACCTTCTTGGCATCGGCCTTGGCGGCTGCGGCGTCGGCCTGGGCCTTGTCGGAAAACAGGGCCGTCGTTTCCTGGGCGCTTTCGTCAGCCAGGTTCTCGTCGGCGATCTCCTCGGCCAGTTCAGCGGCGCGTTCCTCATAATCGCGCTTGAAGGCGACGATTTCAGAGGTGGACACGGCGGCTGCTACTTCCAGCTTGCGAACGGCACTGCCGGAGAAGGCCGTCACGCTGCTGGTGGACGATCCCTTGGCGGGTGTGCCCGAGGTCGAGCCCTTGGGCTCGGAGGCATTCGCATTGCCGGCGCCGCCAACCAGCGTCGGCTTGTAGCCGCGGGTCCAGCCGGTCGACAAAAGATTGGTCTTGCCTTCCTGGATACCCTTGCCGAGTGCCGTGTTGGAGAAGTCCGATGTATCGACATGGGCCAGATCGTGGCGACCGAGATAGGACACGGCCAGTTCGCGGAACACGTAGTCGAGGATCGACGTGGCATTCTTGATCGCGTCATTGCCGATGACCATGCCAGCCGGCTCGAACTTGGTGAAGGTGAAGGCCTCCACATATTCTTCCAGTGGCACGCCGTACTGCAGACCGAGCGAGATGGCGATGGCGAAGTTGTTCATCATGGCCCGGAAGGCAGCGCCTTCCTTGTGCATGTCGATGAAGATCTCGCCGATGCGGCCATCGCCGAATTCGCCGGTGCGCAGATAGACCTTGTGGCCACCGATGGCTGCCTTCTGGGTGTAACCCTGACGGCGGTTCGGCAACTTTTCGCGCTCGCGCACGACCCGCTCCACCACACGCTCGACGATCTTTTCGGTGATCGTCACAGCCTGGGCAGCAGCCGGTGCCGCCATCAGCTCTTCCATGGCGTCTTCGTCGTCCTCGTCCTCGATCAGTGAGGCGTTGAGCGGCTGGCTGAGCTTGGAACCGTCGCGGTAGAGGGCGTTGGCCTTGAGCGCCAGCTTCCACGACAGCATGTAGGCTTCGCCGCAATCCTCGACAGTCGCGTCATTCGGCATGTTGATCGTCT
This sequence comes from Agrobacterium sp. ES01, assembly GCF_050320885.1. NCBI lineage: Bacteria > Pseudomonadati > Pseudomonadota > Alphaproteobacteria > Hyphomicrobiales > Rhizobiaceae > Agrobacterium > Agrobacterium sp. ES01. The sequence continues at coordinate 37,153 of NZ_JBNQTH010000011.1, forward strand.
TGGAGATCGCACCGGAGATGAAGGGCTGGGCAGCCGCCATCATGCGGATATGGCTTTCCACCGACAGGTAACGCTTGCCGATCTTGCCGCAAGGATTGGCGCAATCGAAGACAGGCAGGTGCTCGTCCTTGAGGAACGGCGCGCCTTCCAGCGTCATCGCACCGCAGACGTGAACATTGGCAGCTTCGATCTCCTTCTTGGAGAAGCCGATATGCTCCAGCAGGTTGAAGCTCATGTCGGAGAGCTGTTCGTCGGAGACCTTGAGGGTTTCCTTGAGGAAGTCGGCACCGAGCGTCCACTGGTTGAAGATGAACTTGATGTCGAAGGCAGCCTTGGTGGCCGCGTTCAGCGCTTCGATCTTCTCGTCGGTGAAGCCCTTGGCCTTCAGCGAGCCGGGGTTGATGCCGGGTGCCTGGTTCAGGTTGCCGTGACCGACCGCATAGGCCTCGATCTCGGCGATCTGGCTTTCCGAATAGCCAAGCGTGCGCATGGCTTCGGGAACCGCACGGTTGATGATCTTGAAGTAGCCGCCGCCGGCAAGCTTCTTGAACTTTACCAGTGCGAAGTCAGGCTCGATGCCGGTGGTGTCGCAGTCCATGACCAGACCGATCGTACCGGTTGGCGCGATCACGGTGGTCTGGGCATTGCGGTAGCCGTGCTTCTCGCCCAGTTCCAGCGCCTTGTCCCAGGCAGCCTTGGCATGGACGACCAGATCCTGATCCGGGTTTTCCGAATGGATGAGGGCAACCGGGTCGACAGCAAGGGCCTCATAGCCGCTGGTCTCGCCGTAAGCGGCACGACGATGGTTGCGCATGACGCGCAGCATGCTTTCGCGATTCGGCTCGAAATTCGGGAACGGGCCAAGCTCGGAGGCCATTTCCGCCGAGGTGGCATAGGCAACACCGGTCATGATGGCCGTCAGCGAACCGGCAATCGCACGGCCCTCGCTGGAGTCGTAAGGGATACCGGTCGACATCAGCAGACCGCCGATATTGGCGTAGCCGAGGCCGAGTGTGCGGTATTCATAGGAGAGTTCCGCAATCCGCTTGGATGGGAACTGCGCCATCATCACCGAGATTTCGAGAACCATGGTCCACAGGCGAACGGCATGTTCATATTCGCCGATATTGATGCGCTTGGTGTTCTTGTCCTTGAACTGCAGAAGGTTCAGCGAGGCAAGGTTGCAGGCGGTGTCGTCGAGGAACATGTATTCCGAGCACGGGTTCGAGCCGCGGATCGGGCCGCCGGCTGGCGACGTGTGCCAGTCGTTCATGGTCGTGTTGAAGTGGATGCCCGGATCGGCCGAGGCCCAGGCGGCATAGGAAACCTTGTCCCACAGGTCGCGGGCCTTCAGCGTCTTCATCACGCGACCGTCCTTGCGGGCAGTCAGGTTCCAGTCGCCATCGTTCTCGACGGCACGCAGGAAATCGTCCTTGAGCGAAACGGAATTATTGGAGTTCTGGCCGGAGACCGTCAGATAGGCTTCCGAATCCCAGTCGGTGTCATAGGTCTTGAATTCGAGATCCGTATAGCCCTGCTGGGCAAACTGGATGACGCGCTTGACATAGTTTTCCGGAACCTGGTCCTTCTTCGCGGCCTTGATTTCGCGCTTCAGGGCAGGGTTCTGGTTCGGGTCGAAGCACTTGTTGCCTTCAGCTTCGCAGTTCACGCAGGCCTTCATGATGGCCTTCATGTGCTTGGCAACGATCTTGGAACCGGTGACGAGCGCTGCAACCTTCTGCTCTTCGTTCACCTTCCAGTCGATATAGGCTTCGATATCCGGATGGTCGATATCGACCACGACCATCTTGGCCGCACGACGGGTGGTGCCGCCGGACTTGATCGCACCCGCTGCACGGTCGCCGATCTTCAGGAAGCTCATCAGACCGGAGGACTTGCCGCCGCCCGACAGCTTTTCGCCTTCGCCGCGCAGCGACGAGAAGTTGGAGCCGGTGCCGGAGCCATACTTGAACAGGCGGGCTTCGCGGACCCAAAGGTCCATGATGCCACCCTCGTTGACGAGATCGTCTTCGACGGACTGGATGAAGCAGGCATGCGGCTGCGGATGTTCGTAAGAGGATTTGGACTTGGTCAGCTTGCCGGTGAAGGGATCCACATAGAAGTGGCCCTGGCCCGGGCCGTCAATGCCATAGGCCCAATGAAGGCCGGTGTTGAACCACTGCGGCGAATTCGGTGCAACGCGCTGGGTCGCCAGCATATAGGCAAGCTCGTCGCGGAAGGCGAGCGCATCGTCTTCGGACGTGAAATAGCCGCCCTTCCAGCCCCAATAGGTCCAGGTGCCGGCCAGACGATCGAAAACCTGAGCCGCGCTGGTTTCAGGACCGTACTGCTCTTCCTTGGGCAGAGCCTTCATCGCTTCCAGATCGGCAACGGAACGCCACAGGAAGGAAGGAACGTCGTTTTCCTCAACCTTCTTCAGACGGGCAGGGATACCGGCCTTGCGGAAATATTTCTGCGCCAGAACGTCGGTCGCCACCTGGCTGAACTGGGCTGGAACATCGATATCCGCCGCCCGGAAAACCACCGAACCGTCCGGGTTCTTGATCTCGCTCACCGCCTTGCGGAATTCGACTTCCGCATAGCGCGATTGGCCTGGCTTTGTGAAACGACGTTCTATGCGCATTTGGCTCTAGTCCTTGAAAAGTTCAGCGCCCGTTAAAAGAGCGCAAAGTGTCCGCGATGACGGCGCAGTTTAATGCGCAGCCAGTGTTCCGTCCGCCAGAAATCAGGTGATTCACCTCAGCGATGAGGGACCTGTATCTTGTGGTTAGAGTGGCTGCAAACGCTAAATATAGTATTAACAGGTTATTGCCGCCAGTCTTGAATGTGTGTCGGAGGCTAAAAAAACGCACGCAGAACGGGGCCGAAAAATAGTCCGTCATGAACCGTATTCCGTGAAATTCTACCCAGCGATTTTGCCTTGAAAAGATCGGGTCTCGTTACTTTCCCGTCCCGTCGCCGCCGCAACGTCCCCATTAAGTTTAAATGACCTGATTCCGTCAAGGGGTGGTCTGTGACGAATTTATTAATACCAGATATTGTGGTGCCATCTGTGGAAAACGGGGATGAAATGCAAAAAGGTCAAAGCCCCTGTTTTTGCGCCCTTTATCGGTATCGCCGCGCTTAAATCCGCCGCGCCATGCGACTTGTGCATCGCAAGAAATAGGGGGAGCTGTTGCCTTTGCGTGACTACCCCGAATTGCGAATGTGGATAACCGAATGTGCCATTCTGGTGCGACTCAGCGACTCGGTGGAGCCGACCTTGTGCTGCCGCATCCGGTTGCAGTTACCTCCAGTTTAAGTAGCCAATGATCATTCAAGCGCGCATGACGACAACCGTCATGAAAATGCAATCTTACGTTAGGTAATCGGTAAGCACTCTGCATATACAACAGCATTCGTCGAAGATCCGGATTGACGGGAGGCATAACGGGTCGGTCGGCTTGCCACGCTAGGGGATATGCCAATGAGCCTGAAGAACCTGCCGATCTTGCAAAAGATCAATCTCGTCGTCGCCCTGATGGGTTTAGCCGCACTTGCAATCACGATCGCCGGGGCGCAAGGCCTTCTGTCGCTGGGGTCCTCCTTGAAGGATACCGGTCAGCGTGAAGAAGTCGCCCGCGAAGCGATGGACCTCAGAATCGATATCATCGCGATCAGCCGCATGACCTATCAGCTGGCACTTGCGCCGGAAGAGGCCGCAGACTTTGCCGCGCAGACCGAACGTCGCGCCGAGGAAATGCTGGGCCGCCTGCCCAAGATCGCCTCCACAGCCGACCAGACGGAAGTCAAACAGCTTGAGGATATCCGCGCCTCGCTCAACAGCTATTTCGACCAGATCCGCGCCATGGTCGCGGTTGCGTCTGCGCCAACACCCGATCCGGCCGCCATCCAGGCGGCTCTCGCCGAGGCTCTGGAAGGACAGAAGGCCGTGACCTCCGCGGTGAAGGTCTACAGCACCTATTCCGGCGAAAGCCTGTCGAAGTCGCGGGCCAATGCACTCGACCAATCCGGATTTACAATTATCGTTCTGTCCGTCACCGCCGCTCTCTTCATCGGCGCAGGCGTTCTGGCTGGCCTGTTTGTCGGCGGTCGCGGCATTTCCCGCCCTGTACGCGAACTGACGGCTGTCATGAGCCGTCTCGCCAAGGGCGATCTTGACGCGACAATCGGCGGTTCCGAGCGCAAGGACGAGATTGGCGAAATGGCACGGGCTCTGGAGATCTTCCAGGCCAACCGTCGTCAGATGCGCCAGATGGAGGCAAATGAAGCCGCCCTTCACGCGCAGCAGTCCGATCTGCAGTCGAGCATCAGTGGCATTGTGGCCGCTGCCGCTGCCGGCGATTTCAGCCAGCGCATCACCAAGACCTACGATGACCGCGACCTGCAGAACTTTGCAGAGAGCGTGAACACACTGGTTGAAAGCGTGGATCTGGGCGTGGCCGAAGTCCGCCGCGTGATCGCTGCCCTGTCCAAGGCCGATCTCAGCCAGGAAATGCGTGGCGAATTCCAGGGCGCATTCGCGGAGCTCAAGGTCAACGTCAATGCCACCATGGCAACGCTGCGCCAGACCATGCAGAACATCCGCGGTGTGGCCTCGACCATTACCGAAAACTCCGGTGAATTGAGCTCGGCCGCCGATCAGCTTGCCCGTCGTACCGAACAGCAGGCAGCGTCTCTCGAAGAAACTGCCGCAGCTCTCGAGGAAATCACGACGACGGTTCGCAGCTCCACCGAGCGCGCCAACGAGGCGACCAAGATGGTTGCAACGACCAAGGACAGCGCCGGAAAGTCCGGCGAAATCGTCAGAAGCGCGATCGACGCCATGGGGCGTATCGAACAGTCGTCCTCCAAGATCAGCCAGATCATTTCCGTGATCGACGAAATCGCCTTCCAGACCAACCTTCTGGCACTGAATGCCGGCGTTGAAGCGGCACGCGCCGGTGAAGCCGGACGTGGCTTTGCCGTCGTCGCCCAGGAAGTCCGCGAACTGGCCCAGCGCTCTGCCAATGCCGCCAAGGAGATCAAGGGCTTGATCAACGCCTCGGCGGACGAAGTGAAGGGTGGCGTGTCTCTGGTGCTTTCGACCGGCGAAGCCCTCACCGAGATCGAGGGCCTCGTCAACAAGGTCAACGATCACGTCACCAGCATTGCGCGTGCAGCGCAGGAACAGTCTGTGGCCTTGGGTGAGATCAACACCTCGGTCAACCAGATGGACCAGATGACCCAGCAGAACGCCGCAATGGTGGAAGAGACCACGGCTGCCAGCCAGGTTCTTGCCAATGAGGCACGTGGTCTTCAGGGGCAGCTCAGCCAGTTCAAACTGGATGACCGCAGCCCGTCTGCCATGTCCCGAAAGATCGCTGCCTGATCCAGCGGCAGCGCTCGTGCAAGCTTGATTGCGAGCATCGAAAAACCTGCAATGAAGCCCGTCAGACTGTTTGTCTGGCGGGTTTTTCAGGTTTTCGGAATTTCACGAAATTGCGAATAATCGATCGTGGCTGGGTTCGCTTCTGCTCCGCAACTGTTATAGATGATGCAAACTGCGCGCATCAGGCGCTGGGTGTCATGAGCGAAGGACTTTGGTGAGTGAGCATTGTTGAGGTTGACGGCGGCAATCGTGAGAGCCGCCGACTGGAAGCACTTGCCGGTTATGACGTCCTCGACACCCCCCGTGAGAAGGACTTCGACGACATTGCCGCACTTGCGTCCGGCATTTGCGGAACCCCGATTGCCGTGGTCAATCTGGTGGGGGCCAACAGGCAGTTCTTCAAGGCGGAAGTCGGTCTGGGTGTGCGTGAGACGCCGTTCGAGAGTTCCTTTTGTGCCAAAGCCATTCTGGAAGACGAATTCCTGATGGTTCCTGATGCGACCGTCGATCGTCGTTTCAACTGTAATCCACTTGTAACGGGCGATCCCCACCTGCGCTTCTACGCGGGCGCCATTCTCAAAACATCAGACGACCTGCCGATCGGCACGGTCTGTGTTCTCGATTACGAGCCACGCGAATTGAACGAGGTTCAGCAGCAGACTTTGCGGGTGCTGGCGCGTCAGGTGATGGTGCAACTGGAGCTCCGCAAGGCATTAAAGGAAAAGGCGCATGAGGCGGAAGCGCAGCGCCGCCTGAGTGAGATGCGCCTGGCGAGGGCTAAATCGAGCGAAACCATCAGTGAGCAATTGCGGTTGGAAGAGGAGCGCTCGAGAAGCGCGCAGGCGGCCGGGCGTGTCGGGACCTTCGAACTCGATATCCAGACGAATATGTTGCACGTCTCGGACGAGTTCTGCCGGATTTTTGGTGTTCCGATAGAAAAGAGCTACCACGCTGCCGCAATTGAGGCCGTGGTCGTCGAAGATGACCGCAAATTGCGCTCAGACGCAGCAAGAAGGCGTGATGGAACGGCTGATCTCGACGTGGATTATCGCATAAAACGGGCCAGTGACGGAAAACTTCGATGGGTGTCCCGCCGCGCGCGCTTCGTCCATAACGAGAAGGGTGAGATCACCCGCATGGTCGGGGCGGTGTTCGACACAACCGACGCCAAGTTGAATGTTGAAAAGACAGCAGCCTTGCTTCGCCTTGGCGATCAGCTTCGAGATGCCGATACCGTGGCAGAGGTTGTGCGCGCCTCGGCGGATATTCTGGCCAAGGGACTTGAGACCGCCCGCGCAGGATATTGCGCTGTCGACCAGTCATCTGGCGCATTCGTGGTGGAATTTGATTGCACGAAGCCGGACGCCATTTCCATTGTCGGACGAAATCTCGCCGAGGACTTCCCGGTCACGATTGACCGGCTGGTGGCCGGCAATACGTTGACGGTCTCCAATGTGCCCGCCATGGCCTGGCTGGGCGGCGACGTAGACCACTATCGGGAGATCGGTGCGCGATCCTTGATGAAGGTACCGATCCTCAAGGGCAAGCTGCTCGTCGGTGTGCTTTTCGTTCATGACGACAGGCCGCGGACGTGGACGAAGAATGAACAGGATTTTGCCTGGGGCGTTGCCGACCGCACTTATGCGGCCCTTGCCAAGATACAGGCCGAGGAAGAACAGAAGATTCTCAATCAGGAACTGAGCCACCGGCTGAAGAATACGCTGGCAATGGTTCAGGCAATCGCGGGTCAGACCTTGCGCGATGTCACCGAGAGGGATGCCGTTGCGGCCTTCTCCGGTCGTTTGCAGGCCCTAAGCACGGCGCACGATGTCCTCCTCCAGCAAAGTTGGTCGACAGCGAAGATCCGAGACGTGATTGAAAAGGTCATGGCGCTTCACGCAGATGCCTCGCGGTTGCAGATCGAGGGTCCGGACCTCTCGCTTGGTCCGAAGGCCGGGTTGTCGATGTCTCTTTTGCTGCATGAACTTGCAACGAATGCGCTCAAATACGGCGCTCTTTCGAATGAGGCAGGCAAGGTATCCATGCGATGGTCTGTCGAACAGGAGGACGATGTGCCTGTCTTTTGCCTGTCCTGGCAGGAATCAGGCGGACCGCCCGTGTCTGAGCCGGAAAAAAAGGGTTTTGGATCGCGTCTCATAAGAATGGGTTTGGCGGGAACGGGGCACGCAGACAAACGTTACGACTCGACGGGACTGGTTGCCTTGTTCAAGGCACCGATGACATTGATCCAGGAAACCGGCACTTAAAGCGCGCAGGCTAGCGGGCAGAAAGCACTCGGCTCATGACCCTTATCAAGGGAAGCGCCAACATCAACGTCCTTGTCGTCGAAGATGAGCCGCTGATCCGCATGTCGGCTGTCGATCTGGTGGAAAGTGCTGGCTTTTCTGCACTCGAAGCTGCCGATGCCGATGAAGCGGTCAGAATTATCGAAAGTTCGGACATAGACATCGTTTTCACCGATATCGACATGCCAGGCTCAATGGATGGGTTGGAACTGGCCAAATGGCTGAACGAGAACTGGCCATCTATCCATATAATCATCGCATCCGGACGTCACGTTCTCTGTGCTGAAGAGTTGCCAGACCGAGGCTGCTTCTTTTCCAAGCCCTATGACGAAGAAAAGATATCAGAGGCCCTGAAGGGCATGGTGTCAGACTGAATACGTTTCCGGTGAAATTTGGCTGAGATGCCTCACGGGACATGCGCGCAAGCGGTTTCAGGCGCCGTGTGGCGTGCCTTGGCTGCGATCATGTCGAAACGAGAAAGTTGTGGCCGCACCGTAAAGCACGGCCACAATGCACTCAAAGAGCGTCGAGATTGATCCCGACGGTGACGGCACCAATTGGGGTTCCGGCTTCGTCGCTGATTGTGACAGATGCCTGGGACTGAAGCGTCTGGCTCGACTCGTCCTTTTCGATTTCGTCCACGAAAATCACATCCTTGCCGGCACCGAAGGATTTTTGGAATTTCGCCTCGTCGCCCTGCCAGTAATCCGAGGTGATATCGCTTTGTCCGACATTGAGGCCCTTGTCGTCCATCACGAAGACTTCGGCGATGGCGCCGTCTGATTCTGCCTGCTTTGCACGCAGAAACTCGGACACGGGATTTGCGAGAACCTTGTCGATCAGGCTAGTGTCGCCGCCGTCAACGCCAGCGCGCCAGGTTTTGTCCAAAGCGTCGATATCGCCTTCGCCCAGACCCGCATGCTCGGCATTTTGTGCCTTGATCGCATCAATGATGACAGGGTCATTCAGCCACGGTACGATATTCGCCTGAACATATTCGGTCACTGGTGCCACATGGGCGTCGTCTGCATGGGCAAGCCCGATTGCGGAGACCAGGCTTGTCGCTGCCAATAGCAGCACTGCAAAACTCTTCTTCATGACACTTCCTCTCTTAATCCCTGGTGGTTGATGATAGTATGGCTTTTGTGAGTGGCGCACTGATCAGAATTCCTCCCAAGTATTCTGGGCGAGTGCGGTGTTGCCGCGGGCAACCGGCGCTGCGTGCGCCGCCGCGCGGCCTGCTGGTGGCTTGGCTGAGACTGCTGCTTGGGGCGTGGTCGAGGCGGCGTTGGAAAGGCCCGTGCCCTTGACGTTGAAGCGTCCCGATGCGGATTGCAGTTGCTTGCTTTGCGACAGAAGATCGTGGCAGGCGGCATTGGTTTCTTCCACCATGGCCGCATTCTGCTGAGTGGCCTGATCCATCTGGTTGATGGCGGTATTGATTTCCTTCAGGCCCGAAGACTGTTCCTGATAGGACGCGACAATCTGCAGGATGCTCTCATTGATCTTGCTGACCTGGTCACCAATGGTCAGCAAGGCATCGCCAGCGGAATTGACCAGATTGACGCCGGTTGACACTTCGGCGCCGGACGCACTGATCAATGTCTTGATTTCCTTGGCTGCATTGGCGGAGCGCTGCGCCAGTTCGCGCACTTCCTGCGCAACCACGGCAAATCCCTTGCCGGCTTCTCCTGCGCGTGCGGCTTCCACGCCGGCGTTGAGCGCCAGAAGGTTGGTCTGAAAGGCAATCTCGTCGATCACGGAAATGATGGTGCCGATTTTCGCAGACGACTGCTGGATGCGGTCCATCGCCCCGATGGCTTCGCGGACGATTTGTGCGGAGCTTTCTGCGCCCTGCTTTGTCTCACCGACGAGCTGGCTGGCATTCTGGGCATTGGAGGAGGAGTTGGCGACGGTGCCGGTGACCTCGTTGATCGCTGCGGCCGTCTGTTCGAGGGCCGCTGCCTGCTGCTCGGTCCGCTTTGCCAGCTGGTCGGCCGAACTGGCCAGTTCGCCGGAACCGCTTTGCACCGAGATGGAGACCTGCTTGATTTCGGTGATCGCCTCGGCCACGGCATCGACCATGGCGTTGAAGTCGCCGCTCAGCTTGGCAAACTCAGGCGGAAGGCCCTTGATATAGGCGGTGAAATCACCCTTGGCCAAACGCTCCAGCGAGGAGGCGAGGGCAGCCATCACCTCACTTTGGACCTTGGCCGCCGATTGCGCCTGTTCGCCGCTGCGCTGACGCTCCTCGTCCAGTGCCAGACGCTGCTCTTCGCTACGCTTGCTCTGTTCCTGCTTGCTGATCGCCTCATTGCGGAACACTTCCAGGGCGCGCGCCAGGAAGCCGATCTCGTCGCCGTTCTGCTGATAGACGACAGGTGTTTCGAAATCGCCCTGGTGGAGGGCACTGATGCGATTGCTCAACGTCTTAAGCGGATGCCCGACGAAATGGCGCATGGCCATGAGGAAAGCGAGGATCGATGCCGTGATCACGGCCAGCTGCGCACCCAGTGTGATCAACGCCTTGTGCTTGGCGCTTGCCAGCTGTGCTTTCGCCGACCATGTGGTGATGAGAAAGCCACTCTGCGCCCCGTTCTTGCTGACGGGCAGGGGCGATACGATATCCACATATCCATCCGACAGATTTGCCTCGCTGACCTTGGCCTCTGCAGGCTCTGTTCCGGCGAGCGACTTAAGACTGTCCAGTGGCGGCAGGTCACTCAGTCCTTCCCGTGTCCAGCTGTCGACCATCTCGCCTTTTGCGTTGAAGGCGTAGAATTGTTCCAGGTTCAGCTTCGGATCGTCGCGGTGCAGTGCATAGGCTTCGCGAATGGCATCGACCTTGCCCCATTTGACACCGCCGGCGGCGATGGAACCGAACTGATCCGCATTCTGAAGCCAGCCTTTCTCAGCCAGTTCGACCATGAATTTGCTTTCGCTCGACCATGTGTAGAAGGCCAGGCCAACAATGCCGATCAGGTTTATCGCAACGATGATCGTCGCAAGCTTCATGGTCAGTGGGAGGTTTCGGACATAGTTCATCATGACGGCGTGTGACCTCTGCGTATCCGGATGCTATGCGCGTCGCGGAGAGGAAGTCTCATTCCCGCACAGGATTTACAGGCGTCATGCCCGTTCATCTCACGACTCGCGATGATAATATAAGCAATATCGAACACAATGAATTAATAAATATGAAAATACGCATACATCTTATGATGCAAGATCAACCGCGGTGAGGCATTGGGCAGGCGAATTACGCTACGCACCGGATCTGAAAACAAAAAAGGCGCCTCAATGAAGCGCCTTTTGAAACACATTATGTGAGCTGAGATTAGCCCTTCGCACCCTTGGCGATCGGCTCCTGGTAGGTGAAGCCCATATCCCAGGGGAAGTAGATCCACGTGTCCTGAGAAACTTCGGTGACGAAGGTATCGATCAGGGGCACGCCCTTGGGCTTTGCGTAGACGCAGGCAAAATGCGCCTTGGGCAGCATGGCACGAACCTCTGCGGCGGTCTTGCCGGTATCCGTCAGGTCGTCCACGACCAGAACGCCAGCACCTTCGTCTGTCAGAAGATCGGCGGTGATGCCCTTAAGCACGGTCATCTCGCCCTGATTGAGATAGTCATGATAGGAGGCAATACACACGGTTTCGATGAGCCGGATGTTGAGCTCCCGCGAGATGATCGCCGCCGGAACCAGTCCGCCGCGGGTGATGCAGACGATCCCGCGAAATTCTTGGCCGGTGCCGGCAAGGCGCCATGCGAGCGCGCGTGCGTCCCGGTGGAACTGATCCCAGGAAACGGGGAAGGCTTTTTCAGGTAGGGACATCGACGAACTCCGCTCGGCTGCTATTGGATCGTGACCGGATCATCCGGCCCTGCTTGGGACAGCCAGCCGTTCGTCTGCAGAAATGTGCAGATTGATCGTCAGAAAAAGCCACGAAGAGAACGTGTATCTCGTCCCACGATCCGGGCAGATGTCCTTTGCTTTCGCTAATAGCGGCAATCGCCGCCCTTGGGCAAGAGCGGCGACCGATGGAATTCAGCGCGACAGAAGCGTCATGGCGGTCATGGAGTCGAGCAGCGTCCGTGTTACGCCGCCAAACAGCATCTCCCACCAGCGCTGATGCGTATAGGCCCCCATGATCAGCAGATCGATCCCGCTATCGGCCAGACGGTTCTGTATGGCGACGGATGCTTTCATATCGTCGCCTTCCTCCGTCTCCACCGTCACATTGACACCATGTCGCGCAAGCGTGGTTGCAATCGCCGCACCCGGTACGAAGCGCTCTGTACCGCCCTTGTCGCCAGGGCTCACGCAATAGACTTCCACGCTGTCTGCAGCCTTGAGAAAGGGCAGGGCATCATAGGTGGCACGCGTGGCTTCGCGCGAGCCGTTCCAGGCCACCATCACCTTGCGGATCGGCTTTGGCTGTTTCAGCACGTAAGGGATGAGAAGCATGGGCCGACCGCTTTCGAACAGAAAGTTCTCGAGATCTGCGCGGTTATCCGTCGGACTGCCGTTCTCGCCCTGTGCAGCGACCACCAGATCGGCCGTCCGCGCGCTTTGGATCAGGGAACTGGAGCTTAAACCTGCAGAGGCGACAAAACTGCGCCATTCATAAGCCGTTCCATTGCGTTTCGCGCGCTCGGAGAAGATCTTTTCGATCGTCTGCGTCTCTTCCTGGGCCATTTCCTGCAGCGCCTGGACGGTTGAGGGATCCGGGATCTCCATCGGTGCCACAAGCGGGATGGCGGCAATCGCTTCTGAGTGAAGCCCGACCACATGCGCGCCGAACTGTTCGGCCAGTGCGATCGAGAACTCGGTCACCTGCGCGGCATTTTTCGGATTGTCCAATACAGATAGAATTGTCTTGTAACCCATCTTGCTCTCCCTTTGCGACCATTGCGCCACATGCGATGTTAGACAACCGATTGCGGCGTGTCGCCTTGACCTCTGTCAATTGAAAGGTGTGGCGGAATGTTCCGAATTTCAGGCCACTTGACCGCCGATTTCCTGGGCCTTTTGCTCCTTGTCCATCGCAATGGAGGTAATCATGTCTTCAACGTCTGCCTTGGCCGCATCGATGGCAATCATCTCGCGTCCGCGGATCACCAGTTCGGTGGAGAATTTGACCCCGTCGAACTGGGGATAGGAGCCGATACTGGTTGCCGGATGATTTTTCTGCACGGCCGCCAGAGGCGTGCCGATATCGCCTTCGCCAAACGGGCAGGGCACAGTCACGGACAGAAGTTTCGCACCACCTTCCAATGTCGGGATGACATTGTCGAGCATGGCTTCGAAAACCGATGGTACGCCAGCCATCACATGGACATTGCCGATGATGAAACCCGGTGCCGTGGAAACCGGATTGGCGATATGACGTGACCCTTCGGGCATCCGTGCCATACGTTTGCGGGCCTCGGAAAACTCCATGCCGCGACGGGCATACATTTCCGCCAGCAACGTCATCGCGTCTGGGTCATGAATACAGGCAACGCCAAAGGCCGCCGAGACCGCATCCGCCGTGATATCGTCATGGGTCGGGCCAATGCCGCCGGATGTGAAGACGTAGGTATAACGGGCGCGCAGCGCATTCAGCGCCTCGACGATTGCATCCTGCTCGTCGCTGACGATCCGCACTTCCTTGAGGTCGATGCCAGCCAGCACCAGCATCTCTGCCAGCCGCCCGATATTCTTATCCTTGGTTCGGCCTGAAAGCAGTTCGTCGCCAATGGCGAGCATTCCCGCGGTGAAGGTGTTGGCCATACTCATGCAGAACAATTCCTCAGCTTGATCGTTCCCCTATTTATGCACCGCATCGCGCCAATGCAAACCGCCTGCGGAGCATCGTGACCGGGAGGGCGAGAACTGTTGGCGGATCGACGAATGCGCATAGAAAGCGACCTTGATGAACAGTCCGTCACCTTTTGCAGCCCTTACACCGGCACGCGAAAATGCTAGATCGAATGCACTCATACCGTTGTCGATGACAACATCAACAAGGAGACCATTATGACCAAGGTACTGGTACTTTACTATTCGTCTTACGGACACGTCGAAATCATGGCGAACGCAGTTGCCGAAGGCGCGAAGTCAGCTGGAGCCGAAGTCACGGTCAAGCGCGTTCCCGAACTGGTTCCCCCGGAAGTGGCCAAGTCCTCCGGCTTCAAGATGGATCAGCCCGCCCCGATTGCAGAGCCGCTGGAACTTGATCAGTATGACGCCATCATTGTGGGCGCCGGCACACGCTACGGCACCATGGCCTCCCAGATGCGTAACTTCTGGGATCAGACAGGGGCGCATTGGGCTCAGGGCAAGCTCGTCGGCAAGGTCGGCTCGGTATTCACATCCACCGCAACCCAGCACGGCGGTCAGGAATCCACGATCCTCGGCTTCATCCCCACGCTGATGCATCATGGCATGGTCGTTGTCGGTCTTCCCTATGCCTTCCAGGGCCAGATGGGCGTTGAGCAGGTCAAGGGCGGCTCCCCCTATGGTGCTTCCACGATCACGGACGGTGACGGTTCCCGCATGCCGAGCGACATCGAACTGGAAGGCGCACGTTACCAGGGTGCCCATGTGGCCAAGATTGCCGCAAAGCTGGCCTGATCGGGCCGGATCTTTGATTGTATGACGAGGCGCGGGGCCTGCTCCGCGCCTCTTTTCATGGTCGCGGCACAAGATGTCTCAAAATAGAATGAAATTCTTCAGTCTCAGTTTAGGAGGCATGCTTATTATGTCGGCAACAGTGATGTCCTGGTAAGGCAGGTGAAATGATGGATGAAGAGCGCCGCGCAGAAAACAGATTTCGTGTCCTGAAGGGCGGACATGTCGTGCTTCCCGGAAAGTACTCCACCTTTGACTGTGTTGTTCGCAACCTCGCCGGCAGAGGCGCGAAACTGGTGATGCCGTCAACGCTGGGTGTGCCAAACCAATTCGAGCTGCAATTGGACAGCGGTGATGCCCATCCCTGCAAGGTGCGCTGGCGCTCGGAGACAGAGCTTGGCGTTCTGTTCGAGGACTCGCCCGCCTGAGAGCGCAGGGCGTCGCTCCTGCTGAAAGCCGACTGCCTCAAAACAAGTCCACCATGAACTGAAAACGACCTTGACGCGTCGCGTCAACTATCCGAAACAGGGGCAGAGCGGACGTGGCGAAACTGGTAGACGCAAGGGACTTAAAATCCCTCGGAGCAATCCTTACGGGTTCGATTCCCGTCGTCCGCACCAGCAAGATTTCAGTCAATCTTTGAAGCCAGGCGCTGATGCATGAATCAGCTATTCCCTTACTGCGTAGCAATCGTAAACGGCAGTTCCACCGGTGCCGAATGGCCGCCATAGACGTCGTTGACGATATATCTGAGCACGTAGTCCCCTGCCGCAGCACCTGAGACGTCAAGCGTGAGATGGGTGAAGATCTCTTGATTGCGCACGTGACCGGTGAAGGTGAAATTTCCAAAGCCTTTTTGCTCGGCAAGCGTATCGCCCTTCGAGTCGGCCAGTTGCAGGTCAACGGTGAAATTGGCCTGCTGTTTTTCCTTGCCAACCTCGTTCCAGGTCAGGCCGATCAATTCGAGATAGGTGACGATCGGTTCCCCACGCTTGAAGATTGCGCTCGAACGCGCAGAATAGGCACCGTAGGCCGGAGGCTTTTCCGAGACGAATGTCGCAAGGCTCACAGTGAAGGGAAGCGATTCGGAGAAATCGCCGAAGGCCTCGCGCATGATGTCGAAGGCAGCCTTGCTGTCGCCGGACGCTGATTTCTCCTCGGCCTTGGCTGCGGCATCTGCGAGTGGGCCTGCCTGCAGGGGCTCAGCCGGCGACAGTCCGGCGATCAGGCCGGCAAGAGCCATGGCTGCACCTCGAGAAAATGCGCGCAGGCTGTGCTTTGCCGTTTGTCTCATCTTGTCTCCCCCCAGAATGCGCCGTTTTGCTAAAGAATGAAACAATAGCAGCGACAGTCAAGTCTTCCAGAACATCGGCATCAGCAGAACGAGCACGGAAAGGACTTCGAGGCGGCCCATCAACATCAGCAGAGACAGCAGATAAAGTGCCGCATCGCCCATGGTCGAAAAATTGCCGGCAGGGCCGACAACCGGACCGATGCCGGGGCCGACATTGGCAAGGGCCGTGATCACGGAAGAGGTCGATGATTCCAGATCGTAGCCGAGTGCGCCCATGGCAAGACTGCCGACGGCCCACAGCATCATGAAGGCCGCAAAGAACAGGAACACGGTGCGCTGCGTCTCCGGATCCACCGTCAGCTTTCCGTAGCGAACGGAATAGACGGCATTGGGATAAAGCAGTTTCTTCATGCCGGTATTGATGATGTTGGCGATGATGACGAAGCGATAGGCTTTGATGCCGCCGGCAGTGGAACCCGAGCAGCCCCCCATGAAGGTGGCAAAAAAGGCCGCCAGGATGACGAACGGACCCCAGAGTGTATAGTCTTGGCTGGCGTAACCGGTGGTCGACAGGATCGACGAGAAGGTGAAGAAGGAGTGGGTCAGCGCCGTTCCGAAATTGATGTCATTTGCCAGATGGTGATAAAGCGCAGTCACCAGCGAGAATGCGATCAGATAGCCGATGAAGACCACGATCTGCGGGTCGCGCAACGCATCCAGCCTGCCGCGCACGATAAACACGATCAGGATCGAAAACGGCAGGCTGCAGATCGTCATGAAGATCGTCGAGATCCACAAAAGCGTCGAATTGCGGAAATAGCCGAACGAGGCGTCATGGGTGGAGAAGCCGCCGGTGGCAACGGTGGTGAAGGCGTGGTTGATGGCGTCGAAATGGCTCATGCCGGCGACGTCGTACAAAATGGCGCACAAAAGCGTAATGCCAAGATAGATGGCGATGAAGGCGCGGGTGAAGCTTGCAAGGCGCGCAAACGGCTTGTCGCTGGTATCGGAGGATTCCATCTTGAAGAAGGACATGCCGCCGACGCGCAGGAAGGGCAGCACGAACAGGCCGAGCGCCACGATCCCGATACCGCCCAGCCACTGCAACAGCGACCGCCACATCAACAGGCCGGGAGGCAGGTGATCGAGACCGGTCAGCACAGTCGATCCGGTCGTGGTGATAGCGGATATGGATTCAAACAGCGCCTGGGCGAATGTCAGCTCATTGCCGGCAAACAAAAGCGGAATGGCACCGACCAGGGAGAACGTCGCCCACAGCACATTGACCAGCAGGAAGCCAAGCCGTTTGGAGAAAACGGGTGGCGCACCGCGCGTTGCCATGGCGGTCATCAGCGACAGGCCGCCGACCATGAAGGCGGACAAGGCAAAGATCTGCCAGTCCGAATTGCCATAATAAAGGTCGACCATGGCGGGAATCATCATCGCCGTCGACAGATAAAGACCGCAAAGCGAGGCGATGTAGATGACGGAGCGAAACTGGCTGGCGTTCAAGGAAGATGCATCCCGATTGCGATTCATACGGAAATGTCTTGGTCTCCGCCTGATGCTTATGCCATAGCGGGGCCCGCGATAAAACTCAATGGACCCGCACGATATGAAAACGGACGTGGAAAAAGCATCGGTAGCAATGCGGGAGCTCTTCGCTGCGACCCCGCTTCAGCTGAACGAGCACCTGAGCGCGAAATACGGTGCGCAGATCTATCTCAAGCGCGAGGATCTGACGCCGGTACGCTCCTACAAGATTCGCGGCGCCTTCAACTTTTTCCGCAAGGTCATTGCCTCAGGCGGCTCCGGCAAGACCTTCGTCTGCGCATCTGCCGGCAATCATGCGCAGGGCTTTGCCTTTGTCTGCAAGCATTTCAGCGTGCCGGGTGTGGTTTTCATGCCGGTCACCACGCCGCAGCAGAAGATCGACAAGACACGTATGTTCGGCGGCGAGTTCATCACCATTCGCCTGATCGGTGATATCTTCGACCAGTGCTATGCCGCTGCTCGCGATTATGTCGAAGCCAATGACGGCTACATGGTCCCACCTTTCGATCATGCCGATATCATCGAGGGACAGGCAACCGTTGCCGCAGAGATTGCAGAGCAATTGCCGGAAGGCGTCGTGCCGGATCTGGTGGTGCTGCCGGTCGGAGGCGGCGGCCTGTCGGCAGGCGTAACCGGCTATTTCCGTGATGTGCTTGACGAGAGGGCATTCGTCTTCGCCGAACCGTGCGGTGCCCCCAGTCTCAAGACCAGCATTGCAACGGGCGAGATCGTGACGCTGCCCAAGGTCGATAATTTCGTCGATGGCGCAGCGGTTGCGCGGATCGGCGACTTGAATTTCGCCGCCTTGAAGCATTTTGCCGCAGACCAGGTTCTGTTGCTGCCGGAAAACGCGATCTGCCAGACGATGATCGAGATGCTCAATGTCGAGGGCGTCGTGCTGGAGCCGGCGGGTGCACTGTCAATCGCAACCCTTGATCAGCTCGATCCGCAAGCGCTCAGGGACAAGACGGTTGTCTGCGTCGTCTCAGGCGGCAATTTCGACTTCGAGCGTCTTCCTGACGTCAAGGAGCGGGCCATGCGCTATGCAGGCCTGAAGAAATACTTCATCCTGCGGCTGCCGCAGCGGCCGGGTGCCCTTCGCGATTTCCTCAATCTTCTGGGCCCGGATGATGATATCGCACGCTTCGAATACCTGAAAAAGTCTGCGCGCAATTTCGGCTCGATCCTGATCGGTATCGAAACACGGGACCGGTCAAGCTTTCCCGAGCTTCTTGCGCGCTTTGAGGCGGCAGGCCTCGGCTTTGAGGATATCACGGAGAACGAGATTCTCGCCAATCTGATCATCTGAGCGGCATGCGAGATTATGCCGTTCACCATGCCGACATTGCGGTAGCCAGGACTTCTTCCGGCAAACAGGATATGCTAGTAAATCAACATGACTTCGATTTTTTCACGTATCATCTCCGCCTTCTTCGGCGGTTCTTCCGAAAAACCGCAGGCGGCTGCGGCCGCAGAACCTGAGGTTTATAACGGCCTGACGATCTATGCGGAGCCGATCCGCGAAGGCAATCAGTTTCGTCTCGGCGGTCGCATCGTCAAGCAGGTGGGCGACGATATGCTCGAGCGTAAATTCATTCGCGCCGATGTCTTCTCATCGATGGACGATGCGCTCGATTGCTCTTTCCGCAAGGCGCGGCAGATCGTCGATCAGAACGGCGCATCGCTGTTCTCCGACGGTGAAAAGTCTCGCTTGGTGTAAGCCTGATCGCTCTGTCGTCGATCAAAACTTGCCCTTCGGACCTGTGCAGGTGCGAACAACCTGTTGCACTTGCTAAATGAGCTTTGAAATAATCACTCAATTTTAAATGATTGTCGCTTTGATACCGCTATTGTTCGATTGGATATTGCGGTGTCGTTGTCAAACTTCTGTTTTTCGAGCCGATACGTTCGGTTGTTTTTCAGTGTCGCTACATGCCTGAGCCCATCGATGGCGCTGGCAAGCGACACGTCTCTTGCTGAAATTGCCGCCAATCTGGACCTTGTCTGGCTGATCGTCGCTGCCGGATTGGTCATGATGATGCAGGTCGGTTTCCTGTTGCTCGAAGCGGGGATGGTGCGCTCCAAGAATTCGATCAACGTCGCTCAGAAGAACCTGCTGGATTTCGTCTTTGGCGTCGTCGCCTTTGCTGCGATAGGCTTCATGATTGCCTTTGGAACGTCCGATGGTGCGCTGCCATTCGGCATCAGCGAGAATTACTTCTTTTTGCGTCATTTAACCCCATGGGAAAGTGGCTTCTTCGTCTTTCAGGTGATGTTCTGTGGAACCGCGGCGACAATCGTGTCCGGCGCTGTTGCCGAGCGCATGAAACTCTCGGCCTATGTTCTCGGCTCACTGGTGTTGAGCGGCCTCATTTATCCCTTTTTCGTCCATTGGGCCTGGGGCAATGCGCTGGCTCCGAGCGAAGGGGCCTTTCTGGCAAATCTCGGCTTTGTCGATTTTGCCGGCTCCACCGTTGTGCATTCCACCGGCGGATGGGTGTCGCTTGCGGCATGCCTTGTGCTTGGACCGAGGCTCGGGCGATTCGATGAAAATGGACGGCCAGTTCGTATCGCCGGCCACAGCCCGGTCCTTTCGACCACCGGCGCTCTGTTGCTCTTCATCGGCTGGATCGGTTTCAACGGGGGATCGACGGTTCAGGCCTCGCCGGACATCGCGCCGATTGTTCTAAATACGGTCCTGGCAGGGGGGATAGGCGCCTGCGTGGGGTATACCATCGGCTACTACCGGGATGGTCTGATTTTTCCGGAGAAATCGATGTCTGGCATGCTCGGAGGACTGGTGGCAATAACGGCCGGGTGTCACGTCGTAGAACCGGGCGGAGCTCTTATTCTGGGTTCGGTGGGGGCAACGGTCGCTATATTCGGCAATGAAATCCTGGAACGCTGGATGAAGCTGGACGATGCCGTGGGCGCGATCGGTGTCCACGCATTTGCAGGCGTCGTCGGCACACTCGGATTGGCGTTGATCGCGCCGGCAGACCGTTTGCCGACCGGAGGCAGGCTTGAACAGCTCTATATTCAGTCCATCGGCGTCGGCATCAATTTCTATTGGTCGTTCCTGCTCGGCTTGGCCTTCTTCTGGATCATGGCCAGAACAACCAGGGTGCGCGTGTCCGCCCCCGACGAAGAGATGGGACTGAACGTTGCCGAACATGGCAGCCGGCTGGGCGTCGGCCACGTGGAAGACGCATTGAATGACCTGGTCCGCGGCACCGCCGATCTGAAGCACCGGCTCCCCCAGGTGGCCGGCGATGAAGCGGAAAAGCTGACCGGTCTCTTCAACCGCCTCATGGATAAGGTTGAGGAAGAAGAGCGGGCCCGCGATGAGTTGCAGACTGTCAGGCGCAATACCGAAGAGAACGAGCGTGTGGCTACACTTGCCAATGCGACGTTTGAGGCGATCGTCATGCATAATGGCAGCGAAATCGTTGACGGAAATGAACATTTCTCGGAATTGGTCGGCTTGCCTCTGGCCGAACTCAAGGGCCGCCGCATATCGGAGTTTCTCCTCGATCAGGATCACGCTTCCTTGATCGAGGAAGTCGATGCCAACGGCCAGTTCAATCGGGAGATCAATATCGTCCGTGCCGATGGAGACGTCATCCCGGTCAAGGCGCGTGGGCGGGCCATTACGTACCGGGGTCAGTCCATGCATATCGGTTGCCTGGTCGATTTGCGCGAACATAAGGAAGCTGAACGGCGCATCCGCTTTCTGGCCCTGCATGATACACTGACGGCGCTGCCAAACCGGGCTCTGTTCACGGAACGCCTGAACCAGAGTGTTTTGCGCTCATCACAAGGTGCAAGCTGTGCGGTCGTGTTGATCGATCTTGATCACTTCAAGGACGTCAATGACCTCTATGGCCATCCAGCCGGCGACGAAGTGATAAGAGAGGCAGCTCGTCGCCTTTCCCACCTCATCGGACCGCAAGACTTTGCCGCCCGTCTGGGTGGAGACGAATTTGCCATCATCCTCTCGAATGCCGCTTTCGGTGCCCAACTCGAGGACTTCGGTCGCCGTCTCGTCGAGGCCTTCCGCGAGCCCTATGACCTCGGCAACTCCGAAAGTGCCAAATGCGGTGTCAGCGTCGGCGCAGCGCTTTGCCCCGAGCACGCCAGCACTGCAGAAGAGTTGATCGGTCGCGCGGACATGGCACTCTACCATGCCAAGAACTCGGGTCGTAACACCTGGCGGATCTACAAACAGGGCATGAATGCCTTGCTTGAAAAGCGACGTGCCCTGGAAGTCGATATCGAGGCCGGGCTGACCAAGCAACAGTTCGAACTTCTGCTGCAGCCCCGCATCTGTGCAGCGACAGGGGAAATCTCGTCCCATGAGGCACTTTTGCGCTGGCGCCATCCGGAGCGTGGTTATGTGAGCCCGATCGATTTTGTCCCGGTCGCCGAAGTATCCGGAAAGATTGTACCATTGGGCGAATGGGTGATTGCACAAGCATGCCGGATCTTGAAAGAGGATCTGCCATTTGGCCGGCTGTCGATCAACGTCAGCCCGATCCAGGTGCGCCATCCCGATTTCCTGACGCAATTATTCAGTATCGTCGAGAGCACTGGCGTCGATCCTGGCCGCATCGAACTCGAGATCACAGAGAGCGTCTTGATGGATGACGATGTTCGTGCGCTGCAGTTATTGACCAAGGTGAAGGAAGCCGGCTTCACGATTGCGCTGGATGATTTCGGGACCGGCTATTCTTCGCTAAGCTATCTCAACCGATATCCGTTCGACGCTATCAAGATCGACCGCAGCTTTGTCGCCAATCTCGGAGTTGAGGACAACGCAAGCGCGATCGTGAAATCGATCATCGATCTTGGCGCAGGCCTTGGAATGAAGGTTGTGGCAGAGGGGGTCGAAACCATCGAACAGGCGATGTTCCTGGCGCGCTCCGGGTGTGACGAACTACAAGGGTTTTTGCTGGGGAGACCTGAGGCGATTGCGGTCACTCGGATTGCAGACGACATCGCTGCGCAATTGCGGTCAGTACCCCGTCCAGCTTCAAGAAGGGGCCGCTCGCCGATCGAAGCCCCCATGTGACGGGACCCCTTGCTGAACAGTCGGATCGAAAACGCCGAAAGCTGGATAAAGCCAGGTTCGCGACAGCAAAGACAGGTTCCGGTCGCCGCGACATGATCGGGCGACCGGCTCGGCAATCAGGCTGCTTCAGCGAGCTGCTTTGCGCGGCTTTCAGCTTCAGCAATTGCCTTTTCAGCAGCTTCCGGACCGTATGCGACACCTTCGACGCGGATCGTTTCGACATCGGTGATGCCGAGGAAGCCAAGCACTGCGCGCAGGTAAGGTTCTGCGAAGTCAACGGCAGCGGCCGGACCGGAGGAGTAAACGCCGCCGGAGGCAACAACGATATAGGCCTTTTTGCCCTTCACCAGGCCTTCAGGGCCATTCGCGGTGTACTGGAATGTGCGCCCAGCGCGGGCAGCATGGTCGATCCACGACTTCAGGGTCGAGGTGATGCCGAAGTTGACGAAACCGGTGGACAGGACAATTGTGTCGGCAGCCAGCAATTCGTCGACGATGACGTCCGATGCTGCAATGGCCTTGGCCTGCGCTTCGCTGCGCTCATCGGGTGCCAGGCGGATGGCGGTCGAGAAGTCGCTGCCGATATGGGGCAGGGGATTGCCATGAAGGTCTCGCTCGACGATTTTGGCGCCTGGCGTTTTCTTGGCAATGTTTTCGATAAGCTGCTGAGCAACGCGGTTCGAAAGCGATGATTCGCCGTTCGTGCTGCCGCTAACGTGGAGGATGGAAGTCATGGGACACCTATCATCTTGAGTTTCTGTGCCGCACCGGGAGGAGAGCGGCGATAGCGGTTAAATAATGCAGTCTGCTCATCAATAAAACTGTGATAATATGGATGAATTCAATCGATGAAATGGATGGGTCGTGCTTCCGAATCCTACTCTTGACCAGTTGCAGGTGTTTCTCGCTGTCGCCGACACAGGCAGTTTTTCGGCGGCTGCACGACAGCTCAATCGCGCCCAGTCTGTGGTGAGCTACACGATTGCAAACCTCGAAGCGCAGCTGCAGCTTGTTCTGTTCGACCGCCAGAACCGCGCGCCAATCCTCACGGATTCCGGCAGGGCAATCTTGGAAGACGCGCGCCGTATGATGGCCGATCTGGACGGGCTTCGGGCGCGCAGCAAGGCGTTGACCGAAGGCCTGGAAGGCGAACTGAAGCTGGCCGTCAGTGTCATGGTGCCCGACTCGCTGCTGATCGCCGTCCTGGCGCGGTTCCAGAAACAGTTTCCGACCATTCTGCTCAGGCTTACCGTCGGCGCTCCATTCCTCGTCAACAGCATGGTGGAACAGGGCGGTGCCGACATCGGCATCGGCGGCTCATCCTGGGAGGCCCGTCCCGGCATAGAAACCCGCCGCGTTGGATTGTCCTTCATGTCGCCGGTCGCCGCGCCTGATCATCCACTGGCGAAACTCGATCGCACGATCTATGAAACCGACCTTCGCGACGAGGTGCAGATTGTCGTAGCCGACACGACGAAGCCGGCAGAAGGAAAGAGCTACAATGTTCTCTCCCAGCGCACGTGGCGCGTCAGTGACATGGGCACCAAACGGCAATTGATGCTGGCAGGCCTGGGCTGGGGCGGTATGCCATTCAGCCTTGTCCATCAGGATCTCATGGAAGGCCGCCTCGTTCGCCTGGACGTGGAGCCCTACGATGCCGCAGATTATCCAGTTGTGGCGGAGTGGCAGACCGCAAAGCCTCCCGGACCTGCCGGCCGCTGGATCGTCAGCGAAATAGCCGGGTCGTTGGGCAAATGCCCCGGCAGCATCGATGAGGCACTCGCCAGTGTCGACCAATCGGGGCGTGTCGGTGATCCCAGATCGTCACAGGATCGACCCCTGAGCCTCCTTCCGAGTGCTCAAGCCGGTGAATGAGATTGGTTCTCTGTTCCGGGAAAATACAAAATGCTGTCAATTTATCCCTGATTTTCGAGCTCGGCTATGATACGCGCGACTACTGAAAACTATAGGGCATCGGCGAAGTGAATATGATGGACAAGCACCGTTTGAAATATCTCGGACGATACGCCTGGGTGGAACTCAAGCGAGCCCTACGCCTGCCGGTGAAACGCGACAAGAAACATTTCTGTGCGCGCATCATCAACGGTGTTCGGTCGGGACGCATCCATCCGGATACTGTATTTACGGCTCATACCCGAAGGGATGGGCTAGGATCACAGATCCTCTCTCGTTTGACGATTCAGGCGACCGCAGACGATATCGGTGTCAAATACGCTCATACGCCATTCGGTGAGATCGCTCACGGTGAGGGAGACCCAGAAACTTGGGTTGCGCGCTGCGCTGCAGCTTTCGATCTCGGCGCCGGCGTGCCTCAACGCGACGATGTTGATCTACCGCTGATCGATTTCCGCAAGTACGTCTTTCGAACCGATCTATGGTCTCGACCGCATCTGATCGAGTTTACGCATATGTATGAACACTGTGACCGCTTTCCGGACTTGTTGCGGAATGTTGTTCCTAACAATTCCGTAAAAAAGGAATTTGTCGGACAATTCCTGACTGTCGCAGTGCATATTCGCCGTGGCGACGTCTCTCCAAACATGACCAGTGAACGTTATGTGAGTGCTGACCGGATCTACGCTAACGTCATCGCAATAGAGGACGCGCTCAAAGCGAACGGTTTTGGATGCCACATAAACATTTATAGCAATGGTTCTGCTGCAGAGTTTGAGGCATTTGCCAAACACGGTATGCACTTGCATTTGGACCTGGGTGCACTTGAGACCTTCGAAGCTATGAAGAAGGCAGATGTACTCATGACAGCGAACAGCAGCTTTAGCTATGATGCGGCACTTTATTCCAATGGACTCGTAATTTATCACAAAACTAAGAGGCCGCCGCTATCAGACTGGGTGAAGATTGAGAACAACGGTGGATTTTGTGCAGCTGAATTCCAGCGCGCATTGTCCGCCCACCTGCCTGTTCAGATTTAGATTCAGTTTAGTTGGCGCTTCTACGTGATTTCAGCGGGCGTAGACTGAGGAACTCAATTACAGCTTTTTGCATACGAAACAAAAGACTGCCGCGCGCAGCTGCCAGGCATCTATCATAGCTCGATAAGCCGCTGATCAGCCACAAGAGGCGTATGCGTTGCGCGCGTCGTGCGTGAATCGGGAAGAGATAGATCCAACTGTTCAAAATTCTGTAGAGGGGTTTATAGTAGTCGTCTTCCGCAGGAATTATTGCGAAGTCACTGCGCTTGACCAGCATCGACAGGATCGATTGGTCGTGTCGATGCGATCGAAAGTCGGGGGATTGTTTCGTTGGATCCAGCGCGTCCGTGAGAAGTGAATACTTGTCCTCACGGCAAAGCTCGATCCAGCGATCCACGAAACCACGAACGTCTGCACCGTTTCGCAATACCAGGATCGTACCTTGTATCTGCGCTGTTGCGGCTTCCTCTGCCGTCGCTTGGAGACGATGCAAAAGCTCGCGCTTGGAATAGCACACCTCAATGAACGGCAGCGAGAAAAACAGCCCGCCTGATGTCGATGCCATTTCAAAATAGTCGAGCATACGCCGACCGCCCTGTTGCGACAGTTCGCAGCCGCCATCCGCATAGACGAGCAGTGTTCCGTCATCCAAATTGGAGAGCAGTTGCTTGATCAGCAAAGGTTTCCAAAGCCAGTATCCAAAACCACGCGGGTTTTCGCTGATGAACCGTGAGTCTTCGTCTGACCATTCGGTCGGCATCAGCTCGACACCGTCCGGAATGCTGTGGTCGGTCTTTAAATTGATATCTGTCTGTAAGTAGACCATGTCGAACCAACCGGAACGAGCCGCTTCATCTGCAAGGCGAAGTGCCGACGTGCGATATCGGGGACGGTGTGCGCCAAAAGTGGAAAAGACAGCCTTTTCCTTCTTTTCAGGCGCGTCAAAAGGCAGGTGAACGTGATCGGGAAATTCGCGTCTGCGGTAATCCACCTTGCTCATTTTTCTCTCGTTCATGACTGCATGGGTCTCGGTCAATGGCGTTAGGAGATATCCAAGATGGATTAGCGGGTAGGGACGACCTGACGCAATCAACAAATGCCGTTGAAAGATATGACGCTGAAGACCTGCAAGGCTGGGCATCTGAAGATTGCAGGCCAGCCCTTCGCGCTTTTCAAAGGATGATGCGGAATTGTGCGAAACCATCGACGCCATCGCCGGCATCCTCGATGGTCGCACCTTTGACAGCCTTCAGATAATCACGGGCCTTCGGGCCGGTTTCGAAAACGGCGGTCGTTCCGTCCATGGGGGCAAAGGACCAGTTGGCATCTGCCGACGGGTTGATGGTTCCCTGGTCGACGATGTAGCGCACGATGACGTCGCGATTGGTGTCCGGCCCGACGAAGATAACCTTGTCGCTGGCGATTTCGGGGAATTTTCCGCCGCCTCCGGCACGATAGTTGTTGGTCACAACCACGAATTTCTGGGCGGGATCAATGGCATGTCCGCTGAACTGCAAGTTGACGATGCGGCTCGACTCCGGATTGATGACTTTGCCGTCGGCATCATATTTCGGCGGCTTCGACAGGTCGATCTTGTAGGTCACGCCATCGATCACATCGAAGTTATAGGAGGGAAAGCCCGGATTGATCAGGCTTGCGTCCTTGGTGCCGGGTTCAACCTGATTGAACATGCCCGCGGACATTTCCAGCCAGTTCTTGACCTGTTCACCGCTGATCAGCACGGCCTGCACGGTATTGGGATAAAGATAGAGGTCTGCGACGTTTTTAATCGCGATATCGCCAGCGGCGACGTCTGTATAATAATCCGGACCACCGCGCCCGCCGGCCTTGAACGGGGCAGCTGCTGACAGGATTGCATAGTCTTTGAATTCGGTTTCCTTCAGCATATCGCGGATATACCAGGTCTGTGCATTCGACACGATTTGCACCGAAGGGTCGTCGGCAACCAGCGCGAAATAGGAATAGAGCGGCGCCGATGTCTTGCCGACAGGCGTGCGCACATAGTCAAGCGTCGCCTGGTGCTCAGCAGCGACCGCTGCCACTACCTCCGGCTTGTCTGCGACTTCGGCGATCACCTTGCGATCCTCGGTGCGGTGGTAGATCGGGCGTGCCTCGCAGGTGAAGTCGACGATTTTCCAGCTGCCGCCATCTTTCTCGATCAGCAGGTCGATCAGCCCCATATGCGATCCCCAGAAGCCGGCCATGACGGCTGGCTTCCCGAGCAGTGTGCCACGAACGGCATCAGCCCCCGGTACATCGGCAAAATCCTTCGGGCCTGGGAACACCAGATGCTGGTGGCCGGTGAAGATCGCGTCGATTCCCTCGACGCCCGCCAGATAGAGAGAGGCGTTTTCCATGCGGTCTTCCTGACCATGGCCATCAATACCGGAATGGGACAGCGCAATGACAATATCCGCCCCATCTTCCTTCATGGCCGGGACCCAGGCCTTGGCCGTCTGGATGATGTCCCGCGTTTGTGCCCGACCTTCCAGGTTCTTGGCATCCCAAAGCATGATCTGCGGCGGCACGAAGCCGATGAAACCGATCTTCAGCGGGCTTTCATTCCCGGCACCATCCTTGATCGCCTTTTCCAGGATCACATAGGGTTTGAAGAACAGGTCGTCCTGTTTCGGGTCTGCGGCCAGTTCCCCCTTGGTCAGATTGGCACAGACCAGCGGAAAGTTCGCCCCGTTCAATGTATTGAACATGAAGTCGAGGCCGTAATTGAACTCGTGATTGCCAAGTGTACCGCAATCATATCCCAGCACGTTCATGGCCTTGATCACCGGATGCAGGTCGCCGGCTTTCATTCCCTTTTTGTAGGCCATGTAGTCGCCCATGGGATTGCCCTGCAAAAGGTCCCCATTGTCGATCAGCATCGAGTTGGCGGCCTCGGCGCGGATCGAATCGATAATCGATGCGGTGCGTGCCAGACCCATCGTGTCATTGGGTTTGTCGGCATAGTAGTCATACGGCATCACATTGACGTGGATGTCCGTTGTTTCCATCAGCCGCAGATGGGCTTGATTGGAGGCTGCACGGGCCGAGAAGGGATGAAGCACGATGAGCGCGCTCGATGCAGCAAGGCCGCCAAGCAGCGAACGGCGCGTGATGGGATGTAGATCGGACAGAGGTGTCATGACGTGCTCCTTGGCGAACTCCCGCATAGGGCAGGGAGTTTAAATTCGATCGCTCAGGAGTGCATCGAAAAAATGACAGGCTTGTGATTATCGCTCTTGTTTGAGGCAAGTGCCCTGACGAGGGAGAGTTGCCTTGCGCTGGGATCGAGAAGCAGAGATATTCAGCCCGCGCGCGTCAGTTGCCGTTCGTGGAAATTCTTGAAATAGGTTTCGATCTGCGCGGCAGTGTTGCTGGTCTCCTCGATCTGAATCCCCATCTTGCCGGCGCGATACCATCGGACCGTGGCCTCGATCGTTCCAAATTCACCGGTCTTGATATGCACGGTGCTTCCGGGCCGAGCCTCGATCCATTCATAAAGTTCCAGCGCCATGCCAAGGCGTGATATGTCGATGATGCGCGCACCGAATTCCTTGTTCAAGAATCGAAGCGTCCCGCGGATGTGGCAGCGAATGCGTTCTGAACGCCGTCCAGGAGTGTTTGAATTCGCAATCATTACTTTAATCGCCTCTAATATGGTAAATATGAACTTAAGTACCATAAAAAGTCAGCCCCTTATGGAGTCTTAATGCGATTGCTAAAAGTGCAAAGAACGCGCTTAAATTGTAATTGAAGTCATATTTTTCAAGCCATTGATGGTGCCTCGCGGAAATTTCGAGGACTGTCGCCATCGCGCAATGGGAAAAACGTCGCCCGATCATTCATTGATTGGCATGGTAATTGCTTTGGGCGAAAACAGTCTGTGCACGCGCTGTTGCATTCAAATATTTATCGACTGGCCGTAACGCGAAAGCGCCGCTGGCAAATGCCGACGGCGCTTCAATGCATCTCACGAATTGGTCTGGAACGCGGTTCAGATCTTGCCGACCCTGGGCTTTACCGCACCAGGGTGGGGCGAACCTCCTGATGGAAGTTCCTGAAATAGGCAGACAATTGTGCAAGGGAATTGCTGTTCTGCTTGATCAAAACGCCAATTCGGCTTGCGCGACGCCAGCGAACCGTTCCCTCGATCAGGCCAATGTCGCTGGTCATCACGGTGATCTGGCTGCCCTCTGCCGCGTGTATATGACCGTAGAGCTCGACCGAAAGACCTTCGTCGGATACGTCCACGACCCGCGCGGTTGCTTCCTGGTTGAGATACTTGACCCGGCTATCCATACGGCAACGATAGCGCGGAAGCTTTCGACCGTCGACTTTCAGTAGCTGCCCCATGTTTCCTCCGTGAAAAAGACCTGAATGAGTTGTCTCACTGTGCGCCGGACCTGTTTATTTGAGGTTAAGGTAATGTATTAAATTTTTATGACTTGCATCAGAGGCCGACATTGGGTCTTTCGATCACTTCGCGTAGCGCAAAGCTCGAATTGATTTTCACCACATGGGGCAATGCTGACAGCCAGTCGCGATGGATATGCTCGTAATCCTCGAGATCCTTGGCCGCGATCCGCAATATATAGTCATACTCTCCCGACATCAGGTAGCAGACCAGTACATTGGGCACCCGTTTCACTGCGGCTTCGAATTCGGCGAGCGTCTTGGCGAACTGGCCCGACAGCGAGATATGGACGATCACCATCATCTTGTAGTCCAGCGCCTTGTGGGCGAGGCGGGCGTGATAGCTGCTGATGACGCCGGATTTTTCCAGATTGTCGTGACGCCGAGAACAGGCTGAAGCACTGAGACCGACCTTTGAGGCGAGGTCGGCATTGGAAATGCGGCCATCCTGCTGCAGCGCCTTCAGAATGGCACGATCAATGGCGTCTAGTTCCATGTATGAAATATTCTCCGAATAATTGTGTTGATTTTGCAATTATCTTCGAAAACGGGCCGAACTGCAATTCCAGTTTGCAAGGACATGCGGTGCGTTTTCTGTTGCCATAGCGCTTCCACAATCCAGTGGCGAAAAGCCAGAACCAGAAGAGAGGAACGCTCAATGCGTGTCGGTTGCCCGAAGGAAATCAAAAATCATGAATATCGTGTTGGTTTGACGCCGGGCGCGGTCCGCGAATATGTCGCCCATGGTCACGATGTGCTGGTCGAGACGGGTGCCGGTACCGGCATCGGCGTAGATGACGCAGCCTATATGGCAGCCGGCGCGAAGATCGCCGCCACCGCCAAGGATGTCTTTGAAAAGTCCGACATGATCGTCAAGGTCAAGGAGCCGCAGCCATCGGAATGGGCGCAGCTTCGCGACGGCCAGCTTCTCTATACCTATCTCCATCTCGCACCCGATCCGGAACAGACCAAGGGTCTGATCGGAAGCGGCGTCACGGCAATCGCTTATGAGACAGTCACCGATGACCGCGGTGGACTGCCTTTGCTGGCACCAATGTCCGAAGTCGCCGGTCGTCTGGCCATTCAGGCGGGCGCTACCGCGTTGCAAAAGGCCAATGGCGGTCGCGGCATTCTGCTTGGTGGCGTACCGGGTGTGAACCCTGCCAAGGTCGCCGTGATCGGCGGCGGAGTGGTTGGTCTGAACGCTGCCAAGATGGCTGCAGGCCTCGGTGCCGAAGTCTCCATCATTGACCGGTCCATCACCCGTCTGCGTGAACTGGACGACATCTTCAATGGCCGCGTGCGCACGGTCTTCTCGACAATCGACTCGCTCGAGCAGGAAGTCTTCGCAGCGGATCTCGTCATCGGTGCCGTACTTATTCCCGGAGCTGCCGCTCCAAAACTCGTGACCCGCGAAATGTTGTCGGGCATGAACAAGGGTGCCGTGATCGTCGATGTCGCCATCGATCAGGGCGGTTGTTTCGAGACGTCTCACGCAACGACCCATTCCGATCCGACCTATGAAGTCGACGGGGTGGTGCATTACTGCGTGGCCAACATGCCGGGAGCCGTGCCTGTGACGTCCACCCAAGCGCTCAACAACGCAACTCTGTTCCACGGACTCGCTCTTGCTGACCGGGGTCTGCGCGCCATCGCCGAGGATCGTCACTTGCGCAATGGTCTGAATGTCCACAAGGGTCGCATTACCAACAAGGCCGTTGCCGAAGCGCTCGGCTACGAAATGCATGCGCCTGAAGCGGTGCTGGCTGTCGCCTGAGGTCAGATGAAACCGAGTTTGCGCGCGGACGCTCACGCGGTCGCGGGCAAGGCCAGAGAGGCCGGTCGCCCATCCGACCGGCCTCTTTTTGCTGCGACTTCAGATTTGGAGGCGGAATAAAACAGTTATTATGAAAAACAGTATGTTGTGATAATTTCTTGATTCATTTTGTCATGAACTTCACGTCATGCATGAGGCCTCAACCGATATCGGGGTGCGGTCGCCTCCAGAGACGGCCAATCATCGTCGGCAGGCGGCCGTCGATGAGTGCAAGGCCCACGACAATGGTCGCCATGCCGAAGAAGTGTTTTGGCTCCAGCAATTCGCCCAGAAACAACCAGCCAAGCAGGATCGCGCTGACCGGAATCAGAAAGGTGACGAGCATCAGGTTCGTGGCCCCGGCGGTTGCCAGAATACGGAAGAACAGGATGTAGGCGAGCGCCGTCGAAATAAGCGCAATGGCACCCACTGCAAGCCAGGTCGATACGCTAGGCACGGCAAGCGTCCATGGGCGGTCGACAAAAAGTGCAATTGGCAGCATCAGCACCGTCGAGGCACAGACCTGTCCGCAGGCTGTCACCAGGGGCGAAACACCCATGGCGCGGAAGCGCCTGCCGAAGACGCCGGCAAAGGCGTAGGAGAGCGCTGCTCCCAGAACCGCTAGCTGCGCCAGTACATTCGACCCCAGTCCCGAAAGGGCCGCTGGCCCGATCATGAAAGCAACGCCCGCAAATCCGATGACGGTGCCGGCGAGCCTGCGACCGGTCATCTTTTCGTCCTGAGTGAGAATATGCGCGACCACCACACCAAAAAACGGCGTGGTGGCGTTGAGAATGGATGCAAGGCCACTGGGAATATGGGTCTGTCCCCAGACGATCAGGCTGAAGGGGATCATATTGTTGAGGATGCCCATGCCGAAAAATGCGGCCCAGATGCGCGGATCAGCTGGCATTGACAATCCGCGTGCGCGGATAACGATCAGCAGTGCAAGCGCCGCAAGCGACACGCGCAACGTGACGAGGGTGAATGGTGGTAACTCCCGGACAGCCACCCCGGTGAAGAAGAACGATCCACCCCAGATCACCGACAGCGTGATCAGCAGCAGCCATTCCCTGGAACCCATGACATTTTGAGCAGGCATCTGATCGACCTCTTTGCGGATCGCCGCCTTAACGGCGGTCGATGCGACATTGATAACAGTTGTTGCGGGCGGAACGGACATGCACGAAGTCGATGTCATCGCGTGACAGCAGTTGGAGTGCGCGTGATGCAATCGTGCCGCTGGCGGTAACGGCACCGGTTCCATAGACAATTCTTTCGTCCTTGTCATAGCCGCGTAGGATAAAATCAGGGCTGGTGGTCAGCACTTCAGGCAGGGCATCGCCACCGGCATAAGGTGTGCATTCCTCTGCATGCAGAAAGACTGGCCCCATTTCCGCATAGGGCTGGATGGTGGAGAAGGGCCGATAGGCAAGTGTCAGATAGGCGTCGCCGGCTGCGATGTGGCGCAGGCAGTGGCGGCATGGCGTTCCGGTGCCGCTCAACGAGATATGCCGCTCTGGCGGCATTCCATTGGCGTCTTCGGCACCGCTTTGATAGGCGCGGGCCGCTTCTGTGGGCATTGCTACAAAAATCAGGTCAGTCATCGTGAAGTCTCCGGTGTCGATGCGCCCATAGGCCCATGCAAAGGAGACCTCTGCCACCCGAAACTTGCCTGTTAGAGTTTGAAGACCGTCAACAGTTCTTCATCGCTGAGCGGTTCCACCAGGGCATCATAGGTATCGACCGGCGAGAAGCCGAAGCGCTGGTAAAGCTGCAGGGCGCGCGGATGGTCCAGCGTGTTGGTGGTCACGGTCACTTTGGCGGGATCGTCCTGCCAGGCGGAGTAAAGCGCCTGTAGCAGGAACCATTTGCCAAGCCCAAGCCCAAGCGCATGCTCCATCATGCCGAAATAGGATAGCTCGGTAATATCCGGGCTCTGCTGGGCGAGTTCGAAGAAGCCGGCCGGGGCACCGTTGACGTAAAGAACGCTGATGTTGACCGTCGGATTATGCACGATGGCCTTCAATTCTTCGTCGCTTTGTCTCAGACGCTCGTGCCAATGCCAGCGTCCGCCTACCTGCTGCTGCAGAAAGCGATAAAAAGGCAGCGGTATGTCCTTGGCGCGGATGATCGCGGTCTGCACATTGACCGGAACCGGCAACGAAGCCTTCGGCGCGGAGGTCATCTCCAGACGGGTTACGCGTGTCGTGATCGGATTGTGGAGCGCGTGCTTGACCGGTTCGGCTTCGCCCGTGACGACCGGGGTCACGGCCTTCGAGCCCCATTCCGACCACGAGCCGTCATAAAGGGCATTATTGCGGTGGCCGAGTGATTCCAGCGCCAGAGTGACAACTGCTGCGGTCACACCCGATCCGCAGCTCGTGACCACCGGCTGCCGCAAGTCGATGCCAGCCTCCTCGAAGATTGTCCTCAGACTGTCGAGGTCCTTCAGGCGACCGTTTTCGGACAGTGCCATGGCCGGCACGCTGCGTGCCCCCGGCATGTGCCCGGAACGCATGCCCGCGCGCGGCTCGGGCTCTTGCCCGGTAAAACGACCCGCAGGCCGTGCATCGGCAATTTGCCGCGAGGCGCTGTCAACGACCTCGGTCATCTCGTCGAATGAAACGACCCGGCGGGCATTGAAGGTCGGCGTGAATAGGGCGGGTTCTGGCTCAGGAAGATCCGTTTCCACGGCGCGGCCTTCCGCCTTCCAGGCGTCGAAACCGCCGTCGAGGATATAGACGTTTCGGGCACCCATCACCCGCAGCATCCACCAGACGCGCGGCGCGGAAAACAGGCCCATGCCGTCATAGACGATGATCGTATCGGTCTCTGAAATGCCGAGCTTGCCAATTTCGGCGGCAAAAAATTCAGGAGCGGGCAGGGTGTGGGGAAGGCCGGTCGTGGTATCGGCAATCACGTCCTGGTCGAAGAATACCGCGCCTGGAACATGGCCGGAGGCGTATTCTTCAGCGCCGTTCCTGTTGTGAGCTGGCAGATACCAGGACGCATCGACGACCTTGACACCCGGTGCGCCGAGCTGCTTTTCGACCCAATCGGCAGAAACAACGAAGCGGCTTTTTTCTCCGGCCATCCGGTTCTCCAGTCCTGGTTCGGGCTCAGGTCTCCGCTTGTCCGAAGCGTATCCGGAAACGTCGGTTTTCCTTACCCTTTTTCTCAATTTTAGCGATGTGAATCGCGCCGACCTCCTGGGTCTCGGAAACATGTGTGCCACCGCAGGGCTGACTGTCAACGGCGGAGTTTTCGCCGATGCAGACCAGACTGACACGTCCAAGCCCGACCGGCGGCCTGACATTTTTGGATTTGACGATGCCGGGATTGGCGGCCAGTTGCTCGTCCGTGATCCATTGCAGGTAGATCGGATGGTTCTCCTCCACAAGCGTCATCAGCCTGGCGGTCACGGCATCCTTGTCGATCGTTTCGCTCATGTCGAAATCGACCCGGCTTTCATTCTCACCAACGGCAGCACCGGTGATGGGGTAGGGCATGACAACCGATAACAGGTGGCAAGCGGTATGCATGCGCATCAGCCGGTAGCGGCGTGCCCAGTCGACATGCAAAACCAGTGTCTCGCCGACGCTTGCTGCCGGCTGGTCATCCAGTGGGTGGTGAAGAATGATACTCTTGTCAGCACCGTGGCGTGTTTCACCAAGCGCGATCTTTGTGCCATCGGCGCGTTCGAGAAAACCTGTATCCCCCGGCTGGCCGCCCGATGCTGCGTAAAAGCACGTCTGGTCGAGTTCGATACCGCCATCGTCGTGCACCGCCGTCACGACACCCTCTGCGGTCGCAAGATAGAAATCATCTCGGTAGAGGGCGCGTGTCGGTGCAGTCATGGTGTCATCAGGCTTCTTCGAAGGGAATGGAAAAATCGGACTTTTCCGTGAGCCAGCCGGGAACGGGCAGGTTTTTTGAGGTGAGGAAGTCCGGGTTGAATAGTTTGGACTGGTAGCGATTACCATAATCGCACAGGATCGTCACGACCGTCTTGCCGGGGCCAAGGTCGCGCGCCAGACGCATGGCGCCAGCGATGTTGATGCCGGACGAACCGCCAAGGCACAGGCCCTCGTTTTCGATCAGGTCGAAGATCACCGGCAGCGCTTCCGCGTCCGGTATCTGATAGGCGTGATCCGGCGTGAAACCTTCGAGATTGGCGGTAATGCGTCCCTGACCAATGCCCTCGGTGATCGAGGAACCGGAAGATTTCAGCTCGCCGTTCTTGTAGAACTCGTAGAGTGCTGCGCCTTCGGGATCGGCAAGTCCGATCTTGACGTCGGGGTTGAGAGCACGCAGCCCTTCTGCGGTACCGGCAAGCGTACCGCCGGAGCCGACCGCGCAGATGAAGCCATCGACCTTGCCGCCGGTCTGCTCGAAGATTTCCTTGGCCGTGGTTTCCACATGGGCCTGACGGTTGACGATATTGTCGAACTGGTTTGCCCAGATCGCGCCATTGGGTTCGGTCTTCGCCAGTTGCGCGGCAAGGCGCCCCGAGAGCTTCACGTAGTTGTTGGGGTTTTTGTAGGGAACGGCTGGCACTTCCACCAGTTCGGCACCCAGAAGCCTGAGCGCATCCTTCTTTTCCTGGCTCTGTGTTTCCGGAATGACGATCACGGTTCGATAGCCAAGCGCACGCGCCACAAGCGTCAGGCCGATGCCGGTATTACCGGCCGTGCCCTCAACGATCACGCCACCGGGCTTCAGCAAACCCTTCTTTTCCGCATCACGGATAATATAGAGCGCCGCGCGATCCTTGACCGACTGGCCCGGATTGAGGAATTCCGCCTTGCCGAGAATGGTGCTGCCGGTCGCCTCGGATGCGGCCTTGAGCTGGATCAGAGGCGTATTGCCGATCGCCTCGATGACCGATGGAAAGAATGCCATGGAACGTCGTCCTGTCTTTGCGAGAAGATTAAGCAGCGACTTTTCGGTTCACAAGGCCACAAACACAAGAAATGGGTTTCTGCGTCAGGCCGACAGGGTGGAATAAATGCCCACGGCACGCGCTAGTCTTTGCTGGTATCGGAATAGGCATCAAGCGCACGCTGCCGGGCGGTCCTGTGATCGACAATGGGGAAGGGGTAGGTCTTGCCCAAGGTGATGCCAGCCTTTTGCAGCACATCCTCAGGTGCCTCGAATGGCTTGTGAATATAGCGTTTTTCCAGTTTCTCGAGTTCCGGCACGAACCGCCGCACATAGACACCCTCACGGTCGAAACGCTCGCCCTGAAGCGTGGGATTGAAAATGCGGAAATAGGGCGAGGCGTCGGCACCGCTGCCGGCCACCCATTGCCAGTTGGCCGGATTGGACGCGGGATCGGCATCCACCAGCGTATCGCGGAACCACTGCTCGCCACGCCGCCAGTCGATCATCAGATCCTTGATCAAAAAAGATGCCGCAATCATGCGAACCCGATTATGCATGGTTCCGTGCCGCCACAATTCCCGCATGCCGGCATCGACAATGGGATACCCCGTTTGACCTCTTGTCCATTTATCGAACAGGTCTGCGTTGTCTTCCCACGGGAAATCGTCAAACCGGTCGTTCCAGTTCTTCGTGGCAAGGGCAGGGAAATGGTAGAGCAGGTGATGGCAGAAATCGCGCCAGGCCAGTTCCTGTCGGAACTTGATGACATTGGCACTGCTGGCCTTGCCGCCATGGGCTGCATGCCAGATACGGGCAGGCGAGATTTCGCCCAGCGCCAAAGATGGTGAGAGGCGGGACGTGACGCTGTGTGCCGGCAGGTCACGCTGGTCCTTGTAGGCCTCGACGTCCTCGTCGAGAAAGTCATCCAGACGTTCCAGCGCCGCGTCGCAACCCGGTGTCCAGATTTCGGAAAAACTGTTGGCCCAGTTCGGTGTCGTGGGCAGCAGCGACCAGTCTGCCAAATTCTCCGACTTGGGCCAGTCGGCAGGTTCTGGAATGGTCTCAGGCGCGGGTATGGGCTCTTTAGGCCCGCCACTCTTCTCCAGCGCGCGCCAGAAGGGGGTATAGACCTTGTACGGGCCGCCGCTTCCGGTTTTCAGTTTCGCCGGCTCATGCAGCAATTGGCCGGGAAAGCTCTCCGCTTCCAGTCCATTGTCACGCAGCGTCGCCTTCAAAGCTGCATCGCTATCGAAGCTGGCGGGATTATAGAGTCTGTTCCAGTAGACACCGCGCGCCCGCGTTTCCGCAATCAACCGTGTGATAACGTCGGACGAGGTGCCGCTTTGGAAAATGAGCCGGCTTCCGCGGGCTTTCAGGGCAGCGTCGAGCGCGGTGAGCGAATGGTGGAGCCACCACTGCTGCGCTGAGCCGAGCGGCGCGCTGGTGGCGCCGGCGTCGCGAATATAAAGAGGAATGACGGCGCGGCCTGTGCCCAAGGCTGCGGACAATGCGGCGTTATCGTCGACGCGCAGGTCCTTGCGGAACCACAGGATGATCGGCCGGCTCTGTTCAGTCATATCTGCGATAATTTCCCGCTCTTGTCGTCAATGGATGAGTTTACGCGGGAAATGTCGCTGCGGATCATTCTTGTTTGCGAGGTCCTGTTTGTCAGGCCGCCATCACTTCTGGCGCACGCTTCATCGCAGGCTTGCGCTTCTTCGGCGGAGATTTGATGCGCAGAGCCAGATTGCTTGCCTGCTTTTCTTCCCGAAATTCCTGACTATAGGCTTTCGCCATTCCCCACGCTGCCACCGCGACGGCGGTCGAAACAGCAAGGACGAACAGTCCGAAGGCCAACATGATCAATTCCATTCCCATCAGCATGATACGCACCCCTTCCTTGAAGGCTACTGATCAGTCTCGGTGGTCAGATGGAATATTTTGCGGAATATCCGATCGATCACCGATATGGATAAGAAATAGTGTCATGGGTCGTTTGGTTCCAGAACATCACCAAACTGTGAGCGCAATTGTCGCAGAGCGTCTTTCCGCCGCGCCAAGCCTTTACGCTCCTGCGACATGCATATGAGCCGGTCGGTGCCCGCGGTTCAGCATTGCCCCCTGCAGCTCGCGTCGAAAACGCCCGGAACATGTCTTCCACTCGCCGCGTTGCCCCTCTTAAGTCGCAGGGGCGCAGTTGACTGTCTCGTTCTTCAAATCCTGGCCGCGCCTCACCTCTGAAATCGACAATCATGATGGAGTAAGCTCATGGAAGAAGATCGTTTCGGTCCTTTGCCACGCGGCCTGAATCATATTGGCCTCACCGTCCCGGATATCGACAAGGCGAGCAGGTTCCTGCGAGACGGGCTGGGCGCCAAGTGGTGTTATGACGGACTGACCGCAAATGACCCGCCGCGAGAAGGCGGTGACGTGGAGCGCCAGCTGGGCCTGCCGGAAGGCGCCAAGGTCGTGCGCCAGAGACTGATGCGGATTGGCAATGGGCCCAATATCGAAATGTTCGAAGTGGTAACCGACAAGGCTGCAGAGCCGCTCGGACTGGCCGATCGCGGTTGGAATCACATCTGCGTCTATTGCGACGATATCGAAAGTGCACTGAGGCGCATCGTTGCAGCCGGTGCCGAGCCGCTCTCGGAGCTTCATGGTAATTCCAGGCACGAGGATACGCCCGGCAATGTCAGCGTTTACGTTCGCCCGCCCTGGGGCGGACTGATCGAATTGCAGTCTATCCCGAACGGCAATTATTACCCTGACGGGAGCGAGGCAGACGCCTGGCTGCCGTCCAGAAAAGACAAGTAGCGGAGAGGTGGAACCCAATGAGCCAAAACGAAAAAGGGTTCGCAGCGTATATCGCGCGAACCCTTCGTCTGAATTTGGCTCCCCGGGCCGGATTCGAACCGGCGACCTGTCGATTAACAGTCGAATGCTCTACCGCTGAGCTACCAGGGAACA
Organism: Agrobacterium sp. ES01; assembly: GCF_050320885.1. NCBI lineage: Bacteria > Pseudomonadati > Pseudomonadota > Alphaproteobacteria > Hyphomicrobiales > Rhizobiaceae > Agrobacterium > Agrobacterium sp. ES01. The sequence continues at coordinate 76,444 of NZ_JBNQTH010000011.1, forward strand.
ACCGCGTGCTGCGGTTGAGCGGCGTAATACAAATGCTGATGCGATTTGCCAAGCGCTTTTTCAAAAAAAAATCCAAAAGCTTGTTTTAAATTCCAAAACGCCCCAATTGCGGGGTCTTGTATCCACAGGTTCCCCCAATGAAAAAGACAAGCCGCTACGGCATAGACAGAGAAAACGGAAAACTGCGGCTCGGCAGCCTGGAAATGCCGTTTCCGCGCTCACGCGCCGGCCGCATTGCCGTGGGCGTTCTGTTTGTGCTGGGCGGTATGCTGGGATTTCTGCCAATTCTCGGCTTCTGGATGATTCCGGTCGGACTTTTGATTCTGTCTCAGGATCTGGCCTTTGTCCGCCGCCGCAGACGCAGGCTCGCTGTCTGGTGGCGCAAGCGCCATCCAGGCGTACAAAGGGCAGGGCGCTGACTTCGACAGTCCCGTTTGTTGCGAAATGACAAGGATGCGACAAAGCGTTAGCAACAAGCTGAAAGATTTTCACAAAATCCCCCTTGCGGTTTCTTCGGAACCGTTCTAAATCCGCGCCACCACACGCTCTTTTGATCTGGACGGCCTCGTGGCGGAGTGGTTACGCAGAGGACTGCAAATCCTTGCACCCCGGTTCGATTCCGGGCGAGGCCTCCAACTTCCCCAAAGACTTGAAATAACTCTTTAATTCGATTGGGCTTTGTCGCCGAGTGCGCGGCGATAGTCCATATGCCTCTTGCATGACTGTCAAATAGCGGGTGGCTTCAACCTGTGCCCGCACATCGGCGCCATGGTGCCCATAATTCGTCGAAGGATCTGCAATCTCTCGCCCGCAAAGAAGCGGTCGCGCAATAATTTGGTGGTCGCGACGAGGCGGTTAACAGCGACATTTCACCGAAGAGCCGGCAAAGCGTGTATTTGCGCGCAACGGGCAAGCAGGATACCGGGTTTCGTCAAAATGGACTGAGAGCCGGTCGAAAGTTCTGCATAGGGGGGCGACCGGCCCGATCACGAGCCGGTCTCCGGTACGTTACATCCAGTAGGGTGCAACGCCGTAATGGTCGTAGATTTGACGGCCGCGGTCGGAGCTCCAGTCGTCATTGTCGTTCTCGTATTTCGGCGCGCCTTCCACCTGCTCCTTGGAGACGTCGGTCCGATAGCCACCCAGATCTTCGTCATAAGTGAGCTTAGCCCATGGCAATGGGTAGTGGTCGTGACCGATACCCAGAAAACCACCGAAGCTCATGACTGCATAAGATACGCGTCCGCTGCGCTTTTCGATGATCAGGCGTTCGATCGAGCCGATCTTGTCGTCACCAGTCCCGTAGACATCGGTGCCTTCGACCTTGTCGCTGGCGATCAGATCGTGGGTTTCCTTGGTGTCAGCATTAGCTGTTTGTTCGTAAGCCATTTCGTTTCCTCCTGTTGAGACCTCTACAACGACGACGGGTGACCAAGGTTCCTCTGGCACCGAGACGAATCCTAAACGAAGCCGGCAGCAATCAGCGATTTGGGAAAGCAGGGCGAGCTGGCGAAAGCGGCTGTGGAGTTGAACCATCCTGCCTTAAACGAACAGATATTCTTCGCTGACAGCCACACCTTTAGTGACAATTGGCCCGACAGATGTTTTAATGACATGTATCTGTAGCTGACGATTTCAATACGCATTCGAGTGTTTGGACGAACCAATTCTATGAGTGAGACAAACATTCCTGCGCGAACGAATTCCCCTGTTAATACCGATGCAAAACTGAGAACCCTGCTTCAAAAGATGCCGGGTTTCGTGGGGATATTGGCCGGACCTGACCATATTGTTGAATATGCCAACGATGCATACACGCAGTTTCTCGGCGGGCGTCAGCTTGTCGGGCTGAAGATCAAGAGTGCTTTTTCCCATTCGACAAATGAAGCCTTCTTTCAGGCACTGGATAAAGTGTACCGGTCGGGAGAGGTGTTTGAAGCCCGTAGTATGGCAGTGGCACTGGAGGGCGACGGCCATCAGCGCTATGTTGATGTGGTGTGTCAGCCAATCACGGATGACCACGGAGCGATTGAAGGTGTATTCGTCACCGGCCATGAGGTCACCGACCATGTGGAAGCCGTCGCCAGAGCCAAGCGCAGTGAAGACGAGTTGCGAACGCTGGCTGACGCCTTGCCCGTTCTCGTATCCTATATCGACATCGATGAACGCTACCAGTTCAACAACAAAATTTATGAGGACTGGTTTCCCAAAACGCGCGAGGAGATCCAGGGGCAAACCATCCGCAGCATCGTGGGGGAGAAAGCCTATAGCGCCGTGCGACCCCAGATCGAACGTGTGCTCGCAGGGGAGCGGTTTCAGTTCGAGCAGCTGATGCCGTACGAGAATGCCGAGCCGCGATATGTGCATGTTGAATATGTCCCGCGCGAAGCGAAGGGCGGCGGCATGCAGGGCTGGTATGCGCTGGTACAGGATATTACCAAGACCAAGCTGCTGGAGCAGCAACGCGAGGATCTGACCCGAGAATTGGCGCACCGCATCCGAAACACGTTGACATTGGTGCAGTCCATTGTGTCCCAATCGATGCGCCATGCGGAAACCTTGGACGCCGCCGGGGCTGCGATTTTTAGCCGGATTTCTGCGCTCGGAAGAGCTCAGGATGTTTTTCTGGAAAAGCACTCGGTCGCAGCGGATCTGGAGACGGTTGTCCGCGCGGCCATTGCGCCTCATTGCAGTACCGATCAACAATTTTCGATCGAGGGTCCAGCCGTTGCGGTCGAACCCTCGCAAACGGTCGCTCTTTCCCTGGCGTTGCACGAACTGGCGACCAATGCCGTGAAATACGGCGCACTGTCGATGGAAAGCGGTACTGTTGCGATCGGGTGGCAGATCGGGCCGAAATCGGAGTTTACCTTCACCTGGTCGGAATCGGGTGGCCCCGCAGTAACGACCCCAACGCGGGTTGGCTTCGGTTCTCGCCTGATCGAGCGGATGGTCGCGCCGGCTTTTTATGGCGAAGCGGAACTGCGATACGAAACGGCAGGCGTTCAATTCGAACTGCATGGACAGCTGCACGCACCTGACGCCGATGTCTGACAGGGCGTAATTATGTATCGCTTACGGCGTGCCAACGTCTCGGACAAGGTTTCTCGATATTGAGGTGGAACGGGACGCAGCCGCTTAGGGACGTAGTCTCCCCGACGAATAATAATATTTAAGGGAACACTTATGAGGCGCGTTCTGTTTAGCCTCTAGCCGCTTCATACCGGAGGGCTGCCCATCAAGATTGGTCCTGCCCATGAAATCGCCCCTGGTTGTCCTTGTCGTTGAAGACGAGCCCCTGTTGAGAATGGACATCGCTTGCGATCTCGAAGACCGCGGCATGGACGTTCTGGAAGCCGCCAACGCAAATGAAGCGATAACGATCCTGCAAGAGAATCGGAAGGTCGGCGCCCTTTTTACCGATGTTGACATGCCTGGTAGCATGGATGGCCTTGGGCTTGCGGCCACCGTCCGGGATCGTTGGCCGCCCATCAAGATCATCGTGACGTCAGGTCATCGTCAGGTGACATCATCCCAGATGCCAAACGGAAGCCGTTTTTTTGGAAAGCCTTACAACTCTGACGAGGTTGCCAATGCGCTTCTCGAAATGAGCGCCTGAGAAGAGCGCAGCCGTCTCGGCCAATTGCAGGATCGCGACGGCGACCTGATGGGTATGCCTTGCGGGCTTAGGGCTAGCCTTTTGGGCCTGATCCGTTCCTTCGGCCTAACTGTTGCAAACCGCTTCCAGCTTAATGCCATGAGGGTCAAGCCAGTAGGTCGCATAGTGATTTCCGTACTCTGGGAAATTTCGGGGTGAGTGCAGGATCTTGCCTCCTTGCAACAAAACCCAGTCGTGCACTTCATGCACCACCGCGCGGCTCTCCACGGCGAATGCCAAGTGCTGCAGGCCGATCGCATGACGTGAATAGGTGCCCGCGTCTTTGGCTTGATAGAAAAAGAGCTGCGTGCCCGGCACCCCGTCTGGCCCATAGTTGAATTCCGGTTCCGTTTTGAACCACTCCTTGAGACCAAGTATCGGCATCAAGGCGTCGTAATAGGCCTTCGCGGCTGTAAGGTCAGGAACGGCAATACCAATATGATCGATGAAACCGGTTCGAGGCATGGAGTTTTCCTACATGGGGGACGAACAATCTGTGTCGGGGCGTGTGGTGTTGCGCCATTAGGACTGCTGAACCCGCCCAAATCGCAGATCGATTGTTTTGACTGGTTTTAATCCGACCTTCGCAGCGTCACAGGCCTTCAACCACGCGGTGATTGCCTTCGGGTAGTTCGTGTCAAGAACGGCTCTCTTCTTCCCTTCTTCGTTCTCCCAAGCTGTGACCAGGTTAGCGCCGACAGAAATCCCAGGCAATGCCGACGGGATTAGGCACGTTCCCGGCTCTGTATACGAAAGCGGCCCTTCGCTGTCCTATAATCAAGGAGCAGGATGGGCCGAACTGCTACCTCGGCGGAAAGAACGATCATATCCTAAGGAATCCCAATGTCCGGATCAGTCGCCATGGCGCTTGGCGCTTTTGCATTCGAGTCTCATGGCTTCGGCTATGATGCATTGACACGGCGGATCAATACGCCGTGGGCCGATCAGGAAGTGGTGCAGGGGCTGAACCGACAGCAATGGACAGGTCCGACCTCGGAAGAGGTGACGATCCGGGGTGTGCTGTTTCCGGTGGAGTTCGGTGGCATGGGCTCGCTGGATGGTATCATTGCCGCTGCCAATGCGGGGCAGGCGTTGATGCTGGTGTCTGGAAGCGGTGCGCAAGGCGTGATCCATGGATCATTCACGGTGCAATCCGTCGATGAGGATCGAAGCCTCCACACGGCGGCCGGCATTCCCATGCGCAATGCCTATGCCATCATGCTGAAGCGTTACGGTCGATCCGCCGGCGTCTTGAGCTCAGTGATCTCCATTTTCCGGTGACCTTATGACCACGACCTATCAGACCCGCGCAGCCGAGACTGTCGATCTCGCCTGCCTGCAAACCTATGGCCGCACGCGTGACGTGACGGAAGCCGTGCTGGCTGCCAATCCGGGCCTTGCCGGCCTTGGGCCGGTACTTCCTTTGGGCACGGTGATCATCATGCCGGATCTGATCGAGGACACGCCGCAGCGCAATCTCGTAAGCCTGTGGGATTAAGATCATGAAACCCTATGTGAAACTCTCCGTGGACGGCAAGCCAGTGGCTGGCGCCTTCTATGAGCGGCTGATCTCCGTCAGTGTGACAGACAAGGATGGCGAAAGCGCCGACACGATCGACATCGATCTGAATGACGGGCCGCCGGACTTTCTGGCCATGCCGCGCAAGGGCGCGGTGATCACTCTTGAGATGGGATATGAGGGCTTCGGCGTTCCCATGGTTGGACGCTATACCGTCGACAAGGTCGCCTGCAAATGCCTGCCTTACACCATGTCGATCTCCGGCAAATCCGCAGATCTTCGCGCGGGCAAGCTGAAGGAACGGCAGGAGCGGCATTTCGATGACCAGACGCTCGGGCAGATCCTGAGCACGATTGCCAGGGAGAGCGGGCTGACGCCGGCGGTTGATCCGGCTCTCGCCTCCGTCCGCTATCCATGGATCGGCCAGCAGGACGAAAGCAATATCCATTTTGCCCGCCGTCTGGCAGAGCGCAACAATGCGCTGTTCTCGATCAAGGGTGGACGACTGGTCTTTGCCCGGAAGGGCAGCGGCATTTCTGCCGGTGGCACCTTCCTTGGCACGGTGATGATCACGCCAGATCGCATCATTAAGGGCTCATGCTCCTTCGAAGCCAATGACCGCACGCGTTACAGCAAGGTCGTTGCTTATTATCAGGACGGAGAGCAGGCAGAGCGCCGCGAGATAGGCGCGGATGCCGATGCAGACGGCGACAGCGTCTACCGCATCCCTGAACCCTTCTCCAGCGTGACCGAGGCAGACGAGGCAGCTCAAGCCAAGGCCAGGGATCTGAAGCGCGGCGAGGGGGCTTCGTCCGTCACTGTGGTCGGAGATCCGGCGATCCGTGCTGGTGCACCACTCTTGTTTGAGAACGTGCGGCCGGGCCTCGATGGCGTGCCTTACGTGATCGACCAGGTGGTGCATTCCTTCAGCAAACAACAGGGCCTGCACTCGCAGATCTCGGCTAAGCTCTATGACGGAAAGTCGGCAAAGGCCGGCGCAACTGATGCTGACAGCGAAACGGGTGAAGGCTCCAGTGTGTCGAGCGAAACCGTTGCACCCAATTCTCCGGCGGGCACGCCGGCGACACCAACGCTCTGGACCACAGGGCGCAGATACGGATCGACCGACGCCAACTGAGGCGCAACTTCAAAAAAAGGAAAATCAGATGTCTTTTGAACAGTGGCTGCAAAGCCGACTGAACGCCCATGGTGCGTCCATTACTGTCGATGGCGACTGGGGCCGAAACTCCATTGATGCCCTGAATACCTTCCGGAGGGGCAGGGGACTGATGCCGACCGGTGTGGCGGATGATGCGACCGTTGCTGCGCTGAAGGCGTCGCCGATCGACAGCTCACCGGGTAGGTCGTCGGCAGCGCCAACGGCTTCCCTGCCGCCTTGGATGGCAGAGATGTATCGCCGCATGGGGCTGCATGAGGTTCGCGACAATGCAGCGCTCACCGCCTTTCTGAAGCTCGGCAAGTTTCTCGGTGATCCGAAGTCACTGCCCTGGTGTGGCGATGCCGTGGAAAGCTGCCTTGCCAAGGTGTTGCCCAACGAGCCGTTGCCATCGAACCCGTTCTGGGCCCAGGCTTGGGCAAATTTCGGGATTGATGCCGAGGTGCCGATCGTCGGGGCGATCGGTGTCATTCGATGGTCGGCGTCCTCCGGCCATGTCGGCATGGTTGCCGGCGTGAGCGGAGACAAGATCAACCTGCTCGGCGGCAATCAGTCGAACGCGATCAATATCTCATCCTTCCCGCGCTCAAAGTTCATAGCCTTCCGCTGGCCAAAAACCTTCGCCGTCAAATCCTATCCTGCATTGAAGGGCGCCGCCGTAGCCGGCTCCCTCGCTGCTACCCGTTGAGGAGGGCACTATGCCTGCAGCCATTATCCGTATTCTGCTGCGCTACGCGGCAGGGCCTCTGATCCTCTATGGCCTGATCTCGCCAGAAGAGGCAACGGACATCATCAATGATCCCGACATTCACAGCTATGTCGGGATCGCCTTCGGTCTCCTGTCACCGCTCATTGCTGAGGGCTGGTATGCGCTTGCCAAACGCTTCGGGTGGCGGACGTGAGCGCTCTTGCCATAAAGACTTTCGTGAGCTGGCTGTGGCGGATGATCGGCTGGCCCGGCGTCGTCGCCGCGACCGTCTACTTCTATTACGAAGGCGTGCCGGTGCTGAACAGACTGCCGATCGTCGATCAGATCCCGATCATGCGTGAGTTTGGTGTCGGTCGCGTCGAGCTGGAGCGTCGAGAAGCGGTCTCCACCGCGACGACAGAATTGCTTGGTGCAGCGGATCTCGCTGCGGCCAAGGCGGTGATCGAGAAAATCCAGCGTGATCGTGAAACAGCGGTCATGCTTCAGCGGCAGGCCTCAGCCGAGGCAGCAGAACTCAAACAAAAGGACCAGGAGGACCGTGATGCGCTCGACGCTGCGACTGCTGCTGACAATGACGGCGATGGCGCTTACTACACTGACGGCGACAGGCGGCGGCTGTGTTCATTCAGAAAACGCTACTGCTGAGATCGCGGATGCAGCCGCGGCCAAAGCGGTTGCCGAAACCGCAACCGAGCTTGCCGATCAGCCGGACATCTGCCGGCAGCATCTCGATCGGCCGTCGCCGGCGCGGGTCAAATCCGGTGGGCCTGCCTGGGCGGATATCGCTGCATGGGAAACGGCAGCAGATGCAGCCGATCGGCGGGTCGACTTCTGCGCCGCCGATCGCGACCGAATGCGCGAGGCCTACAGCCGGACCGCCGGCACCTCACCACGATAGACATCAATGCCGACATGCCGAGGGGGCGCCACGCTGGATGAGAGGGAACACTCAGATGCAATTTCCGAAGCGCGATAGAGACTTCAAATGGAACCTCAATACAGTCCTGCAGCTCGTAACATTAACGATCACACTGGTGGGCGGGGTCACGGTCTGGGTCAATACACGTCGGGATATCGACGAACTGCAGTCCTGGAAGACGGGCCATGAGAGCTATCACAAGGAGTGCCTGGCAGAACTGAAGGCCGGCGATGCGCGCACCGAGGAAAGGTTTCGCGGGATCGAGGCCGATGTTCGCAAGCTGACCTCTCAATCTGAAAACATGGCCTATCGGATGACGGTCGTTGAACAGTCATCCGCCAATGTCGCGCAGTCCATCAAGGAACTGCAGGCGCAGGTGTCTCAGTCATCGGGCGATATCAGGGTGATCAAGGAGATCCTGCAAAGGATTGAGGCTGGACGAGGAATGTGATTGCCCGGCTTTGTCCGCCGGCATTCTCGACCTTCTAGGTGTTGTCTTTATAGGTTTAGTGGTGCAACCGTGAAGCATTTGAATAGATTGGGATGCCGCCATGGGAAGCAGGAATTGGAAATTTGAGATTGTGAGCTATGTCACTAAGCCGTTGAGAAGCCTTAGGTCCAGTGTTCGTAGCTACTTGATGATCAGCATCAAGCGGGAATTCGACCGCCTGAGGGCCGATCTTGCCCGCGAGATCATCGCTCAGACCAAAGATGTGCGGAATGAGATCAGAAAACTGCAAAACGAACTTCGTGACGAAATGCATGGATTGCGTCAAACTGTGAATCTCGTCGCCCGTCAATGCTCAACTAAATCAAAGAGGATACGCTGTCTTTTCTTGGTGCACGCCGTCGAATCATGGGACGCTCAGATCGAAATTTGGCGATCGATGAAATCAGATGATCGATTTGAACCTTTGGTAGCGTCGATAAACCGCAAGTTCCCCGGAGATGGGGGATTCGGAGGCGAAAGCGAGACAAGTGCTGCCTTGGATGAATTGGGAGTACCCCACCTTAGGTTGGGTGCAGAGGTTTCCGCCGTCGCTATTGATATTCTGAGAGGACTTGCTCCTGATATTATATTCCGGCAGTCGCAATGGGAGGCAGATGTGCCCCCCGAATTCTCGACAAAAAATCTTGGCTTCGCTCGCCTTTGCTGCATCCCCTACAGCACGCCGATAATTGCAAAATACTCCAACGGAGAAACTGGCGAGACCACAATCAGCCCAAAAGGCTTTGACCAGTATTTTCACCGGATGGCATGGAGAGTGTTCTGCGAGACAGAGCTGACGCGAAACTACTTTTTGCAGTTCCAACATAGTGATCCGTCAAAATTTATCGTATCCGGCTATCCTAAATTGGATGTGCTCTTGGGATCGAAGAAAGAGTATGTAGGTGACAGAAGTTCCACCGGGCGTTTTAAAGTCATTTGGGCTCCGCATTGGTCAATTCGTGGAGACTGGTTGGGTTTTGGCACTTTTGACAAAATCTGCGCGGACTTCTTGGAATTTGCAAAAATCAACCCCGGTATCGATTTTGCAATGAAACCGCATCCGGCGCTTTTCAAGACCGTCGTTAGTGTGGGCGCGATGTCTTCTGATGAGCTGGGGCAATTTATCTGCAAATGGGAAGAATTGGCCAATTGCAGCATTGAGTCTGGGCCTTATTCGGCGCTATTTGCTCAGTCTGACATGATGGTCACTGATGGCATATCATTTCTCACCGAGTATCCTGTGCTCGAAAAACCATTGGTTTTTATCGACTCTGGACGACACGTACCAATGAACTCCCTGGGTGACCTAGCACTATCGGCATCACACACTGTGTTTGATTTCGATTCGATTGCCAAGGCGATCGAATATTACCGATGTGGTGGAGATTGGAAGTGGAAAGAGGAACGAACTGCCTTGTTGGAGGCGCTTATGCCCAATAGGAACAGGTCAGTTGCAGCGATTGTTGAGAACATCGTGGAGAGCCTCAGGTCTGAGGGGTGGGCATGCTGAAATTGACGAAAATTGTAGTACGCGAAAAAAAAGGCTAGGGTAGATGGGACCAGTTGTGACGAATGCGGAGGCGAATTCCGACAAACTATTGGTGCATCGCCTCATCCGTCCAGATCCCCAAATCAATCGCGAGCAGAACCTATTCTATCATGTTGTGGGTATCGCTGGGTATTCGGAGCTCGAAGACAAATATTTCGTCACATCGGGCGGGGAGTTGAGCTTTGATAGCTATTTCAACAGTTTCCCTCTGAATGCATATGACCTATCCGGGGACTTAGAGCTGGAGCTACGTGTCAGGATCCGCGGCCGTTGCTGTGTTCAAGTGATCCAGGCAGAATATGGTAAAGTCGATAAAAAACTGGCTGAGGTGGCATTGGAAGGTGTCGATGCAGATGCATTTATCCCTATCTCGCCTACGTCGTCGAATGCATTATTGTTCGTTAGAGTGTCGTCCGACGAAACGGTAATTATTGATGATCTGGACTACCTGATCTCTGGGGGGGGACCCAATAGCGTATCATTGAGAGCGGTTATAACGACTTTCAAGCGCAATGATGCTGTGCAGGCGACCTGCTTGAAATTGCAGCAGTATTTCTCGACGAATGTTGATTTAAAGGACGCATTCAGGCTCTTCGTGGTCGACAACGGTGGTGAGACCAAGAGTGTTCCATTTTCTCAGGGGGAAGTGATACAGAACGATAATTATGGTGGGGCAGGTGGTTTCGCTCGTGGCCTGCTAGCCACTGTAGACGAAGGTTGGGCCACTCATGTTCTGTTCATGGATGATGATGCGAGCTTCTTTCCTGAAACACTCAGAAGAACAATGTCAATCCTGCGGTATTCGAAGCATTCGGATTTGGCAGTGAGCGGTGCAATGATCGCACAGGAAAGCAAACAGCGAATGTGGGAGAACGGTGCCCATTTCGATAGGCGTTGCAGGCCCTATGATAGCGGAAGAGATCTGGGGAACTTCGAGAGCGTGCTATCTATCGCTTCAGAGGCTCGGCCCTCGCATAAGGGCAGGTATGGCGCATGGTGGTATTTCTGTTTTCCTGTCGCAGCAGTGAAACACTGGCCGTTTCCCTTCTTCGTCAGGGGAGACGACATCTTTTTTTCCTTATCCAACTCGTTTCGCATAAAGAATTTCGTTGGTATTGCAAGCCATCAGGAATCTTTTTCAGGTAAGCAGTCACCATTCACCATCTATCTAGATCTGAGGAACCACCTCGTTCAGCATCTGTCATTTGGAAAGATGGAGATCGGGCGTTTTAATCTGATTGCAATGGCGTGGAGTTTCTTCTTTAGGTTCAACAACACCTACCATTACGAGAGCGCAAAAGCGATAAACCTCGCTTTGTCTGACTTGCTTAAGGGAGTGCCCTTTTGGAGCGAGCAGGATGATCTAGTGGAACGTCGTGCGTTGTTTTCGAAATTTGTGGTCAACGAAAGAATGCGCCCCCAATTTGCTGTCGAGCTCTCCCAGGTTCATCGACCTGGAGGCAAAGAATCCGTTTCTAGATATCTTGTTCGGAGATTAAGTTTGAACGGGCATCTTTTGCCAAAGTCACTCTTGTATTCAAAAAAAGCGCTTTTTTCACCTTTGAGCAGGCCAACAGAGAGGGGATCGTTCTGTCGAAAAGAAGTGATTGTGGCCGATCTTCGGAAGGGAGAAGGATATACATGTCACCGAGATAGCGCCGCTTACTTCGCAAACTTGGCTGAGTTTTTGGCCCTCGCTGGGAAGGTTGTGCTAAATTACAATTGGCTTCGCAAGGAATATGGTAAAGCATTGCATTCGCTCGCGAGCGAGGCATTTTGGCGATCTAAGACATCCTCTCGTCCGGAATCAAGATCTGTGCGCCAAGCTGACTGCTCTCCGGCCGGAGGTGAGCACGATGGTTGTTAACCTAACCCTTGGGAAAGTGAAGGAGCTGTTTGCCACATGGAAAGGTCCTTCAAAATACCCTTCCTTGTCCAGCGCACGGTCCAAGCGGATCGATCGGTTCAACTTTTCGCCTGAGTTGGCACGGAAGGTCGAGCGCGCTAAACGATGTTTCATTGTCGGGCTTGGTCCAAGTATATCAAAAATAAACAGCAATGCGTTTTTAGATACTGATCTAGTAATTGGAGTTAATAAAGTACTCCGTACTCATTTTTGTCCAGATATTGTTTGCGTATCGGATCCATCCAGGCTTGACCTCACGAATTCGCATAAACTCTCAAAGCTGATCACCGTCAAGCATCTGGAGGTCGAACGACGGGCGGATCTGGCTACGCTTGATCAGGCGAAAATTTACTCCGATATTGAGGTGCATTTCCCACTTACAAAGACATGGGATCACGTTGATTCTTTCGATAAGCGGTTCAAAAAGATCTTTTGGGGTGGGGCTGTCATTACTGACCTGGCTATACCATTGGCTGTATACCTCGGAATCAAAGAAATCCACGTGATTGGAATGGATGATATCCGGCGTAGTTGGCCGATGACACATGCAACAGGGAGAGAAGAAGCGAACGAACCGCCTGACTCCGCATTAGTTTTCCATCTGCATGAACGAGTAGCTAAACTGGCCGCCCTTGCTGGCGCCACGGTAAATAATGCTTCTCTCGGCGGCTTTTTGTTTGCCTTCCCTCGATCAAGCCTGCCGAATCTCATCCCAAACAGTATTTCTCGATCGTTTAACGGGGAATGTGATGGAAAGTACATCGTGGTCGGTAATCGAATTGCGAAGTTGATTCGGCATAGTCTGTCAGACAATGTTTATCACATCCGTGATGGAGCCGGAGATTTTTTGAGTCACGCAAGCGGTAAAGTTGGTTTTCGGTCAGTTGAGCTATCACAGGAAAAGGAGTTTATCCTGGAGCCTTCATTTGTTAATGCAAACTGGATTTCATTGAGGATCAAGTCTCGTGATTATCGCTACGTCACGTCGTACGGGCGGCCATCGGACTATCGTGTGAGGCATATCAACTCAGCCTTCAGCCCATACTTTTCATCGTTTCCAGTTTTTGAGGATGAAGCTGAGGCTAAGCGACGCGCGAAATTGCACGATAGGTTGGTTGGGGCTGATCGGAATCTAGCAGAAATTGCCAATGCAATGGCAGCCGAAGATCAAAGCATGCTCAATCGAAAGTAGCTTATTATCTCCTGCTGGTAAGGCGCTGCCAAAATTCATTCTGTTAGGGAAACTGCATCTGAAGTATTATATGTGAAACATTAAGCATAATTGAAATAGAATTGTTGGTGCGAGGTGGATTGTTCAGGTTATGATTGGGTTTTTTATACGAATATTCAATTATGCGAATAATCACATTAAGAATGTGATGTATAAAATACGAGTTTACATTTTTTCTGCGCGTTACAGAGTGGACTATATAAATCCGATAGTAATTCCAGAATCAGTTGATGCTGAGAGGCGCCCTCCAGAATCCATTGTTCAGAATTTTTCTGGGCGACTTTCGAGGTTTGACTACAAAACTATATTCTATGATGCCTACGTAAATCATGGTGGGCGCGGAGTAAGACTTTGTGGCCCACCGTTGAGGAACCTCAGTGAATATGTTGCTTCTTCTGTTTTCCGAATTGATGGAAATGATATCAGCGACAATATTCGCTTAAAGGATGAAAGCAAGAAGCAAAAGAGCCGAATTGTTGGGCGGAAGGGCAGAGAACTTACTGTAATTAATGAAGATTTTGAAATTAGTGTACCTATTTCACTGTCTGATAGTCGTACCTTCAGGTCAAAAAATGTACTAGTTACGTTGAATAAAGATAACCTATTTAGTTGGATTTTTACTTGGGCTAGTTTTTACGTCAAGGCTCATGGTGTAAATGCGTTGCTTATATACGATACCGGTTCCACGAACTATACAGCTGATGAGTTGTGTCATATGCTTTCGCTAGTCCCTGGAATTGAAGCAGTCGTTGTCGTTCATTGGCCATTCGTCATCGGGCCTTTCATGGAGAGGCCTGGGGTGAAAGCCGAGGCTGACTATATGCAGGTCGCGATGCTAGACCACGCACGTGAGAAGTATCTGAGTGCGGCCAGAAGTGTTATTCACTGTGATGTAGATGAGCTTATTTACTCAAACAGCGGAGTATCTATTTGTGATGCCGTACAAATTGCACCCAACGGAGCCATCCTAGTTCCCGGTATATGGATTTCCTCAGAAACAGTTTCTTCTCGACGACCACTAATACATTGTGACTTTCGACATTTAGATCCAACAATGGACCCGTGCTTGCCGAAATGGGCTTTTAGCCCGGTTCGTTTGTCGGATGGCGCTGACTTGCAGGTTCACAGAATAGGGCGCATTGGGCCGCTTGTGGCCGATGATCGTTTTCGGCTCGCACATTTCCGGGGAATAAGTACAAATTGGAGAGAATACCGGACAAATTATGATTCACCATCTCAATACAGTGCGGTGTGTGAAGACATTTGTCACTTTATTCGACCTTTCCTATAGGGTTTGTTCGATGTTTGGTGCCGTTGTGCCGGTGCGGATGTTTAATTCGTATTTCGGAGTTTATTAAGTATTTTTGGGGGGTGACCTTCTCAGGTGCTCTGATTGCTCTGATCCCCAAAAACTGGACCGTTCATAATTGGAGTTTTCCGCGATAACCTCCCGGCTGGGAGAAGGAGCGGAAGCATGAAGGCATCGAAGTTCTCGGACGCCCAGAAGGCGTTCATTTTGAAGCAGGGCGACGACGGCGTGCCGGTGGCAGAGATTTGCCGGAAGGCGGGGATCAGCCAGGCGACGTATTTCAATTGGCGCAAGAAGTATGCGGGTCTGCTGCCCGACGAGATGCGTCGATTGAAGGCTCTGGAAGATGAGAATTCCAGGCTCAAGAAGATCGTTGCCGATCTGACGCTGGACCGCGAGATGCTGCAGGACGTGATCCGCCGAAAGCTCTGAGGCCTGTCCGGCAGCGCAAGCTGATCGAAGGGATGCTGGTGGACTGGGGCATATCGATCCGACGGGCCTGCAAGGTCCTGAAGTTCGATACATCGACCTACCACTACAAATCCCGCCGCACCGGACAGGCCCCACTCGAGCGGCGCATCAAGGAGATTTGTGAGACACGCGTGCGGTATGGCTACCGCCGCGTCCATGTGCATCTGCGACGAGATGGTTGGAAGATCAACATGAGTGAAGCCGGGAAAACCAACGATCCAGTGAATCGTTTGTCCGGCGGAACGACACGCAGGATTTACAGCGAGTTAGGGCTTCAACTTCGCAACAAGCATCCCAAGCGCCGGGTGAAGGCGAAGCTCAGAGACGATCGTCAGGAGGCTGTCGGGCCGAACGACGTCTGGGCAATGCCCTGCCCTGGCAGGCGTTTGCTGGCAAACGCCGAGAAGGGGACTTCGTTCACGACCAGCTCGCAACCGGCAAGAAGCTGCGCATCCTGACCGTGGTCGACACGCATTCGCGCTACTGCCCGGCCGCCGACGCACGCTTCACCTATCGCGGCGAGGATGTTGTCCAGACCCTCGAAGGCATCTGCCGAAAGACCGGCTATCCGAAGACGATCAGGGTAGACAATGGCAGCGAATTCATCTCTCGGGACCTCGATCTGTGGGCCTATGCCAACAACGTCACCCTGGACTTCTCACGCCCGGGCAAACCGACTGATAACGGCTTCATCGAGGCCTTCAACAGCAAGCTGCGATCGGAGTGCCTGAACGCTCATTGGTTCCTGACCCTTGCGGATTCCCGCGAAAAGTTGGAGACTTGGCGTCGATACTACAACGAGGAACGTCCTCACTCGGTGATCGGTTATAACGTCCCGATCGCCCTGCATAATCCCGGTGGCGCAACCAGCCAGCCATCGTGATCAGAGCCGGAAAACTCTAATTCCCGGCGGTCCAAGGTTTGGTCTCAGAGTAGAAAACCCAAGACTCTCCCGAAAAATGGAGGGAGATTGGGTCTCGGGTCAGAGGGAGTCCAAGGGCACTTCGTGCAGCTATTGGGGCGTAGCATTAGCTGGATAAACTCTTGGCAAACTCAGGGCCTTAGCGGTTTGACCGATGGGGCTGAGAAAGATAGGAGTGTGTCTGAAGGTGAAGGGCATGTGGAGAGGACTTAATGAAGTTAGTTGCAGTTATTCCGGCGCGGTACGGCTCCAGTCGTTTTGAGGGCAAGCCTCTGGCGCTGATCGGCGGTATACCAATGATCGTTTGGGTTTATAACCGCGTTAAAAAATCTGCGCTGATATCTGAGGTTTATGTAGCCACAGACGATGAGCGAATAGCAGAGGTGTGTAAGATCCACGGCTTGGCCCACTTGATGACAGCAAGCAATCACAGAACCAGCACGGAACGGCTGCACGAGGTGTCTCAGAAAGTTGACGCCGATTTATATATTTGTGTGAATGGAGATGAGCCCCTGGTGGACTATAGGCTTATTGAGAAAATTATACCTTCAAGTTTCCCGAACACGGTACCCTTTGTCGCGAATTTGACCTGTAAAATCTGCTCTGCTCCGGAGGTCATCGATCCAACTAACATTAAAGTTGTATTTTCTTCTCAGGGGAATGCGCAGTTTATGTCACGTGCGCCAATTCCGTTTCCCAAAAGCAGCCTCTATTTTGACTATTACAAACATATCGGCGTCCTTATATATAATAAGTTAGCGCTTACTTTTTTTGCCGACACCCAGCCGGGCTTCAATGAACGAATTGAGGACGTGAATGAGCTACGTTTCATCGAAAACGGTGTAAACGTTAAAATGGTCGAGATAGAACCTGTGCAAGGTGTGTCTGTCGATACACCGAAGGATCTCGAGAAGGTGAGGCAAATCGTGGCCGAACTTGACCTCCAACCATAGTTTTATCCAACTGCTGTTGATTTCCACTGAGAGCTGACCCGGCGCAGCCAGATATTTCCATTGAGAATTGACCCATGTTTCAACCGTCCCTCGCATGTTTTCAGCGGGGGCTCTGGAGTGATCGACATGGCGTTACTGAGCGTGATCCGACGCTGGCATTTTCGAGAACATCTATCGATCCGGGAGATTTGCCGCAGGACCGGCTTATCCCGGAATACCATCCGCAAATATCTGCGCGCCGGCGGTGTGGAGCCGAAGTTCAACGTGCCGGAGAGGCCGAGCAAGCTTGATCCGTTCGCAGATCGGCTATCGGCCTGGCTGAAGACGGAGTCGAAGAAGAGCCGCAAGCAGAAGCGGACGATGAAGCAGCTACACGCTGATCTTGTCAGCCTCGGCTACGAGGGGTCCTACAATCGCGTGGCGGCATTTGCGCGGGAATGGCGCGATGATCGTCAGAGGGAATTGCAGACGACGGGCCGCGGGACATTTGTGCCCTTGGCGTTTGAACCAGGCGAAGCCTTCCAGTTCGACTGGTCGGAAGATTGGGCGATCATCGGCAATGAGCGCACCAAGCTGCAGATCGCCCACACGAAGCTGAGCTACTCCCGGGCCTTTATCGTCCTGACCTTGCCCCTCCGCTCTAATCCATTTTGAAGTAAGCTCTGGCCCATTGAGAGGACCAGAGAATGAAGCGCAACCGTTTCACAGACGAACAGATCATCGGCATTCTGAAAGAGCATG
>NZ_JBNQTH010000012.1:0-82940 GCF_050320885.1 Agrobacterium sp. ES01
ACCAGACGCTCATAATCCGAACCATAGTGCTGTTGCAGAAGATTGAAACGCTCGAGGAGGGTGGCGATCTCTGTGTAACGCTCGTTGGTCGCTTCGAGCTTTTGAATAATCGCCCGCCTCTTGGTCGAGATCGTTTTGAACTTTTCCTCGGTGAACGCGAGTTGCTCGACGCGATTGTCCATCGCCTTCGTGAGCCGGTCCTCTTGATCGGCCAATTCATCTCGGGAGCCGGATATCGACGTGATGCGCTTTTGAGCTTCCGCGATCAGTTGATCGAGAAGATCGATCTGCGCCAAACGTTTCTGCTCCTCGGAAGAGGTGCCTTGGCGCGATAGAAGGGCGGTGTCATCGACACCGGTCAGAAGCATTGTGAATACGGAGGTGTTCGCAGTATTCGCAGTGTAATTTCCGTCCGACAACGGAGAACGCTTCTGGATTATTTCCTCTTCGTTGACGATCGCCAGTCTCGCGAGGTTGCGGAAGCTCAAGGCTTGGGTGTCATCTTTCGCATTCTTTTTGATTCTTTTACCTGCTAGGCCGATTTTTGACAGGAGGAAAGAAGAGAGGTTTGATTCATCGCGTTCGTTGTGGATCTCTCCAAGGGTACTACCGCCTGTATCCGGAATCGACGTATGCAAACCTTCGAACGCCTGGAACTGTCCGCCAGTCATGCCTCTGAGCAGCGTCGTTTCCGATCCGTCGTCGAAGGCGATCGCGAGCAACACGCGCTCATAGCCCTTTGCTTCCGGAATATCGGGGAGGGGACCTTTGCCGCCAAGCATGAAATCGATTGCTTCGACGATATACGACTTTCCGGTATCGGAGGCCCCATAGACGACGTTCAGGCCGGACTGGAACGAGACGATCGCCGGCTTTCTGTCCTTGCCGTGAAAGGAGAGATGACGGATCTGGAAGCCTGAATATGTCATGATGCCGGCCCGGACGCTTCGTCTTGGAACTCAGATACCCAGTTCGAGAGGAGATTTCGCATCAGATCGTCAAAACCCTCATCGCTGTAATTCTCGAAATGGCCTGCGAGCCATTGGGCGCGCTCATACAATTGCTGCAGGTATGGCGTCTGCAGCGCGGAGACAAAGAATTCAGCATTATCGCCCGCCTGAAACAGTATCCCGCTTTCGTCAGCAAGCTGCTCGATGAGCCCTCGTGACATCATCAAGGCAACAGCTGATTGCACGGACTTCCTTCGAACCTGAGTGACAGGCGACATGATCGGGGTCGGCGGATGCAAGTCCGCTGGACCGTCGACTAAGCTGGTTCTCACGACAAGGTAGTCCATGGCGGTCAGCCGGTTCAGATCTACTGCTCGCGGAAAATGCGCGTGCAGCACAAAGACCGCCCTCACACCGGTTTCGAGCGGACCATTGAAAGCGGAGGCTGAGGACACTAGCGTCGCCATGTCAGCTTCCCATCGTTCGCGAGCTGGTGACAAATTCCCCGGCGATCCTTGGGCAGGGCGCTTTTGTTAAGCGGGTGCGCATCGAGAGCGATGGATTGCGCCTTTTCGGTCACGGCCACCACTCTTGCAAAACCGTCAGGATGTTCCCCATCATAGGTGTCCTGGATACCATCCAGTATCTCGGCTTGTAATCCTTCGAAAGTTCCGGGCTCCACCTTTTCGCGCACGAACACCCGCAGTGACTCGGCATGATAAAATGCCTCACGGGATCGCTGGAAGTGGGTTTTCAACGTGGAAAACTTGTCTAGCTGCGAGGCGGTTGCGACCGCCTCTCCTTTATGCTCTGAGTAGGCGTCGAGGAGCTTGCTTGTATAGGTCGTCTCAGCTTCCTCGACCTCGGCTGGGACAGCGTCGGGTTGCGGACGCGACGGCAGGCCACCACCGAATCGACTAAGATGGTAGGGCGTTTTGGCATGAGCCTCGATGATTGTCCGCGGCTGTTCAGCAGAAAAGATCCTGAAGTCGAAACTACTGACGTAGTCGAGAAATTTGCCTTCCAGTTTGACCGGACCGGGTGAGGTGATTTTTCCGGCGATGGATTTGTCCCATTCCGCGATTACCTTCGTTTTCAGCTTATCCGCGTTGGTCAGCAAAAGGGATAGCGACGTAGAGGCCCCTTTCGGCGCGATAAAGCGGCATGCTCTCGGGGCTTTGTATACGCCCGAGAACGAATACCAAAGGATCTTTCCGATTTCTGGAGCGGCTACGCTGAAACCCAAGGGGGCACTATAATGCTTGCACTGATGATTATCCCAAGTGCCGACCAGCTTGTCCGCGTCGCAGAAGCCGGCAATGTCTATTCCCTTGTCACCAGCGCCGGTCGGACGCATGACGCCGACATAAGTAGATTTGAGAGAATGCACCCATTCGTCGATGAACGTTTCCCACTCGCTGGCCTCATAGGTCTGAATGATCTTGAGGGGATCAATCCGTGGTCCGTTCTCGAATTCGTGCGCTAGCAGGATCCTAGCGGACGGTAGGTCTTTCACCGCGTCTTGTAAAGAAATCAATGTCGCCTGCATTGCAGCCCTGCGCTCGAGCCAAATCTTATGTGTTTTAAGGTTTTAGTCATAGCAGGGGCAATGATACATGCAACCTCAAGTACGTCGCTTAGTGCTGGTGACCGCCTCTTTCCACCTTCATTTTGTTTATTCCAGAAATCGAACTATTGACACCACGAATCGCCGTTGCATGTCGTAACGGTCGAAGGCGCTGTGATAAACTTTCGATCCCACGCCCTAGCGTTGCCCGCATTCGCAATTTGGTCGCGATTATAAATTTATGTCGGGTTTTTAGTTTTTAACTTGATCAATCTTTGCCGGGGCGGCTTTCGAAATCCGCAGTGTAGAGACGATCATCTGGCCGCCACCCTGTGGTATCCGCGAGATTTCTGGCTCAATCTTGAACCACCGGTGTTTTTCGACGAACCCCGGGATCCAAGGCAGATCCTCCGAGAAGTAGACCACGCTCTCCGCGCATTGTACAATCCGGCGATTGATCTCCGCTGCATCTTGGCGCCGAATGTTGATCCTACGGGTTCTCAGGTTCGCAAACCTTAAATCCAGCCGGCCTCGTTGTTCGAGGTCCGGCAGGATGCGGATGGCGAGACTGGGTGCAAGAGGCAGGATCCGGTTGACTATACCAGCTCGCCCCGAAGGCTCGATTGCAAGCGGATAGTCGCTTGTGAAAAACGGTGTTGATGGATTCTCATTAATAAGAATGTCCCAGCATGAATTTCCCCAGATCGACGTACTACGAAGGATATTGGTGATCCCCATGGATTGCGGATACTTGGGATCGACCGTCACCAAGACTTCCTCGCTGTCCAACAGCTGGGCCAACGTCTTGCCTCTGAACACGGAGGGTGGCGGCGGAAGCATACCCGATTCTTCAAGCATGGCGGTTGTCACGGCGACGGTTTCCTGAAGCGGTCGCGAATGGATGCGCATACCGCCAGGCGCGCATCCCTGGACATAGGCAGCGAAGCCGGCAATCGCGAATACGGATTCGGGATCGAGTCGACCTTCTCGCAGCTTGACCAAAGCAGAGTTGTACCTTGGCTCCACGCCGTGCAAGAATTCCTCAATGACGCGGGGTTCCTGCAGATAGGGGTTGGTGCTGCCGTCCTCGATGCGACATTGGCTATAGGCGTCACAGGTATAGCGCTTCAAGTCCGTTTTCTTCATCGCATACATGCGCTCCCCGAGCGCTGGAGCGTAGAAATTCTTCAGATGGACTTGGGAGACATAGTGATCAAGAGCCACAGCAGCACCTGAATGGACCATAGCGCGAATGGTGGATTGCCGCCGAGTGTTGCTCAGCAGTAGGCGCCGGATTCGTGCCTGTCATCTTGTCAAGCACGCCGGCGATATGGTTTGGCGTGGTTGTTTCCAGAGATCGGACGCAACAACCCCTCGCCCAGCTCAAAAGCTTGCTCCTATCTCAGCAGAACCAGAGCGTGTTTGATTTGCGGACTTGGGTAATAGAGAATTCCGTGATGCCTGTCCGGGCTTTGTCGGAATATGACCGACAAAGCCCGGCAGCAGTGTGCGTTGGGAAAGCAAGATTAGCAGATCCATGCTAGTCCTCCAGAACAGGCGGGAGAATATCCTCCAATTGCTGCATGACCGAATGGTAAGCCGCTCCTAAAGTAGCCCGAGTGTAATTATCGTAAATCATGAAGTCCGCCTCATGGAGGACACTGGCTGTAAACTGCTCATGCCAGACCGAATTTGCGGCGACAATTACCGCTTGGTCGATCTCTGTAAACTGGTCGGCTGTGATGTCGATGATGATATCGCCATGCTGGATCCACGCATGGGTATGGTCGCCTTTCTCGCCAAGCACATAATCGAAGGTGCCTAGAACCTGCAATTTGAGAAAATGCCCTAACAGTAGTGTCGCGTCTCCGCAGGCACCATGTGGGGACGATTGCACAGTGATCGGCAACTGGCTGCGAGGCGTCGCCTCAATCGCGTCGCGGAAACGTCGGGCGAGATTATCGAGTTGATCCATATCTAGATTCTCGCTGCTTTCAGCCCAATGCAAAGGGCATTATCTCAAGCATTCAGTGCCTTAACGTCAACTTATATAGCTGGTCTTAGGTTCGAATATCATCAAGGTGAAGACGAGGACGCTCGGCCCAGATACAACAGTCCTGAGTATCCGAGCCGAGCATCTCATTCGATCCTACGCAGCTTCCCAAACCCGATTGAGGATCTTTGCGGCCAGCGCGGCTTTGTCTTGCGGAAGGAAGCGACCGTAGTGCTGCTGAACTACATCGGGTGTATCCTGAATTGCGTAGCTCGCCTGCTCGTAGGATCCGGTCTGCTTCAGAATATGCGTCGCGAGAATATCCCGCAGGTTATGGGGGCCATGCGGCAACAAGCCTTTGATGGCACCACGCCCGGTGTAAGGGTTGTAAATTCCATAGCGTTGGATGACTGTCCTCCAAGCTTCGTAGAACGTGGTCGAGTTGTAAGCTGCATCGGTGCTGTTGGTCTTCACCGTTTTGACGAACAGCGTTCCGGGGTCTCTGGCGCCTCCAAGAAGGACACCACGATGACGGTCGATATAGGCATCGAGATATTGGTAGAGGTCGAGCAGGTCCGGCAATATCAGCCGAAATGGTTTCTGTCCGAAGAAGGATGAACCGGAGTTTTTGAATGCGACCGACGGGATAAGGACCTCCCACCCTTGGTCGCGATCACTCCAGCGCAGCTCACCGCATTTCAAATCCTCCAGCCGGCGCTCTGACGTCGGATAGTGTCCGCGGGGGCAGACACGAAGTTGGCGAAGGTTCTTTTGCCTGAGCCCAAGGTGCAGTCCCAGGCGAAGCAACAGGAATGATCTAACGGCCTCGGCGGCCGGTCGGGGATATCTGGCCTCATCCGGCATACGTCTCACGATCTCGTCCGTGATTTTGCGATATTCCGCCAGCGGGCTGTCCGCTTCGAGTACGCACATGATCGGTTCAAATGGATCGCGATGCACGCGCATCACGCGCTGGATCTCCTTGGAACGGTTAGCGGCATGTCGGTGAAACGCATCGCAGGCGCCATGCCAATCGCGAGCCGCGAAATCGATTTCTTCCTGCTCAATCAGGCCCGCAATTGGCCTGACATTCCGAAGCAGCTCCGGATGCTGCCGGATCCAACCGACTTCCGCGCGAGATAGGGCTTGGGCGACCATCAGCATGTCCTCTTCCCACTTGGTGTAGAAGCCACGTCGCTGCTCTCGCCACTGCAGATACCAGTCCCAAACACCGGGAAAGACGAGAAGGCCGAAGCTCAACCGGCTGAGTGGCACACCAAAACCCTTCACGACACCGTTTGGCGAGGCAGCAAGCGCACCAAACATCAAACCGAGGTGCTCAATCTTCTGGGAGGCCGTTTCTTCACCCCAGACGCCGTTCCGTTGGAACCCAATCGCCGTCAGCGTCGAAGTCTTGAAGCGGATGAGATCAGCCATTTCCATGGCAAGTCTCGGCGGTGCGTAGATAACGCCAGAGAGCAGATCAGGATCATCAAGTTCTGCGGCAACGTTCTGATTGGCGCCGACCGCCGAGGCCAACGATCGAGAGGAAAGAAAGCTGCTGCCATAGGTGACGCCGGGAAAGCGGATGGCATATCGCTGCTTGCTGGCCGCCGCCTGATAGCGGCGATATTCCGTAGAGCCGGAAATGATCACCCGGCGCACCCAATCGAGGATCTCCTCGCGCTTGGTAAAGGGCAGGCTGTTGAAGTCCTCGGGTAGGTGTAATGAAATCCGTCGACGCTCAGATGGGCTGATGTCTCCGAGATCGTGACCATAAAGCGAGCGCGCCTGATGCGGCAGTTTCTCTTTGAAATATCCTTCTGCAAGCCGATAGCGTCGCTCGATGCGGCGGAGAATATTGAAACTGGCAACGGATCGAGGCACACGCTCTCCCTGGATCCAGGATAGCAGCGTCTTATTGTCGAAGGTTTCATTCAGATGAGCAACGGCGCGGTAAAGCTGCCAATAGGTTTCGCCGAACCGACGCATATGATAAACCAATGCATCTTGAAAGCTTACCGGGTCCTCTGTCGCGTCGAATAGTGGTTCCGGGAAAGGGCTGATCGGTTTTGGAGCAGGCCCACCTGGCGCCGATTCAGATGGGAAAACGATGCCATCGGCCGTTGCACGTCGCGGCTTTCTGGTTGAAGGCGCGGAGGCTGCTTTTTTGGTGGGCGCCATTTTGTCCGGGCTAGCGGTCGGATTTGGTGGCCGTTGTTCTTCGACTGCTGGCGGTCCGTCTAGCCAACGGATGATTGCGTCCAGGCCTGGCTGGAGCTGCTTTTTCAGTCCTGCAGTCAGCTCAGCTTCGACATCGCAGACCTGGCCTATAGCCGTCCAGTCGAGTTGGCCGCTCCTGAGCGGGGGCGATCTCCGATAGATGATCAAGCTCATCAGGAAGGGCCGGATGTTCTCCAGCACCCGCTTGGATGTGATCGGCGCGATACGCAGTTCGCAGAATTGGGATATTTTTCGCTGAAAATGACGTGATGAAAGATCGTGTTTGGGCATGCTCATTCCGTTTCCCTAGGCAACAGTGCCGAGGGCGAGCGGAAATATGAGGCGAGCTTTAACAAAGCATGTATCGGGCGTGTCACTTCTGATGGCACCCGTTCATCGTATTAGACGCCAATGTCGCCTGGAACAAAGCCCAAGAGCTCAAGTCGGCGCGTTAATTAAGCGCGCTTATCTAAGTCTGTCGATTAATTAAATGAAATGCGTCTTGCTTAAATAAGGCGCGGGGCTGATATTTGGTTATGTCTGATTCCCAATCCAAAAACCGCCTGGGTCGTTTCGTCGAGACGGTCGCTGCCAGTGAAACAGTGCGGGCGTTTGTACCCCCGCCATTGCCGCCCGAGCCGGCAATTGATGTGCTTTCATTGCTAGAGCCGTTCATTTCTAAATGGAATCAGTTCTGTTGGCTCAAACGGAGTCGGATGGCCGGTCGATCAGGCGGCCCGTTTCAGCCAACCCGAAGGGCCGGGCATCTTTCCGCCGAGATCAGCGGCGATCGGCTCGCACATACATTTAGATTCGCCAGAGTAGGGCGTGACCATCTGTCCCGATCTTCCCCGGTGACAGGAGCGGTTCATCTTTGAGCATCTTGCGAAAGAAGCGCTTAGCAGCGTCGAGATCGCGCTTTGCTGTGAGCAAGAAGTCGATCGGGTTTCCGTACTTGTCGATGGCGCGGTACAGGTATCGCCACTTGCCCCGGATCTTGACGTAGGCCTCGTCAATCCTGACTGAGCCACAATGCGGTCGGCGAAATTGGCGCAGTCGCTTTTCGATCACAGGCGCATAGGCTAGGATCCACCTATCGATGGTGCTGTGGTCGACCTCGAAGTCGCGCTCGCGGAACATCTCCTCGATATCTCGATAGCTGAGCGGTGACGCAATTACCAGGTCACCGCCTGCACGATCAGCCACGCTTCGAAATGCCGCCCCTTGAAATCGTCATTCGACTGGCGCTTCAACTTCTCGGCAATGGCATTCAGAATCATGGCTACGCTCCGCTACATCGGGAGCGAAATTTCCACCGCTGTGGTCAACAGCACGTCAACCACAAAAATTTGCAACAGGCCCCTCTCGCCTCATCCTCTCGATGGCATCGGGAATTGCTTCACCATCTGGAATACTCCTCCACCTTCCGAACAGTTCGGCGTTGTCATACCATCTGCAGAGATCGGTCGAGATATCTGGCGTGAGAATTGCATGTCTCCAGGAAGATGTAAGTGGGAGACCGCATTGTCCGTACACACGACCACTCATGCAGTTGCAGGGAAGCCACGGCGCGTTTTGGGCGAAGCAGTGGATCCAGTGAGATGTCTGAGCATCACGCGGCTCTCGTTGTTGTGTGTGGCAACCGCGGCGTGAACATGTCAAAATCCTCCACCGACCTAACGATCCTTGTCATTGACGAAAATGCCATTCGGGCCTCGATCATCGAAGAGGGGCTGAACGAAGCCGGGCATATGAAAGTCCGGGTGATCCATGAAATGCAGGGTGTCGCGCGGCTGGTCGAGACGATGGATCCTGATGTCATCATCATCGACATTGAAAACCCCAATCGTGACATGATGGAGCATATGTTCCAGCTTACCCGCATGATCTCGCGGCCGATCGCGATGTTTGTTGATCGCTCGGACACCGCCGCAATCGAGGCTGCCGTCGATGCCGGCGTGTCGGCCTATGTGGTTGATGGGCTGAAGAAAGAGCGGATCAAGCCTATCCTCGACATGGCGGTCAGCCGCTTCAATGCCTTTAGCCGCCTTCAGCGAGAACTGGTCGAAGCGCGCAATGCGCTTGAGGAACGGAAGGTCATCGAGCGCGCAAAGGGCATCCTGATGAAAATGCGGGGCTTGAGCGAGGAGCAGGCTTTCGCTCTGCTTCGACAGACCGCAATGAATGAGAAGAAGAAGCTGGCCGACATCGCCCAAAGCGTCGTGACGGCTGCGGGACTGCTGCTGTGAGCGCGGCATGGATCGGAGAATACTGGTGAGCGATATGGTTTCAACCCAATCCGGCGACACTGCCATCCATGCGCCAGCGTCTGTGCGTGGCAAGGAGCAGAGGACACTCAGGGCAGGCTACATCCCGCTGATGGATGCCGCGATCCTGATCGTCGCGGCGGAGCTTGGCTTCGCTGAAAGGGAGGGATTGCGCCTCGAACTGGTCAGGGATGTGACCTGGGCCAATGTTCGCGATCGGCTTGCCTTCCGCCAGTTCGACATTGCGCATATGCTTTCGCCGATGCCCGTCGCATCCATGCTCGAGCTTGGATCCAATCCCTCGCCGACCATCGCGCCCTTTTGCCTCGGTCGTGGTGGCAATGCCATCACGCTTTCGGCACGCATCTTCGAACGGATGAAGTCTTTGACGGGGCTGGCCGATGACGCGGATGCGCTTGCCAATGCAAAGGCTCTGGCGGCCTTGCTTGCCGATATGCGGGCACGCGGCGAGACGGTACCTACACTCGGGATGACCTATCCCTTCTCCTCGCATAACTATGAGTTCCGCTACTGGCTGGCGGCTGGCGGCATCGATCCGGACCGGGACGTGAAGCTTGTGGTGGTTCCGCCACCGCTGACTTCGGATGCGCTCGCGGCCGGCGCGATCGATGGGTTCTGCGTCGGGGCGCCCTGGAACATGATTGCGTCGGAACGAGGCACGGGAAGGATCGTTGCGGCCAAGCAGGATATCTGGCCGCTGGCACCGGAGAAGGTGCTCGGCATGCGCCCCGACTGGGCCGATGCCAATGCCGACACGGTCTCCCGTCTGATCGTTGCACTTGATCGGGCGGCGCGCTGGTGCGATGACCCCGCTCACCACAACGAGCTTGCCGAGATCCTGAGCGGGCCGGAATACATCGCAGCGCCAACCAGCATCATTCGCCGCGTATTGAATGGTGAGTTCAGTCTCGATGCGCAGGGCACGAAACGCGTCGTCCCGGATTATTTCCTCTTCCATCGCGGGGCCGCCAACCATCCGAGGCCAGATCAGGCAAGTTGGATTTACAGCCAGATGCTTCGCTGGGGCCAGGCGGACTTCAGCG
The DNA here is from genome assembly GCF_050320885.1 of Agrobacterium sp. ES01. NCBI lineage: Bacteria > Pseudomonadati > Pseudomonadota > Alphaproteobacteria > Hyphomicrobiales > Rhizobiaceae > Agrobacterium > Agrobacterium sp. ES01. Next base: position 10,065 of record NZ_JBNQTH010000012.1, read on the forward strand.
TTGAAGGCATGACAAATGCGCGGAGCGCTTTTCGGCCGGACCTATATCTGGAAGCGCTGGGACAGGGCGCCGCCTTGCCGGACGAGGCGAGGGAGAAGGGCGATGGCGGCTATGAGGGTTTCATGGATGGCAAGCGCTTTGATCCGGATGATGTCCAGGCTTACGTCGAGCGATTTCCGGTCCGATCAAGCTTATCGTCGAGGCCGAGGATTTCGGATAGCTGATGCGCTGCGGTGCACAAACTTGAGGCATTTGCACCGAAAGTCAGGCCTTCGAACGAGCAGGCTGATCTTATGGCCGTCGAGAGGCGGTCGCATCTCCGGTTAAAACAGCGCTTGTTTTTCACAGGCTTAACCACCGCCAGGTGAAACTGGCACGGCCTTTGCTTTACTACCGATGTCCACGGTCAACGGCGATCGAGGGACGGATGAGCGCCTTAAAGGCGCAGATAACCATCAGACAATGACGTCGCAGGCTTCTTGCTGTCCGGCTCCTCCCGCCAGGACCCCGCAGGAAAGCACGCGGCGTTTTTTCGTTTTTCCGAATGTCACCGTCAATAAAGCTAATCAGGGGAACGCTATGACTTTTCGCAAACTCAGCCTTCATGCGCTTATGAGTTGTCATGTGTCGATGGTCGCGATGCTCACGGCCGGCGCTGCAAATGCCGAAATGCTCGATGTTGAGAAGGACGAGCTCAAGCTCGGCTTCATCAAGCTGACGGACATGGCGCCACTCGCGATTGCCAAGGAAAAGGGCTTCTTCGAAGACGAAGGTCTCTATGTCACGCTTGAACCGCAGGCCAACTGGAAGGTCCTTCTCGACCGGGTGATCACCGGCGAGCTCGACGGCGCCCACATGCTGGCCGGCCAGCCGCTGGCAGCCACGATCGGCTACGGCACCAAGGCCCATATCGTCACGCCCTTCTCCATGGATCTGAACGGCAACGGCATCACTGTGTCGAATGCCGTCTGGGAACAGATGAAGAAGAACGTTCCCGCCGGCGCCGCTGGCAAGCCGCAGCACCCGATCAAGGCCGATGCGCTGAAGCCCGTCATTGATGGCTACAAGTCGCAGGGAAAGCCCTTCAACATGGGCATGGTCTTCCCGGTTTCGACCCACAATTACGAGCTCCGTTACTGGCTCGCCTCCGGCGGCATAAACCCGGGCTTCTACTCGCCAACCGAAGTCGCAGGCCAGATCAAGGCCGACGCGCTGCTCTCCGTCACCCCGCCACCGCAGATGCCGGCAACGCTGGAAGCCGGCACGATCGACGGTTATTGTGTCGGTGAACCGTGGAACCAGGCAGCCGTCGCCAAGGGGATCGGCGTTCCGGTGATCACCGATTATGAGATCTGGAAGAACAATCCGGAAAAGGTCTTCGGCCTGACCGCCGAGTTCACGGAGCAGAACCCGAACACGACGCTCGCGCTGACCAAGGCCCTGATCCGTGCGGCTGAATGGCTGGATGCCGATAACAACGCAAACCGCGCTGAAGCCGTCGAAATCCTGTCCAAGCCCGAATATGTCGGCGCCGATGCGGAGGTCATCGCCAACTCGATGACCGGCACCTTCGAATACGAGAAGGGCGACAAGCGGGAAGTTCCCGACTTCAATGTCTTCTTCCGATACAACGCCACCTATCCCTTCTATTCCGACGCGATCTGGTACCTGACCCAGATGCGCCGTTGGGGCCAGATCCCCGAGTTCAAGGATGACAGCTGGTACGACGAGACTGCCAAGTCCGTCTACAAGCCCGACCTCTACATGAAGGCCGCAGAACTGCTGGTCGAGGAAGGCAACGCGAAGAAGGAAGACTTCCCCTTCGGCACCGATGGCTACAAGCCGGCCACCACCGACTTCATCGATGGCGTGAGCTACGACGGGAAGAAGCCGAACGCCTACATCGACAGCCTCTCCATCGGCCTGAAGGGCAAGGAAAAGATCGAAGGCTCCGAGATCGTCGGCGGCTGATCGAGATGAGCCGGGGCGCGCATCTCCGCGCCCCGGCCTCCCCATCATGAGTACCAGTAGATCAATGCCAACCATGGCCAGGGACTAAAACCATGACCGATGCGACTGAAAGCCTTAGCCCCCCCGACCTTTCCAAGGTTGAGCGCCGTGAGCGCCTCTTCCAGCGGATCAACCGCGCCGCCCGCTGGCTGGATGCCTTCGGCCTCGCCTGGGTGACGCCCATCCTCCGGATGGCAGCCGGAGACAATGTCGGCGAGCAGCTCTCGGAGTTGAAGCGCGTCCTGATCATCCCTCTCGTCGGCATCCTGGCGTTCCTGCTGCTCTGGGGTACGCTCGCGCCACGCGTCCACACCTCGCTCGGTACCATTCCCGGCCCGGCGCAGGTTGCCGAACAGGTCGGTACGCTCTGGCAGGATTACCTCAATGAACGCGAGAAGGCCGCAGCCTTCTACGCCCGTCAGGATGAGCGTAACGCCAAACTGGTCGCCGATGGCCAGCCGGACAAGGTCAAGAACCGCGCCTATACCGGCAAGCCGACCTATATCGACCAGATTGGCACATCGCTCCTGACCGTCGCGCTCGGCTTTCTGGTCGGCACCTTGATCGCCGTTCCGATCGGCATTGCCTCGGGTCTCTCGAAGAGTTTCAACGGCGCCATCAACCCGCTGATCCAGATCTTTAAGCCGGTTTCACCGCTCGCCTGGCTGCCGATCGTCACCATGGGGATCTCCGCCCTCTACGTGGATCCGGTCGACTGGCTTCCGAAATCGATGGTGATTTCCGCCATCACAGTCACACTCTGTTCGCTGTGGCCCACCCTGATCAACACCGCTGTCGGCGTCGCCTCGATCGACAAGGATCTCGTCAATGTCGGCAAGGTCCTGCAGCTTTCAACCGGCACCACGATCCGCAAGCTGGTGCTGCCCTCTGCCCTGCCGCTGATCTTCACGGGTCTCCGTCTGTCGCTGGGCGTGGGCTGGATGGTGCTGATCGCCGCTGAAATGCTCGCCCAGAACCCGGGTCTCGGCAAGTTCGTCTGGGACGAGTTCCAGAATGGTTCTTCCAGCTCGCTCGCCCGCATTATGGTCGCCGTCTTCACCATCGGCATCATCGGCTTTGCGCTCGACCGGGTCATGTACGCGCTGCAGTCCGCCTTCACCTTCACGCAGAACCGTTGAGGAGGCGCGCATGAGCATGCTCCAACTCAAGGACGTCTCGAAAAGCTTCGGCGATGGAAAGACCCGCAATGAAGTCCTGGCCGACGTCAATCTGGCGGTTGCCGAAGGCGAGTTCATCGCCATCGTCGGCTTCTCCGGCTCGGGCAAATCCACCCTGATCTCGCTCCTGACGGGACTTGCCCGTCCGGACGTAGGCAAAGTGCTGTTCAAGGGTGAAGAAATCGTGGGACCGGACAGTGCCCGCGGCGTGGTTTTCCAGAACTACTCGCTGATGCCCTGGCTTTCGGTCCGCGCCAATGTCGCGCTTGCGGTCGATGCCGTCCACACAACGAAGTCCAAGGCCGAGCGTGCGGAACTGGTCGATGGCTATATTGCGATGGTCGGCCTTGCCCATGCCACCGACCGCAAGCCTTCGGAACTCTCGGGCGGCATGCGCCAGCGTGTGTCCGTCGCCCGCGCGCTCGCCATGCAGCCGGAAGTGCTTCTCCTCGACGAGCCGCTCTCAGCACTCGACGCGCTCACGCGCTCCAAGCTGCAGGACGAGTTTGCGGCCATCTGCGAGAAGGAAAAGAAAACCATCGTCCTTGTCACCAATGACGTCGACGAGGCGATCCTGCTTGCCGACCGGATCATCCCGCTCACGCCCGGCCCGAAGGCAACGCTGGGTAAAAGTTTTGATGTCAAGCTTGCCCGGCCGCGCGACCGCGCCGATATGAACTCCGACGAGGAATTCATGCGCATCCGCGCCGAGGTAACTGAATATCTGATGGATCTCGGCAAGAGCCGCGGCAGCGACCTTGAAACCGGGATTGTTCTGCCGAACGTCGTGCCGATCACCCAGAAGCCCCAGCCGGGAAAACTGCCGGAAGCCTACACGCGCAAGGCTCAGTCGGCGATCGACAAGGGCTATGTCGAATTCTTCGAAGTGGAGAAGGTTTACCCGACCTCGAAGGGGCCGCTTACCGTCGTCGATGGTTTCGACCTCAAGATGCGGCAGGGCGAATTCATCTCGATCATCGGCCATTCGGGCTGCGGCAAGTCGACGGTGCTCTCGATGGTCGCGGGCCTTAACCCGATCTCGTCGGGCGGCATCATTCTCGACGGTCGTGAAGTCTCCGGCGCGGGTCCTGATCGTGCCGTCGTCTTCCAGGCGCCCTCGCTGATGCCTTGGCTGACCGCCCGCGAAAACGTGGCTCTCGGGGTCGACAAGGTCTATCCCGATGCAAGCCCCGCCGAACGTCGCGACATTGTCGAGTATTATCTCGCCCGTGTCGGTCTCGGTGACAGCATGCACCGCTATGCCGCCGACCTGTCGAACGGCATGAAGCAGCGTGTTGGCATTGCGCGCGCCTTTGCCCTGTCCCCCAAGCTGCTTCTGCTCGATGAGCCCTTCGGCATGCTCGACAGCCTGACCCGCTGGGAGCTGCAGGAAGTGCTGATGGATGTGTGGAAGCGCACCAAGGTCACCGCGATCTGCGTTACCCATGACGTCGACGAGGCGATCCTGCTCGCCGACCGGGTGGTGATGATGTCCAACGGCCCGAATGCCAAGATTGGCAACATCATGGAGGTCGACCTGCCGCGGCCACGCAGCCGCAAGGCGCTGCTCGCCCATCCTGACTACTACGCCTATCGCGAGGAGCTTCTGGAGTTCCTCGAGGCCTATGAAGGCGGCGCAAACCCAAGCGCCAAGGAACTTGCATCCATCCAGGAAAGATGCGCCGCCCGCGTCAAGCGGCAGCAGGCCGCCCGTATCGAAGCTGCGGAATAGGAGAAAGCCATGACGGAAAAACTGGTCATTATCGGCAATGGCATGGCGCCGGGCCGCATGCTGGAGGAATTGTTCGAAAAGGCCCTAGGCCTCTACGACGTGACGATCTTCAATGCCGAACCACGCGTGAACTACGACCGCATCATGCTGTCGCCGGTTCTCTCGGGTGAGAAAGCCTATGACGACATCGTCATCCATACCGATGCCTGGTACGAAGCCAACAACGTGACCCTCCACAAGGGCGCCAAGGTGACGGAGATCGACCGGGCGAAGAAGACGGTCACCGCAGCAAACGGCGTGACGGCAGCCTACGACAAACTCGTCATCGCCACCGGCTCGCTGCCCTTCATCATCCCGGTACCCGGACATCAACTGCCCGGCGTTCTGCCGTATCGCGATCTCGACGATGTCGAGAAAATGCTGAAGATTGCGCAAGGCAAGGGCAGGGCCATCGTCATCGGTGCTGGCCTGCTCGGCCTGGAAGCGGCCTATGGCCTGAAGCGGCAGGGCATGGATGTCACCGTCATCCACCTTATGCCAACCATCATGGAGCGCCAGCTCGATCCAGCCGCCGCCTATCTCCTCGAAAAGGCGCTCACTGAACGCGGTATCGACATCATCACCAAGGCCAACACCAAGCAGATCCTCGGAACCGAAAAGGTCGAAGGCATCGAGCTGGAAGACGGCCGTGTGATCGAGGGCGACATGGTGATCATGGCCGTAGGCATCCGCCCGGCCTCGCAGCTCGCCAAGGATGCCGGTATCGCGGTCAACCGCGGCATTGTCGTCGACGACGGCATGATGACGTCGGACCCCAACGTGTTTGCGCTCGGTGAATGCGCCGAACATCGAGGAACCTGTTACGGCCTCGTCGCACCGCTCTATGAAGCCGCCCGGGTTCTCGCCGATCGGCTGACCGGCGGCACCAGCGAATATCACGGCTCCGTCGTCAACACGAAGCTGAAGGTCACTGGCATCAATCTGTTCTCCGCAGGCGACTTCGCAGAAGCACCCGATCGAGAGGAGATCGTTCTGCGCGACGCCTCGGCGGGGATCTACAAGCGGCTCGTGCTGAAGGACAACAAGATCCTTGGGGCCGTGCTCTATGGCGAAACGGGAGATGGCTCCTGGTTCTTCGACCTGATGAAGCGTGGAACCGATATCTCGCAGATGCGCGATACCTTGATCTTCGGCCAGTCCTACCAGGGGGGCACCCCGCTGGACCCTATGGCGGCCGTTGCAGCCTTGCCGGATGATGCGGAAATCTGCGGCTGCAACGGCGTCTGCAAGGGCAAGATAACCTCGGCGATCACCGGCAAGGGTTTGACGACGCTGGATGGCGTGCGTGCCCATACCAAGGCGTCCGCTTCCTGCGGCAACTGTACGGGTCTCGTCGAGCAGCTGATGTCGCTGACGCTCGGGGATGCCTACAATCCCGCCGCCGTCACGCCCATGTGCTCTTGCACCGAACTCGGTCACGACGACGTGCGTCGCCTGATCAAGGCCAAGGGGCTCAAGACCATTCCCGCTGTCATGCAGGAACTGGAATGGAAGACCTCCTGCGGCTGCGCCAAATGCCGTCCGGCGCTCAACTACTACCTCGTCTGCGACTGGCCCGACGAATATGCAGACGACTACCAGTCCCGTTTCATCAACGAGCGCGTGCACGCCAATATCCAGAAGAACGGCACCTATTCCGTCGTGCCGCGCATGTGGGGTGGCGTAACCAATGCCGCCGAACTGCGTGCCATCGCAGATGTCGTCGACAAGTTCGAGATCCCGATGGTCAAGGTCACCGGCGGCCAGCGCATCGACCTGCTCGGTATCGAGAAGGAAGACCTGCCCGCTGTATGGGCCGATCTGGGCAAGGCCGGCTTTGTGTCCGGTCAGGCTTACGCAAAGGGACTCCGCACCGTGAAGACCTGCGTCGGCTCCGACTGGTGCCGCTTTGGCACGCAGGATTCGACCGGTCTTGGCATCCGCATCGAGAAATTCATGTGGGGCTCCTGGACCCCGGCCAAGCTGAAGCTTGCCGTTTCCGGCTGTCCGCGCAACTGCGCCGAGGCGACCTGCAAGGATATCGGCGTTATCTGCGTCGATAGCGGCTTTGAGATCCATTTCGCCGGAGCTGCCGGCCTCGACATCAAGGGCACGGATGTTCTTGGCCTCGTGAAGACCGAGGACGAGGCGCTCGAGCATATCGTCGCGCTCACCCAGATGTATCGCGAGCAGGGTCGTTATCTGGAGCGCATCTACAAATGGGCAAAACGCATTGGTCATGACGAGATCCGCCGTCAGATCATGGAGGATGCCGACAAGCGCCGTTCCTACTACGACCGCTTCGTTTTCAGCCAGAAATTCGCGCAGGTCGACCCCTGGTCCGAGCGCGTCTCGGGCAAGGACAAGCATGAGTTCAAGCCTATGGCGACCATCCAATACAATCAGGCTGCGGAGTGAGGCGATGAACGGAAACTGGATCGCAATCGGCATCATTGACGACATTCCGCTACGTGGCGCGCGCTGCGTGAAGACCCCCCAAGGCAAGATCGGCGTGTTCCGCACAGCCGAGAACGAAGTCTTCGCCATCGAGGATCACTGCCCCCACAAGGGGGGTCCACTGACGCAAGGCATCGTCCATGGAAAAGCGGTGACCTGCCCACTGCACAACTGGGTCATATCGCTGGAAACCGGCCGCGCGCTCGGGGCCGACGAAGGCGAGGTCAAGACCATTCCAGTCCGCAATATCGACGGTCATCTCTCCATCATGCTCGACAGCATGTTGGTCGCGGCCGAGTGACTGGGATGATAAACACGCGGAGCAGCAGACATGGCCTGTGAAACCAAGACGACCTGCCCCTATTGCGGTGTCGGCTGCGGCGTAATTGCCGCTGTCGATGACCAGGGCAAGGTCAGCGTGCGAGGCGATCCGGACCATCCTGCCAATTACGGTCGTCTTTGCTCCAAGGGATCGGCGCTCGCCGAAACGCTCGACCTTGAAGGTCGCGCACTTCATCCGGAAATCCATGGCCAACGCGCCGGTTGGGACGAGGCGCTTGATCTCGTCGCCTCGACCTTCCAGCGGACGATCGCCGATCATGGTCCCGATTCCGTCGCGTTTTACGTCTCCGGGCAGTTGCTGACAGAGGACTATTACGTCGCCAACAAGCTGATGAAGGGGTTCATCGGCTCTGCCAATATCGATACGAATTCGCGCCTGTGCATGGCATCTTCCGTTGCCGGCCATCGCCGTGCCTTTGGAGCCGATACTGTGCCCGGCTGCTATGAGGATCTGGAGCTTGCAGATCTGGTGGTCCTCGTTGGCTCCAACATGGCCTGGTGCCATCCGGTCCTTTACCAGCGTCTAGTGGCAGCCAAAGCTGCCCGTCCTGCCATGAAGGTGGTCGTGATCGACCCCCGCCGAACCGCGACCAGCGACATTGCCGACCTGCATCTCGCTGTCCGGGCTGACGGTGATATCGCTCTCTTCAATGGCCTCCTTGCCTATCTGGCGGAGACAGGCGCGATCGACGAAAACTATGTCGGAAAGCACACCTCCGGGTTTGGCGAAGCGCTGCTCGCCGCCTCGCGCGGAAGCATGGCGGATCTGCCTGAGACGACCGGCGTCTCCGGTATGTTGCTGCGCCAGTTCTTCCGCCTCTTCGCGCAGACTGAAAAGGTCGTCACCTGCTACAGCCAGGGTGTGAACCAGTCGTCGGTCGGCACAGACAAGGTCAACGCCATTCTCAACTGTCACTTAGCGACAGGGCGGATCGGTCGACCCGGTATGGGGCCGCTGTCACTGACCGGTCAGCCGAATGCAATGGGTGGCCGTGAGGTCGGCGGACTCGCCAACATGCTCGCGGCCCATATGGTAATCGACAACCCAGATCACCGCGAGCGCGTGCAACGCTTCTGGAAGTCGCCAGTCATCGCGGAGCGAGTTGGCCTGAAGGCCGTCGACATGTTCGAGGCGGTCGCCGATGGGCGGATCAAGGCGATCTGGATCATGTCGACCAATCCTGTGGTCTCCATGCCCGATGCCAATGCGGTCAAGGCAGCGCTTGAGGCCTGTCCTTTCGTGGTGGTCTCCGATATCCAAAAGGACACCGACACGGCGCGTCTTGCCCATGTTCTGCTTCCGGCCAGCGGCTGGGGTGAGAAATCCGGGACCGTGACGAATTCCGAACGGCGGATCTCCCGGCAGAGGCCATTCCTGTCCGTTCCAGGCGAGGCCCGCGCTGACTGGTGGCAGTTGGCAGAGGTCGGCAAACGCTTAGGCTTTGATCCTGGTTTCGACTATCGCGGTCCGGCTGATATCTATGCCGAGCATGCAGCGCTCTCCACTTTCGAGAACGAGGGCGAACGGGATTTCGACATTGGTGCCTATGCCGCGATCAACGCGGAAGACTATGACGCCCTCCTGCCGTTCCAATGGCCTTTGCGGCAAGACGGATTATCGACTGCCCGCTTTTTCGCCGACGGTGGGTTCTTCACTGCGGACCGGAAGGCGCGCTTTGTGCCTGTAACTGCACCAGCGCCTGAAGAGGCCGATGAATGCCATCCCTTCACGCTCAATACGGGCCGGATCCGCGATCACTGGCATACGATGACGCGGACGGGAAGGAGCGCCCGGCTCTCCGCGCATATCGCCGAACCCTTCTGCGAGATCCATCCGGCGGACGCGGACGAAGCCGGTATCGGCGATGCCGATTTGGTGAATGTCGAAGGTGCTAACGGCAGATCGATCATCGTGCGGGCCCTGCTGACCGAACGCCAGAGGCGAGGCTCGATCTTCGTTCCCATGCATTGGACGGGCGAGACAGCACCTTGTGCTCGGGTCGATACGCTGGTCTCCTCCGGCGTCGATCCGATCTCCGGCCAACCGGCGTTGAAGATGTCCCGCGCGTCCGTCAACCGCCACGCGGCGAAGGCCCACGGCTTTCTCGTATCGGCGAGTCGTCCTGTTGATCTCCCGTTTGCCTATTGGGCGATCGCGAAAGCGGAAGGCGGCTACCGGCTGGAATTTGCAGGTGAACCGCATGCCGAGGGTTGGGAGACCTGGCTGCGGCGCAGCCTGCAGCTTGAGGATCATCATGAGTTCTCCGGTTACATGGACCAGCGAGCCGGTGTCCACCGCCTGCTCGCCTTCGAGGGAGAGAAACTGTTGGCCGGCCTGTTCGTCTCGTCTGACCCGGTATCTGTCTCACGGCAATGGGCGGTCGATCAACTTCGGGAGCGCCATCCGGATAGAAGTGCGCGTACGATGCTGATTGCGGGTCGACCGGTTGCCGGCCGGCCGGACAAGGGCGCGATCGTCTGCTCCTGTTTTTCGGTTGGCATCAACCAGATCAACACTGCTGCACGAGGCGGTTGCCGGTCGGTGGAAGCCATCGGCGTTGCCTTGAGTGCTGGAACGAATTGCGGCTCGTGCCGCCCCGAAATCAGGAGGATCCTGGATGCGACGCAACCCATCGCCGCCGAGTGACGGACAGGAGCGCATTTCGGCGCTCGCCAAGCTTCCTGTGTTCTGGAACCTTCAGGGAAAACGGGCTGTCATCGCGGGGGGATCGGACGGTGCCGCCTGGAAGGCGGAGCTATTGCAGGCCTGCGGTGCCAAGGTCGAGCTCTATTGCGAAACAGATGATCTCGGCGAGACCATGGTGGCGCTGATCGAGCGAACCTCCCTGATCCACCACGCACACCCGTGGCATTGCGGCATCTTCACCGGAGCTTCACTTGCGCTCGCCGACTGCGAAACCGAGGACGAGGCGCGCGCCTTCTTTTGTGCGGCGCGTGCGGCGGGCGTGCCTGTCAACGTGATCGACAAGCCGGCCTACTGCCAGTTCCAGTTCGGCTCTATCGTCAATCGCTCGCCGGTAATCGTGTCGATCTCGACGGATGGTGCTGCACCTATCCTCGCCCAGGCCATCCGCCAGCGGATCGAGACACTGCTCCCTCCATCCTTGAAGCAATGGGCCAGCCTTGCCCAGTCGTTGAGAGAAGCCGTCAATCGCCGGCTCGCGCCCGGCGGGCCAAGGCGTCTTTTCTGGGAGCGATTTGTTACGAGAAGTCTGTCGACAAACGAGCCGCCGACGGAAGAGACGGCGAACGGATTGCTGGCGACGGCGGAGCAGATCGCAACTGAGCCGCGCGCCGGTTCTGTGACCTTGGTCGGCGCTGGTCCAGGAGATCCTGAGCTTTTGACGCTGAAAGCCATGCGGGCGCTGCAGGCGGCCGACGTCATCCTCTTCGACGATCTCGTCTCGCCCGAGGTTCTGGAACTGGCAAGACGAGAGGCAAAACGCTTCCTCGTCGGCAAGAGAGGCGGTCGGGAAAGCTGCCGCCAGGATGACATCAACGACATGATGGTGCGTTTCGCAAAGGCCGGCAAACGTGTCGTCCGCCTCAAATCGGGGGACCCGATGATCTTCGGTCGCGCGGGCGAAGAAATTGCCAGACTGGAAAGCGAGGGGATTGCCGTCGACGTCGTGCCGGGCATCACCGCGGCTTCTGCCATGGCGGCGTCGCTAAAGACCTCGCTCACCCACCGCGACCACGCCCAGCAGGTTCGTTTCGTCACCGGCCATTCCCGGAACGCCGAATTGCCGCGAACCCTGGACTGGCCCTCGCTCGCCAAAGCCAACCAGACATCCGTCTTCTACATGGGTGGGCGGATGGCAGGGCAGATCGAGCAACGGCTGAGCGAGAACGGCATGACGTCCGACACACCCGTGGTTGTGATGTCCTCTGTCAGCCGACCGCAAGCGCGTAGCTGGGCCGGGCCCCTTGGAGAGCTGGCAGATGCCATGCGGACAATCGGCGTCGACGAACCTGTCCTGATCGGTGTTGGCGCGGTTTTTGGTGCGATAGCCGGACGACGCTTTCTTTCTCATGAAATCAGCACGCAGGAGCAAATGTCACGAATGATATAAGCAGTGACAGCCGAGACCTTCAGTTGGGTAGTTCCGTGGTGTCATGGCCTATGCCTTAGAGTTAAAGGATCTATTCGCCGTGCGCTGCTGCATCGCACAGACAAGCGGGTCCAGGTTGGGGGGCATGTTCAGGTCTCTATGTTGCAGATCCCGCGATGAATTGCCTTTACTGGGCAACGTTTAATTCGTGCGCAAACTACAACAAGCGCCTTCTGCCTCAGGCGCTTTCCAGCTCAGCAAGTTCGTTCTACTGCGCCTAAACGGTCGTTGAATCAATGGCCTAGCCATAATAAATTGCCAATGATGAGGCTGTAATAACAGGGTCGACGGTTCGAACCGGTTCAAGGCAAACATGCAACATCGGATACCAAATCGTTGGACACCACAGCCCAACAGCACCCCAGAATGACTAAAGGCGCAGTCTGTGAAGACCACGCCTAGCCAAATTCCGTTTAGACTCTCCAAGTGCCATGGTAAGGCCATGGGCTCGCAACACCATTGTGCCACCACTCAGCGAGTAGCTATGTTATAGGGAAAAGAGACTCGCATTGCAAGGGGAAGCAAGTGTCCAGCATCACCAAGCGCCATGTGCCGACATCGCAGCTACTGGGTGAATACCTGACATTCGTCCCCACACCGCAGCAGGTGGATCACTTCAAGGCTGACATGCGCACCCTCAACCCCACGCTGTTACGCGATAGTATTCGCGAAGCGGTTCAGGTCCAAGCCCTACAGCAGATACCGACACCTGAGCAGAGGCTCGTGATCCACAGGATCTATACCCGCAAGGTGAAAGAATTTTCGTCGATCTACCCCTTCGTGTTCGCGGTGGAGAACGCTCTGCGCTCGGTGCTTGCCGACTACCTAGAAGAACGCTTTGGGCGGATGGACTGGTGGACGCTGATCCGCAATGCCCGGCAGAATGGGAAGACCTACACTGCCTTTCCCAACATTCTGGGTACGCCTGTCAATCCAGCTTTCGTGAAAGCTGTCTGGCGAGTTTTCGAAAATATGGTCAGCCAGCAGCATATGAACAATGTTACGGGAAACAACAAAACCGACGAGTTCTACTATTGCCTTACCCTGGGTGATCTATGGACAATTATGCAGGCGGACTGGCTCCTGATCCGCGACATGTTTGCCCCGGACTCTGTCCTCGGCTTCACCTTCACGAAAACCATGTTTAACGACACGATGCGGGTCATCAAGGAGACACGCAACGAGCTGTTTCACAGTAACCCGATCAAGGATCGCAAAAAGATTGTCGACTCCTGTGAGCGTATCCTGAACGGACTACAGTTCCACCTCGGCGACTACGACCATGATCTTGGGGTCGCGCAATATGTGCGCGTGCCCGCGACCGTCGCAAGGTCGCAGCGCCATGTCATTCCGGCGCGATGAACCCATCATTCGCCCGCAGGCTGATGTTTCGCATGGTTCTGCAGCGCATTGCGAACCATGATGCTCCAGGCATGCTCTCTGAATAGCACTGGATTATCAGTCATTCGGGGATCCCTTCGAACCCAAAACGTTTGCCGCGCGTAGCTGCTCCGAAGGAGCAAAAGAGGTGCTATACGGAGAGGTATATTCTCTCTCAACATTAGCCAATTACACCGACAAGGGAAAGCTCGCGTCAATGATGCGCAGTCCCCCCAATTTCGCCGCTGCGCAACGAAATCGGCTCCCCCACGCCCCGTAGGCCGCCTTCGGCGGTCATTGACCCAAACCCTCCCTTATCGGTCCGGCACCTTTGTTTTCATTCAAAGGAGCTGACAATGAACACTTACGACCACATCAACGAACTGCGCGCTGAACTTGCAGCGTCCATCGACCAGGCCGAGCGCCAGCAGATCGCAGCCGAGCTGGCGTCAGCGGAAGCGAAGCTTGCCGAAGAGGATGCTGCTTTCGAAGCGCTGATCAGCGACGAGCCGCCCCATTAGGGCGGCCTATCACTCATGGCCTAGGCTTCATCTTGCCAGCGCGACTGGCAGCTCCTTTATATTGGTCGTGTATCGCGGCGATCGGCGGTCAAACTTCGCTTGCCAGTCACGCTTGATTCCGGCCGACGCAGGGATGAGCGATCCTCGCCCGAATTTCCCGTTGACCGCATCCAGCGCGGTCATCAGCCGTTCCGACTGGTCAAGGTCCCGCGCATCGAACAGGGGCCGCGGCTGTGACGCCGCCTGCACCAGATCATTCATGATGATGCCGGCCTTTGCATAGCGATGGCCGTCCCTGAAAATCTTTCGCGCTCCGCTTTGCGCTGCCCGGATCAGGTCGAATGTGTCATTCGATGCTTCGGTAAAATGCACCGTCGTTTGGGCCGAATGCGGATTGTCCTTTTGGTTGAAGCGCGATGTGTGCATGAAGACCGCCATATGTGTTGCCTCGAGACCATGCCGGCGCAGCTTCTCTGCTGCCCTCATCGCATAGGCCGCGACCGCCTCGAGCATTCCGGCCAGATCCGTAACCGGTGTTCCGAAGGATCGGGTTACGGCGCAGCCCTTCCGTTGTGGCGGTACGTCTTCGAGCGGTAGGCATGAAATGCCCTGCAGCTCCAGAACCGTCCTTTCGCCCACCACGCTCAGGAGATTGCGAGCAAGCCGCGCATCAACGCGGGCCAGGTCGCCGGCTGTCTCAATGCCCAGGCCGAAGAGTTTTCGCTCTGATGCCGATCCAACGCCCCAAACCTCCCCCACCTCGACGCGATCGAGCCAGCTTTGCCGAACGGCTGCATCTGTCAGATCGCAGACGCCGCCAAGCTCCGGGTTCTTCTTTGCAACGTGGTTTGCGAACTTCGCCAGTGTCTTGCTCGGGCCAATGCCGACACATGTCGGGATCCCGGTCCATTGCTGAACCGTGGACCGAAGATCGCGGCCGAAGGTAACGCGATCGGCGGGCCTGATGTCGGTCATATCCAAAAAGCTTTCATCGATCGAATAGACCTCAACATCCGGAGACCATTGCCGATAGATCGCATTCAGCCTGGCGCTCATGTCGCCATAAAGGGTGTAATTGCTAGAGTAGACCGCCACGCCGTTATCGCGACAGAGGTCACGGATCTTGAAGTATGGTTCGCCCATGCCAATTCCGAGCGCCTTGGCCTCCGCCGTCCTGGCGACGGCACAGCCGTCATTGTTGGACAGAACAATCACCGGGCGCTTGGCTATTGACGGGTCGAAGACGCGCTCGCACGAGCAATAGAATGAGTTGCCGTCAATCAGCGCGAACGAGGTCATACCTTTCTCCTCGGTCGCAGCCAATGAACGTTGCAGAGTGCCACGCCCCAGATCTCGACTTCTGCGATCTCCGGAAGGTCGAACAGCGGCATGTCCGAATTCTCGAACATCAGCCGCGGGCGACCACCTGTCATGCGCAGCCGCTTCAACGACCGCTCGCCATGTACGGTCGCTACGACAATATCGCCGTCGACCGGGCGCAGGCTGCGGTCGACCACGATCAAATCCCCGTGGAAGATTCCCGCGTCTCGCATCGAATTGCCGTCGACCTTCCACAAGAACGTCGCCGGCGGGTTCCGGATCAGGAGCTTTGTGAGGTCAATCGATTCTTCGATGTAGTCATCTGCGGGTGACGGAAAGCCGGCGCATAACCCATGGAGCATGAGAGGCACATAGACTTCTGCCTCGATTTTCAGGCCGGCGAGCATTTCAAACTGGTCCTTTCGTGATACGGAATGAAAGGAACAAACAGGGAACGTATGGACCGCTAAAAGTCAAGATGGAACATGACGCGAGCCTAATCTGCAGATTTGCACCTGACGCGAGTGTCCGCGTGGTGTTAACTTTTTGAGGCGTTGTCACAATGGAGAGGAATAAGGATCGCCATGACTGACGAAGTGGAACACCTGTCAAACGCGCTGATGTGGACCGTCGGCATGATCACCCAAGCCGGGCCAGACGACCTCAAACGTGTGGCAAATGCCTATCGAGAAGCGCAGGATCTGGTTTCGCAGATTCCAAAGACCGAGGAAGGCGCGCGGCCTCGCATCGTCGCGTGCTTCCACAGGTCAGACAAATATCGCGCTGCGGACGATATCGCCTGCGTTGGATGGATCCTAACGGCGATCCAGGAGCGCGTGAACGAAGGCGATCTGCGAGACTGGAGGAAATTGCGAACGGTCGTAAAGCAGATGCTAAAGCTGCTGCCGGAGCCGACGCGCTCGCTTCACTGAATATTTGGTGTATCGAGAAGATGTTCAAAGCCCTCCCAGGTCGCCTTGTCGTCCACCCAATGACGCTGAAGCTCTTTCCATCTTCTGTCCGCCGAAACCTGCATCTTCGCGATGGTCTCAAGGAGTTGGCGCGAGAATAGCAGCTCGTCCTGTTGAGCGGTTTTGAATATGATACCGCCCTCTGGGTCATAGGAAACGTGAAGCAGCTGATTGTCCGCATCGAGGACGAACATGGACACTTCGGGTTCGCCATCCTCGTTTTTGGTTACGATCAGCGTATCGACTGGGTAGCCGCCGGTTGCCTTTTGCAGTGCCTCGTCAAAAGCATTGGTCATGGGATCACCTTTCCTGTCACTGTCGAATCTAACGGAACGGTTTTGGCGGGGGAAGTCGGTCCCGGCTTCCGCTTCGCGGCGCTATGCTAAGCCTCCTGCGGCTTCCCTTCTTCCGTCAAAACCGTGTCGAGAATTGCCGCTTTCCCGCCCTTTAAGGAGGGGCGGCGCTATGCTGAAAGCTCCGATGTTCTTCACTGTCTTCCTCGGATCTCGGACCGGCGCCGATCGATCCGAGCGGTGCCTTCGCCAGATGTGGGGGGAAGGACGCCGCATGAGCGCCGGCTATTCGCCAATGGCGACCGGCGCGCGGCGGAAACCAGAGCCAACCCATTGAGTGCAAGTTATGGCGCGGCTTTCGCCGCGCCATTCCCTTTCTGCTTCTCGATCGTCCGGGGCTCCATGGCAAGCACAAGATCATGCACCATCTTCAAGGCCGTTTCGTCGAGCTTCTGCAGGTGGCCGACCGTTTCCTCCATCAGCTGGTCTCTCAGGGCTTCGCGTGACTTGCCTTTGGGATGCGTAGGCCGTTCGTTGACGAAGGGATCGAAGAACTCTTCCGGGGTGATGTTCAGGACTTCGAAAACGTGGAGCAGGCGTCCGACTGTCATCAAGGAGGAGGAGTTTTCGTAGCGGGCGTAGGTAGCCTCCTTCACCCCTAGCAGCATAGCGACTTTGGCTTGCGCAAGTTGTCGATCGGTCCGCAGGTCACGCAGCCTTTGCGCGACAAGCAGATCCAGTTGCCTGAGATCGATGATCTTTCCGTCGAGCCGCTTGCGATAAACCGGATGATCTTTGTTTGGATCGTCAACGCGTTCAAGTCCGAGATAGTTTACCCACTGCTCGAGTCCGAAACCTGCCATTGCCACCAACCACACTGGAAAATAATCGCTATTCCTCCGGGACAATTAAAGATGGTGCCTCGAAAGTCTACCCCGGATCGCTGCTTTGGCGCATCGCTTTGCGACCCCGCTCTATGCCTTCGGCACGGAGCCAGCAGGCACTGTCTCCGCCCATTCGGGTGACGATCGGTTGCGCTGCGGCTTCGCCTCAAATCAGATTCATCGCAGGCAAAATCCGTTCGGAACATTTACAGCTCCGCCCGATCAACCCATATTGCCGGCGGATCCAAGTCAGGTCTTGGCAGATCTCTAGCCCTTTTCTGTCATGTGCCTGCGGAGGCCGCCCTGCCTCGTATCGGGGCGGTCTCCACTCTCCCAAAGCTCCTCACAGTCATCAGCACCAGTCACGGTGAGGCCGGTTCCCGTCACGATGAAGCAGTGACGCCGGAGGCGTCCTGTCTGTTTCTTTGGTGAGGGAAAGAGGAGCGCTGCCCCCTCTCCCTCACAAGGGGAAAAAACGGTCTCCCCGTCCTTCCTTCGCGCAGCCTTGGGGCAGCGCTTTGTGCAGGAGCGCCGTTGACACGACGCCCTTTCGGCTTCGCCTCGGGCGGGCGAACCCCCTCCGTTTTTATCCCCTTGCCACCCTCTCCCCCGCTGCTCCGCGCGAGCTCGGGAGCAGGAGCGGGGCTCCTGCCCACGAGGGGCACGAGAAGACCGCTTCGCGGAATTGGAGAAAGGGTGAGAACTATGACCACAACCGCAACCGTTTACCTGCTGGACCCGGAAGCCGGGACAATTCAAGCCGCAGAGGTCGCCGCGCCAAGCGCGTTCTCTCAGACCTACGGGCTGATTGGATGCCAGCTTGTCGAGGTGGTGCCATTCGACACGAACCACGTTCTTATCGTCGATGAGGAGGGTTTGCGCGACGGCTTGACCGCTTTCACTGTCTTTGATGGCTAAGGGGCTACAGGCCTTCTATCTGTTCTTCTGCCTGTTGATCGCATTTGCAGTCTGGATGCTGGCGTACGGGGCGGGGCTTCAGCTCTTCTACGGTGACGGTAGGATCCTCGAGGCGACAATTACCTCAAACCCATTCGCGCCAATTCAGCAGTTCTGGGCCTATAGCTCCTCCCCTTCCCTACAAAAAGTCGCGCTCGGCTCCGTAGTGCCCGCGCTGCTCGTATCAGGCCTCATTGCTTACCTTGGGCTCAAACCTACCAGCAATCCATTGGGTGATGCGGCCTTTCAGGATCTTGCAACCCTTCGGCGCGGGAAGTGGTTTGGCAAGAAAGGTCACATATTCGGCCGCATCGGGAGCAACGTCCTCCGCGCGTATGACGATCGCCACCACCTCATTATTGGCCCGACGCGATCCGGTAAGGGCGCGGGCTACGTCATCCCCAACGCTCTCATGCACGAAGGCTCTATGATCGTCACGGATCTGAAGGGCGAGGTCTACAAGGCAACCGCCGGCTATCGGAAGCGCAACGGCAGCCAGGTCTTCTTGTTCGCGCCGGGTTCCGAGACGACCAACAGCTATAATCCCTTGGATTTCGTTCGTCCGGAGCGAGGCAATCGCACGACTGACATTCAAAATATCGCCAGCATTCTTGTACCGGAGAACACCGAATCCGAGAATTCCGTTTGGCAGGCCACAGCTCAACAGGTTCTCGCCGGCGCCATCAGCTATGTTCTCGAAAGCCCCTTCTACAAAGGGCGCAGGAACCTCGGCGAAATCAACTCCTTCTTCAACAGCGGGACCGATCTGCAGGCCTTGATGAAGTACATCAAGGAGAAGGAGCCGTACCTGTCGAAGTTCACGATGGAGAGCTTCAATTCATACCTGTCTCTCTCGGATCGGGCCGCGGCCTCGGCACTGCTTGATATCCAGAAGGCGATGAGGCCGTTCAAGAACGAACGCGTTGTGGCCGCAACGAACATGACCGACATGGACCTTCGATCCATGAAGCGTCGCCCTATCACGATCTACCTTGCCCCGAACATCACCGACATCACGCTTCTTAGGCCGCTGCTGACGCTGTTCGTTCAACAGGTGATGGACATACTTACCCTTGAGCATGATCCCAACTCCGTGCCGGTCTATTTTCTGCTGGATGAGTTTCGCCAGCTGAAGCGCATGGACGAGATCATGACGAAGCTGCCCTACGTGGCCGGCTATAAGATCAAGCTCGCCTTCATCATCCAGGACCTGAAGAACCTGGATGAGATCTATGGTGAGACGTCGCGACATTCGCTCCTTGGCAACTGCGGCTATCAGCTCATCCTTGGTGCCAATGACCAGGCCACGGCAGAGTATGCTTCCCGCGCGCTTGGCAAGAGAACTATCCGATATCAGTCTGAATCCCGCACTATCGAGCTTATGGGCCTCCCGCGCCGAACAAAGGTCGAGCAAATTCGCGATCGGGACCTGATGATGCCGCAGGAAGTGCGCCAGATGCCCGAGAACAAGATGATCTTGCTGGTGGAGGGTCAGCGGCCAATCTTTGGAGAGAAGCTGCGCTTCTTTAAGACGCAGCCCTTCAAGGAGGCGGAGGCCTATTCTCAGACGCACATACCGACCGTTCCAACTGTCGATTACCTGCCACCTAAACCAGTTCCAGCGACCACGCCAGCCTATGCCAATGCAGGCCAGGAACAGGTTGAACAAGCGGAAGCGATAAAGCCTGTGACTGAGGCGAAAGCGGAGGAGCCGAGGGCGCCTGTCCAGGAGGAGGCTCCGAAAGAGCCAGTGCCCTCCACCTCGCCCGCTCGCGTTGTAAATCCCTCCGCCTTGGCCAACAAGAAGGTCAGCGCCGGCGGCACTCCGAAACCTGCAAAGGCAGCTGTGCCCGCTCCCGAAAAGCGCACAACACCTGTCTCAGAGAACGACATCGAAAAAGCGCACAATGATCGGGTTAGTCGCCTTAGGGAGGTCGTCGAACGGAAAGCCGAAGGCAAATCACCGCGCAAGAGGAAGAGCTTGGAAGAGCTATTCGCAGCGACCGTTCCTGATCCAATCATGGAACAGGCCGGCCGCTAATTCAGGTTCAGAAGGGCCAGAAGCTGGCTGCGTACTGACCCGCCTCTGTTAGCCAAGCCACAGAAGCATGATACCAGCCGATCACGGTCCCGTAGACCTTGATCAGGATCGCGAGGATCCCAACGGAAACCATACCCCACACCATCATCTTGCCGACGATATCGGCAGACTTGGGGTCGTTTACTTCCACCAGGTAGGTGTTCTGATTACCGTCCTGCATGACACTTTAGCGATCACGGTCGTCCCGATTACGCTCCCTCTGTTCAACCTGTTCACGCTCCAACTCCCCGAGACGAGGAATGTGCTGTTGCGCGGGATCAGTCCGCGTGGTCTCGCCGCCCTGCTTGGCCGCTTCCCTGTCTCTGTTTACACGATCTTGCTGCCTCTGAGTAGCGTCCACCGTCTCAGCGAGCTGGTGAGCCTCACGCTCCGCTTGCCCGATCGGACGTTCCTCTTCCAGATCCACCCTGAGATCGCGTTGGCGATCGTCGGCAGTATCCGCAGTTATCGGCTGCTTGTTTGACTTGTTTTCGTCCCCACGCTCTTCGTTGCGTTCGATGGTCTCGATCTCCGCGCGCAGTTCCGGATCCTCGTTGGCAACATCCCGGAGATAGCCGTTTCCGGTAGCGGCGAGTTGAGCTGCATGATGAAGCGAAGCTTCAAGGCCCTTCTCATACTGCTCCCGGTTTTCGTCTCCGAGCTCGCCGGCTTCGATATGGGCGAGGCCGGAGCGATAGTGTTCCACATTTGCCATCGCATCGTTACCAGCCTCAACGACAACCTTTCCATGCTTGGCAACAGCCGCCTCCCACTGGAGGTTAGCATTCGTCTGCTCTTGCACCTCAGATGCCGTTCTATCCGGCGCTGCCCCACCTTCTCTGGGGACGTCGCCAGCAGCGTTTCGTCCATCCTGCTCATCAAGCCCACGCTCCTTCATTTCGAGCATCTGCCTGCGCAGATCGACGATCTCGCGAGCAAGGGAGGAAACTTCTTCGAAGCCTGACCGGTCCTCTGGACCAGCGCTGCGCTGAAGGTTGAATAGAGCCGTTTCAACCGTCTTTTCGTACGCTTCGAACTCTGGGCGTGTCTGCTCGCGCATGTCCTTTGCCTCCGACAACATGTCTCTGATTGCTACCATATTGGAGCGGTAATCACCGCCGAAATCTGCATGAATGACTGCACCAGCAGGCGATTGATCCGTTTGGGTAAGGCCGTTTTCCAGATAGGAGCGATGCTGAGCGGCGTAGGCCGCAACCACTGTGTCGCCGGCGTTAACTGCAATCTTCTGCCAGGTCTCCTGCGCTTTTAGGATGTACTGGCGGCTTCTCTGGCTCGTCGCCACCACGCGCCGACCAGCTCGCTTTGCGTCATATCGCGCCTGCGCCGGATCGCTGGTGCCGACATGCTCGGTTCGACCGTCATGCTTGACGGCGCGAACCTGATTTCGCGTGAAAGCTGGCGGCGTGGCGAACTCTCGCCGATCGGTCATTTCCATATTGATGCCGTGGTCACGCGCCTTCTCGGCCATGACCTCACGCCATTGCCGGAAGGTGGCCGGAGTCGTCTCGATCCGGTCGCCCGATTCCGAACGCATAGTAACGATGGCATGGGCATGAACATGCGGCCGCTTGCCCCCCTCCCCTGCTTCTTTCGGATCGTTCTCCGGATCGTGCATAGCGAAAACGTAACGATGGCCCGCAAACTGCTGAGCCAGGAAGTCGCGAACAGCTCCTTCGAACGCGACAGCATCCGTGCCGGCACGGGCCGACATGATCACGTGCATCACGTCACGGCTCTTGCGGCTGTGCAGCTCATCCCGCCATTCCTTTTGCACCAGGTCGCCCGCAGCCTTGTCATCGGCAATCGAACGTCCCTGATCGTCTCGAACGTCGTTCCGCTGCGCGATCAAGTCTCGCAACTTGGCAGCGCCATATTCCACGCCATTGCCATAGCCTGTGAACGAGAAAGCTGCGGGGGCCTCTTTCGCAACGGCGCTGGCGTTGAAACGCTCCTGAACGATGGCGGCCGCCTTCGCGTCAGCCGTCAGCCGCTCGCCCTGCCCGCTGCGCAACACAACATAGCCTTCGACCTTCAGCGATCCGTCGTTTCGGGTTTCGACAGAGTAAGCGTAGCGTCGATCACCAAAGCCACTGCTGAGAATGTCCCGTACCTGCTCATGCGAGTTCGAGCCGCCGGAAACGCTCACCTCGACGCTAAACCCGCCGATATCGCGGCTCTCGGTCCTGTTTTGGAAAAGGTGATCCCAATCGCCACGGAGACGCGCCAGCTCCTCACGGCCACGCAACGTCTCGCCGTTCTCGTTCTCAACCTTCAGCTCCCCCCCTCTGGAAACATAGTTGAGCATCGAGCCGACGCGGGCGCCACCACCGTAGGAAGCCAGTTTGACAACTGCTGGCTGGCTCCCTTTGGCAACGCTCGCAAGACGAACGTCCATTGATCGCATAGCACCCGAACCGGCAGCCATCGTCCTCGAAGGCGATGACACATTGAATGCCGAAGTTCTCACCCCTCCCCTAGATCCCGACCCGCCTTTAGACATCCCAACCTGATGCTGCAGATTCTTCAGTCTCTTCTCAAGCTCTTCCTCGACAGCCCTCCCACGGCCGCCGAGCGTCATTTCGTGCAATAGCGCCGCGCGCCTTTGCTCCCATTCGCTTGTGAAAGTGCCGAAAAAGAACTCCACGGCCTACACCTCGCCTCGGCGCTCATGCCCGGCACGGCGCGAAAGTGTCCGCAGCTCACTCATTACAGCCGCCTGAATCCGCTGGACGTTGCCAAGGTTGATGTCCAGCTCTGAGGGATGGACACCCTTTCCTGCATTCAGGGAGCGGGCTACCTGATTCAAATTGATGCCGATCATCCGCATGTCTTCGAGCAACGCGGCCATGATCAACCTGTCTTCCGCAGTCAGAAGGGGTCGAACGCCAGCCCCCTCGAGGAGCAGCGAACGGAAAAAAGCAGACACACTCATACCGGCCGACTTTGCCGCTTCTTCGATTGCCGAATGCTCTGCATCGCTGACGCGGACGTTGATTAGACGCCCCTTGCGTTGCTTGGCTGTCGGCACTTCGATTGTGTCCTCACTCATCAATCAACTCGGCCTTCCTGGAGCTTTGCGACCCTCATCGTGGGCTTGTCCCACGATCGTAATGCAAAATGTAAAACATTTTTGCGTATCCTGCCACCCATAACCAAAAGCACTACTCCATAATTTCAATCAAATTTCACCTCTCGACTGGCTCCGCTTCGCTTCGCACTCTTTCCGTTGGAACGCTCACCAGGGTTCACCGCCAAAACCGCTTCTGAAGGCCTTCGTCTGTCCCTCGTACTCAGGCGAAAGGGACGCTTCGCTCTTCGCCCTTGCGCCCTCCGTGCGAGCGCCAAAGACGGCCTCACGCGGCTCCGGGGTTCACCACTCGACCCAGACAGTTGTAAAAGCCACACGACCAACTCGTGTGGCTTTATTGATGTCTAACAGCGTGTGATCACACGCGCGTTTTGATCTTAACCCGCGTGTTTTCACATGGTAGGTTCTCTTCGATGTGAAGATCTTAACGACGATACTGATGTTCCGATCGAACACACGTCGGACCGCTAGGGGACGGGTTGAAGTCTTAGACAGGAAGTGGATCGTGAAATGGCAATTTGCATGTCGCTGGTAAGCGGCAAGGGTGGCGCGGGGAAGACGACCGCCGTAATCCTGATCGCCGGGGAATATGCGCTTCAAGGTAAGCAAGTGCTTTTGGTTGATGCAGACGGACGACAAAACCTGAATGAGTGGTGGTCCCGTTCAGAGGCGAAGGACAACAGGCCAGACGGCATTGAGCTTCGAACGGCGGTAACTAACGCATCACTTCAGCATATTCTGGAGAACGAAACCGCCGGGTTTGACGTCGTGTTGATAGACTCCCCTGGGCAAGACACCGTGCTACGGGACACGATCATCGCCGGCTCGGACATCGTTATGACCCCGATCCAGCCAAACCAAGACGAGATCCTTGCTGCCGGCCAGGCAGCAATGGACGTGGCTGACACCTGCGATCGTACCGGGCGAAACATTCCACATCTCAACTTCAGAACCCGGATCACTCTCCCCGGCCGCTCACTGGAAGCTTACCGCCTGATCCGCCCCTTCATCGCAAACCTGCAAGAGCAGGGATATGATTCACACCTCCTTGATACCGAGCTGTATGAGCGAAACCCCTATCGGGACATCAGACTGGGATATGGGACACTGCAAATGCTTGAGCTCAGCGACTCGGTCAGAAAGGCCCGGAGTGAGGTTATGGGCATGATGCAAGAAATTGAACGTTTCCTGACAAACGAGGAAAAGAGGGCGTAAGATGGCTAAAGGGACTTCCAGTATATCTGATTTTCCCGTTGCACCGCGACGGTCACGGGGGAATGTGCCCAATTCAATGTCTCAGCCGGCTATAGACAACGAAGCAGAAAACTTGGTGGCCAGCGATCATCCAGACCAGGTTGCTATCGAAGAAGCTCCCGCGAAGGTCCCTGACGTTCAAGTGCCACAACGGTCGAGCTTGATTCTGCCATCACCGGAAGCTCGCCGGGAGAGAGCGACGAGCAGATCGTTAGAGCGTGAGGCATCCAGAATACGACTGCAGGAGCTGAAGCAGAATAAAGCGCGGGAGAGCAAACACTTCGTCAACTGCCCCCTTGATTACGATACTAAGAAACGTCTGGAGCGAGCAGCCTCTGAAAACGACTTGAAAATGACGGTGATCGTCAAGGCCGCGATCGACCAGTTTCTGAAGGATAATGGTTATTGATCCTCGACCTTCGTTTCCTGGGCGGGGTGGCGCTAGGCGCAACCCTTGGATTTGTGATCAACCCTGAAGCGACGGAGAAGGTCGGGATCGATATTCCCGCCATAAAGAGAACTTTACTCAGTGTCGGCGCCGCTCCACCGGAGCCTTTCAAGCAAACCGACTGGCCAACGGACGATCGCGCCAAACGCGAGCTGTTCCGGTTTGCAATGTGGGACTTCGAGGAACACGGACCGAAGTCTGAGATCCGGATCACAAGATGCATCAGCATCGACCAGTTCTCCCTAGCTTGCGAAATGCGCGTGAAGTTGAGTTGGGTCAGCGAGGAGAGGATCCTCGAAGGCATTTTTCAACCCAATGCCCGAAGCTGGAATCTGATTGCTGCGAAGGCGGTGAACAGGAATGCTCGCAGTCAAACTTGACTCGAGGCACAACGCGCCTCTGAGTTGCGCATTTCGATCCTAGGAGAGCAATGTTACAGATCATTCCCCCCAATATTGTTAGGTTTGTGTGACTGGCGCGCAGGATGACAGTGCCTTAATGGCACGTTATGGTGCGTGATATCTGCCACTGGCGGATTTGGGGACTGAGGGAATACCGACGGTGCGGAATCTATCCGACTATATCAATTCAAGGGAACTGGTTGAGACCACAGATCCAGATTTCCAGAGACCCTTGTACCGCCAGGAGGGCTTCGACGGTATTGTCAGCTTCGGGGAGATCGACGCAAAGCTTTCCGCATTCCTCTTAGACGAACGTGCGAAAACTGGTTTGACCCAGAGTGATTTCGCGACCTTGGCTGGTCTCGCACGAGTGGTTTATAGCCGCTATGAACTGAACATTTCGCGCCTCACCGTATCACGAATGATCCACCTTTCCGAGCTCCTTGGTTTCCTGCCAATGCAGATGATTCATGCTGCGGCACCTCATCTTTACGGCAAAGATCCTCAAGAGGCCGATGATCGGGTTGAATTGTTCAGACTTATTCATGACCTCCCCCACGACACCATACGCAGTTTGATTGGCATAGTTGGCCAATTGACGCCAAGCGATGTTCTTGAGGCTCGACAGAAAGCGGAAGCGGAGGCTGAAGCGCAAGCTGAGGCTGAACGCCAACGCTTGAACCGAAAAGCTGCGAGAGCCAGCAGGAGAGGCCGTCCGCCTGGTCGCCCACCAGGTCGCAAGTCATCTACAACCGAAACACCTACAGACGAATGAGAGCTGAAACCGGTCGTACGTGCTGTCAATGTAGGAAGGGTGACTTCAGGCCTTTTCCATCGAGACCTCACCCTAGTGCGTCAGCACAGCCCCTCACCCTGCTTTCCGGCCTCCGTTCGTATTGGCGCGCATCAACGACATCAGCATTGGTCCGAGCCCGAACTCCCCTGCCCTCGCTCGACGCGTGAGATCGCGGAGATATCCACCTGCCGAATTGATATGCCCTGCCCTCTCCAGGATTGCAGCCATAGCAACCGCCGCGTTCTCCGGCCCCATCACCTCACACGCTTCCTCATAAGCCGACGGGCTAACACCAAGCATTGATCGAACCACCACCGCGGCCCCCATCAGCTCGCGCCAATGGGAGATCACCCCCCCGGGCCCGTAATCCAAAATCTGCGGGCAGGCTTTCAGGACCATCGACAGCGGGAACGCCTTCATCTGTTCCGGCTTTGCCAACGGCTGAGCAACCGCTTTGGGTGCTACTTCCAGCTCGACGGCTCCGCCCTGCTCTTTTCCAGAGCTAGGTTCAAGTTCATAGATGGATTCGGGTTTTGAATTCTGTATGTGACAGCCATTTTGAACAGCATTGCCGTCCATATTTTGAGAATCTAACTGATTTTCCAGAAGGTTGAGGATTTCGGTGCGCAAAAGCTGCATCTCGTCGAGGATTGCCTCCACCTGGCGACGGTCAGGATTGCGGGGGAGTCGGCTGACAATGCCGACATACATGTCTTCGATGGCTTCCCAGTCGCCGTCGGCCCCCTCCTCCATCGCGGCGGAAATTAGCTTGCGTACATCACGCCGGCAGATAGTCAGCGCCTCTTTGGCTCGTCTGAACTGCAGGCGCTCGGCAGCGACTTCCTGTGCCAGACCTGCAAGTTCCGCAGCGCGAGCCAAAAGTGGAGAAAGATCGAATCCAAAAGCCTGCTCGATATCGCCACCCTTGTCCCGGTGAGCGTAGCGCTTGCCGTTCGGACTATCCTTGCGCTGGATGAGCCCGGCTTCGACCAAGGCAGCCAAATGCCGCCGCAAGGTCGTTCCGGTTATGCCGTGCGCTCTGACAGACAGCTGAGCATTGGATGGAAAGACCACCAATCCACTATCGCAGTTGAGCTCGCTCTCTGGATAAAACGTCAGCAATGCGTCCAGCACAGTCAGCGCCCTGTCCTGGAGGCCAAGGCGTTCACGGGCCTCACAAGCGTCGCGAAACACTCTCCATTTTTCGACCGGGCGGCTTGGTTTCGTCTCGGACGTCTGGAGCTGCCTCTTTACAAGAGCAAGCACAGCCGGCCGCCGCCCAAAGGGCGTCGTCACATTTCCCGTCTGCATATTCCTTCACCTTTCTTCAGGCAAAAGAAATCCGCTCACCAAAACGATGCCAAAGACTCTTGACTGGGATTCATGGAAATGCGATTCTCGATCTTGCTAGGAATTGAGAGAGGCTTCCATGACGGAAACGTTTTGGGGGCCTTTTTCTTTTGTCGCGGTCTCTCCTCTTGACCAATTAACGAGTGTCTCGATCACACCTCTTGGTGAGTTGGATCTGAACGATTGTTGTATTCGCTTAGAAGATCAGGCATTCGGTCCGCGAGCCAGCGCGCGAAAGCGCGTTCCTGCTTCGGGATTGAGACCGTAGTTCCAGCCGAATTACTCTTCATGCGGCCAAAAACTCGGTCACCCACGGCGAAGTCAACAATCTCTTCAGCTGGCTCCGTAGTCACTTTGTCGGCCGCCGAACTTGCAGCTCGTATCGCTTGGGTAATACGGCTGGAGCTGTCAGCGCCTCGAAACTCGACCGTGTCGATTATTTTACGAACACGTGCTGCGCCGCTCGGATCTTTCAGCAACTCGGCAAATGCGGTCCATTTCGGTCGACCAACTCCCTTTGCTCTTCCGATCGCAAGAATGATGTCTTCGGGAACCGCCTCCGTCACTCGAAAAAGATGCGATATTGCCGCTTCTGAAGCTCCCAAGATTGGGCACATGGCGCGATGAGAAAGGCCAGCACTTTTCAGCTGTACGGCCCACATTGCCTGCTCAATCCAGGTCAGGTTTTCCCGAACACCATTCTCGAGCGATTGCTCTTCAATCAACTGCCGATCGGAAAGTTCTCGAACATAGGCTCGAATCTTTATGGTCTCCGGGCGATCCGATTCTGCCATTATGGCCTTGATCGCTGCCCAACGACGGTAACCGTAGGCAAGCTGGTAATGATCCGCTTTCGTCGGATGCGGCCGAACAAGAACTGGAATTTTTTGGCCTTCACTTGCGATTGAAATCTTAAGCGCCTCGAGCTCTTTGGCCGCGTCCTCGTCGTTGTCAAAGCGATCTCTATAGGGGGAGCGGTCGATACGGTCAGGATCGAGTGAAATGACACTATCTTCTGTGAGCTGTGTCAGTGCCCGACCCACATTGGAAATGACAGGTGAAGAGTGCCGCCGCGCCAGCGAGGGCTTGTCGGACGCGTCCGACACCACAGGAGATTCCGTCCGGCTTTCGGCGGCCGCCATTCGCTGAAGGATGCTTTTCTTCATGTGCTACGTCCCCAAACTTGGTGAACGAGGTCGAGGATCTCGGAGTTAACTCGGTCAGCGCTCTCAATTGCGCGCTTCAACGCTTCACGACCGACCTCACCCGACTCAAGCTCGTATAGGGTCTTCTTCGCTACCGCTGCACCGGCGATTGCCGTGGATTCGAGCGCCTCCGCAACGAGTACATCATCACCAAACAATCGGCGCATGACTCCGGACATGTACTTCTGCGGCCCGTCATTCGGGTTCACGCGCGTGAGCAGGAAGCGGAAAAAGTCATGCTCAAATTTAGCTCCAAACTGCCCCAGCACCTCCGATAGATCGGAGATCATGATCAGGAACTGATTGCACGATGCAACGTCGAGCATCGCCGGGTGAACGGTAATAACTAAGGACGTGGCTGCATAAAGAGCAGCGAGTGTCGAGTATCCAAGGGACGGTGGGGTGTCGATGATAACGATATCGTATCGATCATCCACGCGGGCCAGGGCACTGCTTAACCGCTCGAAAAACAAACCCAGGTCATCTCTGGTTTTCGAGGTCAGATAGGACGGGGTATCAAACTCAAAGTCCATTAGCTCCAGATTGCCAGGAACTAGATCTACACCTGGGAAATAGGTTGGCCGGATCACTTCAGCGAGCGGCCGCCTCTCATTGTCATATCGAATGGCTGCATAGGCTGTCTGGTTCTCGCCGAGATCGAACTCGGGCTGAATACCAAATAGCGCAGTCATCGATGCTTGCGGATCAAGATCCAGACACAAGACCCGATAACCCTGAAGCCCTAGAAAATGTGCGAGATGGATAGAAGTGGTTGTCTTGGAACTACCACCTTTAAAATTCGCCGTAGCAATTACCTGAAGCTTTTCCCCTTTGCGACGATGCGGAAGCAGCTCGCCAGCTTCGTCAGGACGAAGTTCGGCCAAGAATCGCCTCAGTTCCTTGACCTGCTCTATCGTGTACGTTCGCCTATTGTTTTCTGCGCGCTCGGGCAAAGGCCCCTTCCCTTCCAGCGTCAACTGGCGAAGAGTACTTTCCGGAACCTTGAGTAGCCTCACTAGGTCAAGGGTTGAGAATGTCCGGCCAAATGTTTTTTGCGCAGAGGGTGGATAGACAGCTTCACGCATATCGTTCAGCTCCGCGGAGAGTTTCGAGGTGTAGACCTCGATCTTCGACGCAGTGTCTCTGACGCTCTGAGAAGCTGGCTGCAGCATTCAATCCTCTTGACGGTTCTGACCACTTTACGAGATCATTTCCGTCAGGAATGCCAGACTGACTCCGATTCTTCAAGGCGTTTTTCGTTAACAAGAAGTTAACGCATCAAGGATGCCCGACTTTACAGTTGTAAAGTTTTGGGTCGATGCGCATGAGGCCCGACATTTTTTGCTAGGGCCCCGACCCTGTGGAAGAGCTGAACTGTCGGAGATAGTCAGCAACTGCCTGAGCCTTCGCGGCGGCAGTGATGACTGCACGTGAATCCTGCTTCAGCACCTTGAGCCAGTTTTCAACGTAGGTCGCGGTGTTGTCTCGCGGATCATGCTCAATGCCAAGATCGGCGCAGACGAACGCGGCTGAGATTTCGGCAATAAGCTCCTCCATTGCGTAGGTCTCGCTCCCAAACCGCCCGCTAAGGTCACGATCAAGGCGTGATTTTGCGCCGCTCCAGTGCCCGAGCTCATGAAAAACCGTGCTGTAAAGATGAACCTCGCTGAGGAACCGACCGCGCTCCGGCATCTGGATGTCATCGGGGCCAGGCCGATAGCAGGCTTGCTTTCCGCCATAGGCTATCTTTGCGCCTGTGGCCCGAATGAAGGTTTCGACATGGTCGATGACCGGAACCGGCTCGATCGGCGCCGCCTCGGCCGGGCTCTTGAAGCGGTTAGGCAGGTTGTCGATCTGCTCGACGTTGAAGACGGTGTAGCCCTTGAGATAGGGGATTGCACGATCGTCCGCATCCTGCTCCTTCGGCGTGAAGGTGCCGTACTTGACGACGAGGGTTCCTTGTTCGCCCTTGCGGACCTGAGCACCGAGCTCCTGAGCCTGCCGGTAAGTCATCCATGTGTTTTCGTCGTAGCCGGCGAGTTGCCCGGAGAGCCACAGCATGACCACGTTGATGCCGCGATAGGCTTCGCCGGAGGCGCGGAGCGGCGTAGCCGACCTGCGGCTGTTTCCGCGCCATGGCCGGATCCAAGGCTTGGTGCCGGCCTCGAGCTGCTGAATGATGGTGTCGGTGATCCGCTGGTAGGTGTCCTTTACGCTCTGCATCGCCGTCTCCTGTTCGTTGGTTGACGGCAAAGATCCGAAGATAGCGAAACGACCCCATGCACCCGTAGGGCCGCAACGGAGTGTAGGACCGCGCAAGCGGTTGGATGGGGGAGGGGCTATCGTAGTTTGTCCGTCAAATCATCCAACGGACAGGGGAAGGCGCAGAGCTCCGGCACCCCGGCCAATGACACAGGCCCTCACTGCAGCGACCGGGCCGCAGGTCAGCGCTCTCGGTCGTCTTGGTCGCGGTTTCGCTGGCGATCGGCAAGCTGCTGCGCTTCGATAGCCTTAAGATCGGCGTTGATGTGCTGCGACTGAGGCTCTTGGGCCTTTTGCTGACCTGGCTGCGATTGGGCATCTTGGACCTGTTCCGGCCGCCCCAAAGTCTTGAAATCAGATCCAGCGGCGAACTTCACCTCCTCGTCGTCAGGAGGCGTCCGCTCGGGAAGGTCAGCGCGGTCAACGGCCACAATCCCCCTGTCGGTCACGAGACTCGCCACGCGATTGTCATACCCGAGAACCTGCCCTTCGATCACTTCGCCCGGGCGAGCCGTGCGGATATTGTGCTCAAAGGGTTTCTCGCCAGCCTGCTCAAGATCTGACATGGCACTGCGGATTGCCTCGCGGCGGTTAGGATCCATCGCATCCTGGATGAGGTGCTTCATCGCCGGACTGGACGGATCATTGGTGGTCTCAATGGATGCCTCGATCATGCGAGGCTTAGTGATGACGGTAAGGTCGATGTCATGTCCGTAGGTGCGGCCCAATGAGACCACCAGCGCCTCGTTTGCCCTTCCATTGCCTTCTCGAAAAGCGTGAACGTAATTCAGCTCAGAAAGGACGTGGGCAACCTTCTCGGCAAACTGCTCAGGTGTAGCGGCTTTAAGGCCCTGAACGTCTCTAGCAGGCCTCAGCGCCTCGTTGAGACCCATTTCTATCCGCGATCCGTGCAGAAACGTCGTGCCGCCCTTCGAAAGCCCTCCTACAGGCTCTACCCGCTGCCCATCGACGACAGGACTTTCATTTCGCGTATGACCTGCCCATTCATAGACATCTTGAAAGATGTAGCCGTGTAGAGCCTTCAGATGCGCTGCGTCGTGATTACCGGTCGGGCCTTTTCCCTCAGCCAGCTCTGTTTGCCTCAAAGCAGTAAAAGCGTATTCAGCCTCACGCAGCGCCGAATGGCTCCTGATATCCAGCTTGTTCTTCAGAACATCCCTGAAGTCCTTATCCTCTGAAGTGTTTGGATAGGTGTAGGAGCCTTTGGCTTCATCATCGCGGGCCAAGCGAAACCTCATGCAAAAAAGCCGCCTGAGATCACAGGCGGCCGCGAGAAATGTCTAGGTGATGATCAGGCCCGCTTGAAGCGGGCCAGCAGCTCTTGGCGCATTTCCTCGGAAGTAATGTCTCCCGCAACGTAACGGCCGTTTGCTTCTTCCAAAACCGGATCGCCAGTGTAACCCTGCCGCATATTGGCGGCACGAGCCTGATCGACGGCTTTCTGTCGTGCAGCAACAGCTTCCGGAGAGCGATCGGGGCGGGGAGCATGAACGTTCATTGGCAGAGCCTCCAGTTAGTGTTCAACTTAGCACAAAAAGAGCCGAATATCCAGCGAATGCGGGGCAATCGGCTCTTTTATGGTGGGAGCCCGATCAGAGATCGGGCCTCCCAAAGCGATCAATCGCGGGGTTCCCATTCGATGATGGCCTGCAGCGCCAGGTCATCTTGGCCGGGATAGCGGCCCAAGTTGGCGTTGAAGCCGAGGCGCTTGATTGAGAGGGTGTAGTACGACTTCCCTTCTCCGTTGGTCTTCTTCCAGATGCCGCCAACTTCGATGTCGTGGCCGCGAGGTGACTTGGCATAGACGCGATGCGTCGGAGCCTTTTCGTTTGTGGAGTCGAACGGTGTAACCTTGATGTCCAGGTCCCGGTCGATGGTGGAGATGAGGCCAGTTCCCTTGGCGTTGTCGATGTCGTCTTTGTCGAACTGGATGAAGTTGGTCATGCTCATGTTAATCACTCCTATATGGTGGTTGCGATGATCGTTCATAAGGCACGGCGAAAAGCGGTGCGCACCGTAAGCCGGAGCGCAGCGAAGGAGGCTGGGCGGCGGAAAATTTTGTTTCGCGAGGAAGCCGAAGGCGGGGAAAATTTGGAGACAGATAGCTTTGCGCTAACCGCGTCGCCGTGCGAACGGGCATCAAGAGCAACCACTTTGGAGGTGTGGGGCCTGAGCGCTTGCAGCAATACGTCACCTCGACAAATGGGACATCGGCACTGGTAGCGTGCGGGATTGTGCTGAATGCAACCGAACCAACAACCTGGAACAAGAGGCTGGGTTGACCGAGAGTTGCGCCACCACGTGAGATCTCGCCAACTGTCACCCATATCAACGCCGCCAGTACTTCAGTTGCCGGTATGGCTGCGACGATAGGAGGAGGGCGATTCAATCTCAGCGCCCCACAAGCCTTGGCCGAGCTGTCGGGCACGAGTCTCGGCGCGGCGGTACTGGCTCAGGTCGATCGGGTGGGATCTTGGCAGATAGCGCAACAAGAGGCTGGCTTGGCCCGCCTTCACCATTTCAAGGCCGATGTCCGAGCGCTCGATGAAGCACTGGCCGACAAGGCGTCGGTACTGGTCCCGATCAATTTCGACACAGCGAACATGCTTTCCATCGATCATGCTGGCGAGGAACCGTCGTGCCTCGACTCCGCACCTCCATATCGCGCCATTCTTGAAGCCGGTCTGATCGCGCACACATGCGTCGATAGCCGCAATGCGGATCCTCTGCTGGCGGATGCTGAAGGTGTCTCCATCAATCACCCGCGCCCGGCCTGAAAAATCGGCCGACGCAGCGGAAGCAGTGAACAGAAGCGCAGCCAGCGCGGCTCCCACCAAGCAAATATTCATCAAGCGCGCGCCTCCATAGAATTGCGGGCTGCCAACCCAAATACCGAGCGGTTCAGATGAAGCTCTCCGCTCGCGGCTCGGTCTGTCATGGCCCGCAAATACCCGCCCGGCGAGCTGATTTCGGCGCGCGTGTATTTCTCAAAGGTGAGAGCGATCGCAACCGCAGCCGCCTGCTGGCCCATGCGCGGAAGCCGCATCTTTCGCGGCACACCGCAGGTCAGGATCGTGTTGAAGAACTCGCAGGGCTCCGAATACGGATCGCCCTTAGCGTCTTCTCCATCGATGTCCTTTTTCGCTGTATCGTCTGATTTCTTGCGATACGTGATGCCAAGCGGCTTTGCGCCGTACTTGTGCAACTCTTTCACGATATTCCCAACCAGCTCTTCGAGGTCGGTCACGTCTTCACGGGTCGCTTGGGCCCTGGCCTCCTTGTTCGAGCGTTCAAAGATCCGCTTCAGCGAGTCGCCGAGGCCAAGCGCCCCTTTCATGCCCGAACGCACGATCGTCAGGTAGATTTCGTTCGTGAACATCCGCTTCTTGCGAAGTTGGTCCATATAGCGATCGTTCAGGATCTCGCAGAAGGAGGAATCGAACGAACCGCCGATTTCGGTCTCGACCTCACGACGGATTACGGTCGACCAAAGAGAATAGCGGCTCGAACCTAGTGCTCGGATCATGGTGTTCTGCACAACAGAACGCATGTTCAATTCGGCCTGGTCCTCCGTCTGGAAGAACAGTCCATCAAGCTTGATGACGCTGATCAGGGTTCCATTCTCGAGCCCGATGACCGTGTCAGACACATGCCGCATATAGGGGATGTGAACGGACATAGGCCGCTCGTTGCCGGCGACCTTCCCAAACCCAAGCTCTTCCTTGACGACTTTCAGCATCTACTATGGTCCGTATGAGTTGGTGCCCCAAAAGCGCTTGTTGGGAGTCCTTGGCGTCTTGCGGGACGTGACCTGCAGGACGTCGAGAATCTTGCTGTCCCAGGCACAAAGCGAGAAAAGGACAAGGTAGGCGGCTGGCGCGATCAGCAGTGCCGCCAGATGGTTCGTCACCAGCCACCCAATGATTGTCACGCCGATGATCAGGACGACCGCCATGTAGGGCACGCCCCATAGCGTCGGAGAACGGGTCAAGCCGATCACCAACGGCGTCAAAGCTGGCTTCTCGTCCTGAAAATCGCTCATCAGCCGCCGCCTACCGACGAAATCATCTGGTCAACGATGGCAGGGGCGCCGAACACGAGACCGATGCCAATGACGACGGCTCCGGCCGTGAACCACGAAAGCCTGCCGGCAAAGGCAAGGAAGCCGAGGCCAATCACGGCGATGATTGCCATCAGACGTCCAAAGGGGCCGGTGATGAAGTCAACGATCATCTGTACGGCTGTCTGAAGGGGTGCGAATGCACCGCCGCCGCCACCGCCAGCCTGTGCAAGCGCTTGATCAGCGCCTGCAACCTGCAGGGCTGCCACCAAGCCAATGACGGCTACTGCCTTCAATGCCCCGGAATGCCGGGAAACGACGTTCTTCATAGTTCTCTCCTTAAAAATGCATCACGCCGCCGACGAACTTGCCGGTCTTCTCCACAGTGATGACTCCGGCATCGCTGGTGTTCTTTGCCGCCATGTCTCGGACGATCCCGCTCGCCTTCCGTTTGCCGGTTGGCATCGGTAGGCCAAGCTGGAAATTCACGACCTTTGCGACATAGCCGACGGTTTCTTGGAATGGCGGAACGCCGCCATATTCGTAGATGCGCCCCTCCCCGCTGTTGTAAGCGGCCGCGACCAGAAGCGGGTTCTGAAACTCATCGAGCAGGAAGCGGAGGTACTTCATCCCGCCCTCGATGTTTTGAGCGGGATCGCAAATGTCCTCAACACCGAAGCGAGCCGCCGTTTCGGGGATAAGCTGCATAGGTCCGCGTGCGCCTTTCGGTGAATTGCGGATCTCATCGAAGCGGCTTTCGGCCCAGGCAATCGCAACCGCGAAGCCCTCATCGACGCTGTATCGGCGCGCAGTGGATGCAACCAGCGCTTTAATCTCGTCAGGTGACAGGGGCGACGGCCCGCACTCTCCAACGGGAGTTCCTGCCCCTAGATTTTCGGGGGTATCACTAGATGTAGTATCTAGAGTGGGAGTTTGGACAGGCTCAATGCGGCCGGTAGCGCGCTCCGAGACATCAAAATATGCGCTGACAGACGCATCAATGTGATGCTCTTTGGCGCCCACATCTTTCGACGTCGTTGCGCCCAATACTTCAGCTCCGCCCTTCGTGACAACACCGTTTGCACCAAGGACAAATTCCTTCTCTGATGTCTCGACACCGCTCCAGCGATCTTCGAAGTTCGTGACAAGAGATTCCTCGTTGATTGTCACAGAACCGTTGTAATCGCTGGAAATACGCCCTGTTGTGGCTAGGTCTTGTGACGCAGCAGTATTGGCCGCGAGCAGCACGGATAAAGCTGCGCTAGTCAGGGTTCGCGGGCCTAGATACCCTGCATAGACAGTGTTTTTATCCATCGCACCCGCCCGTCAAACGGTGTTGTGATCGCCACGAAAACCGACTAGAGTTAATGCACTCATGATACCGATTTGATGCACTCTTACAAGTTTTCTGAACGGTGTTAAACCCTATTTTGCAGGGTCAACAATCGCACTACGGATGGTTAGGGCTAAAATATGAAACAGGCCATCATTCCCGCGCTTCTAAGTTGCGCATTGGCAACACAAGCGCTTGCCGCTCCTGCGGTGAACAAGGACTACATCAGGTCACTGGCGGCGCCGGGCAAGACGGTTCTTGTCGTCGAGTATTACGACGGGACCGGCAAAGTCGCTGATCGCAAAGGTTACGCCACTGCCAATGGCTTCAAGGCTATCTCGGCGACTGAGTTTCGCGTCGATGAATCGACAACGTTGCATCTGTATGGCGTTCAGCCCTGCAGCGGCGATCTGGTCAATCGCGCAGAGGACTATTCCGGGACTTGCGAGGAGTTTGGTACGCAGCAGCTGCAAACGATGCTGCAGAGCCCCAAGGTTCTGTTCTGCAGGGCCTTCATCAGCGAGCAGACTGCCCCCGTTCAGGATGTCACTTGCTACGGCTACTATAACTATCCTGGAGCAATGGACACGGTTGATAATCTTGAGGAGCAGCTTCTGTCGTTAGGAGCGGTCCGCCTGACTAAGAAAGCCGATGGTTCATTCGAACGTCCTGATCTCACGGAGGCTCAGGAAATCGGCCAGAAGGGTTCCTACGGCATGTGGGCAGATCCTCGGGTGAAGGCGCAATGAAGCTTGCTGCTGCACTCGTCGCGACTCTACTGCCCTTTGCAGCCAATGCCGCACCTGAAGGGTACTTCGATCTTGCTCCCGGCATCACCTTGGAAACGGGGGACACCTGGATCTCGAACGGAGAACGGTTTCGTCTCTATGGCATCCAGTCCTGCTTGCGCGGCACTGCCTACACGGATGGTCAGGGCAGCAGACAAGATTGCGGCGAGGCATCGCTTGCGATGTTGGCTGCCTACATCAAGGACACCAAACCGATCTGTGCCCCCGTGGCGAAGCTTAACGGCATCTCATATGTCGTTTGTTACGCCACGGTTGGCAGTCAAAGGCTCGACCTCGCGCAGATCATGGTGACAAGCGGCTATGCATTCGCTGCCTTGAAGACCGATGGTCTCCCTTATCATGCCCCCTACGCCATAGCCGAGCAGCTTGCTCAGCAAAAGAAGGCCGGCCTTTGGCAATTCTCCGACGTTCAGCATCCTTCCATCCTGCTTAGTCGTGAGGCGAACCAGCGATCGAGGAGCGCCCAGCCATGAGAAGCCGCCTTTTCCTTTTTATCGCCGCAAGCTCTTTGGCCCAGCCGGCGCTTGCCGCCGATCCGATCTATCAGAACTGGCACGCCCTACGCGGTCAGGCTGCGCCTCCAGTTGCTGCTGCTGTTCGGTTGCCGACGTTCAAAGGCCCGGTAACCGTTCTTGACGGCCGCACGCTATGGTTCGGCACGCTTGGCAATGGCTATAAAGTGAGGTTGGCTGGCATCGACACCTGTGAGCTTCCTCAATGGGCTTTGAACCCAAAGTGGACCAACCGGGACAAGCAACAGGCCCCTACCCCCGTTCCATGCGGTCCCTTCGCCAAAGCCTGGCTGAAAAGGACTGTCGGAAACAGACCCACGACTTGCGTCGGTCTGGCCTACGCGAACGATGGGATACCCGTCGCACAATGCACGACTAACGGTGTGGATCTCGCCGCCGAAATGCTGCGCGTCGGTTGGGCTCGTCTCGATTCCCCTTACATCAACGCCCAATATTACGCTTATCAGACCAATGCGATGGCCGCCCGGTATGGGATGTGGGGAACCTACGTGTTGGACATGAACGAATGGCGCCGGAAAGCCGTCGACAAGACGCTAGATCGGCATCCGATCGCCGACTTCAATCTATTGGCCGAGAGGAAAAGCGAGATCTCTCCTCCTTTTGCTGATGCGCGAAACAAGCCGAAGAGGACAGACCGATAGTTGCCAGACCTCGCACATATTGCGACCTCTCTCGCAACAGATCCCTTGGCTGGCTTGCTGCTTGCCATCTCCCTCTCGATCGCCCTCATAATCCCGGCGCAGAGACTCTGGTGGATCCACGCGCTACTAGCGGCCTTCCTTCTCATCCTGTCGCTGGCTTTCCACGACAAGCGTCACTTGTCCTTCGACAGCTACCTGGTCGGGCTCCTAGCCTTCGCCGCGGTTTCTCGGGACATTCCCAATCAGCCACTGCTCTATCGCATCGGCATTTCCTGGTTTGCGTGCTTCGCGCTGATCTCGGCCGTCATCTACGCCGCAGGCGAACGCATCCAGCACAGGACTCCGCTCGAAAGACCTTTTTCCGAGCCGGCAATTTCAGCAGCATTGATCAAGAGGGACACCTGATATGAAACCAGTGTTTTTTGCCGCAGCCGGTCTCGCGGCTCTTGCCATCTCTCCAGCATCTGCCAAGGCCGAGGATGCCTCATGGGGTTGCCAGATCCTCTTGTGCGCAGCCTCACAAAGCCCGTCATGGCATGGCGTCCCCTACTGCGTTCCCCCGATGAAAAGGCTTATATCAGCTATGGCGAAGCCCGGCTTCTCCTGGCCGATCTGCCATGAAGCAAAAGCCGGAAAACCGGGCTATGAACCTTACGAGGAATGCCCTGCCGGCATGACCGCCGTTTCCTCCCGCACCGATGGGGATCGGCCGTTCTTGGGCCGAGACGACAAGGATCAGTGCACGAAGACCGTCAACCAGTGCAGCAACCGTGCCGCCTTCCGTACCCAATTTGGTGACAGCCAAGGAAACGAGCGCAAGGGTGTCACGATCCGGCAGATCAACCAGAACAACGACAATGATGTTTTCAACCGAGACAATGGCTGCATGGTGCAGATCACTCAGCCCCGCCCTCGCCGCGCGGATCCTTATTATTTCGACATTCCGAACGATAAGGGCGTCAAGCAGCGCGCTTGGTTCAACTTGAATGACTGAGTGGATGACATGAACAGCAATATTCTCGTCGTAGCAGCAGCCGGTATCGGCATTCTCGCCGGTGCAGGAGGTACTTATCTCATCATGCCGGAGCCAGAGCCGGTTGTTCGGGCCCCCACTGATGCGGAGATCGCGGCCCTTATCGCAGCCAATCCCTCCCTAATTCCCGAACCTCCGGCCCCTGTGCTTGAAATACCGACAGAAGAGGAAGCTCTAGCCGCATACCGCAAGGCTTATGCCCGCAATCCTCTGAGGACCGGCCGCGGTGAAGCCGATGTAACCCTTGCTTTGGGAGAGTGTGACGAGAACGCCAGCGGTCCAGGCGTATCATGCGTTGCGGCCATCAAGAGGAATCCGAACGCAGCTCCTCTCGATCGCGTCATTGGATTTGCCAAGTCTGCATCCGGCGAATGGGTTGCCACCAACTACTGATTTTAGAACCAGATGCCTGTTGATCATTAATGCCCCGATAGTGAGATGGAGCCTGAAAGAAGAAGCTCCATTTCCTCAGGGTTTAGGCTCCCCTTGGAGGCAATTAGGTACCCCGCTACGTAAAGTAACTTCTGATCTCTCTCATCCTGATCTGACGGCGCGTGCCTGATGATTTCCATACGTGCATTCGCTTCCTGATCCATGTCAGCGCCGCCCTCGCTGTTGACGGCTGCCAGGTAGACGGTTCGGTGACGTTCGACCTTCACGGACAATGGCTCGTTGGGTTGCAGCTCAAGCTTTTCTGTCATCTTTCCCTCTCCACAAGCGCAAGCGATCACTCCTTGACCTCCCGAAATCGAAGGGAGGGCAGGAGCCCCGCTCCTGCTCCCGAGCTCGTGCGGAACAGCTGGAGAGAGGGGGACAAGCGCTAAACCGGAGGGGGATCACCCACCCGGAGGGCCGAGACGAATTTCATAGAAATGAGCCGGTGCTGCAGGCCGCAGGCCGAAGCATGGGGAGACCGGTTTAGTGCTTGTGGGGGAGAGAGGGCAGAGCGCCTTTCTCCCCTCTCAGTGCGTTGAACAAAGTCGCCTTTCGGCCCATTGCGGTCATCACGGGTCGAAGGGATAAGGGCAGCTTCGCGCCTCCAAATCGGTCGTTGAGGCCGTCTTGGCACCTACCTGAAAGCGGACATCGTCGTGGCAGCGGCGTCACTTCACTGGTGCGCCTCGGCATAACTAGCCGATTTTCAAGAAGGTCATTCCAGCTCGCATAGCACCCTTGCCGTCAGTCTCCGGGTTGTCTCCGACCATCAATGTACGGTTTGGAGAGGTGCCGAGCAATTGGGCCCCGGCAAGGAAAATGCCGGGTTCGGGCTTTCCGACTATTTGGTGAGGGACCGGCCCAGTGCAGGCCAGAATTGCTGCCACAAGCGCTCCAGTCTCGGGAACAATGCTCCCACCTCGGCCAGGATGAGTGCGGTCCGGATTACAAACGACGAGTTGCGCACCGGCCAGTACGGAATTGGCTGCCGATTGGATTGTATCATATGAAAACGTCCGGTCGCGGCCGATCAGGACGACATCTGGCCGTTCCCGAGATATGTTTAAACCGAGGCTTCGCGCATACTCTTGAAGTGACTCGCTTGCCGCCATGGCAATCTGCGCCCCTGGCATTTTCTCCGCCACCATCCGGATCGCCGCCATCCCAGCGGTTACAATTCTTTCTTCAGCCACGGCAAATCCGAGCTGGTCCATCAGAATTGCGATTTCGAAAGCAGTGTGCTCGGCGTCATTGGTGACGATCGCGAAATTTCCTCGGCTAGCATCAATGAGATCGTGCGCCCACGGGAGGGCTTGGCCTCCGCTGATGAGCGTCCCGTCCAGATCGAACAGGACACCGTCTACGTTTAGAAAATCATCCATTCCGTGCGCTCAGGCAATGGAGACCCAGCGCAGGAGCTTCTCCCTGCGTTCGGGTATCGTGGAAATTGAAGATCATGCCAGACCTACTCCGCTGGAAAACCGAGTGCGTAGTCGCGGCCCTTGATTTCATAGCCGTCGAGCGGGAAGCGCCGCGACTCTTCAAGGAAGTAATTCAGATGCACCACGACACTGTCTGCGTTGATTGAGACTACAGAATAGGCTGGCGGTTCGTGGCTGCCGGGGATGTCTTCGCCATGCGGTGACAGTTCCAGCGGCACCTGGTGGTTGAGGCCTGGAATGAGGGAAAACGAGATGCCGTGCCAGTTGCCAGAAATCGGGCGATGGACATGCCCCAGGAAGATGTGGCGGATGCGATGCGAATGCGGCTGAAGCACCTGCCAGAGGGCGTCGGCATCCTGCTGCGTGATCGCGTCCATAGACGAGATGCCGGTCAGGATGGGCGGATGATGCATGAACATAAGGATAGGCTCGTTGCTCTGGGCGAGCTCCTCGGCAAGCCATGTCAGCCGTGTTTGGCAATAGGCTCCCGCATGACTGCCTTCCTGCTTGGTATCGAGAAACACCAGCCTATGACCGCCTTCGATGCGGCTACTCTGGACGAAGCCGTTGCCATCATCCATCGCCTCGGGAAACACGGTTCGCAACGAGGCCCTGTCGTCATGGTTGCCGACCATCATCACCACAGGGACCTTGAGGAGATCGATACGCTGGCGAAGTGCCTGATAGGCTGGAACCTCGCCCCAGTGAGCCAGATCGCCAGTGATGACCATGAGATCGGCGTCGGAATGGTCCGCATGGATGCTGACAATCGCTGCATCGAACCGCGCGCACGGGTCGAGCCCGTACAAGGTTGCCGGCTGCGGCACGAGGTGGATATCAGTGACATGAACGATCTTCATGGTGACCTTCCTGATGGTGAGGCTACGTGGCCGATTGGCCACGTAGCGGGAGGTTGGCAGATCAGCGACGCGGCAGGAGAGCCTGGGTGTCTGCTGCCATGTCGGCGAGAACCGCCTCGGCTTCCTCGGCGCGACTGCCGTCCATGACCGACTGCAACCGGTCCTTGATCACGTCTGTGATCTTTAGGCCGTTATCGCCGGGAAACGCGTACCAGCCGGTCAGATAGGGTAGCTGGGAAAGAGCAACCGCCTGGTTCGGGTTCTCGGCATAGAAATCTTTCAGGAGGTCGGCCGCCTTGGTGTTCGGCGCCATGTACCCGGTGGTCTTGACCATGATTGCGCCACCTTCGGGGCCCGTCGCGAACTTCAGGAATTCCCATGCTGCCTTCTGCTTGTCCTTGTCTTTGGCCGTGATTATCGCGACATTGCCGCCGGCCGGCAGACGCGAGACGCCTTCTTTCAGATCCGGATAGTTGCCGGTCTTTAGTTCGAACTTGCCGCCGATCTGCTTGGTGACGGCATTGACGCGAGCCGTTGTGGTTACCATCATACCGATTTTGCCGGCGGAGAAAGCCGCCAGCATCTCGTTCGGCGTCATGTTCGGCGACTGCGCCTCGATCACGAGACGTGCCAGTGTGCCGATCGCTTGTTTGCCGGCCTCGCCGTCGAAGGCGACCTTGGTTTCGTCCTCATTGAGCATCGTGCCCCCATTTGCAAACACCAGCGCCTGCCACAGCCAGTTTCCGGTGATCGCCCATTCGGTTTCGATACCGTCAGCCTCGCCCTGAGCCTCGATCTTCTTGGCGAGCGCGATGATATCGTTCCAAGTCTTGGGAAGGCTGTTTTCGTCGAGACCGGCCTTCTTCACGAGATCCATATTGTAATAGACGATCGGCAGTGAGATGGCATAGGGAAGGCCGTAAACCTTGCCGTCGACGGCGCCGGCCTGGCGCATGCCGTCATGATAGCCGGCGGCGTCGAAGTCCGTTTCGTTGGCGATGAAATCATCGAGCGGAACGGCGATTTCCTTGTCAGCAAGAACGCGTACGCGATTGAGGCCTTGGAAGGTGACGTCCGGTACATTACCGGTGATGCCTTCGCGCAGCACGCGCTGGGCGGCGTCCTCATAATCCTTGTAGGGCGTGCGGAACTCAACCTTGATGTCGGGATGCTTCTTGCTGAAGGCTTCCAGCATCTCCTTCTGGGTCGTGTCGAACAGTTCCGGATAGGCGTACTGCACGGTGATCGTAGTAGTATCGGCCATCGCTGCGGATGCCATCAGGGACAGGGCTGCGGCGGTCAGGATCGTTCTCATGGACAAGTCTCCGGTGGTTGGGGGGGTGAGAGGACTGCTACTTGATGCCGGTGAAGGCGATGCCTTCGATGAACCGTCGTTGCGCCAGCAGGAAGAGGCAAAGAAGCGGGGCAACAATGATGGTCGCGGCCGCCATCAGCGGGCCAAAGTCATTTCCGGCCTCGGCATTGCGGAAGGCCATGACGCCGAGCGGCGGCGTGAAGTACTTGTCGCTTGATACGGCGACCAGAGGCCAGAAATAATCGTTCCAGTGAGTGACGATCGAGAAGACGCCGAAGGCCGTGAGCGCCGGGATGGCGGCCGGCAGCATGACCCGCCAAACGATCGACAATTCAGACATGCCATCCAT
Source organism: Agrobacterium sp. ES01 (assembly GCF_050320885.1). Classification (NCBI taxonomy): domain Bacteria; kingdom Pseudomonadati; phylum Pseudomonadota; class Alphaproteobacteria; order Hyphomicrobiales; family Rhizobiaceae; genus Agrobacterium; species Agrobacterium sp. ES01. The sequence goes on from NZ_JBNQTH010000012.1 coordinate 54,018, forward strand.
ACGGGCCGCATCGACCAGATCATCCGGAACGCCCATGAAGAACTGCCGCATCAGGAAGATGCCGAACACTGAAATCGTGAAGGGCAACACCAGCGCGCTGTAGCTGTCGAGCAGGCCGACGTAGTACAGTAGGATGAACAGCGGCACAGCAATTGCCTGATAGGGGATCAGCAAGCAGAAGAGCACGAAACCGAAGGCTAGACGGCGACCGAAAAAATGCAGTTTGGCCAGTGCATAGGCTGCCGGCAGCGTGACGAGCACCTGCAGGAAAAAGATCGCTGCCGTAACGACGACGCCGTTCATGAGATAGAGCATCAGCGGGGCTGCTGAAAATGCTTCCGTATAATTCTCGATGACGGCGAGTTTTTGCGGCCACCAGCGCAACGTTTCGGAAAAGATCTCGTCGGCTGGCTTGATCGAGGTCGAAACCATCACGGCGAAGGGCAGAAGGGCAAAGGCAGCAATCAAGAGCAGTGCTGTGTGGCGAAGCGCCGAGCTTACAAAGGAACGAGCCGTCATGCGCCTTCTCCATTCTTCTTGAGGGATACGAAGCGCAGCAGGCTGACGCTGACGACGAGCAGGATGAAGACAATCGTGATCGCCGCCGCGTGACTGCTGCGGAAGAACTCGAAGCCTTCGGCATAGATCGTGTAGAGCAGCACTTCGGTCGCCTTGTTCGGCCCTCCTTGAGTGAGTGCATGAACCGTGTCGAAGACCTGGAAAGAGCGGATGGCGGAGGTGATGGCGACGAAAACGGCGACAGGTGCCAGCAGTGGCCAGGTGATCAGCCTGAACCGCTCCCAGGCATGCGGTGTGCCGTCTAGCTCGGCTGCGTCGTATAGATCGCGCGGGATGGCAGAAAGACCGGCCATGAAGAGCACCATGTTGAAGCCGAAGCTTTGCCAGATGCCGATGACCGCGAGCACGTAGAGTGCGATGTCGCCATCCTTGAGCCAGTTGTGCGAGGCAAATCCCAGGGCCTTCGCCGTCGTGTTGACGATGCCAAAGCTCGGGTGCAGCATGAACTCCCAGACGATGGCCATGGCAAGCAGGCTCGCCATCACCGGCATGAAAAAGGCGGTGCGATAGAAGGATCGTAACGAGGTTCCTGCGTCGATCAGAAGCGCACTGACCAGGCCTAGCAGCATCGAGCCGGGCACGACGACGGCAGAGTAGATCAGCGTATTGCTCAACGACTTCCAGAAGACCGGGTCATCGATCAGCGCTTGAAAATTTTCGAAACCGATAAATCTCAGCGAGCGATCACCGAGCTGATAGTCGGTAAAGGCCAGCACAAGAATCGAGGAGAGCGGCGCAATCAGGAAGATGATTGCCAAGATGGACGCCGGCGCGATGAGGGCAAGGCCTGCTCGGTTTTGGCTGGCGGAAAGGCTCATAGGGGAGCCTCCAGTCGGTAGCTGCCTTCTATTCGCCGGTTGTCTGTGCCGAAGACATGCAGGCGCGCTTCATCCATCACGATCCCCACTTTGTCGCCGATGGCTGGGCGGATGCCGCCCGGATCGCAGCGCACAACGACGAGGTTGCCGCCAGCGGTCATGACTTGGACGAAGAGGTCGGCGCCGAGATTTTCGATGTGGTGGATAACGCCGGCAAGCGGTGCGTTGGCTATGCCTGCTAGTCGAGCCGCCTCTGGACGAAAAGCCGCCTGCACCCGGTTGTTCGCGGTATCGGCGAAGGTGAAGGATAGGACGTCACCTTCAGTCAGAGCCGCCTGAAGAACGTTGATTTTGGGACTACCTATGAACTCCGCGACGCGAAGATCCAGGGGCATCTGGTAGATCTGGTCAGGCGTATCCACCTGCAGGATTTCGCCACCCATCATCACTGCGATACGATCGGACATGGTCATCGCTTCGGCTTGATCGTGGGTGACATAGATAAAGGTCGAACCCAATTGGCGGTGGAGCGCGGCAATCTCGCCTCTCGCCTGTACCCGCATCTTGGCATCGAGATTCGAGAGCGGCTCGTCCATCAGGAAGGCGCTCGGTTTACGCACCATGGCGCGGGCAAGTGCCACACGCTGGCGCTGGCCGCCTGAAAGTGAAGCAGGCTTGCGGTCCTTTAGCATAGAGATTGATAGGGCATCGCAAACTCTGCCCACTTCCCCTGCGATCTCCTTGCGCTTCGCCTTCGCCGACGGCAGAAGAGTGCCGAGGAGCGACCGCTCAGTGGTGTTCAGGCGGCGCATGACGAGCGGTACGGCGATGTTTTCCGCCACCGTCAGGTGCGGATACAGTGCATAGGACTGGAACACCATGGCGAGGTCGCGGTCGCGTGGCCGGATCCTATCGACAGTTGCACCATCTAGTAGGATGCTGCCCCCGCTCTGCTGTTCGAGGCCGGAAATGATGCGCAATAGAGTGGACTTTCCGCAGCCTGACGGGCCAACCAAGGAAATGAACTCGCCGTCCCGAATATCCAGATCGATCCTTTTCAAAACATGGGTCTCCCCGAATGTCTTAACGACAGATCTGATGTTTACGCTTGCCATGAAGGAAGGCCCAAAAAAATGTGTTCAATGGCTGGCCAGATACTTCATAGATTTTACATTACAATGACGCATTATAAATTCAGGTTATACCGCCCATCAGGTAGACACCTCTCATTTTTCGTGAGGCTCAATGCGTTCCAAGCTTAGCTATGCCCAGTTGCGAGCATTCAATGCGGTTGCAAAGGAAGGCAGTTTCTCGTCTGCCGCGCGTCGCCTCGGCCTCAGTCAGCCTGCCATAACGGCGCAGGTCAAAGCTTTGGAACAGAGCTACGGCGTGCTGTTATTCGAGCGCAGGGGGGACGGTGCAAGGATGACGCCACTCGCCAAGAGCTTGTTTCAGGAGACACAAGAGCTGCATGTTATAGAGGCTGTAGCCGCCGATATCCTGGGTGCATCGAGCGCGTTGAAGACGGGTGAACTCAACATCATGTGCGGCGCTCCGAATCCGGCAATGGCGCTGATTTCCGAGTTCAGGCGCCGTTACCCCGGTGTCCGGGTTACCGCCAATTTTGGTAACTGGCATCGGGTCACGACGGCACTTTATGAGCAACAATGCGACGCGATCATCCTGACAGGCGTACCGGACGACGATAGCCTGACGCGCATTCCGTACATGGAGCAGCGAGCGGTCGCGCTGGTGCCTGCCGGGCACCCGCTGGCAAAGCGAGGCAAGCCCCTTTCGCTGCATGAACTTGCCGATCAGCCACTCATTTTTCGCAACGACCAATCTCTCACGCAATCGGCGCTGAACATGGCAATAAGGAAGTCTGGCGTAAACCTTGAGCCAGCTCTCTCACTCGGCGAGCGTGAGGCGGTCTACGAGGCAGTGCACCAAGGACTGGGAATAGGATTCATGTTCGAACTGGCGGTCAGCCGGGCAGAAAGCAACGTTGTCCGCCTGCCCATAATGGAGCTGAACGACGTTTACGTTGAGCACGTCGCATGCTTGACCCGGAACATGAGACGGCACGAAGTTCGGGCACTGATGGCGCTGGTGGAATAATACCAACCTTCAGTGAATGTGACTCTCGTGGGGATTCCCAGCAGCCGACGAATCTGAATCTTTGTTGCAAACAGGAGGTTGCGATGGGTTCAGCGCTTTCATTGCGGTCGGATTTCGACGGGGCCAGGTTGCGGCGTCTGGCTCGCCAGACACGGGATGCCAATCAGGCGCGACGGCTTCTGGCTCTTGCATCGATCTATGATGGCGGCTCGCGCGCCGATGCCGCCCGGCTTGGCAGCGTGACAGTTCAGATCGTGCGCGACTGGGTGGTCCGCTTCAACGATCGCGGTCCAGACGGTCTGATCAATGGCAAGGCTTCGGGCAAGCCTTCTCTCCTGAACGACGAACAGCGAGCGGCCTTGGCGCAAGCCATAGAGCGCGGACCGACACCGTACTGGATGGCGTCGTTCGTTGGCGTCTGTGTGATCTGGCGCAATGGCTCTGGGAAGAGTTCCGCATCTCGGTGAGCCAGGAGGCCCTTGGTCGCGAAGTGCGTGCCATGGGGTAGCGCAAGCTCTCTGCTCGCCCAAGACATCATGCTCAGGATGCCGAAGCGGCCGAGGCTTTTAAAAAAACTTCCCCGCCGCTGTGGCAGAAATTGCCGCCGGCCCCGCCAAGAGCAAAGTGATCGAAGTCTGGTTTCAGGACGAAGCTCGTATAGGCCAGAAGAACAAGATCACCCGCCGCTGAGCCAAGCGGGGAACAAGGCCGTCTGCGCCACACGACCAGCGAACCAAGCCGGCCTATATCTTCGGTTCCATCTGCCCCAAACAGGGCAAGGCTGCCGCTCTCGTCATGCCGTGGTGCGACACCCATGCCATGAACCAGCACCTGATCGATATCCCGTAATGTTGCAGATAACGAACATGCCGTCCTCATCATGGACCAGGCTGGATGGCACATGTCCAACAATCTCGTCGTCCCAGAAAACATCACCATCCTGCCACTGCCGCCCAAATCACCCGAGCTGAACCCGGTCGAAAACATCTGGCAGTTCATGAGGGACAACTGGCTCTCAAACCGCGTCTTCAAGTCCTACGAGGATATCGTCGACCATTGCTGCTACGCTTGGAGAACACTCCAGGACCGACCATGGAAGATCATGTCGATCGGCAGACGCAAATGGGCACAAGGGTTCTGATCAATGACGGTTGGTATAATACCTTCGTCGCAATATTCGTTTCCGCAAAGTTCAGATTGCTGAAACGTCTCCGCTTCGCGCCCGAGGCCTTCGTGTGCCTGCCTGAAAGTAGACATCGGCTGAAACCTCGCCGTCATACATCGATGTCCGCCTTCGCGTAGGTGCCCTAGCAGCGGTCAGTCTGCCATCGGCCCCGGACTGGAAATGATTTCCGCTATGCGCCTCCATATCGGTCATAGAGGCTGTCGTGTCGTCGTGCGTGCCTAAAAGCAGACATAGCCTCGGCGCCCGCGTCACGTCGCCTTTACGCCGATAGTGTTGAAAAACTCCGCTGAGGGTCGACAAAACAACTCACTGCCGTGACTGTCCGGAATGGATTTCCGATGATCTTAGCTGACTGAAACGGATTTGCGGCAGAGTGGGTACAGAGCTTCCTCTAAGCAATGTCATTTCAGCTAAAGCTTACGAGAAGCTGCCCACGGGAGTATTTCAACAGTATCCGCCATAAGCGGACGTCCGCCGACGCATTATGAAGGACCTGTTGCCACCCCATTCAGGTCCGCCAGTCTTGATACGAGCTGACCTGGAAGCAGACGTAGGACTCGTCATCTTCTGCCTGCTAAAGAGCTTTCGCGTTGGCCCGTCTAACGAACTCATCCACAACAACCCGGATCCGGGGAAGTATCGCACGGGTCGTTGGCCACACAGCGTTAAATGGCGATTGCACCTGGCACCGATCCGGCAGCACCTCGACCAATTCTTTCCCATCGATGTAAGGCTGCAGGAGAGACTGTGGCATTTGGCATAAGCCGAAACCAGCAACCGCCATATCGATGACCACCTCTCCGTCGCTCACTAGGTGAGCGGCCAGCGGATCAAGCGACTTTACGCGCCCGCCCTCCTCCAGGAAGCGCCAGGGTGCGGCTCTGCCTGGCCTGCCTCCGAGGATACAGGCGTGGTCTTGTAGATCACGTAGGCTTGTTGGTGCCCCTGCTTCACTAAGATAGCGTGGTGCTGCACAGAGAACGAGGCGCTGTGTTCCGAGCGGTCGGGCAGAGATGTCAGTTCGGTCAGGCAGCTCGCCGAACCGCAGACATAGGTCTACCCCATCCTCGACAGGGTCTATAATACGATCAGAGAAGCTGGCCTCCAAACGGAGTCCGGGATGGGCCCTGAGGATATCCAATAGGATCGGCATGGCGATCCGTCGGCCGAACGCCACTGGCATGTCCACCCGCAATATTCCTCTAACCGCGCTGGCCTTGGACCGTGCGAGGTCTTCTGCTGACCGGAGCTGATCAAGTGCGGCTTCGGCTTGCACAAAGTAGGCCTGACCATCGGGCGTCAACGATAGCCGACGTGTTGTCCGATGCAGAAGTTTGACGCCAAGCCGACCCTCCAACTGGGCCACCGACTTGGCGACGGCCGACTTGGTGATGCCAAACTGTGCCGCCGCCGCAGTGAACGACCCGGCTTTCACCACGGTGATAAAGATTTCTACGCCACCGAAGGTGCTGGTAATAGCCATTCTGCAGGCACTCCAATTGACGACTTGAAGTGTACAGTCTGACAACCGGAAGGACAATTGTCTCCAGACAGAAGCAGAGCCATATCTGCGCTAAACCAGGAGATATCGATGTCCCGTTTGTTCGATCCGTTGAAGGTTGGGGCTCTCGAGCTGCCGAACCGCGTTATCATGGCCCCGCTTACACGCAAGCGCTCCGGCGTCGAGCGCGTACCCAACGCGATGATGGCCGAATACTATCGGCAACGGGCTGGTGCCGGATTGATTCTGAGCGAAGCGACTTCTGTGTCCCCACAAGGCGTTGGATATTGGGGCACGCCTGGTATTTGGAACGATGCCCAGGTCCAAGGCTGGCAACACGTCACGCGGCAGGTTCACGAAGCCGATGGTCGCATATTCCTGCAGCTCTGGCACGTGGGCCGCATCTCCGACCCCGAACTTCTCGATGGCCAACTTCCCGTAGCGCCGAGCGCAATCGCCGCCGCTGGTCATGTCTCGGGACTACGCCCGAAAAGGCCGCATCCTATTCCACGGGCTTTGGAAACGAATGAGATACCGGGAATCGTTGAGGACTTTAGACAGGGCGCGGAGCGAGCAAAGGCCGCTGACTTTGATGGCGTCGAGTTGCATGCTGCCAATGGCTATCTGATTGATCAGTTCCTACAGGACAAGACCAACAAGCGCACCGATTGCTACGGTGGCACAGTCGAGAACCGCGCTAGGTTTCTCCTTGAGATTGCGGATGCAGTGACTGAGGTTTGGGGCGCTGATCGTGTCGGCGTGCACCTTCGACCTCGGGGCGAGGAACACGATATGGGGGACAGCAACCCCAAGGCAATTTTCGGGTACGTCGCCGACGAACTGGCAAGACGGAAGATTGCCTTCATTTTTGTCCGCGAAATTGAAGCCGAAGACAGCCTTCTCGGTGAGATCAAGCGTCGGTTCGGGGGGCCGGTCATAGCCAATGAACTTATGTCAAAGGAAGATGGGGAGCGACTTATCGAGTCCGGTCATGCCGACGCCCTGGCATTCGGTCGCGACTATATCGCCAATCCGGACCTCGCAGAGCGCCTTCAGCAGAACTTTCCTCTGAACACACCGAACAAGGACACGTTCTATGGCGAGGGCCCTGAGGGCTATACAGACTACCCTAGTTTGCTGCGGCACCTGTGATGAAAAGACCCGCTGTTTCATCTCAACGCTGGAAGCCGACGGTCGCCCTCCAACCCCATCCCTGAAGCGTGCAAATGGCGCTTCTGAGCCATGTCGCCTGCCGGACCAAAGCGCACTTCCTCGTTCGCAGGCACCTATTGGTTGAGCTCAGCAAGAGCTAGCGCTGCAACATGCAAATCCACCTCGGCCAACGGATCGTCGTCACCTAGAAACCAGGCGGCAGATAGCCCGGTCCACGCGAGTATCCACTGCAGTAGGCGGCGAGGCTCTAAGCGTGAGGCCTCAGCGACCACAGCTAGACGCCTTTGAAAGCGGCCAGGCTGCGTTGCCACAGGCTGACTGGGATCGCTTAGATCAGGGTTGGTGAATATGTTGGCAAAGTCGAAACCGCGTTCGCCGAACAAGCCGTGTGGATCAATGGCGAGCCAACCACGGCAGCCGAAATCCAGCACGTTATCGTGGTGGAGGTCGCCGTGGAGGACACCCTCCTCTCTTGGCGCGGCTAGTAGCATTTGCGCAGTCTCGAAGCTGCTGCGCAGGATGCCGCCATGGCGTGCAGCAGCGACTTCTAGTTCCCTGAACCATAGAGGGAGAGGAACCAACCCTGGCAATGCTGCCGCCTGCTCCCGGTGTAATTTGTCGGCGGTAGCGCAGAGAATTCGAGATGCCTCGTCATCATCACCAGACCGTGCCATGTCTGCCAAGGATCGCTTCGCTGTAGCACGCTCCATGAGGATCGCGTTTTCGTCTCGCTCGAGAACTTGAGCCGCTCCTACTCCGGCCCACCACACCATCAGGTCTGAGCCGCGCTTCTGATCAGGATGAGAAGACACCTTCAGCATGGCCGCTTCACCGTGATGCAGAACCGGGAGAAGTTGAGCAGTCGGAGTGCTGATAGGCTCCCCATCGGTAGTTAGTTGCCAAAGATCAATATAAGGTTTGAACAAGATGCACTCGCGTTCGCTCGAAGAAGTCGGCGCAGCATAGAGCTTCTTCGGGGCCGTCGCCAACACGGCGATGGCCGCTCCTGGCGCGAAGCCGCCATCTTGCCCTACGATGATGCGGCTTCTCTAAGGGCGCGGTACACGCTCGCCCGACCTATGTTCAGCGTCTTGGCAATTTCTGTTGGCCCCATCCCGTCGGATTTCAGTCGGCGGATCTCAGCAATATCAACATGGGGCTTCCTGCCTTTGTAGACCCCTCTGGTTTTTGCAGCGGCGATGCCTTCCATCTGTCGTTCTCTGCGAAGGTTCGTTTCGAACTCAGCGAACACGCCCAGCATATCGAGGAAAGCTTTCCCGGCCGCCGAGCTGGTGTCGATCGGTTGTTCCGTCGCCTTCAGCGTCACCCCTTTTTGCTTGAGCAGCCGTACGATGTCCTGCAGATCCCCAACTGACCGCGCCAGCCGATCGACCCGCGTCACGACCAGGCTGTCGCCGTCGCGCATGAATTCCAGAAGCGTGTTAAGCTCCTTCCGATCCTGCTTGGTCGCTCCGGATTTCTTTTCCGCCCGGATGACCGTGCACCCGGCCGCCTTCAGAGCCGCCTCTTGAATCGCCAAATCCTGATCGATGGTGCTGACCCGCGCATACCCGTAAATTGCCATGAAACGTCTCATTAGGTTCTAGACCTTCAATGGGTAGCGTCTCATAATCGTAAAATCAACCCAAATGATACACTGATTTGCGTCTCACGGAGATTGTCTCAGGAGGTATACCCTAATGAGTGGTCGGAACCTTTGCCAAATCCAATCGCCCTGAATCGTCTGGTTGGGAGCGGATCTAAACGACAGCTTGAAGCAGATCGCGAAAGACACTTGTCATTTCTGACGAAGCGCGGGCAGCCTGAGCGTTTTGTCCCTGTTCACGCTAGCCCTTGTTCAATGGGAAACCAACGAGATGCCCTTGGCTTGCTTGTTTCTCACTGGCCAGCAGGCGGTGCAGCGGTTGGGTTCGGGGCGTTGGCAGCAAGCATGGAACCGGCGGCTTGCGCTGCGTGAAGCTTTCGGTAGCGCGCATGCTCGCGTGTGATCAGCTCGGCATGGGTTCCGTTTTCGACGATCTGGCCGTTTTCGACGACGAGAATGCGGTCGGCATTGGTGATCGTCGCGAGCCGGTGGGCGATGACCAGCGTGGTGCGGCCTTGCGCCAGATCGGCCAGCGACTGCTGAATGGCGCGCTCCGTCTCGGTGTCGAGCGCCGAGGTCGCTTCATCGAGGATGAGGATGGGCGGGTTCTTCAGAAAGATGCGGGCAATGGCCAGCCGCTGCTTCTGGCCACCCGAGAGCTTGACGCCGCGCTCGCCGATGATCGTGTCGAGACCGGCTGGAAGTGCGGCAATCACATCGTCCAGCCTTGCGCGACGCGCTGCCTCTGCAATCTCGGCTTCCGTTGCACCCAGACGGCCATAGGCGATGTTCTCGCGGATCGTGCCGGCAAACAGGAACACATCCTGGGCGACAATGCCGATATGCGAGCGCAGCGACTTCAGCGTCATGTCGCGAATGTCGATGCCGTCGATGGCAATCGACCCGCCCGTCACCTCGTAAAAGCGCGGCAGAAGCGAGCAGATCGTCGTCTTGCCCGCCCCCGACGGGCCGACAAAGGCAATGGTCTCGCCGGCCTTGATCGACAGGCTCAACCCTTGGAACACCTGCTTTTGCGGGCCGTAGCCGAAACGCACATCGCGATACTCGATATCCCCCTTCAGCTGCGCGACGGCCTGTGCATTCTCACGGTCGGCAATATCGGGCCTTGTATCGAGAAACTGGCAATAGCGCTGGAAGCCGGCAAGCCCCTTGGGATAGGTCTCGATGATCGAGTTGATCTTGTCGATCGGCCGGAAGAACACATTGACCAGCAGCAGGAAGCCGATGAACCCGCCGGCGGTCAATTCGCCCTGCACGACGAACCATGCGCCGGCCAGCATCACCACCACCTGTACGAAGCGCATCGACAGGTAGGACAGCGACATGGAGGCCGCCATCACCTTGTAGGCCTCGAGCTTGGTGGCGAGATAATTGCCGTTGTTCTGTGCAAACAGTTCTCGCTCGTGATCCTCGTTGGCAAAGGCCTGCACGACACGGATCCCGCCGACATTCTCCTCGATGCGGGCGTTGAACTCTCCCACCCGACCATAGAGCGCGTGCCAGGTTGCCGTCATGCGCTGGCCGTATACGGTGGTCAGGACCGCCGTGAGCGGCACGATGATGGCCGTCAACAGCGCCAGCGGCACATGCACCCACAGCATCAGGGCAAGCGCGCCGATCAGCGTCATGATGGCGATGAACAGATCCTCGGGACCGTGATGGGCCACCTCGCCGATCTCTTCGAGATCCTTGGTCAGCCGGGCCACCAGATGGCCGGTCTTCTGGTTGTCGAAGAAGCCGAAGGACAGCTTTTGCAGATGGTCGAAGGCCTTGCGGCGCATCTCCGTCTCGATCTTGATCCCAAGCATATGCCCCCAATAGGTGACAACGACCTGAAGACCGGCATTGACGATGTAGATGAGGAACAGGCCCAGAGAAGCCAGCGCAATCATGCCCAGCTGGTTGGTCGGCAGCAACCGGTCGATGAACAATGTCACGGCGATGGGAAAGGCCAGCTCCAGCAGGCCTGCGGCCACAGCGGAGGAGAAGTCGAGCGCGAACAGGCCGCGATGGGGACGGTAGTAGGCGGCAAAGCGCTTCAAAAGCTCAGTCACGATCACAGTCCTCTGCTGATCGACGGGATCTCTCGACATGTGCCGCGGCAACAGCCTGCCGCCCCTTCGGCACGATCAGTGGCGTGCCGGTGACGGGATCCGGGATGATGATGGAAGGAAGGCCAAAGACCTCTTCGACCAGAGCTTCGCTGACGATGGCAGCCGGCCTGCCTTCGGCAAGCACGGCGCCGTCCTTCATGGCGATCAGATGCGTGGCATAGCGGCAGGCATGGTTGAGGTCATGCAGCACGGCGACGATGGTGCGGCCTTCCGCGTTGAGATCGGCGAGCAGTTCCATCAACTCGATCTGGTGGGCGATGTCGAGGAAGGTGGTCGGCTCGTCGAGCAGCAGGATCGGCGTCTGCTGCGCCAGCACCATGGCAATCCAGACCCGTTGGCGCTGGCCGCCGGACAGTTCATCCACCAGTCGAGCGGAAAGATCCGTCACGCGGCTTGCTTCCATGGCAGCGATGACGGCCTTCTCGTCGGTGCTCGACCATTGGCGCAGGAAGGACTGGTGCGGATAGCGCCCGCGCGCCACCAGATCGGCAACCGTAATACCCTCCGGCGCGGTGGAGGTTTGCGGCAGAAGGCCAAGCCGGCGGGCGACGTCTCTGGCCGGGATATCGCGCAGGCTGCGTCCATCGAGGATCACCTCACCCGATGATGGCGCCAGCAGCCGCGACAGGGCTCTGAGCAGGGTGGACTTGCCGCAGGCATTCGGCCCGACAATCACGGTGAAGGCACCATCGGGAATGGCAAACGAGAGATCGCGCGAGATCGTGCGCTCGTCGTAGCGCAGCGTCACATTATCGGCGTGCAGGCGCGCGGGTGTGGAGCGGTCGGGCGTGGGTTGAATAAGTGTTTTAGTCATTTGCGACCCTCGCGAATGAGAAGCCATAGGAAGTAGACGCCGCCGATGCTCACCGTCATGACGCCGACGGGAAGCTGTACGCCGAGCGCATGCTGGGCGGCCCAGTCTGCGGCCACAAGCAGCAGTCCGCCGGTCAGCGCCGAGGGAAGAAGCGCCACACCGGCCGAGCGGGTCATGCGGCGGGCAATCTGCGGGGCGCAGAGCGCGATGAAGGAAACCGGCCCCGCCGATGCGGTCACGAGCGCCGTCAGTGCCACGCCCAGCACCATCAGCAAAAGCCGCGTGCGGCCTGCATCGACACCTGAGGCGCGCGCCGCATCCTCGCCCAGTTCCAGCTGGCGCATCGGGCGCGACAGAAGAAGCGTCAGCGGCAAGAGGATGGACAGAACCAGCACGACAGGGAACAGCTGTTCGACGCCAAGCCCGTTCAGCGAGCCCGCCCCCCAGATGGCCGCCGCCATGGCCACCGGAAGGTCGGCCTCACGGATCATCCAGGCATTGAGAGCCGACAGCATGGCGGCCACACCAATGCCGACGATGATGAGCCGGAACCCCTGCACGCCCTGCCGCCAGGCCAGCAGATAGACGGCGATCGCCGTGACGATACCGCCCGCCAGCGCGCCGAGCGCCGTCTGGAAAGTGCCGCCGGAGAACAAGAGCATCACCATCAGCGCACCGGTATAGGAGCCGGCCGAGAAGCCGATAATGTCGGGGCTTCCCAGCGGATTGCGTGTCAGGCTCTGGAAGATGGCCCCGCTTGTGCCGAGGGCCGCACCCAGCAGAACGGCGAGCGCCACGCGCGGCAGACGCCATTCCACCACGATCATCCGCACCATATCCTCACCCTCGCCCGCCAGCGCCCAGAGCACCTGGTCGAGCGCAATGGGATATTTGCCGCTCAAGAGCGACAGCGCCGCAAGGGCGGCGGTGAGACCCAGCAGCACCAGCATCAGGATGAGTGCACGGCCATCGAGCCGGAACGACAGGCGGTCAGAGAGCAGGCGCACGGTCAAAAAGGCGCGACCGAAGTCGATCTGCGGGGAATGAGGGGGGTGAGAGTGAGAGTGAGAGTGAGGCCGCGAACGCGAAGATGGCACCGTCATAGCCCGCCCGCCTGTCTGCGCCGGGAAAGCGCAATCAGCACCGGCGCGCCGAGGAAGGCGGTGACGATGCCCGCCTCCAGTTCGCCCGGATAAAGCACCAGCCGCCCGGCAATATCGGCAATCAGCAGCAGCACCGGTGCGTAGATCATCGTCATGGGCAGGATCAGGCGCTGGTCCGGACCGGTGAACCAGCGCACCGCATGCGGCACCATCAGGCCGATAAAGCCGATCGGGCCGCAGGCAGCCGTGCCCGCGCCAGCCAGAAGCGTCACGGCAAGGAGCGTCAGGATCCGCGTGCGAACAAGGCTGGCCCCCAGCGCCCGGGCGAGATCCTCACCGAGCGCCACGGCATTCAGCGAACGGGCGCTCATCAGCGCGATCACAAGGCCGATACCGATAAAGGGGGCGACGGCGACAACGACATCCATGTTGCGCCCGGCCACCGAGCCGATCGACCATTGGCGCAGGGCATCGAAGGCCTGCGGGTTCAACAGCGTGATCGAGGAGCCAATGCCGCCGAGCATGGCAGACAGCGCCACTCCCGCCAAGACCAGCCGCACCGGTGTTGCGCCGTCACGGCCGGCCATTCCGCCACCTGCCATGCCCAGCCCATAGACGCAGAGCGTTACCAGCACGGCACCCAACAGCGCAAACCACAGATAGGCGGCAATCGACTGAACGCCGAACAGCCCGACCGCAAGCGTCACGAAGAAGGCTGCCCCGGCATTGACGCCGAGGATCCCCGGATCGGCCAGCGGATTGCGCGTCGCCGCCTGGATCAGCGCCCCCGACACCCCGAAGGCCATCCCGCACAGAAGCGAAAGCAGCGTGCGCGGCAGGCGGTAATCGACAATCACGATATGATCGACCAGATCGCCATCATAGGCAAACAGCGCATCGACCACAGTGGAGACCGCAACCGGCCTTGCCCCCAGCGCAAGGCTTGAAAGCGACAGGACCACCAGCAGCACAAGACCGAAGAAAGCCATGGCAAGGCTTCGTGCCAGACTCTGGGCCAGAACTCCTGTCGCAATCCGGGCCTCACCCTGCCGTCCCCCGGCGGCCCGATCAGCGGCCTCGACGGACAGCGCCATGCGCCCACCTCTCATGGCCCTCACATCCGTCTCACGCCTCACACGCTTCACACCCGGGCCTGCCCTTCGATCCAGTAGCCGACGGCATCGATCCGGCGCTTGTCGAAACCGAGACTATCGCGGAAATGCTTGCGGCACTCGGCTGCTGCCTTGGCCTCGCCAGCGATGTAGATATAGCCCGGCCCGTCCGGCAGGGTGGTGATCGCGCGTGCAATGCGCGGCAGCTCCGTATAGCCGGGCCGCTCCGGGCGCAGGCCGTGGCAGGCATGCCAGGTGATCTCGACATTGGCCACTGTCTCGATCATCTCCCCGATCTCCTGACGATCGGCATCGGATGGGATCTCCACATGCACCACCGCCCGGAAGCCTTGCGGCAGTTCCTCCAGAACACGGCCCACGGCGGGCAAGCCCGTGATATCCGTCAGCATCAACAGCCATTGGCTTGCCTTCGGCAACCAGAAGCGGCCTTCCGGATTGCAGATGCCGACGATATCCCCCACCTTGGCCCCCATCGCCCAGCTGGCTGCCACGCCGCCCTCATGCACCACCATGTCGAGCACCATCTCGCAGGTCTTGGCATTCCAGCGGCGCACCGTATAGGGCCGGTTCGGCGCATAATCCGCCCCCTCCGGCATCTCCCACCGGCCATTCTCCTTAAGCACCGGCAGCACCACCGGCGTTTCCGCATTCGCCGGAACCGCCAGACGCACCCACTCATCCGGATGCCCGCTGCCCAGCAACCGCTCCCCACCATCGAGCCTCAACACCACCCGCATCATCGACGGCGTCAGGTGCCCGATCGACACCACCGAGGCCAGGAAATTGTCCTCCACATAGGCTTCGTGATCGTGATCCTCGACGCCCAAAAGGGCTTGTGCGTTTGCTTGCATGTCAACGTGCCTCTGCGTGGGCCGCCGCTTCGGCAAGCTTTGGCAAAAAACGCGGAAAACCGTAAGGGATAGAAAGGATGCTCAACGCCGATGTCGACCAAACGGATACCGGATCATCAAGAGCGACATAACCGCCTCGTTTCACAACGTTGAGCGCCTGGAACAAAGGTTGGGCCTCTGCCGCCTCCCGAGCCCCTTCCTGATACCACATAATCAAAATATCGGCGTCCATCTCACCTATCTGCTCAAGGCTGACGCTTGTCGACGTCTTGGTGGGATCTTCCTGCACCAGACGTTGAACGCCCGGAGATGGTTTCAGGCCGAGCCCGACAAGGGCCGAAACGCGGGGATCTCTGGGTAGATAGACCACGAGATTGGTCGATCCCGGAAAGAAGGTGCCGAAAGTGAAGGTCTTTCCCTGCAAGACGGGATGGTCTTGAGAGAGTTTCCGGAGAAACTCATCAGTCTCCAATAACAACTGTTCCGCCCGCTCGGGAACACCCAGTGCATGCCCCGTCTGGATCGTCACTTCCCGCCAGTCCGCTGCCCAAGGGCCAGAACGGTAAACCACTGTCGGAGCAATTGCCGAGAGCCGCCGCCATTCCAGCTCACTTATTCCTGAATAGACACCAAGGATGAGGTCCGGTCGGAGGGCTGCTATAGCCTCGAAATCAAGATAACTCGACAACAGCTGCGGGAGGGCAGTTTGGAGGCGCTCTTCATTCCAAGGGAAAATTCCATTCGGAAAATTGCTGTATCGAGGCATGGCAACAGGTGTTCTGCCAAGAGCCAAAACGGCATCCTCGCCACTCCAGCCCAATGTTACGATCCGGACCGGAGCATGCAGTATCCGTGTCCTCCCAAAAGCATGAGCAATTTCACGCGGAAATTCCTCGCTTTTAACTGCCGCTTGGAACCCGATGAGGAATAGGAAAACGGCAGACATGGGGAACCACTTGCATATCAAGTCTGCAGTCCTCATCACCCTTATCCATGTTTTAAAAGGTGCGGTCATTTGAGCACGCTCAGGAGGAAAACCCCGCTGAAGGCCAGCGGGGTTTTGGCTGTCAAAACTTGAAGCTGAGATTGGCAGCCACTGTTCTTGCCTGACCGTAGAAGCAAGCATTAAGGTAACTGCACCCCGAGACATACGTTTTGTCGAAGAGGTTGGTTGCGGTTACGTTCAGGACCAAACCTTCAAGATCGCGGTTCTTCTTGCCGAAATCATAGGACAGCGCCGCGTCGAAAACAGTGTAGGCCGGATATTTAAAGGTGTTGGCATCATTGCCGTAACCGCTGCCGGAGTAACGGACGCCTGCACCAATTCCAAGCCCGTCCAGCGGACCATCCTGAATGTTATACTTCACCCAAAGCGACGATGAAACCGGCGGCATGAAACGGACCTTGTTGCCCTGTGTCCCATCCTCGGCCTTTGAATAAACCGAATCTGTGTAAGAGGCCGCAGCGATCACATCAAGGCTATCAAAAAACGTCGCCTTAGCCTCGAACTCTATACCCTGAACGTGGACCTCTCCCGTCTGATAGGCAACGCCAAACTGGTCCCAGCTTGGAACGTTCTGCTGTTTCAGATCATAGGCCGACAGGGTGAACAGGGCATCGTAACCGGGTGGTTGATATTTTACGCCAACCTCATATTGCTGACCAGTCGTAGGCTTGAACGGATTCTGGTTTCCGTCGAATCCTGCATAGGGCATAAACGAGGTGGCGTAGCTGGCGTACGGAGCAATCCCGTTATCAAACAGATAGGTTAGTCCAGCCCTATACGTGAATTCGCGGTTCGTCTTTTCGGCTTCCGTCGATGTTAAAATATCGTAGTCATCCTGCCAGGCTATATCATAGCGACCGCCAAGCGTAAGAATCCAGTTATCCCATTTGATCTGGTCTTGGGCGTAGACGCCCAACTGGCTGATCCTGTTATCCCAACGCGCACCCAAAGTGGGCCGATTATAGGTGCCGTATTGAGGATCTGTAATGCTTATGGATGTGTTGCCCCAACCATAATACCCGGAATAGTCATTCTTGAACCATTTGTAATCGATACCCGCGATGGCGTTATGCTCAATTTCGCCCGTTTGGAATTTTGCTTGAATATTCGTGTCGGTGGCAAATACGGAGTTCTTTGAGGCGTAATCGTAAGCATTTCGATTCAGTCTCGTGTAGTCCGTCACACCATTTTTGGTCACATATCCATTACTGAAGAATGTCTTGTATGAGTCGTCAACGTAAATATACTTTGCATTGTGATGGATCGAAAAAGTCTCGTCGAATTCATGCTTGAAATCGTATCCGACAACAGACTGTGTTCGTTCATAGCGATTGTAGTCCAGTTCTCCTGAAAAGAAGTCGCGGTCGATTTTGCCAATAGGGCTGGAAATCACTGTGCCTTCATATGGCAATGGACGGTAATCGGGTCGACCCTCGTCCCTCTGGAAATGCGTTATGATCGAAAGCTCCGTGCCTTCCTGGGGCTTCCACGTGAACGAGGGGGCAATCATGAAGCGCTTCTCGTTCGTGTAATCAATATTTGTGCCGGTGCGCGTTGCAACGCCTGTAAGGCGATAGAAAAACTGGTCGCTATCAGCAATGGGACCGGAAAAATCGAACGCGGTGTAAGCCCGGCCATAGGAACCCGTGCCGACAACGACCTCGCGAAGCGGTGTTTCCGTTGGTCTTTTGCTCACCATGTTAACAATGCCACCGGGGTAATTCTGGCCATACAGAACGGATGATGGTCCCTTGAGAACTTCGACGCGCTCAAGGAGATAAGGATCAATCTGAGGCGAGCCTCCGGCATCTCCGGTATATGGCAGGTAGGTTCCGTCCAGATAGAGTGGTGTCGGCGCAAAGCCGCGAGCTTCGATATTGTCGAATGAACGGATGGAGCTACTGGAACCACCCACACCAACGCCCGCGCTGTACTTGACAGCATCCTTAACGGACTCAGCACCTCGCTGTTTGATTTCCTCTGAGGAGACAACACTGATCGACTGCGGCACCTCAATCAGCGGTGCATCTGTTTTCGTGCCAGTAGCCGAACGGTGAGCAACCAGACCATCGACCGGCCCCCATGCGTTTTCCTCTTGCCCCTGCACCCGGATCGTCTCCAGCACAGTCGAGCCATCCGCACCAATCGATGAGGCATCGGCCGCCTCCGGCCTGGTCAACGACACACTGTTTCCGGAGAAGCGATAGGAAACGCCCGTGCCGGAAAGCAGCTGGGCCAGCGCCTGTTCGGGAGAATAGGTGCCGCGAACGGCGGTACTGCGCAGGCCTTCGACGCGAGAAACATCATAGAAAACCTGAATGCCGGCCTTGTTGGCAAAGGAGAGGATCGCGCTGTTGAGGTTCTGCGCAGGAATATTGAAGGCAATTGACTGCGGCTGGGCCGTGTTTGTCGATACGCTCTGCTGCGCAACGACCGGCGAACCGGCAAGCGACAGGCCGATTGCCAGTGCAACCATGCTGACCGTCGATCCGAGCCGCTGGCGAAGATCATGGCTCCGGCTGCTGTGTCCCACCTTTACCCCCATTACAAAACCCTTTCGTCACTCGTTTGCGCTGGCGGAAGGCTGCTTCCGCCGGTTCGCAAATGAGACGAATCTACTCATGTTTTCCGGTAAGGTTTTTTTGACTTTTTTTGCTGCTGTCAAAACCGGCTGTTCGCCGGTGTCAGTAGAGCACCGTTACGAGCGGCGGAACGGATGCTGAGCGTATGCCGAGTTCATGGGTGATGGTGGCAAGTGCTCGGTCGAGATCCTTGGTCGAAAACACGCCGCTGACCGTTCGGTTTGCAAGCGTTGGATTGCCGACGACAATGCGGCCCCGGCGATAGCGATTGAGTTCGGCCACGACATCGGCCAGCGGTACCCGGTCGAAAACCAGCTTTCCCTGCCGCCACGCAGCCGCCAGTTCGATATCCTTCTCCTGAACCTTGCCCAAGCCGGTCCGTGCTGAATACTGAACGGATTGGCCCGGCGCCAGAACGGCGCTGGCGGATTGATGCTCCGGATCGGTCAGGTCCACACGAACTTCGTGCTCGATCACTGTCACCTCCACCGCATCCGACAGGCGATCCACCACAAACTGCGTGCCAAGCGCCGTCGCCGTTCCCTCTGCGCCCTCGACCACAAAGGGGCGGTTTTCGCCTCCTGCCTTTGGCGCGGCTGTGAAGTAGGCGGCGCCCTCCAGTAGTTCGACGCGCCGCTCGTGATCGGAAAAATGCAAGGCTATCGCGCTTGCGGAAGACAGGTCCACGACACTGCCGTCCGGCAAGGTCACGCTGCGCTGTTCGCCGGGCAACGTCCGGTAATCCGCCACCATCATGGTCATCGGACTGCCATACCAGAAATTCGACACGCCGATCACGGCGGCAAGACAGATCGCGGCCATGCCAGCGCCGCGCCACAATGGCATGCGCGGTGCGCGCGGCATGCCGGTTCCGACAAAAGGCCGTTCGGGCCCCGGCTTTGAAGCGACAATATCGAGAGAAAGGGAGCCGGGATTTTCACGTAGTCCCGCCAGATCTCCCCAGGTTCTCTCAGCGATCTCAAAAGCCTCGGCATGATAGACGCTTTGAGAACGCCAGCGCTGGAACGAGGCGCGCTCCTGCGCATCAAGCGGATCGCCACCGAGCCGAATGACCCATTCGGCAGCTTCCGCTTCAATCTGTTCTTTGTCGTCTCGGTGTTCCACACTTCGGTCCATGTTCTTGCACCGCCACTTCAGACGCAGTCCATAATGAGACGTTCGAGGCGTCTCTATCCGGTAACGTTCCGTAGCTTTTTCCCGCTATTGTGGCCGCAGCCGTTTGGTGACGTGCAACAGCGCCTTGGCCAGATGTTTCTGCACGGAGCTTTCCGATATGCCAAGGCGTTCGGCGGTTTCGGCGTAACTCAATCCCTCGACCCGGTTCAACACAAATATCTGCCGGGTCCGCTCCGGCAGTTCCGCCACGATCGAGCGAAGCCGATCCAGCTTTTGCCGAGCATCCGCCTCATCTTCCTGCGAAGGGCGGTCATCGGGAAGGCTTGCCATATCATCATGCGCGGCGGCATCGGTTTTCTGGCGCGCCTTCTGGCGAACATAATCCACGGCAAGATTGTGCGCGGTGCGATAGAGATAGGATCGCCCGTTCAGCACGACGGCGCGCCCAGCCGGATTTTGCTCGGCATAACGCAGGAAAGCCTCTTGCGTCAGGTCCGCAGCCGTATCGGCGTCCTTCAATTTGTCGGTGAGATAGGCCTGCAGTTCACGCCGATGCGCAAGGAACAGCCCCTTCAGCGTCTTGTCCGTCACGTCTTTTTGTCAGCGCTTTGCCGTTTGTCGAATTCATGACTCCAATTATCTTGTTTTACCATCTATCGCAATCCGGCAGATCAAACAAAGGCTTATCAAATTGCGTCACAACCAAGGAGCGACGTTTTGAGCGGTGTTGTCCTTTTTTTGTCAGGTCTCTTAGCCTTGTGTCTCCGTCTGCTGGCGAGGCGCAGACCATGTGCTGGATAGAGGCTTAAGCCGGAAGAAGCTGCCTTGAAACCGGCTTATCGCACGCATGCCACTAATCTGCAGCGTTGAACCATTTGGCTATATCAAATTCGTCCAGACGACGAGTATACGGTTGTGACCGAACGGCATCTTGCTTTCATCACAGGCGATTCCAATGATGCGTTCAGAATCGTCGATAGGGAGCGATCTCTCACTCCCAGACCCGAGCCGCTCTCCCGCTACGCCTCGTCGCGCTGTTGTAGTATTCGGATGCCTGCTGGACGGAGCGGTGTCGGGATTGCTCCATGGCCTCTGGGAGCGGAATGCCGCGATTGGCGGCTTCGGTGAGATAACCGGAGCGCAGGCCATGGGCGGAAAACTCTGCCGGGTCCAGCCCTGCCATCTCGACGCGCTGCTTGAGAATGTCGCTGATCGCCTTCGGATCAAGAGCCCGCTTCGAAACATTGCCCCACCGATCGATTGCCCGGAAAACGCTGCCGCTTTCGATCCTGGCAAGCGCGAGCCAGGCATTCAGCGCGTCGACGGGCCGGCCGGTGAGGTAGACGACCTCATCATTGTCCGCGCCGCTGGTCTTGGTGCGTCCCAGGTGTATGGACAGCGAGGGCAGGGGAGGGGCGCCATCAAGGTAGATCGGTTCTTCTGGCTGCAACTGTTCTTTTCGAAGTCCAGCGATCTCGCTGCGACGCCGGCCGCCTGAGGCGAAAGCGACCATCAGGATCGCCTTGTCTCTGACATCGCGCAGATTGTCGGTTCGGCATGTGCCAATCAGCTTCGATAGGACATCGCCTGTCACCGCCTTGGCGCTCTTGCGTCGTTTAGGGCGTGGCGTTGCGCGCACTGCAAGTCGGATGGCGGACTTCAGGGCAGGGGAGGAAAAAGCACCAACATGGCCACGCCATTTCGTCAGTGTTGACCAGGTGGCGAGCCGCCGGCGCACGGTATCGGGTGCATGCGGTCCGACCGTCCGCAGAAATCCCTGGATCCGGAGCTTATCGTCGACATCTGACGGCATCCCGTGTTCCGGATCCGTCAGACGCTTCTCAGCGTCCCACAGGTGGTGCGCGACGAATTTGAGAAGGAGCGCTTCGGGTGCTGGCCAGGGAAGCGAGCGTCCTGTCGCCGCCAGCGACCAAGCCTGCAGGTAAGCAAGATCGGAGGTCAGCGCGCGAAGCGTGTTGGCACCCATGCCCTCGTTGACGAGATGGCGAAGGGTCTCGATGTCCTGATCGGTCAGCAATTCCGCCAGCTCATCCCGTCGGTCCATGGGTAGAACGGCGGCAATCGTGTCGAGTGTCGCTACTCGGGCCGCGAGCTCAGCAGGTCCATCAATGCTCATGCTCAGGCGATCCAAACACCGCCACACCTTCTGCGCGGGCAGCTTCCGCCAGTCGACGGTCGAGCGTGGCTAGAGGGAGCTGTTCGATAATTGCTAGAGCGAGGTAGGCGGCATCGTAGGCGCTGAGACGGTATTTCCGGGACAAACGCACCACCTCCGTGTCGTCGCCGGCGCCACTCAGGTGCAATGGTAGGCCGCGGAACCGCGCCAGCGCCGAATGAACAAAATCAACCGAGATCCGTTCACGCTTTTCGGCGCTCAGTAGTATGCTGCGGATCTCATGGCGAAGCAGATCCGGCGCCACCGCGTCTTCCTCTGCCATGCGGGCCATTGCTAGTTCGGCGGTTGTATTTTCTTCGTCCGGCAGCAGCCACGCGCCAGCGATCGAGGCATCAACGATGAAAGCCACTAACGTCGGCCTTCCTGCTTCCATTCCTGGATTTCTTGATGGGTGACTGGCTTGGCTTGGGCGCGCAGCGCTCGCACGGCCTCGATCGCGGCCAGTCGCTGACGCCGTTCGTCCATGGCCACCAAGCGCGCTACAGGATCATTCCCACGGGCGATGATAAAGTCCTCGCCAGCTTCGACGCGCGCCAGCAGTTCAGACAGATGCGTTTTAGCCTCGGCGACTTTAACGGTAACAGTCATGACGGTTCCTTCTCTATTCGTTCGCGCAATTCGTGTGTAAAATAGTCACCATACCGCAGTTGGTCAACGGGTTGACTAACTGACCTACGATAAGGGTTACTTATCGGGGGTTAAAGCGCCAACCAACAATCATACCATGTGGCGAACTGCAATATCCATATCGAGTTCGTTTAATAAATCATTTACCATAAATTCAATGCGTTACGATCTCGCCAAATTGCCCATCCAGACACTGTTGCGCCCCATCTCGGACGCAGGCTCCGCGCTGGCGCGTATCGACGAGCGCATCGCTCGCTCGCCGGTCGGATCCGGTTTCCTCGAGCGGTCGCACTATGCCGACGCATGTGCCTCCCTCTGGATCGACGGCGAACTCGTTCACCTCGAAGAACTCGTCCTCCACGACGCCTTTCGCGATACCCGCACACCCACCCACGAGCTCACTATCGCCCGCGACGTGCTGCGAACCCGTCGGCGCATCGCCGGCCAATCCCCGGACTGGGCGCTCTCTGCCGACGGCATCCGCTCGCTGCGGAAAACCTCGGAGATCGAGTCGGGCGGCGGGGACGAGGCTACGAGGGCCGGGGCTCTCCTGCCGGCGATCGACGCGGACGGGGAGGAGGAGGATGGTGATGACGCGGAGTATCTACCTGGCGTCGACTACGCTGCCATCGATGCGGTTCTGGCCCGATCGAACGCTGCCATCGAAAACGCCACTCGCCGCGACTGCGCCACCATTGGTCGGGGCGCGGAAAAGGATCCGATGATCTATGATCTCGACTGGGACGAAGACGCGCGGCTCGACGAATGGCGCAGCGTGTTGCGCCAGACCGAAAACTTGCCGGCGATGCTGCAGGCGATCGTCGGTCTCGATGCCGGGAACGAGCTTTCCGTCCTCCAGCATGCGCCCTGGCTTGGCCGGCTGTTGGCCGCCTCGATCCTGCGCCAGGCCGGCGTTACCACCGGCGCTCATCTTGCCGCGATCAATCTCGGTCTGAAAACCATTCCCGTCGACCGGCGTCGGCATCGCGACCGGGAAACCCGGTTACTCGCGATTGCCCTAGGGTTTTTGGCGGCCGCGGAGATTGGCATGAAAGAGCATGACCGGCTGACACTGGCAAAAACGATGATGGACCGAAAACTGGAAGGACGGCGGACGTCGTCAAAACTGCCGGAACTGGTTGAACTGGTGATGGCGAAACCGCTCGTGTCGGCCGGCATGGTGGCCAAGACGCTGGACGTAACGCCACAGGCGGCGCGGCGGATTGTTTTGGAGCTGGGGCTCAGAGAGATGACGGGGAGGGGGAGGTTTCGGGCGTGGGGCGTAGTATAATGGTGGCGCCAACGTCCGTCGCTGGCTTGCGGCGCGGTGAACCCCTGTCGTTCACGCTCGCCCTCGCTATGATGACCACTGTGATCTTCTTCGCACGCGCTTACTCTTGGTCTCCCTCGCCTAGGTGTCCCGATTGGGGGTGTGCTCTTTCCCGATCGATTTTCAACGATAGGTCTCGGCATATTTCAGGAACTCGGCATGAGGCTGTCGGGCACTACCCCAGAGACGGTGGGACGGCCATCCTTCGGGCCGCTCGCGATGGGCCGCCACAGAGAGGATGAGACGCTCCTTCGCCCGAGATATCGCAACGAAATAGGCGGATCGCTCATCCACAGGGTTCGACCAGAAGGTTTGTGCCTCGACACCAATTACGATGACCGTGTCGAATTCCAGTCCCTTGCTTTTGTGGATCGACATGACGCGGACCGCCCGGTCCGCTGAAAAGGCCGAGAGCGCAAGCCCGATGTCCGGCTCGTTTGAAAGAACAACATGCAGGCGGTCAATTGCTGACTGAACCAGTTCGTCCAAACGGTTGGCCTGCCCGTAATCCGACGACATTGCGACCACAGCGTCCCGCCCTACCAGTGCAAAGAGCTGATCGACGATCGTTTGAAGTCCTGCGCGGTCGCCCTTGGCGATCGTGCCGGCGGCAATCGCAGACCGGATCTCTTCGACAAACCGCGCCCATCGATGCCTGGCGCGATATTCCTGCTCCTCGTCCATGCTATGGGTATAGATGATCGCGCTCAGAAGTCTGCGATGTGCGTCGGCATTCGCAACGGTCCCCGCCACCAGAAGCAGATCGGTGATGAGTTTGACGACAGGCTCGGAGGCAAAATCTTGCGTACTGTCTTCCTCCCGGAACGGGATCCCGTGCGCCTGAAATGCTTCACGCAGCCGCTGGCAGACGAACTGCTGGTCGCGGCTGACGAGAACCGCGATTTGCGACGGCGCTACCCCATCATTGTCGATCCTGTCCCTGATCGCGACGGCCAGCCGTTCCGCCTCGTCGACCGCATCTGTCGCTTCAAGGATCTCGATCACGCCCTCGTCGCCCGCAAGCTCGGCATCATCGACCGCGCCCGCCGGGTCCATGGTGCGGACCATTGCATTCTGCATCCTGCGCAACCGCGGTTTGGCTCGAAAGTTCTGATAGAGACTGAGGGGCACGGCGGCGAAATCCGTCGCAAAAACTTTGAAAATGCCCTCCAGGGCTCCTGCCCATCCCATGATCCTCTGGCGGGTGTCGCCAACGGCGGTCAGTCTTACCGATGAGGCCAGAAAGCAGTCGGATATCAGCTGGTACTGCTCGCTCGTGCAATCTTGAAACTCATCGAGGAAGACGTCGCTATAGGTGTAGCGTATGGCATTGCGAGCGATCGCGTTGGTCTGAACGATGGTAGTGGCAAGCGGTACCATGTCCTTGAATGTAATCGACTGCCGTTCGACGCGGCGCGGGCCTACACTATAGTCGTCGTCGAGCTGATCAGCGCCGGTCAAAGCCGTCCGGAAACGGTCGATAATTCGCTTTGCAAAGGCATGAAACGTGTAGCTGTCAAACCGGCTTGCCAGATCGTTCCCGCATCGCAGACGAACCCGATCCTTCAGATTCTGGCTGGCGTCGACCTTGAACGAGATTGCGAGTATCCGGCTTGGATAGCGGCAGGTCGCGGTACGAAGCAGGAAGTCGGCGCGTTGCGCCAGAACCTCGGTCTTGCCCGCACCCGGCCCCGCCGTGATGGCCAGATGCCCGGCGGTGGTTCGGGCCGCCAGAAGGGCGTTCGGTTCGAGGATGAGGCCGTCTGCCGGCTTCCACCGTTCGACGGGGATCATTCCGGTATCGCTTTCAAAGCGGCCAAAGCATATTCCGTCAATCGTTTCAGCGACCCGGGGAGCGACGCAACAAGCGCTGCGTCATCAAGTTCGGCCATTGCGCGGATATGCCAGACCGGCTTGCTGCCTACCTTGAAGCGCTTGTGGTAAGGACCGAAATAGGTCTGTTGCGCCGCGTTATACTGATCGACCGCGCCATGAGACTCACCAAGCACGGAGTTGATTTTGGCCTCTGTCGGCGCCACCAGTTCGGCGGCTTCCACCGCATAGGCCTGCGGGAAAGCCGTCATCATCGCAAAGTCGAGGTCGAGGGGAGAGGAGAAAAAGACGCCCTGTCCTTCGAGGAAGGACAACCATTTCCCGGTATCTTTCAACAGTCGAGGTTCAGCGTCCCACGCTGTCATGTTCTTGATATGGTCGGGTGTCAGCGCAGTCTTTTTTACGTCGGCATAAGCAAGCAATTGCTGGCAGGCATATCGAACCCGACCCCAGCCGCCGTCGTGACGGGCGAGATCCAGATCAAGGAGGGTGACGAAGGGGATTTCGAGCCCGTGCAGCAGGCGCCAGAAATGGTTGACATGCCGTCCGCCAAGCGGCACGACCGAGATGGAGGCATCATCGATCCTGGTGCCCATGGCGCTGATCACGCGCGGTAGAACCACCTCCTCGCTGTCGCCCTCGCCAAGGACGACATAGCGGGAAAAATAAAGTTCGGGGAACGCCTGTACGGCTTCGCGCACGAACTTGAACGCATCGGCATCCTTTTCGCTGTCGGGGAGCTGGATGGTCCTAACCCGTGTGGTGCGATCGGCAGCAAGCCGAAGATACCGAACGAGCTTCGGATCGATGCGGCGCATGATCGATGCCGAGTGGGTTGCCAGAACCGCCTGGGTATCCTGTCCCTTGGAGAATGCGGACAGACTGGCGACCACACGTCCAAGGTAATGCGGTGAGAGGCTGTTTTCCGGTTCCTCGACAGCGATCAGCGTGAAGACCGCCGGGCGCAGCTTGTCGATATCGAACTCGGTCTTGAGTTCGCCTCGCAAAACTCGCTGGTTGAGCTCGTGGACGCCGAGCACGATCGAGAGATAAAGGACAGACTGCTGGCCGTCGCTCAATCTTGAAAAATCGACGCTCGGTTCGTCGTGGCCGGGCGTGAAGACGACGCTCATGTGGCGCAGCAGCGCTTCGATCTCGTTGCGCCCGAAGAACACCGAAGGGCTCGCGAAGTGGCGGCCGGTGTGCAGGACCTCCCATGACTTGCCGAGTGCCTGCGTCACACTGACCATTGCGGCATTGCCGGCGAGCGCTGAGCTGATCTTTTCGGTCAGGCCATCGACGGTCGATCTCTCCGTAGTCCAGTTTGCGGCTCTGAGCACCCGCCCAAGCAAGGCACTTGCCGAATAGGAAATGTGGTCGGCGGGATCGCGGCGCGCCGGCAGGTAATGGACCTGGATGCTTCCCCGTTCCTGCTTTGAAACGCGTGTCTCGGCCTTCGGCTCGCCGTTAGCGTCGACCTTCAGGACGTTGGTGAAATTCTCTTCGACTTCGCCATCCTGATCGAGCGTCGCGCTCAGGCGAAAGCGAACCTGTGCCGGGCCTTGCGGCGCCTCAAGCTGCATATGCGCAAATGCGCCAGGCACCGCAGGCTTGGGCACACCGTCGTCGATCAGCAGTTCAGGAAACTGGAAATCGGCCTCGATCCACAGGCGCCGATCCAGTGGCGCCTCCTTCTCGTCGTTGGGAACGTGAAAATCCAACTTGCGGACTTTTCGCTGAGCCGGGTCGAGGCTGAACATCCTCGCCAAAGCCTGCAGAACAGCTGTTTTGCCGGAGCCATTCGGACCAAGAAAGAAAGTCATGTCGGAGAGGTCAATAACGGTTGCCGTTTGACCAAAAGATCGAAAGTTTTTAAGCCGTAAGCGGACCAATTTCATGACGAATCTCCTCGCAAATCGATAACAAAAAACCGAGACGAGCGGAAGTTAAGGCCGCAGGTACGATGTCCAACGTGACGCGACTGACGTGCCTTAGCACGCGATCCAGGGGGCGGCCAGGCTGTGCGCCTACGATGCCTTTCTGAAGGTGTTGATCCGGATTTCCTCTCCGAGGAAGGTGGGCGCGAAGGACGAAATCAGGGTCCGCTCCTTCAGCCACGACGAGAATTGCTGATTGGCGTCATTGTTCTCGATCGGTCACCGAGGAAACAGCCCGAAGCGACCTTCATCAACCATCCCGGAAAAATGAATCACTCGATCACCGAGTTCGACGTCTGACGGTGGATCCATGTTCTCAACGATAATCGCCTGTCGATCGCTTTCGAGGCCAAGAAGATATCTATAGAAGTTTCCGTTCAGGTTCGTATCGCTCAGATCGTCGTCGGCTCCCTCCGGCTCGCGGTAGGAAAGCAGAGGGGAATCGAGCACGACGATGCCCGGATGGGCCAGATCGTTGTCGGCGCAATATTGCAGCAGCGAGATGGTAAACGCCGATTGCGTAATAGCCCTCAGCCCCTTTCCATAGGAGGTTCGCGGCTTGCCCGAAACGATCAGGTCTTTCATTGTCGTGTCGAAGTAGACGCGATCCACACCCGGAAACCCCCATTGGTGGAGGACACTCTCAACCAGTTCAGTGAACGGGGCGACGACGGTGCTGGTTAGACGGGTGCTCGATGCGGCATCGTTTGAGCCCCCGTCGTTCTGCCGTTCCAGGGCGGCTTTACGACTGGTCAGATCACTCAGATTGCTGAAGAGCCCGAGTGCCTGGCGAACGTTCGCGCCTTTGTCAGCCAGTTCCTTGTAAGTTGAACGTTGTTTTCGCAGGTCGGGTGAGACCACTGTCTCGATTTCAATCGACAATGCTCTCAGGGAGCTTTTCATATTGGGAAGCGACTTCTCGATCGACTGCGCCTCCGTCTTCAGAGCGGTCATCGTTGTTGCCAGCTCCGATTGCCGAGCTTCAATCTTCTGCATCTCTGCTTCGGCAGCCAGGACGGTCACCCCAATATCGCCGTGGCAGACGGCGCTGGAATCATGATGCTCGGGCAAGGCGCCACAGGTCGGGCAAATCTCTTGTTCGAGTACCGAGAAAAAGCTTCCCGCCTCCCGGATGCCCACCAGACGCTCATAATCCGAACCATAGTGCTGTTGCAGAAGATTGAAACGCTCGAGGAGGGTGGCGATCTCTGTGTAACGCTCGTTGGTCGCTTCGAGCTTTTGAATAATCGCCCGCCT
>NZ_JBNQTH010000013.1:0-77993 GCF_050320885.1 Agrobacterium sp. ES01
ACCATCAGACAGCGCCGCTTGAACCACCAAGCCAAAGCGGCTTAAATCAACCCGCAAACCGAGCCGGAAACTCCATTCTTCCAAAGCCCAAAACGTCTCAAATCATTCGACGACGGACAGATCGGGCGATCATCATCGATTTCCGAATTCAAGACATGGGCGACACTGCCTATTACCGTTTCTGCGGCGGAACGGGTCATCTTACCTGCTGCGGCAATGCCATGGCCCAGCCGTTCAACGAATAGCTTGCCGTCCGGATTCAACATAATCTCAACGACACCAGGATCTTCAAGTGCAACGCAGAGATGTTCACCGAGTGCGTTCTGGAGTTTACTCACCAGCCTGGGCAGTGACCGATTTTGAGCACTGATCATCGTCAGGCTGTCTCCTCTTCCGATGTTTGGAAACTGGACGAGTAAGCGCTGGGTCGAAGCATGTTAAAGCGCTTTCGATCAACGGGCAGGAGGCCGGCGACGCTTCTTGTCTCGTTGATTTCCACTGGATCCCCAAGCCGGGTCAGTGGCCAACCAATTCGACGAAGGATGCGTTCGAGGCGTACATCTGTCGCGGTGACGATTTCCGTGTAGCCGTAGAGCAGGCTCCATTCGACGATTCCAGCAAAGAGCGCGAGCGTCGCCGGGTGGAGACCGTTCTGCGTTCGGTTGGTGGACAAATCGGTGTCGACACAGAAGCGTGAACTTTCGATCATGCCACCGTGGGTGGCCAGTTGTCCCGACTGCAGAAGCTGGGGGAAGACGCTTTGAAGCATCGTTGTGCCCTTGGCAGGCAGCAGACGGACACATCCAATGACAACATCTGTTGGGGTCAGGCACAAAATGTAAGTTGGCGACATCTCGTCGAAACGATCGACTTCAAACTCAGATGTGCATTCCATGTTCCAGCCGAGACGTTCCCGAAATACCCGAGCGCGCAATCGGTGCATGTCTTTTATCAGATGATTTTCGATCCCGTCTGCCGGGTTCTGTACAGAGACAACGTTCATCCTTCTAATCTCCTTTGTCATGCCCACACAACAAGATTGGACGAGGTCGCTGCCTTCGATCTACTCACAAATCTGCTAGCTGCTGATTCTGTCTGGGACTGCTATGTCAGTGGACGAGACGGCGTGCTCAAGGACATGGATCACTGAAAACTGTGTTCGTTATCGCTTTCTGTTTTTAGTCTGAAAATTGGTTACCCAGTTGAAAAATATAGGAAAAGAAAGAACAGTATTTATTCCGCTGGAGGCAATGAGGGCCGTCAAGCTTCCGTTAACTTTAAATTCCTTGCCGAACGGACAGAATCGAGGCTTATTGGCAGCAGCGGTGTTTTGCGAAATTACCGATAAAGACCGCTGTTACGAAACGGACAGGCAAGAGATGACGGCAATGGCAGACGAAAAGGCTTCGGTTTTCACACTCGTGGACCTCATCGAGAGGCATTCTGCTGCTCTTGCCGCGCAGCTTCAAGCGCATCATGTCAGCACCTTCCCCCCTGTCGCAAAAAAGACGATCAGGCATTTTCAGCCGGCAGAGGCGGCAAAGCTGGTCGGTGTAAAGGAAGTCTATCTTCGCCAGATTTCCGAGAAGATCGAAGGCCTTGATATTCAGACCACAACCGGCGGCCGGCGCTCGTATTCTGTCGAGGATATAGACATAATCCGGCGTCATCTTGATAAGGTCGGACGGGCCGAACGGATGTATGTGCCGCATCGGCGAGACCATGAGGGGCTGCAGATCATCTCCGTCATGAACTTCAAGGGCGGGTCGGGCAAAACGACCACTGCAGCGCATCTTGCGCAATTTCTCGCATTGCGTGGCTATCGCGTCTTGGCACTCGATTTGGATCCTCAGGCAAGTTTGTCGGCACTCTATGGCCATCAGCCCGAGCTGGACGTAGGCGAGAACGAGACGATTTACGGTGCCATTAGATACGATGACCACAAACGCTCGATCAAAGAGCTCGTTCGCAAGACCTATATTCCGGGCCTGGATTTGGTGCCTGGAAACCTGGAGCTGATGGAGTTCGAACATGACACTCCACGAGCTCTCATGAAACGGCAGGCCGGCGAGGCACTGTTCTTCGAGCGCCTGGGCAATGCCATAGACGAGATCGAGGCTGAGTATGATGTGGTCGTGATCGACTGCCCCCCTCAGCTCGGATATCTGACATTGTCTGCCCTGACGGCTGCGACCTCTGTATTGGTGACTGTACATCCGCAAATGCTCGACGTCATGTCGATGAACCAGTTCCTGGCGATGGTTGCAGATCTTTTGCGCGAAGTTCAAACCGCCGGTGGCAATGTCGACTTTGCATGGCTCCGCTATCTCATTACCCGCTTCGAGCCTGCGGACGGACCTCAAAACCAAATGGTTGGCTATTTGCGTTCCATTTTCGGTACGCATGTCCTCAATTTTCCCATGTTGAAGACTACGGCGGTGTCGGATGCGGGCATCACAAATCAAACACTCTACGAAGTTGAGCGCGGGCAGTTCACGCGAAGCACCTATGACCGCGCATTGGATTCGATGGACAGTGTCAACGGTGAGATCGAGCAATTGATCAAGAAAGCTTGGGGTAGAGCAGCATGAGCCGCAAGAATTTGCTAAACCTGATCCAGGTCGAACCAGACGCCCTGCAGAAGCATCAAGGCGAAAACAAACTGGTTCATCAGGTCGCCAGTACCGTCCGTGAGGAAAAGGCGCGTCAAGCGCGAGCTGACGAGATAGAGAAGAAGCTTGCTGAAGGTCAGTCGGTCGTCCAACTCAAGACATCGGAAATCGATCCGTCATTTGTCCAGGATCGCATGCCAGGCGACATTGAAGGGCTGAAAGAGTCTATTCGCGTGCAGGGACAGCAGGTCCCGATCCTTGTTCGCCCTCACCCGGCCAAGCCGGGAAAATACCAAGTCGCATTTGGTCATCGGCGTTTACGAGCCCTTCAAGATCTTGGTCTCCCCATCAATGCGGTCGTTCGCGAATTGTCGGACGAACAGTTGGTTGTGGCGCAAGGTCAGGAGAATAACGAACGCCAGGACTTAACCTATATCGAAAAGGCTAGATTTGCGGCGCGTCTGAATGAACGCTTCTCCCGTGACGTGATCGCCTCTTCGATGTCACTGGATAAGAGCAATCTCTCAAAGATGTTAATCCTTGTTGACGCACTGCCCGCGTCACTGATCGATGCTATCGGATCAGCACCAGGTGTCGGTCGTCCTGCATGGCAAAAAATGGCTGACATGTTCGAAAAGGCAACATCGCCGGATGAACTGCTAAGCTATGCCAACTCAGCCGAGGTCCAGGCTCTCGTCTCTGAGGAGCGTTTCAAAGCTATATTGTCACGCAATGCACGCACAAAATCAAAAGCACTTCCGACCGTACTGACAACATCGGATGGGCGCCGAATTGCACAAGTCGCAGAAACCAAGACCGCTTTGGATCTTAAGGTGGACAAGCGCGCGGCTCCAGAATTTGCGTCATTCGTCCGCGAGCACCTAATGGTGCTGTTCGAAGAACATCAGTCCAAGCTTAAACGACAAAAGGAATATTGAACCGCAAAAAGAAAAGGCCCCCAAAACGTCGCCGTTCCGGAAGCCCAATCTGTTTCGTAGCAAATTCAGATTCGCATTTCCGGGATTCATCGTCAAGAGTCTTGGCACCGTTTTGGTGAGCGTTTTTTTGTTGCCTTCTGAAAGGTGAGAGGAAATGCAGACCGGAAATGTAACTACACCCTTTGGGCAGAGGCCTATGACGCTTGCGCTCGTGCGCCGGCAACAGGCCAGCGCTGAGATCAAATCGGGTAAGACAGCAGAGAAGTGGAAGGTGTTCCGGGATGCCTCGGCCGCCATGTCGCGGCTCGGGCTGCAATCCGCCAGCCTGACGGTTCTCGACGCGTTGTTGAGCTTTTATCCCGAGAATGTGATGAGGGACGATGCCCAACTCGTGGTGTTTCCGTCCAATCTTCAGCTTTCGCTGCGTGCCCATAGCATGGCCGGATCGACCCTTCGGCGCCACTTGGCGGCATTGGTCTCAGCGGGCTTGATCGTGCGTAGGGATAGCGCCAACGGGAAACGCTATGCCCGCAAGGGAACATCTGGCGACATAGAGACGGCCTTCGGATTCGACTTGTCGCCGATGTTGGCCCGTGCAGAGGAGTTGGCAGCTCTCGCGCAGGAGGTTGTGGCTGAGCGTGTCGCGTTCCGCACCGCCAAGGAAGCTTTGACAATTACCCGGCGCGACGTGCGAAAGCTTATCACCGCTGCAGTTGAAGAGGGGGTAGAGGGCGACTGGGAGCGTATAGAGGCAGTCTACATCGCACTCGTGAGCCGCATCCCTCGGTCACCAAGCATCCACGACGTGCAAGACGTTCTGGATGAAATGGAGTTACTCAAGGGTGAAATACTCAATCGCCTGGAAAATAACGACAATTCAGCTAAAATGGTCACCAATGATGATCAATACGAGCGCCATATACAGAATTCAAATCCCGAATCCACTACTGAACTTGAACCGCGCTCTCGAAAAGAGCAGGGGGCAAGGTCGAGCCAAACAAAGGACGATTTTAACGCGCCGTTGAAGGCGTTCCCGTTAAGCATGATCTTGAAGGCTTGCCCGCAGATAGTCGACTACGGTGATGGTGGGGCTATCGGAAATTGGCGTGATATGATGCGGGCTGCCATTGTGGTACGATCGATGCTCGGTATCAGTCCGTCAGCTTATCAGGATGCCTGCGAAATAATGGGGCCGGAGAACGCGGCGACTGCGGTAGCATGCATTCTCGAGCGGGCGAACATGATCACTTCTGCTGGGGGATATCTTCGCGATTTGACACGGCGCACAGAGCGTGGCGAGTTTTCGCTCGGACCTATGGTGATGGCCCTGATCAATACAAATAGTTCGACTGGTTTGCGTGTTGGATGACGTGATGCCGATCCCGTTGTCTGATTGGCCGAGTTTATCTTTTGTTTCTGCTGGCCCAGAGGCAAAATGCTTTGAACGGAATGCGAATAGAACTGGCGCATGAATAAATTTCTACGCTTCAAATCTCCGGTTGGCGGGGCGTTTCGGTCGTGGGTACGCTGATATGTCGATGAAGGCTGTATCCCCGGTACAATGGAAGCTTTTGCGTCCGTCATCAAAACATGATAGTTAGTATCAAGATAAATTGCATGGAGTCTGGCCGCGAAGGGCTTCGGATATGCCGAATTTATGCGCTTCCCCGAAGGCATCCAGGTTATATCCCTTTTTGAACGTGTGGGGCCGAGGTTGAACTACCGTCATTCGATGATCTGCCAGACAGACGGGATAACGCCAATCGCGCCGGCCAAATGGCGCGGCCTCGATGGCATGTTGGGCGTGTTCTGGGACGCAGAGGGCCAATCCGGTGCCAGCGCCTATTATCTTTCTCCGGATCCGCGCATTGTCGTCTTCTTTGAAGAAGTCTCCTCGCAGATCCGCATGTCTAATAAGCAAGATGGCTTCGGTGCGTATGACCGTCCGATGACGCGCGCCATTTATGTGCCGGCGGGCATGCCGTTGTGGACAAGGTTTACCGCCTCGCACCGCTTCTCTCATCTTGACCTGCATCTGCATCGGGATCGGCTTTTGCGATTTCTTACACCGTCTGTCGGCGGTTCGATGGCACGATCGATCCTGCAGCGGCCTGTTGAAATCCAGGATGTCGATGCGATCGAGACGCTGGGCCGTTTGCTGGTCGCGGAACTTGCCAGTCCTTCCAGGCATGCAGTCTATGCGGAGAGCCTGGCTGGCAGCATTGCCACGGCTCTGCTCGACATTCCCGGAAAGACCGACACGCAGCCAGCAGCGCGTTTGACGCAGGCACAGATGAACAGGCTGATCTCTGGCATGGCGGCGCGCAACGACCGCCGGATGTCAGTGGCGGAGATGGCAGCAATCGTCGGGCTATCGGAGAGCTGGTTTGCCACCGCCTTCAAGCAGACGACGGGCAAGACGCCACTTCAATGGCAGCTCGCACTGCGGATAGAACACGCCCAGGATCTGTTATTGGCCAGCGAACTCAATCTCGCCGACATCGCTATTCGGCTCGGCTTTTCCGATCAGTCGCATCTGACGAAGGCCTTCAGGCAGGTAATCGGCGAGACGCCGGCGGCTTGG
The DNA here is from genome assembly GCF_050320885.1 of Agrobacterium sp. ES01. Taxonomy (NCBI): domain Bacteria; kingdom Pseudomonadati; phylum Pseudomonadota; class Alphaproteobacteria; order Hyphomicrobiales; family Rhizobiaceae; genus Agrobacterium; species Agrobacterium sp. ES01. The sequence continues at coordinate 6,135 of NZ_JBNQTH010000013.1, forward strand.
CGTCGACTGCGACAGAGCCGCTAACTTTGTCCCCTTCATGGAGGAAGGCCTGCCCTCTGGCAACACGGGACAGGCCTCTGCGAGTTACCAAGTCTGGCGGATCGTCGCATAGATCGCACGGCCGGGATTGTACCAGTCCGCGCCATAGCCGCCGTTAGCCACATGTTTCTCGTTGAAGATGTTGGTGGCGTTTATCTGCAACTTGGTATTTTCCCTAATCGCATAGCTGAATGCTGCGTCGAAGACGATAGCACTGTCGGACTTGATTTCGTTGGCATCGGTGAAGAAATATGGCCCCTGATAGCGCGCTCCGACACCAAAGGTCATATCGCCGCGCTGTCCTTCACCTTCCAGCGCATAATCCAGCCACAAGGACGCCGAGTGGTTTGGCACAAAGGACATCTCGTTGCCCTCATTGCCTGAAGTTCCGTTCTCGACGATCTTAGACTTCATGTAGGAATAGGCTGCAGTGAGGCTGAGATTGTCGTTCATCTCTGCCTTTGCTTCCAGATCAATGCCACGAACCCTGACTTCACCTATGGTTTCCTGCATCATCGTTGCCGGATTGGTGCGTGTGATATTATTCTTCGTCAGGTCATAGACGGACGCGGTAAACAGCGCCGGGACATCGTCCGGGCGATACTTGACCCCGATTTCGTATTGCTCACCTAGCTCCGGCGCGGTGCCAATCGAGGGCGGCGCGACGGAGTCGGCATAGCTGGCGAAGACTGCGAACTCCTCAGTGACCTTGTAGCTCAGGCCGAAGCGCGTGGAGAATTCGCTGTAGTCATCAGACGTCGTGACGTTTGTGAGCTTGTTCTTCTCCGATAAGTCGAGCCAGTCATTACGCAAGCCGATCGTGGCGGTCAGCCGGTCGAAAAAGGTCAGGTCCTGCTGGAGATAGAGGGCAGTGGTGGAGCGCTCGGAACTCGTGCTGCTATAGGGACCTGCATAAGTGGGAGCTCCCGAATAGACAGGATTGGTCCAGTCTATACCGGGTGCAGCCTGGTAGAACAGATCCGATTCTCCGGAATGATCGTTGAAGGTCAGTCCGGCCAGGGTCCGGCTTTCAACCGAATTGAAGCTTCCATCATACTGGAAATAGACATCGCCGATGAAATCACGGTCAGACTTGTCGCTGCCGAAATAGTAGCGATCGGCGATGGTGTCGCCATTGTCGGTCGGTTCATAGACATAGGCATAGCCGAAACCGGTCTTGGAGCGGGTATAGCGCGCATTGGCGTTGAAGGTCAGGCCATTGTTGAAATCGTGGTCAAACAGAACGCTGAACGTATTGCGATTGGTGGTGTCATAGTTGTAGTCAGGCTCGCCAAGAAAGGTGCTGCGGTCGAGGTCGTAGCCGACAGGCAGGCCACCACCACCGGGCACGCTGTCGCGGTCGAGATGATCGAACACGACGCTTAGGCTGGTATCGCCGCTTGGACGCCAGGTGAGACCACCCATGATGAGGTTCTCGTCGTCACGCGAGTAGTCATATTCCTTATCTGACCTCTGTAGCTTTCCGGTCAGTCGATAGGACAGCGTATCGTCGTCGGTAATGTTGTCGCCGAAATCGAAGCCGCCTTCGGCATGATTGAAAGAGCCACCTGTCGCATAGACCTCGCCGAACCGCGCCGTCTTCGGCAGCTTGGTGGTATAGTTGACGGAACCACCGGGATCGGACACGCCGAACACAGTTGAGCTTGCCCCCTTGAGCACCTCAACGCGCTCGAAGATATAGGGCTCTTCGCGAATGCCGCCAAAGGGGTCGCCGACGGTCATGCCGTCGCGATAGGCCCAGGCGTCGAAACCACGGATCTTGTAATAGTCGAAACGGTCGTCGGAGCCGTAGAAGTCAGCCGTTACACCAGCGGTATAGTTGATGACCTCCTCGACGCTTTGCGCGCCGCGTTGCTCGATTTCCTTGGCCGTGATGACCGACACGGAAGCCGGTGTCACCAGGATATCGGTTGCCATCTTGCTGCTACCGGTTGTCTTGTTCGCTACGATTGAACTTGCATCGTCGTCACCGCCGCCGCCCACGACAGTGATTGTTTCCAGCACGGTATTGCCAGCAGCGGCATCCTGCGCCATCGGGGATGCCGCAGGAAAGGCCGCAATCGCGGTGCAACCTAGAAGCACCGCTGTGCGATAACGCAAAAGAGCCGTCTTGTGTTCTACGCCTGTCTTCACGATACTCATATTCGAATTCCAGATTTTTGATGTTGCGATGGCGGGCAACCGGCAGAGGGCACCGGTCTTGCCTTTGAGAAGCGATCGGAAAACATCCGGTGGAATGTCCCTGCAACCGTCTCGACCAAGGTCCCCTCTCGGTCGGCCGGCTCAATGCAGGGAAGTCTGACGTCCCCAGTCATGCCACTTTTAATATGATTATTTTTATCAAGTATTGTAACTTTTCGACGTTTTGTAGGATTCCCCGGAAAGTTCGTGATCTGCCAATCAGCCCTTTTGGATGAGACTTGACCTTCCCTTTTTAAGCTGAAAGTGAAAGTCAACTTAAATGAACTCACCTTGGAGAGTCGGCCATGTTGCGCATCCTGCGACTGATCCTGTCAATTGCGACAAGCCTTGGTCTTGCCGCCGTATCGGCTGCCCAGGCGCAGGATGCCGCGCCCTACCCGCTTGAAATCAAACATGCGCTCGGCACGACGGTGATCTTGAAAAAGCCGGAACGGGTGGTGACCGTCGCCTGGGCAAACCACGAAGTACCGCTGGCGCTGGGGATCGTACCGGTTGGCTTTGCAGCAGCCAATTTTGGCGATGATGATGGCGATGGCGTGCTACCCTGGGTGGCGGAACGAATTTTGGAACTCAAAGCCACGGCCCCTGCCCTGTTCGACGAGGGCGACGGTATCGATTTCGAGGCCGTGGCTGCCACGCGGCCCGATGTCATCCTTGCGGCTTATTCCGGCCTCAGCCAGGCGGACTACGATACGCTGAGCCAGATCGCCCCTGTTGTCGCCTATCCCAAGGCACCGTGGTCAACCGATTGGCGGGAGATGATCCGCCTTAACAGCGCTGGGCTTGGCATGGCCAGCAAAGGCGAAGAGCTCATTACGTCACTCGAGACAGAAATCGCTGAGGAGGTCGCAAAATATCCTGAGCTCAAGGGCAAGACGGCGATGTTCATCACCCATCTCGATCCGCGCGACCTCAGCATTGTCAATTTCTACACGACCCAGGACACCCGCGTGCAATTCTTCGGTGACCTCGGACTTGAGACCCCGAAAAGCGTTGGAGAGGCGTCGAATACTGGTCGGTTCGCTGGCTCGATCAGTGCCGAGCGCATAGACGCCTTTGATGATGTCGATATCGTTGTCACCTATGGAGACCGCACGCTTGTTGACGCAATGAAAGCCAATCCGCTTCTCGCCCATATGCCCGCTGTCAAGAATGACGCCATCGTCACCTTAGGGCGAAATCCGATCGGTACCGCAGCCAATCCGACACCGCTGTCGATTTCCTGGGTATTGAAGGATTATGTGGCGCTGCTTGCGGAAGCCGCCAGAAAGTCTGTCAGATAGACCCAATGAGCGCGAACAGTCTTGCCGAAAGACCGCTCTCCTATGTCGGGCGGTCGAACAGAAACCGCAGCCTCTGGCTCGTCATCGTCATGATCGTGGGTGTATTTCTGTGCGTCGCCTCGCTGACGGTCGGCACACGTGATGTCTCCGGCGCGGATGTGCTGGCCGCCCTGAGGGGGCAAGCGGACACAATAGGCCAAGCGGCTGTGGCCATGCGTATTCCGCGCACAATGCTTGCCTTTCTGGCCGGTGGCGCACTCGGCCTGGCCGGCGCTGTCATGCAAGGTGTTACACGCAATCCACTCGCCGATCCCGGCATTCTCGGCGTCAATATCGGCGTGTCACTGGCTGTGGTTGTTGGCATTGCCTGGTTCAATATCAGTGCGACCTCCGCCTATATCTGGATGGCCATTGCCGGTGCAGGTCTGACATCGGTCTTTGTTTATACCATCGGCTCGCTTGGGCGCGGCGGTGCAACCCCGCTCAAGCTCGCGCTCGCGGGGGCTGCAACCTCCGTGGCCTTTGCCTCGCTGGTGATCGCCGTCGTCCTGCCGCGCAACGACATTGCCGGAGGCATTCGCTCATGGCAGATCGGCGGCGTCGGCGGGGCTAGCTTCGATAGCATCCTGGACGTATTGCCATTTCTGTTGTCCGGTATGGTTCTGTGCCTGCTATCGGCACGCAAGCTGAATGCGATGGCCCTGGGCGATGAACTGGCCGCAGGCCTTGGCGAGCGCATCGTCGTGGCGCGGGCCATGGCCGCACTCGGCGCGGTCCTTCTTTGCGGTGCCACCACGGCAATCTGTGGCCCGATCGGTTTTGTCGGCCTTGTTGTGCCGCATGTCTGCCGCATGCTGGTCGGGGTTGATCATCGCTGGCTCCTGCCCTTCTCGGCGCTGGGCGGTGCCTGCCTGCTGATTTCAGGTGACGTGATCGGGCGCATCGCGGTCCGACCTGGCGAACTCGACGTTGGAATCGTCACCGCACTGGTCGGCGCACCATTCTTCATCTGGATTGTCAGGCGTCAGAAGGTTCGCGAATTGTGACGGCCTTCACCTCCACCATCACCCTGCTGGCGCAAGGCCGACAGAGCCGCGCGCGCCGCCGCGTGATTGTCATCGGCGCACTGGTCGCCTTGCTGATCGCTATGTTCGCCTTAACGCTGATGCTCGGCCAGTCGTTCACCCCACCCGGGGACGTCTTGAGGGTCCTGCTCGGCGAACAGGTGGCTGGGGCTTGGTTCACGGTCGGGCAATTGCGCCTGCCGCGCGCTATCCTGTCTATCCTGTCCGGTCTCTGCTTTGGTCTCGGCGGCGTCGCCTTCCAGACCATGTTGCGTAATCCCCTGGCAAGCCCCGACATCATCGGCGTCAGCTCCGGGGCGAGCGCGGCCGCCGTGTTTTGCATTGTCGTGCTATCGCTGGATGGCCCGATCGTTTCTGTGATCGCGGTCGTCTCGGGGCTTGCAGTGGCGTTGCTGGTCTATGGGCTTTCATTCCGCAATGGGGTCGCCGGAACGCGCCTCATCCTCGTCGGCATTGGGATCTCCGCCATGATCGAGAGCGTCATTGCCTATATCCTTTCGGGCGCATCCGCCTGGAATTTGCAGGAGGCGATGCGCTGGATATCTGGTAGCGTGAACGGCGCAACGCTGGGCCAGAGCCTGCCCCTGCTCGTGGGTCTCGCGGTGTTCGGCTCGCTGCTTCTCAGCCGCGCCCGCGATCTCGATGCGCTGCGGCTGGGTGACGACACGGCGGCAGCGCTCGGTGTCGGCGTCGCCCAAACGCGTATCATCGTGATCGTCTCCGGGGTCGGCATGATCGCCATTGCCACGGCCGTCGCCGGTCCGATTGCCTTTGTCGCCTTCCTGTCGGGCCCGATAGCTGCCCGGATCGTTGGGGCAAATGGATCGATTCTTTTGCCCGCGGCGCTAATCGGTGCCTGCCTTGTGCTTTGCGGCGACTATCTCGGGCAATTTCTGCTGCCGCACCGCTATCCCGTGGGTGTCGTCACCGGTGCACTTGGCGCACCTTATCTCATCTATCTCATTATCCGCGTGAATCGCGCCGGAGCTTCGCTATGACGACCCATTCCCTGACCGCGAGCGGGCTTGCTGCCGGCTATGGCGAGAGCCTGATTATCGACGGGCTGGATCTCGCCATTCCACCGGGTCGCATCACGGCGATTGTCGGCGCCAATGCCTGTGGCAAGTCGACCTTGCTGCGCACCATGTCTCGGCTTTTGTCGCCACAAAGAGGTCAAGTGCTGCTCGACGGCAAGTCGATCCACCAAACTCCGACGCGCGAATTGGCGAAAACGCTCGGCCTCCTGCCGCAATCGCCGATCGCGCCCGAGGGCATCACGGTCGCCGACCTCGTCAGCCGCGGTCGCAATCCGCATCAGGGATTGTTCTCGCGCTGGAGCCGGAGGGATGACGAAGCGGTGGCCGCTGCGTTGGACGTGACGAAGACAATATCGCTGGCCGAGCGGCCGATCGACGAACTGTCCGGCGGCCAGCGCCAGCGCGTGTGGATTGCGATGGCGCTTGCCCAGGAAACCGAAGTCTTGCTGCTCGACGAGCCGACCACCTTTCTCGATGTCAGCCACCAGGTCGAGGTGCTCGACCTGCTGACCGATCTCAACCAGACACGCGGCACAACCATCGTCATGGTATTGCACGACCTCAATCTGGCTGCCCGCTATGCCGATTTTCTCGTCGCCATGGAGGGCGGCCGCGTCCATGCTTCGGGCAGTGCCGAAGAGGTGTTGACGGAGGCGAATATTCGTGGGGTTTTCGGCCTTGAAAGCTTCATCATCACCGACCCGACCTCCGGGCGGCCTATCATGCTGCCGATCGGCCGCCACGGCATGGTGCACGCGCAGAATGTACCGGCATAAGCCGTTTTCCACCAGGGCGTCGAAGTATTCAGCAGGACCCCTCTCTCAGGGAGGGCAAAAAAGATGGAGAGCCGGGAAAAGCGAGGCAGTGCATGGAACGTGCGCGCAAGTCTGTGCATGACTTTGACGGGGCTGCTTGTCATTGTTGCGCAGGAAGTCGCAAAAACGGGTCTCCGACTCAACAAACTGCGTCACATTTGCTTTGCCAAACTCCTGGAAAAACTGGATCAGATCACATCATGGATATCCGATGGGCAGCGCTTTAGATCGCGCTGCTTTGTCAGCCCATGGATTGCGAGGCAAGAGCGAAGAGCGTGGCGCGATCTTCGCTAGCTGTGCCGTAATCGGCACCTTCGCCGAGTGTCATGGTCGTCACGGTGTCAAAGATCGGCAGACCGCATTGCTGTAAGAAAATGGCAAAGGGGCCAGTCTCGAAATGTGTATCGACACGCAGGAAACTACCCGCGTGAACGTCCACATGGGGCCGCGCTACGGCGACTGCCTCTTCAACGGACATTGCAGCAATCGGACCAAGAACGTGGCCCCGTCCAAAGGGACGGCTCATGGAATATGCCGACAATTCTTTGCCGCGAAACAGCCCATAGCAGACAGAACTCTCGAACAAACGGAGGAGATGGACGGGGCGAGCAACCGCAAATCCCGGCGTATCGAGTGCGATGACCGCGTCGAGATCACTCGACAGCAAATTCCGGATCTCAAGACCGGCGGGCAAGTCAGCCGTCTCCGCCGGTCTGCGGGCCTCCCCCTGACACTGAAACACCGTCTGCTGCGCCACAAAATCGAGAGACCGATAGAGGCGACGCGCGGCGCGCGTTGCATTGAGCCGCAGGCCCATGCCGGGGCATTCGGCCAGAACACGCTGCATCAGCCATTTCGCCGTCCCATTGGCCTGCAGCCGCGGCGAGGTAATCAGCATGCCAATGGTGGCGAACTGCTCTCCATGGGGGAACCACATGGCGGATCCCATCACACGGTCGATTTCGTCGAGAGCGACGAAACCATGACCGAGGTCACGCAGATACTGCCAGTCTTCCGCCCGATGCGGCCAACCGACGGCGATCGAGAGCGCGTGCAACTGCTCCACATCGACATCCGCCACATTTGCGAAACGCATCTGGTATGCGTCGACATGCAACGTATCGGGAATTTTCCAATCCATCGTCCCCTCCCTTGCGGCAAACGAAGCTTCGCCGGCCGCAACATACTCTGTTTTCAGTGCATTCTATTCAGCCCTTGCAGAATAATCGGCTTCTGCGACCGCATCCGGCGCAAGAATTGACCGTCTGGCGATCACTTTCGGCAGCCATTCATGCTGTTCGCTCCTAATCTTTCAAGTCGAACTACCACCAAGAGCTGAAGTGGGTGCCAGAGACCGCACAAGGAACAGCGCAATGAATGCCACCGAAATTCTGACAGCGCTGGTAAGGGTCCCGTCCATCGTCGGCACGTCGAATGCCGGCATCGTCGAATTGGTCAGGTCCTACCTAGAGGGCTTCGGCGTCACCGTACATGTTCTCCCCGGCCCCGAGGGCGATAGGGCCAATCTCTTCGCCACCATCGGTCCCTCAGACAAAGCTGGTTACATTCTGTCCGGTCACATGGACGTCGTTCCCGCGCAGGAAGCGGGCTGGAGCAGTGATCCCTTTGTCCTGCGGCGCGATGGAGAAGCGCTCTTTGGCCGTGGTACCAGCGACATGAAGGGGTTTCTAGCTGCTGCACTGGCCGCCGTCCCCGCGCTGGCAGCATCATCCTTAACCCGGCCCATCCACCTCGCCTTTTCCTATGACGAAGAAGCCGGTTGCCGCGGTGTGCCGCATCTCCTTTCCCGGTTGCCCGAACTGTGCGTGGCACCGCTGGGCGCGGTGATCGGCGAGCCCAGCGGAATGCGGCCCATTCTCGCGCATAAGGGCAAGGCGGCTGCTCGTATCACGCTGCGTGGGCGGTCCGGTCACTCGTCCAGGCCCGATCTCGGTTTGAATGCCGTGCATGCCATGGCAACGGTGCTGGGTATGGCGGTTTCGACGGCGCAAGATCTCGCAAACGGTCCTTTCGACCCAACCTTCGACCCAGCCTATTCCTCCTTGCAGGCCGGATTGATCCAGGGCGGCCAGGCGCTCAACATCATTCCCGATCAGTGCACGCTGGATGTCGAGGCACGCGCCATCTCGGGCGTCGATGCCGCAACCCTGCTGGCGCCGGTTCGTATTGCCGCCGAGGCATTGCGGGCATCCGGGTTCGGCGTCGAATGGAACGACCTGAGCGCCTATCCGGCGCTCTCCCTGGCGCGTCAGACGGCGCTTGCCGACCTTTTCACGGAACTCACCGGCCAGGAGCCGCTCGCCGCGGTCAGCTATGGGACGGAAGCAGGCCTTTTCCAGGCAGCCGGCGTCGACGCCATCATCTGCGGTCCGGGCGATATAAGCCGCGCCCACAAACCCGACGAATACATCCTGGCAAGCGAACTTTCCGCATGTCAGTCGATGATCGAGACGCTCGGCAAGCGCTTCTGCGCCTAACATCTCGACAGATAGCGAACGGAGCCCCTGCCCGATGACCTTCCTCTTTCACTCCGATGTGTACCGCGGCGCCATCTTCCGGGACGCTTTTGCGCGGGATCTGCCGGATCTGCTTTTCTCAATGGACCCCGGCACGGTTGATCCGGCAACCGTCCGTTACCTGATCACATGGACAGTTCCCGAAGACCTTACGCGCTACCGCAATCTCGAAGTGCTGTTTTCCATCGGCGCTGGCGTCGACCAGTTTCGCATTGCCGATGTGCCCGCCCATGTGAAGGTGGTCCGCATGGTGGAAGAAGGCATCGTTCGCATGATGCAGGAGTATGTGACGCTTGCCGTACTCTCGTTGCACCGTGACCTGCCTGCTTATCTGGGCCAGCAGCGGCAGGGGATCTGGCAGGCACTGGCCGCGCAACAAGCGCCTGAGCGGCGTGTAAGCGTGCTTGGCCTCGGCCTGCTCGGACAGGCCGTGCTCGAGCGGTTGAAACCCTTCGGCTTCCGGCTTTCAGGCTGGAGCCGATCGACCCACGCGATTGAAGGCGTGACGTGCCATGTGGCAAGCGATGGCCTGAACGAAATGCTGTCTGCAACCGACATTCTGATCTGCATGCTTCCGCTCACGGCAGAGACGCGCGGGCTGCTCAACGCGGATCTCTTCAGCCGCCTGCGACAGGGGGCTGGCCTCGTTCATACGGGCCGAGGACCACAGCTCAACCACGAAGACCTGATCCAGGCGCTCGACTGCGGGCAGCTTTCCGGCGCCGTTGTCGATGTGACTGACCCGGAGCCGCTTCCGGCCGGTCATGCTTTCTGGAGCCATCCCCGCATACTGCTGACACCCCATGTGGCAAGTGTCACGCAGCCGCATTCCGCAGCGAAGGCCGTCATCGACAACATCAAACGCCTGCGCGCCGGTCTGGAGCCGACAGGCCTTGTCGACCGCCAGCGCGGATACTGACTTATTCAACCCGAAAGGAAAATCATGTCGCTTCTGAAAACCATCGATCCCACCCCGTCCTTTGCGCCGCGCGAGGCTGTGCCGACCCCGGAGCGACTGATCTCCGGAAACCCCAGCTTCAAGACATGGGCGCAGGACGCAGCCCGTAACGAAACCATTCACACCGGTGTATGGGAAGCCACGCCCGGGCTCACCCATTCGATCAAGGGCGGGACCTTCGAGTTTTGCCATATCCTTTCGGGCCTCGTGGAAATCACGCCGGAAGGCGGCGAGCCGGTAACTTACAAAGCTGGCGACAGTTTCGTCATGAAACCCGGCTTCGTCGGCACCTGGAGAACGATCGAGACGGTCCGCAAAATCTACGTAACGGCCTGAAAACGTTAACTGCGGCGGTCATAGTCGCCGCAGTCACGACTGAGCACCGACGATTACGCTGCGTGGCAGCCGCAAAACAGGTTTTTCATCCGCTGCCCTCGCCGTGATCGGTGCATACTACTTCGGGCGTGCCGGTAACCTCGCAAGACAGAGATGCGAGGTAAGCCTGATGACCCTGAGTTTCGATCCCACCAGTCTGCCCCTTCCAATCGGGCATTTCATCGGAGACAGCCTCCTCTCGGCCGATGGCGTTATCCCGATGCACCGCCCCTCAGACGGCAAGTCCTATGCCGGCTGCCCGCGGGCAGACGCCGACATGGTCGACCGTGCGGTCGCGACTGCCAAGGCGGCACTGAAGACCAGCAACTGGGGCGGCCTTCGCCCACGCGAGCGGTTGAACGTGATGCACCGTTGGGCCGACCTGATCCAGAACGAAGCGGTCACGCTCGCCAAGCTCGAAGCGCTTTCCTCGACCCGGCCGGTCGGTCATCTGATCGACGGCGATATTGCCATTTCGGCCGAGCAGATCCGCTTCTTTGCCGAATTCACCGACAAGGAAGGCAGCGACCTAGTGCCGACCGATGACGACAATCTCGGCATGATCGTGACAGAACCCTATGGCGTGGTCGGCGCCATAACCCCCTGGAACTTCCCCATTTCCATGGCTGCCTGGAAACTCGGCCCTGCCCTTGCCGCCGGCAATGCCGTGGTGCTGAAGCCCTCCGAGATGACGCCGTTTTCCGCCATCTATCTCGCGGAACTTGCCGTGCGCGCCGGCATGCCGGCAGGGCTGATCAACGTCGTGCTCGGCGACGGCCAGCTGACCGGCAATGCCATCACCGCCCATCCCGACATCGCCAAGGTTAGTTTCACCGGCTCGACGCGCGCAGGCTCAGCGATCATGGAAAATGTCGCCCGCACCGGCATCAAATCGATGACGCTGGAACTCGGCGGCAAGAGCCCGCAGCTCGTCTTTGCGGATGCCGATCTCGACAAGGCGGCAACCGCAATCGCTACCAGCATCATCAGCAATGCCGGACAGGCCTGCGTTGCCGGATCACGGCTCATCGTCGAGGAAAGTGTCGCAGCGCCGCTTGTCGAGGCTATCCTGCGACACATGAATGCCGTTCATCCCATGCCGACCTGGAATGCGGCGGCCCAGTATTCGCCCATCATTTCAGATCAGCAGCGTCAGCGCATCCACTCGATCGTCTCGGCTGCCGTTGCCGCTGGCGGCGAATGCCTCACAGGCGGGGCGTCGATGGACGCGCCCGGCTATTTCTATGCCCCGACGTTGATTGCCGGAGTCGACGAAAAATCGCCTGCCGTCACGCAGGAGATCTTCGGTCCTGTGCTGACACTGCAGACCTTCCGCGACGAGGAAGAAGCCCTGTCACTGGCCGCGCATCCCACCTACGGGCTGGCCGCCGGGCTCTTCACTCGCGATCTTTCCCGCGCGATCCGGTTCACCCGCCGCCTTCAAGCCGGGACCATCTGGGTCAACCGATATGGCCGATCGCGCGACCATATCCTGCCGACCGGCGGCTACAAGCAATCCGGCATCGGCAAGGATCTTGGTCGCGAAGCCTTCCAGGCCAACCGCAAGAGCAAGAGCGTCTTGATCAGACTTTGAGGATATGCGCACGATGAAAACCCACAGGATTGCCCTCATTCCCGGCGATGGCATTGGAGGCGATGTCACGGCTGCTGCCTGGTCGGTGCTGCAGAAGGCTGCCGGTGCGGTCGGTTTCGCGCTCGATGGCACTGAATTTCCCTGGTCCTGCGCCTTCTCAAGGAAACCGGCGCGATGATGCCTCAGGACGGTATTGAGACGCTGCGCAGTTTCGACGCCATCCTGCTCGGCGCGGTCGGCTGGCCGCAGCAGGTGCCTGATGCGGTTTCGCTGCACGGTCTCCTCTTGCCCATCCGCAAGAGCTTCGTGCAATATGCCAATATCCGCCCTCACCGGCTGCTGCCGGGGGGTCAGGGTCCACTCAGGGCGGACGCCTTTGACATTCTTTGCATCCGCGAAAACACCGAGGGTGAGTATTCCGGCGCAGGCGGCCGCATCCATCAGGGCACAGCCGATGAAGTGGCGGTCGAAACCTCGATTTTCACCCGCACGGGTGTCGAACGCATCCTGCGTTTTGCCTTCGAACAGGCGCGCAAACGCCGCGGAAAACTCGCCTCAGTTACCAAGTCGAACGCTCAGAAATATTCGATGGTCTTCTGGGACGAGGTGACCCAGCAACTCGCTGCCGACTACCCGGATATCGAGGTCACCAGCTACCATATCGACGCCATGGCGGCGCGCATGGTCATGGCGCCGGAAAGCCTTGACGTGGTCGTCGCTTCCAATCTGTTCGGCGACATTCTGACCGATCTGGGCGCCGCCATCCAGGGTGGGCTTGGATTTGCCGCCTCCGCCAACATCAATCCGGACAAAACGGCACCCTCGATGTTCGAGCCGGTGCACGGTTCGGCACCCGATATCGCCCATCTCGGCATCGCCAATCCGATCGCCACGATCTGGTCCGGAGCCATGATGCTCGACCATCTGGGCGAAACCGAAACCGCTACAGCCATCATAGCGGCCATCGAGCGCACGACGGCGAGCGGCATCGGCACCATTCCGGGCAAGGACCGGACCGAGGCAATCACCGCTGCGATTCTTGCAGCACTATGACTTATTTGAGACAGGACAGAAAATGCAGACCTTGAGAGAACCCGGCCTTTTCCGGCAACACGCCTTGATTGGCGGCCAGTGGACACCGGCAGCGTCCGGAAAGACTATCGACGTGATCGATCCGGCCAGCCAATCGGTTCTCGGCACGGTGCCGGACATGGGGCGTGCGGAAACCCGTGCCGCCATCGAGGCGGCCTCCGCCGCATACGGCACCTGGAAGAAGAAGACCCATGGTGAGAGGGCAGCACTCCTCGAAGCATGGCATGCGCTGATGCTTGAGTATATCGAGGATCTTGCGCTGATCCTGACAACCGAACAGGGCAAGCCGCTTGACGAGGCACGCGGGGAGATCCGCTACGGTGCTTCCTTCGTCAAGTGGTTCGCCGAGGAAGCCCGGCGCATCGAAGGCCACACCATCCCGTCCCCGACAGCAGATCGGCGCATTGTCGTCCTGAAAGAGCCGGTCGGTGTTTGCGGTATCGTCACACCCTGGAACTTCCCCAATGCGATGATCACCCGCAAGGTCGCCCCTGCCCTTGCCGCAGGCTGCACAGTAGTCGTCAAACCCTCAGAATTCACCCCTTTTTCGGCTCTCGCCATCGGCTGGCTGGCAGAGAAGGCCGGCATTCCCGCCGGCGTTATCAATATCGTCACTGGCCTGCCAACAGACATCGGCAGCGAGATCATGGCAAACGAGACGGTGCGGAAAATTTCCTTCACCGGATCCACCCGCGTCGGTTCCCTGCTGATGCGCGGTGCCGCCGATAGCGTCAAGCGCCTTTCACTCGAACTCGGTGGCAATGCCCCGTTCATCGTCTTCGACGACGCCGACCTCGATCTGGCTGTCGAGGGCGCGATCGCCTCGAAATTCCGCAATGGCGGACAGACCTGTGTCTGCGCCAACCGGATTCTCGTGCAGGCCGGCATCTACGACAGCTTTGCCGACAAACTCAGCAAACGCGTAAGCGCTATGAAGGTTGGACCCGGCACCTCCCCCGGTGTTTCGATCGGGCCGATGATCAACGAGGCCGCTATCGCCAAGATTAACCGCCATGTCGACGACGCGCTTGCCAAGGGTGCCAAGATTATCACCACCCGTAGCGACATGCCTGATGGCGCACAATATGCAGCACCCATGGTCCTCACCGGCGCCACGACGGACATGCAGCTTGCCAGCGAGGAGACCTTTGGACCGGTAGCGCCGCTCTTCCGCTTCGAAACGGAAGAAGAGGCCCTGACGATTGCCAATGGCACGCCTTTTGGCCTCGCTGCCTATTTCTACACGGAAAGCCTGAAACGCGCCTGGCGCGTCGGCGAGGCACTGGAATTCGGCATGATCGGCCTCAACACCGGTGCCATCTCGACGGAAGTTGCGCCGTTTGGCGGTATTAAGCAATCCGGCCTCGGCCGTGAAGGTGCAAGGGCCGGCATCGAGGAATATCTGGAGATGAAATCCTTGCACATCGGCGGGCTCGGCTGAGCCCTTCGTTATGTGCGCGAATGCAAAGGGGAGTTGCCGACGCAACTCCCCTTTGCATGCCAGGCCGAAACCGGGCTAGGCGCTACTGAAACCGGTCGAGCGCCTTGTAGTAGAGCCCGACCAGGGGCAGGAACCAGGGCTTGCCGAAATGTCCCGGAACCGCTGGCCAGTCGAGGCCCTTGAGAGGATTCTGGTCTGGCCGTCCGAGCATGGCATCGGCCAATGTCATGCCGAGATGGGTGGAAAGTTGAGCTCCATGGCCGGAATAGCCCATCGCATACCAGATGCCATCGTGGTAGCCCGCGCGCGGGAAGCGGTCGCTGGTCATATCGACCAGGCCGCCCCAGCAATAGTCGATTTCGACATGTGCCAGTTGCGGGAAGATCTGTACAAGGCTTTCGCGCAGGATTGCACCGCTCTTGGCGTCTGACCGCTGGTCGGACGTGGCAGAGAAACGCGCCCTGCCTCCGAAGATCAGCCGGTTATCCGGCGCAAGACGCCAATAATTGCCGATATTCATCGAGTTCACGCAGGTGCGGTTGCCCGGCATGGTCGCCGCGATCTCCACATCCGTGAGTGGCCGGGTGGCGATGATGAAACTCCCGACCGGGATGATGCGACGGCGGAAATAACCGAAATTCGACGTGGTGTAGGCGCCGGTCGCGACCAGAACCTGATCTGCCGTGACAACACCTCTTGCCGTCGTCAGGACATGCCGCCCCTCTGCCTGGCGATGCTCCGTGACCGCCGCCTTTTCGGCAATCACCGCACCACTGCGGCTTGCCGCTTCGGCGAGACCGGCAACGTAGCGCCCCATATGCATCATCGCGCTCTTCTTCGACAGCATGGCTCCGTGGAAGGGCGAGCCGACTTCATCTCTCAGATCGGCCGGCGAAAGCAGCGCGGTATCCGGATCGACTTCGGCATGCACTGCCTCGAAATTCTTCGCGATACTGCCGAAATGCTGCGGCTTGGATGCCAGCTTCAGCTTGCCGGTCCGGCGGAAATTGCAGTCGATACCCGCCTCGGCAATGATGGCCTCCAGCGTGTCGATCGAGGCATCCAGCGCCTGATAGAGCGCAATGGCGCGCTCCTTGCCGATCTCCGCCTTGGCCGCCAGATAGCTGTGCGCCAGGCCATTGTTGAGATGGCCGCCATTGCGTCCCGACGCACCGTAACCGACGATTTCCGCCTCCAGCACGATCACCTTCGTTCCGGCCTTGGCGAGCTGCCGCGCTGCGCCAAGCCCGGTAAAGCCTGCGCCGATCACCGCGACATCGTAGTGCCCCTCGACCGGTCCTTTGACGGCCCCGGCGAAGGCGGATGACGTATCGTGCCAGTAGGACAGGTATTTCATGGATATTGTCTTTCCTTAGAGCCCGACGACACCCGGAAGGCCGCCGATATCGGCGATCTCGACATAACCATAATAGGGATTGGCCGGCTCATGACCACGGTTGACCCAGACCTTGTTCTTGATCCCGAGATCATGGGCAGACATCAGGTCGTAGCGGAAGGAGGAGGAGCAATGCAGAATGTCTTCCGGCCCGCAGCCGAGCATGTCGAACATATATTCGAAAGCCTGGAAGCGCGGCTTGTAGGCATTTGCCTGTTCGGCTGTGTAGACGGCATGGAAGGGGGCGCCGAGCTTTTCAACATTCGACATGATCTGCGCATTCATCGCATTGGAGAGGATGACCAGCGGGATTTCCTTGGCGACTTTGGCGAGGCCGGCCGGCACATCCGTATGCGGTCCCCAGGTTGGGACCCGCTCATAGACGAACCGGGCATCTTCGTCCTTGAAGGCGACACCGTTTCGCTTGCAGGCACGTTCCAATGCATTGTGAACCACGTCGGCATAGGGCTTCCAGTCGCCGAGAATCTCATCCAGCCGGTAGGCAGCGAAATTCTTGATGAATTCCAGCATCTTCGTTTCATCAAGACGGTTTCCATAGAGGTCGCGCGCAGCTTCCGCCATCTGGAAATTGGTGAGTGTGCCGTAGCAGTCGAAGGTGATGTATTTCGGGCGAAAGGTCGTCATGCGCGTCGTCCTCGATAAGCCGGGCTGTGGAGCCGGTTGCTGATGACGAGATCATAGGTCGGCTTCCGGCGACCGCGTCGACTGAATTGCGGGATTAGAAAGCAGAAAGTTCCGTATGTGCCGGCCTGAATGGCATTTGGTTGGGCGCAGGCCACGCAATCGGCTGCCGAAAGCCCTGTCCAGCGGCGCCTATCGCCAGTCGCAGCATAAGATGCGGCGACCACCTCCTCCTACGGCTGAAGATATCGCGGTGGGTGCCGCCTTCAGACAATCTGCCGGCCCGTTGGACGCAACACTTGTGGTCAGGAAATCAAGGTAGGACTCCATGCAGATCATCGACATCGCCATTGCGCCGATAGGCCCGGAGTATCTGGATGGCGCCGTCCGGTTGTCGCGCCAATCGGGCTGGCCGCATCGGCCGGAAGACTGGCGACTGGCTCTGGCACTGAGCCAAGGCTTCGTCGCGGTCACCGGCTCTGGCGAGGTTGCCGGCACGATCCTGCTCACCCCCTATGGCGCAGACTGCGCAACGATCAATATGGTCATCGTCGACGAGGGCATGCGCGGACGCGGGCTTGGACGCAGGCTCATGGAAGCCGCTATGACACTTGCAGGCGACCGGCCATTGCGCCTTGTCGCGACGGCCGAGGGATTGCCGCTTTACGAACGGCTCGGCTTTCGCGCAACGGGAACGATTGTCCAGCATCAGGGTGTTGCCGGCAGGATCACAGCGCCCGACAATACTGAAGTCGCAACCGCCGACGACCTCCCAGCTATTCTCGACCTCGACAGACAGGCTTATGGCGCCGACCGCGCCGACCTCATTCGCAAGCTTGCCGAAGTCGGAGAATTTGCCGTGATCCGCTGCGACAGTCAGGTCTCGGCCTTTGCAGCCAATCGCAGCTTCGGCCGCGGCGAAGTGATCGGCCCGGTCGTTGCCCCAGATCTCGAGGCTGCCAAGGCGCTTGTCTCACACTTCGTCAGCCGCCGGAAGGACGTCTTTCTGCGCATCGATACCGGTGCCGGAACAGGTCTCGCCCCCTGGCTCGAAGAGCAGGGCTTCGCCCATGTCGGCGGCGGGATTGCGATGGCCCGGCCCATCATCATTCCGCCCGCCCCAACGGCGGTCACCACCTTCGCCCTTGCCAATCAGGCCCTCGGCTGATCCGGAGATGACAATGTTCAACAATTCCCTCGTCGAGCTTGACCGCGCTCACCTCATCCATCCCGTTGCCTCCTATCGTGGTCATGAACAACAAGGCGTCCGAGTGCTCGCCTCCGCCAAGGGGGCGACGCTGACAGACGCTTCCGGTCATCAGCTTGTCGATGGTTTCGCGGGCCTGTGGTGCGTCAATGCAGGTTACGGCCATGAAACAATCGTCGATGCTGCAGCGCGTCAGATGCGGGAACTGCCCTATGCGACGGCCTATTTCGGCCTGGGTTCTGAACCCGCGATCCGGTTAGCATCCGAACTTGCCGATAGAGCGCCCGGTGACCTCAAACACATCTACTTTACCCTCGGCGGCTCGGATGCAGTCGATAGTACGATCCGTTTCATCCGCTACTACTGGATCGCCAAAGGCCAGCCGCAGCGCGACCAGTTCATCTCCATCGAGCAGGGCTATCATGGCTCCTCGACAGTTGGCGCCGGATTGACCGCACTTCCCAATTTCCACGCAGGTTTTGGGATCCCATTCGACTGGCAGCACAAGATTCCGTCTCCCTATCCTTACCGCAACCCGGTCGGCGAGGATGCAACGTCCATCATAGAGGCATCGCTTGCTTCACTTCGCACCAAGGTCGAGGCGATCGGTCCCGACCGTGTCGCTGCCTTCTATGCCGAGCCGATCCAGGGGTCGGGTGGCGTCATCGTTCCTCCGGAGGGCTGGCTCAAGGCCATGCGGGATCTCTGCCGGGAGCTCGATATCCTCTTTGTCGCCGACGAGGTGATCACCGGCTTTGGTCGCACCGGACCTCTTTTCGCCTGTTCGCAGGACGATATCGTCCCTGATTTTATCACAACTGCGAAGGGGCTGACTTCCGGTTATGTACCAATGGGCGCGGTTTTCATGGCCGACCATGTCTATCAGGTGATTGCGGATGGCGCTGGCGCATCCCCTGTCGGCCACGGTTATACCTATTCTGCTCATCCGGTAAGTGCCGCCGTCGGCCTGGAAGTGCTCAGGCTCTACGAAGATGGCTTGCTCGCAAACGGTGTGAAGGCCGGCGCGCGGCTGATGGCGGGCCTCGAGGCTCTCCGCGATCACCCTCTTGTCGGCGACGTGCGGGGGCGCGGCATGCTGGCGGCGATCGAACTCGTTTCCGACAAGAAGACGAAAACACCTTTGCCCGCCGAAGCGCAGCCGGCACGCCGCATATTCGACCGTGCCTGGCAAAACGGACTGGTCATCCGCGCATTCGCCAATGGGGTGCTGGGATATGCGCCTCCCCTCTGCTGCACAGATGAGGACATCGACGCTATTCTTGAGCGGACCGCGAAGACGCTTGACCAGACCCTGGAGGATACGGACGTCCGAAAAGCCATGAAGGGGTGAGGCTTGATCCCATGGACCTTGCCGAAATATCGCGGATGGCTCCAATTTAGAATTTTGTGCCGCATCATGCAGTGGATTCGGCGTCAATGGCACGGAGGAAGTGCCAAACTTGGAGAAAGCAAAGGCCCAAATTTCTGGATATCTGGGGCCACGGCCGGCAGGGCCGGTCGCTCGGAATCAGGAGCAGCATAATCTTTCGTCTAACGCCGCCGCGGCATTCGATGCGACCGAAACTGGGGATATCAAATTGAGCAAATCGCTGCGTGAATTCAAGTTTATGAGTTTCGATGTGGTCGGGACACTGATCGATTTTGAAGGCGGGCTGACGTCCTGCCTCAATGAAATCGCAGCGGAGGCAGGCGTAACGATTGATGGTGAGGAGGCGCTTAACCTCTATCGTGCGGCCCGCTATTCCGAGGATGCCGGTCTGTTCCCGGATGACCTCGTCCGCGTCTATAATGCCATTGCACCGACACTCTCTCTGCCGGCTGACGCGTCCTGCGGCGAGCGCCTGCGTGATTCGGCGAAGACTTGGAAGGCCTTTCCCGACAGCGCCGAGGCCATGGCGCGGCTAGCGCGCGACTATCGCCTCATTGCCATGACGAATGCCCGCCGCTGGGCCTTCGAATATTTTTCTGCCGCGCTTGGCGATCCCTTTCATGCTGCCTTTACGATGGACGACACAGGCACCGAAAAACCGGATCCGGCCTTCTTTCACCAGGTTTTCGATTTCGTGGCCGATGAGGGTGCGAACAAGAACGATATCCTGCACGTGGCGCAGAGCCAGTACCACGACATCGGCGTCTCGCGGGAGCTGGGCATGACGAATTGCTGGATCGAAAGGCGCCATGCCGTGAAGGGCTATGGCGGTACGATCGAGCCGGCGGAGTTCACCAAACCCGACTATCACTTTACCTCAATGGTCGGCCTTGCCAATGCCGCAACTGCTGCACGGAGCTGACTGACCTTCATCTCAACGACGAGCAAAGCCTGCTTCAAGACAGGCGACCCGACAACCAGACCACAAAAAAAGGGGAATGACATGACCGATAAAACTCTCAACTGGACCTCGTCAGACGACGCGATGGTCGAAAATGCCATTCGCCGCGGCGCTACGCGTCGCGAGCTTCTCCACATGCTGCTGGCCGGCGGCGTTGCCCTCTCGGCCGGCGGTGCGATCCTTGGAAGCGCCACCAGCGCATTTGCCGCAACGCCGAAGTCTGGTGGACACCTCAAGGCGGCTGGCTGGTCGGCATCGACGGCCGACACGCTCGACCCGGCCAAGGCCTCGCTTTCGACAGACTATGTGCGCTGCTGCGCGCTCTACAACCGCCTGACTTTCCTCGATAAAGGTGGCGTGACACAGATGGAGCTCGCCGAGAGCGTGGAGAGCTCGGACGCCAAGGTCTGGACGGTCAAGCTGCGCTCCGGAGTCACCTTCCATGATGGCAAGACCCTGTCGTCGCAAGACGTCGTCTTCTCGCTGATGCGGCACTTGGATCCTGACGTCGGCTCCAAGGTCAATTCGATCGCCAAGCAGATCACCAGCGCCAAGGTTGTCGACCCGCTGACGGTGGAGATCACACTGGCCAATCCCAATGCCGACCTTCCGACGATACTGGCGATGCATCATTTCATGATCGTCCAGGACGGCACGACCGACTTTTCCAAGGGTATTGGCACAGGCGCCTTCAAGCTTGAGAGCTTCGAGCCGGGCGTCAAGTCTGTCGCGGTCAGGAACCCGAACTACTTCAAGTCTGCAGGGCCATACATCGATTCCTTCGAGTATTTCGCCATCAGCGACGACAATGCACGCGTCAATGCGCTTCTATCGGGCGACATTCATCTGGCGGCATCCATCAAGCCCCGTTCAATGAAGCTGGTCGAAAGCCAGCCGGGCTTTGTCTTGTCGCAGACCACGTCCGGGAATTATACCAACCTCAACATGCGTCTGGACATGGAACCGGGCAACAAGGCCGATTTCGTTGTCGGCATGAAGAACCTGGTAAATCGCGAGCAGATCCAGAAATCGGTCATGCGCGGCCTTGCCGAAATCGCCAACGACCAACCGGTATCGCCCGCAAGCATCTACTACAATGCCGAATTGAAGCCGAAAGCCTTCGATCCCGAAAAGGCGAAGTTCCACTTCGAGAAGGCAGGGCTCGTCGGCCAGTCCATCCCGATCATCGCCTCCGATGCCGCCACGTCCTCGGTCGACATGGCTACACTGGTTCAGCAGGCAGGTGCCGAAATCGGCATGAATTTCGACGTCCAGCGCGTGCCCTCTGATGGCTATTGGTCGAATTACTGGTTGAAGGCGCCCGTCCACTTCGGTAATATTAATCCGCGCCCGACACCCGACATCCTCTTCTCGCTGCTCTATTCGTCCGACGCTCCTTGGAACGAAAGCCAGTTCAAGTCTCCGAAATTCGACAGCCTGTTGGTCGAGGCTAGAGGCCTGCTCGACCAAGCGAAGCGGAAGGCGATCTACGACGAAATGCAAGTCATGATCTCCGAGGAAGCCGGTACCGTGATTCCCGTCTTCCTGTCCAACGTGGATGCTCTCTCGGGCACGCTGAAGGGCCTCGAAGCCAACCCATTGGGTGGCCAAATGGGGTATGCGTTTGCTGAATATGTCTGGCTCGATGCCTGATAGGCAGCGGTCGACAAGGTGTCAGGACGGCACCTTGTCGACCGCCTCGATGGCGGATCGGGATTTCCTCGACGAATTCCCACCCGCATGACTTTCGCCTCGCGGCGTTGTTCATCATCTTGAAACTCTGTCCAGCAGGGGGCTACACTTGAGCAGGTATGTACTCGATCTCATTACGGTCCGGCTGCTTGTCGCTGTCCTGACACTCCTGATCGTGTCCATTGCAGTGTTTTTTGCAACGGCAATGTTGCCGGGTGATACCGCGACCATCCTCCTTGGTCAGGCGGCCACGCCGGAAGCCATCGCGGGACTGCGCAGCGCCATGCATCTTGACGAACCCGCTTATCTGCGTTTCCTGCGCTGGCTTGGTGGACTGGTAACTGGAGACCTCGGAACATCCTACGTGAACAATGTTGCGGTGGCTGAACTCATCGGTGGTCGCTTCGTCAACACCATGAAACTGGCAGGCATCACCACCATCTTCTCCGTGCCGCTTGCACTGACGCTCGGCATCACGGCGGCGATGTTCCGCGGATCGCTCTATGACCGTTCAGTGACCATCGTCACCATCGGCGTGATATCAATTCCGGAATTCATGGTCGCGACGTCGGCGGTGCTGGTCTTCTCGGTCTATCTCAAATGGTTGCCGGCGCTTTCTTTTGCCAATGACGTCACCTCCATCTGGCAGTTGCTCAAAGTATATGCCATGCCGGTGATCAGTCTGACTTTCGTGGTCGCGGCGCAGATGATCCGCATGACACGCGCCGCCGTCATCGATACCCTCAACACACCCTATGTCGAGACAGCCCTGCTGAAGGGAGCTTCCCGCCCCCGGATGGTTTTACGCCACGCCTTGCCAAACGCGATTGGCCCGATCGTCAATGCGGTCGCCCTTTCCCTATCCTATCTCGTTGGCGGCGTGATCATCGTTGAAACCATCTTCAATTATCCAGGCATTGCAAAGCTGATGGTCGACGGCGTGGCCACCCGTGACCTGCCGCTCATCCAGTCCTGCGCGATGATCTTCTGTGTCGGCTATCTCAGTCTGATCACACTTGCAGACATCATTGCGATCCTTGCCAATCCGAGGCTGCGTTGATCATGACTCCAACCGTTCCAGTTTCACAGAAATTCGGTTACCGTTTCAGCTGGGTCGGGATGATCGGACTGACGGTCATCCTCTTCTGGGGGATGATGGCGCTCATTGCGCCGCATATCATTCCCCACCCGGTCGGCGAGATCGTTGACGAGGATTATTTCGGCGTGATGAGCAGCAGGTTCTGGCTCGGCTCGGACTATCTTGGCCGCGACATGCTGTCCCGAGTTCTCATGGGCGCCCGCTACACCGTCGGCATTTCGCTTGCAGCCGTCTCCATCGCCTGTTTCTCCGGCGTCGTTCTCGGCATGACGGCCGCTGTTGTCGGTGGATGGTTCGATGCGGCACTGAGCCGTTTTCTCGACGCCATGAACTCCATTCCAGGCAAACTTTCGGGTTTGGTCGTTGTTGCAGCGGTTGGCTCGTCGATCACCGTTCTGATCGTCACACTCGCCGTTATCTACACGCCCGGAGCCTATCGCTTCGCCCGTGCGCTCGCCGTCAACATTAACACCATGGATTATATCACCGTGGCGCGCACGCGCGGCGAAGGCATCTTCTACATCATCGGCTCGGAAATCCTGCCGAACATCATCGGACCCGTGCTCGCAGATCTCGGCCTTCGCTTCGTCTTCATCGTGTTGCTGCTGTCCGGCCTGTCCTTCCTGGGCCTCGGCGTACAACCGCCCTTCGCCGACTGGGGCGCGCTGGTGCATGAAAACGTCGGCGGCCTGCCATTCGGGGCACCTGCCGTTATCGTTCCCTCGCTGGCGATCGCGAGCCTGACGATCAGTGTGAATCTTCTGATCGACAACCTGCCGAAAAAAATCCGCGACCGGAGTGTCTGAATGGAAAACCTTGTCGAAATCCGTGATCTGCAAGTGGAGGCCACTACCGACAGCGGCAGACGCGTCGACATCATCAAGGGTGTGAGCCTCGACATCGCCCCCGGCGAAATCGTGGCGTTGATCGGCGAGAGTGGATCGGGCAAGACGACGATTGCCCTGACGCTGATGGGTTATACCCGCTCGGGATGCCACATTTCCCGCGGCAATGTCCGGATCGACGGCAAGGACATGGTTGCGCTGAGCGAACGTGAACGCGCCAGCATCCGCGGCGCCGAGGTCGCCTATGTCCCCCAGTCCGCAGCAGCAGCATTCAATCCTGCAAAGCGCATCATCGACCAGGTGATCGAAGTCACCCGTATCCACCAGTTGATGCCGGTCGAACAAGCACGACAGAAGGCCATCGAACTGTTCCGTGCCCTTTCGCTGCCCAATCCCGAGACGATTGGGAGCCGCTATCCCCACCAGGTTTCGGGGGGGCAACTCCAACGCCTTTCGGCCGCCATGGCGCTGATAGGCGACCCGAAGCTCGTCATCTTCGACGAGCCGACCACGGCCCTCGATGTCACCACCCAGATCGAGGTGCTGCGGGCCTTTAAGTCGGTGTTGAAGGCGGGCGGTATTTCGGGCGTTTACGTTTCGCACGATCTTGCCGTCGTTGCGCAGATCGCTGACCGGATCGTCGTCCTGCGCAACGGCGAAGTACAGGAAGCAGGCACAACGGCTGACATTCTGTCGCGTGCCCAGCATCCCTATACACGCGAACTACTGGCCGCGTTCGAGCCCAAGCCGCGTGGCCATGATGTTGTAGTGAAAGGCAGGGAAGTCCTCCTCCGGGTCAATGGCCTGTTTGCCGGCTATGGTCCGATCCAGGCGGACCGGTTGCCACTGGTTCGTGCGGTACAGGACGTAAGCCTGACGGTGGAAAAGGGTCGTAATCTCGGCATTATCGGCGAATCCGGCTGCGGAAAATCTACACTGGCACGCGCCATTGCCGG
The DNA here is from genome assembly GCF_050320885.1 of Agrobacterium sp. ES01. Taxonomy (NCBI): domain Bacteria; kingdom Pseudomonadati; phylum Pseudomonadota; class Alphaproteobacteria; order Hyphomicrobiales; family Rhizobiaceae; genus Agrobacterium; species Agrobacterium sp. ES01. The sequence continues at coordinate 30,802 of NZ_JBNQTH010000013.1, forward strand.
TATTCTGCCGCCATTTGCCGGCAATATGATCTTCGACAAACGAGAGCTTGCAGGCTCGGTACGGCAACGCAGCCGCGATGAATTGCGCAAAATGCAAATCGTTTTCCAATATGCCGACACAGCACTCAATCCAGAGAAATCGATCGAAGAGATTCTCGGGCGGCCGCTCACATTCTATCACGGCATCAAGGGCAAACAGCGGGACGCCCGCATCGACCAGTTGCTCGACATGGTACACCTGCCGAAATCGCTTCGTCACCGGCGGCCGCAGGAGCTGTCCGGCGGTCAGAAACAACGCGTCAACTTCGCGCGCGCCCTTGCTGCCGAGCCGAAGCTGATCATTTGCGATGAGATCACATCGGCTCTCGATACAGTGGTTGCGGCAGCCATCATCGATCTTCTGAAGGAGCTGCAGCGCGAGCTTTCGCTATCCTATATCTTCATCAGCCACGACCTATCGGTTGTCGAGGCAATTTGCGATGAGATCGTTGTGATGTATGCTGGCCGTAAGGTCGAGGAGATCACGCCAGCACATCTGAAGGTGCCGCAACATCCCTATGCGAAACTGTTGTTCTCTTCCGTTCCAAAACTCGACCCGGGCTGGTTGGACTCTTTGGAGCTTGATCCAGAGCTGGTCAGGACCTACGGCCACAGCTGATGTGAGCCATTTTCGGGACAATCTGCGCCCCCCTAAAGCGGGAACAGGCTGGTGAGGGGCATATGCGCCTTGACGATTGGCGATTTCAGTACAACGAAGCTGAAATATTTGTCGATACCGATATCCATGTCGGTCAAGCGCTCCATAATCCCCTGATACTCGCCGATGCCGGCGGTAACGAATTTGATGAGATAGTCGTAGCCGCCCGACACGAGATGGCATTCGATCACCTGATCGATCTTCTCCACGACGGCGAGGAACCGGGCGAAGTCGATTTGGCGGTGGTTCTTCAGGGTGATTTCGGTAAACACAGTCAGCGTCTGACCGAGCTTGCCGATATTGATCTGCGCGGAATAGCCGATGATGTAGCCTTCCTGCTGAAGCTTTTTGACGCGCATCAGGCACGGGCTGGGCGACAGGTTGACCAGCTCGGCAAGTTCGACATTGGTGATGCGACCGTTTTTCTGCAGCTCGTAGAGAATCTTGATGTCGATCCTGTCCAGTTTCATCTACGCTCGTCTCCGATAGGCGCCGAAAGGCTGCGGAATTATATTCTGCGGAAATCCTTGATTGAGCTTAACACCATGGCGAAGCTTGTCTATTCCATTCTGCCCAGAGGTGTTCCGCACGATCGTTGGCATTGATACGACGTGACGGAATCTTCTGCTGCTCGACGGATATGTGCGGCATCCTTGGCGGGAACGAGGGGTTATGCTTCTGACGCGACAAGGAGACCGACACCCATGCCAGCGCCGCTTATGCTTGTGGAAAGCCCTGAAGAATTGCCCCGCTCGGCCGATGCCGTAATCATCGGAGCCGGAATTGTTGGCGTCTTTGCTGCTTATTATCTCGCAAAAAGAGGCATGAAGGTCGTCCTGCTGGAGAAAGGCCGCGTCGGAGCCGAACAGTCGAGCCGCAACTGGGGATGGTGCCGCCAGCAGAACCGCGATGCCCGTGAGCTGCCCATGGCGACGAAGAGCCTCGATCTCTGGGAAGAATTCGGCCAGGAGAGCGGGGAAGACACCGGTTTTCGCCGCTGCGGCCTCCTCTACCTGAGCAATAGTGAGGAAGAACTGGCCGGCTGGGCGCGATGGCGGGACTTCGCTCGCACCGTCGGCGTGACGACCCATATGCTGGACAGCGTTGCCGCTGCCGAACGTGGCGTGGCGACAGGTCGCACCTGGATGGGTGGCGTCTTTTCGCCGAGTGACGGGACAGCCGATCCGTCGCGCGCCGCGCCTGCTGTCGCTCGCGCCTTTCTCAAGCTCGGCGGGACGGTGCGCCAGAACTGCGCCGCACGTGGCATCGAGACCGAAGGTGGTCGGCTTTCCGCCGTCGTCACCGAACATGGGACGATCCGTACAGCCACGGCAATTCTCTCCGGCGGCGCCTGGGCGTCTTCCTTCTGCCGCCAACTCGGCATTCGGTTTCCCCAGGTCTCCATCCGATCATCGATCCTTTCTGTCGCGCCGGGCGAAGGCTTGCTGCCCGAGGCGCTCCATACAGCGCGCGTCTCCGCAACCCGCCGCAGCGACGGCGGATTTACGCTTGCGATCAGCGGCCGAGGCCGGGTGGATCCCACCGCTCAGCAAATCTGTTTTGCCGCTCAATTCCTACCGATGTTCATTCGGCGCTGGCGGTCCCTGTCTCCGGGCAGCCTGGAGGGCCTGCGCAGCGGCCACGAGAGCCTGGCGCGCTGGCGGCTCGATCGTCCGACTCCGATGGAACACATGCGGATCCTTGATCCGACCGTCGATTATGGCACGATCCGGCTGACCTACGAACGCGCCACAGAACTGCTGCCGGCACTGAAGGGCTGCGGCATAACGGCGAGTTGGGCCGGTTATGTCGACTCGACACCGGATGGCGTGCCGGCCATTGGCGAAACCCCAGTGGTGCCTGGCTTCATTCTGGCAGCAGGCTTCAGCGGCCACGGATTCGGTATTGGCCCAGGTGCCGGTCATCTCATCGCCGATATCGCCACTGGATCGGAGCCGCTGGTCGATCCCCGCCCTTATCATCCGAACCGCTTCTTGAGCTCCGCATGGGGCAACGTCGCGGATTTTTGAAACGCCTGTGCCGCCCAAGAGAAGAAGATCTGGTTGCCCCGACGCGAGCATGGTGCCAAATCCGCGCACCTTTTTTTGCCATATGAATTAATTGCTTACGCCAATATATTACATTCAAGGCGGGTGTAGAAAGACAATGGTCTTCCGCATAATCGACTTCAGCACTCCGCATCCTCTCGTCCACGACGCTGCGACCCCTGCCATTGTCCTGCGGCGATCAGCTGTGTCAGCGTCGTCTTCACAGTCTGTGCCAGCTCATTCGTCAGCCATGAACCTCTCATCTCCCGGCGTCGAACGATTGCGAACACGCTGATCAAGGGTGGGCGATCCAGAAAGTAGGCCTGAAGCTCTCCCCTCTCGACTTCCTGTTGAACGCTTGCATAGGTGGTAACTGTAAAGCCTTGTCCGTAACGAATGAGTGCTTTGATCAGCGTGATGCTGTCCACCTCGCTGCGAATTTGCAGCCGAACGCCGAACTGTTTTGCAGCGTTGTCGAGCATCCGTCGGTTGGCATGCGGCAATGCTGGCATGATCAAAGGGATATCGACGAGATCTCCGACAGAGATCGATTTCTTGATCCTTGGCAGATTTCCGTGTGCCGTTTTTCCCGGTCCGATAAGCACTGTCTGTTCGTAGGAAATCGGCTCGACATCCAGCTCCGGCAGGGAGACAGGATTGTGGAGAACCGCAAGGTCGATACGCCGGTCAAGAACCCATTCATGCAGAGAGGGACTGCTGCCTTCCAGTAGCCGAAGCGAGATTTGTGGCCAAACCTTGAGGTAGTGCTCGACAATCGGCGGGGCTAGGGCCGCTCCGGCCATTGGCGGTAGGCCAAGGACCACGTTGCCGACCGCCAGGTTTTCAGTTCCGGATATATAATCGCGGGTGTCGTCGGCCATCCGCAAGAGTGCCTCGGCACGCTCCATTAGAATGAACCCCGCTTTGGTCATTTGCACACCACGGCCGCTGCGTTCAAGCAGTTGTGCTCCCAGCTCGTGCTCAAGCTTTTGAAGCTGGCGCGTGACGGCCGGCTGGGCAATGTGCAGTTCCTCTGCCGCAGCCGATATGCTACGTGCGCGGACCACTGCCACAAAATATCTCAGCGCACGCAAGTCCATTGGCATCCTCCAAAAGCCATACCGAAATGTTTATAGACATTCTCTGTCTAGGCAGAAACCAGCTGCTTTCTTCCAAGGGTTTAACTCCTGAGTTGGAAGGTACCAAAGACCGAAACGCGCTGCTTTACCCAAGGATTGATAGCAACAGAGCTCGCAAGAGAGCAACATCGACTTTCACTTCGTCCATGCCAAAAAGGCATGGCTATGTATAAAAACTCGGTATTTGCGTCGCGACGTCACCTTGGGCATTTTGGCACTGTTCCGGAGGAGGCTGGAACACAACGGAGGATTTTCGATGATGACAAAGCTGACAGCCGTGGCCTCTGCCATGGTGCTCTGGGCCGCCACTGCCAACGCGCAAACCTATACATACATTACCTATAAGCCGCAGGGCGCCAACGACGCGCACGCCAACAGTCTTCAATGGCTCGTGGAGGAATTCAAAAAGCGGACCAGCGGAAAGCATGAAATCCAGATGTTCTGGGGTGGCTCTGTTGCTGCCGTGGGTGAAACACCGGATGCATTGGCAAGTGGCGTTGGCGACATGGGCGACATCGTCACCCCCTATTTCCCCGACCAGTTCCCCCTGAACAATGCTATCGGTTTCTTTATTCCTCAGCCGCTCGACAGTGCCGGCGTCGCTGGAGCCATGGTGAAATGGCACGCGACCTACCCGCAGTTCGCTGAGGAGCTTGCACAGGATAATCTGCATGCTTTCAGTTTCCGCGCATTGGAAAACTATGGTCTCCTGTGCAAGGAGCCGATCGCGTCGATGGCGGACCTGAAAGGCAAGCGCATCCGATCATACGGCTTTGCCTATCCGGCTCTCATAGAGGCAATGGGTGCCACGCCTGTCTCCATCACGACGTCCGATACCTACGAAGCCTTGGAGCGTTCGATCGTTGACTGTGCACCGATCGGACCTGCCCTTGCCCGTGGCTTCAAGTATGACGAGGTCGCCAAATACTATATTGAGATTCCGTTCGGCGCCTCGTTTGGGCATTTGCTCGCCGTCAATCTCGATACCTATAATGCGATGGATGAGGAAACCCGGGCGGTTCTCGATCAACTGGGCAAGGATTATATGGTCGAGTACGGTCGGATGCTTACTGCCGACGAGAAGCGCGTACGCGACCTGTGGGCGGGAGATCTCAACGTCACAGTGACGTCATTTCCGGCCGACCAACTCAAGGCGATCATTGAAGACCCGAAGGTAAAGGCTGTTCGCGAAGAGTGGCAGGCCAAGGCTGAGGCAGCAGGACTTCCCGTCGAAGAGATTGTTTCCGACTTGCAGTTTTAAATGATGGCCGGCGCCGCGGTTACACGCTGCCCCGCATTTGTCGCATAGGACAAAATGAATGTTGAGTCTGTCTCGCATACGAATCGGCTATGGCCGGGTTCTGACGGCGTGTGCCTGGGTGTCAGGGGCAGTTGCCTTTTGTGTCATGGTGCTCGTCGTGGCAAACGTGGTGAGCCGCTACGGTTTCAACTCGCCCATTGCCGGTACGTTGGAACTCACCGAAGGAGCGCTGCCCCTTGTTATCTTCCTGTCGCTGGCCGTCACCCAGTATCACGGCGGGCATATTCGCGTGACGCTGATCACGGACCGGGCACCCGGTTCCATCGCCCGTGCGCTGACGATCTTCGCCCTTTTGGCTGGTGCAGTGCTCTTTGGGTGGGCGACTTGGGCGGGGTGGCTTTCAGCTGAGAAGTCGTTCGCCATCAACGAAATGAAGCGGGGCTCGATCCGCTATCCAGTCTGGCCCATCAAGTATGCTGTCTCCTTCGGGATGGCGCTCCTGACTTTGCAGTTCCTGATCGACGCTCTCTGGGTCGCATCGGGCAAGTCACTCCCCCATGAACGTCCGGAGGACGCATGAGCAATATTGCGATCGGTATGGTCGGTACCCTGTGTCTCTTTGGCGGGATACTGGTAGGCATCAACGTCATGGTTGTCCTGGGCTTGGTGGGTGCGTTCGGGCTGGCCGCTCTGGTGGGCTTCAAGGCTGCGACAGCACTCCTGTCGACCGTCTTCTTCGAGACAACCCACTCGTTTCACTTCTCGGTCATCCCGCTCTTTCTTCTCATGGGTTTTTTCGCCATGCGTGCAGGGCTTGGCGAGGATCTGTTTGAAGCGACAACAAAATGGATGGGAAATCTTAAGGGAGGGCTCGCAATCTCGACGACGCTGGGAGCCGCCGCATTCGGTGCGGCATCCGGTTCGTCGGTGGGCACTGCGACAGTCTTCACCAAGCTCGCCTTGCCGCAAATGCTGAATCGGGGCTACGACAAGAGCCTTGCCTCTGCCTCGATTGCGATCGCAGGCACGCTTGCGGTGATGATACCGCCGTCTGCGCTAGTCGTGGTATATGGTATCTTGACGGACAGCTCGATCGGCGCGCTTCTGGTTGCGGGGCTCATTCCAGGGGTGGTGTTCGCACTCATGATTTGCTTGGCGATCTGGATTACGGTGCTTCGTCGTCCTGAACTCGCTCCGGTTGATCGCACGCAGTATTCGCTCCGCGAAAAGCTCGTGTCACTTCGTCTCGCAGGACCATTGGTCTTCATCATTATTTGCATCGTGGCGGGGCTCTATATTGGTGTCTTCACGCCGACCGAGGCTGGAGGCGTTGGTGCCGGACTGACCTTCCTGCTTGCGATCCTGCGCCATCGGGGGCTGCGTGGTGTCAAGATCGGCGATACGCTTATGGAGACCGTTCGCACCTCCGCCATGATTTTTGCGATCCTGATTTCGGCGCTCCTGTTCTCAAAATTCCTTGCGCTTTCGGGAGTAACGAATGCTCTTGGCGAGTTCCTCACTGGGCTTGATGTGGCGCCTTGGGTCATCGTTGTCCTGATTTCGATCATCTATCTGGCGCTTGGCATGATGATGGATGCGCCGGCGCTTCTGGCCGTAACATTGCCGATCACTCATCCGGTCATGATGGATCTCGGCTACGATCCTATCTGGTTTGGCGTCTTCGTTGTTCTGCTGGTCGAGATTGGTGCCGTGACACCTCCGGTTGGCATCAACTGCTTCGTTGTGCAGGCGGCTTCCGGTGGACGTGTAAAACTTGAGGATGTTTTTCGTGGTCTGGTGCCTTTCGTGCTGGCGGGATTTGCAATGCTCCTGCTGCTTTATCTCGTGCCGCAGATTGCGCTGTTTCTTCCGTCGAGGATGTGAGCTGTGACGGATCTTCATTCGCTTTGGAACGACCCATTGATCCCGATCGTGTTACGTTCCACGACCACTTCTCCATTTGGTCGCAAGGTCCGCGTTGCCGCTCAAGCTCTCGGCCTCGGCGATCGGATCATCCGGCGCGATGCCGATACACGGAATGCTGCCGACGATCTGCGCTGCCAAAATCCGCTCGGCAAGATGCCTTGTCTGCTGATCGCCGAGGAAGCGTTCTACGACAGCGGCGTCATCCTCGAACTCTTCGATCTGCTCGCGGGCGGTGCGAGACTGCTGCCTTGTGTCTCGCAGCCACTTGAGCGAGCCCGAGCCCTGACGCGAGCTCGGCTGGCGGACGGGATCGCGGATGCCGCTTTGTTGATGGTCTATGAAGATCGTTTCCGCGAAGCCACGCAACGGTCCGCGGTCTGGTTGGATCATCAACGCGGCAAGATCGAACGAGCCCTTGCCGCTTTCGAGCAGTCTCCGCCTCGGACCGATCGCGCCGATATAGTAAACATCGGGTTGGCGTGCGCACTGGGCTATCTTGATTGGCGCCGCCCGGTCGAGTGGCGAGATGCCCATCCGCGCCTTGTGTCATGGTTCGATCAATTTTCCACCGCAATCCCCGCCTTCCAGCAGACAGAAAGCGAATCCGCATGAACTGGCCTCCACAGCGCCTCAGCGCCCCCGATCCGGACTGCTATTCGCAGCAACAGCGTGAAATCCACCACACGATCAGTGCCGGCCCCCGCGGTGGTGTCCGCGGCCCGCTTGCTGTCTGGCTGCATCGACCTGAACTCGCGGCCCGGGCGCAGGACCTCGGGCGCTACTGCCGTTACGACACCAGTCTCGGACCACATCTGTCTGAGCTCGCAATCCTGGTGACAGGGCGGGTCTTTGGATCCGAATACGAGTGGCAGGCGCACAAGGCTCCCGCTCTCGCCGCTGGTATCGCACCCGAAATTGTGGACGCCATCCGAATGAATCGGCGGCCAGTGTTCGATGATCCGGAACTGGAGGTCGTGTACGATGTCGCACTGGCGGCCCATGAGACACGCGGGCTGGACGATGCCCTCTACGCCCGCGCCGCCACAGTGCTGGGCGAGCAGCGGCTTGTCGATCTCGTCGGTCTCCTCGGCTACTACACGCTGATTTCCCTGACTATCAATATCTTTCGAATACCTCCTCAAGGCGGCGGTTCGCCGGAGCTCAATAATGTCTGAACCTGTTTTGACCTGGCACCAGAAGCCGCATATGACCTCTGTCAGCATGCCGAGGAACGCCACCGACTGCCATTGCCATGTTTTCGGGCCGGTCGCTCGCTTCCCCTATGCCGACAATAGCAGTTTCAAGCCTGCGGATGCGCCAAGGGAAGCATTGTTTGCTCTCCACGACCAGATGGGCATCGAGCGCTGCGTCATCGTTCAATCGGGGTGCCACGGTTTTGACAACAGTGTCGTCGCTGACGCGATTGCAGCCCGCCCGGGGCGCTACCTCGGCGTTGCTCTTGCAACGCCAGACGTGACGACGGACGATCTGCGGGCGCTCGATGCAAGGGGCTTTCGCGGCTTGCGCTTCAACTACATGAGCCATCTGGCGCCCGGTGCGAACGAGGCGCAGCTGCGGGCACTGGCGCCCAAGCTTGCCGATTTGGGATGGCACTTGCAGATCCACATGGAAGACCAGTTAATCGAGCCGATGTCGCCTGTGCTCGCCAGTCTGCCTGTCGCCGTCGTGATCGACCATATGGGGCGGATCGATGCCTCCCGCGGGCGAAATCAGCCGCATTTCGAGGCACTTCTGCGACTGCTGGACCACCACCACCTCTGGTGCAAGGTTTCGGGCAGTGAGCGTGCTTCGAGACAGGATCCACCTTATGCCGATGCCACGCCATTTGCCCGTGAACTGGTCGAGAGCTTTCCCGATCGTGTCGTCTGGGGCACCGATTGGCCCCACCCGAACTATCGCGCAGCACCGCCGGATGACGGCGACCTCTTCGATCTGTTACCGCAGATTGCTCCAACCCCCTACCTGATGAGGGCACTCCTTGTCGACAACCCGGCCCGTCTCTACGGCTTCGAGGAGAACGTCTGATGGCTCGACGTCTTGAAGGAAAAGTTGCCATCGTCACCGGAGCAGGGTGTGTCGGTGCCGGTTGGGGCAATGGCCGCGCCACCTGTGTCCGCTTCGCCGAAGAGGGGGCGAAGGTATTCGCCGTTGATCTGCGCATGGAGTCGATGACGGAGACCCTGGAGCGCACGCGTGACGTCGGCGGCGAGATCGAGCCATATCTGTGTGACGTGACGGACCATAGCGCTGTCAAAGCCTTGGTCGGGGCATGCCAGCAACGATTTGGCACCCTCGATATTCTCGTCAACAACGTCGGCGGTTCAGAAAAAGGCGGTGCGGCCGCTTTGGAGGAAGAGGTCTGGGATCGGCAGATCGACTTCAATCTGAAGAGTGTCTTCCTCACCTGTCGGGCGGTCCTTCCGGTGATGGAGGCAAAGGGCTCCGGCGCCATCGTCAACGTCTCCTCGACTTCAGGATTGCGCTATACCGGATCTCCACAGGTCGCCTATGCTTCTGCGAAAGCGGCCATCATCCAGTTCTCGAAGGTGACGGCGGTAGAGTTCGCTCCAAAGGGTGTTCGTGTGAATACGGTCGTGCCAGGTCAGCTGCATACCCCGATGGTGGAGACGCGGCTTGCCGGACAGCGTGCGGGGGGAGATGTCGATGCGCTCATTTCATCGCGTGTGAGACGCATCCCCTTGGGCTGGATGGGCGACGGGCGCGACACGGCGAACGCCGCGCTTTTCCTGGCATCGGACGAAGCGCGCTTTGTCACCGGTACAGAGATCGTGGTCGACGGCGGCATGAGCGTACGCTGCGATTAGCCAGCGGCTCTGGCCGATCCAATGCGCCGGTGCAAGCGCTCTGGCATATTGACGATCTTGATAGGGTGTTGTTGGGTTATTCCGCAACCTGTCAATTTGAATGCACGTCTCAGAGGCGTGATTTCAGGGCTGAGGCAATATCGTCGACGATGCCCTGTTCGGCCGCAAGGCCGCCTGATGTGAGGTACATCTTGACCGGGTCCAGATAGACGACCTGTCCCTTCTTCCAGGCATTGGTTGCGTGGACTAGGTCGTTGTCCAGCATCTGTTCGGCCGACTGGCCCTTGGATTGGCCAATCGCTGCGTCGCGATCAATCACGAACAGCCAGTCGGGGTTCTTTTCCAGAATGTACTCATAGGAAACAACCTGTCCGTGGGTCTCGACCGTCAGGTCCGGATCGGCGGCGGCGATGCCGAAGCGACCGTGCAGTTCGCCGAATCGCGAACCCGGTCCATAGGCGCTCATCTTGCCGCCTGTGGTCAGAACGATCAGCGCCTTGCCGGCCTTTGCGCCCAGCACAGTCAGATCGGCGACCGAGGCTTCCAGCTTTGCGATGCGATCATTGACTTCGGCCTGCTTGCCGAAGATTGCGCCGAGCGTGGTGGCATTGCGCATGATACTTGCGCCGAAGTTATTGCTATCCGCAGTCAGATCGATGACGGGCGCGAGCTTTGCCAACTCATCATGCTTGGCGGCGGAGCGTCCTCCGATAATGATCAGGTCCGGCTGCAGCGCATTGAGCGTTTCGTAATCGGGTTCAAACAGCGTGCCAATCTTGGTGTAGTTGTCGACCTTGTACTGCTCGAGCGAAGGCGGCAGGTTGGAGCCGGGAACGCCAGCGACATCGACGCCGAGCGTATGCAATGTATCGAGCGAGGAAAGGTCGAAGACGGCGACATTGGCTGGCTTTTCCGGCACCGAAATCGGTCCACGTGCGGTCTCGACGGTAATGTCGGCGCTTATGGCCGGGCATGCGGCAAATCCACCAATCGTCAAGGTGGCAATCGAGACCGCCGTGGCCAGAGCTTTGCTGATGTGCATAGTCAAATCCTCTTCTAATGTCGCAGCAGCTTACTTTCCGAACAGGGAAATCAGCCCGTCAGAGAGCACGCCACGCCAAGTCAACCAGTCGTGGCCACCGGCATATTCCCGATAGATAACATGAGTATTCTTGGCAAGTAATAGATCGCGCAGGTGGCGATTTGTATCGAGAATGCTCGGCACACCGCGGGCAGCCCCCACCTCGAACTGACCTGCACTCAGGAACACGCGGATCGCGGGGGCAGGCTCCTGTGCGATAAGCCCGGCGACATATTCCTGTCTATCCGGTGCAGTGTTTGGCGGTGCCCACCAGAAAGAACCGGACATGGAAAGGACATTGCCGAAGAGTTGCGGATAGCGCAGCGCCACCGTCATCGACGCAAGCCCGCCATAGCTCGCTCCCGCAAGAGCGGTACGCGCCGGATCGTGGATAATGCCGGTTTCCTTGATCACCAACGGTAGCACGTCTTTTGCGAGAAAATCGGCAAAATCGGGATTGGCTGGCAGTTCGCGCGCCCTGCTGGCAGGGCTCGGATTATTCACCAGCACCGCGACCAAGGGTGGAATGTGGCCCTCCGCGATCATGTTGTCGAGGATCACAGGTGTCGGGATCTTTGTCAGCGATTGCGCGCCATCGAACATGAAAAGCAGCAGGTTGTCAGGGTCCTCTGGACTGAAACCGGCGGGGCGGTAAATCGTGATGTCGCGTGTGTTGCCCAGCTTCGCGCTGGTGATGGAAACCGTTTGCAGGCTTCCCTTGGGCACGTCCTTTTCATTGATGAAGGATTGTTTTGGTGCGTCCGGCAGTTCCAGTACGGAATCGCGATCAAAGCGGTCGAACCCGTCTTGCGGCCACGGATGGCGGTTGAATGGATCCTCCTGGGCAGTCGACAGGATGGCGATCCTGCGTTCACGCGCTGTACCGGGAAGATCAGGTACATCAGGTGCCAGCTGATAGGACAACCGGGTGTCGGCTGGAACAGCAAAACTCTTGAACCAGACATCCGACTGGCCAATGCGCTCAAGGTTTTCATGGTCGCCCGATGGGGAGCCGAACAGACGGACATTCTTTTGCGCGCCGCGCCAGAGGAAAGTCGCGATTATACCGCCATCCTTGCCGCTTTCGACCAGTGGCGTGCCCTGCCTCTGCACTCTCTCCCAGAAGCTTTCCGTGGATTGGCCCGAGGCGATATCGGCAGCGAGCTTTTCCATAACAGGACTGAGATAGACTTGCTCTGGCAGCTGTTGCTCCTCCGGCGTGACCCGTTTCGTCAGGGAGAGGCTAAAATCGGCAACCTCACTGAGCGCCGTAAGTCGCATCAAAACGGGGGCTTGTTCAACCACGAAGCGAAAATCGGACCCACCACCGGCATCGCTCAACAGCCGGCGCACATGGGTGCCGTCAGCAGTGACCAGGTCGAGATCGAAGCGACCGCCAGGACTTTCGATTACGCCCTGGAGATAATCCCGGGGATTGGCGTCTGCAGTAAACAGGCGCGTATCTCTGGTCTGCATGGCATGCCCCTGATGGGGCATGCCAACGATAAGCTGCGTGGTGTCGCCGGCACAAGCGGCAGACGACAGGGAACCGGCAATTGCCGCCAACCCCATAGCGAGGTTAAATAATGTCGTCTTCACGGCGTCACCAGCTGTATTTCAGGGAAGCCGTCACCGTGCGTCGCGTGCCATAGAAGCAGGCATACGCACTGGCGCAGGACGCGACATAGGTCTTGTCGGCCAGATTGGAGGCGTTGACCTGCAGTTTCAGGCCTTCCAGGGCAGGATTGTTGACCGAGAAATCATAGGACATGGATGCGTCGAACAGGGTCGTGGGATCGACCTTGAACGTGTTGGTTGCATCACCCCAGCTGGAGCCGAGGAAGCGAACACCACCGCCGATGCCCAGACCCGCGAGCCGGCCATCGAGCACCTCATATTTGGCCCAGAGCGAGGCCTGATCGATGGGAAGACGGGCCGGCGTTTTGCCCAGTTCGGCCGTGCGTACCGTCTCCGTCACCTCCTGATTGATGTGACTGTAGCTTGCCACAAGTTTGAGGTTCTGATTGATCTCGGCATGTGCCTCGAGCTCGAAGCCTTTGCTTCTGATTTCACCTGTCTGATAATAGAGAGATGCCGCGTTGTCATAGAACAGCACATTTTTCTGGGTAAGATCATAATAGGACGCGATGATCTGGTAGTCCTCACCTTCAGGCGCATATTTCACGCCCAATTCGAATTGCTGCGCAGTCGTCGGATCGAAGGGCGATTGGCCCGCACCCGGAGCTTGCGTGACTGGCTCGAACGAGGTCGAATAGCTGGCATAGGGCGAGATGCCATTGTCGAAATTATATATCGCTCCGACGCGCCAGGTGAAATGCTGTGCGTCATAGGACGCATCGCTATTGGACGCGGTCTTGTCATCGAGATCGGTCCTTGCCCAATCGTAGCGCATGCCACCCAAAAGATTGAGCTTGCCGAGCTCGATCTGGTCCTGAAGGTAAATACCGGTCTGTGAGGAATCGGTCGTCGCATCGGTTCTTGTGCTGCGCCCGGTTACCGTAACATTGCCATAGACTGGGTTGGTCCAGTCGATGCTGTTGGCGTTGCCGCGCGATACGAAATTGTCCACCGTGGTAAAGCGATAGTCGATCCCGGCAAGCACGGTGTGTTCGGCAGGCCCTGTGTCGAATTTGCCCTGTAGTTGATTGTCGATCACGAACTGGTGCTGCAATTGCGACTGATCGCTGGCCGAGCGGCTGATGGTCTTGCCATCGGCCGCGATCGACCCCCACGCGAGTGTGTTGTAGACTTGGTCGATCATGCCATAACGTGCGTTCTGGCGGAATGTCAGGTCGTTGTCGAATTCATGTTCAAAGGCATAGCCGATATAGGCCTGCTCGCGCGTCGATTCCTGATAGTCGGGATCTGAAACCAGGAAGCTTGTTGGGTAATACCCAAAAGCTGTCGGCACCACCGAGCCCGCCTTTTCGACGAAGTTGCGAAAGCCGGCGTCGGGCTCGTTCTGGTAGAAGCCCTCCACTATCAGCGATGTCTGCGCATCCGGTGTCCAGATGAAGGAGGGTGCGATGCTGAAACGACGCGTTTCCAGAAAATCCTCCTGGGTATCGGCTCGCCAGGCCGTGCCTGCGATGCGGTAGCGCAGGTCGTCATTACCAACAATTGCATCGGAGAAATCGAAGCCGAACGAGGCCCGGCCGTCCGTGCCGACCCCGACCTCAATTTCGCGCAGTGGTTCATCCGTCGGGCGCTTGGTCACGAGGTTGACCACGCCGCCGGGGTTTGCCTGACCGTAGAGCACGGAGGACGGCCCGCGCAGAACCTCGACGCGCTCAATGAGCGATGTGTCGATCTGGCCAAGAGAGCCATCACCGTAGAGCAGGCCGTTGACGAAGCGCGGCACGTAATAGAAACCGCGCATGAACATTTCGTCATGCATATTGGAGGCACCGCGATATTCGGCAAACACACCGGCCGAATACCGCATCGCCTGCGCAACGGATTCGGCAGCCTGATCCTCTATCTGTTCGGCAGGAACGACCGAAACGGACTGTGGAGTCTTGGAGAGTGGCGTGTCCGTCTTGGTGCCGGCCCGGCTTTGGCGGGCGACATAGCCACGAACCGGACCATCTCCCTTTTCTGCGCTGCCCTGGACATTTATGGTCTCCAGCTGGGTCGTGTCGGCCGACGTATCCTGCGCAGCGGCGGCGTTGATTGCGACCATGCTGGTCGTCGCGATTAGCGTCAGCTGTAGCAATCGACTGATCCGGCTTTGCGCATTTGCGCGGCGAAGTTGCGTCTTCGATACCATCATTTGAATGTCCCCATGCACGGCGGCCGCCCGTAGCGGCTAAACTTGACTACAGAAGTCATCTATAGGATTAAGACCTGCTCGATGTCGATGGATGGCACCACGCCGGAAACGGCGAAAAGCTATGCATGAACGGCAGCGCCGGGTTGAGCCCTGCCTCGATCGAAAATAGCGGATATGAAGTGCCATGGGATTGATTGACCAGAAAACTGTAGAGAACCGACCCTTTCCGGGACTGGTTCAGGTCGGTGTTTTTGATGGCGACGGACCGCATCACTCCGATCGTCCGGTCATCGAACTGACGCCGAAATTCCAGCTGTTCATATTTCTGGGCGGTCGGCAGAAATTCTATGTCGACGACGTGCTCTTCGACATGCAGGCGGGCGAAGGCGAGCATTTGCGGCCCGTGGCGCTGGTGATGAATCGGGTCAAGATGGCCGAGCTTCGACATATCCATCAGCCCGGCCAATATCTTCGCAAGGTGATGATCTCCGCACCCGTCAGCTGGGCGGAAGATCTGCAGATCGAGGCCGATGAGCGGAAGCCCGAACTCAGGGACTTCATCTCCGGTCATCTCAACTATTTCGTCTGGTGGCCCAACCTGAATGCCGTGCAGCTCGCATCCGAGATTATCGCCCCGCCGCAAGCAATGCAGGGCGAGATCCGCGATCTTTACTGTAAGGCCAAGGCCTTGGAACTGATGAGCCATGCCTGCGCAGCTCTGGTCGATCGCGATCGGTCAGCCGTGGCGCGTCCATCTCTCAGCACGCTGCGGCAGAGTGAAAAAGTGCGCGACTACCTGCTCGCTCATCTCGACCAGTCGATGACCATCGACGATATCGCGCGCGCCACCGGTGCCAGCGTCAGCAGCGTGCAACGCCACTTCAAAGAGCATTTTGGTGTCACGGTGTTCGAATTCTTACGCCGCAAACGGCTTGAACGAGCCCGCGAGGCACTGGAGCGCGACGGAATGACCATCGCTCAAGCGGCATTCATGGCCGGATACGCCAGCCCGACGAATTTTGCTGCAGCCTTCAAGAAGGCCTATGGCATCGCACCGAAATACTGCCGTGTCTGAAAAAAGCCCAACACTAAAACTTGTATGTAATGGACAAGTTTCGATTGCCGTCGCGGATCGCTGGCATTATCCATGCGCACCGACCTTGCCTGGTCCGGCTCTGTGAACCCTCCCGGATTGCCAATGAAAACTGTCGTTTCAGCCCTGCTTGCCTTGACGGCGATGATCGTCGGGAGCCTGCTGACGGGGGTAAGCCCGGTTTCGCTGGCAGGTCTCCTGAACGGCAATTTCGATGGGAATACCGCGTTGGTGATCGCGTCCAGCCGCATTCCCCGGACCTTTTCCTTGCTGCTTGCAGGAGCGGGGCTGGCCGTATCAGGATCCATCATGCAGATGCTGGCCCGCAACCGCTTCGTCGAGCCATCGACCGCAGGTACTTCGGACTCGGCAAGCCTGGGCATGCTCGTCGTGATGATGTTCTTCCCCAGCCTGCCCGTGTTCGGCAAGATGCTGGTGGCGGGTCTTTTCGCACTCGGTGGAACTGCCCTGTTCCTGGCGATCCTTGAGCGCATTCCGATGCGGTCCGCATTGCTGGTGCCGCTTGTTGGCATCATGCTGGGCGGGGTCATCAGCGCGGTCGCGACCTTCTTTGCCTATCGCTTCGACCTCATGCAGTCACTCGGCGCCTGGTCCAATGGCGATTTCTCGATGGTGTTGAAAGGTCGCTATGAATTGCTGTGGCTGGCGGTAGTCGTCACCGTGATCGCCTATGTCACCGCCGCCCGCTTCACCATCGCCGGCCTGGGCGAAACGATCGCGCGCAATGTTGGCCTCAACTACCGCACCGTCGTCACGCTCGGGCTTGCGATCGTGTCGCTTGTCACGGCCTCTGTCGTCGTGACAGTGGGCATGATCCCCTTTGTCGGCCTCGTGGTTCCCAATATTGTGAGCATGTTTGCCGGCGACAATCTGCGCCGTACCCTGCCTTGGATCGCCTTCAGCGGAGCCGCATTGGTGCTGTTTTGCGATCTCGCCGGGCGGTTGATCGTCTTTCCGTACGAGATACCGATCGGCACGATGATGGGTGTCATCGGCTCGGGCTTCTTTCTCTACCTCCTGTTGGGAAAGCGCTTTCATGGTGCCTAGCACACGGTCTTTTTCGCCATCGCTGGTGCTGACGACAAGTGGTTTTGTCGCGCTGGTCGTCTGCGTCCTGTTCATGACATGGGGCGCCAAGGGCGACTGGTCCTTTCTCATTGCGTTTCGCGGGACCAAACTCGCAGCACTGGTGCTGGTTGCCAGTGCGGTATCCGTATCGACCGTGCTGTTCCAGACCGTCACGGGAAACCGCATCCTTACGCCCGCCATAATAGGCTTTGATGCACTCTATGTGCTCCTCCAAACGCTTCTCGTCTTCTTCCTCGGCGGACTTGGGGTCGCGACGCTCGACAAGCGCCTGCTCTATATTGTCGAAGTTGGCGTTATGGTGTTGTTGTCGGCACTGCTGTTTCGTTTCCTGTTTTCCGGTGCTACCCGCAGCCTTCATCGACTGCTGCTGGTCGGCATCCTGTTTGGCGGGTTGTTTCGCAGTCTCGCGGGCTTCATTCAGCGTATCATCGATCCGAACGAGTTCATTGTGCTGCAGGATCGTTTCTTTGCCAGCTTCAATAGCGTTGACACCGAACTCCTGGGCCTGTCTGCAATTGTGGTTGCAGGGACATTCGCCGTGGTGCTCGCCAATTTATCCCGCTTCGACGTGTTATCACTTGGGCGCGAAGCGGCAGTCAATCTGGGCCTGGACCATCGCCGCATGGTAACGCTCGCGATGGCACTGGTGGCAATTCTCGTATCCGTGTCGACTGCCCTTGTCGGTCTGGTCACCTTTTTCGGGTTGCTAGTCGCCAATCTCGCCTATGTGTTGATGCCGAGCTTTCGCCATCGCCATGTGCTGCCACTGGCCATATTTCTCTCGGTCACCTTGCTGGTGGGCGGACAGATACTGCTTGAACGACTGTTCGCCTTTTCCACGGCGCTTAGCATCGTCATCGAGTTCTTCGGCGGACTCGTCTTCATAATTTTGCTATTGCGGGGGAAAGCGCGATGATCGAAATAACACATGTTTCCAAGTCCTATGACGAGAGCCGGGTTCTCGACAATATCAACCTGACGATCCCTAGGGGTGGCGTCACGTCGATCATCGGACCGAACGGCGCTGGCAAATCGACGCTGCTTTCGGTAGCCAGCCGGTTGATCGCACCGGATTCCGGCCATGTCCGGGTCGATGGCATGGACGTTCACAAAACCAGTGGCGACGTGCTGTCGCGTCGCCTCTCTTTCATGCGCCAGGACAACCAGGTCGCAGCGCGCCTGACCGTGCAGGATCTCGTATCGTTTGGCCGATATCCCTATTCCAAGGCGCGGCTGACCGCCGAAGATCTCGACCATGTCGAGTGTGCCATCGATTTTGTGGCACTTTCTGATCTGCGGCACCGCTATCTCGACCAGCTTTCCGGGGGGCAACGCCAGCGCGCCTTCGTCGCCATGGTGCTGGCGCAGGATACCGATTATGTGCTGTTCGACGAACCGCTCAACAATCTCGACATGCGCCATGCCCGATCAACGATGAAGCTGCTGCGGCGCATGGCCGATGATTTTTCCAAGACCATCGTCGTTGTGCTGCATGACATCAATTTTGCCGCAAGCTATTCCGACTTGATCGTTGCCATGCGCGACGGGCGGATCGCCGCAGTCGGAATACCTCGCGATATCGCACGCGCGGACAGCCTGAAGGAGATTTTCGACATGGACTTCTCCATCCACCGGATCGGCGATCGACGGCTGGTGGACTTTTACGCCTAGGGCTTGGTGTCTCGCCGATGCCCGCAAAGGATCAACAGACATGAACGATACCGCAAGGCAGATGGCCGAACGGGCGCCCAAGAGGTGCGCCAGGACGTCCTCATGCGCACGCTTGAGGTCGCCGCAGCCGTCCGACTTTTGCCGACCATGCTGCGCGTCACGCTTACGGGCGAACAGCTGGAAGGCTTCACATGCTTGACGACCATATCAAGTTGTTTCTGCCTGAGGCAGCGGGCAAGGCCCCTTCCCTGCCGGTCATCGGGCCAAACGGCATCCAGATGCTCGAAGGAGGACAACGGTCAATCTCACGCGACTACACGCCGCGTTGCTACGATGCGGAGAGCCAGACGCTGGATATTGACTTTGCCATCGACGAGAACGGCCCGGCGACAACATGAGCCGAAGGGGAGAACGTGGGCGATCCGGCCTGGATTGCCGGGCCACGTGGCTCAATGGTCATTTCGCTGGCTTTTGACTGGTATCGGCTGATCCTCAGCACGGCTCGTCCTTGAAGACAGAAGTCAAAGTGAGGGGAAAACCAGCCCGTCCATCAGCTTGCGTGCTGTGCGCAACATCCCTGCCCCCACCATTACACCTGATTCATTCTTTTGTATGAGTGCTTCGGCAGCCCCCGTCGGATGCTCGATCAAATAGCGACCATCCTCTGGAATGGAAGCAAAGCCGGCTGCTGGCGTTCCGTCCAATCCGCAGGCTGTCGCCACTGTCACTGCCGCAAAAACGCCAATGGACGCGTGACAGCGATGCGGGATGAAACTGCGGGTATTGATGGCGCCGCCCGCAATAGGCGGGGACACCAGTATCATCTTCGGCACGGATTTTTCGGTCACGTCGCCAAGGTGCATCAGAGTTCCGGCCTGCCGTCGTATGGCTTCGATCCGCGCTTTCAGCGCAGCATTGCCTTCGAGCTCATCCCGACTTTCCGTTCCGGCAATATCGAAATCACTTGCCGCCATGATGGCGCAGGGCATGCCGTTATCGATCAATGTGCAGTCGATACCGTCGATCCGATCGACCGCGTTGCCCGTCGGCAAAAGCGCCCCGCACATAGAGCCGGCGATATTCTGGAAGAGAAGCGGGACGGCAGCATGGGTACCCGGCACGCCGTCGATCGAAGCATCGCCGGCATAACTGACCTTGCCGCCGGGGGTCGACACTTGAGCGGTCGCAATCTCGCCCGTGTTGATCATGTGAATACGCACAGGCGTGATATCGCTCGTTGCCGCAACCAGACCGCGTTCGATGGCCGCCGGACCGACACCGGCCAGGATATTGCCGCATCCTTGGGCGTCAGACACCAATGCCTGGTCGACGAAAACCTGCAAGAACAGGTAATCGACATCCGCATCCGGCCGCGACGGTTTCGACAGGATTGCTACTTTCGATTTCAACGGATCGGCCCCACCGATCCCATCAATCTGGTTGGGGTCAGGTGAACCCATGATGCTCAACAGCAAATCATCGCGCTTGGCTGTATCCGATGGCATATCGTCTGCCAGAAAATAGGCGCCTTTCGACGTTCCGCCGCGCATCCACAGACAGGGGATCCCGTCACTCATTTTGCCATCTCCTCCGACGCATTCATGCATGCCGTACCGGTACGCCTAAACGTATTTCAATCCCTTGTCGGCGAGCCGCTGGCGCATATCGTAGATATCGAGTCCAAGTTCGCCGGCTGCGAGACGCACCCTCTTTGCCTCTTCGGCATCAAGGCGTTTTTCCGCATTTTCGAGTGTTGTTTCAGCATCCTCGCGCTTGACGACCACAACACCGTCGTCGTCCGCAACAATGATATCGCCGGCATTGACGATCTGGCCGGCGCAAACCACGGGAATATTCACAGAGCCGAGCGTCTCCTTGACCGTGCCTTGCGCGGAAATAGCCTTGGACCAGACCGGAAAACCCATCTGCTCCAGGTCGGCAACATCGCGCACGCCGGCATCGATGATCAGCCCCCGGCAGCCGCGAGCCATGGCCGATGTGGCAAGCAGATCGCCAAAATAGCCATCGTCGCAGGCAGAGGTGGGCGCAAGGACAATGATATCCCCTTTCTTCAGCTGTTCGATGGCCACATGCAGCATCCAGTTGTCTCCCGGAGGAGAGGAGATGGTCACTGCTGAGCCGGCAATACGTGCACCTCGGAAGATGGGTCTCAAATATGGGGCCATGCAACCGGTGCGACCCTGCGCCTCATGAACAGTTGCGACGCCGGCCTTGCCAAGCCGATCGATGACATCCTGCGATGCGCGTGAGACATCTTGTACGACAACAGGCATAAAGGTTCTCCTTGAACTATGTCTTGATGGGCGGAGTGCCATGGGTGTGGAAGCTCTCGATGGTCTTCAGTCCCCAGGCCTGGCCCTTCTTGCGATCGGTTTCGCTCCAGCCAATCGGTTTCCAATCGGGGGCAAGGATCAGCCGCGCGCCTGCATTGGCGAGTTCCACGCGGTTGCCGGCCGGCTCCCAGACATACAGAAAGAAGGTGCCCTGGATGGCATGCTTGTGGGGTCCGGTTTCGATGTGAACACCGTTCTGCAGGAAAATGTCTGCAGCTCTCAGGATATCTTCCCGCTGATCTGTTGCGTAGGTCACATGGTGGAATCGGCCATTGCCTCCACCATGTTCTTCCGTGCAAGCGAGATCGTAGCTCTTGTTGTTTACGGTGAACCAACAACCGCCCAGCCGGCCATTGTCCAGCTGGATATATTCGGTCACGCGCGACCCCAGGCAAACCTCCATGAAGCGCCGGAATTCGGCAACGTCAGCGCTCAAGAGGTTCAGGTGATCAAGACGACGCGGTGCAGCTCCCGTGAAGGCTGAAGCGGTATTTTTCAGGGCAGCCCGCTCCGCCTCGTCTTGCGGCTGGTACCAATTGGTCTCGTAGTAGAGCTCGAACACATGGCCGAAGGGGTCTTCAAAACGAAATGCTCTGCCATGGCTTAGATCGCCATCGTTCCAGCCCACGGCCTTGTATCCGGACGCTTGGATGATCGCCACCCGGCGATCCAGCGCCTCTGGCGACGCTGTGCGATAACCAATATGCCCTACGCCCGTGGTATCGGACTTGGTCAGTTTTAGAGTGGCATATTCGTAATCGTCCCATGCTCGCAGATAGGCACTGGTTTCATCCTGCCCCGACAGCTTGAGTCCATAGACACGCGTAAAGAAATCGAGACTTTCATCGAACTTGTCGGTGAACATTTCGATATGACCGAGATGTGCCACGTCAAATGATGGATTGGTCGGCGTGTTCATGTTTTTCTCCTCCCAACAGACCGAAATTGTTGAACACAACTCCCTTAAAGTTCGTCGACCGTTCGCGGAAAGACCGACTGGAAACCTTCGGCATACTGAGAGGCGCGTCCTCCCGCCTGACCACCTGAGTTACGGCGGAAATGGTTCCCGCGATTGACCGCAACATTGGTGTAGTAGGTCCACAAGTGTTCCTGGCCTTGCATGCACTCGATTGCGGCTCTCTTCTTGTCCCACACTTCGGTGATATCGAGGAAGACATCCGGCTTCCAGCCCATCTGTTCCGTCTGATGCGGCTCAAAGAGGTAAAGCTGCGGCGCGCCAAGCACTTTCTGGCCGGGATTGTGACCCCATGCCTGCGCGATCATGCGGCATTCGAGTACGAATTTCGTCGTGTTCATATGATCTGTATTGTAGGGATCCCACATGGAGTGGCTCATCATGAACGACGGCTGCACTGCGCGGATCAGATCGACCGTACGGTCGCGCGCATCGGTTCCCAGATCCAGAGGATAATCACCCAAGTCAAAAAATTGAATATCATGAACGTCGAGCGCCTCGGCCGCCGCCTCGGCTTCCTTACGTCGCGCAGCTTTGACCTGCTCGAGCGTCATTCCTTCCTGTTTCCAGAGCTTTGCGCTTTCGCCACGCTCACCGTAAGACAGACAGGCGACAGTCACATCGTAGCCGTGCTTCTGATGCAATGCGATCGCGCCACCACAACGCCAGACGAAGTCCGCAGCATGAGCGCTCACAACCAAGGCAGTCTTTTTCTTGGACAAGGCAGTCTCTCCCTAACTGAATACTTGCTGCCTTTTTTGAACAACCATTCATGAAATGCCATTCCAATAGTGTGCGTCCGCTATAAGGTTTTGTTACACTGTAATCCCTGCGACGGAGTTTCCAAGGATGGAAAAGTTCAATTTGCGTCATCTGCGCGCCTTCCGGCAGGTCGCGCGCTGCGGTGGCGTTTCTGCAGCTTCCGACAAGATATTCTTGTCTCAGCCTGCGATAACACAGGCATTGGCAAAGCTGGAAATATCCCTTGGTACGTCGCTGTTCGTGCGGAAAAGCACCGGCATGTTTCTGACTGAGGCTGGTACCATTTTCTATGGTCGCGTTGACCGCAGTCTGGAGATGCTGGCGGTTGGTGCCAAGCGTGGGGCACGCGCAGCCGTCAAAGGGCGGTCCGCCGGGTTCCAGAATTTCGATCAGCTTTTGACGACAGCGCAGCTTCGGTCGTTTCTGGCGCTTTGCGACGCTGGCAATTATTCCTGGGCCGCACGAAACCTCGGCATTTCGAGGCCATCCGTTCATCGCTCCATTAACGACATCGAACGTATCGCCGGTTTTACGATGTTCATCAAAACTGCCCATGGATTCGAGTTGACACAGTCCGGTGAGGTGTTTCGCCGAAGTGTGATGTTGGCTTTCGAGGAATTGCGTCAGGGTCTTGAAGAAATCGATTTTCTGCTCGGCCAGGATACTGCCCGCATCGTTGTGGGCAGCTTGCCACTGGCCCGCAGCTTCATCTTGCCTCAAGTCATCAATGAAATAACGAAGCACCGGCCGGAGGTGAGCATCATTGTCCGCGATGGCTCCTACACAGATCTTTTGCATGCGTTGCGCTATGGTGAAATAGATATCCTGATCGGAGCTCTCCGGTCGCCAGTTCAGGTGGACGATGTCGAACAGGAAGCCCTTTTCACCGACAAGCTTGCAATTGCGGCACGGGCTGGACATCCTCTTGCCGGTAAAGAAAAGCTCGATGCGAAGACCCTTGCGCAATTTCCCTGGGTGACACCCTCCCCCACAATTCCCACACGCGAGCAATTCGACGCGTTGTTTGGCGCCGCTGATGTCAACGTGCCAACGCAACTTGTCGAGACAAGTTCGCTGATTCTAATTCGCGGCCTTCTGGTTGGCAGTGATCGGCTGACGATCATATCGCGTCATCAGATTGCAAAAGAGCTGGAGGATGGCATCCTGGTCGAACTCGACGTTTCACTGGCCGGTTTCGAGCGAAAAATAGGAATAGCCAAGCGGCTCGACTGGGCCCCGACAAAAACCCAGAAACGTTTCGTCGAGATGTTGCATTCAGTTTGTTCTGATCTCCAGGCTAACGACCGTTCTGTCCGTTAATTGAATAGCTCTGACAAGCATTCAATTTCCACCCGCTTTTGGTGACTGCTATCCAGATGTAATCTTGGGGGAGGCGGATCTCGCGGCGTGCGGTGTGATTTGGGATTAGCACCGGCATCAAGGCCCTATCGGAATGGTCCGCGAAAGGACCGACTGAGCGGGCTTCCCGGAGGGGCAGCGGAGGCGGGCTTGAAGGTGTGCCCTCCCCTCGCTGGAGGCAAACGACGCGCCGACGGCTTCGTGGCTTAAATGATGGTCGCCGAAGCCATGGTGATGTCATAAGGGTGATTCAGAGGAGGAAATAAGATGAAATTCGACAAACTGGCTGCGGCGTTTGCCGCATCAATTGTACTTGGGGCAACTGCCGCCTCTGCAACTGAACTGAAACTGGCAGATTTCCAACCGCCGACCCATTTCGTAGTGAAAGACGTATATGATCCTTTCGCCGCGACAATCTCCGAAAAAACGGGCGGGGACGTGACGGTCAAGGTCTTTATGGGTGGAGAATTGGGGCCGGGACCAGCCGAGCAATACAGCCGCGCCCTTGATGGCGTCACTGACATCAGCTTCGGTCTCCCGGGCTACACTGCATCTAATTTTCCCGAAACGCTTCTGACCGAGCTGCCGGGTGTCATCTCTGCTGACACCGGCACCGAGAAGATGCTTGAAAACATGGACATGCTGTCCAATGAGTACAAGCGGGTCGTACTGCTTGGCATCTGGAACAACGCACCCAACCTGATCTTTACGGGCAGCAAGCCGATCCGCAGTCTTGAAGACCTGAAGGGTTTGAAAATCCGGGTGCCGTCGCGAAATGCGGGCCTTGTCGTAGAGGCCTGGGGCGGTTCTCCGGTCTCCATGCCAGCTCCCGATATTTACAATGCCATGCAGACTGGTGTGATCGATGGCGCAATGACTGACGCGACCACGCTTGGGGCCTTCAAACTGGCTGAAGTGACAAAATACATCACCATGGGAATGGACACCACGATTTCGAGCTTCTTCCTGGTGATGAACCGCGATAGCTTCGGTAGCCTGAGCGACGACCAGCAGAAGATCGTTCTCGACGCGGGCCGTAAAGCCGCATTGAATGGCAACAAGGCCTGGTTGGGTGTCGCTGACAAGGCCCTGTCGAATTTTGCGTCGACAGATGGCAAGGAGGTCATCACCCTTTCCGACGAAGAGGCAGCAAAGTTCAACGCCGCCTCCGCACCGGTGGTCGAAAAGGTCGTTGCCGATGCCGAAGCGCAGGGCATCGCTGCAAACGCCTTCGTCGCGGCGCTCAAAGGC
This sequence comes from Agrobacterium sp. ES01, assembly GCF_050320885.1. NCBI lineage: Bacteria > Pseudomonadati > Pseudomonadota > Alphaproteobacteria > Hyphomicrobiales > Rhizobiaceae > Agrobacterium > Agrobacterium sp. ES01. The sequence goes on from NZ_JBNQTH010000013.1 coordinate 56,169, forward strand.
GAGTAACACAGGGTGCGCGATTCCAAACATGAGCTGGCCCACTCGCCATTCCTGGAGTGGGCCCTTGGCCTCCTGACGATACTATCCGCCATCGCATTGGGGTTGCTTTTGATTACTGCCTTTTTCGGTGTATTCATGCGTTACGTGTTCAACGCACCGATCCTTGGCAGTAATGAAATTATCCAGTTCGCATCGGTCGTGCTTGTGATGCTGGCCCTGCCAGGGGCTGCACATCGGGAAATGCATATTCGGGTCGACGTCCTGGATGGTGTGATAGGACCGATCGGTCGCTTCATCGGCGATATACTTGCGCGCGCCATTTCAATCTATCTCCTGACTGTCCTTTCCTGGCGTGCATGGGCCAAGATGCTGGACGCGATGGAGTTCGAAGACGCGACCAACATGCTCAGCCTCCCCTTCTGGCCGTTTTACGGATTGCTGGTCCTTGGATCAGTCCTTTACGCACTCGTGTTGCTAATTCAAGTTATTGATATTGTTCGCATGGGAGCCGCCCGCAGTGAGTGATTTTGGAATTGGTGTCGGCGGCCTTCTTGCCATGTTCGCTCTGATGGTTTTGCGTATGCCTGTCGGCATGGCGATGCTGGCCGTCGGTTACTTTGGCACCGTGGTGATCAGCGGAAGCCGTTCTGCCAATGCGCTGTTTGTCACAGAAACATTCTCATCGACGGCGAATTATAATCTGACCGTTATTCCCCTCTTCGTGCTGATGGGTAATATCGCTTCAGTTGCAGGATTTTCGAGCCGTCTCTATGAAGCTGCTTTCGCCTGGGTGGGACGGCTGCGCGGCGGCCTGGCATCGGCCTCTATCGTCGGCTGCGCCGCTTTTGCGGCAGTCAGCGGCTCATCTGTGGCCACCGCCGTCACGATTGGCAAGGTGGCGCTGCCCGAGATGAAGCGCTTCGGATACTCCAATGCCTTGGCGACAGGAGCGGTTGCCGCTGGCGGCACACTTGGCTTTCTCATCCCGCCTTCGACGGGCTTTGTCCTCTATGCGATCTTGACCGAGGAAAGTATAGGCCAGCTTTTCATGGCCGGCATTTTGCCTGGCATTCTGTTGACTGCACTCTTCATCGGCACTGTCACACTGGTGACCCTGCGCGATCCCGATGCCGGCCCGCGGGGCGCCGCCGTCTCACTTGGTCAACGTATGACAGCACTCTTTCGTGCCTTCCCGCTGCTGACCGTCATCATTGTCTCCATCGGCGGTATCTATCTCGGCGTCTTCACCCCTGTCGAAGCTGCCGGCGTCGGGGCTGGCCTCGTCATTATGATCGCGCTTGCCATGCGCAAACTCGGCTTGAGCGATCTGCTCGGCTCGGTGATGGAAACGGTCCGCACCACTGCAATGCTCTATCTGATCGTCATTGGCGCCAGCGTTCTCAATCCATTTCTTGCGCTCACCCATGTTCCAGAAACACTGGGCTCGATGATGACCTCAACCGGGCTTGGTGCCTATGGCGTGTTGCTCATGATCGTCATTGCCTATCTGGTGCTCGGTATGTTCATGGACGGCCTGGCCATGCTTGTGGTCACGACCCCCATATTCTTCCCCATCATCACGGGTTTCGGTTTCGATCCGATCTGGTACGGGGTCATCGCCGTGATCGTCATAGAAATGGGCATGATCACTCCACCGGTCGGCCTCAACGTGTTCGTGGTCAAAAGCGTGGCGGAAGATGTGCCGATGTCGACGATCTTCCGCGGCGTCCTGCCATTCTGGATTGCCATGGCTGTCTGTCTCTTGTTGATCGTGATCTTCCCGCAAATCGCCCTCTTCGTTCCACAGGCGATGTTCAACTGAGTTTGCTGTCTCTATGTTTCGCGTAGCGGCCGCTTTCCCCTCCCCCTCAACTCCCTCCAAACTCTCCCCCTGCCCCAGCTGCCTTTGCGGCCAACTCAATAAAGCGCTCATACTCGCGATCTGTAAGGTCTCGCAGAATCTCGCGTTGCAAACCTTCGACAACCGGTTGAACCTGCCTGAGCATGGCCGTGCCTTCCGGTGTCAGCGACAAGATGCGCGCACGCGCATCACGGTCATTGACCTTTCTCTTGATCAACCCCTTCTGCTCCAGCCTGTCGACGACTGCTCCGAGCGTCGCCCGGTCCTTGGCCACGGCGTCCGCTAGACGTGCCTGATCGACGCCCTGGCTCTGCTCCAGAGCGTCGAGGACGGCATATTGCACAGACGTCAAATCGAACCCCGCATTCTTCATGTTCTGCGTAAAAATCTGTGTTGAAATCTGATGCAGCCGACGGATCAGGTGTCCGGGCTTTCTTGAAACCAGGTTCATCGGTTCTCCTTCTTCGCCTTTGGCAAGTCGCGAACATTCGTCATGCCAGAGTCAACTGCCATTGCGCGGCAACAATAACGCAGAAATGATATCTGGGCATATTAATTGAATGGCTTTCTTCGCCGTAAATATAGTATGTAGACATATTATTTTGCATTGGGAGTTGGAGAATGCAGTACCATCAGAATGGTTTCCAGCCCGGAGACCCGACACTTTCGCCTGCAGCAGCAGGCCGCCCATTGAACGACCCTGATTTTTCTGAGCCGGTTGACGTGTTGATCGTGGGCAGCGGGCCCGCCGGCCTGACACTGGCAGCGATGCTTTCTGCCTATCCACATATCCGAACAAGAATTGTTGAGCGTAAGCCCGGGCCCATGGAAAAGGGACAGGCGGACGGCATCTCCTGCCGATCAATGGAGATGTTCGAAGCTTTCGGTTTTGCCGACAAGATCAAGCGGCAAGGTTACTGGGTTAACGAGACGACCTTCTGGAAGCCGGACGGTAAAAATCCGGATCATATCGTCCGAAACGGTCGCATTCAGGATGTCGAGGATGGTTTGTCCGAGATGCCGCATATGATCCTCAATCAGGCACGCGTGCATGATATGTATCTCGACATTATGCGGAAGTCGCCCTCGCGCCTGGAGCCCGATTATTCACTTCAGCTGAAAAATCTCACTGTCAGCACTGACGTCGCAGATTATCCTGCGACAGTGACGCTCGAGCGTGTCGATCCGGGACGTGAAGGACAAACGGTGACCGTGAAGGCCCGCTACGTAGTAGGTTGCGATGGTGCACGCAGTAACGTGCGCAAGTCGATCGGCCGCGAGCTTGTTGGCGATGCCGCAAATCAGGCTTGGGGCGTTATGGATGTTCTGACTGTTACTGATTTTCCGGACATCCGCTGCAAGACGCTGATCCAGTCTGCCAGCGAAGGCAATATCATCATCATCCCACGGGAGGGTGGCTTTCTGAACCGCTTTTATGTGGAGCTGGACAAGCTTAAATCCGACGAGCGCGTCGCAAACCGTAATATCACGCTTGATCAGCTGGTGGCAGCCGCACAGAGGATCTTCCGGCCTTATAGTCTCGACGTAAAGGATGTCGCCTGGTGGTCTGTCTATGAAATTGGTCAGCGCCTGACCGATAAATTCGATGACGTGCCACATGATCAGCTATCGTCGCGTGTTCCCCGTGTCTTCATCTGCGGCGATGCCTGCCATACGCACAGCCCCAAAGCGGGCCAAGGCATGAATGTATCGATGGGCGATGCCTTCAATCTGGGCTGGAAACTCGTTTCTGTTCTTGAGGGGCGTTGCCCGCAAGATATTCTCCACAGCTACTCGGCCGAGCGCCAGGCGGTGGCTCAGGATCTCATCAACTTCGATCGGGAGTGGTCGAGGATCATGAGCGAGCGCCCCGAAGCCGGTGATGGTGAAAATGGGGAGGCGCCGAAATTCCAGCTCTACTTCATTCAGCATGGCCGCTATACGGCCGGGATGTCGGTGACCTATGAACCATCACAGCTAATTGGTACTGACAAATGGCAATCTCTGGCGTCTGGCTTCGAAATCGGAACCCGGTTTCACTCCGCGCCGGTAATTCGCCTTGCCGATGCAAAGGCCATGGAACTAGGCCATGTGGTAGAGGCCGATGCGCGCTGGCGCCTCTTCACCTTTTGCCCGGATGAAAATCCGTCGGCGCCCGGATCCGCCATCACAAAATTATGCCAATACATGACGCAAGAGCCGGGTTCACCGCTTCGCCGCTACACCGATGCGGGCGCTGACCTCGATTCCGCTATCGATATCCGTGCGATCTTCCAGCAGGACCGGCACGACGTGGCGCTTGATGCCCTCCCCCACCTTTTGAAACCTCGGAAGGGAAAGCTTGGTCTCGTCGACTATGAAAGAATGTTCTGCTCGATACAGGCCAAAGAACGCGACATCTTCGAGCTGCGTGGCATCGATCGGAAGGCCGGCAGCATCGTGATCGTGCGTCCGGATCAATATGTGGCACACATACTGCCCATCGACGCTTATGATGAACTGGCAAAATTCTTCGATGGCTTCATGCTGCCCGCGAAACACCCCATTGAGATGTAGTGGGCGCGTCGCGCCATGGAGTATGGCCTTGATTAGAACACGCGCTTGATCGAGTTGGTGGATATCGAATTCGATGTGCAATGATCCGAGATGGGCGTCGGTGATCCACTAGTGCGCCGTCATCGCGTTGCCACGGGAGCGGTAGCCCACGTTGTGTGCCTCCGTTCTCGCTTGCCTCTCAGTCCGCGAATGATGGGGGACTGTCTGGCCGCTTGCCGGTTCATTGCCTCTGATTGGATGCGCCTGCTGTCGGCAAAGACCTGATGCTTCAAGAACCGCGTTCTCGATCATCCGGTTGGCTTGAGGACACGTGGCACGTCGATGAAGCCGCTGCTTCGAGCTGGCGTCAGAGGCATTGGCTGCGACACGCAGTTAATCGGGATGGTTTCGTATTGAAGCCGTTGCGTCGGCCGCAACGGACCGTCACAGACAAGCGGGATACTGCGGCGCAGGGCGGCGGGAGGTTTGCCATCGCAGCGCAGGGTCCAATCAGGCGGGCCAACAATTCCCATCTGCCAGTCAGGCGGCGAGGGCGGATCATGCAACGATTGACCTCAACTGAGATATGCATAGCACATTATTTTTATCCACCTCCTTGGGTGGGCGGCGACTTATCCAGGGTGTTTCTAATCCTGCGCGCGCTCGGGGCCACAGACCAAGGCAATCGGGGGAGCCTGATTGAAGTTACGTGTAACATGCAGGTCACCAGTGCGAAAAGGTCGGGCGAACTGAATTTTGATCGCCATTATCCGACGCAATTGTGGTAGATGGCACGTCGGGGGCAAGAGAGCGTTGCGGGGCGAGTTCGGACAAGGCATCTGCGTCGATCGATAAACGGCCGGATCGACCATGCCGCACTGTGGTCAACTGACCACTGGAGTAAGCAGCTGTTTCTATTGAATTTTTCTCATGCTATCTTTTCGTCTGCGTTGCCGCTCGGGCTCCTGAGTGTTGGGACCTGCGAAACCTTTCCAGGCAGTGTCTGTACGCTAGCGATCCGGTGTGGCAATTGCCGGTGCCGTCCAATGGGGCTCAGCGGAAACAGGCGAGCCACCGAAGCATGGGCGGCGGGGTAATGGTTTGCCGAGTTAGTCCGCCCATGAATTGTGCTGGGCAGCGATCCTGTGTCTCACAGGCTGCATAGGAGGTGGGGGAAACAGCCACTGGTGCGAACGATTTCATGCCGATCACGACATCGGATTGCAAGCGCTGCCAGATGCCGCACGGGGCCTAGGTAAACCTCTCTTGCGGGTGCACTGGCACCATGACTGCGCAGCGAGCAAGGCGATGGCGTGTTGCCTGCCTCCTATCGACAAGCAGACTTGAACTCGCTCCGTCAATCCAAGAGACGCGCCGCATGGCCGCTGCGTCTGTGTGCATTATTGTAATAACTCGAAGGGCATCGTCAACTTAACGGACGCGCGGCAGTAGCGGCCGGCTCGGGGCACCGTGGGTTCATGCACGAGCGATCTCCGCCCATAGGCTCATGGCTGCTGAACGCAATTCGCGATAGTGACCAGCGGAGATGTCATGGCGTGGAATGTGAAAGAGGTTGGCGATCGGATCATGGATGGAGACGAAGCGCTGTAGATGTCGCGGTGACTTGAAGCGCTTCATGATGCGCTCTCGTCGCCGGATCGGCTGATGGGAATTTTCCGCCCGATTGTTCAGCCCCTTGTGGGAGCGATGCTCGACACCGGGCATGATCTCCCGCTTTGCGGCATCGTAAGAACGAAGCTTGTCGGTGACCATCACCCGCGGCGATCGTCCCTGGCCCTTCAACAGCTTGCGCATCAGGCGCTTTGCCGCCTTGGCATTGCGGCGGCTTTGCACCAGAACCTCCAGAACGAAGCCGTCCTGATCGACGGCGCGCCAGAGCCAATGCTTCTTGCCACCGATCGAGACGGCGGCTTCATCCAGATGCCATTTGTCGCCGAGCCGACCGGATGAACGGCGACGGGCCTCATTGGCAAACGTTCGCCCGAACTTCTCAGCCCACTGTCGGACCGTCTGGTGCGATACCATGATCCCACGGGCAGCCAGCAAATCCTCGACCATCCGCAGGCTGAGAGGGAAGCGGAAATAGAGCCAAACGGCGTGGGCAATGATTTCAGCCGGAAAGCGATGGCGGCGATAGAGTGGATCACGGTGTGTCATGGCCCATCATCGCACATCGAGTTCCACATTCCGTTAAGTTGACGATGCCCGCCACGCTTCACTTCACGGCTGTTGGTTGGAAGCAGCCGTTCAATGACGGCCCATTCGTCGTCGCTTAGTTCGTGAGGGTGCATAATAATTTCCCTTCAAGGAGATTGAATCGCAAACCGCTCGCCGCATGAACCCCGCTTATGGGGACGCATCCTGGCTTGGGCAACAGCAACTCCCCATCCGCGGCTCAAGCTCTGCGTTGTCTCAACACCTCGCGAAAGCTCTTGATCCGCAAATTCTCCTATCTTCGTCGCCGGTTTGTAAAAGCGATATGTGATCTGCCGGGAGGTCGAGTGAACTGTGAAGCCACCCGCCGCTGATATTCGGGTCGCATCAATTAAATAACGTCTTGCAAGTTATGAACACGCGTGCAAATGTGAACGCGTGTTCAAGTCGATTTGATGGTGGTTTCATGGAAGATTTCCAATGCGCCGATGCGCTTGAGGCTCGCGCCGACCTCTGCCGTGCGGTCATCCGCTCGGCCGGAAAATTGGTGATAGAGGGCTTTCGAAGCACGGCTACGCGCAGCTTTTCAATGAAGGGGCCGCAGGACTTTCTGACCGAAACCGATGCTGCGTCCGAAGCGCATATTCGCGCAACGATACAAGCTAATTTTCCGCAGGACACAGTGTTTGGAGAAGAGGGCGGCGGTGAGATTGGCTCGAAGGTCTGGGTCGTTGATCCGGTCGACGGCACGGCGAATTTTGCACGCGGGATACCGCATTTCTGCATCTCAATCGCCTATGTTGAAAATGGTCGCACGGAGATCGGCGCTATTTACAATCCAGCGCTTGACGAACTCTATTTCGCCCGTCGCGGGCACGGCGCGACGCTGAATGGCAAGGCGATTTCCACTGCGGCAACGCTCCGCTTCGATTCCGCTTCCATCGAAATGGGTTGGTCGACGCGTGTTGCAAACGATGTCTATCTCGGTGTCGTGAAAAATCTGCTCGACATGGGGGCCAACGTTCGACGCGGTGGTTCTGGGGCGCTTGCTCTTGCCTATGTCGCCGATGGCCGCTCCGACGGCTATATCGAGTTGCACATGAATTCCTGGGATTGCCTTGCCGGTCTGTTGCTGGTCAGCGAGGCGGGCGGCGATGTCTGCCCATTCCTGGAAATCGGTAGCCTGCGCGAAGGTGGGCCCGTCCTGGCTGCTGCCAGGGGCATTTCTGCCGGTGTCAGCAGCGCATCGGAAATCCCGTTGGCCGCAGTCGATGCCGTCGTTGATGGGACAAGAGAACGCAGGGTGACTTCGGAAGCTTGATCAACCGCGAACGCGCTATGGCGTTCAGTTGTTAAGAGGAGAGCTCCACCATGGATGGACCGGTTTATGCTCGGCCCGCAATCAGCAAGATTGCGGAAGATCTCGGCCCATACAAGTCAACGCTTTATATTGGTGGCAGCGATGGGGCCAGGGACATCGGATTGCTGCGGGCCCATGGCATCACCACCGTGGTGAACTGTGCCGTCAACCTCGACATCAATCTCGTGAGGGGAGGCGTTGATGAGGGTGAGCTACGTGCCACCGGCTACGGCGATATTCGCTACTACAAACTCGGCCTAATTGACGGAGAAGGCAGCCCCGACACGATGATGCTGGGGGCCTATTACATTCTCGACGGCGCGCTGCGTCAGGCGATGCCAAAGAGGGCGACCTATCCTTTCGCCGATGGCGGCAACATCCTTGTCAACTGCCGCAGCGGTCGCAGCAGGTCCGTGTCACTGGTGGCGCTGTTCTTGCACAAGCAACAGCCGGATCGCTATCCGACCTTGGATGAGGCCGTCACCGATATCCGTGAGAAGCGAGAGCTGAGGTCCGATGAGTGGTTTGAGGCGCCGAAGCCGAGTCTCTATGAAGCCGCCCGGCGTGCGTCTGAGTGGATCGATCTTGTCGAGGGCCGGAGGTCGGTTTGAACATCTCGTTGCATGCCTCCTTAGAGATCGCGGTCATCGCTGACGCCCACTTCCATGACACCAAGGCGGATTTCGGCTTTGCCGGTGTCGAGGTCGATGGAGAACGGCTGACGATGCGCAGCTGGTCGGATACACGCCAGTCCACGCGCGTCTTCAACGAAAGCGCCGGCGCGTTGCTTGCGGCGCTCGATCAGGTGGCCGAACGCGGCATTCGCCATGTTGTGCTGCTTGGGGACTACACGGATGACGGTCAGCGAGCCACCACGGATAGCCTCAGACAGATTTTGACGGCACATTCGCAGGCCCATGGTACGGCCTTCTATGCCTTGCCGGGCAATCACGATGTCTTCGGTCCTCAGGGTAGGCATCATATGAAGGAGTTTCTCGCGACCGAGGGGAGGCCGCTGTCAGTGACCAGCGATGCGGCACGGGGCGGTGACGATGTCGTCTTCAGCGAAGGGATGTATTGTGAGGGTTATCCAGTTGGGCTGACGCCGATGGCAGAATTCGGCTATTTCCGACGCCCCCACTATCTGCATTGGGAAACGCCTTTCGGTGCGAGCGATGCTGACGCAGACCGGAGGTACCGGGTTGTTTCGCCCGATGGCGGCAATCGTTACTGGCTGATGGATGCGTCCTATCTCGTGGAGCCTGTCTCCGGGCTTTGGCTTCTAATGATCGACGCGAATGTGTTTGAGCCTCTGGATGGCAATTTCGTCGAAGGGGAAGAGGCGGCCTTTATCGACAGTACCTCCGGAGGCTGGAATGCGATGCTACGCGCAAAGCGCTTCGTTCTCGACTGGATTACCGATGTGAGCCAAAGGGCCAGACAACAGGGAAAGACATTGCTCGCCTTCTCGCATTATCCGGCGCTCGACCCCTTCGATGGATCGAGCCAAGCCGAGAGCTTGTTGTTCGGCGAAACCAATGTCGTCCGTCGTACGCCCGTCAAGGCCGTGGAAGACGCTCTGGTCGCTGCCGGCGTCACGGTTCACTTCAGCGGACACCTGCACGTCGAAGGCCTGACGCAGCGGGGGACAGAGCAGAGCCCCATGGTTAACATTGCTGTCCCGTCACTCGTCGCATTTCCTCCGGCTTTCAAGGTTGTACGTGCCTCGGGCGAAAACATTCAGGTGCACACCGTGGAGATGTCCGGTCTGCCGATCGATAAGCGATTGACGCAGGGCTATCTGCGGGAAGCCGAAATCAGCGGGGAGGCCCGAGACCCGGCTTTCAATGTGCTCCATTACGGGGATTTCCTGAAGCAGCATAAGCGAGCGCTCGTGCGCCATCGATATTTCGTCAAGGAGTGGCCTGCGAGAATTGTCGACGTGATCCGCGACAAAACCGTGCTCGATGTGATTGCCCAATTCCTTGCGACAAAGGATGAGAAGAGCAGCGACTATGAGGGCGCGGCAGAGCTTTCCATGCTGGACTTGATCACCGACTGGTATTGCCTGCGGCAGGGGGCCTGGCTTGCTTTGCCGCATATCGAGCCGCAGAGGCTCACGCTCTATCGGTTATTGGCTTCAAACTTTGGTCGCGACTCGACCAGGCATGACGGCTCAATTCAAAGCTTTCTCGGAATTTTCTTCGCTGCTCTCGGGCTTTTTCTCGATCGCGCCGAGGGCGGTTCTTCAAGTCTGACGCTTCGCATGTCGACGCAAGGCGATGCCGTGCCGGCATGACTGACCATGAGGTGAGTGGATGGAATCTGCCATAGTCAGCATCAACCTGTTCGGCGCCGTCGCTCTGCTTCTTTTCGGCCTTCGCCAGATCAAGGAGGGGATGACGCGCGCGCTCGGTCCAAGGTTGCGATCCGGCCTCGCCGCCGGGACGCGGAGCGGCCCCAGATCGCTTGTTGCAGGCTTTCTCGCAACAATTGCATTGCAAAGCTCCACGGCGACGGCCCTTATGGTCGCCTCTTTTGTCGAGAGGGATATGATTGTGCCGGCCATGGCGCAAATCGTTATGCTTGGCGCCAATGTCGGTACGGCGATCACAGCCTGGATCGTCGCGTTTGGACTTGGCTGGCTATCTCCTCTGCTCATCCTCGGCGGCGTTGTTCTGTTGCGGACGGCATCTACGGCAAAACAGGGAGCTGGAACGGCGCTGGTTGGCGTTGGACTGATGCTCTTGTCGTTGCATCTCTTGTCGGCCGCGACCGATCCGATCCGCCAGTCTCCAGCGCTCAATCTGTTCATCACCATGCTGGGTGACGCCTGGCCCGTCGCGCTCCTGTTCTCTGCGGGCCTTGCCGTACTTGCTTCCTCAAGCCTTGCCGTGGTCGTGTTGATCCTGTCGCTGGCGGCAAGCGGCGGCATCGATTCCAGTTTGGTGATCGTACTGGTTCTTGGCGCAAACCTGGGTGGCGCTGTCCCACCGGTCCTGGCCACGATGAAAGCCTCGATTGCGGCTCGGCGCGTCACGCTTGGCAACCTCATCATCCGGGCCGTTGGTTGTGCACTTGCGATGCCGCTAGCTGGCTCTGCAGCACAGGTGCTCGAGCTTCCCTATTTTTCACATCAGCAGCTGGCCGTTGACGCCCATCTTCTCTTCAATATTGCTGTCGTGCTCATTGCCTGGCCGCTCGCTCCGCTCCTCTTGAAGCTGACCGCAGCGATCCTGCCCGATCTGAAGCCGCAGGCTGACCAACACAGCTTTCTCGACATCCACGATCTGGATCAACCGGTCGCCGCGCTGGTGGGTGCCAGTCGCGAGGTCATGCTGGTTGGCGATCTTATCGAGAGCATGCTGCGTCAGGCTTCCGACGCCATGCGTGGCAACGACGTCTCACAGTTGAGCAATATCAGTGCACTAGAAGGGCGCGTCGACCGTATTCAACATGAAATTAAGGTCTTCGTTTCCAAGATCGGGCAGCAGGACTTGAGCGAACAGGACTATCGCCGATCGATGGATATCGTGGAGTACGCCATCAATCTGGAGCACATTGGCGACATTATCGAGAAGGGCATCCGACCGGAAATTGCGAAGAAGGTGGCTCTGGGTCTTGAGTTCTCGAAGGACGGCCAGGACGAACTGCAGCGGCTGTTCGCGATCACGCTTGAAAATCTGCGCATGGCCCAGTCAGTGTTCTCCACGAAGAATTGCGAGCTGGCTCGTCGTCTCGTGGAAGTGAAGGAAGATGTGCGGCGCTTGGAAAAACAGTCGGCAGCACGTCACCTGCAGCGCTTGCGCGATGGGCGCTCGGACAGCATCCAGACCAGCTCACTGCATCTCGATCTGCTGCGTGACCTGAAAAGGATCAATGCCCATATTGCATCGGTTGCGCATCCCATCCTCAGTGACAGCGGCCTTTTGAATGACAGCCGCATCCGGAGCTGAGCTGACGTCCCATGAGTTGAGCAGTGAACACGCTGGCATTGATTGTGTTTCAATAGGAGAGGGCATCGGGCCTAACGGGCGGTGGTCCGCTCAACCATGTTGACGGGAACCACTTGTAGCCTCGTTTCCGGTTCGTTGCTGTCGAGAGCCGCAAGCACCTTTTCCGTCAGTGCCTCGAATGACTGTGCAATGGTGGTCAACTGGTAGCTTTTCCAGCTTGCCTGGGGGATATCGTCGAAACCGACAATAGAGAGATCCTGCGGTACGCGGCGGTTCATTTCCAGCCGGGCAGCGTCCAAAAAGCCCAGTGCCAGGAGATCGGTGACGCAGAAGGCGCCATCGATCCCATTGTCCTTCAACAGCTCGCAGCCGGCCCGGTATCCTGTCTCGTAAGTGGTTGGCCCGTCCGACCAGGAAACAACCTCGATATCTTCCGCAATCATGCGTTTTGTGAAGGCATTGGCCCGTCGCATCTGTGCCGGTGTCTGGCTGCCGCTGGTGACAACGGCGACTTTTTGGCATTTTGCTGCCCGCAAACGCAGCGCCGCAAGATCGGCGCCGTGGGAGTCGTCGCTCAGAACGATGTTGGTGTCAGTCCGGTCCATGCTCTGGTTAATCAAGACCAGACGTACGCCGTTGGCGATGCATTCATCGATGATCGATGCCGGTGGTTCCCCGGACAGAACAACGATTGCCTGAGCACGAAATTCGAATAGGAGTTCGATGAGCGGCGCGATATCCTTGCGTGCGTCCGCCGCATTTAGCAATAGACACTGTGAGCCGCGTCTAAGAAGTCCGAGGCTCAAAGCATCGAGCTGTTTGGAGATGAACGGCGAACTGAGATTGGCTCCCACCACACCAATCAGGTTCGAGCGATCATTGTTCAGCCCTTGCGCCAAGCGGTTGACCCGGTAACCCAGCTCCTGTGCTGCTTTGAGCACCTTCTTGCGTACGGCCTTGGACACACTGCCGCCTGGCGTAAATGTTCGTGACACCGCCGAACGCGAGACGCCGGCACGTCGTGCCACTTCTTCCGCCGTCACGAACCCTCTAGCCATCGTCTTCCCTTTACCATTCTTGTCGCACCACTGGCCATAAAGTCCACAATATTCCAATCCCAAAAATGTCTGAATGCTGAACTGATGCGAGAAAACTTCGGATCGTCGCGATTGCTCCTGCAGAGAAGAGCGCCTGTTCAAGCAGTAGCGCTGTGCCTGTCGCCAATCACGCCGCCAAATCGACATCGACAATGATCGCGCGTGCATAAATGGTGGTAAGATATCCAATAAAATAGCATAAAAACAACAAGATAAAATAATGACCGCGTGTGCAAATTTATGATTGACAAAACGCCGCATACGATTGATCATCCACCCTATCGCAGGATCAAAGGGGACGAATTCCACCGAGTCCGCGACAGGGGGCGCCTCTGGGCGTTCACGCAGGTATGGCGGGTCGGGAAACCCGTCGGGAGGATTGAATACATCGCAGAAGGCTATGCGCTGGTGGCTGATTGTTTGCAGCCCAAGCGAGAAAGCATTCGTGTGTCTTCCGGTTGGGGACCTTGCGGTGGATGGCCGGTGGAGGAAACATGGCTCTTCTAAGTGAAGCAACCAATGCGGAAAGTCCGCTGGGGCATGAGGTGTCCAGCGCGCCTTCAGCGTGGCAGGCCTGGCGATATCGCCTGAAGGTCGCAATGCGCGAGCCGACCACCTTGATCGGCATTCTCATCGCCTTGCTGTTTACCTACTTGATCGTTGTGCCAATCATCTCAATTGTGTTGGATTCCGTCATGGTGCAGTTCGGCCATGAGCGCCGTCTGGGCAAAGATGTGGGGGCTCTCACATTCTACTACATGGATCGCGCGTTCTTCTCGCCAGTGGCAACCGATCTGTTCTGGCGACCTCTCCTGAACACCCTGACAGTTGCCTTCGGCGCGATAGCGCTGTCGCTGGTGATCGGTACCATTCTTGCCTGGCTGATCAGCCGGACCGATATGTTCGGTCGTCGCTGGTTCGCGACCGCACTGATCGTGCCCTACATGCTGCCCGCCTGGACCTTTGCACTTGCGTGGACGACGTTGTTTAAGAACCGAACCGTCGGCGGTCAGCCGGGTTGGTTCGAGGCCATCGGCCTGACACCACCGGACTGGCTCGCCTATGGGCGCGTTCCGATCATCATCATTCTGGCCCTGCACTACACCCCCTTCGTGATCCTGCTGTTTGGCTCTGCGCTGCGCCGTTTTGATAGCCAGCTTGAGGACTCCGCCCGCATTCTCGGGGCACGCCGCTACCAGGTCGCAATCCAGATCATCATGCCGTTGATGCGGCCGGCGCTCATGTCGTCCATGGTACTGATCTTCGCGAAGTGCTTAGGCGAATTCGGTGTGCCCTACGTGCTCGGCTTGCCTGTGAAGTTCGAGGTGCTGTCAACCTCGCTGTTTCGCAGCATCGCTTCACGCCAGACCGGTGTCGCAGGTGTCGTGGCAGCCTCGATCATGCTGATCGGGATCATTACGCTGATGATCGATGCGCGACTGGTCCGTGAGGCACGGCGTTTCGTGACCATAGGGTCCAAGGGTTCGATGAACCGTCAAAACCGTCTTGGAAAGCTGCGCCTTCCGGCGACCGGCTTTGCCGCAGCGGTCTTCATTCTGAGCGTCGGCATGCCGCTGCTGACGCTCGCCCTGTCGACAGTCATGAAAGTGCCAGCGCGGTTTACGCTCGACAATTTCACTCTCGATTACTGGATCGGCGCAGACCTTCATACGGTTGCCCTGAAAACCGGAATCCTTCTGAGCCCGGATCTCTGGGCTGCGGCTAAGAACACGCTGATGATCGTTGGCTTTGCATCCCTGGTCTCGGGTGTCCTCGGTCTGCTTGTCGGTTATGTTGTCATCCGTACTCCGGTCCGTAGCCTCTCGGTTTATCTCCGTCAGGTGACATTCCTGCCCTATCTCGTTCCGGGAATCGCGTTCGCTGCCGCTTACCTTTCGCTGTTTGCGGTTCCCCGCGGCCCCATGCCCGCACTCTATGGCACGGTGATGATCCTGATACTGGCACTGATTGCCGATCAGATGCCCTATGCATCGCGGGCGGGTATCTCGGCCATGACGCAGCTGGGCAAGGATCCGGAAGAGGCCGCACAGATTGCCGGAGCCGGCTGGTTCCGTCGCATGGTCTCCATCGTGATCCCGATCCAGAAGGGCTCGCTGGTCACCGGCGTATTGTTGCCGTTCATCTCGGGCATCAAGGGCCTTAGCCTGTTCGTGATCCTGGCGGTACCGAGCACGGACGTCCTGACTACCTTTTCTCTGCGTCTGGTCGACTATCACTACACTCAGGCTGCCAATGCCGTGGTGCTGATTATCGCTGCGATTGCCTATTTCGGCACGCTGCTGGCCCAGAAGCTCACCCGCACAAATCTTGCAGAAGGACTTGGAAGCTGATGCCTACCATCAACCTACGGGGTGCACAGAAGAATTATGGTGTCGCTGCAGCGAATGCCGTTGCCGATCTCGACCTGGAAATCCGCGATGGAGAATTCATGTGTCTGCTTGGCCCCTCCGGCTGTGGCAAGACTACCACGCTGCGAATGATTGCCGGCCTGGAAAACCTTTCCGGAGGAGAGATCAAGGTCGGTAACCGGGTCGTTGATTCCGTGCGAGAAGGAATCTTCGTGCCGCCGGAAAAGCGGGAAATGGGACTTGTGTTTCAGAGCTATGCGCTTTGGCCTCACCTTACCATCGAGCGCAATACGGATTTCGGGCTGCGGTTGCGCAATCTGCCGAAAGTCGAGCGCGAGGCTCGTGTCGATCGCGTCATGCAGGCCCTCGATATTGCCAAATACCGCGACCGTTATCCTTCGCAGCTGTCTGGAGGCCAGCAGCAACGCGTGGCGCTTGCCCGTATGCTGGCGGTCAATCCGGGTGTGCTTTTGCTCGATGAGCCCTTGTCGAATCTCGATGCACGTCTGCGTCTGGAAATGCGGGCAGAGCTCAAGCGGCTTCACCATGAATTCAAGACCACGATTGTCTTCGTGACGCACGACCAGTGGGAGGCCATGACCCTGGCCACTACGATTGCCGTGATGAACGAGGGCACCTTGCAGCAGATGGGGACGCCGAACGACATCTATGATCGACCGGCCAACCGGTTCGTTGCGGAGTTCGTCGGTAGCCCGCCCATCAACATCCTGAACTTTGGTAAGCCGGGGGCCTCCGACATTGCCGATCAGGCGGAAGCTTATCTCTCGGCGAAGTTTCCGCAATTGCGGGGAATAGGCTCGGTTGGCCTGCGGCCCGAAGCTATGAGCTACGTGACCAGCCGGGAGACCGTGCCCCAAAACAGTTTCAGTACCGAAATGACGGTTACGGGAGTGCTGCCAACCGGTGGAAGCTGGATCCTTGAATTGAAGAGCAAGAACCATACGCTCTTCCTCACCACCCACGCATTGCCGCGCACCGATAGTGGCGAGCGGGTCTTCGTGCACGCGCCGCCTGAGGCCATTCATGTTTTCGATGTGCAGGGAAAGCGGATCAGCGAAGCTGACACGGTCCTCATGGAGGGCAGCCGAAACTGAATTCTACGGGTTCTGGACGTTTGCTAGAGGAGGAGCAGTATGACGCATGCAATGAAAAATGGCATGGGCCGGCTTTTAGTTTCGGCCGCGCTTTTGACGACGCTTGGAGGCACCGTAAAGGCGCAAGAGCCTTTCAACCTCGATGCACTGATTGAAGCGGCCAAGGCGGAAAAACCGATCACTGTCTATGACAGCACCGGTAAGATCGTCGACATGGCACAGAACTTTGCCGCAAAATACGGAATTGCTGCTGAGGGCTCCAAAGTCAAGGCGACCGCACAGCTCGAGATGATCATTCGCGAGGCCCGCGCCAACAACATCCAGGGTGATGTGTCGATCATCAGCGACGCGCCGGCGGCGATGGCTCAGCTCATTCCCCAGGGGTTCGCCGAGAGTTGGCTGCCGTCGGATCTGGCCGACAAAATCCCGGCTGAATATCAGTCACCGCTCACCGTCGTGAACAGCGCCAATGTCTGGGCTTACAATACGGAGCTGTTCGATAAGTGCCCTGTCAGCAACATCTGGGAGCTGACCGAGCAGAAGTGGAAGGGCAAGGTGGCAATGCAGGATCCGCTCGGCAAGGCATCCTATGTGGACTGGTTCAATCAGATGGCGAGCCACGGTGACGACAAGGTCGCTACTGCCTACAAGGACTTCTACGGCAAGGATCTGGAGACGGGCGAGAAGAGCGCCACAGCCGCCTGGATCAAGGCCCTGGCGGCCAATGCTCCTCTGTTGACCGATGCAGATGCGGCAGCAGCTGAAGCCGTTGGCGCCCCCGGACAGACCGAGCCCTTCATGGGGTTGATGAGTTCCGCCAAGTTTCGCGACAATGCTGAGAAGGGCATGAAACTTGGCCTTTGCAAGGATCTCAAGCCTTGGCTCGGCTGGCTCTATCCCGGTGTGGGGCTGATCACCAAAGGGACGGACAGCCCGAACGCGGCCAAGCTTTTCATCCATTATGTCATGACGGAGGAGGGGATCGCGCCGCAGGCGGCAGATGGAAAGATGTCGACGAACAGCGACGTCAAGCTGCCGGCCAACGAGCCGTCCGGCATCGGTTCCGCCCTCGACCAGGTGATGCCCTACAGCATGGCCACTGCCCTTGACGATTGGGACGCGCGCGAGGACTGGCAGGACTTCTGGCGGATGAACTACCAAAAATGAAAAAGCTATCGGGAGCAAACATGATGACCAGGACAACGCGGACCAACACCTATCGGCATGCGACAGCCGCTTGCGCCTTTGCGCTCACGCTTTCTGCAGCCTTTGGCAGCAGCGGGCATGCTGAAGACGCATTCAATCTCGAAGCATTGATTGAGGCTGCGAAGAAGGAGCCGCCGATCACCGTCTATGCCGTCACCGGCAAGATCGTCGATACGGCTCAGGCTTTTACGGCCAAGTATGGGGTTCAGGCCAGCGGCAAGAAGGTGAACCAGGCCACCCAGATCGAGCTTATGACCCGCGAATTTCAGGCTGACAATGTTGTGGGCGACGTCAGCGTTGCGACCGACGTCGCCTCTGCGATGGGCGAACTTCTTCCCCAGGGCATCGTCGCCAGCTGGACGCCGCCGGATCTTGTGGGCGATATCGGCGAGAAGCTGCGCAATCCATTGGTCGTCGTGTCCGATCCGCATGTCTTCACCTACAATACGGAGAAATACGACACGTGCCCGGTCACCAATATCTGGCAGCTGACGGAGCCGGAGTGGAAGGGCAAGCTTGCCATGCTCGACCTGTTCGACAAGCCGCACTATG
The DNA here is from genome assembly GCF_050320885.1 of Agrobacterium sp. ES01. NCBI lineage: Bacteria > Pseudomonadati > Pseudomonadota > Alphaproteobacteria > Hyphomicrobiales > Rhizobiaceae > Agrobacterium > Agrobacterium sp. ES01. The sequence goes on from NZ_JBNQTH010000013.1 coordinate 74,395, forward strand.
CCGACTGGTTCAATCAGATCGAGACCCACCACGATGCTGAGGTGGCGGCGGCCTATGAGGCGCATTATGGCAAAAAGCTCGATACCAGCAGTCAGACGGCGACCGCAGCTTGGGTCAAGGCATTTGCCGAAAACGCACCGCTCCTGACCGATTCCTCCACCGTTGCGGAAGCGGCCGGTGCGCCAGGCCAGGTTGATCCATTCTTCGTGATCACTTCGACGGCGAAATATCGCGACAACGTATCCAAGGGCCTGAAACTTGGACTGTGCTCGGGTGTCCAACCGTTCACCGGCTTTCTCTATCCCGGTTTTGGCCTGATCGCGGCCAAGACCAAGAGCCCGAATGCCGCCAAACTCTTCGTTCGCTATCTGATGACAGAGGAGGGCATCGCCCCACAGACGGCAGATGGCAAAATTTCCGGCAATTCCACGATTGGCCTTCCGGTTAACGAGCCTTCGGGGGTCGGCAAGCACCTCGGAGAACTGATGGCTTTCGACCCGGCGACAGCGGCCGACGACCTCGATAAGCGCGAGGGTTGGCAGGATTTCTGGCGGGTTAACTACAAACAGTGAGGTCAGGGGCAGGTTGGTCCCTGTCCGCTATTTCCTTGGGAGGGGAAGTCATGAGGAATGGAAATAATCTGCTGGGCATGTTGATGGCTACCAGCCTTTTCGCTGGCTTATCAACGGCCAGTTTGCACGCCGAGGAGGCTTTCGATCTCGACGCCTTGATTGCCGCCGCAAAGCACGAAAAGCCGATCAATATCTACGACAGTACCGGCAAAATCGTCGAGATGGCGGATAACTTCAGCGCGAAATACGGGGTGAAGGCAACGGGCATGAAGGTTTCGGCCAACAGCCAGCTCGAGATGATCATTCGCGAAAACCAGGCGAACAATGTGCAGGGTGATGTCGTTCTGATCACCGACGCCCCGGCCGCGCAGGCGCAGCTCCTTCCGGAAGGCTTTGTCGAGAGCTATCTGCCTGCCGACATGGTCGGGAAGATCCCGGGTGGTCTGCAAAACCCGCTGGCGATTTCGACCAATGCGAATGTCTGGGCCTACAATACGGAGACGTATGACAAGTGCCCTGTCAGCAACATCTGGGAGCTGACAGAGCCGAAGTGGAAGGGCAAAGTCGCTCTCGTCGATCCGCTGACCAAGGGAAGCTATACGGACTGGTTCAACCAGCTCGAAACGCACGGCAACGACAAGGTAGCGGCAGCGTACAAGGCACATTTCGGCAAGGATATCGAGACCAGCGAGAAAAGCGCCGCGGCTGCCTGGATCAAGGCTCTGGCACAGAATGCGCCGCTGGCCACGGCTGGTGACGACCCGATAGCGGAAGCGGTCGGTGCCGCGAGCCAAAAGGAGCCCTTCTTCGGCCTACTCAGCTCGGCCAAGTTCCGCGACAATGCGGACAAGGGATATAAGCTTGGCATTTGCGATGATCTCGATCCCTGGATCGGTTGGACTTACATCAAGCTTGGGCTGATCGCGTCGAAGACGCAGAGCCCGAATATGGCAAAGCTCTTCATCCATTATATCCTGACAGAAGAGGGGATCGCGCCGCAGATGAAGGACGGCAAGGTTCCGACCAACACGGACATCAAGATGCCGGAGAATGAGCCATCCGGCCTGGCCAAGGTTTCTGACAAGCTCTTTGGCTACGACGCGGCAACGGGTCTCGACGATTTTGATCGGCGCGAAGAGTGGCAGGATTTCTGGCGCGTCAATTACTCCAAATGATGCCGACCGGCGCGGTTTCGACTGCGCCGGTTTTACATTGAAAGGTAAGGATATTCATGTTGGACCACCCGTTCCCGGCAAGTTCGCCATCTGTGTTGCAAGACGCACTTGTGCGCTCTCGCCGATTGATGGATCTGGCTAAAGCCGCAGCTCTCTCTGTCCGTAAACCGCTGCTGGATGCGTTTCGCTCGGCAATGGTTGTTGACTACAAGGTGGACCTGCACGACATCGTGACAGTCCATGATAAACGCGCGGAAGCCACGATCCGTGCGTTCATTCTTGAGCGCGAACCTTCTTCGGCCATCATGGGGGAAGAGGGCGGCCAGATCGGCATCGGCGATATTCAGTGGTATGTCGATCCGATCGACGGTACGGCGAATTTCGCTCGTGGCCTTGCCTTCTGGTGTGTCTCGATTGCAGCGGTCATCGACAATGAAGTCGTTGCAGGCGCAATCTATGACCCCGTTGCGGACTTGATGTTTTCAGCCGACCTCAGCTCGGCGTATCTCAATGGTGAACCGCTGCGCTCCAGCGCCGTCGCCAGCGAGGCGCAGGCGACCCTGGTCACCGGTTATCCGGTCTCGCGGGACTTTCGGCTCGATGGGAGGGAGGAGGCGCTTGCCAATATGGGCATACTTGTCGAGACCTTCTCGACCCTACGCCGTCCCGGAAGTGCTGCGCTCAGCATTGCCCATGTGGCGGCCGGCTGGGCCGATGCTGCAACGGGTTTCGGGGTTAACGCGTGGGATGTGGCAGCCGCAATCCTAATCCTCCGGAAGGCTGGCGGCCGCTACGAACCCTTGACCCTCGGCAAGGTCGCTCTGGGCTCCCGGGATTATCTCTGCCCCGGCTATATCGCGACAGGTGAGGGAGCAAATTATCCAACGCTCGACCGTGTCGCACGGTCGATCTCCCAAACCCGGATCGACAAGCTGGCCCAGGCGAAGGTTGAAGCCTCATGAGCAGCTTTCGGGCAGAGGGGGCATCACCTGCGGAGAACGAGATGCAGAGAATTCCGGCAAATGGAGAGCAGGCACGGGAGACCGGTGAACTGCCGACGCTGAGCCTTATTTATGGGCATCACCCGATCTACGGCGTCGATCTGTTCATTTCGGGCAAGGAAGGAGCAAGCGACCTGGATCTGCTCCGTCGCAACGGTATCACGACGGTTGTAAATTGTGCGGTCAATCTCGACTTCAACTACGTGCAGCAGCCTCAGGTCGTGTCAGATCATCAGGGCAGTATCTATGGGCCGGGGGAAATCCGTTACTACAAGATCGGCCTGATCGACGGCGCGGGGAATCCCGAAACGCAGATGGTGGCTGCCCATTACATCCTTCGGGCCGCACTTGAGCAGGTCATGCCTGACAAGCCGTCCTATCCGAGGCGTGAGCGTGGGAACATTCTCGTCAACTGCCGTGGTGGGCGATCACGCTCCGTCGCCGTGGTGGCGCTATTCCTCCACCTCACACTGCCAGATGAGTTTCCGACTCTTGACGCGGCGATCACCCATATCCGAAAGCATCGGGAATTGCCTGAAAACGAGTGGTACAAGGCGCCAAAACCCGTGCTGGCGGATGCCGCGCGGCAGGCCGCCCAATGGATCCGGACGATCGACGCCGTGGCTGACCCAGCTTGAGACAATGTTATCTAGTCGTTTGCGATGCGTTGGTGCGGTGATCTGTAAAAGTACGGATCTTGTTTTTGATGGCCCCACCTATTTGGGTGCGACCCTAGTGGATTGATCGAAACGAAAGAGTCCAGTTTTCGGATTCCTACGCTGTCCCGGATATGCGAGAGTACCTCATGCGTACAGGGATCACATTCGACGTCACCTCTGCCGACCGTGCTC
>NZ_JBNQTH010000014.1:0-20413 GCF_050320885.1 Agrobacterium sp. ES01
TTCGGTCCTTTTGCCGTTCCTGGGTGGCTGCGGAGCGCAGGCGCTCATCGTCTTCGCGCGCGCGTTCATCTCTCAGCACACGTTCGAGATCCCGCTCGCGCATTGTAAGTTCGTAATGGGCACGGATAGCGGAAGGCAGTTCGTCGAGGGCCTCGCGAGCCTTTTGGCGGTTGCCGCGCGCAAAAAGCCCACCACGCATCCACCCGAAATGCCAATGCCGACCGAAGAAGTCGTCACTCTGAAGGACGCCTAGGGTTCCTTCCAAGCCACGCGCTTCGAGGAGGCCGTCGTATGCGCCGATTGCGCGTTCCGGATCTTCGAACGTGCTTCTGAGAAGCCGGTGCACGCGCTCAGTTGCGGCTTTGCGAGCCACTGACAGTTCCTCAAAGCCGCTTTCAATGAAAAATCGTGTGAAATCATTTGCCGACATGATTGTTCTCCAGCATGATGATGCATGTTTCAGTGGATCGCCGAGTTGAAGAGCCTGCTCGAATTTGAGCGGGTCGTGCGGCGTAACCGACAATTCCCCGTCGACCACGAGTCCAGTCGTCTTGCAGCGTTGCGGGCCATGGAGCGCTTTCCAGACGATCCGTTACACCAGGAGGCTGAAGCGCGAACCGAATGGTTTCTGCGGTGCCTCATGCGGCGACGGCCGCACGACGCCTAGTTGGCCGTTAGCAACGTGCTCACTCCGTCAAGGGCTTTGCCCTCCTTCACTTCGTTTAGGCCCTTCGGTGACTTCCGCTGCGCGCGATGCTGTTCTGGAGGCGTCGGGACGGGGAACGCCCCGACGCCCTACGGGCGGGCTCGACGGCCTGCGGCGCGTCGAACAGGGAACAGATCATCTCCGGTAAGGCCGGTGGGCAGGCAGTTCTTGAATGATCCGCGTTGAAGGCGCCGTCGCATCGCTCGGCCGAGTCGGCGGAAAAGCTGAAGGCGATTTTGTCAAATTCCGGTGGAGGCCTCCGAGTATGCCGGAAATTGCCCGGAACAGAACCGGCAGCAGCCAGATTGTGATCCGAAGGCTGGCCATGATGACCGCGCCGGCTAGCATGATGACCAGCATCAGCATCCAGCTTGCCATCGAGAAGAGCATTGTCCACATCAACTTCCCTCCTCACGAATGCCGCGAAACACAAGCGACCTTGCACCTCGGCTCTCAAACCAGCGGCGCAGGAACGCTCGATGGGCTTCCGTTTGGCGCTGGGCATATTCCGGACGGAGCAGGTAGACGAAAGTAACCTCGACATTCGTCAGGTCCGCTTGTGTCATCGCCGGTAGTCTGGATTTCTCGAAAGACTTCCAGAGGTCGCCGCCCTTGAACTGGGAATAGACCTTTGGCGTTAGCTGAAGTCCATCTGAAACCACGATCAGCTTGCGATTGGCGATCACGCCATCAAAGTCGGCGCGCTGTGTCAGAGATGTAATGGCTTCCATGATCGGGCTGCGATCGCTGGAGGTTGGGCTTGTCTTCGCCGCCTTAAGGGCTTCGTCGAACGGCCTATAGTAATTCTGGAGCCACCGTTGATCTTGTACAGAAGGGCCGGGGCGCGGTGCAAAATCACCGTTCTTTGCGCCGGGATTACATACCTGAAGTGCCATACTCAGGTTGCTTTCAGCCGCCACGTCCAAGAGCGCAACGATGGCCTTTCCATCCTTCGGGATCGATTGGCGGAGATCCCGAAAGATGCGCTCCAACTGCGAAATGTTTGCGGCCGTCGGCGCGTCGGTGAAGTCCACGAGCATTACTGTGGTACTGACGGGACGCCGGTCGAGGGTGCAGCCGTTGGATGCTCTCTTCGCTGTGTCCGCCGGCTTGGCAGTGAGCACGGTGGCTCCGAAACTTCCAATCGTGACGGCCGCCACTGCCGCAATCCCGAGCCCGAGAAGAACCTTTTTGCTCATGACGGCTCTCCGTCGATATTAGGAATGGTCCGCTCGCGGTGTAAGCGCCGGCTTCCTAGTTCTTCAAGATTATCTAGATACGCCTGCAGTCGCTTGTCAGCCTCACCAAAGAACGTGTTTAGGCGAACCTTCAGGCTTTGAGCGTGGGTTGCGTTTTGCGCGACCACATCAGCTATGGCCTTTTCCTTTTCCACTACGACTGCAGTAGGAGTGGAGAGTGGCCTGATATCGTTGGCAGACAAGAACTGATCGAAATAGGCAGGCTTCTGCGGGCGTATTTCGAGATAGGCTTCTTGCGCCTTGGTAATCGCCGTGTTGATGATGGCGATCACCACGGCGGAGCTGTCTCGATAGCGCTGTTCACGCATTACAGCTGCCTTGGCCATTTGTTGCGCGTTGCGGAGAATGTTCTTATTATCGGCGATCTCCTGATCAAGAAGTTGTTCTTCGCGCTCGATCGGTGCTCGAAGCGCATCACGAAGGTCACGAACGCGATCGTCAGCGCCGTTCGCGGCATTCCGCCAGTTTTCATGGTGGCGGGTGTAGCCTGGGATCGGATCGCTGAAACCACTGTAGCTCTTCCACAGGGACAGAATGCCTAGGACTAGCAGAATGATCAGGAACGCTGGGCCTTCAAGGGTCTGGAAATGGAACCATTCCGACGGATGGAAGATAATTCCCCAATCCATGCGCCGAATGAAGGACTGATCCGGATCAAATGCCGCCAACTGGTCGCGGTCGTGGGAGACCAGCAGAGCGAGATAGATAATGATAAATAGGCCCACTAGGGTGCCAATCGTGCCGGCAACACGTTCTATCCGATGGTATCCGTGGACTGCATGGCGAAGTGCAAAAAAGCCGGTCAGCGACGCTGCAGTGGAGGTCGCCACCACGATCAAAAGCGACAGCATAACCGCCGCTGGAACATCGGCTTCGACGTCCCGGTAGAGGTAGAAGCCGGTCGCAAGTTCAAGGCTGATAAAGAGACTCATGATGAATATGGTCATCATGATGGTCGGTTCGTTTGGCTCGCGGGCAATGCCACGGACTGCCTTGAACCTATTCAGTTGGTGCCGATGCTTGACCTCATCGCTCTTGGCGGCGACAGCGTCATCTTCACGCGGACGTTGGACCTTGATCAGGGTGCTTTCAACGCTTGCGAACCGAAGTTCGGGATCAAGTCCCTCGACGTCACTGATCTGCGAAAGGAAGCCCTCAATATCCTTGCTGGCTTCTTGGGCTTCTCGGCCGAGACGGTCGCCGGCGTCGGCGTAGATTTCACGTATCACCTGGTTGGGTGCGCTGTCGTCGCCGCCTTGAATTGCTGCCTTGTGCATGCGCTCCTGCATGTTTCGATTTACCAGGAGCCGGTTGGATTCTGTGGTGATGTAGGCGGTCTCCATCGGTATAGCGAGGGAGCCGTAGGGGGAACTTCGGCGATTACCGAAGGAGGAAAGGACGCTCATCTTGCTTCTCCACGCACGCGGGTAAAAAAGGCGACCTCGTGTGGGGCCGCCATGAGTGCTAGCTAATTTTCAGGGAAGTGGGAGGCGACACCCGTCGCCTCCCTGTTGGCGATCAATCTTCTTCTGACTGATCGCCCCATTCGTCGTAGGAACGTTGTTCCTGATGCTGAAAGCACTTATCGAGCGCCTTGAGGTAGCGTTGATGAGCAACTTCAAGCTCGTGACGTGCTGCATCCAGCTCTTGAACTTTGTCCGAGTTCAAGGAATGACTGAATAGTAGCATGGTGCACTAACGCCTGTTGGACACTGCGGGTTGACCATCGATCTTGATGCGCACCCAGGTCTCGGCTTCATCGATCACATCGCGGATGTTGCGAAAGGGCCGTTTCGCGATGAGCTCCCAGGGATATTCCCGATCGCCGGTCGGGGAGAGCTCTGCCGACTGTGGGAACGGCAGGAAACCGTCACGATCCTGGAGGCCAATAGGGTAAACCGCGTAAGGTTCGTGGCCGAAGGCGATGATAGCGAACGCGCGACCGGCCTTGCACGGGAATCCGTGGCTCAGAAGCTTACCCGGGCGAATGGCCTTGGCCGGGGAGGTTACTGCTTGGAATTTCTGGCCGTAAGGGTCATCACGTTTAGTACAGACACGTTGGGCATTCTTGAATTGGTGTTCGGGGGGAATCTCGGTCATGACACACTCCTATGTGGCGCACGCAGCGCTCTGTTATCCGGAGTGGTGGCGGCATTCGCGCCCGCCACCTTTTCAGAGACAACCTGTTCGGAGCCACACGGTTTGGACCCGTGCACAACTGGCTTCGGTACGGCCGCAGCGATGTTTAGTCGCCTGGAGACAACTGTCTCGTGAAAGGATCATGACATGGAGGGGAGAGGGGTAGTCAATGGGGAATCGCCAAGATTTAGCGAAAAAGAGCGACGGCCTAACAGCCGTCGCTCAGATAGGGTGATTGGCAAAGAGGTTGTGTCTCAATTGCCAATCACGCAGAAGCTGTCTCTGAAAAGGCGTTTGGATTCGTCTTTACGGCTTCTGCGTTTTCTTAAGTTAGTGCATCCGAAATTAAAAATTTAGATTTCACTAACTGGAACGTAACAAGAACATAAAATCCTTGTCAAATCATTAATGCAAAGACCCCCCGGATTGTTCATCCGAGGGGTCCAGAATTTAGGGTGAGTCCGACTGCGCGGGGCTAAAAGCCCCCAACAAGCGCCGCTGCGCAATGTCTCTTAGTTGAATACTCATGCGTTCTTTGAACGCCTTTGGCCCAGGGGTGTCAACCACCCGTAAACGCCGGTCAGTTGTTGATTTTGTGGCAAGTGTAGAAAAAAAGTTACTGTGGCAGCTTTGCATCAAGCAGATATCACGTATGCGCCTTTGGATGTGCTCTGAGACCAAACCTTGGACCGCCGGGAATTAGAGTTTTCCGGCTCTGATCACGATGGCTGGCTGGTTGCGCCACCGGGATTATGCAGGGCGGGCGGCAGATTGGAACATGACTTCGCCGACGCGTGTGGGGTAGCCGCATAGTCAAAGGATGAGTGTGGGATCCGATCCAATCGTATTAGCAAGAGAGCCCGCTCGTGCGGGCTCTGGATAACTAATTCATTTGGGACATTCGCGATGGAGTTGCAGTGAGGCCATCACGTTGCTCCTGTAACTTGCCTTTAATCCAGTTTATAACGGTTTTTCTGGTTGGTGCGGACGGCAAGGCATGTCCGTTGACCCATTTGCTGATAGCAGCTTTGCTGATCTTCTCATCTTCGGCAAGCTCTGAGGCCGCAAGTCCAAATTTTGAGAAGCTCCAATTCAGTACCTCGGCAAAGTTTTTCAGATCGTCGAGCTGGTTGTTTTTGTCAGCTAATTCGATCGCATTTATAAAGCCAGCCAATCCGTCGAGATACCAACGATCCATATTGTCGATCTTGGTTTGCGGTGCGGCCATCGCCAGCCTCCTATTTTTTTTCGCGGAATGTCGTTCGTAGGCACGAAGTGCCGCCGTTCGAAGATATATGCATCTTATAAACTTTGTTTCCTTTGTCAATAAAAAATAGCTTTTTATAATTTTTTCTTTTGTTTGCGATTGTTTCTAATATTTTTTGCGTTGATTTTCGAGAGTAAGTTTGTCAAATTAGCCTTTGTTGGATTTCGGAAATTTATAAGGGCTGAACGCCCAGGCGCGATGGAGTATTATTCATGACGCAGGAAAGCCCGAGTTTGAACTATACTGATCTGGCCGAGCGCCAGTTTCAGTCGTTGAGTTTTAAGCTGCAAAACCTGGTGTGCCGGGTAGTGAATGAGTTGGTGGCGATGGAGGATCATCGCGCCAACGATAATCCTTTTATGGAAGGATGCTCCCTTTTCTCAACGTACTCCAAGTCCCTCACCAAATGGGGCGTGAAGATTACCTACGGCATCTGCCAGGACACGATTGATATTGTCTGCATTGAGGTTGATCCCTCTTCTCTTCCCCCTTCTGGCCCGCAGGCTATTTCTATCAGGTCCTTTTCAGCAAACGATAATTACGAGTTTATACAACACCCAATTGCAAGAATAAACTTTGCATGTGATGGCCTTAAAAAGGTTGGTGCTTGGATTTCGTCTACTAAATATAATGATAGTGTAGAGGTGTTAGAACGCAATTCATCATATGATGATTATTCGTACGATGGATGTATTAAGATTGGTGCGTTAATATTATTTAGAATAATAAAAAATCATTTATATAGAGTGGATGAATACTTACGCTTTTCGTCTGAGGGGGAGGTGCGCCTTTATGGTCGTTATGCGGCAACGTCAATTGGTTCTATAGGTTCGACCTATGATCTATTTTCCGCTATGGCCGGAAATTATGATGCCTTGCTATGGAAAGTGAGCCCTATTGGTGTGAGCGATTGGCTTTCTCTCAATCGGAACAATCCGTTGGCCTCCTCTGTGCGCACTGTTTTCGAATTCGATAGAGGTTTGATGTCGAGCCAATCAAGTGCCGTAACTTCGCTGGATTATTTGGTGCACTCTGAAGCCACATTCGAAAATGATGATTTGTGTGGTTTGGATCAAGACCTACTGAGAGGTGCTACTCTTGGGTGGATAAGCACTTCAAGCCGGGATCTGCCGCGTCATCTGAATTGATGAATTGCCCAAAACAAAAAAGGCGGGTTTGGACCCGCCTTTTTTAAAGTCCAGGCAATTTAGAGCCAGCCGGAATGGCTCAGAATCGTATGAAAGTGGCTGATGCCCAGAAAGATGTAACAGCCAGCCAGAATGAGTTCGATGTAGAGAGGCATATCGGTGTCCTTTGTTTCTTCCAGATACATCGTATGTATAGTAAACAAAGTTTACCTTGTCAATTGAAGTAATCGAGCTTCTGAGGCCTTTTAGCTAACCTGCTCTCTTTTTCCTCCCCCCCTATATGTGATAATGTCCTTTATCATATATAGGGGGGAGCTATGGACTGGGGAAGCGTGCCGGACTGGATATCTGCTGTTGGTGACGCCGTAATGGGCGGAGCGGCTGGATTTGCTGCATATCAAGGTTATAAAGGTTTGACCGCTTGGCGCACCGAAATGGTCGGTCGTCGTCGAATGGAGCTAGCTGAAGAAGTTCTGGCTGATTTTTACGAGGCGCGAGACGTGTTGCGTTGGGTCAGATCACCGATGGCTTATAGCCATGAAAGTGAAACAAGACCTGGCCGCGACGTTGATCCAGAAGATTTGCGCGGTCATCGAGATACATTCTACGTGCCGTTAAAGCGGCTTAGCGACAATGCTGAGTTTTTCAGTCGTATACGGGCGCGTCGTTATCGAGTTATCGCAGCCTTTGGTGTCGAGGCTGCGAAACCCTATGATGTAATTCATGAGATCAACAATCGCATTGCCGTATCGGCACGAATGCTCATGCAGTTAGACCCCAGGAATACCAATGATCGAAACGTATCACGTCAGGAAAGGCTCGAAGCAGACGTATGGGAGGGTTTGGAAGAAAACGACCAAATTGGCAACCGTATCAATGAGACCTTGAAGACCGTGGAAGACCGTTTTCGCCCTGAAATCGTTGGAACGGGTTCCCGGACGGCGCCCTAGAGGATTAGAATGAACCAGCTCATCCCTCTGCCCCAAGGTATCAAGCTCCCCGAGCTGATTGGTCACTTGCCGAATTCCGGTCGGATGCGGTTCGTCGAGTTTTTCACGGCGGCGATCCGCAACCTGAACACCCGCAAGGCGTACATGCGGGCGGCGGTGGACTTCATGACCTGGTGCGAGCAGCGCGGCGTACCCGCCCTCCCCGCTGTTCAGCCGGTGCACGTAGCAGCATGGGTGGAAGAGCTAGGCCAAAGGCACGCCGTTCCGACCGTGAAACTTCGCCTCGCGGCCATCCGGCATCTGTTCGATTGGATGGTGACGGGCCAGGTTATGCCGAGCAACCCGGCACATGCTGTGCGCGGGCCGTCGTATTCGACGAAGAAGGGCAAGACACCGGTCTTGTCGCCCGAGGAGGCGCGGCACCTGCTGGCGACCATTCCGGCCGATACCATGTCAGGGAAACGCGACCGGGCACTGATTGGGCTGATGACCTATTCCTTTGCCCGTATTGGCGCGGCGTTGTCGATGGAGGTCCGCGATGTGTTCGTGCAGAACCGCCGCCTGTGGGTACGGTTGCACGAGAAAGGCGGAAAGCGCCATGAGATGCCCTGTCACCACACGCTAGAAGCCTACCTGGACGATTACATGGAAGCCGGAGGCCTGCGGGATCATCCGCGCAGCTCATTGTTCCGGACGATTGGCCGGGGAACGGGCGCGCTATCCGAAACTCCCCTGCCCCAAGCCAATGCCTATGCCATGATCCAACGCCGTGCCGAGGCCGCCAGAATCGACACAGACGTGTGTTGTCATACGTTCCGGGCGACGGGTATCACCGCCTACCTGAAAAACGGCGGCACGCTGGAGAAGGCGGCGCACATGGCTAACCACAGTTCGACCAGGACGACGCAGCTCTATGACCGGCGTAGTGACGACATTAACTTAGACGAAGTTGAGAGAATTCTCATTTGAGGATGCAGACGTGTCGTCTAATGACCGCTGTCGAAAAGGGGATTTAAGTCCCTCGTGCTGGGGCACTTTCTTCACAGAAGTTGGGTTCGCCAAAGGAGTGGCGGGGCGGTAAATTTCCCTGAGGATGGGTGAGCACGTCGAGCACGTGTGAGCACATGATGACGCACGAGCATAGCAATGCGCTGATAACCATCGGAAATCACTATATAATAAAATTAGCGGACTGCGCAATATGGTATCTAGTTTCATTTTTTTATGTAATAATATTTATTGAGTTTACGGTAATTGCGAACATCTAAGGTGCAGTCACGGAAACCTAAGACCTTGATTTTATTGATAAAAGTATCTATATTTTGGTTGTCATTGAGAAGCGTTGTTCGGGAGTGTCCAAACCTTCTGATCTCGTGGCAGTGAGCAATGACTCGGCTGGCGTCCAAACCTAGCCACCTAATACCCAGTGAATCGCATTGGCGGGGTCCAAACCTGTTGAATCGACGCTGGAATGCCGGCTGGCCTCCAAACCCAGCCATTTGAAGGCTGAGGCCCGGATCGACGACTCCTACCGCCGTCGATCCGGGATCTATCACTTGGCAGTGAGCACAACCCAGCTGGGGTCCACACCTAGCATACGTTATAAGGATAGCAAAAAGATGGCTCCGCGTAAAAAGATTGCCAAAAGACAGTTAGAGCTTCGCAACAGGCTATGGTCTGATCTCGATCTCGAGACAAACGAAGACGATTTATTATGGACTCGACAAATTTATAACGGGTTCACGACGCTACCTAAGGCTATGCCGTTGATGCTGGGCATCATGGATGATCTTGCTGGTGGCCAGCCTGTGTCCGGCACCTATCTTGAACTGTGGTGTCGGACGTTCGATGACAACTTTGTTGTTTTATCGAAGCAGGAGGAAATTGCGTTCCATTCTGGTTTTAGCGGTCAGCGGGCTGTCAGGACCTGGAAGGTGCGCCTCAAGCTTCTCGCTGAGATGGGTTTTATCAAGCTCGCGGCTGGATCTTCAGGAGATTGCAGCTACGCGCTGCTTTTGAACCCTTATCATATCATCCGGGACCTCCATGCTGCGGGGAAAGGCATTCGCCAGGACAAGTTCAACGCTCTGGTGGCTCGGTCGGTTGAGATCGACGATGAGAGCCTGATCCCCCCTCCCGCTAAAGTCGCAAAGTCTGCGGCTTGATCCATGTCTCTCAACATGAACGAATTCAGTGTGTGTGTGTACTCACACTGATAAGGCGAACCATCAGCGACGTGGGCTTGATGGGACTTACCAAGCCCATGGCCATGGCACCGAGCTCTCGCTGGCTACTTCTATAGGAAATGCGTCGAAAGCTCCGTTGCGAGCGTGGATACGAACGCCTCTTAAAGGCAGCCCATGTCCCCAGTAGTTATCCGGATCAACTGCAACCGTATTTTGAGCTGCAATCGGCGAAATTTTGGGTAACACAATTCCAGTTGGAGCCTCAGCAACGAAATCAAAGTCTTGAATACCGTCATCTGGTGGTGAAATGTATAGCCAAGCTCCTAGGCTTGGATTTTTCCAACCAGATGTAGGTACTGTCCCTTCTGCGTAAACGATTATTTGAACAGGATTGCTTTTTGCAAAGGAAACCTGGGCGCTTACCACTTCATAGATACGCTGCATTTCCGTCTCCCATTTTGTATATAGTGCATGAAACACTATCAAACATAGAAACTAAGTCTAGTTTTTTCTATTTTCGCGCGCATTCTCCAGAAATGCAATTGCCTTCTCAAGAGTTTCACCAAGTCCCAGTTATCGGCGTCTGCAACAGCATAAAAGGCTTCTATTGCCTCTGCTTTAGTCTTGATATTGATCTGCTGGTTACGCCCTGTGCGACGCCTGCGCTGAGCTTCAGGTGCCTTTGTCTCGGCGACATCTACTAGTTTAACTTCTCTGCTCTTAAAACCTGAAGCTTTGGCGGCCGTCTCGGTGATTTCTTTTTGCGGTTTGCGAGACGTTCCTGGTGTGAAATCTGACAAATCGACGGCCTACCTGAAGAACGGCGGCACGCTCGAAAAGGCGGCGCAGATGGCCAATCATAGCTCGACACGTACGACGCAGCTTTATGACCGTCGCAGCGATGACGTGAGCTTGGACGAGGTGGAACGGATTCTGATTTAGATCAGTCGTCGGTCTGCGATATCACTACGTGATCATCTATTGACGAGATGAGCAGGGCTATCAAAATCGGTAGCCCTGTCCTTTTTCGCGCCGATGGCAACCCGCTCGCGGGCTACGATGATCTTGCGCTGACGTTCCAGCTCGCGCTCTTCCTTGAGCCAAGCGAGGAACACCCGGCGCCCGGCATCCATGGAAACATGGTCGCAGAGCGCAGCCTTGAAGTTAAAATTCGAGGGGATGCCTCGGGCGAGGCCCTTGGCTCGCCGGTTACACCGCAGACGCTCAATCGGCACCTTACGGCTACGCTTTCCCTCGTTCAGGTTCAGGTCATTGAAGGTGCCGCCCATGTTTCCGGCCTTCCCGAAGACGGTTTCGAGCGTGGCGCGGATCTGCTTATTGCTCTGGCGCTCCGGCAGGATCACCAGAGCATGAAAATGGAGGTTGGCAATGCCGCGCTTGCGCTTTTCACCCCATCTTCGGGTCGAGACGGTCTGGAAGTAGACCAGGCGTTGCCAGTCCACACCCTTGTCGTGGAAGAGACGATTAAAAAACCTCTTGATGTTGCCGTCTTCGGCCGCCACCGCGATCAGGTTCGTTTTAATACGGCCGTCGATAAAAACCGCTCTCTCTCCATAGGTCGCAATCATGGCCGCCGCTACAAAGGCCTGCTTTAAAACATCCGTCTGCTTTTTCCAGACCGTCGTTTGCAGATCATCGAGACTACAAGCGGTAGCGATGATATTCCGAAACTTGTTCCACTGGTCAGAGTTTATCTGTCTCTCCGTAGGTTAAGCATGTGGCTGGGTGCTACTAAATGGAAGAACAAATGTGATATCCGGCCGGAAGCCTTGAAAAGCAAGGCCTTCGCGATGGTTTCGACCCCTAATCCCGTTCAAAAAAGGGCCTGCTGGCAAACCGTGAACAAACATCGCCCATGACAAGAACAGAGCTAGGCCGTGTCCCCATAACGGGGGTTCATGTCGGTAGCGGTGTGTGATTCAATTTCCGGGAAAGGAGATTGTCATGCGCCGTCACGAACTAACCGACGAGGAATGGGCGGTTATCGCGCCCTTGCTTCCGACCAACAGCCGTGGAGTTGAGCGAGTAGACGACCGCCGAGTGATCAATGGTATCCTGTGGCGCTTTCGAACCGGCTCGTCCTGGCGTGATGTGCCGGAGCGCTATGGTCCGCGCACCACACTCTACAATCGCTTCTCGCGCTGGCGTAGGGCGGGCGTATGGGATCGCCTCCTTGGCGCTGTTTCAAGGCACTATGCCGGAGAGATTGTCATGATCGATTCCTCCTGTGTTCGCGTTCACCAGCATGGTGCCAACGCAAAAAAAGGGGATCTGCCGATCCTTGCATGGGACGTTCGCGTGGCGGCCTGACGACAAAGATCCACGCGCTCGTCGATGCTGATGGTTTGCCTGTTCGACTGGAATTGAGCGCGGGTCAGGCCGCCGATGCTCCCATGGCCGAGAAGCTGCTGAGTGACATCCAACCCGGATCGACCCTACTTGCCGACAAGGCCTATGACACCGACGCGATCCGTAACTTTGCCAAGCAACGCAAGTGCTGGGCTAATATCCCCGCCAAAGCCAATCGCAAACAGACCTTCAGCTTCAGCCGCTGGGTCTATCGCCAGCGCAATCTGGTGGAGCGTTTCTTCAATCGCATCAAACAGATGCGTGGTATGGCAACGCGCTACGACAGACGCGCAGACAATTACCTTGCCGGGCTCAAACTTGCCGCGACGAGGATTTGGATCGCGTCAGCTAATGAGTCCGCGTCCTAGGGGCTTCGCCCCTTGCGTATCCTCGCTTTCGGCGGAACCATAATAGAGACAAGACCCGGAGATACGTATGTCTCTTCCGGTGTACCATCGGGGGATGATAATCCAATTGAAAAAGTACTGGTGATTGAACGCCACCAGCCTGATATAGCCTGTACATATAGTTTTTTGCCCCCAGATGGCAGCACAATATTGGTACTTATTTGTAACAATGGATCGCGGCTGTCTCTTCCGAAATACGATTAACCCACCCGATAAAACAACCTATGCTGGCAGGCGCTCGCAAATCAACGCTATTTCCTCTGATGATTGAGGGAATAGCGCCACACTCCCTCCCCCACGATTTCAGGCGCGTTTGCGATGTCTACCGCAAAGAGCTCCCTCCGCAACAACCTTAATCGCATGATTTTTTTGTCTTTATCCGCAACCTAAGTATTCGGAGTTAATTTTAACGCTAACGTTAATGTTGGAGTTGAAATTAATGTTAATGATATTTTTAACATTCGCGCTTACAATGCCACCAGAAATAGAGGACGCGCCATGTTCACCATCACCTTTGCCAACCCTAAGGGCGGCTCCGGCAAAACAACCTCCGCCATGTTGCTGGCGGAACAAATTCATCAGGCCGGAGGCACGGTAGCCATTCTTGATTGCGACCCGAACCAGAATATCATGCAATGGGCTGCGCAGCGCGGCGAACAGGGGAGGGAGGTGCCCTTTCTGGTCAGACCCGTTCCGACTGAAGCGGACTTTCTTGATACGGTAGAGAGCATCAGGGGCAGGGCCGATTATCTGATTATCGACCTTGAAGGCACCGCGTCCAATCTCGTGACCTATGCCATCAGCCAATCCGACCTTGTGTTGATTCCGTTTGAACCCACACCCATGGAAGCGCGGCAAGCCGCACGGGCTGTGCAGCTCATACAGAATACCGGCCGTATGATGAACAAGGCCATTGGGCACGCGCTACTGTTGACGCGGGTCAACGCTGCATTTCAGACCAGCGACGAAAAGGACGTACGCAAGGAGACGGAATCCGCCGATATTCCGGTTCTACCGACCGCTATTGTGCGGCGCGCGGCTTACACCCGCATCTTTCGCGAGGGCTCCCTGCTCGGAGAATTGCTTGAACAGGCTCGCAGCAGCGTCGAGGGCAGTACCATCTCCCAGCAGGAACGTGCTTTGAAGCCACTGGAATCCGCCATTCAGAACGCCAAAGACTTCACACAAGACGTTGTGAACCACATCACCCAGCAGGAGGCCGCCGCATGAGCTACGGATTCAACAAAACCGATTCCGGCGCAGTCGGGACGGGCACCGTGAAACTGCCGCCCGTACAGAGGACGGAAAAGCCCGCCGCTGACATAAGCCGCGTGTTGCAGGCCGGTCAGGATCTCGGCTTTGTGTCCCGTGATGCAGGAACCCGCCGCAAACCTGGCCCCAAGCGAAAAGAGCCGCAAGACCGGTTGACCGTCACTGGACCTAAACGGATCATCGACCGCCTGAAAGCCTATTGCGATGCCAATGGCGGCGCGTCCTACTGTGAGGCCATCGAGGCCCTGCTTGACGGCACCGAAAAGTAGCGCGGCAAAGCATGTGGCCGGTAGGGCCTTCCAACCAAATCAGATAGCATCCAACTCATGAGCACCAACGACGAATCCCTGATAAAAGACACTGACCTCCGCAAGGAATTGGCGCGCCATCGTGGGCGCACCCTCATCCCTAAAATGTTTGAGCTTGAGGTGAAATTGCTGATCGAAGAGCAGGAGCGCCGGGACGCGGCAGCCGAAGCCCGCGCCGTCGAGATAGCCAGCTTGCCTCGAGATAAAGGACGCCGCGCCAAGGCACGCGACATGTTGGAAACGTCGAAGGGTAATGATGCGCAGAACCTTCGGCATATTCACAGCGTTCTCGCCCTATGTGGCCTACCTTACACCAAGAAGCCGATTGAAGAACGCACCTATCAGAGCGAGCAGGGGCGTATGAAGCTCCTCATCAAGGCTGGAGAGCTTCTCTCGCCCCAAGGGGAGTGGGTACCCCAACCGTTGCCCTATGGATCGCGTGCGCGGCTTCTGCTTCTCCACCTTTGCAGCGAGGCCATCCGCCAGAAATCGCCGACCATCAACATCGAGGACAGCCTGACCGCTTTTCTCAACAAGATGGGCTTTGAAGCGACCGGCGGCCCGCGCGGCACGCTTACCGCCTTCAAGCAACAGGTGAACGCCTTGGCGGCTTGCAATATGAAAATCGGCATGACCGATGGTGCGGGGCACGCGACAACCATCAATACCCAGCCGTTCGCTTCGCTGGACGTCTGGTTCCCCCAAAACCCAGACCAGCGGATGCTGTGGCCGAGCACAATCACGTTCAGCCGGGATTTCTACGATACCTTGAGCAAGCACGCCTTGCCGGTCAACGTCCATGCTATACGGGCCTTCTCAGGCTCCCCGCGCAAGATTGATATCTACTATTGGCTCAGTCACCGGATTTACGGGCTGGAGGAGCCGCTGATGATCAGTTGGAGTGCCTTGAAAGAACAGTTTGGGGACGGCTACAGCCGCGAACGTGACTTCCGCGCCAAATTTGCCGAAGAGCTGAAGCACATCGGCGAGGTGTTCCCCAAATTGCCCGCTTCATTGGGCGAGAAGGGGCTGAAACTGAAACCAGCTGACGCTCAGGCATTGGCGATTCCGGCCAAACGTTCCACGAAAATTCCCGTGAAACCATAACCACTTAGCTACGCTGAATCGGTCGCGCCCTTGCGGCGATTCGATTTCAAATGAATCAATGTCTTAGCGCGACGGTTACGCTGAATCAGTCGCGCCTCCACGCTGAATCGGTCGCGCTTGCCGGAAATTTCACGCTGAATCGGTCGCGCCCTTTACGCTGAATCGGTCGCGCTTTTACGCTGAATCGGTCGCGCCTATATATAGATACTGAACATTGCTGATAATTACGGAACATCTTTTTCTAAAAAGAATCCCGAATTTCTAAAAATGAGAATTTGAAATTTTTGTCTTTAAAAAATGAAAAAGAAGGGTCTCAAACGGCGAATGCCACCAAGGCTTTCCCTGGTGGCATCCTAACCCTTTACGGTCATCGGCTTCCCAGCCTGTACCGTGACCGAATTGAATCACATCTTCCCTCCCAGGCCAAGCCGTAACTGCCGTCTTCGTGAGCATCGAAATCGCAGAACTCAGCCCGATGCGCTATGCTGTCAGGAATCTTGTTGATGATACTGGAAAGTGATACTATATGGAATTAAGCAGGAAGCATCGAGCAACCCTTGAAGCCATCTTTGCCGAACCCGTCCGCGCCGGAATTGTTTGGCGTGATATTGAGGCAATGCTGGTAGCCTGCGGTGCAGAAATCACCGAAGGGCAGGGGTCGCGTGTGCGCATCGCCTTAAATGGCGTCCGAGCCGTGTTTCACAGGCCCCATCCGCAAAAAGAAACGGATAAGGGCGCGGTGAAATCGATGCGGCGCTTTCTGACTGAAGCGGAGATACAACCATGACCATGATGCATTACAAAGGCTATGAGGCGGTCGTAGAGTTCGACGAAGAGGCTGAGATTTTTCACGGCGAGGTGATTAACTTGCGCGACGTGATCACCTTCCAGGGCACATCGGCGGCCGAGTTAAAGAAGGCCTTCGCGGAATCCGTCGAGGATTATCTGGCCTTTTGCTCTGAGCGTGGCGAAGAACCGGAAAAGCCGTTCTCCGGGCAATTCGTGGTGCGAGCCGAGCCGAGCTTGCACAAAGCTCTGACTGTCGCCGCCAAGCGAGCAGGGGTCAGTCTCAACAAATGGGTGACATCCACTCTTGAGCGGGCGGTTGGCTAGCAACAGCGCCTCAGAGGCTCACAGGAGGCCCTCAGAAGCGTTTTTGCTGATGGAATGCTGTGTGGGCCGTTCTGTGCTCTGAAACCCATCCTAACCCTTTTAGAAATATCCTCGGGGTACCGTGGGCACTCCGGCGGAATGAGCCACGAGGGGGGTCCAGGGGGCTCGCCCCCTGGTTAAGCAGCCATAGGCACGCCGCGCATTCGAACGAAGTTTGCGTTTACGACTTCACCCATGTTGGTCGTGACCGCGACCGTTGCTTCCCGGCAATTCGTCGGGATCTCCGCTGCTGCCAGGACCGTCCAGTCAAAAGGTTGAACAATGCCACGGATGACACTTGGTTGACCTGCCGGCATTTTCACCGCGACTTCAACCTGGGTCATGCCAGGCCTGCTACTCGGGCCATAGCGACCATCGTAGATGCCGCCGCCCAAGTCAAAACCATAAACAGCACCATTCTTAAAAGTAAGAGTGGCGCCGCCTTGGCCAGCGCTACCCGCGAATTCGATAACGTACATGCCTTCCATTTCGGAACTGCCTTTCTTGATTTCGAAGAGCTGCCGTTGTTGCAAGGAGGGCGGCAGACTATCGAATAGTTTCAGGAATGCGTTTACGGGGCCCGGAATTGATCGGGCTTCCGAAAGCCATTGAGCAACTGCGCCAGGCGATACCTGAAGCCAGCGGGCAAAATCCGCTCGCGACAGGTCCAGAGCAGTTATCTTTTCACGTAACTCAGCACTTGATAAACTCATTGAGTAACTCCTATTCCTCAATGATAGCACCTCAATGAGGTGTCCACAATAGGCAATGTGAACTTGGCCTAGCAGGTGACTCCCAGATATAAGGGTAAGATTTGCGGCAGGAACGTCAGCATCAGTCCTCCCAGGGCAACGAGCGCCGGCTTCTCATTGCGGAAAAAGGTGAAGGCCCAGACGATGAGGCCGGTGACCATGAGGAAAACGCCGAGTGCGTAGGAAATCGCCATCATGGGCTCCAACAGCCAGCAGAAGAGCATTGAGCGGTAACCGAGCCATCCGGCGAGCCAGTCGGCGGCAAAAGCCAAGGCTAGTACCGCGCCAATCATGAAAGCAATGTTCGGAAGAAGCTTTGAGGACACAGGCATTGCAGTGGTTCCTTTCGGGGACGTTGCAGGAAAGTGACTCATTAGTGGAAGGGTCGGTTGTTTTTCTAACAGCGCACTTGTACATTGCTCTGCAACATAGGTGCTCCGGCTGCCACAGGGTTGTGGCAATCCGCCGGACCGGAAGCCCTACCGGGCTATTTTCACCAGTGGGGAATTCGTGCCGTCCTATCACTTCAGTGCTCAGATCATCGGTCGGAAGGCAGGACATTCCTCTGTTGCCGCCGCAGCCTATCGTGCCGGCGCTCGCCTGCGCGACGAGCGGAGCGGCCGCGAGCACGATTTCTTGCGGAAGCGCGGTGTCGCCCACAGTGAGATCGTCCTGCCCGAGGGAGCGGCGCCATGGCTTGCTGACAGGCAGGTCTTGTGGAACCACGTGGAAGCCCTGGAAAAGCGCAAGGACGCCCAGCTCGCACGGGAAATCAACATGGCACTTCCGCATGAGCTGACGGCCGCGCAGCGGTTGGAGCTGGTACGCGGCTTCGTCCGCGAGCAGTTCGTGCGCCACGGCATGGTGGCGGATATTGCCCTGCATGAGCCCGTGCCGGAGAAGGGTGACGATCCCCGGAATTTTCATGCGCATGTGCTGCTGACGCTGCGCCAGGCGCGGGGCGACGGCTTGGGCGCCGTCAAGACCCGCGCATGGAACTCCGACACGTTGCTTAAAGCGTGGCGAGAAGCTTGGAGCCTTCACCAGAACCGGGCACTCGAACGTGCCGGCGGCCGCGAGCGCGTGGATCACAGGCGTTTGCGGGAGCAGCGCCAGGACGCGGAGCGGCGAGGTGACCGACCGGCTGCGCTCGCGCTTGACCGTGCGCCGGAGGTGCATATGGGCCGACGGGCCCGCCGCATTCTGCGTAATGATGCGCGGCCGGAGAGCCGGGAGCGACAGGATAGCACCGCACGGCCGAGCGGTGGCGTGTTTCGCAGTGCTCGCCAAGCAGAACGTCGCTTCCGGCCGGTGGAGTATCCGGTATTCGACCAGGGAAGCCGGCCAGTGTGGAATGCGTCCATCGTCGCCGGCAACGTTAAGCGCACCTACGACCTGGTCGATAAACTGGAGCGCCAAGCGGTTCGGGTGCGGGAGCGCCACTTGCGCAGCCTTCGCCTCGCGAACGTGCCGGCGATGCGCCTGGCTCTTGGCATGGATTACAGACAGGCAATCGCCAGGAAGCATGTCCAGCGCAGCGAAGCGCTGGGACGCGTCATCGAGGAGCTTCTGGCTGGGCTTTTTCATATCCGAAAGCGCCGAATGGACAGGCATCGCAGTCTTCTCCGAGTGCGAGAGCACCATTTGTTTGCAGGCCGGCGCCGCGACTAAGCGGCGCGATCCACATTCTTCGGGGGTGTGAGCAGGGGGACGATTTTCGCGGAGCGCGGGCGCCACTGGTCCCACATGCCGCGCCAGCGCCAGACCTTGAAATATTGGATTTTCCGCGCCAGGACCGGATGGCGCACCGGACCGTTGAAGAAGATCAGAGCTTTCTTGCGCGACAACCGCATGATCTCCGAGGGATCGATCAGGAAGCGGCCGGCCTCGTTGGCGCCCTGATTGCGCTGACGCTCGAACATGTCGGTCGAGCGCTGCGACTGGCCCGCCGAATGGCTGGTGACGGTGGTTTGACCAATGCTGTCCGCCAGCATGCGCGCGGTCTCGATATCATTGACGCCGAAGGCGATCTTGCAGCCCGCATTGGCGATCATCGACGTGGACTTTTCGTAGGTGCGCTTCAGCTGGTCGAGATCCTGAAACACCAGGATCATGCGAGCATAGGTGGCCAGATAGCCGACACCGGTTTCCAGCGGCTCAATGCGCCCCATGGCGGCGGCCTCGTCGAGCAGGAGCAGGGTCGGAATCTTCGGCGGCTCTTCGCTCTTGGCGCGCGTCATGGCCATGATGGCGCAACCCATCATCATGCGGAGGAATCCTCCGTAGATGGGCAACTTCTCCTCGTCGACCATCAGGAAGCAGGTCATGGTCTTGCGGTTGAAGTCTCGGAAATCGAAGGTGCTCTTCTGGCTGATCAAGCCGGCCGGCCGATCGCCAGACCATACGGCCATGGCTTTCTCCGCATTCGAGAAGATCGAGCGCGCTTCATCACTGCCGGCGATCTTCTCGAAGGAGACCAGGAATTCGCGCAGGGATGCCGAGCCCAGGGTCTTGGCGTCTTCCATTAGCGGTGCCAGCCCTTCGGCGCCGAGGGTGACCAAGCTGCGCACCTTTGAGAGGGTGCGTAACTCTGGCGTCGCGGCATACTGCAAGCAGGTGTAGAGGATGAGGCCCTGGAGCAGCTGGGTTGCCCGATTATCCCAGTGACCACCGTTGGACGAATCCGGGATGACGAGCAATTTTGCCAGCTCCAGAGCGTCGTCGGCTTCGTGAAAACCGCCGATACGCACCATATCCAGAGGATTGAAACTGTCTGACCATTCGGGATTAATGGCGTTCAAGGTGACGACATGCCCAAGTTGTCGGCGGCGACGGGCGGTGACCGCGCTGTTTTCGCCCTTAGGGTCGGTGCAAATGATACTCCCCTTGTAGGTCAACAGGTTTGGGACCACCACACCCACGCCCTTGCCCGAGCGCATCGGCGCGAATAGGAGGGCGTAGCCGTCCTGGTTGAAGCGCAGAAATCGCCCCCAGCTCTTGCCAACGATGATGCCATTCCCGCCAAGGACGCCGCCCCAGAGTAATTCATGGAGCCGCGCCCAGCGAGCGCTTCCGAAGGTTAGGGAGCGGGAGCGAAGCATATTGACCGCGCCGGCGGTCAGGAACACCATCACCCACCAGGCGGCACGGAGAAGGCCATAGAGCAGGAAGCTCACCAGGCGGAAAAACAAGGACATCATTTCCATGAAGGGTCTCCCGTGTTTGGTTTCCGGTCAAATCGAATGCCTAGACGTTCATCAACGCTGGGGCGTTCGGTCCTTTTGCCGTTCCTGGGTGGCTGCGGAGCGCAGGCGCTCATCGTCTTCGCGCGCGCGTTCATCTCTCAGCACACGTTCGAGATCCCGCTCGCGCATTGTAAGTTCGTAATGG
>NZ_JBNQTH010000015.1:0-18342 GCF_050320885.1 Agrobacterium sp. ES01
GAACTCACCGAAGAACTTGGTGATTGCAGCCGTCAGAGACGTCTTGCCATGGTCAACGTGGCCAATCGTGCCAATGTTAACGTGCGGCTTGTTGCGCTCAAATTTACTCTTTGCCATTTTCGGCTCTCCGTTTTGCTATCCCCATCCGGGGAAATTCAATTAATCTAATAGCTATTCGGGTATCCCGGTCACTTCTGACCGGAATACTTCGCCTGGATTTCCTGGGCTACGTTCGATGGAACCGGCGCGTAGTGATCGAAGACCATCGAATACTGGGCGCGGCCCTGCGACATGGAGCGAAGGTTGTCGACGTATTTGAACATGTTCGCAAGAGGAACATGCGCGTTGATGACCACTGCAACACCGCGTGATTCCTGGCCCTGGATCTGGCCACGACGCGAGTTCAGGTCACCGATTACGTCACCGACGTAATCTTCCGGCGTTACAACTTCGACCTTCATCATCGGCTCGAGCAACTGTGCACCAGCCTGACGGGCTGCTTCACGGAAGCAGGCACGCGATGCGATTTCGAAGGCGAGAACCGAGGAGTCGACGTCGTGGTATGCGCCATCGATCAGGGTTGCCTTGACACCGAGCATCGGGAAGCCAGCGAGCGGACCAGAAGTCAGAACGCTTTCGATGCCCTTCTGTACGCCAGGGATGTATTCCTTGGGAACAGAACCACCAACGATCTTGGATTCGAACAGGAAGTCTTCGCCATCCGGGTTCGGTTCGAAGACGATCTTGACGCGCGCGAACTGACCGGTACCACCGGACTGCTTCTTGTGCGTGTAATCTTCTTCATGCTTGCGCGTGATCGATTCACGGTAAGCAACCTGCGGTGCACCGACAGATGCTTCAACCTTGAACTCGCGACGCATACGGTCAACGAGAATGTCGAGGTGAAGCTCGCCCATGCCGGCGATGATGGTCTGACCCGATTCCTGGTCTGTCTTGACGCGGAAAGACGGATCTTCAGCAGCCAGACGATTGAGCGCGAGACCCATCTTTTCCTGGTCAGCCTTGGACTTCGGCTCGATCGCGATCTGAATGACCGGTTCCGGGAATTCCATGCGCTCGAGGATAACCGGCTTCAGGGGATCGCAGAGCGTGTCGCCTGTTGTGGTTTCCTTGAGGCCAGCCAGAGCCACGATGTCGCCTGCGAAGGCTTCTTCGATGTCTTCACGGCTGTTGGAATGCATCTGCAACATACGGCCGACGCGCTCGCGCTTGTCCTTGACCGTGTTGAGTACAGACGTACCCTTTTCGAGCTTGCCGGAATAGATGCGGCAGAACGTCAACGAACCGACGAAGGGGTCGTTCATGATCTTGAATGCCAGCATCGACAAAGGCTCGCTGTCGTC
Source organism: Agrobacterium sp. ES01 (assembly GCF_050320885.1). NCBI lineage: Bacteria > Pseudomonadati > Pseudomonadota > Alphaproteobacteria > Hyphomicrobiales > Rhizobiaceae > Agrobacterium > Agrobacterium sp. ES01. The sequence continues at coordinate 1,365 of NZ_JBNQTH010000015.1, forward strand.
TGCATGACGCTCGATTTCGGCTTCGGTCTTGAAGTCGATACCGGCGATAGCAGGAATGTCCAGCGGCGACGGCAGGAAGTCGACAACGCCATCGAGAAGCGGCTGAACGCCCTTGTTCTTGAAGGCAGAGCCGCAGAACATCGGGAAGAACTTCACGTCGATGGTACCACGACGGATCAGCGCACGGATCTGATCGTTATCGGGCATATTGCCTTCAAGATAGGCTTCCATCGCAGCTTCGTCGATTTCGACGATCGCTTCGATCATCTTCTCGCGCCACTCGGCAGCACGTTCCTTCAGGTCGTCCGGGATTTCAACGACATCCCATTCAGCGCCGAGGTTTTCACCCTGCCAGACAAGGGCCTGCATTTCGATCAGATCGACAACGCCGGCAAAGTCGTTTTCAGCGCCGATCGGCAGCTGAACAACAACCGGGATCGCACCGAGACGAGTCTTGATCATCTCAACCGAGCGGTAGAAGTCGGCACCGATCTTGTCCATCTTGTTGCAGAAGATCATCCGCGGAACGTTGTACTTGTCGGCCTGACGCCAAACAGTTTCCGTCTGCGGCTCAACACCGGCATTGGCGTCGAGAAGCGCTACTGCACCGTCGAGAACGCGCAGCGAACGCTCAACTTCAATCGTGAAGTCAACGTGGCCGGGGGTGTCGATGATGTTGAAGCGGCGCATCTTGCCGTCGCGACCCTTCCAGAAGGTCGTGGTCGCAGCAGACGTGATGGTGATACCACGCTCCTGCTCCTGCTCCATCCAGTCCATGGTGGCTGCGCCGTCGTGCACTTCACCGATTTTGTGAGACTTGCCGGTGTAGAACAGAACGCGTTCGGTCGTCGTCGTTTTACCGGCGTCGATGTGCGCCATGATACCGAAATTGCGGTAGTCTTCGATTTTATATTCGCGAGCCATTATGGACTGCCTTTCAATAATCGATCGTGTGATTACCAGCGGTAATGCGAGAAGGCACGGTTGGCGTCGGCCATCTTGTGAGTGTCTTCGCGCTTCTTAACCGCGGAGCCACGATTGTTAGCTGCATCCATGAGTTCGCCGCACAGGCGATCGACCATGGTTGTTTCGTTGCGCTTGCGAGCGGCGGTGATCAGCCAGCGGATGGCGAGAGCCTGACGGCGCTCCGGACGAACATCGACCGGGACCTGGTAGGTTGCACCACCAACGCGACGCGAACGCACTTCAACGTGCGGAGCAACGTTTTCAAGCGCCTGATGGAAAACCGTTACCGGCTCCTGCTTCATCTTTTCATGAACGTTATCGAACGCGCCATAAACAATGGTTTCAGCGACGGACTTCTTACCATGCAACATGATGGCATTCATGAACTTGGTGACAACGAGATCGCCGAACTTCGGGTCCGGGTTGATCTCACGCTTTTCAGCTCTGTGGCGACGTGACATGCTTCTTGTCTCTCAACTGGTTGATGGCGCCTTATAACGCGGAGAACCTCGCGCAGCGCCCGATTAAATCGTTTGTGACCGAAGATTACTTCGGACGCTTTGCACCGTATTTGGAGCGGCGCTGCTTACGGTTCTTGACGCCCTGCGTATCGAGAACACCACGGATGATGTGGTAACGAACGCCCGGCAAATCCTTTACGCGGCCGCCGCGGATCATCACAACGGAGTGTTCCTGCAGGTTATGGCCTTCGCCTGGGATATAACCGATGACTTCAAAGCCATTGGTCAGACGGATCTTGGCGACCTTACGAAGAGCCGAGTTCGGCTTCTTTGGGGTCGTGGTGTAAACGCGAGTGCAAACTCCACGCTTCTGCGGGTTTTCCTGAAGAGCAGGAACCTTATTGCGCTTTACCTGTGCCTGACGCGGCTTACGGATCAGCTGGTTTACGGTAGGCATATAACCATCCCTTGTTGTGTCTCTAAGCCCTCACGGACCCTTCGTCTTGCCGTCGCCGGCGGTGGCCGCACCGTTCATCATGCGCAAAATATGGCCCTACCCGCTTTTTAGCGGATGGACCACAAAGAGCAGAGGACGCACTTACCATGCGTCATGCGTGCAGCATTTCAGTCTTCAGCGTGCGTTAGAACCTTGTTTGAGGTGAACTCCGGGACGAGTCGTCCTGAACAGCCATGCCTCACATTGGATCTGATGCCGGGCGTACTACTGGTTTCCCCAGGTTCCGTCAAGTCTGCATCGGGAAATTCTTGCCAAACGGCGGTGCAGAGGGGTCGTCTACACCCTTAATTCGCCCCGGCCATGGAAATATCGTGGATGCAACGCTAGATTCAAGATCCATCACTGAAAACAGGGCGGGAATCGTTTACTCCCCTCACCTTCTTACACGCTGGCGGCGAAGGCGCCGTTCGAATCAAGTATCTTCAGACGAAAGGAAACGCCATGGCCAGCCCGGCGGACAACGACAACTCCAACGACGAGCCTATGGTCTTCATCATTATCGCCAAGGCCTATGAGGTCGCCGATAGCGATGGTATCGACCTGCATATCATGCTGATCGCACCGGACGACGACACCGCTGTGAGGACTGCCCTCAACGCGCTGTCCGAAGAAGGCTATCTGGAGGCAGATCTCGACCAGATCGGCGTGATGGGCGGCATGCCTGATGAGGAGCCGCATGCTTCTGCTTATCAGGGCGCGCTTGAGGGCGAAGTCGCGATCATCCGCTTCGACTGATGTATCGCTGGTCTGCGCGGTAGGCGCGGACCAGAATTTGACGGGTCGCTGGCTTTCGCCTGCGGCCCTTTTTCGTGCGCATCTTTTGGAGACCATCATTGTTTGACGACAAAAGGCGCCCGGATTGCTCCGAGCGCCTTTCTAATTTTCAAACCTGACAGGAAAGCCCTGTGCTGGCGATTACTCGCCGGCGGTTGGCTGTTCTGCCTTGGCAAGATCCTGAAGCATCGGCGTTGCCGAATCCACACCGGAACCCTTCTTGCGTTCCTCGAGAATGAGGTCGTCGCGAGAGGTTGCGATACGGCGGATCTGGGTCATGACGCCACCGGTACCGGCAGGGATCAAACGACCGACGATCACGTTTTCCTTCAGGCCGAGCAGCGGGTCGGTCTTGCCGGCAATCGCAGCTTCCGTGAGAACCTTGGTGGTTTCCTGGAAGGATGCGGCCGAGAAGAAGGACGGCGTCTGCAGCGATGCCTTGGTGATGCCGAGCAGGACCGGCAGGCCATCAGCTGGCTTCTTGCCTTCCTCGACGAGACGCTCGTTGAGGTTATCGAGCTCGATGCGATCCACATTGTCGCCAACGATATAGCCGGAGTCACCGGACTCGGTGATTTCGACCTTCTGCAGCATCTGGCGAACGATCACCTCGATGTGCTTGTCGTTGATGACAACGCCCTGCAGACGGTAGACTTCCTGGATTTCGTTCACGAGGTAGGAAGCGAGTGCCTCCACGCCCTTGATCGCCAGGATGTCGTGCGGTGCCGGGTTACCGTCGAGGATGTAGTCACCCTTTTCGATAAAGTCGCCTTCCTGAAGGTGGAAGGGCTTGCCCTTCGGAATCAGGTATTCGACCTGTTCGACACCATCTTCTGCCGGCTCGATGATCACGCGACGCTTGTTCTTGTAGTCGCGGCCGAGGCGGATCGTACCATCAATCTCAGCGATGACGGCATGGTCCTTCGGACGACGAGCTTCGAACAGTTCGGCAACACGCGGCAGACCACCGGTGATGTCCTTCGTCTTCGCGCTTTCCAGTGGCGAACGTGCAAGCACGTCACCCTGGGAGACCTTCTGGCCCGGCTCAACCGACAGAATGGCGTCAACCGAAAGCTGGAAGCGGGCATCGTTACCACGGGCAAGTTTGATCACATTGCCGGCGTCGTCCTTGATGACGATCGCAGGCTTGAGATCCGCGCCGCGCGGCGTGGAGCGCCAGTCGATGACCTGACGCTTGGTGATGCCTGTGGACTCGTCGGTTGCTTCCAGAACGGAGAGACCATCGACCACATCTTCGAACTCGACCGTACCTGCTACTTCCGTCATGACCGGACGTGTATACGGATCCCACTCGGCGAGACGCTGACCGCGCTTCACCTTGTCGCCATCGTCGACAAACAGCTTGGAGCCGTAGGCGACACGCTGCGAAGACCGTTCGACGCCACGTTCGTCCAGGATCGTGACCGACAGCGTACGACCCATGGCAACCAGGTTGCCGTCGGAGTTGCGCAGCATGTTGCGGTTCTTGATCTGCACAGTACCTTCGTACGATGCTTCCAGGAACGAGCTGTCGACCACGTTTGCCGTACCGCCAAGGTGGAAGGTACGCATGGTGAGCTGGGTGCCCGGCTCACCGATCGACTGCGCAGCGATAACGCCGACAGCTTCACCGATGTTGACAGGCGTACCACGGGCAAGGTCGCGACCATAGCAGACGCCGCAAACGCCGGTCTGCACTTCGCAGGTCAGGGCCGAGCGAATTCGGATCGACTGGATGCCAGCCTTTTCGATTTCGATGACATCGGGCTCGAGGATCATCTTGCCGGCATCGACGATACGCTCGCCAGTGACCGGATGATCGATATCGTCCAGAGCCGTACGACCCAGAACACGGACACCGATGGAGGCAACAACCTGACCGGCATCGACGATGGCGGTCATGGTCAGGCCGTTTTCAGTTCCGCAATCGACCATGTTGACGATGCAATCCTGCGCAACGTCAACCAGACGACGGGTCAGGTAACCCGAGTTAGCCGTCTTCAAAGCGGTGTCTGCGAGACCCTTACGGGCACCGTGAGTCGAGTTGAAGTACTCGTTAACGGTCAGACCTTCCTTAAAGTTCGACGTGATCGGCGTCTCGATGATTTCACCCGATGGCTTGGCCATAAGGCCGCGCATGCCGCCCAGCTGACGCATCTGGTTCACCGAACCACGCGCACCGGAGTGGCTCATCATGTAAATCGAGTTCATCGGCTTTTGACGACCGGTTTCGGGATCGAATTCGACAGCCTTAATGCGGGCCATCATTTCTTCCGTGACCTTTTCAGTCGCCTTGCCCCATGCGTCGACAACCTTGTTGTACTTTTCGCCCTGGGTGATGAGACCGTCGTTGTACTGCTGCTCGTATTCCTTCACCAGCGCTTCCGTATCACCGACGATGGTGTACTTGGCGTCCGGGATGACCATGTCGTCCTTGCCGAAGGAAATACCGGCGCGGCAAGCATGGCCGAAGCCGAGCTGCATGATGCGATCGCAGAAGATGACCGTGTCTTTCTGACCGCAGTGACGGTAGACCGTGTCGATCATCTTCGAGATGTTCTTCTTGGTCATTTCCTGGTTGCAGGTTTCGAACGGCACCTGGAAGTTCTTCGGCAGAAGTTCGCCGATGAGCATACGACCAGGTGTCGTTTCGTGAACGTGCGAGACCGGGTTGCCGTCTTCATCAACTGTCTTGAAACGACCACGGATCTTGGAGTGCAAGGTAACAACCTTGTTTTCCAGAGCGTGATGCAGCTCGCCGAGGTCGGAGAAGACCATGCCTTCGCCCGGCTCGTTCTGGTTCATGATCGACAGATAGTAGAGGCCGAGAACCATGTCCTGCGACGGCACGATGATCGGATGACCATTGGCCGGGTGCAGAATGTTGTTGGTCGACATCATCAGCACGCGGGCTTCGAGCTGGGCTTCCAGCGACAGCGGCACGTGAACGGCCATCTGGTCGCCGTCGAAGTCGGCGTTGAAGGCCGTGCAGACGAGCGGATGCAGCTGGATCGCCTTGCCTTCAACCAGGGTCGGTTCGAAGGCCTGGATGCCCAGGCGGTGAAGCGTCGGCGCACGGTTCAGAAGAACCGGATGCTCGCGGATAACCTCGTCGAGGATATCCCAGACCTCAGGCTTTTCCTTTTCAACCAGCTTCTTGGCCTGCTTGACGGTCGAGGAGTAACCCTTGGCGTCGAGACGGGCATAGATGAATGGCTTGAACAGCTCGAGCGCCATCTTCTTCGGCAGACCGCACTGGTGCAGCTTCAGTTCAGGACCGGTCACGATAACCGAACGACCGGAATAGTCGACGCGCTTACCGAGAAGGTTCTGACGGAAACGGCCCTGCTTGCCCTTGAGCATGTCGGACAGCGACTTCAACGGACGCTTGTTGGCGCCGGTGATGACGCGGCCACGGCGGCCGTTGTCGAACAGTGCATCCACAGATTCCTGCAGCATGCGCTTTTCGTTGCGGATAATGATGCCGGGAGCGCGCAGTTCGATCAGGCGCTTCAGACGGTTGTTACGGTTGATCACACGACGATAGAGATCGTTGAGGTCAGACGTCGCAAAACGACCGCCATCGAGCGGAACCAGCGGGCGCAGGTCCGGCGGGATGACAGGAACGACCTTCATGATCATCCATTCCGGCTTGTTGCCGGACTCGATGAAGTTCTCGACGATCTTCAGCCGCTTCATCAGCTTCTTCTGCTTCAGATCCGACGTTGTTTCAGCCAGATCCGTGCGCAGATCGCCAGCGATCTTTTCCAGGTTCATGGATGCCAGCATCTCGAAGATGGCTTCAGCGCCGATCATGGCGGTAAACTGATCTTCGCCGAACTCGTCGACGGCGATCATGTATTCTTCTTCGGAGAGAAGCTGGTTTTCCTTGAGCGAGGTCAGGCCTGGCTCCGTCACGATATAGTTCTCGAAATAGAGAACGCGCTCAACATCCTTCAACGTCATGTCGAGCAATGTCGAGATGCGCGAAGGAAGCGACTTCAGGAACCAGATATGGGCAACGGGAGCGGCGAGCTCGATATGGCCCATGCGCTCACGGCGAACGCGCGACAGCGTGACTTCCACACCGCACTTTTCGCAGATGATGCCCTTGTACTTCATGCGCTTGTACTTGCCGCAAAGGCACTCATAGTCCTTGATCGGGCCAAAAATACGCGCGCAGAACAGACCGTCACGCTCTGGCTTGAACGTACGGTAGTTGATGGTCTCAGGCTTCTTGATCTCGCCATAGGACCAGGAGAGAATTTTCTCAGGCGAGGCGATCGAAATCCGGATGGAATCGAAGTGCTGAGCCGGAACCTGCGGATTGAAAAGGTTCATGACCTCTTGGTTCATGCCTGTCTCCTTGTGGGGCTTATCGCCCTCAGCTTGGGATCGATGGTGACCAAATTCCCGGGTGACCACCACAATCCCCTAAAACGACTATAGACCGCGAATGCGGCGGAAATGCCCTGCCCCGGGCTTTGAGCGCCGGAGCAGAAGCAGCGCGCGCCAATTGGCCGGCGCGCGCCTCGTCTTCCTTATTCTGCCGCGTCCGGTAACTGGCCTGCTGCGGCTGCCGCTTCGTCCAGCTTGGAATTCTCCAGCTCGACCGACAAGCCGAGAGAGCGCATTTCCTTGACCAGAACGTTGAAGCTTTCCGGAATGCCGGCCTCGAAGGTATCGTCACCACGGACGATCGCTTCATAGACCTTTGTACGGCCGGCCACGTCATCCGACTTGACCGTGAGCATTTCCTGCAGCGTGTAAGCTGCACCGTAAGCTTCCAGAGCCCAGACTTCCATTTCCCCGAAGCGCTGACCACCGAACTGCGCCTTACCACCAAGCGGCTGCTGGGTGACGAGCGAGTAAGGACCGATCGAACGCGCGTGGATCTTGTCGTCGACCAAGTGGTTCAGCTTGATCATGTACATGTAGCCAACGGTGACCTTTCGGTCGAACTGTTCACCGGTACGGCCATCGTACAGAACTGACTGACCCGACGGATCGAGACCGGCGCGGGTGAGCATCTCGGAAACGTCAATCTCGTGCGCACCGTCGAAGACCGGCGTTGCGATCGAGACACCTCCCTTGGACTGATCAGCCAAGAGCAGCAGCGACTCGTCGTCGAAATGATCGACTTCGTCGTTTGCAATGCTCTTGTAGGTGGCTGTCAGCTCTTCACGCAGCTCGGTGATGTCGTTGCTCGTCTTGTATTCCTCGAGCATTTCACCGATGCGCTTGCCCATACCGGCGCAAGCCCAGGCCAGGTGCGTTTCAAGGATCTGACCAACGTTCATACGCGAAGGCACGCCAAGCGGGTTCAGAACGATGTCGACATGCGTACCATCTTCGAGGAACGGCATGTCCTCGACCGGCACGATGCGCGAGACCACGCCCTTGTTACCATGACGGCCGGCCATCTTGTCGCCTGGCTGGATCTTGCGCTTCACAGCGACAAAGACCTTGACCATCTTCATGACGCCCGGAGGCATTTCGTCGCCACGCTGGACCTTTTCGACCTTGTCCATGAAGCGCTGTTCAAGGCGCGACTTGGATTCGTCGTACTGACCACGCAGGGCTTCGATCTCGCCCTGGACCTTTTCGTCCTCAACGGCAAACATCCACCACTGCGAACGCGGGTATTCAGACACGATGCTGTTGTTGAGTTCAGCACCCTTCTTGAAGCCCTTGGGTCCGGCAACCGACATCTGACCACGCAGCATGTCCATCAACCGGCTGTAGACGTTACGGTCGAGAATGGCCTGCTCGTCGTCACGGTCCTTGGCGAGGCGCTCGATTTCCTCACGCTCGATCGCCATCGCACGTTCGTCCTTTTCAACGCCGTGGCGGTTGAAAACGCGAACTTCGACGATCGTGCCGAATGTGCCCGGAGGCATGCGCATCGAGGTGTCGCGAACGTCGGAGGCCTTTTCACCGAAGATGGCACGCAGAAGCTTTTCTTCCGGCGTCATCGGGCTTTCGCCCTTCGGTGTGATCTTGCCCACCAGGATATCGCCCGGTGCAACTTCCGCACCGATGTAAACGATACCGGCTTCGTCGAGGTTTTTCAGCGCTTCTTCCGAAACGTTCGGAATGTCGCGCGTGATTTCTTCCGGACCAAGCTTGGTGTCGCGGGCCATGACTTCAAACTCCTCGATATGGATCGAGGTGAAGACGTCATCGCGTACGATACGCTCGGACAGAAGGATGGAGTCCTCGTAGTTGTAGCCGTTCCATGGCATGAACGCGACGAGCGTGTTGCGGCCAAGTGCCAGATCGCCGAGGTCAGTCGACGGACCGTCAGCAATGATGTCGCCCTTGTTCAGAATGTCACCGACGGCGACCAGCGGCCGCTGGTTGACGCAGGTGTTCTGGTTGGAACGCTGGAACTTCTGCAGACGGTAGATGTCCACACCAGACTTCGACGGATCGAGATCTTCGGTCGCACGGATAACGATACGGGTCGCATCCACCTGGTCAACGATACCGCCGCGGCGAGCACCGATGGCCGCACCGGAGTCACGGGCCACGATCGGCTCCATGCCGGTACCAACGAATGGCGCTTCAGCACGTACCAGAGGCACGGCCTGACGCTGCATGTTGGAACCCATGAGCGCGCGGTTGGCGTCGTCGTTTTCCAGGAACGGGATCAGAGCGGCAGCAACCGATACGACCTGCTTTGGCGAAACGTCCATCAGGTTGACAGTGTCGCGCGGCGACAGCATCACATCGCCGGCGTGACGGCAAACGACGAATTCTTCGACGAATTCACCTTCTGGCGTCAGTTCGGAGTTCGCCTGGGCAACGTAGTACTTGGCCTCTTCCATTGCCGAGAGGTACAGCACTTCCTTGGTCACCTTGCCGTCCACGATCTTGCGGTACGGGCTTTCAATGAAGCCGTACTTGTTGACGCGGGCGAAGGTTGCAAGCGAGTTGATCAGACCGATGTTCGGGCCTTCCGGCGTTTCAATCGGGCAAATACGGCCGTAGTGGGTCGGGTGAACGTCGCGGACTTCAAAGCCCGCGCGTTCGCGTGTCAGACCACCTGGGCCAAGAGCCGAAAGGCGGCGCTTGTGGGTGATTTCCGACAGCGGGTTCACCTGGTCCATGAACTGCGACAGCTGCGACGATCCGAAGAACTCGCGAACAGCAGCAGCGGCCGGCTTGGCGTTGATCAGATCCTGCGGCATCACAGTGTCGATTTCGATCGAGGACATACGTTCCTTGATCGCACGTTCCATGCGCAACAGACCCAGACGATACTGGTTTTCCATCAGCTCGCCGACCGAGCGGACACGACGGTTGCCGAGGTTGTCGATATCGTCGATTTCGCCGCGGCCATCGCGAAGCTCAACGAGCATCTTGACGACAGCCAGGATGTCTTCCTTGCGCAGAACGCGAACCGTGTCTTCGGCATCGAGATCGAGACGCATGTTCATCTTCACGCGACCAACGGCCGAGAGATCGTAACGCTCGCTGTCGAAGAACAGCGAGTTGAACATGGCTTCCGCCGAATCCATGGTTGGCGGCTCACCCGGACGCATCACGCGATAGATGTCGAACAGAGCTTCCTGACGGTTCTCGTTCTTGTCTGCAGCAAGCGTATTGCGGATGTAAGCGCCGACATTGATATGGTCGATACCCAGAACCGGGATCTCGTCGATACCGTTATCGAGGATGATCTGCAGGGTCTTCTCGTCCAGTTCGTCACCGGCTTCGAGAAAGATCTCACCGGTTTCGAAGTTGACGATATCCTCTGCGAGGAAGTTCCCGTACAGGTCCTCGTCGGAGGCCTTCAGTGCCTTGACGCCCTTGTCTACCAGCTGACGCAGCAGACGCGGAGTCAGCTTCTTGCCGGATTCAACGACGACTTCGCCCGTATCCGCATCGACCATCTCGGAGATGACCTTGGCACCCTTCAGGGTTTCCGGATTGAACGGGATGCGCCAGCCGCCCTCTGAGCGCGCATAGGTAGACTTCGAATAGAAGGTCGACAGAATTTCTTCGCCGTCCATGCCCAGCGCCATCAGAAGCGATGTCGCAGGGATCTTGCGGCGACGGTCGATACGGGCATGCACGATGTCCTTGGCGTCGAACTCGATGTCGAGCCACGAACCACGATACGGGATCACGCGGGCCGCAAACAGAAGCTTGCCGGACGAATGGCTCTTGCCCTTGTCGTGGTCGAAGAAGACGCCCGGCGAACGGTGCATCTGCGAAACGATAACGCGTTCCGTGCCGTTGACAACGAAGGTACCGTTGTTGGTCATCAAAGGCATGTCGCCCATGTAGACCGACTGTTCCTTGATGTCCTTGATCGACTTCGCGCCCGTATCCTCATCAATATCAAACACGATAAGGCGCAGCGTCACTTTCAGCGGCGCTGCATAGGTCAGGTCACGCTGACGGCATTCGTCGACGTCGAACTTCGGCGGCTCGAATTCGTAGGAGACGAATTCCAGCATCGAAGCGCCAGAGAAATCCGTGATCGGGAATACGGATTTGAAAACGGCATTAAGCCCCTCATCGGGACGGCCACCTTCGGGCTCGTCAACCATGAGGAACTGATCGTAAGAAGCCTTCTGAACCTCGATGAGGTTCGGCATTTCCGCGACTTCTGGAATTTTACCAAAAAATTTGCGTACGCGCCTACGACCATTAAAGGAAAGGGTCTGAGCCATCGTCGCTCCTTGTCAATTTGCATCCGGGCCTGCAACGGACGGAGGGCGCTGGCCAGGCGGCTCCGTCGATCAATGGATCAATCAAACTCGTCTCTGATCCCGAAGCGCCGGCCGGATTGCCGTACAGTTCGGTTTGAGACCATCCTCTTGAAGAACCCATTACCCAAAAGCCGTTTTACGGGCTTTTGGGTAATCAGTTCGGCGAGAAAATACGAATGGGAGAGGGCAAAAGCCCTCCCCCAAACGCAATTTCAAATTACTTAACGTCGACCTTGGCGCCAGCGTCTTCAAGCTTCTTCTTGAGGTCTGCAGCTTCAGCCTTGGAAACGGCTTCCTTGACAGCCTTAGGAGCGGCTTCAACGAGGTCCTTGGCTTCCTTCAGGCCGAGACCTGTGATAGCGCGGACTTCCTTGATGACGTTGATCTTGTTTGCGCCGGCATCTGCGAGGATGACGTCAAACTCGGTCTTTTCTTCTTCAGCAGCAACAGCAGCACCGCCGCCAGCAGCAGCAACAGCTACAGGAGCAGCTGCAGAAACGCCCCACTTTTCTTCGAGCATCTTGGAAAGCTCAGCAGCTTCCAGAACTGTCAGTGCGGAGAGGTCGTCAACGATCTTTGCGAGATCAGCCATTGTCATAGTTCCTTAATAAGTGTTCGGTTCGAAACGAACTGGGTTTTGATATGAACAGCGAAAAACCGCCTTACGCGGCTTCGTCCTTCTTGGCATAGGCCGCAAACACGCGAGCAAGCTGACTTGCCGGTGCTGCAACAACCCCTGCGATGCGAGTAGCTGGCGTCTGGATCATGCCCAGCAGCTTTGCGCGCAGTTCGTCGAGCGAAGGCAGGGTCGCAAGCGACTTGACTGCATTGGCGTCGAGCGTGGTTGCTCCCATGGCACCACCGAGAACAACGATCTTGTCGTTGGTCTTGGCGAAATCCATGACGACTTTCGGAGCCGTGATCGGGTCTTCGCTGTAAGCAATCAGCGTCTGACCTTTGAAGAGATCAGTGATCCCTTCGGCTTCCGTGCCCTGAAGAGCGATCTTGGCCAGACGGTTCTTCGCGACTTTGACGGTGCCGCCAGCAGCACGCATTTTCGAACGAAAGTCGTTCATTTGCGCAACTGTGACACCAGCATAGTGGGCCACAACAACCGAACCGGAAGCCTTAAAGACTTCGCTCAGCTCTGTGACGAATTCGCGTTTTTCCGCTCTTTCCACTGTCTGTCTCCAGTTGACGGGACCGCAATCATGCAGGCCCCATCGGGTTTGCCTTTTGCCCCTTGGGAATCTTGTCTTCAAGATCCCAAGCGACGCTTGAGGATCCTGTCCCCTTCACACTAACCCACGAAAGGCCAGGCATCAGGCACACTAGGCTCGAACCGAATGTAAGGATGCTTGCGCGTCCCGAATTCCGGATCTTACCCGTCTCATGCAGGCGGAAATTAAGGCCTTTCGGCCACCCGCAATCTCGGACAGGAATGCCCGGCTATGAAACCGGGCAATTTCCGGCCCCGAAGGACCGGAAATTCAGGAAGGCCGGGATCGAAATCCCGGCCATAAACTTAAGCTGCCGAAACCGACGAAGGGTCGATCTTGACGCCAGGACCCATGGTCGAGGAGATGGCTACGCGCTTGACGTAGTTACCCTTTGCACCGGCTGGCTTTGCCTTGACGACGGCGTCAGCGAAGGCACGGATGTTTTCTTCCAGAGCCTTGGCATCGAAGGAGGCCTTGCCGATGCCGGCGTGAACGATACCGGCCTTTTCGACGCGGAACTCGACTGCGCCGCCCTTGGAAGCCTTAACAGCTCCGGCAACATCCATCGTCACAGTTCCCACCTTCGGGTTCGGCATCATGCCACGTGGGCCGAGAACCTTACCGAGACGACCGACGAGCGGCATCATGTCAGGCGTTGCAATGCAGCGATCGAAATCGATCTTGCCGCCCTGAACGATCTCAACGAGATCTTCAGCACCAACGACATCTGCGCCAGCAGCCTTGGCTTCATCAGCCTTGGCGCCACGGGCAAATACGGCAACCTTGACGTCACGGCCAGTGCCGTTCGGCAGATTGACAACACCACGAACCATCTGGTCGGCGTGACGCGGGTCGACACCGAGGTTCATGGAGATTTCAACGGTCTCGTCGAACTTGGCAATTGCCCGTTCCTTGACGAGAGAAATGGCATCGGCGAGAGCGACCAGAGTGGTCGGATCAATGCCTTCACGGATCTTCTGAATACGCTTTGCGAGCTTAGCCATGATCAACCTACCACTTCTAGGCCCATGGCGCGGGCGGAGCCCTCGATCATGGCCATTGCGCCGTCGATATCAGCGGCATTCAGATCCTTCATCTTGGCTTCGGCGATCGTACGGACCTGGTCCTTGGTGATCTTGCCGGCAGCAGCGCCCTTGCCCGGTGTCTTCGAGCCGGACGTAACCTTTGCTTCCTTCTTCAGGAAGTAGCTGACTGGCGGCTGCTTCATGATGAAGTTGAAGGACTTGTCCTGGTAATAGGTGATGACGACCGGAATCGGCATACCCTTTTCCATTTCCTGCGTGGCGGCATTGAACGCCTTGCAGAATTCCATAATGTTAATGCCACGCTGACCAAGTGCCGGGCCGATTGGCGGGGACGGGTTTGCCGATCCTGCCTTGACCTGGAGCTTGAGCTGGCCTGCAACTTTCTTAGCCATATCTCTCTGCCTTTCGTTGTGGACCGGAAACCCGGCCCGTAGATGCCGGATTGCTCCGGCGGCTGCGGTTGCGTGGTGCGATCACAAAGCCCGGCTAAGGCCCCTTCTCTCCCACGCGATTTGCGGGTTACCCCGCAGCACTCAGACCTTTTCGACCTGAGCGTATTCGAGTTCGACCGGCGTAGCGCGACCGAAAATAGAAACTTCAACCTTGAGACGCGAACGCTCCTCATCGACATCCTGTACGGTGCCGTTGAAGGATGCGAACGGACCGTCGGAGACGCGAACCTGTTCACCGATCTCAAAGGTGACGGAGGACTTGGGCCGCTCGACACCTTCCTGAACCTGACCGAGGATACGCTCGGCTTCGAAGTCAGGGATCGGAACAGGCTTGTTGTCCGAACCAAGGAACCCCGTAACCTTCGGGGTGTTCTTGATGAGGTGATAAGCCTCGTCCGTCAGGTTTGCCCGAACCATGACATAGCCCGGGAAGAACTTGCGTTCAGAATCGACTTTGCGTCCACGACGCACTTCGACAACCTTTTCGGTCGGAACCAGGATCTTCTCGAAGAGATGCTCAAGGCCTTTTTGCCGAGCTTTTTCCTCGATCGATTCTGCGACCTTCTTTTCAAAGTTCGAATATGCGTGGACGATATACCAGCGTGCCGCCATGACTTTATCTCCGCCCAATTAGTTGCCGAGGTTAAGCACGAGGCTGATCAGCCAGCCGATCAATTGATCAGCCGCGAAGAAAAACAGCGCAGCAAAAACGACCATAACGAGAACCATTACCGTCGAGATCACCGTCTCGCGGCGAGACGGCCACGTTACTTTCGACGTCTCGGAGCGAACCTGCTGCAGAAACGCGAATGGATTTGCCTTTGATGCCATCTAATTCATGCCCACGCACATACGGCACGTAAAGCCGAACTATTCAGCCCCACGCACCGCGTGTCTGTTTGAACCCTACATAAACGCCGAAATCCAATTCCACAAGAGCGAATCCGAAAACGACGCACATTCCAATTTCGTGCTTACACACCACCATCAAGCATATGTGCACTTGACGATAGTGGCAGGGGCAGAGGGGCTCGAACCCACGGCCTGCGGTTTTGGAGACCGCCGCTCTACCAACTGAGCTATACCCCTACGTCCTCGCCAAGCGAGGTCGTGGGGGTACATATTCAGTTTGGCCGAGGATGACAAGCCCAATCACGAGGTGACGACGCAATTTTTGCGTGATGCCCCGAAAGAGCCGACTTTCGACCGCCCTGCCCTCACAGATTTACGTATTTCCGCCAGTCATGCTCTTCCTTGAAACCGAGGACTTCGCGAATCTTGGCATTGGAAATCAGTCCTTCGTCCCGCGCCATGTCGCGCTTGAACGCTACGCCGGGGAAGAATCGGGCGGCCAGTTCCTGAGTCGTCATCTGGGCTGTGACCGTATCATTGGTGGCATTGAAGACCTGAAAGCCCAGGCCATCCTTTTCAATGCACAGATGGACCATCTGACCGAGGTCGCGCGCGTCGATATAGCACCAGGCATTGCGCAGGCGCGTCTCCGGTTTTTCGACAAATTCGGTGAACATGCCGTATTCGTCCGGCTCGATGACATTGCCGATTCGAAGCGCGTAGACGTCGGCACCGGTTCGCTCGGCAAAGGCGCGTGCCGTCTTCTCGTTGACGACCTTGGACAAACCATAGCTATCCATCGGATCGACGTCATAATCCTCATCGAAGGGCAGATAATGCGGAAGCTTGTCGCCCTCTGCAAAGCAGATGCCATAAGTGGTTTCGCTGGAGGCAATGACCACCTTGCGAATACCAAGCTTCACCGCCGCCTCTATGACATTATAGGTGCCAATCGTGTTGACGCGGAAGGTCTCGTTGTCCGGCTTGATCAGGATCCGCGGAATGGCTGCGAAATGGACGACGGCGTCAAATGGCTGAACGCCCTTGCCGTGTTCGAGATCGGAAAAGTCAGTATGCATCGACAGCGCATTGAAGACCTGGCCGGAATCGGTGATGTCGACCGTCAGATTGGTGACGCCCGGATAATCCAGCGGCACGAGATCGATATTGTGGACCTCGTATCCCTTGTCGATGAGCCAGGGTATGACATGCCGGCCCGCCTTGCCAGAACCGCCGGTGAACAGAATACGTTTGGTCATGAAATCCTCCCTTAATGCCGTCACCTAAATAGGTTGGATGGCGCCAGTGACAACCTCTATCTTTGAAACAAGTGGGCCACAGGATAGGGCAATGCCAGCGGCGGCATGTCTGCCTCTGCAAACCAGTCGAGCCGCTCCGTTTCTTTATCGATTGCCGAATCCATTGCCTCGCCGAGAATACGGCAGCGATAAAGCACGACGAGATATTCGACCTGATCGCCATTGGGATAGGTGTGGCGATAGTCCGCGCCGCCAAACACGGCCAGAACCGTTTGCGGCTCGACCAGAAAACCCGTTTCCTCCCGAACTTCGCGCATGATCGCCTGCTCGGGCGTCTCGCCGATTTCGATCGCACCGGCCGGCAGGCTCCAGCCCTGCCGCGCAGACTTGCGCTGAAGCAACAGGCGCCCCTCCGCGTTCGAAATAGATGCAGCGACGCTTGGCACCATCAATCGCTCGCGACCGACCAGGCGCCGCAGGTTGCCGATATATCCGTCCCCCGCCACCAATCACCTCTCCCTTGAGCGACCAACAAAAAAGCCCCGCCGTTTCCGGCGGGGCTCGCATCTTCCTCGCGGAAGAAACCGATATTACTCGATGATGGAAGCCACGATACCGGCGCCGACGGTGCGGCCGCCTTCGCGGATCGCGAAGCGCAGCTTTTCTTCCATCGCGATCGGAACGATCAGCTCGACTTCAACCGTGACG
>NZ_JBNQTH010000017.1:0-3217 GCF_050320885.1 Agrobacterium sp. ES01
GGTTTGGGTTTCCAAGCATTGATATAAGGTATCTTACTTTCGAATACATAGGGGTAAGAAGCGAACGCAGGGAACTGAAACATCTAAGTACCTGCAGGAAAGGACATCAACCGAGACTCCGTTAGTAGCGGCGAGCGAACGCGGACCAGGCCAGTGGCAATCAGGAATAAAGCCGAACAAGTTGGAAAGCTTGGCTAAAGTGGGTGACAGCCCCGTAGGCGTAGAACACTGATTGTCCTTGAGTAGGGCGGGACACGTGAAATCCTGTCTGAACATGGGGAGACCACTCTCCAAGCCTAAGTACTCGTGCATGACCGATAGTGAACCAGTACCGTGAGGGAAAGGTGAAAAGCACCCCGACAAGGGGAGTGAAATAGAACCTGAAACCGGATGCCTACAAGCAGTCGGAGGGCGCAAGCCTGACGGCGTACCTTTTGTATAATGGGTCAACGACTTAGTGTATCTAGCAAGCTTAAGCCGGTAGGTGTAGGCGCAGCGAAAGCGAGTCTTAATAGGGCGATTGAGTTAGATGCATTAGACCCGAAACCGAGTGATCTAGCCATGAGCAGGTTGAAGGTTGGGTAACACCAACTGGAGGACCGAACCCATATCTGTTGCAATAGATCGGGATGACTTGTGGCTAGGGGTGAAAGGCCAATCAAACTCGGAGATAGCTGGTTCTCCGCGAAAACTATTTAGGTAGTGCGTCGATCGAATACCCTCGGGGGTAGAGCACTGGATGGGCTATGGGGACTCACCGTCTTACTGATCCTAACCAAACTCCGAATACCGAGGAGTACTAATCGGCAGACACACGGCGGGTGCTAACGTCCGTCGTGAAGAGGGCAACAACCCTGACCTCCAGCTAAGGTCCCCAAGTCATGGCTAAGTGGGAAAGGATGTGAGGATCCCAAAACAACCAGGATGTTGGCTTAGAAGCAGCCATCATTTAAAGAAAGCGTAACAGCTCACTGGTCTAAATAAGGGTCTTTGCGCCGAAAATGTACCGGGGCTAAAGCCATGCACCGAAGCTGAGGATTGTAGTGACTTGTCACTGCAGTGGTAGCGGAGCGTTCCGTAAGCCTGTGAAGGGAGACCCGTGAGGGCTCCTGGAGGTATCGGAAGTGCGAATGTTGACATGAGTAACGATAAAGGGGGTGAGAGACCCCCTCGCCGAAAGACCAAGGGTTCCTGCTTAAAGTTAATCTGAGCAGGGTTAGCCGGCCCCTAAGACGAGGCGGACACGCGTAGTCGATGGGAACCACGTTAATATTCGTGGGCCTGGTGGTAGTGACGGATCGCACAAATTGTAACACCTTATTGGATTGGTGTTGCAGTGGAGCGGTTCCAGGAAATAGCTCCACCGTATAGACCGTACCCGAAACCGACACAGGTGGTCAGGTAGAGTATACCAAGGCGCTTGAGAGAACTGCGTTGAAGGAACTCGGCAAATTGCACGCGTAACTTCGGAAGAAGCGTGACCCCAGGATACGCAAGTGTTTTGGGGTGGCACAGACCAGGGGGTAGCGACTGTTTATCAAAAACACAGGGCTCTGCGAAGTCGCAAGACGACGTATAGGGTCTGACGCCTGCCCGGTGCTGGAAGGTTAAAGGGAGAGGTGCAAGCTTTGAACTGAAGCCCCAGTAAACGGCGGCCGTAACTATAACGGTCCTAAGGTAGCGAAATTCCTTGTCGGGTAAGTTCCGACCTGCACGAATGGCGTAACGACTTCCCCGCTGTCTCCAACGCAGACTCAGTGAAATTGAATTCCCCGTGAAGATGCGGGGTTCCTGCGGTCAGACGGAAAGACCCCGTGCACCTTTACTATAGCTTTACACTGGCATTCGTGTCGGCATGTGTAGGATAGGTGGTAGGCTTTGAAGCAGGGACGCCAGTTCTTGTGGAGCCATCCTTGAAATACCACCCTTATCGTCATGGATGTCTAACCGCGGTCCGTTATCCGGATCCGGGACAGTGTATGGTGGGTAGTTTGACTGGGGCGGTCGCCTCCGAAAGAGTAACGGAGGCGCGCGATGGTGGGCTCAGACCGGTCGGAAATCGGTCGTCGAGTGCAATGGCATAAGCCCGCCTGACTGCGAGACTGACAAGTCGAGCAGAGACGAAAGTCGGTCATAGTGATCCGGTGGTCCCGCGTGGAAGGGCCATCGCTCAACGGATAAAAGGTACGCCGGGGATAACAGGCTGATGACCCCCAAGAGTCCATATCGACGGGGTTGTTTGGCACCTCGATGTCGGCTCATCGCATCCTGGGGCTGGAGCAGGTCCCAAGGGTTTGGCTGTTCGCCAATTAAAGCGGTACGTGAGCTGGGTTCAGAACGTCGTGAGACAGTTCGGTCCCTATCTGCCGTGGGTGTAGGAATATTGATAGGATCTGTCCCTAGTACGAGAGGACCGGGATGGACGTATCTCTGGTGGACCTGTTGTCGTGCCAACGGCATAGCAGGGTAGCTATATACGGAATGGATAACCGCTGAAGGCATCTAAGCGGGAAACCAACCTAAAAACGAGTATTCCCTATCAGAGCCGTGGAAGACTACCACGTTGATAGGACGGGTGTGGAAGCGCAGCAATGTGTGAAGCTTACCGTTACTAATAGCTCGATCGGCTTAATCGTTCTCATTGACCATGCTCATCAAAGCCAAAGGCTTCGATGATGCCATCTGTTTTGTTCTCACGCTGTCGGCCCTTTGGGCCGTCGCTGAGAACCACGCGCCGAACCTTCGGCGACGCGCCTTGCGCTTGCGGACTTCGTCCAATCACTGCAAGGGAAACAAACCTAAACGTGTTCGCCTAAGACAAATGAGGGTAACCTCAACCAGCTTCTCAATATGCAAAGCATCAATACGGTTCCGTATTGATGCCAAGCATCAACATTGCCCTTTGCCGACCTGGTGGTTATGGCGGGGCGGCCGCACCCGTTCCCATTCCGAACACGGCCGTGAAACGCCCCAGCGCCAATGGTACTTCGTCTTAAGACGCGGGAGAGTAGGTCGCTGCCAGGTCTGCAAAAGGCAATGAAATCATAATCTTCTCATCACAAAACAATCGGGCCTCGTCCCAAAATGAGGCCGCTCAAAAAAAGCGGCCATCTTGCTGTCCAAACATTATTCCGCGGGGTGGAGCAGCCCGGTAGCTCGTCAGGCTCATAACCTGAAGGCCGCAGGTTCAAATCCTGCCCCCGCAACCAAAATCCAA
>NZ_JBNQTH010000018.1:0-1515 GCF_050320885.1 Agrobacterium sp. ES01
TGTCCGACATCAGCGCCTATGAGACAGAATTGGTTTAATTGAGAAGAGAGGATTTTCGGCTCATCGTAGCTCAATCAAAGGAAGCGAATATGAGACAGAAATCCGGGCCGCAGACATCGACGGCCGAGAAGACGATCAAGGACATCCGCCGCGCCACGCGCAAGCATCATTCTGCCGAGGACAAAATCCGCATTGTGCTTGAGGGGTTGCGTGGCGAGGACAGCATTGCCGCAATTTGTCGCCGTGAAGGGATTGCCGAGAGCCTGTATTATAGCTGGTCGAAGGAATTCCTCGAAGCAGGCAAGAAGCGGCTTGCGGGTGATACCGCCCGCTCGGCGACCAGCGACGAGGTCAAGGCGCTGCGCCGTGAAAGCCGCGACCTGAAAGAGGCGCTGGCTGATCTCACCCTGGAAAACCGCCTGCTCAAAAAAAGCATGATCGGGGATGGGGGCGACGAAGAATGAGATATCCCGCCACCGAGAAGCTTGAGATCATCCGGTTGGTCGAGCAGTCGCACCTGTCGGCCAGACAAACCCTAGACCGGCTCGGCATTCCAAGGCCGACCTTCTATCGCTGGTATGATCGTTTCCAGACCCACGGTGTCGAGGGTCTGGAAGACCGGACATCCGCGCCGTCACGAGTGTGGAACCGCATTCCCGACAATATCAGGGATCGCATTGTCACCATGGCGCTGGACCACGCCGATCTGTCGCCACGCGAGCTGGCGGTGAAGTTCACCGACACGGAAAGCTATTTCGTGTCAGAGGCTTCGGTCTATCGCCTGCTCAAGGCCCACGATCTGATCACGTCGCCAGCCTATATCGTCATCAAGGCCAATGACGAGTTCAAGGACAAGGCCACGCGGCCGAACGAGATGTGGCAAACCGACTTCACCTACCTCAAGGTCATCGGCTGGGGATGGTTCTACCTGTCAACGATCCTCGACGACTTCTCGCGTTATATCATCGCCTGGAAGCTATGCACCACCATGAAGGTGGACGACGTCACCGACACGCTCGATCTGGCGCTTGCTGCGTCAGGCTGCGACCGGGTCAGGGTCGAACATCGGCCACGCCTGCTGTCCGACAACGGCCCGTGTTACGTCGCCTCCGATCTCGGTGAATGGCTGGAGAGATTCAACATCGACCAGGTCCACGGCGCTCCGGGTCATCCGCAGACGCAGGGCAAGATAGAACGCTGGCATCAGACGTTGAAGAACCGCATCCTGCTGGAAAACTACTTCTTCAAGGAAGACCTTGAGGCGCAGATCGCGGCCTTCGTCGAGCATTACAATCATCGTCGATACCACGAAAGCCTCGACAATCTCACTCCGGCCGACGTCTACTTCGGACGCGGCCAGACCATCTTGCTCGAACGCGAAAGGATCAAACGCGACACCATCAGACAGCGCCGCTTGAACCACCAAGCCAAAGCGGCTTAAATCAACCCGCAAACCGAGCCGGAAACTCCATTCTTCCAAAGCCCAAAACGTCTCAAATCATTCGACGACGGACA
>NZ_JBNQTH010000019.1:0-1153 GCF_050320885.1 Agrobacterium sp. ES01
CTAGTGGATTGATCGAAACGAAAGAGTCCAGTTTTCGGATTCCTACGCTGTCCCGGATATGCGAGAGTACCTCATGCGTACAGGGATCACATTCGACGTCACCTCTGCCGACCGTGCTCGGCTCGAAGCTATCGTAGCCGCTGGCAGCTCGCCACAGAAGCATGTGTGGCGAGCGAGGATCATCCTCATGAGCAGTGATGGCTTTGGAACTGTGGCTATCATGGAGGAAACTGGCAAATCCAAAACCTGCGTCTGGCGCTGGCAAGAACGGTTTATGTCCGAAGGTGTCGATGGCCTCCTACGTGACAAAAGCAGGCCTCCTGGCATAGCCCCACTCGATGATGAATTAGTCGAGAAGGTCGTTGCCCTCACTTTGGAGCCGCCACAGCAGGAGGCGACACAGTGGACAGTACGGGCCATGGCAAAAACGGTAGGGATCGCGGCGTCTTCCGTCGTTAAAATCTGGCATGAGCATGGTTTGGCTCCGCATCGTTGGCGTAGCTTTAAACTGTCGAATGACAAAGCCTTTGCCGAGAAGCTGCACGATGTTGTCGGCCTCTATGTCTCGCCCCCAGCCCACGCCATCGTTCTTTCCGTCGATGAGAAGAGCCAGATCCAGGCGCTTGATCGGACACAGCCCGGTCTCCCGCTCAAGAAGGGGCGTGGCGGCACGATGACCCATGATTACAAACGGCACGGCACGACGACGCTATTTGCCGCCCTCAATATTCTCGATGGGTCAGTGTTCGGCAAAAACATGCAGCGACACCGCCATCAGGAATTCATTCGCTTCCTCAACGCAGTCGAAGCGACCCTGCCCAAGGATAAAGCCGTCCACGTCATTCTCGACAACTACGCTACACACACGCAGCCAAAAGTACGCGCTTGGCTGGACAGGCATCCTCGATGGACCTTCCACTTCGTGCCGACGTCCTGTTCCTGGTTGAACGCCGTCGAAGGGTTCTTCGCAAAGCTGACGCGGCGTCGCCTCAAACACGGCGTCTTTCACTCCGTGGTCGACCTTCAAGCCGCCATCAACCGCTTTGTCAAAGAGCACAATACCGAGCCAAAGCCGTTCGTGTGGAAGGCAGACCCCGACGAGATAATCGCGGCTGTTAAACGCGGGCACCAAACGTTGGAATCAATCCACTAG
>NZ_JBNQTH010000020.1:0-805 GCF_050320885.1 Agrobacterium sp. ES01
AACGGCGGGCGTGTAAAGCCATCGGCTTCTGCCGAATGACGATCCGTTATGAGACCAGACGCAACGATGATCATGGCCTCCGCGAGCGCATGAAGGCGTTGGCGCATGAACGCCGCCGTTTTGGCTATCGACGCATTCATGTGCTGCTCAGACGCGAGGGACACGTTGTGAACCACAAGAAGCTCTTCCGGCTCTATCGGGAGGAGAAGCTGACCGTGCGCAAGCGCGGCGGCCGGAAGCGAGCCTTGGGTACCCGAGCGCCGATGCTGATCCCGATGGCTGCCAACGATCGCTGGTCCCTGGACTTCGTCTCGGATCAACTCACCGACGGCCGCAGGTTCCGGATTCTAACTGTCGTGGACGATTGCACCAGAGAATGCCTGGCTCTCCTCGCCGATACTTCGCTCTCCGGTCTACGGGTCGCCCGTGAGCTGGATAGGATCATAGAAGAACGGGGCAAGCCCAGGATGATCGTCAGCGACAACGGTAGCGAGTTCACCAGCAACGCCATCCTGCAATGGACGGACCGAAGCAACGTGGATTGGCATTACATTGCCCCAGGCAAGCCGATCCAGAACGCATTCATCGAAAGCTTCAATGGTCGACTGCGCGACGAGCTATTGAACGAGACGCTCTTCTCATCGCTGCCTCAAGCGCGATCAGCCCTTTCAGACTGGCGTATGGATTACAACGACCATCGACCGCATTCCGGCCTCGGCTGGCTGACGCCTGCCGAGTTCGCCCAGACCATCAACCCGAGACGTGATGCAGTGCTACGCAGCCGGAATGGCTCCGCACCGCAACC
>NZ_JBNQTH010000021.1:0-799 GCF_050320885.1 Agrobacterium sp. ES01
GTCGTGTTCCTCAACAAGGTCGACCAGGTTGACGACGAAGAGCTCCTCGAGCTCGTGGAAATGGAAGTTCGCGAACTTCTGTCGTCCTACGACTTCCCGGGCGATGACATTCCGGTCGTCAAGGGTTCTGCACTTGCAGCGCTCAACGACAGCGACAAGAAGATCGGCGAAGACGCCATCCGCGCCCTGATGGAAGCTGTTGACGCTTACATCCCGACGCCGGAGCGTCCGATCGACCAGCCGTTCCTGATGCCGATCGAAGACGTGTTCTCGATCTCGGGCCGTGGTACGGTTGTGACCGGTCGTGTTGAGCGCGGTATCGTCAAGGTTGGTGAAGAAGTCGAAATCGTCGGCATCAAGGACACCTCCAAGACGACGGTTACCGGCGTTGAAATGTTCCGCAAGCTGCTCGATCAGGGCCAGGCTGGCGACAACATCGGTGCACTCGTCCGCGGTGTTGACCGTAACGGCGTTGAGCGTGGTCAGATCCTGTGCAAGCCGGGTTCGGTCAAGCCGCACAAGAAGTTCATGGCAGAAGCCTACATCCTGACGAAGGAAGAGGGTGGCCGTCATACGCCGTTCTTCACCAACTATCGTCCGCAGTTCTACTTCCGCACCACGGACGTGACCGGTATCGTGTCGCTTCCGGAAGGCACGGAAATGGTTATGCCTGGCGATAACGTCACGGTTGAAGTCGAGCTGATCGTTCCGATCGCGATGGAAGAAAAGCTGCGCTTCGCGATCCGCGAAGGCGGCCGCACCGTCGGCGCCGGTATCGTGGCTTCCATCATCGAGTAAT
>NZ_JBNQTH010000022.1:0-559 GCF_050320885.1 Agrobacterium sp. ES01
GGCCGAGGTAGTTTCCGTCTCCATCGGGGGCCAGATAGCCGGGGGTGTCGTCTTCGTTGCCGCCGACCAGTTCCTCTTCCTCCACATAGCGGTCGAAGATGGTGCCGGCTGAAAGCGGCGTGTCGTCGATCACGCCCACACTGAAGCTTGCAGTGGCGGTATCGCCATCGCTATCGGTAGCGGCGAACTGGAAGTTCAGGCCGAGCTGGTCTTCGCCGGCTCCGCTGTGATCGAGCGTATCCACCAGGACGAATTCGTAAGAACCACTGTCGTCATCCGACAGGCCGACGACAAAGACGGTGCGGCCGTCGGCCATGGCCGTCAGTATGGTTCCGTCGCTGGACAGGACATAGGACAGCACATCGCCGCGCGAGGTCAGTCCCTGGCCCACAAGTGCGTCGATACCAGCCTGGGTAAAGGCGACCGAGCGATTGCCCGCACCCGTCAGGCTTTCGTTGTCGCCGTTGTCGGCACCCCACGCGATCGCCAGCGTCCCGCCGGTCTTGTTGGTGGTCACGTCATAATTGAACAGGCGGTCGTCGTCGCCCAGACCGCCACG